>NZ_JAWQJT010000001.1:0-1488607 GCF_033441515.1 Amycolatopsis solani
CCGTTCGCCACTCATCCCCACCCGAAGGTGGTTCAGCGTTCGACTTGCATGTGTTAAGCACGCCGCCAGCGTTCGTCCTGAGCCAGGATCAAACTCTCCAACAATGAATAGTTTAATCGAGGCAAATGTTACTTGCTCTCAAAGGAACCTCATACGAGGTTTCATATATAAGCTCTACTGGCTTAGTTCACTAGCACACTGTTGAGTTCTCAAGCAACACACTCTGGATTCACCGCCTTATCAGCGGCTATATCCTCGGCAGTTGTTCCAAGCGATATTCACAAGCTTTTGGTCGAGCATGCCTCATCCCACGATGTTAGTCGTAGGGAATCGGCGGCCGCTCGTGGGCCGACGCTGAACATTACCCGGTCCGATCCGCGGTGTCAACCCGCTCGTCCCGGCCTGGTCTCCGGGGCTTGCGGCCCCGGTGTGACCCGGTGTTCCTGGCGACGAAGAGAAGATTACATGCCCTGGAACCGCCCCAAAACAGGGGGGTCACTTAACGCCATTGCCGCAGGTCAGAGCGTGTCCGCCCGCCTACGACGGCGACGTCGGCAGGTAGCGCGGCGGGACCCGCGCCGGCGCGGCCCGTTCGAAGTCGGCCGCGAGACCGAGCATCCGGGCGTCCGACCACCGGGCACCCATGAATGAGATACCCACCGGGAGGGCGCCGGCAAACCCCGCGGGCACGGTCACGTCCGGGTAGCCCGCCACCGCGGCCGGGGTCGACGACGGGATCACGTCGTTGTCGCCCACCGCGCAGTCGGTCGGCCACGCCGGCGGGTTCGTCGGCGACGCGATCGCGTCCAGGCGGTACTTCGCCAGCGTCTCGTCGAGGGAGCGGCGGGCAAGATCCGAGAGCTCCGCCCGGCCGGCGAGGTAGCCCGGGTCGGTCGGCGGCGGCGCGGCCAGCGCCTGCTCGAACAGCTCCTGCCCGGCGAAGCACGTCCGCTCCAGCGGGTCCGCCCGGTTGTAGGCGATCAGCTCGGCCAGGTTCCGCGGCCCGCGCGGACGGGTGGCCAGGTACTTGTCGATGTCCCGGTGGAACTCCGTGAGCAGCGCCGGGAACTCCAGTTCGCCGAGCCGGGCCTGGTACGGCGGAGTCACTTCGACGACCGTCGCACCTGCCTTGACCAGGGAATTCCGGGCGGACGTCATGACCGCGTCGGTCTCGCGGCCGAGCACCGGCAGCCGCCAGAGGCCGATCCGCGCGCCGCGCAGGACGCCCGGCTTCAGCAGCTTCGCGTAGTCCGTCGGCTGCGACTTCGGGTACTGCGCCGTCGCGGGATCCGCGGGGTCCCGCCCCTGCAGGACCGACAGCGTCAGCGCGACGTCGACGACGTTGCGGGCGATCGGCCCGGCGGTGTCCTGCTCGGCGGAGATCGGCACCACGCCGGTGCGGCTGACCAGGCCGAGGCTGGGTTTGTGACCGACCGTCGCGGTCATCCCGGCCGGGCACACGATCGAGCCGTCGGTCTCCGAGCCGATCGCGACCTGGGCCAGCGACGCGGCGACGCCGGCCGCGGACCCGGCGGACGACCCGCACGGGTTGCGGTCCAGCACGTACGGGTTGTTCGTCTGACCACCCACGCCCGACCAGCCCGACGTCGGTTTCGCGGCGCGGAAGTTCGCCCATTCGGACAGGTTCGCCTTGCCGAGGATCACCGCTCCGGCGTCCCGCAACCGGGTGATCAGCGTGGCGTCCTTCGCCGGGAGGCTGCGCAGGGCCCGCGAGCCCGCCGTCGTCCACTGGTCGCGGGTGTCGACGTTGTCCTTGACCAGCACCGGGATGCCGTCGAGGGGGCCGCGCAGGCGGTGCGCGCGACGCCGGGCGTCACTCGCCGCGGCCTGGCTCAGGGCCGCCGGGTTGAGCGCGAGGACCGCGTTGACCCTGCCGTCGATCCGGTGGATCCGGTCGAGGTAACTGCCGGTCAGGCCCACCGCGGTGAGCCGGCCGGACGCCATCCGCGCCTGCAGTGCCGGGATGTCGGCCGAGTCGAGGTCGAAGCGGGCGGGCGCCGCTGTCGCGGGTGTGCCCGTGACAAGCACGAGTGCGGCGGCCAGGATCGCGAGGAACACCGGCCGCCGCCCCATCAGAGCACCGGGAGGAGCGTTCGGAGTTCGTACGGGGTGACCGCGCTGCGGTAGTTGTCCCACTCCACGCGCTTGTTCCGGAGGAAGAAGTCGTAGACGTGCTCGCCGAGCGCTTCCGGCAGGAGTTCGGACTTCTCCATCTCCGCCAGCGCCTCCCCCAGGTTCTGCGGCAGCTGCGAGTACCCGGCGGCGCGCCGCTCGGAGTCGCTCAGCTGCCAGATGTTGTCCTCGGCCGGCGGCGGCAGCTCGTAGCCCTTCTCGATCCCCTTCAGCCCGGCGGCCAGGATGACCGAGTACGCCAGGTACGGGTTGCACGCCGAGTCCAGCGTACGGATCTCCACCCGCCGGGATGACGCCTTTCCGGGTGAATACATCGGGACGCGGACGAGCGCGGAGCGGTTCGCCCGGCCCCACGAAACCGTCGTCGGCGCTTCACTGCCGCTGATCAGGCGTTTGTAGGAGTTCACCCACTGGTTGGTGACCGCGGAGATCTCCTTGGCGTGGTGCAGCAGGCCCGCGACGAACGCCTTGCCGGTGTCCGACAGCTCGTGCGGGTCCTCGGCGTCGTAGAAGGCGTTGCGATCGCCTTCGAACAGGCTGATGTGGGTGTGCATGCCCGAGCCGGGCTGGTCCGTGAACGGCTTCGGCATGAACGTCGCGCGCACGCCCTGGGTCAGCGCGACCTCCTTGACGACGTAGCGGAACGTCATCACGTTGTCGGCCATCGTCAGCGCATCGGCGTAACGGAGGTCGATTTCCTGCTGGCCCGGTGCCCCTTCGTGGTGGCTGAACTCGACCGAGATGCCCATCGCCTCGAGGGTCTCGATGGCGTGCCGCCGGAAGTGCGTCGCCGTCGCGTGGCTGGCCTGGTCGAAGTAGCCGCCGTTGTCGGCGGGCTCCGGCTCGCTGCCGTCGTCGGGCAGGTTGGCGAGGAGGAAGAACTCGATCTCGGGGTGCACGTAGCAGGTGAAGCCCGCTTCGGCGGCCTTCGACAGCTGACGCCGGAGGACGTGCCGCGGGTCGGCCCACGACGGCGAGCCGTCCGGCATCGCGATGTCGCAGAACATGCGCGCCGAGTACGGGCCGCCGTCCGGGGTCTCCCACGGCAGGACCTGGAAGGTGGCCGGGTCCGGTTTGGCGACCATGTCCGATTCGTAGACGCGCGCGAAGCCCTCGATGGCGGAGCCGTCGAACCCGATTCCCTCGGTGAAAGCGCCCTCGAGCTCGGCGGGCGCGACCGCGACGGACTTGAGGAACCCCAGCACATCGGTGAACCAGAGACGGACGAAACGGATGTCGCGCTCCTCGAGCGTGCGGAGCACGAATTCCTGCTGGCGATCCATGGCCGCACCCTAACGACAGCGTGTTAACGGGATGTTTCACGACGCGCCGAGGGTGACGAAGTCAGCTCGCGAGCACCGGAACGGGCTTCTTCGCGCGGGTGATGGCCAGTGACGCCGCCGACGCCAGCACCGCCAGGACCGCCGCCGAGTACCAGGCCACGTTGTAGTTGCCCAGCTGGTCGCGGACCAGGCCGGCCGCCGAGGCCGCGAACGCCGCGCCCAGCTGGTGGCTCGCGAAGACCCAGCCGAACACGATCGGGCCCGCGTCGCCGAAGGCGCGGACGCAGAGCGCCACCGTCGGGGGAACCGTGGCCACCCAGTCGAGGCCGTAGAACAGGATGAACGCCCACATGCTCGGCTGGACCGAGTCCGTGAACAGCTGCGGCAGCAGGGCCAGCGACAGCCCGCGCAGCGCGTAGTACACGCCGAGCAGGAGCCGCGGGTCGACGCGGTCGGTGAGCCAGCCCGAAAAGATGGTGCCGACGACGTCGAAGACGCCGACCAGGGCCAGCAGGCCCGCCGCGGTCGTCTGGGGCATGCCGTGGTCGTGGGCCGCCGGGACGAAGTGGGTGCCGACCAGGCCGTTCGTCGTCGCTCCGCAGATCGCGAAACCGGCGGCGAGCAGCCAGAACGTACGGGTGCGGGCGGCTTGGCGCAGCACCGAGAGCGCCCGGCGGACCGAGCCGGTCGTCGGGGCCGGGCGGGTGACCTCCGCGTCGGACGGCGCGCCGTACGCCGTGGTGCCGATGTCGGCCGGGTGGTCGCGGATGACCAGCAGGACCACCGGGACGACGGCGAGCGCCGCGATCGCGATGACCAGTGACGCCGTCCGCCAGCCCGAGGTCACCGCGAGGTTCGCGATGAGCGGGAGGAAGATCAGCTGGCCGGTGGCGCCCGCCGCGGTCAGGACGCCCGTCACGACGCCGCGGCTGCGGACGAACCAGCGGGCGGCGACCATCGCCGCGAAGCCCATCGCCATCGAGCCGGTGCCCAGGCCGACCAGGACGCCCCAGCACAGGATGAGCTGCCAGCTCGCGGTCATGAACACCGTGCCGCCCGCGCCGAGGGCGATGACGAACAACGCCGTCGCCGACACGCGGCGGATGCCGAAGCGTTCCATCAACGCGGCCGCGAAGGGCGCGAAGAGGCCGAAGAGCACCAGGTTGACCGAGACGGCCGAGCTGATCGTCGCCGTCGACCAGCCGAACTCCTGGTGCAGCGGGTCGATGAGGACGCCGGGGGCGGCGCGGAAGCCGGCGGAAGCCAGCAGCGCGACGAAGGCGGCACCGGCGATCGGCCAGGCGCGGTGCAGCTTCGGGGCGGGACGGGTCTCAACAGTCACCTAGGCAGTCTCTCCGCGCGCGCGTGACGTCGAAAGTGGCCGGGAGGACATCATCCGCAAGGATCGGGCCACGGCTACCCTCTCGGCATGCCCCGCGCCGCCCTTCTGCTCGTGCTCCTGCTGACCGCCGGCTGTACCGGATCACCGGACACGCGAGGGCCCTTCCCCGCGGGCGCCGACCTGGTCCGCGACGCCGCGACGTCGTTCGCCGCGGTCCGCAGCGTGCACTTCGCGGCCGGCGTCAACGGCGTGCTCCCCGGCTTCCCGCTCCGGCAGATCGAGGGCGACGCGACCCTCGACGAAGGCGGCGGGGCGACCGGCACGGCCGACGTCCAGGACGGGGACGGGCACACGAAGTTGCGGTTCACCGTCCGCAAGGACGACGTCACGACGGAGCCCGAGGTCGGGCCCCTGCCGGAGATGTACACCGTGGGCGCGTTCCTCGGCCCGTCCGCCGGGCTGAAGCGGCTCCTCGACGGCGTGACCGACGCCAAGACCGAGGGCAAGGAGAACGTCGACGGCGCCGCGGCCCTGCGCGTCGGCGGCAAGGTGCCCGCGGCCGTCGCGCACGGCGTGCTGCCGCAGGTCACCGAGGACGTCGTCGTCAAGGTATGGGTTTCGGTCGACGGGCCGCGGCGGTTCACCCGCCTGTGGGCGCAGATCCCGCCGGCCGGGGACCACCTCAGCCCCGTGATGATCGAACTGTCGCTGACCAGGCAGAACGAGCCGGTCGACCTCGGCTAGCAGCGGGTGGTCGCGGCGGTGCCGCCGATCAGGTACGCGATGCCCGCGCGGTCCACGCACACGTTGCCCTGCAGGAACACCGTGTGCTGGACGCCTTCGTGGGTGAGCAGGACGCCGTCGAGGTCCCTGGCGAGGTCGACGCCCTGCCGGTACGGCGTGGCCGGGTCGTGCGTGGTCGACACGACCAGGGGTTTCGGCAGGCCGGGGGCGCGCGGCGTGTGTTCGGCCGACGTCGGCGGGACCGGCCAGGTCGAGCAGATGTCGAGTTCGCTCGTGTCCGGCGTGCCGCCGGCCAGGAAGGGCGCGCCGGCCAGCATCTCCCCGTGCGCGCGGTCGATCTCGGCCCGGTCGGTCACGCGGGTGTGGTCGACGCAGCGGACGGCGAAGTACGCGTCGATCGCGCCGCTGTAGTGGCCTTCCGGGTCGCGCTGGTAGTAGTCGTCGGCGAAGGCCAGCAGCGTCCGGCCGTTGCCCTGGGCCACCTGCGCGAGCGCGGCCTTCAACGCGGGCCAGTCGCCGCGGGAGTAGAGCCCGCCGAACGTGCCCGTGATCGAGTCCTCGAACGACAGCTTCCGGGTCCCCGCCGGGAGGGGCTTCGCGACCAGCGGGCGCACGAGCCGCTGGAACGCTTCCGTGCTGCCGGCGAACGGGCACGTGCACCACTTCGTGAACTCGTTCAGGGCGTCCTGGAAGCCCGCGGCCTGCGTGACCAGCGAGTCCACCAGGCCCTGCGCGGGGTCGACGGCCCCGTCGAGCAGCAACGCGCGGACGTTGCGCGGGTACGCCTCGGCGTAGGCCGCGCCGATCTGCGTCCCGTACGAATAGCCGAGATAGGTGAGCTTCTCGTCGCCGAGCACCGCGCGGAGGACGTCGAGGTCGCGGACGACGTCCCGGGTGCCGGCGTTGGCGAGGAACTCTTTGCCGTACTTCGTCGCTTCGACGCACTTCGCGCCGTACGCGGTCGTCTCGGCGAGCTGCTTTTTCACCCCATCGGGCGACGCGTCGCTCTCGATATCCGACGCGCGGTCCGCGTCCTGCTCGGCGTCGGTGCGGCAGGTGATCCGCGGCTCGCTGGTGCCGACGCCCCGCGGGTCGAAGCCGACCAGGTCGAACCGGTCCAGCAGGGGCGCGGCGGCGGGGGTCTTCGCCAGCGCCGCCGCCGTCGCCGTCCCCGAACCGCCCGGCCCACCGGGGTTGACGACCAGCGAGCCGATCCGCTGCTTCGCCGCCTTGTGCCTCAGCAGGCCGACCGTGACGGTCTTGCCGTCCGGCGCCGCGTAGTCCAGCGGAACGGTCAGGTGCGCGCAGTCCAGCGCCTGCCCGCACGGGGTCCAGGTGAGCTGCTGCGACGTGAACTTCCCCAGGTCAGGAGGTGGTGGTGGCAGCGGCACGGGTGCCGGAGCACTCGTGCACGCCGCCAGCAGCACCGCCAGCGCGACGGCGCCTACTGCCCGGAGCACCGGGTCCCGTCCGGCGGCACCGTGCCGTCGACGAGGTAGTCCACGCCCGCCTCGTCCACGCACTTCACGCCCTGGAGGAACACCGTGTGCTGGGTGCCCTCGAAGGTCAGCAGCGCGCCCTTCAGGCCCTTCGCGAGGTTGACGCCGGCCTGGTACGGCGTCGCCGGGTCGTTGGTCGTCGAGATGACCAGCGTCTTCGCCAGGCCCTCGACGTTCGGCACGTGCGGCTCGGAGGTGTTCGGCACCGGCCAGAACGCGCAGGCGTCGCGGGCCGCCGAAGCCGGGCGGCCGTCGTCGAGGAACGGCGCCACCTTCACGTACTCCTCCTGCGCCTTCAGGATGACCTGCGGGTCCGTGACGCGCGGGTCGTCGACGCAGCGGACCGCGGTGAAGGCGTCCTGCGTGGTGCCGTACTTGCCGGTGGAGTCACGCTCGTTGTAGATGTCCGCCAGCTTCTCCAGCGTCGCGCCGCGATGCTGCTTCAGCTCGTTGAGGCCGGAGTTGAGGGTGTCCCAGAGGCTCTGCTGGTAGAGCGCCTGGATGACGCCGGTGGTGGCGTCCTCGTAGGAGAGCTTGCGGCCGTCGCCGACGGGCACCGGGAAGTCGATCAGCGGGCGGACCAGGTTCTGGAACGCCGTGACCGCGGCGCCCGCGTCCCCGCCGAGCGCGCAGTCCTGCTGGGCGGTGCACCACTTGGCGAACTCGGTGAACGCCGTCCCGAAGCCCTGGCCCTGCGCGACCAGCGACTCGACGGCGTCCTGCTCGGGGTCGACGGCGCCGTCGAGGATCATCGCGCGGACGTTCTTCGGGAACGCTTCGGCGTAGGCCGACCCGATCCGGGTGCCGTAGGAGTAGCCCAAATAGGTCAACTTTTCGTCGCCGAGGACCGAGCGGAGGACGTCCAGGTCCTTCACGACGTCCCGGGTGCCGACGTTCGCGAGCATCCCGGCGCCGTCGTCGGTGCGCTGGGCGCACTTCGCGGCGAAGTCCTTTTCCTGCGCTTCCTGCTTGAGCACCCCGGCGGGCGAGCCGTCGGTCTCGCTGTCGTCGGCGCGGTCGGCGTCGCGCTCGGAGTCGGTCAGGCAGTGGATGGCCGGCTGGCTCGCGCCGATGCCGCGCGGGTCGAAGCCGACCAGGTCGAAGCGCTTGCCGAGGCCGGTGCTCGCCGTCGGCTTGACCAGCCCGGCGGCCGCGACCATGCCGGAGGCGCCGGGGCCGCCCGGGTTGACCACGAGCGACCCGATCCGGGAGCCCTCGTCGGACGCCTTGTGCCGGAGCAAGCCCAGCGTGATGGTCTCCCCCGCCGGCTTCGCGTAGTCCAGCGGCACGGTCAGCCGCGCGCACTGGACGTCTTTCGCCTGGAAGGCCGACCGCGAGTCCTCCGACGTCGCGTAAGGTGCGCAGTCGGCCCAGGACAGGCTCTGGCCGTAGAACCGCTCCAGCCCGGCCGGCACCGGCCCGGACGGCGGGTGCGACTCCGTCGTCGGCGCGACCGGCGCCGGCTTTCCGGAGGACGTGCAGGCGGCCAGCGAGGCCGCGATCAGCACGGATGTCGCAATTGCGGTGATCCGGCGACGACCGGACCTGGCGCTGGGATGAGGGAACACGGTTGGATCGTCCCATCCGGCCGCGGAACTCGAACGCACCACCGTCGCGTTGGGTGGTGGAAGGCCGGTCGAGCGAGAGAGAACGGGAGACCAGGGGTGGCAGCACTGATCAGCCGGGTGGGCAAGAAGCTCCGCCGGATCATCCAGCGGCCGGGCAGCGTCGAGCTGACCCGCTACGAAGCACTGCTGCCCGCGGTCGAGAAGCTCGAACCCGAGCTCGAGAAGCTCTCCGACGAAGAGCTGACCGAGCGGGCGGGCGAACTCCGCGAGAAGCTGAAGGACACCGCGTTCGGCGACAACCACCTGATCGAGATCTGCGCGCTCGGTCGCGAGGCCGCCCGGCGCGCGCTCGGCGAGCGTGCGTTCGACGTCCAGATCCTCGGCACGATGGGCCTGCTCAGCAAGCACGTCGTCCAGATGGAGACCGGTGAGGGCAAGACGCTCGCCGGTGCGCTGGCCGCGGCCGGCTACGCGATCCGCGGGAAGCGCGCGCACGTCGTCACGGTCAACGACTACCTGGCCCGCCGCGACGCCGAGTGGATGGGCCCGGTGTACGCCCTGCTCGGCGTGTCGGTCGGCTGGGTCGAGCCCGCGCACTCGCGCGAGGAGCGCAAGGTCGCCTACGCCAAGGACGTCACCTACGGCGCCGTCGCCGAGATCGGCTTCGACGTGCTGCGCGACCGCCTGGTCACCAGCGTGGACGACCTCGTCCAGCCCGAACCCGAGGTCGCGATCGTCGACGAGGCGGACTCGGTGCTGGTCGACGAGGCCCGCGTCCCGTTGGTGATGGCCGGCTCGATCGACCACACCGACGCCGACGAAGAGGTCGCGAAGGTCGTCCGGCGGCTGCGGCTCAACCTGCACTACGAAACCGACAGCGAGGGCCGCAACGCCTGGCTGACCGACGCCGGCGCGTCCGTCGTCGCGAAGTCGCTCGGCCTGGAGGTCGACGACCTCTACGGCGAGACGGCGTCCGACCGGCTCCCCGCGGTGAACGTCGCGCTGCACGCGCACGCGCTGCTCACCCGCGACGTCGACTACCTGGTCCGAGACGGCAAGGTGCAGCTCATCAACGCCGCCCGCGGCCGCGTCGCCGAGCTGCAGCGCTGGCCGGACGGCCTGCAGGCGGCCGTCGAGGCGAAGGAGCAGGTCACCGCGACCGACCGCGGCGAGATCCTGGACTCGATCACCGTCCAGGCGCTGCTGGCGCGCTACCCCGAGGTCGCGGGCATGACCGGGACCGCGGTCGCCGTCGCCGAGCAGCTGCGCGAGTTCTACGAGCTCGAGGTCGCGGTCATCCCGCCGAACACCCCGAACGTCCGCGAGGACCTGGAAGACCGCGTCTTCGCGTCGCCGTCGCAGAAGCTGCGGGCGATCGAGGAGGAGATCCGGACGGTCCACGAGACCGGGCGGCCGATCCTCGTCGGCACCCAGGACGTCGCCGAGTCCGAAGAGCTGGCCGAGAAGCTGGCGAAGGTCGACCTCGAGTGCGTCGTGCTCAACGCGCGCAACGACGCCGAAGAGGCCGCGATCATCGCCGAAGCCGGCAAGAAGGGCGCGGTCACCGTGTCCACGCAGATGGCGGGCCGCGGTACCGACATCCGGCTGGGCGGCACCGACGGCGCGACCCGCGAAGAGGTCGTCGAGCTGGGCGGCCTGCACGTCATCGGCACCGCGCGGTACCCGTCGAGCCGGCTCGACGGCCAGCTGCGCGGCCGCTCCGGCCGCCAGGGCGACCCGGGCAGCGCGATCTTCTTCGCGAGCCTGAACGACGAGCTCGTGCTGTCGAACGCGCCGGACGTGCCCGAGGGCATCGTCGACGACGAAGAGACCGGCGAGATCACCGACGGCGCGGCGCTGCGGCAGCTCAACCACGCCCAGCGCGTCGCCGAGGGCGTCGACCTCGAGATCCACCGCAACACCTGGCGCTACACGCGGCTGATCGAGCGGCAGCGGCGTGACCTGCTGACCCACCGCGACAAGGTGCTTCGCACCGCGTACGCGGCGGAGGCGATGGAGAAGGCGCACCCGGAGAAGTTCGGCGAGCTGAAGGAGAAGCTCGACGACCAGGAGAAGCTGGAGCAGATGTGCCGCGAGGTGCTGCTGTTCCACATCGACCAGCTCTGGTCGGACCACCTGGCGTACCTGACCGACGTCCGCGAGAGCATCCACCTGCGGGCGTTGGCGCGCGAGACGCCGCTGGACGAGTTCCACCGCGCGGCGATCCCGGAGTTCCACAAGATCATCGGCGAGGCCGACTCGCGGGCGGCGAAGACCCTCGAAGAGGCCGAGCTGACCGACGAGGGCATCGACCTCGGCGAGGCGGGCGTCCGGCGGGCGAACACGACGTGGACGTACCTGGTCCACGACAACCCGTTCGATTCGGACTTCGAGCAGACCATCAAGAAGGTCCGGAGCATGATCAAGCGCAAGTGACGCTGTCGTGAGTGTTTAGGACGGTTAGAACCGTCCTAAACACTCACGACCGGCTGGGGCACGGACGGTTCGCCCACATTCGCTCGGCCTCCCGGGTGGCCGTGGGACAGAATGGCGGCATGCCGCAACTGCGCATCGCGCTCGCCCAGGTCAACCCCACCGTCGGCGACCTCGACGGCAACGCCGACCGGCACGTCGACTGGACCCGCCGGGCCGCCGAAGCCGGCGCCCACGTGGTGGTCTTCCCCGAAATGTCCCTGACCGGCTACCCGGTCGAGGACCTCGCGCTGCGCCGCACCTTCGCCGAGGCCTCCCGCCAGGGCGTCGAGTCGCTGGCGCGCCGCCTCGACGAAGCCGGGTGCGGCGAAGTGCTGACCTACATCGGCTACCTCGACGTCGACGAGGCCGGCCCGCGCGACGCGGCGGCGGCGCTCTACCGCGGCGAGGTCGTCGCGCGGCAGTTCAAGCACCACCTCCCCAACTACGGCGTGTTCGACGAGCACCGCTGGTTCAAGCCGGGCACCACGCTCGACGTCGTCCGGTTCCACGGGCTCGACATCGGCATGGTCATCTGCGAGGACATCTGGCAGGACGGCGGCCCGATCTCGGCACTCGGCCGGGCCGGTGTCGACCTCGTCGTGGCGCCGAACGCGTCGCCGTACGAACGCTCGAAGGACGAGCAGCGGCTGCCGCTGATCGCCCGCCGCGCCGCCGAAGCGGGCGCGCCGCTGGTCTACACCAACCAGGTCGGCGGCCAGGACGACCTGGTCTTCGACGGTGACTCGCTCGTCGTCGCCGCGGACGGCTCGGTCGTGGCGCGCGCGCCGCAGTTCGTCGAGCACCTGCTCGTGCTGGACATGGACCTCACCGCGGGCGGGCACGCCGGCGACGGCGAGCTCGAAGGCCTGCACGTCCGGCGCCGGGTGCTCAGCGAAGAACCGCTGCCGTCGTACGAGCCGACGGCCGAGCCGGTGATCAGCGAGCCGCTGTCGGACGAGGCCGAGGTGTGGCACGCGCTGGTCGTCGGGCTGCGCGACTACGTGCACAAGAACGGCTTCTCGTCGGTGACGTTCGGCTTCTCCGGCGGCATCGACTCGGCGGTCTGCGCGTCGCTGGCGGCGGACGCGCTGGGCGGCCACAACGTCTACGGCGTCTCGATGCCGTCGAAGTACTCCTCGGGCCACTCGAAGGACGACGCCGCCGACCTGGCCCGGCGGATCGGGGCGCACTACCGCGTCGAGCCGGTCGAGGACATGGTCCGCGTGTACGTCGAGCAGCTTTCGCTGACCGGGCTGGCCGAGGAGAACATCCAGGCGCGGACGCGGGGCATGCTGCTGATGGCACTGTCCAACCAGGACGGTCACCTGGTGCTGGCCACCGGCAACAAGACCGAGCTGGCGGTCGGGTACTCGACGATCTACGGGGACGCGGTCGGGGCGTTCGCGCCGATCAAGGACGTCTTCAAGACGCACGTGTGGCAGCTGGCCCGCTGGCGCAACGCCGAGGCGGCCAAGCGCGGCGAGACCCCGCCGATCCCGGAGAACTCGATTTCGAAACCACCGTCGGCCGAGCTGCGGCCGGGGCAGGTCGACACCGACTCGTTGCCGGACTACGCGCTGCTCGACGACATCCTCGACGACTACGTCGAGGGCGACCGCGGGTACGCCGACCTGATCGAGGCCGGGTTCGACGCCGAGACCATCGACCGGGTCGTGCGGATGGTCGACAAGGCCGAGTACAAGCGGCGCCAGTACCCGCCGGGCACGAAGATCACGTTCAAGGCCTTCGGCCGCGACCGGCGGCTCCCGATGACCAACCTCTGGCGCGAGGGCAAGGCCTGACCGCTTCCGGCGGAGTCGGATCGGCGGCAGAAGGTCGCGAATGACTCATTGGGGACCTCGCTGGTCCCGAATGAGTCATTCGCGGCATCGGGAAGGGCGGGGATCGGGCCGCTGTCAGCTGAGCGCGACCTGGCGGCCTTCCGGAGTCCGGAGGGCCGCCGTGAGGGTCGCCTTTTCGGTGCGGCGGACCAGGAACTCCAGGCCCAGCGCCTCCGTCGCCGTGTGGACCGACGCCGGGTCCGGGTGGGTGGCCGTCACCATCAGGA
Source organism: Amycolatopsis solani (assembly GCF_033441515.1). Lineage (NCBI taxonomy): Bacteria > Bacillati > Actinomycetota > Actinomycetes > Pseudonocardiales > Pseudonocardiaceae > Amycolatopsis > Amycolatopsis solani. The sequence goes on from NZ_JAWQJT010000001.1 coordinate 13,134, forward strand.
GCGGCAGGGACGGCAGGCCGCGGGTCGTCGGGTGCGGGGTGGTGCCCCAGTCGATCAGGAACGGGCGGAGCGTGCCCGGCGCGCTCGGCGGGGTCAGCCGCCAGCGCAGCGTCTCGCCGTCGGCGGTGGACCGGGACATCTCGCGCGCGTCGCCCGGGTCGAAGCCGTGGGCGCGGGCCTGGGCGATCGTCGCGTCGAGGTCGGTCGTGCGGACCGCCCACGCGACCAGCGCGGGCTCGGTGAGGTCGTCGATGCCGAACGGGCGGGGCAGCTCGGGTTCCGGCTGCGCCGGGTCCGGGCCGATCACCTCCAGGTACATCCCCGCGCCGAGGTCGGCGAGGTGGTTGGCGGTGCCGAGGCCGGGGTGGCTGCCGCCGGGTGCCGGGGTGACCCCGGTCAGCTGGGCGACGCGGGCGACGGCGGCGGCGAGGTCGGGGCCGGCGTAGACGAGGTGATCGAGCACCGCGCCATCATCCCGCGCCGACGGCGCTCGCCGCATCGACCATCCCGTGGCCGTAGTAGGTCGTGCCGGCCGGGATCGCGCGGCAGACGGCGTCCGGGCACGGCAGCGGGGTCGCCGTGGCGTACAGGGCCTGCTTGACGCGCTCGGCGCTCCAGCGCGGGTGTTCGCTCGCGATCAGGGCGGCGACGCCGCTCGCGTGCGGTGCGGCCATCGACGTCCCGCTCGCCGACCGGTATTCGCCGTTCGGCCAGGTCGACCAGACGCGCGCGCCGGGCGCGGCGACGCTGATCCGCGACGCCGAGTAGTTCGAGAAGCTCGCCTTGACGAGCTTCTCGTCGAGCGCGCCGGTGCCGACGACGCCGGGGAGCTCGTGCGGCAGCCGCGTGCAGGTCGGGTTGATCGCGCGCTCCACCGGGGTGCTGTCGGCCGGGCTCTCGCGGTCGATCGAGCGGGTGTCGAGGTCGATCCCGGCGTTGCCGGCCGACGCCACGACGAGGACGTTCCGGCGCTGGGCGTAGGCGACCGCGCGGCCGACGGCGAGCTTCGCCGCGGCCTGGTCCGGCTGGTCGTCGCAGTTGTAGCGCCACGGGATCGAGCGGTAACTGTTGTTGGTCACGGCGAACCCGTGCTCGGCGGCCCAGACGAACCCGCAGACCATGCTCTCGGCCGTCTCGGTGTCGTCGAGTTCGGCCAGCTTGACGGCGGCGATCCGGACGCCGGGGGCGACCCCGACGACGCCGGACCCGTTGCGGGCGGCCGCGATCGTGCCGGCGACGTGCGTGCCGTGGCCGTCGAGCGTGGGCCGCCAGGCGCCGGCGCTCCGGTCGGCCCAGCCGGACAGGCAGGACACGGAGTCCTTGCGGTCGAAGGCACCGGCGAGGTCGGGGTGGGTGTCGTCGACGCCGACGTCGAGCACGCCGACGACGGTGCGCCTGCTGCCTTCGGTGACCGCGTGCGCTTCGGGGAGGTGCAGCGCCGGGACGTCCCACGCGGTGCCCTCGGGCGGGACCTGGCCGGAGTTCGGCGAGTTCGGGCCGGTGTAGCGGACGTCCTTGCGGGGCGCGAAGAACTCCTTCGGGATCTTCGCGGTGCGCGTCGCGCCGACGGCGTCGATGCCGGGCGTCGCACGGACCTTCGCGGCGAAGTCGTCCTTCGCCGTGTACGCGACGACGACGCCGATCTGCGGGTAGCTCGCGACGACGGTGCCGCCGTTGTGCTCGACCACCTGCTCGGCCCACCACGTGTGGTGCGTGACGACGACGTGCGGCGTCACCAGGGGATCCGCCGCGGCCGGGGTGGCGATCAGGCCGAGCAGAAGCGCCGTCACCAAGATCAGTCGCCGCACACGTCCTCCTCCGGATCCGCCCGAACCGAACATAGCGATCAATTGCCGCGGCGGTACCCCTCTTCCGTCGTAGGCTGACCGCATGACGGGCTTCACGGTGTTCGGCACGGCGATCGGGGACTGCGGGCTCGCGTGGCGCGACGACGTCGTGGTCGGCACGTCCCTGCCCGAAGGCAGCCAGGCGCGCACCCGCGCCTGGCTGCTCAAGCGCTTCCCGGACGCGGTCGAGGGGACGCCGCCGGCCGCGGTCCAGGCGGCGGTGGACGGGATCGTGGCCTTGCTGAACGGCACGCGGCCGGACCTGGCGTCGATCCCGCTGGACTTCTCGGCGGTGCCGGAGTTCAACCGCCGGGCGTACGAGATCGCGCGTCGCATCCCGCCGGGCAAGACGCTGACCTACGGCGACATCGCGCACCGGCTCGGGCAGCCGGGTTCGGCGCAGGCCGTCGGGCAGGCGATGGGGCACAACCCGTTCCCGATCATCGTGCCGTGCCACCGCGTCCTGGCCGCGGGCGGCAAGGACGGCGGCTTCTCGGCCCGCGGCGGCGTCGAGACGAAACGCCGGATGCTGGTCATCGAAGGCGCACTGGCCGACGAGCCCACCCTGTTCTGAAAGGTCTCAAGCAGGCTGCCAGGGCTTGATGAACGGGGACTCCGGCCAGCCCTCGGCCGCGGCCATCAGGGGCATCGCCGTGCCGCCGTCGATGTGCTCGCGGATGATGTCCGCGTGCCCCGCGTGGCGGGCCGTCTCCTGGATCAGGTGCAGCAGGACCCACCGGACCGACCAGGCGTCGACGTCCTTCGGGAACCACGGCACGCCCTTCGGCACCGGCACCGCCTGGCCCAGGTCCTCGATCCCGCCGATGACCTCCACCGTCCGCGCCGCGACCTCGTCGTAGCGGGCCAGCGTGCCCGCCAGCGTCTCGTCCGGGAGCAGGGTGTGCGCCGACTGGTACTCGGCGATGCTCTCCGCGAACGGCTTCTGCGGCACCTGCAGGATCGTGTCCAGCCAGCTGTCTTCGGTGGCCGCGACGTGCTTGATCAGCCCGCCCACCGACAGCGAGCTCTTCGTCGACGCCGCTCTCGCCTGCTCGTCCGTCAACCCGTGTGCCGCCAACTTCAGCACGTACCGCTGCTGTTCCAGGAAGCTCAGCAGCCCGTCACGCTCGTCGGCCACCGGACGCACGTTTCCCGCCATGTCGTTCCTTCCGCACAGGGACATCTGCTCCGGATAGTGCCATCCGGCACCGACATTCCGGACCGGAATCGCGCTACCGGTGCGCGTGCCGGGGCGCGGGCTTGACGAAGGCGTACGCGCCGCCGACGCCGTACAGCGCGGCCCGCACCACCAGCTGGAGCCGCGTGAAGACACCCTCGTACGCGTCGAACTGCCGCGAAAGCACGACGGCCAGCCAGGTCACCATCACCACGAGCAGCCCGGCGACCGCGAGCGCGCGCCAGCCCGGCGGCCACCACAGGATCAGGCTGATCACGCCGACCACCAGGACGACGTTGAGCAGCGACGAAATCAGGTCGCTGCGTTCGGGGTAGGCCGCCTGGATCAGCACGAACAGGCCGAACACGCTGACCGAAACGGAGCTGAGCCGCGCCGACCACTGGACCGGGCCGAGGCGGTGCAGGGGCGGGCCGGCGAGCAGGAACGCGACCCCCGAGACGGCCAGCAGGACCCGGAACACCGGCGGTCCGGCCAGCAGCGCCTCGACCGGGTCGTGGACCGGCGAGACGCCCGTCGGGAAGAAGAACTCCAGCAGCCACCCCGAATACCCGAGGACGGCCACCCCCATCAGGAGGGCCGAGGCGATTCGAGCCGTGCGCACGAGGCACACACTAAGCGAAGGCCCGCGTCATGGCGGTGTGACACTGACCGGGACGACGGCTCGTTACGACTGCGGACGGACGAAGGGGAAGAGGACCGTCTGGCGGATCGACGCCCCGGTGAGCATCATCAGCAGCCGGTCGACGCCCAGGCCGAGGCCACCGGTCGGCGGCATGCCGTGCTCCAAGGCCAGCAGGAAGTCCTCGTCCAGCTCCATCGCCTCGACGTCGCCGCTGGCCGCGCGCAGGGACTGCGCCTCCAGCCGCCGCCGCTGCTCGATCGGGTCGGTCAGCTCGGTGTAGGCGGTGCCGACCTCGGAGCCGAACGCGATGAGGTCCCAGCGTTCGGCCAGCCGCGGGTCCTCGCGATGCTGGCGGGTCAGCGGCGAGACGTCGGTCGGGTAGTCGGTGTAGAAGGTCGGCAGCACGGTCGCGCCTTCGACGAGGTGCTCGAACGCCTTGAGCACGAGGTCGCCGTGGCTCGGGTCCTCCCCCACCGGCACGCCGGCGGCCAGGCACAGGCGGCGCAGTTCGGCCACGGACGTCCCGGAGTCGACCTGTTCGCCGAAGACCCGCGAGACGGCTTCGTGGACGGGGATCACCGGCCAGTCGCCGGAGATGTCGTGCTCGACGAGCTTCCCGGCGTCGTCCGGACGGCGCACGACCTGGGCGCCGTACGCCGCTTCGGCCGCGTGCTGGACCAGCTCGCGGGTCAGCGTCCGCATCGTGTCGTAGTCCGCGTACGCCTGGTACGCCTCGAGCATCGTGAACTCGGGGTTGTGCGTCGCGTCGACGCCCTCGTTGCGGAAGTTGCGGTTGAGCTCGAAGACGCGCTCGACGCCGGCCACGCACAGCCGCTTGAGGTACAGCTCGGGCGCGATCCGCAGGTACATCCGCATGTCGTAGGCGTTGATGTGGGTGACGAACGGGCGCGCGTTGGCGCCGCCGTGCACCGTCTGCAGCATCGGCGTCTCGACTTCGAGGTAGTCGGCGTGGTGCAGGCGGTCGCGCACCGCGCGGACCACGGTGGAGCGCAGCCGGAGCATGTTCGTCGAGTCCGGGTTGACCGCGAGGTCGAGGTAGCGCTGCCGGACCCTCGTCTCCGGGTCGGTGAGGCCCTTCCGCTTGTCCGGCAACGGGTGCAGGCACTTCGCGGTGACCGTCCACTCGTCGACGAGCACCGAGAGCTCGCCCCGCTTCGACGTCACGACCTGGCCGCTGACGCCGACGTGGTCGCCGAGGTCGACGCCGGTCCGCCAGCGGGCGAGGTCGAGCTCCCCCGCTTCCAGCATCAGCTGGATCTCGCCACTGAAGTCCTTGACGCGGGCGAAGCACAGCCCGCCGAGGATGCGCAGGTTCAGCACGCGCCCGGCGATCCGGACCCGGTGCCCGGTGGCCGTGTCCGGAGCCAGGCCGCCGAACTTCTTCACGACCTCGCCGATCTGGTCGTCGCGGCGGAACCCGACCGGGTAGGGGTCGATCCCGGCCTCGCGCAGCTTGCCGAGCTTGGCGATCCGGACGCGGACCTGCTCGGGCCGCCGCAGCTGCTTCGTGGCCGGCGTCGCCGCCGACTCCTCGATCTCCTTCGCGCGGGCGACGAAGTCGTCGCCGACCGTCTCCAGGCGCAGCGAGCGCGCCCGGCCGGTCGGGACGAACCCTTCGAGGGCGCCCGCGACGATGCCGACGCGCGGCAGCCGCCGGGCCGAGGAGTAGCAGAGGAACCGCGGCACCCAGTCCGGGCCGTACTTGGCGTTGGACCGGTACAGCGACTCGAGCTGGAAGAAGCGCGAGAAGACGCTCAGGATCCCGCGCCAGGCCCGCAGCACCGGGCCGGCGCCGATGCGCTCGCCCTCGGAGAACACCGCGCGGAACATCGCGAAGTTGAGCGAGATCCGCTGCGCGCCGAGGTGCTGCGCGGCCGCGACGACCTCGGCGATCATGTACTCGTTGAGGCCGTTCTCGGCGTCGCGGTCGCGGCGCATGAGGTCCAGCGAGAGGCCGCGACGGCCCCACGGGACGAACGAGAGCAGGCCGCGCAGGTCGCCGCGGGCGTCGTAGGCCTCGACCATCACGCTGCGGCCGTCGCTGGCGTCGCCGAGCCGGCCCAGCGCCATCGAGAACCCGCGTTCGGTCTCGGCGCCGCGCCAGGCCTGGGCCCTGGCCAGCAGGTCGGCCATCTCCGCGTCGGGGATTTCGCCGTGGCGGCGGACCCGCGAGGTGTAGCCGGCCCGCTCGATGCGCTTGACGGCCTGGCGGACCGAGCGCCGCTCCGGCCCGGCGAGGCTGAACTCCCGGACGTCGAGGACGGCTTCGTCGCCGATTTCCAGCGCCCGCAGACCGGCGTCGGTGTACGCCTTCGCGCCGCTTTCGCTCGCGCCGAGCACGCCGGGGGTCCAGCCGTACGTGCGCGTCTCGTCGAGCCACGCGCGGACCGCGTCCGGCCACGCCTCGGGGTCGCCGATGGGGTCGGCGCTGGCGACGCTGGTGCCGCCGAGCACGCGGTAGGTGACCGCCGCGCGGCCGTTCGGCGCGAAGACGACGCTCTTGTCGCGCCGGGTCGCGAAGTAGCCGAGGGAGTCGTCCTCGCCGTGCTGGGCCAGGAGTTCGCGCAGGCGCAATTCCTCGTCGTCGGTGCGCAAGCGGCGGCTGCGGACGCCGCGGAAGAGCAGGTACAGCGCCGCGGTGGCGACCGCGGTCGCGCTGAGGTCGAGGAAGGCGTCCAGCCAGACGGGCCCCTCGCCGACGCCGATCCGGCGCAGCTGGAGGTTTTCGCCGGTGGCGTGGTTCACGACCCAGGCGAAGCGCTCCCACGTGTCGCCGAGGTGCCCGGGAAACGCTTCCGCGAGCCCCCAGCCGACCAGGATGACCACGGCGAACCCGCCGAACAGCATGGTCAGGCCGTCGCGCCAGGCGCTCGGCGCGAGCCGGGCCGGGAACGCCGGGCGCAGCGCGAGCAGGAACACGATCAGCGCGATCGAGACGACGTCGGCGACGGTCAGCACCCACAGCTGCGCCGGGATGTGCCGGACCTGCTTCGGGCCGAGCGTCAGCAGTTCGGGTGACCACAGCAGCGTCGCCTGCAGGGCCAGGGTGAGCACCAGGCCGCCGACCTGGAACAGCACCAGCGTGTACAGCGCCGCCGCCTTGCGACGGCGCAGGGCCCCGCCGAGCACCACGAGCAGCAGCACCATGACCAGGCTCGCGCTGGTCGGCACGCTCAGACCGGAGAACGCCATGTCGATGCCGTTGAGCAGGCGCCCGTGCGGGCCGTTCGTGAAGAGGAGGATCACCGAAAACACCGCGGCCAGCTGGACCACGGTCGCGACGATGCCGCCCGCCTTCGCCTTCCAGCGGGGGAGGCGCGGGCGCGTGCTCGCGAGGGTTCCCATCGTTGCTTTCGTCGCCTTTCGCGGCCGATCGGTGCTCATGCCGTCTTCTTGACGTCAGTGAACACAGGTTGGTTGTCCCCCGACATCAACCTGAAGACTGACGGTGGGTAGTCCCCGAGGGTGTGAAGCTGGTCCCACGAGGTTGGGGGGCCGCCGGTGAGCGTGCCACGCTCTGAGACGCCCCTGCTCCACGACCCGGGGACCTCACCGAGGCCTCGAGGGAAGGACGGTCGACGACGATGTCTGCCCCCGCGAACGGGCCCGCCGAAGAGGCGGCCCCCTACGGCACCGGACCCGGCACGAAGCCGGCTTCGGGCCGGAAAGTCCGCGTGCACCACCTGCGTGAGCTGAAGGAACGCGGCGAGCCGTGGCCCATGCTCACCGCGTACGACATGTACACCGCCGCGCTGTTCGACGAGGCCGGGATCCCCGTGCTGCTCGTCGGCGACTCCGCGGCCAACAACGTGTTCGGCTACGACACCTCGCTGCCGGTGACGGTCGACGAGCTGCTGCCGCTGGTGCGGGCCGTCACCCGGTCGGTCAAACGCGCCCTCGTGGTCGCCGACCTGCCGTTCGGGTCCTACCAGCTGTCGCCGCAGCAGGCGCTGGAGACGTCGGTGCGGTTCATGAAGGAGGGCCGCGCGCACGCCGTGAAGCTCGAAGGCGGGCGGCGGTTCGCCGCGCACGTCGAGGCGCTGACGTCGGCGGGCGTGCCGGTGATGGGCCACATCGGGTTCACCCCGCAGAGTGAACACAACCTCGGTGGCTACCGGGTGCAGGGGCGCGGCGAAGCAGCGGACGCGCTGCTCGCCGACGCGCTGGCCCTGCAGGAGGCCGGGGCGTTCGCGGTGGTGATGGAGATGGTGCCCGCCGAAGCCGCGAAGCGCGTCACGGCGGAGCTGAAGATCCCGACGGTCGGCATCGGCGCCGGCCCGGACTGCGACGCCCAGGTGCTCGTCTGGCAGGACATGGCCGGCCTGCGCCGCGGCAAGGCACCGCGGTTCGTCAAGCGCTACGCCGACGTGGCGACGGTGCTGCAGGACGCCGCGACGGCGTTCGCGGAAGACGTCCGCCGTGGCGAGTTCCCGGCGCCGGAACACGCTTTCCACGACTAACCCCGGTTCCGGAACCGCTCGGCCAGCGCCGGGTCGTGTTCCCACCACAACCCGGTCGCGGGCGCTGCGTCCAGCTGGACGTCGATCTGCTTCGCGCGCCGTTCGTCGTCGCGGGCCCACCGGACGAACAACGCGACGACGAACGGCAGGCCGGCGACGTCACCGCCGATCCACAGCACCCCCGCGCCGATGACCTGGTCGGTGCGGGGGTCCGGGCCGTGGCCGGGGTGCGCGGCCGCGTAGTGCGCGGGCGCCAGCAGCGGGCCGAGCCACAGGACCAAGCCGAGCGCGCCGTCGAAGACGACCTCGGTGAACGCGATCCAGACCGACACCAGGTGCGGGTCGCGCCGCGGGGTCGGGTCGAGGCCCAGGCGCGTCCAGAAGTACGTGAAGCCGGCGAGCACCAGCGCCAGCCGGACCAGGCCGTCGGCGACCGGCGACCGCAGCGTCAGGTCGTAGAGCGGGGTCAGGTACAGCACGAGCACCGGCACGACCAGCGTCAGCGTGACGACCGGCGGGAACGTCAGCGCCCGCGCCACCTTGCCGCGGCCGTGCCGGCGCAGCCACGGCGCCGGGACGGTGTCGAGCAGGAGCCGGATCGGGGCGCCCAGCGCCAGCAGCAGCGGGGTGACCATCAGCAGCGTGACCGTCTGGACCGCGCGGACCCAGAAGTACGTCGTGTCGTAGACCGCCAGCGGCGAGCACGTGACGACCAGGATCGTCGCCAGGCCGGCGAGGAACGCCGTCGTGCGGCCCGGCGGCAAGCTGCGGCCGCGGGCCGCGCGGACGTAGAGCGTGCCGAGGACGAGCACGCACAGGACCGCCGGGGCGTCGAACGTCAGCGGCACCTCAGACCGCGAAGAAGATCAGGCTGCCGATTCCGGCGACCACGCAGTAAATGGCGAACGGCGTCAGAGTGCGCGTTTCGAAGTATCCGGTGAGGAACCGGACAGAAATGTACGAAGCGATCCCGGCGATGACGCTGCCGACGAGCGCCGGGCCGAGTGACGCGTGGTTCTCCGGCGCGAACAGCGTCGGCATCTTGAGCACGCCCGCGGCCAGGATCACCGGCGTGGCGAGCAGGAACGCGAAGCGCGCCGCGTCTTCGTGCCCCAGGCCGCGGCGCAGGCCGGCGACCATCGTGATGCCCGAGCGGCTGATGCCGGGCAGCAGCGCGAAGATCTGCGCCGCGCCGATCAGCACCGCCTCGCCCACGCGCAGCTTCGCCAGCCGGACGTCGGTCCGCTCCTCGACGGTGACCGCGCGCATGACGAGCGTCTCCTCGCTCGAGAAGTCCACGGTGTCCGCTTCTTCGGCAGGTTTCGCGCGCGAGAACTTCTCGGCGGCGTAGAGGACACCGCCGTTGAGCGTGAGGAAGATGGCCGCGGGCACCGGTTTGCCGAGGAAGTCGCGCAGCAGCCCTTCGAACAGCAGGCCGGCCAGCCCGACCGGGATGGTGGCGAGCACGAGCAGCCACGCGAGCCGCTGGTCGGGCGTGCGGACCTCGCGGTGACGGATCGACGTCCACAGGCCGCCGATGATCCGGACCCAGTCCTTGCGAAAGAACAGCACGAGCGCGAGCGCGGTGGCGACGTGCATCGCGACGAGCACCGCGAGGTACGGCGAGTCCTTCCCGATGCTCAGGTCCTGCTGCCAGTGCCCGCCGAGCCAGGCGGGCAGCAGGATGCTGTGGCCGAGACTGGACACCGGAAACAATTCCGACACCCCTTGCAAGGCGCCGACGACAATCGCCTCGAAATAGGTCACCGCGGACATTCCGTGCCTTTCCGTCCCCTTTTTCCGTGCTACCGACACCGGAAAGTACCGGCCCATTCGTTAACGCGGGGCAAGGGGGACGGGTGCACTCAGCGTCCTCACAGCGGGCGTTCACATCCATGAACATCAGTCATGTTCTTGACTAGCGTTCGACTCGTGGCCTAGCGTTTAGCCCGTCGCCGCCACGACGCAACGGAACGAACCTCGACGAGGAGGACGGGAAATGCGTGTGCGGATCACCTGCCGTCGTGACCACTCCGACGACCACCCCGCGGTTCCCCGAAGCGGCTGACGCCCCCTGACCGGGAGCCCGCTCAGCCCGGCGGCGGGGGCGGGCTCCCACCTTTCTTGGCCGTCGTCCCGATCCCTGGCGGCGGGGTGTCGGGACGACGGCCAGGACCCGTGCGGCACAGTGACGGGCATGCATGAGCTCTACCCGCCGATCCCGCCGCGCGCCGAAGGGTTCCTGGACGTCGGCGACGGCCACCGGATCCGGTGCCAGGAGGCGGGCGACCCGGACGGCAAGCCGGTGGTGGTGCTGCACGGCGGGCCCGGCAGCGGGATCGCGCCGATGGCGCGCCGGCACTTCGACCCCTCGGCGTACCGGATCATCCTGTTCGACCAGCGCGGTTCCGGGCAGTCGACGCCGGGCGCGGACGACCTGACCGCCAACACCCTGTGGCACCTGGTCGCCGACATGGAACTCCTGCGCGAGCGGCTCGGCATCGACCGCTGGCAGCTCTTCGGCGGCTCGTGGGGCGCGACGCTCGCCCTCGCCTACGCCGAAACCCACCCTTCGCGCGTCAGCGAGATCATCCTGCGCGGCGTGTTCACCGTGCGGCCGAGCGAGCTCGACTGGATCTACCGCGGCGGCGCGGCCAACCTGTTCCCGCGCGAGTGGGAGGCCTTCCTCGCCCCGATCCCGGCTTCCCTCCGGGACGATCCCCTCGCGGCGTACGCGACGCTGCTCGAAGACCCGTCGCCGGAGGTCCGCCACCGGGCCGCGATCGCGTGGAGCACGTGGGAGGGCGCGACGGTTTCGGTGGTACCGCAGGAATCCTTCGTCCGCCAGTACGCCGACCCGGCGTTCGCACTGACCTTCGCCCGCCTCGCCGTCCACTACTTCCGCCACGGCGCCTGGCTCGCCGACGGCCAGCTGGTCCGCGACGCCGGCAAGCTCGCCGGCATCCCGGGCATCATCGTCCAGGGCCGCTACGACGCGGTGTGCCCGCCGATCACGGCGTACGAGCTGCACCAGGCATGGCCGGGGTCGGAGCTGAAGCTCGTCGAGGGCGCCGGGCACGCGGTGACCGACCCGGGCATGCTGGCGGCCCTGCGCGCGGCGACGGACTCGTTCCGCCAGTAGGACGGCGAACACCCGCGCCAGCTTGCGCTCGACGACGGCTTCGTCGGCGCGCGCGAGCTCGGTGCCGCCGATGAGCGTGCGCATCAGCCGGAAGCCGGCGATCACGGACAGGACCAGCGCCGGGCCCGTCTTTTCGCGGCCGGGGAGCAGGTCGGTGAGGTGCTTCTCGACGTGCCGCTCGATGCCCGCCCGCAGGATCTCCGCGGCCCGCACTGAAAAGGTCGAGGCGGAGATCGGCGCGGCGGCCGTGCCCCTCAGCGATTTGTCGACCGACGCGACCCCCGGACGCTTGGAGCGCGACGTACCAGGCGAACGTCGTCGTCGGGCCCCTCGGCCGCCCGGAGGAGATCGCGGCCGCGGTCGGATACCTGGTGAGCGCGGCGACGGACTCGTTCCGCTAGAGCCGGCCGCCCGAAGCCGTGTCGCCCGACAGGCGCTGGGCCAGGTACACCGGGACCGTCGAGGCCACGATCAGCACCGCCGCGACGACGTTGACGATCGGGGCCTGGTTGGGGCGGAACAGGTTGTTGTAGATCCAGATCGGCAGCGTCTCCATGCCCGTGCCCAGGGTGAACGTCGTCACGATGATCTCGTCGAACGACAGCGCGAACGCCAGCAGCCCGCCGGCCAGCAGCGCCGAGCGCAGCATCGGGAACGTCACCAGGCGGAACGTCCTGAACCCCGTCGCGCCGAGGTCCATCGACGCTTCCTCGAGGTTGCCGCCCATCCGCCGCAACCGGGCGACGACGTTGTTGAACACCACCACGATGCAGAACGTCGCGTGCGCGATGATCGCCGTCAGCAGGCCGAGGTCGATGCCCAGGATCGTCCGGAACGCGTTGTTGAGCGCGATACCCGTGACGATCCCGGGCAGCGCGATCGGCAGGATGATCAGCAGCGACACCGGGTTGCGGCCGAAGAACCGGTAGCGCTGCAACGCGAACGCCGCCATCGTGCCCAGCAGCAGCGCGATCGCCGTGGCCGCGAGGCCCGCCTCCACGCTCGTCCAGAGCGCGTGCAGCGCGCCCTCGTTCGAGGTGGCCCGGCTCCACCACTCCAGCGTGAACCGGGTCGGCGGGAAGCCGAACGTCGTGTCCGCGTTGAAGGAGTTGAGCAGCACCACCACCAGCGGGAAGTAGATCACCGCCAAGCCGAGGCCCAGCGCCGTCCACAGCAGTGCCCGAGACGTCCGCACCGAGGCTCCTAGAGGTTGTCCAGCGCGCCGGTGCGGCGCACCGCGGCCAGGTACACGAGCATGATCACGACCGGCACGGTCGCCACCGTCGCCGCGAACGGGAGGTTGTTGGCCGCGCCGATGTTGTCGTAGACGACGTTTCCGAGCATCTGCGACGTGCCGCCGACGATCTTCACCGCGATGTAGTCGCCCAGCGACAGCGAGAACGTGAAGATCGAGCCGGCCACGATCGCCGGGAACGTCAGCGGCAGGATCACCGAACGGAACGTCCTCAGCGAGCGAGCGCCGAGGTCGCCCGACGCGTCCACCAGGGAATCCGGCAGCCGGTCGAGGCCCGCGTAGATCGGCAGGATCATGTACGGCAGCCACAGGTAGGACAGCGTGATGATCGTGGCGGTGACGCCGTACCCTGGCGAAAGCCAGCTCAGCGCGCCGTTGCCGGACAGCATCGAGCGCCACGCGTACGCCTTCACCAGGTAGCTCGCCCACAACGGCGTCATCACCGCGATCACCAGGATCCGCTGCGCCCGCGGCGAAGCCAGCTTGGCCATCGCGTACGCCATCGGGAACGCGATGACCGCGTCGATCACCGTGACCAGAGCGGCGATCCCGACCGTGCGGAAGGTGATCGTGCGGTACACCGCGTCGCTGAACAACGTCTTGAAGTTGTCCAGCGACCACTCCACGACGACCTGGCCGGTGAACGCGTCCGTGTGCCAGAACGCCGTGACGAACAACGCCGCGAGCGCACCCAAGTAGGCCAGGCCGAGCCAGAGCAGCGGCGCCGAGAGCAGAAAACCGAGGCGCAGCCGGGGTTTCCGGTAGAAGAAAGCCGAGAGCGCGGTCATGTCACCTTCCCGTCGGTGCGGGTCGTCGTGAGTGTTTAGTCGGGTTAGAACCCGACTAAACACTCACGACCGGCCGGAGCTTGCGGAGGCCGTCAGCCCTTGATCTCGGTCCAGGCCTTCGTCCACTCGCCGTAGTCCTTGCACTTGACGTCCGTGCGGCCGTCGAGGCACTGCTGGATCGGCGTGGTCCAGTACGCGATCTTCGACGCGTACCCGGCGTCGTTGGCGTGGTAGGTGTCGCAGAGCGTCTTGTCGGTCATCTCCGCGCACGCCTTGGGGTTCGCCGGCGCTTCGCCGAAGTACTCGGCGACCTGGGCGTTCACCTTCGGGCTGACGATGTAGTCGAGCCACTTGTACGCGCACGTCTTGTGCTGCGACTTCGCCGCGACCATCCAGGTGTCCGACCACCCGGTCGCGCCCTCGCTCGGCACGGACGCCTCGAGCGGCGCGCCTTCGCCCTTGGTCAGGTTGACCGTGACCTGCCAGGCGGTGCCGACGACGGCGTCGGCGTTCTTCAGCGCCTGCGATTCCTTGAGGTAGTCCGACCAGTACTCGCTCACCAGCGGCCGCTGCTGCTTGAGCAGGTTCACCGCGGCGGTGAACTGCTTGTCGTCCAGCGCGTACGGGTTCTTGATGCCCAGGTCCGGCTGGTGCGCCATCAGGTACAGCGCGGCGTCGGCGATGTAGATCGGCGAGTCGTACGCGATCACCTTGCCCTTGTAGGGCGAGTTCGCGTCGAACATCACCGACCACGACGTCGGGGCCGGCGTCACCTTGTCGGTGCGCCAGGTCAGCAGGTTCGCGCCCCAGCCGTGCGGGATGCCGTAGGAGACGCCGCCGACGCTGTTCCACGACTTGTCCTTGAGGAACGGCTGGACGTCGGCGTAGTTCGGCACCAGCGCGGTGTTCACCGGCTCGGCGTCCCCGGACGCGACCAGCCGCAGCGACGCGTCACCCGAGGCGGACACGACGTCGTACTGCCCGGTCTTCATCAGCGTCACGGCTTCGTCGGACGTGCCGAACGGCTTGACGTTGACCTTGCACCCGGTCTGCTGCTCGAACGGCGTGACCCAGTTGACCTTCGGGTCGTTGGCGCCGTTCTCCGCGTAACCCGGCCAGGCGAGCACGTTCAGCTGGCCTTCCGGCTGCCCGAGCGCCTTCAGCGCTTCCAGCTTCGGCGGGGTGAACCCCTGCGCGCCGGGCGGCGCGGCCGAGTTCGAGCCCGACGTGCCACATGCAGCCAACAGCAGGCTGGCGCCGAGGAGGCCGGCGAGCCGCGTCTTCCTGTTCTTCATGGCATCCCTTTCGAGGTACTACTGGACCTGGAAGCTGTGTTCGTTCCGCCAGCTGAGCCGGACGCGGCCGTCGGCGAAGGCGCCGTCGGTGTTCTGCCGGACGACCGAAAGCTGGCCGCCCGCGTCGAGCGCGACCGCGTACCGCACGGTCGCGCCGGCGTACACGACGTCGGTGACCGTGCCGGTCGCGCTGGTGTCCCCCACCGCGGCGGGCTCGGACAGGTCGCCGTCGATGCGGATCTTCTCCGGCCGGATGCTGAACAGCCCCGGCCGGCCGATGACGGTCTCGGCGCCGCGCCCGCCGAGCAGGTTCGACGTCCCGACGAAGCCGGCGACGAACGCGCTGGCGGGGCGCTCGTAGACCTCTTCCGGCGGCCCGACCTGCTCGATCTTGCCGTCGTTGAAGACCGCGATGCGGTCGCTCATCGTGAGGGCTTCGTCCTGGTCGTGGGTGACGAAGACGAACGTGATGCCGACGTCGCGCTGGATCTGCTTGAGCTCGAGCTGCATCGCCTGGCGCAGCTTGAGGTCCAGCGCGCCGAGCGGTTCGTCGAGCAGCAGCACCTTGGGCCGGTTGACCAGCGCGCGGGCGAGCGCGACGCGCTGGCGCTGCCCGCCGGACAGCTGCGCGGGCTTGCGCGACCCGTAGTCCGCCAGCCGCACGGTTTCCAGCGCTTCGAGCGCGCGCTCCCGGCGTTGCCGCTTCGGGACGCGCTTGACCTTCAGGCCGTACTCGACGTTCTGCTGCACGGTCATGTGCGGGAACAGCGCGTAGTCCTGGAACACCGTGTTGACGTCGCGTTCGAACGGCGCCAGGCGGGTGACGTCCCGGCCTTCCAGCTCGATGGTGCCCGCGGTGGGCAGCTCGAAGCCGGCGATCATGCGCAGCACCGTCGTCTTGCCGGAGCCGGACGGGCCGAGCATGGAGAAGAACTCGCCGGGCGGGATGTCGAGGTCGACGCCGTCGACCGCGTGGACGTCGCCGAAGTGCTTGCGCAGCCCGGTGAGCCGGATCGCCGGGCCCGTGTTTTCGGGCGCCGCGGGCTCTTCCCGCGTCTCGGACGGTGCTTGGTTGGGCATCGCGAGCCTCACAGTGCGCTCATCACGTGCTTGACGCGGGTGTAGTCCTCGAGGCCGTAGAGCGAGAGGTCCTTGCCGTAGCCGGACTTCTTGAACCCGCCGTGCGGCATCTCGGCGACCAGGGGGATGTGCGTGTTGATCCAGACGCAGCCGAAGTCGAGCTTCGCCGACACGCGCATGGCGCGCTGGTGGTCGCGGGTCCAGACGGACGACGCGAGGCCGTACTGGACGGCGTTGGCGGCGGTCAGCGCTTCGGCCTCGTCGGCGAACCGCTGGACGGTGATCACCGGGCCGAAGATCTCGTTCTGGCTGATCTCGTCGTCCTGGCGGACGCCGGAAACCACGGTGGCTTCGTAGAAGTAGCCCTCGTCGCCGACGCGGTGCCCGCCACAGTGGACGGTCGCGTGGTCCGGGAGCCGGTCGACGAACCCGGCCACCTTCTCCAGCTGCGCCGCGTTGTTGAGCGGGCCGAAAGCGACGTCTTCGTCGTCCGGCTTGCCGGTCTTCGCCGCTTCGGCCTGGCGCGAAAGGGCGGCGACGAAGGTGTCGTGCACCTCGTCCGCGACCAGGACGCGGGTGGCGGCGGTGCAGTCCTGACCGGCGTTGAAGTACCCCGCGACGGCGATGGCTTCGGCGGCGGCTTCGAGGTCGGCGTCGGCGAACACGATGACCGGCGCCTTGCCGCCGAGCTCCAGGTGCACGCGCTTGACGTCGTTCGCGGCGGACTTGGCCACCTCGATGCCGGCGCGGACCGAGCCGGTGATCGACACCATCGCCGGGATGTCGTGCTCGACCAGCGCGCGGCCGGTGTCGCGGTCGCCGCAGACGACGTTGAAGACACCCGGCGGCAGGAACTCACCGGCGATTTCGGCGAGCAGCAGCGTCGACGCCGGCGTGGTGTCGGACGGCTTCAGCACGATGGTGTTACCCGCGGCGAGCGCGGGCGCGATCTTCCAGATGGCCATCAGCAGCGGGTAGTTCCACGGCGTGACCTGGGCGCACACGCCGACGGGTTCGCGGCGGACGAAGGACGTGTGGCCCTCCATGTACTCACCGGCCGAGCGGCCTTCGAGCACGCGCGCGGCCCCGGCGAAGAAACGGACCTGGTCGAGGACCATGGGGATTTCTTCGGCCGTGGTCAGCGCGATCGGCTTGCCGGTGTTCGCGGACTCGACGCGGACGACCTCGTCCGCGCGGGCTTCGAGCGCGTCGGCGATCTTGAGCAGCGCGAGCTGGCGTTGGGCCGGCGTCGTCTCCCGCCAGGTCTCGAACGCGGTCGCGGCCACCCGCAGCGCGTGGTCGACGTCTTCGGGCCCGGCGATCGGCGCGGTGCAGTAGGGCCGCCCGGTGACCGGGTCGACGATCTCCGCCGTCCGGCCCGACTTCGACTCGATGTACGCGCCGCCGACGTAGTGCTTCAGCTCCTGCACGGTTGCTCCTCGATGCTGACGGGAGCTAAAACATATAAGTCCATATGTAATAGGACAAGAGGATCAGGCAAGATTGGTGCGAACGGGTACTCCGGCGGCGAAGGGTCACGATGCGCAAGGGCATGTCGCACAGCGCGCGGTCCGCCATGTTCGCGCCGCTCGGCCAGGTCGGCCGGGCGGAAGCGGTGGCGGCGCGGCTGGTCGACGCCATCACGCTCGGCTTCCTCGCCGACGAGGAGCAGCTGCCGAGCGAGGCCGACCTGGCCGCCCAGTTCGGCGTCTCGACCGTGACGGTCCGGGAAGCACTCGTGGCGTTGCGGCAGCAGGGCCTGGTCGAGACGCGCCGGGGCCGCAGCGGTGGCAGCTTCGTCCGCGCGCCGGCCGACCCGCCGTCGGACGCCTGGCGCGCGCGGCTGCGCGAGGTGTCGCTGTCCGACCTCCGTGACGTCGGCGACCACTACCTCGCGATCGCCGGCGCCGCCGCGAAGCTGGCCGCCGAACGCAGCTCCCCCGAGGACATCGCCCGGCTGCGGCTGGCGACCGACGACCTCCGCACGGCGCACGGCATCGACTTCACGCGGGCGGAGCGGCAGTTCCACCTGGAGGTCGCGGCGGCCGCGCAGTCGCCGCGGCTCACGCACGAAGAAGTCCACCTGCAGAGCGAACTGGGCGGCCTGCTGTGGCTGCCGTTCGAGCCGGGGGCACACTCCTGCGAAGAGCACGCGGCGATCACCACCGCGATCGACGCCGCCGACGGCGAGCTGGCCCGCAAGCTCACCGAGGAGCACCTCCTGGGCGCCCTCGACCGCCTCGCGGACGTGCACCTCGGCCTGCTCGCCCCCTAAACTCCGCATTACTCCGCACACCCGAGGTGAGCACCGTGAACGACACCCGCACGCAGGCCGGCGACGAGGTCGTCGAGCAGGTCTCGGCGTTGGCGGAGGGGGTCTTCGAACGCCTCAAGCCCCTGCTGGCGGCGGCCGAATCGGTGCTGGCGGAGTCCCCGTCCGCGGCGGCCCTGCACCGGATCCGCCCGCAGGTCACCGAGGCACTGGGCGGGCTGATCATCGGCGCGGGTTTCGTCAGCGCACCCCGCGTCCTCACCGACTCCGAGTTCGGCTTCGAGTGGTGGACGGCCGGTGCTCCCCCGGCCCAGCTGTTCATCAGCCTGGACCCCGGCAGCGAGAACTTCCTGGACTACACCCGCCAGTCGTGGTTCACGGTCCCGCGCGACACCGGGCGGCGGCACATCAACGGCCCGTACGTCGATTACCTGTGCACCGACGAGTACACGCTGACGTTCACGATCCCGGTGGTGCTCGGCGGTTCCTTCGCGGGCGTGGTCGGCGCGGACGTGTACGTGCGCGAGTTCGAGCGGGCGGTGCGACCGCGACTGCGTGCGCTGGGGCGCGGAGCTGCGCTGCTCAACGCGCAGGGACGGGTGATCGTCTCCAACAGCGTCCGGCAGCCGACCGGATCGCTGGTGCGGGAGGTCGACGTCCCGGCCTGGTGGTCGGCGGGCGCGGAGCCCGGCGAGACCCTGCGCCGCTGCGGCGACTCGCCGATCGTGCTGGTCAGCGGCACCTAGCGCCCCAAGGCGGCCTTGGGGCGCTAGGGGCTAGGCCTGCAGCGCCAGCCAGAGTTCCGCGCGGACGCCCGGGGAGTCGAGGTCGCGGCCGAGGAGCTCCTCGGCCTTCTTGATCCGGTTCCGCAGCGTGTGGCGGTGGACGCTGAGGCGGGCGGCCGCGGTGTCCCAGTGGCCGTGGTGTTCCAGCCAGCAGCGCAGCGAGTCCACGAGGTCGCCGCGGCCCGTCTCGTCGTGGTTGCGCAACGGCGTCAGCACCCCGCGCGCAAACGCTTGCACCACCGCGGGTTCGATCAGCGAAAGCAGCCCGCGGCCCGAATGCTCCACCGCCGACACCAGCAGCTTGCCCTCCGCCTCCGCCACCCCGGCCGCCAGTTCCGCCTGCTCCAGGCCGGCCGCGAAGTCCGCCGGGGACACCGGGCCGGCCAGCCCGCCGTGCAGGCCGCCGATCCGCAGCGCCGCGTCCGTCACGGCGTCGGCCGCGCCGAACGCGACCACCGACGAACCCCGGCGCGCCGCGAACACCGGCTCGTTCTCCAGCGCGCCGAGCAGCTTGCGCCGCGCGGCGGGCGCCCCCACGAACGCCAGCACCGACCACGGCGCCGGGGGCGTCTCGGCCCCGGAAGCGTCCAGCACCCGCAGCGCCAGCTCGGCCTGGCCGCCGACGAGCAGCTCCACCACCCCGGTCCGCAACGCCTGGCGCGCCGCGGCCTGCGCGCGATCCTGTTCCAGCGCCAAGGAAAGCACCGACACCGCCGTGTTGACGATGTGGTGCCCCGCCGTGTCGAGCGACGCCCCGACGGCGAGCACCCGGCGCGCGCTCGTGTCGAGGGTCTGCAGCACGACTTCCTGCCCGTCCAGCACGACGACCCGCGTGCCGGTGCGAAGGCGCTCCAGCTCCTCACGCAGCGAAGCGCCGTACGCCCGCGCGCTCGCCGGAGCGGCTTCGACGACCGTCGTGCGTTCGAAGAGCAGCACCCAGCCGTCGACGAGCTTCGCCAGCTTGCGCAGCACCCCCGGCGGGCCGCCCTTGCCGACCGCCGTGCGGGTCAGCTCCTGCTGCGCGCGGCCGATGCGGACCGTCGCCGCGTACTCGTCGGCCGCCACCGCCCGCGAGACCGCGCGCGTGATCGCGATGAACGGCGTCTCGCGCGGCACCTCCAGCACCGGGAACCCGACCGCGGCCGCCGTCGCCACGAGCGACCGCGGGACGGCGTCGTGGCTCAGCCCGACGCCGAAGCCGAGCCCGGCGACCCCGGCGGCCACCAGCCGGCGCACGTAGGCCGGCGAGGTCTGTTCGTCCAGGGCCAGCCCGGTGGTCAGCAGCAGCTCGCCGCCTTCGAGGAACGCCTGCGGGTCCGTCAGCTCGGTCGGGTGCACCCAGCCGATCGGGCGGTCCAGGAGATCGTCGCCGGTCAGCACGCGCAGCCCGAGCGGGCGGTCGGCGGCCAGTCCGGCCAGCGTGAGTGCCATAACGGCCAAGTCTACGCGTCTTTTTGTACGGAACGGCCAGCTGACGGCGGTCGCCGCGGCACCCATCCTGAGGACGTCCACCCCGTTCGCGTCCGCAGGAGCACGCCGTGACCGCAAGCACCACCGCCGAGCCGCAGGCCCCGGCGCCCCGGCAGCGCAGGCTGCGCACCGAGATCCCCGGCCCCGTCTCGCGCGAGCTGCAGGAGCGCCGCGCGAACGCCGTCGCCGCCGGCGTCAGCTCGGTGCTGCCCGTCTACGTCACCTCCGCCAGCGGCGGGCTGCTCACCGACGCCGACGGCAACGTCCTGATCGACTTCGGCTCCGGCATCGCGGTGACCAACGTCGGGCACTCCGCGCCCGCCGTCGTCGACCGCGTCCGCAAGCAGGCGTGCTGGTTCACCCACACCTGTTTCATGGTCACGCCGTACGAGGGGTACGTCGAGGTCTGCGAGGCGCTGGCCGAGCTGACGCCGGGCGACCACGCGAAGAAGTCCGTGCTGTTCAACTCCGGCGCCGAAGCCGTCGAGAACGCCGTGAAGATCGCGCGCACGGCGACCGGGCGCCAGGCCGTCGTCGTGTTCGACCACGCCTACCACGGCCGCACCAACCTGACGATGGGCATGACCGCGAAGTCCGTGCCCTACAAGCACGGCTTCGGCCCGTTCGCGCCCGAGGTCTACCGCGTGCCGGGCTCCTACCCCTACCGCGACGGTCTGTCCGGTCCCGAAGCGGCCGCGCTGGCCATCGACCGGATCGAGAAGCAGATCGGCGGCGACCAGGTCGCGGCCGTGGTCTTGGAGCCGATCCAGGGCGAAGGCGGGTTCATCGAGCCCGCACGCGGCTTCCTGCCCGCGATTTCCGCGTGGTGCCGCGAAAACGGCGTCGTGTTCGTCGCCGACGAGGTCCAGACCGGCTTCTGCCGCACGGGTTCCTGGTTCGCGTCGAGTGACGAAGACGTCGTGCCCGATCTGATCGCGACGGCCAAGGGCATCGCGGGCGGCCTGCCGCTGTCCGCCGTCACCGGCCGCGCGGAGCTGCTCGACGCCGTCGGGCCGGGCGGGCTCGGCGGCACGTACGGCGGCAACCCGATCGCCTGCGCCGCCGCGCTCGGCTCGATCGAGACGATGAAGAACGAAGACCTGGCTTCGTCGGCGAAGCGGATCGAAAACGTCGTGCTGCCGCGGCTGCGCGCGCTGGCCGCCGAGACCGGGGTGATCGGCGACGTCCGCGGGCGCGGCGCGATGCTGGCCGCGGAGTTCGTGAAGCCCGGTTCTTCGGAACCGGACGCCGACCTCACCAAGCGCGTCGCGGCAGCCTGCCACCGAGCCGGCGTGGTGGTGCTGACCTGCGGCACCTACGGCAACGTCGTCCGGCTGCTGCCGCCGCTGTCCCTGGCCGACGACCTGCTCGACGAGGGCCTCTCGGTCCTCGAACACGCTGTCCGCACGGAGGTTCTCGCATGACTTTCCCGTTCTGGGTCGCCGGGAAGCCGGTGACCGCCGGCGCGACCGCGCTCGTCCGGCATTCCTACGACGGTTCCTCCGCCGGGTCGCACTACGTGCCGTCCGAGGCGGACGTCGAAGCCGCGGTCCAGGCCGCGCACGACGTCGCCGACGAGTTCGCGACGCTGCCCGCGCACGTCCGCGCCGGCGCGCTGGACCACGTGTCCCGGGCGCTGGGCGAGCGGTCCGAGGAGATCGCGGCGCTGATCACCGCCGAGTCCGGCAAGCCGCTGAAGTGGGCGCGCGGCGAGGTCGGCCGCGCGGTCTCGACGTTCCGCTGGGCGGCCGAGGAAGCCCGCCGGTTCTCCGGCGAGCTGCAGCGCCTCGACACCGACCCCGGCGGCACCGGGCGGCTCGCGCTGGTCCGGCGCGTGTCCCGCGGGCCGGTGCTGGGCATCACGCCGTTCAACTTCCCGCTCAACCTGGTGGCGCACAAGGTGGCCCCGGCGATCGCGGTGGGCGCGCCGATCGTGCTCAAGCCCGCGCCCGCGACGCCGCTGACGGCGTTGCTGCTGGGCGAAATCCTGGCTTCGACGGACCTTCCGGCGGGGTCGTGGTCGATCCTGCCGGTGGACAACGAGACGTCGTCGCGGCTGGTCGAGGACCCGCGGCTGCCGGTGGTGTCGTTCACCGGCTCGGTCCCGGTCGGCTGGGCGATCCGCGACCGCGTCCCGCGCAAGCACGTGGCACTGGAGCTCGGCGGCAACGGCGCGGTGCTGGTCTGTCCTGATTGGACGGACCTCGACTTCGCGGCGCAGCGGATCGCGACCTTCGCGATGTACCAGGCCGGACAGTCGTGCATTTCGGTGCAGCGGGTGTACGCGCACTCCGACGTCTTCGACGCGTTGCAGGAAAAGGTGCTCGAGCAGGTCAAGGCGCTGCGCACCGGCGACCCGCGCGCCGACGGGGTCGACGTCGGCCCGCTGATCAGCACCGACGCGGCTTCGCGGGTCGAGTCGTGGGTGTCCTCCGCCGTGGCCGCGGGCGGACGCCTGCTCACGGGTGGCGGGCGGTCGGGAGCCACGGTCGAGCCGACGGTGCTGGCGGACGTCCCCGAGGACGCGTCGGTGATGGCCGAGGAGGTGTTCGGACCGGTGGTTTCGCTGGTCCGGGTGGCTTCGGTCGCCGAGGGCGTGTCCCGGATCAACGCGTCGCGCTTCGGCCTGCAAGCCGGCGTGTTCACCCGCGACCTGCCGACGGCGTTCGAGGTGTCGGCGGCGCTGAAGGTGGGCGGCGTGCTGGTGGGCGACGTCCCGAGCTTCCGCGCGGACCAGATGCCCTACGGCGGGGTGAAGGACTCCGGCGTGGGCCGCGAGGGCCCGGCGTCGGCGATGGCGGACTTCACCGAGGAGCGGGTGACCGTCCTGACCGGACTGACGCTCTGAGCTACCGGCGTTTCCCCCAGCGCTCGTCGGCCGGCTCTTCGCCGCGTCGCAGCGCTTCGAGGTAGGCGCGGTCGACGGCGAACCGGGCCGCGATCTCGTCGTTCCGGGCCACGGCGCCGTGGCCCGGAACGAGGACGTCGACGTGCTCGGCGGCCTTGTCCAGCCGATCGAGAGCGGCCTCGTAGGCCTCCTGCTGCCCGGTACGGCGCGGGTCGAGGAGCGGGATGAGGACGTCGGAGAGCATGTCCCCGGCCAGCAGGACGCCGCGGTCCGCGAGCAGGACCGCGGCGTGCCCGACGGCGTGCGCGTCGTGCTCGACTACCTCACCCGGTATCGGCCCGCCGCCGGACGGCAGCGGGGTGAGCAGGGCGACGAGGTCGAGCGGAACGTCCTCGGCGGTCTCGGCCGCCATCGCCTGGGCCCGCTCGCGAACTTCGCCGGCGACCTGCGCGCAGGCGGCGGTGGCGTAGCGCGGCACGTCGCCGAAGCGGGGGTGCCAGAGCAGGTGGTCCCAGTGCGGGTGCGTGCAGAACCCGGCGACCACCGGTTCGCCGAGCCGGTCGAGGTCGTCGGCGAGCGCGTCCAGCTCGGCGCCTTCGATGCCGGGGTCGACCACGACCAGGCCGTGGTCGGCGCGGATGACGGTGGTGTTGCTCCAGACCCAGCCGCTTTGCCGCACCCAGACCCCGTCGGCCACCTCGTTCAGCATCGGCTCACCGTGTCAGGCCGCGGAGCCGGGCGCAATCATTCCGCCCGCAGCGCCGCCGTCAGCGCGGCGTGCGCCTCCACCAGCGAAGGTCCGTACCACGTCAGGTGCCGCCCCGAGATCAGCACGTACCGCGCGCCCGGGAAGTGGTCCGGCCCGTCGTCCTCGGTGAACAGGTACGGCTCGTCCGGCAGCACCAGCAGGTCCGCGTCCGCGCTCAAGTGCGCCCGCAGCTCCGCCACGTCCGGCCGTGGGTAGCGCTCGTCCGACCCCGCGTAGACGTTCGCCACGCCGACGCGGCGCAGGACGTCGCCGCCGAAGGTGTCGCGGCCCAGGACTATCCACGGTTTGCGCCAGACCGGGACCACCGCGTGGAAGCGCACCGGCCGGGTCTCGCGCCAGAGTTCCTCCGCCGACACCAGCCAGTCCGGTTCGTCCAGCTCGCACGCCTGCGTGAGGATCCGCCGCAGCGACGCCAGCGCGGCGGGCACGGACGCCGACGCGGCCATCACCCAGACCGGGATCCCGTTGGCGCGCAGGCGTTCCACGTCCTCCGGGCGGTTCTCCTCCGAGTTGGCCAGCACGAGGTCCGGCGCGAGGTCCAGCACCCGGTCGAGCTTCGGGTACTTGGACCCACCCACCCGCGGGACGTCCAAAGTGGACGGATGCGTGCAGTAGTCCGTGACGCCGGCCAGGCGCCCCGGCGCGCTCACCTCGACCGCTTCGGTCAGCGACGGCACGAGCGACACGATGCGCGAAGCCGGGCCGGACAGCGGCACCGGCTCCCCGAGGTCGTCGACGAGAGAGGTCATGCGCGTTCGAACGACACCTTCCGCTGCTCGACGTCCACCGCGGTCAGCCGGACGGCGATCCGCTCCCCCGCGGTCAGCTTCTCCCCCGCGCACTTCGCCATCACCGTCGGGTCTTCGACGAGGATCTCCGCCTTGTTCTCGTCCGCGCGCAGCACCACCGCGCTGAACTCGCCGCCGACGTGCTCGGCCAGCACCCACGCTTCGACCTGGTCGATGCACGCCCGCTCGACCTTCGCGGCGAGGGTGTCCGACGCGCTCATCCGCTCGGGCACGTCCGCCAGCGCCGCGCGCACCCACGCCAGCACCTCGCGGCCCGCCGAGACGGCGAGGCAGATCTCCGTGGCGAAGCGGTCCACCAGCCGCCGGATCGGCGCCGTCACGTGCGCGTACGCGCCGCCGATGCCCGCGTGCGTCGTCAACGCCGGCAGTTCGCCGTCGAACGCCGTGTAGCCCGCGCCGCGCAGCAGCCGCGTCGTGTCGGCGTAGAGCGCCATCGAGGCAGGTTGCCCGGGGTCCAGCGCGGACAGGAACTCCGACACGGTCGTCTCCGGTGCCCAGGCGATGCCCAGCGCGTCGGCCGAGCGGCGCAGCCAGTCGACGGCCTCGGGTTCCGGGTCGGGCAGCGTGCGCAGGACGCCGACCCGCGCGTCGATCATGATCCGCGCCGCCGCCATCCCGGTGAGCAGCGAGATCTCGGCGTTCCAGGCGTCGACGACCGTCCGCGGCCGGCGGGCGAGCACCCAGCCGCCGTCCGGGTTGCCGCTGATCTCCTGCTCCGGCAGCTGCAGCTCGACCGCGCCGCGGCGGACGGCCAGTTCGCGCCGCCGCCGCCCGAGCTCGGGCAGCGCCGCCACCGACGGGTGCGGCTTCCCGGCGTCGAGCGCGGCTTGCACCGTCTCGTAGTCGAACTGCTCGGTGGACCGGACCAGCGCGCGGCGCACGCGCGTGGACGTCGGCTCGCCGGCTTCGTCGGTCTCGATGGTCCAGAGCACCGCGGGCCGGACCTCGCCCGGCAGCAGGCTCGCGGCGCCTTCGGACAGCACCGGCGGGTGCAGCGGGACGTTCCCGTCGGGCAGGTAGAGCGTCTGCCCGCGCAGGCGTGATTCGCGGTCGAGCGCGCCGCCGGGCGGGACGAACGCGGCGAGGTCGGCGATCGCGTAGTGCACGCGGAAGCCGCGCGCGGTCTTCTCCACGACCATCGCCTGGTCGAGGTCCTTGGACCCGGGCGGGTCGATGGTGACGAACGGCAGCTCGGTCGCGTCTTCGCGAGGCTCGGCGAGCGGGTCGAGGACCGCCGCCTCCGCTTCGGCCAGCACGTCCGGCCCGAACGACTCCGGCAGCGAAAACTCGGCGCGCAGGGGCCCGAAGTCCCCGCCCGCCGAGTGTGTCCTGATCACCAGGGGAGGCACCCCCCAACCCTAACCCCGGAAGGGGCCGATGATCGCCCGATCGGGCGCGGGCCGGTCGGGTGTACGTTGTCGGGCAATAATGAAAACCGTCTTCGTTATCAGAAGGGTGCCCGACAAGTGAAGATCGCGTTCGTCGGCAAGGGCGGCAGCGGCAAGACCACGCTCTCGTCGCTGTTCGTCGCGTACCTCGCCGACGCCGGCCTGCCGGTGCTGGCGATCGACGCCGACATCAACCAGCACCTGGCGGTGGCGCTCGGCGCGACCGAAGAAGAAGCACTGGCCTGGCCGACGCTCGGCGACAACATGGCCCTGATCAAGGAGTACCTGCGCGGCGACAACCCGCGCATCCCCGACGCGGCGTCGATGATCAAGACGACCCCGCCAGGGCGGGGCTCCCGCCTGGTCCGGCCGTTCGAGGACAACCCGGTGTTCTCGGCGTGCTTCCGCCAATTGGGCGGCGTGCGGCTCGGCGTCACCGGCCAGTTCGACGAGGACGACCTGGGCGTCAAGTGCTACCACTCGAAGGTGGGAGCCGCGGAGCTGCTGCTGAACCACCTGGTCGACGTGGACGGCGAGTACGTCGTGATGGACATGACGGCGGGCGCGGACGCGTTCGCTTCGGGCCTGTTCACGCGGTTCGACGTGACGTTCCTGGTGTGCGAGCCGACGGTGCGCAGCGTGGGCGTGTACCGCCAGTACGCGGACTACGCCCGCGACTTCGGCGTCCGGCTCGTGGTGGTGGGCAACAAGGTGACGGACGCGGAGGACGTCGAGTTCCTGCAGGACCAGGTCGGCGGCGCGCTGCTGGGCTGGTTGTCGGCGTCCCGCCACGTCCGCGCGGCCGAGCGCGGCACAGCCCGCCCGATCAGCGAGCTGGAGCCCCGCAACCTCTCGACGCTGCGTTCGATGCACGCGGCGGTGGACGCGGAACACCGCGACTGGGCGCGCTACCAGCGCCAGGCGGTGGAGTTCCACCTGCGCAACGCCCACGCCTGGGCCGGCGCGGACCTGGCCGCGCAGGTGGATCCGGAGTTCGTCCTGGGACCGCAGCTGGTGGTCTAGTCGTCGTCGGCGGCGTCGGCCTGCCGGGTCCGTTCCTTGGCGATGTCGAGCGCCCGCCGGGCGGTGGCCTCGTCGGGGTAGGGCCCGAGCAGGTCGACGCTGCGGCTGCGTTCGAGGTGCTCGACCTGGTGGGTGCGGGTGTTGTAGTACCACCCCTGGTCGGGATTCGGATCTTTCGACATGACCCCAGCCTGGCAGGTGGTGCGCCCGCTGTCAGCGCTTGTACTTGTAGGGGATCTCGGTCGGCTGGCCGGTGGGGCCGAAGTCCTGGGCTTCTTCTTGCTGTTCGGGGAGTTCGTCGAACCAGCCGCGGGGGGTGCCGCGAGGCGGGGTTTCGGGTTCGGTGCGGGTGGTGGGCTGCGGGAGCGGGGTGTTCTTGCCGGGAAAGACCGGGCGGGCATCGGTGTTCGGAACGGGCGGCAGGGTGCCGGGACCGGGGAAGACCGGGCGAGCGGGGGCGGCGTGCCGGGCGGGGAACGGTTGGGGGGTGGACTCCGGGCCGGGAAACACCGGCTTGGGGCGGGGGGTTTGGGGTGTGCTTGGCGCCGGCGGGGTGGCTTGTGTGGGTGCCGGGGCTGGTCCGGGGGGCGGCGCCGGCGGGGTGGCCGGGGCCGCTGCGGGAAGCGGCGCTTGCGGGGTCGCTTGCGTGGGTGCGGGGGCTGGTCCGGGGGGCGGCACCTGCGGGGCGGGCGCCGGAGCTGATCCGGCGGGCGCTTGCGGGGCAGGCGCCGAAGCCGATCCAGGGGGCGGCGCTTGCGGGGTGACCGGGGCGGGCGCCGGAGTGGCGTCAGGGAGCGTTCCCTGCGGCGTGCCCGGTGCCAGCGCCGGAGTGGGCTCGGAGAGCGGCTCCTGCGAGGTTGCCGGGGTCGGGTCGACCGGCTCTTGGGCGTGTGCGGGGCTGGGCCCCTGCGTCGAAGCCGAGCTGCCTGCGGTAGCCGGCGCCGTGGAGGTTCCAGGCAGCGGGTCGCTGGCAGAAGCCGACTCCGGTGCGGCAGCCGTGTCGGGAGGCTGAACCTGTGCTGCGGCCTGGCCTTCGACATGCGCCGGGGGAACTTCCGGAACCGGCGCGGCATGGTTCGGGGTCTCGGTGGCTGAACTGGCGGGTTCCTGCGCGGGGCCGGAAACCGGCAAGTCGACGGTCGTCCACGGCTGCTGAGCCTGCGGAGAAGTCGGCCGCCCACCATTCGAGAGCGGCTCGGCGGCGGATTCGCTGCTCGGCGCAGCGGACGCCTGCTCGACCGCGGGCGGTTCCGACTTCGACTCGGCCGGAAGCTGCGATGAAGCCGCCCCCTCGGGGGGAGGTGTCACGTCCGTGGGCGGACGCTCCACCGCAGCCGGTGGCTGGCTGGCGACCACTGGCTCCGGCTGCTGCGCCGAGGGCGCAGACGGCTCGGGCACAGCAGGCGGTTCAGGCGCGGCGGCCGGTGGCTGAGGCGCAACCTGTTCGACTTCTGGCCGCTGCACAGGCGGCGGGGGCACGACCTGCTCCGCTGCAGGCTGAGGCGCGACCGCTGCCGCACCCCGCTCCACCGCCGGCTGCGGCACGGGGGGCTGCGGCGCAACCTGTTCAACTTCAGGCTGCGGCGGCACAGGTGGCTGCGGCGGGACCCGCTCAGCCGCAGGCTGAGGCACAGCCTGCTCCGGCTGCGGCACAGGCGGCTGAGGCTCGACGGCTGCGGGCTGCGGCGCGGGCGCCGGCGGCACAACAGGAATCTCCGGCCGTGCGTGCTGCTGCGGCGCCCCCGGCTGCGAGACGCCACCAGACATCGCGGACGGCCCAGCGAAGTCAGGCCGCCCCGACTTCTCCTCCGCCGCCGCAGGCCGAGCCGCTGCCGCCGGAGGAGCGACCGCTGCAGGAGGGGCCTCCACCCGCGCAGGCGGCGCCGCAGCCTCAGGCCGAACCGGCGGCCCAGGACGCTGCTCAGCCCCCCAACCCTCCCCACCAGGCGAACCCGGCGCGAAACCAGCCGCATGCCGAGGCTCACCAGGCTGCTCCGCCGAGCCACCCTCCTCCGGACGTCCCCAAGGCACCTGCTGCCCAGGCGTCCCCGGCACCGAAGGCGCCGGCGGCGGCTGGGGCACCGTCCGCCACACCGGGGCCGGACCGATGTTCATCGGGGCCGGTGCTTGCCCGGGGGCCGGGCGCGCACCCGGAGGCGGCGGAGCCGGACGTGAAGCAGGCTTCGGGATCGGATCCAGCGCTGACACCAGCACCGTCGTGTTCAGCGGGTCCTCGACCTTCCGGCCGCTCCGCTCGCGGTAGACCATCTCGCCGTCCGCGTCCATCTCCACCAGGTAGCCCGCCTCCGCGAGCTGCTCCTCGTCGAGGTCAGCCAGCTTCTCGTACCGCGACGGCACCACCCGGTAGATCGGCCACGCCAGCCGGGCGTGTTCCGCGTGGAACTGGGCCAGCAGGGCCGCCATCTGGTGCTGCCACGGCAGGGACATGCCCTCCGCCAGCGACCTCGGCAGCACGACGTACCCCGCGTCCACCCCCGGGTAACCCTGGCTCAGCTGGTCGGCGAGGGGCGTGCTGGACGCGGGGCGGGCCGACTGCCGGGGTGGCTGGGGCGCGCCGAACAGCGACGCCGGGTCCCGGGGCTCGGTGCCGCCGGACTTGCCTCGCTTGCCGAATTTACGTCCCACGTGCTCATCCTCTGCCAGTACGCGGCCGCCTGCTCGTGGAAAGCGCCGCGACGTCGGGTGAATCGGCCGATTCGTGTCAAGGCCCTCTGCGACCCATGCTAAACGCCGGGGCGGACCGCCTGCGGAACGACTTCCGCCTCGTCGAACCGGAACGGCCGCGTGTGCACGGGGACACCCGTCTGCTGCGCCTCGACGACCTTGCCGTCGCCCAGGTACATCATCACGTGGTGGATGCTGTTCGGGTCCGAGGGATCCGTGGCCAGGAAGATCAGGTCACCCGGCTGCGCCTCGGCGACCGGCAGCAGCGCGCCGGCGTGGTACTGGTCGCGGGACACGCGCGGCAGGATGATGCCGGCCGACTCGTACGCGCGGAGCATCAGCCCCGAACAGTCGTACGAGTTCGGGCCCGTGGCGCCCCACACGTACGGCTTCCCCTGCTCGCCCAGCGCGAAACTGATCGCCTTCGCCGCCGCCTGGCTCGGCGGGAGCAGCTGGCCCAGGCCGGTGCCGCAGGCGACGACGTCGACGACCTGGCCGACGTTCTCCACCAGCGTCGCCGCCATCGGCTCCCACTTGTGGTAGCGGTCGGGGAAGCCCGAGCGCTCGACCGCCTGCGCCGCGTCGCCCGGGCGCTTGTTCTCCCAGTCCGGCACCGCGAGCAGGACGTCGTAGAACTTGTTGACCTCGTACGTCGGGTCGGTGACCTGCGCCACCGTCCCCCAGCCCATCGACGGGCGCATCTGGAAGATGCCCAGCGAATCCCGGTCGCCGTAGGTGAGGTTGTGCAGCCCGGACTCGGTCATCCCGGCCTGGATCGCGACCTGCCACGCGCGCGGCGCCAGCGACCGCTGCTTGCCGATCGAGATGATCACCGCGACGATGCCGCGCTGCTCGTCGTCGAGCTTCGACGCGTCGACGGTGCCGCGCTCGCCCTGGCCGGGCTGCGTCGGCCCGACCGAGGCGTCGCAGCTGGTCAGCGACACGCCCCGCGCCTGCGCCTGCTGGTTGTCGATGACGACCTTCGCGGCGACCGCGGTCACGACCAGTGCGCCGATCGCGACGAACACGATCAGCCCCAGCCACAACCCCAGGCGCCGCACGCTCAGCTCGCCTGGTCGTAGTCGGCGACGCGCCAGCCCGCGTTGGTGCTGATGATCGTGATCGCGAGCTTGGGCCCGTCGGTCGGGATGGTCAGCTGCACCGAGTTCGGGTAGGACGTGCCGACGACCGGTTCACCGGTGACCTTCGTCGCGGGGATGTTGGCCGGGTCCACCGAGCCCATCACCGGCAGGTACTCCTCGGTGGTGAACGGCTTCAGCTGCGCGAGCCACTGCTCGGACGTCATGCCCGCCGGGTGGTTCACCCAGGCCGCGGCCCACTCCTTGGCGACGCGGATCGCGTCGGCGTTCGGCGGCGCCGGGGTCGGCGTGGCCAGCGGCGTGGACAGCCGCGTCGGCAGGTTCGACGTCGGCACCGGCGCGGCGACGCCCGGCGCGGTCCTGGTCACCGACGTGGTCGTCCCCGTGGCCGGCGACGCCTTGGCCTGCGGCTTGCCGACGACCTTGGGCAGCACGATGCCGAGCGCGGTGATGAGGATCGCGAGGAACACGAGCGCGCCGATGAGGTGGCGCGGCGAGCGCAGCGGCCAGCCCCACAGGCGCCGGTAGACCGCGGCGCGGCCGCGGTTGGTGCGGATCGGCATCGGTCACCGCCCCATGACTTGGTCGGTGTCCCGCGGTTCCTCGCGGACCTCGATGCCCCGCGACGGCCGGTACAGCACGAACACCGGCTTGCCGGCGACGACTTCCGGGTCGACGCGACGCGGCTGGGCGCGCACACCCGGCGCCCGGGCCGCGTCCTGCGCCGGGTAGTCGTTGAACCCAGCCTCCGGCGCCCGCAGGTCGGACGGCACGACGACGGGCTCGGGCTCGTCGTTCCACCGCCGGTCGGCCACCGGCGAGGTGTCGACGCGCCGGCTCTCCTCCCGCGTGGTCGGCCTGCCGTTGGACCCGACGACGACGTAGTCGCCCGGGTCGCCGTTGGCGGGGTTGTACTGGCCGAACACCGGCGAGCCGGGACGGCCGCCCGCGGGCAGCGCGCCCGCGGCCCCGCCGCCTCCGACGGCGCCCGGCCAGGCCCCGGACCAGGCGGCCGCCGGGCGGGCGGCGCCCGAAGCGTTGTCGAGCCGCTGGGCGTTGGCGAAGATCGTGGCCTCCGGCCGGAACCGGCCACCACCGGCGGTGGCGCCGAGCGGACCGCGCTGCTCGCCGTCGACGACGTCGTCGGTGTCCCGCACGGTCTGCCAGAACTCGTCCTGCGGCGTCGGCCCGCTGCGGTTGCGCTTGAAGCGAGAGAAGATCCCGCCCCCGGGCGACGGCACGGCGGCGCCGACCATGCTGACCGACATCTCGACCATCTGCCACAGCCGCCGCACCGGCCGCCCGACCATGAACAGCAGCACGGTGATGAGCCCGGCGAGGACCATCTGCGTGAGCATGTTCAGCGAGTTGCCGGCGTCGAAGATGGCCTGCAGGAGCAGGGCGTGCACGCCGGCGAGGACGGAGAGCACGACGAGGTTGAAGGCGACCCCGCCGGCGACCTTGAGCACGCGGCGCAGGATCTCCGGGTGCAGCAGGGCGACGAGCCCGATCAGCGGCGCGGTGAGCGCGAAGAGGCGGATCAGGACCTGGGCCAGCAGCACTGACGCTTTCGCCAGGAGCTGGAAGAGCGAGTAGACGAGGGCTTGGCCGAGGGAGAGGAAGCCCGCGCCGGTGCGGCCGCCGGCTTCGCCGGTGAAGTAGCCGGTGGCGGGGCCGAGCTTGGTGGAGATGTCCTTGTAGGCGTTCTTCTTGCCGTCGATGACGGCCTGGTTGCCGTCGTCGCCGTTGCGCAGCTGCGCCCAGGTGAACGCCTGCGCGTCCAGCAGCGGGCGGCCGAACTGGTCGGCCTGCGGCGCGGTCGGCGAACCGAACTCGCCGCGCACCCAGTTCTTGTAGACGATCTCGTTGTGCAGGTTCGTCGGCAGCACGTGCCGGATGACCCGGTTGTCGGAGTCGTCGACGAAACCGGCCTGGATGTTCGTCGTGGTCTGGACGATCGCTTTGTCGATCGGGTCGAAGTACCGCAGCATCGCCAGCGACGACGCGGCGAGCCAGACACCGGCCAGCGCGTACAGCGCCCGTTTGCTGACCGCGGCGAGGTCGCCGCGCCAGATGTTGCGGAACAACATGATCGACATGACCAGCGCGACCAGCCCGAACAGCTGGGCGTAGATGTTGTTGTAGACCTTCTCCGCGCCCGACTTCACCGCGCTGTAGATCGGGTTGAGCAGGCCGCCTTCGAGCACGGTGTAGTGCAGCGAGTTCGTCGCGCCGACGATGTTCTTGCCCAGGTTGAACAGCTGGTTGCCGCCCCAGGTGTCGAGCGTCGAGCCCGGCGGCGTCAGGCTCAGCCCGGAGCAGTTCGTCTCGAAGGTGTTCCAGACGAACCCGGCGTAGCTGTAGTCGACGTAGGCGCTGCCCGCCTCGCCGTGGCCTTCGGCGGGGTCGATCGCGCCGACCATGCCCGCGCCGGGGCGTTCCGGGTTGGGGGCTTCGCCGCACGCTGCCGCGCTCGCCGCCGGGGCGGTCGCGATTGCCTGGAGACCGAGCACGAGCATGACGGCGAACATCGTCGCCTTGCGTCCCGGGGTGCGGCGGCCCGGCCGCGGGCCTTCCTTGATCCGCCGCTTGAGCGAGTGCCACCCCGCGGCCATCGTCAGCAGGACCGCGAGTGTCGCCACGGTGTTCATGCGGCGTCCCGGCCGGTGCCGCCCTTTCCACCCGTGCGGGCGTGTTGCTGCTGCCCGTTGGACGGCTGCACCCCGCCCTCCACTTCCCCGGTCTCGGACGCCAGCGGGTCCGGCGCGCCCAGGAGGTTCTCGTCGGCCAGGCCGACCTCCAGTTCGGCCGCCAGCTCGAAGTCCTGCTCCAGCTCGATGTCGTCCTCCGGCGGGGTGGCCACGAACGGCTTCTCCGGCGGGACTCCGTTGGGCGGCAGTGCCAGCTCGTTGCCGGGCCGGCGGGGTGGGGATGCCGCGTCCTTCGAGCCCGGAGTCGTGTCCATCACCGACCGCAGGTGGTCGAGGTGCGGGCCGGAGAAGTCGACGCGGATGCGCTCCACGCCGCCCGCGCCGTCGCCGAAGATGAACTGGCGGGGCTCGACGTCGCGCTCGAGACCGCTTCGCTGCGCGCCCGGACGACGTCCGAGAGCCGCGACGACCTGCTCGTAGCCGACGCCGACCGGGACCTTCAGCAGGCGCAGCGCGTCCGCCTGGGCGTCGTCGTCGTCGAGACGGCCGACGAACACCGAGTCCAGCAGGGCCACGAAGCCCTGGATCTTCAGGAAGTCCGCCGGGATCTGCGAGGACAGCAGGACCCGGACGTTCCACTTCCGCGAGTCGCGCGCGAAGCGGTTCATCAGCACGCGCCCGGTCGGGACCTCGGACAGGAAGAACGCCTCGTCGATCCAGACGCCCTTGCGCATCTCCTTCGGCTTCTCGTACACCGACCGCTGGGTCAGCCACGCCGCCAGGTTCAGCATCTCGACGCCGAGGGATTCCGCGTCCGTCCAGTACTCGCGCGGGACGCCGTCCTTCGGCAGCGTCAGCCCGGCCATCGTCAGGACCGTCAGGCGGTCGTCACGCGTCTCCGAGTACGGGTCCGCGTCCGCCTCCGGGATGAGCAGCGCCATCCGCTCGCGCATCTCGTCGAGGAAGTCCGCGACGACGCCCGCGTGCTCGTGGTGTTCCGAAGAATCCCGCCGCAGCGCGTCGATGACCTGGCCCGGGTCCGCGTCGAAGCGGCCACCCACCGCCCGCACCGCGCGCAGCAGCACGATCCGGGTCTGGGCCATCCGGGAGACCTCGTACGGCAGGACACCCGTCAGGACGTCCAGCACGAGACGTCGCCGCGTCGCGCCGGCCAGTGCTTTCTCGCGGCGCCAGGAGCGCTCCGGGTCGTCCTCGTCCATGAAGTGCTCGATCAGCGGCTCGGCGACCACCCGGTACGGGTTCAGGATCCCCGGCTGGGCGTTGAGCAGGTTGATCGGCCGCGCGTACGGGCGCAGCTCCGGCAGGTCGCACAGCCGCGACAGCGGGCCGGAGGGGTCGAGGATCGTCCAGTTCGCCCCCGCGCGCAGCGTCTTGTAGACGATGCCGCCGCCGAGGAACGACTTGCCGCCACCCAGGCCCGCGACCATCGCCGTCAGGCCGGAGCCGTCGCGGATCTCCTGGGCCATCCACGGGTCCCAGGCCACCGGACGGCGGGTCGCCGTGCACGTCTCGCCGAGCAGGATGCCGCGGCGGTCGCCGACCTCCGCCGTCGCCGTCGGGACCGCCGAAGCGCTCCAGACGACCGAGCCGCGGCGCATGTACGCCGCCGAGGCCAGCGGCTCGCCCGGGATGAACTCCCTGGCCAGCGCGTACTGGGCTTCGGGGTGCTCGATGGCGATCTTCGGCTTGTACAGGTCGAGCAGCTGCTGGGCCAGGCGCAGCGCGTCGCGCTCGGTCGGGCCGGACACCGCCAGCCGCCACCACGAGCGCACGCGGGTGGCGAGCGCGGTGAAGCCCGACGTCATCTCGTCGTCGATCTCCAGCACGCGCCCGGCCTGCCGCGACAGCGACTGCGGCGGCTCCAGCTCGTGCTCGTCGGTGTAGTGCTTGACCTGCGAGCGGACCTTGTTCATCTGGCGCTGCAGCTCGCCGGCGACCTCTTCGGGCCGCCGGACGTAGATGCGCGCGGACACCTCGACCGCGGCGGGCAGGCGGTCGGCGTGCTGGATCCACGGGTCGTCGACCTCGGGGATCTGCAGGCCGTGCATCTGCCCGACGGTCAGCACCGCCAGGTGCCGCGAGACGCCGGCGTTGGAGCCGGTGCGGCCGCGGACGGTCACCGTCGGCGCGTACGGCTCGGCGTAGAAGTCGGCCGCGTCGGTGAAGCTGGCCAGGTCCTCCGGCTCCCAGGCCGCGCCCGGCACGGCGGGCATGTTCCGCGGCGCGGGCAGGCCGAGGGAGCACGAGCGGTGCATCAGCCAGGACATCTCCTCGGCGTGCACCGGACGGCCTTCCAGCCCGGCGCTGCCGATGACCTGGTCGAGGTGCTCGACCTCGGAGTCCAGCGCGCTCAGCTCGGCGTCGACGGCCTCGGGCAGGATCTTGCGCAGCACCGGCGCGGCGCGCTCGACCGCGCGGTCGACCATCCGCCGGGTCTGCACCTGGACGCCGATGTAGACCTCTTTTTCGGCCATCGAGCGGCCCATGAGCTGCTGCTGCTCGCCGATCAGGTAGTCGTCGAACGACATCGCGCCCGGCACGTCCTGGGGGCGGTTGTGGGCGTTGTAGACGTGCGCCTCGGCCCACATCCGGATCGGGTACGGCCGGTTCGTGACGCGCAGGTGCAGCCAGCGGCCCTGCAGCTCGGCGTACTGGCCGGCGATGGCCGCGATCAGGTCGCGCCGCTGCGAGTCCGAGCGGAACGACCAGCGCTGCGGCGCGAGCCGGTACCAGGCGTAGACCTCGAACCCGGTGCGGACCAGGTGCCCGTCGATGCTTCGCACCGCGATCGACGGGGTATACGCGGGAATCGCCTGCTCCCCGGTCAAGCGCCGGGTCTTGCCACCCGAGCCGTTCCGCGACGCGCGGACCTGCTCGGGCGGTTGCCACGCGCCCGAGTGTGCGTCCCGACCCCGTTTTCCTCGGCTATCGCCGCGACCGAACAACGACTACCTCCCGGCCCGGGCCGCGTTGCCGCGGCCCCGGCGCGCTCGTGGTGCTCCCTGGTGAACCGGCGCGGTGGCGCGGCGCGCCCCCGTCGAGGGTGGCATGGGCGGAGCCGCACCCGGCTGGCCGCCGTGGTGCTGGTACTGCCGCCTCCGGCGGTGCTTCGGCAGCGGGCGCTCGGCCCGCACCCGGACCCGGCTGGCGCTCACCGCGCCGCCCGTGCCCGTGGTCAGTTCTCTCGGGGTGTTGAGCTCGCGCCCCGCCATCGCCACCACGGCGCCGAGCGGGCGCTCGTGGCTGATCTTGGCGGTCAGCAGCCGGGTCACGACGATGGTGGCGACGAACGCCCACGCCGTCGAAAAGAACCCGAAGCTCCAGCCCGCCCAGCGTTCGACGCCGAGCACGACGAAGAACGTCGGGATGCCGATGAGCCAGGCGACGTACCGGGCTCTCCAGGGAAAAGTCGCTTTCGGGGGGCCGAGCCACACGGCGTCGACCCGGTAGACCTCGTCATCCGTCCTGATGCGCACGCGGGCCCCGCCTCAGCCGGTGAACAGGCCGGCGATCCACTGGCCCACGTTGACGCCGGCGCCGCTGACCGCGAGTCCGATGATGGCGAGCGCGATGACGACACCGGCGAGCCGGCGCATGACACCGGCGTTGTCGCCCTTGCCGCCACCGAGCCAGAGCAGGAGGAGCGCTACGGCCAACAGCACCAGCGGAATGATGTTGTCGATCAGCCAGGTGCGCACGTTTCCCGTGCCCAGCTCGCCGGCGGCCAGCGTGTCGAGGGTGGTCAAGGTCGTCATCGCGATACTCCCGGTGCGCGGTGGGGGCCGCGCGGTTCTGGCTCAGGCGGTGCTTCGAACAACATCATGGGGGCTACGAGGGGTAGTGGTCAAAGCGCGCTGCGTGAATACCGGCTGCCTCTTCAACCGGTGCGGTGCGCGTGGCACACGAAATCTCCACGCCCACCATCATCGCGGCAAGGGCCCTCGGGTTGAACCCCGGCCACCCATACTTCTCAGTGTGCTGACGAACTCACCCCAATGCCCGGGATTTGCTCACTGTGGGTACTGGCACCGTGGCCGGTGTGCGGCCTGGAACAGTGTGACATGACCCGAACGGCCGTGTCGCACGAGTCCGTTCTGTGACAACCCTTCGGCCGGTCGGCGGCCATCTCGATCTTGAGAGGCTGGGCCGTCCGTCACAGGGCGCGCTGGACTTCACACATTTTTCACTACATAGCGTGATCATTTCTTTACACCCCTGGTGGGCTCGACCACCACGAGCCGAGCCCACCAGGGATCACCTCGGGGCAGTCAGCCGGCGACCTTCGGAAGGACGCGGGCGGCGACCAAGTCGTGCATGACCGCGGCCAAGTCCGGCCCTCGAA
The DNA here is from genome assembly GCF_033441515.1 of Amycolatopsis solani. Classification (NCBI taxonomy): domain Bacteria; kingdom Bacillati; phylum Actinomycetota; class Actinomycetes; order Pseudonocardiales; family Pseudonocardiaceae; genus Amycolatopsis; species Amycolatopsis solani. The sequence goes on from NZ_JAWQJT010000001.1 coordinate 51,005, forward strand.
CCAAAAGGACCACCGCGGCCAGAGCAACCAAGGTGATCGCGATCCTGCCGAGCAGGTGCACATATTCAGTACAACGTCGATGCAACTTCTTGCTGGCCAAGATTTTGACCACTGCCCACCAGAAGGTGTGACGAGGCTCCGAGGCTGGGCCACGTCGTCTGCTGCCGTTAGTCTTGGACATGCGGCATTCTCCTGCTCGTTAGTCGCGTGCGGATTTGTCGTGGTGGGGCGTCGCCTGTTGCAGCAGGGGGCGCCCCGTTTGCTTGAGCCGACAGCTTCACGCTGTCCGGGTAGCTTCGAACACCATCATGGAAGCTACGAGCTGTAGTGGTCAAAGCGCGCTGCGTAAACGACAGCTGCCTTGTCAACCGGTGCGGTGCGCCTGGCCCACCAAAACTCCACGCCCACACCATCGTGACGAGGGCTCTCAGGGGCAAACCCGGCCACCCGAAATTCTCGACGCACTAACGAACTCACCCCGACGCCCGGCATTTGTTCACCGTGAGTGCCGACACTGCCGCAACCCTGCGACTCGCGTGATCCCGAACGTCAGGCCCGGCGCTTCGCGAAGACACCCTCCGGGAACGCCCCGGCCTCGACCACCCGCCGGCTCAACCCGCGGCAAAGTTCCTCGAGCCGGGCCGTCCGCTCCTCGCCCAGGTGCTCCCACGGCCCCCGCGCGGCCGCCTCCGTCGCGACCTCGACGCGGTCGCGGAGCGCGGCCCCCTCGTCGGTCAGCCGGCTCTCGGCGTCGAGGAGACCGCGCTCGACGAGCCGGGCTTCGGCGGCCGCCCACTCTTCGTCGCTCCAGCCGCGGGTCAGCTTGGCCGTGGCGGTGAGGAAGCCGCGGCCGGTGGCCACGTGGGTGACCAGGGCTTCGACGCCGCTCAGGCCGTTGAGGACCAGAGCGGCGATGTGGCCGTCGCCGCGGTACTCGCGGATCAGGGTGATCGCGTGCCAGAGCACCAGGTGCGCCTCGCCCGGCCAGCCGAGCCCCGCGTGCGCGGCGTAGAGCGGGCGGCCTTCGGCGGTGCAGCCGGCGGTGGCTTCGCGCGCGAGCTCGGCGGCTTCGGCGACCTCGTCGCTCTTCACGTGGTCGCCGAGCAGCCTGGTCAGCGCTTTGTCGACGCCGTCGACGCGGGCTTCGAGGACCTGCTCCGGTGTCGCCAGCGTCCAGGCGCGCGGGATCACGCGGGCGACGACCTCGGGGTTGAAGTTGTAGAAGGTGGCCGCGACGACCTCGGGCCCGACGGCGCCCATGGCCGCGGACCGCCCGGCGAAGTACGGCATCCGCCCGGGGCGCAGGCCGGCTCCGGTGAGCGCTTCGTCCACCTCGGGGGCGAAGTACGCCAGAGCGTGCAGGGAATCGAACGCCGACTTGAACCGCTTCTCGTCACCCGCCATAGCGGCACCCTACTACCGGGTAACCCCGCGGGGAACCGCCTGCGGTCGTGAGTGGTAAGTCGGGTTCTAACCCGACTTGCCACTCACGAGCGTGAGCGTGAAGGAGGGGCGGACGAGCTGGCATGTAAGCCGGATCCTGTTCCCCGGTCGCCTCGCGGCTCCCGGGGCGGCGGCCATCCATCTCGGCCTGCCGTCGCCGGCAGGCTCCAGCGGCCTACCCGCAGGCTCGGACGGGCCGTCCTCGAACGCCTGCGCAGGAGCTCGAAAGCTCCCTCTTGGCCTTGCTCCGGGTGGGGTTTACCTAGCCGTCCCGGTCACCCGGGACGCTGGTGGTCTCTTACACCACCGTTTCACCCTTACCCCTGCCCGAAGGCGGGGGCGGTCTGTTTTCTGTGGCACTTTCCCGCGGGTCACCCCGGGTTGCCGTTAGCAACCACCCTGCCCCGTGGAGTCCGGACTTTCCTCGGGCCGGGTCGCCCCGGCCCGCGGCCGCCCTGCCAGCTCGTCCGCAGCCAGGATGGTAGCTCAGTAGCCCGCCACCGCTTCGGTGTGGTGGCGGGCCGGCGCGGGGTGCTGGCGGGCCAGTTCGGCCGTCCAGTGCAGGACGGCGGCGGGGCTGTCCAGGCCGATCAGCCCGACCAGCCTGCCGTGGCGGACGAAGCCCGTGATGGGCCGCGTGCCGGGCACCGGCGACTCCAGCAGGACCGTGTCGGTGGCCAGCGCGGGGCGGCCCGCGACCTGGATGCGGACGCCGTGCTGCTCGGACCAGTAGCGCGGCACCGGCGTGTACGGCCGCGCGCCCTGCGGCCCCGCCAGGAGGTTCTCGGCGGCCGCGCGGCTCATTTCGACGGCGTTGAGCCAGTGTTCGTCGCGCCGCGGTGCCGGGTCGTAGCGGAGGTTGGGCCAGCGGGCGACGTCGCCGGCCGCGACGATCGTCGACGAGCCGACGACGTGGCAGGTGGGTTCGCAGACGACGCCGTCGTCGAGCGGCAGCTTCGCGCCGCGCAGCCACGACACCGCCGGGACGCTCCCCACCGCGACGACGACGCACGCGACGTCGAGCGCGCGGCCGTCGGCGAACTCGAGCCCGACGGACGTCGTCCCCGGGCGCCAGCGGCGGATCGTCGTGCCGAGTTCCAGGTGGACGCCGCGGGCGGTGTGCAGCGCGGTGAGCCAGTCGCCGATGTCGGGGCCGAGGACGTCGGCCAGCAGCGGGCGCGACCGGCCGAAGAGGACGACGCCGCGGCCGGTCTCGCGGAGGCTGGACGCGACTTCGCAGCCGATGAAGCCGTCGCCGATCACCGCGACCGGGCCCGGGTGGCCGGCCAGCGCGCGCTGGAGGGCGACGGTGTCGGAGAGGGTGCGGACGACGACCACGCGCGGGTGGCCGTGCGGCGCGCCCGGCAGGCGCCGGGGTTCGACGCCGGTGGCGATGATCAAGCCGTCGTAGCGGAGTTCCTCGTCGCGGAGGTGGACGACCTGCCGGTGCGGGGACAGCGCGGTGACCGGCGTGTCGAACCGCCATTCCGCGTCCACTTCGAGCGGGTCGGCGAGGAGGGTGTCGGCGCGGCTGACCGCACCGGTGAGCAGCTGCTTGGACAGCGCCGGGCGGTGGTAGGCGATGCCGGATTCGGCCCCGAGGACGACGACCTCGCCGTCGAACCCCAGTTCGCGCAGCCGTTCGGCGGCGCGCAGGCCGGCCAGTCCGGCTCCGGCGATGACGATGCGTTCAGTCATCTGATCGCTCCCAGCAGGTGGATGGCTCGCATGGGACAGGCGCGTGCGGCGGCGCGGACGTTCGGGGCCTCCCCCGCGCCGGGGCGTTTCTCGTACTCGAGCCGTCCGTCCTGGCCGAGCTGGAACACCTGGGGCGCCTCGCTCTGGCAGACGCCGTACGCGTGGCACCGGTCGCTGTCGACGTCCACGCGCAGCGCCGCCGGCTCCGGCTCGGGCGGGGTGATCAGCCCGGCGCGGGCGAGCACCGCGGCGGGCAGCACCCGCAGGACCGACAGCAGCACCGGCGGGACGAGCAGGGTGAGACCGGCCAGCCAGACGACGGCGAGGTGCCCGCTCGAGACGGCGCCGAGCCACGCGTGCACGGCGAGGAGGCCGATCGCGAGGTAGCCGGCCTGGTGGAAGCGCAGCCAGCGGCCTTCGCGTGCGCCGCGGCGCAGGCCCGCCGTCACGGACACGGCGATCACCAGCTCGAGACCGGCGATGCCGAGCGCGTGCCGCGGGGCGCCGTCGTAGAAGGGCAGCAGGAGGTCGGCGGCGCCGAACGGGTCGTCCTCGAGGAAGAGGAAGGTCAGCCCGTGCACGGTGCCGGTGGCGAGGGTGAACGCGGCGAGCAGGACGTGCCCGGTGCGCAGCGCGTCCTGGCCGCTGAGCCGGCGGACCCAGCCGGTGGCGGCGAGCACGCCCCAGCACAGGGTGAGGCACATGCAGAGGTAGGTGAGGCGGCCGGAGAGCGCGGCCGCCTCGGCGATCCCGGTGTCGTGCGGCGACACCGGGACCAGTGCGGCAGAGGGGGACATGGGCGGCTACCTCCGGGTGCGCGGCGGGGTCGTGCGGGGAGTTCCGAGCAGGCGGAGCAGGCCGAACGTGGCGACGGCGGCGAGGGCCACGAGGACGGCACCGGCGGCGAGGTCGCCGCCGCCGAGGGTGTCGGCTTCGGTGGCGGACACGAGCAGGGACGTGGTTTCGGCGAGCCCGGTGCTCTCCAGGAGCGTCAGGTGCCCGAGCGCGGTGTCGACGGCGGTCTGGGCGAACGCGCGGACGTCGTCGTCGCGGGTGCCGGCGCGGACGTCGGAGGCGAGCGCGAAGAGGCTGCCGTACTCGGCGCGGAGCCGGTTGACGTAGGCGCGGTCGAACGCGTCGCCGGAGTCCGCGGCGATTTCCTCCGCCCAGGCGCGCTCCTGGCCGGTCGGTTCCCCCGGGAGGGTGATCGCGAGCCGGTCGGCGACCGCGCGCAGGGCGACGTCGAGGCGGGCCTGGTCGTCGGCGATGCGGACGGCGACCGCGCGGACGCGGCGGTTGACGGCCCGCTCGGCGGCGAGCCTGCTCGACGGCCCGGCCCACAGCGTGTGCTGCTTCAGCCGGGTCAGCAGGCCGCGATCGGTCTGCTGCAGTTCGCCCGCGGCCGCCGGGAGCGCGCACCCGAGCGCGAACGCGGCCGCGGCGGCCAGCAGCGCCATGAATCGGAGCGGCATCCCCGTTGTCCCTTCGCGAAGGAGTCCTCACATCCAGCTACGGCGGAAAGGTGTGATCCGGTTCTCGATGTCACCTTTTAGTGACCTGTGACGTGCATCACAAGACACATTCTGAACCGATCTTGAACGCGCGTCGTCGACGCCGACGCTAATGGGGCACGGAAACTAATGCATATGGCCTATTAAGTGGTTTTGCGCTACGCTCCGATGGCCCCACGGTCCGCCAGTCAGGTGAGGTTGCGAGCTTTATGGAAGCACTGGGCAGAGAAAGTCGCGGCCAGCTCGGCTACGCCTCGTCCGCCACCGCGGCCGCCGTCGCGGCCGATCCGGCGGACGATCTCGTCCCGTTGCTGTACAAGGACTTCCGCGCCACCCTGTTCGCGCAGGTACTGGCCCTGACCAACCACGACCGACAGTGGACCGAAGACGTCGTGCAGGAGACCATGATCCGCGCGTGGCAGCACTCGGACACCCTCGAACGCGACCCCGGAATGCTGCGCGGCTGGCTGCTCACGGTGGCCCGCCGGATCGTCATCGACGGCTGGAGAAATCGCCGGGTCCGCCCGCAGGAGGTCGCTCTGGACATCCCGGAAAACACCGAGTCGGCCGACCGGGCGGACAGTTCGTTAGCCGCACTAACGATTACTCGGGCATTGGGAGAACTGGACGCGAAATACCAGTCCGTCATCTACGAGACCTACCTCGCCGGAAACACCGTTCGGCGGGCGGCGGAAATTCTGGGAATTCCGGAAGGAACCGTTAAATCGCGGTTGTACACGGCGATGCGGCAATTGCGGAAGGCGCTCGGGGAAGTGGCGGTGCGATGACGGGGAAGCACCGGGACGCCGCGGCGCACGGGCTCGGCGTCCTCGACGATCCGGCGGAGTTCGAAACGCACCTGCGGGGCTGCGCGCGCTGCCGGGTCCTGGTGGCCGAGTTCCGCTCGGTGGGCGAGGCGCTGGCGGAGGCGGACCGGCTCGGGTACCTCCCCCGCGGCGGCTCCGGCTACCCGCTGCCCGACGGGGGTGCGGCGGGGCCGGCCGAGGAGAAGGACCGGTTCGCATCGGCTGCGTCCATCGTCTCCCCTGCTCGTGTCGTGGCCCGTTCCGGCCGCGCTCCGCGGGATCTCCCCTGGTCGGCCGGATTCCAGTAGTCTGCCCCAACCCAACATGAAAGTCCTTACGGTGGATACCGAAGTAAATCCCGAGAACCCCGTCAGCGGGGCTTCGGTACCGAAGCGTCCCGCCCCGCGGCTCCCCGGCCGCGAGCCCGAGCTCAGCCGTCTGACCAGCCTCTTCCCCGCCGCGCTCGGCGGCCGGGCGGCCAGCGCGGTCCTGGTCGGCGAGTTCGGCATGGGCAAGAGCGCCACCCTCCACACCGTCGCGGCGCTGGCCGCGGACGCGGGCTTCACCGTCGCGATCGCCACCGGGTCGCGGCTGGAGAGCCACCTGCCGGGCGGGCTCGCCCGCCAGCTCGCGGACGCGCTGAGCGAACCCGGCGCGCCGCGCCCGCGGACCGCCGAGCTGTGCGGACCGGCCGGGGAGAGCGAAGCGCTCGAACTCTTCTTCGGGCTCGTCCGCGAGGCGGCCGGCCGGGGGCCGCTGTTCCTCGGCATCGACAACGTGCACCTCGCCGACGCCTGGTCCATGCGGTGCCTCGCCTACATCCGCAACCGCGTGCTCGACCTGCCGGTGCTGATCCTCCTGACGGCGCTGACCGGGCACCCGCCGCACCACGAGGTCGCGCTGCTGGAGATGGCGGGCTGCACGCCGGCGTCGATCACCCTCAACGGCCTCGGCGACGCGGCCGCGGCCGAAATCCTCGGCCTCGCCCCCGGCGAGCTCGCCACCGCGTGCCGCGAAGCGACTGGCGGCAACCCGTACCTGCTGCAGGCCCTGCGGCCGCGGCTGCTGCCCGGCGCGGACCCGCACGAGCTCGGCTCGTCGCTGATCGGCCAGGTGCTCCACACGCGGATGCAGGAGTTCCCGCACGCGGCGGAGATCCTGCACGCGGCGGCCATCCTCGGCGAGGACGCCGGGTTCGACCTGCTGGCCCAGCTCGCCGGGGTCGACGAGCTCGACGCGTTGCAGGCGATCGACACGATGGTCCGGCTGCACGTGCTCACCAACAGCAACCAGCCGTCGCTGACCTACTCGTTCGTCCGCAACTCCCTGCTGAAGGACATGCCGCAGACGACTCGCGCGGTCAACCACGGGCGGGCGGCGAAGCTGCTGTCGGAGACGGGCGCGCCGGTCGAGCGCGTGGCCGCGCACCTGCTGGAAGCGACGTCGATCCGGATCCCGTGGGGCGTGGACGTGCTCCGGCTGAGCGCGCGTGACGCCGTGTTCTCCGGACGGCCCGAGCTGGCGGCGCGGCACCTGCGGCGGGCGCTGGCGGAACGGCTGACGTCCGGGCGCCGGGTCGCCGTGCTGCTGCAGCTGGCGCACGCGGAGTTCCAGGTCGACCCGCAGGCCGCGGCGAAGCGGGTGCGGGAAGCCGTCGACACGATCAGCAACCGCGAGACGGCCGCGTTCATCGCCTCCGCGATGCTGCTGTCCCTCTGCGGCGGGCAGGACGCCCGGCTCGGGATCAGCGCGGCGGGCCAGATCGCGGCGCGGCTCGACGCCGGCGGGCCGGACGCCGTCTGGCCGCTGCTGTGCATGACCTACCTCGCCGAGGCGGGCAGCCGGCTGGGCCCGCCCCCGGAGTTCCGCGACTTCGAGGAGCAGTGGGCGCCGCTGACCGACCCGGCGGCGCAGCGGAGCCGCTCGGCGCTGCTCGCGCTCGACGCCGTCCGCAGCGGTGAGTCCGCGCAGGACGCGCTCGGGCACTTCACGGACGCGTTGTCGGGCGACGACGGAGAACTGTTCGAGCAGCACTACTTCTTCACGCTGGCCACCGCGGTGCTCGCGGACGAGCCGGCCCACGTCGACCGGCTCTGCCGCGTCCTCGACGTCGAGCGCGAGCCGTGGGACGTGCACGTGCCGCACGGCGCGCTGCCCACCCTGGCCCGAGGCATCGCGCTGCAGGCCAGCGGTGACCTGCAGCGCGCGAGCGTGCACTTCGAATCGCTGCTGCGCCGGTTCGACGAGCGCGGCGGCACGACGACCTGCCCGGTCGGCGTGCTGTGCGCGGCGAGACTCGTCGAGTGCTGGGTGGACCTGGGCCGGTTCGAGGCGGCGACGTCGCTGCTGGACCGGATGGACTTCGTGGCCAGCCAGGGCCTGTTCACCCACACCTACCTGCTGTACGCGCGGGGACGCCTGCGCGTCGCCACCGGGTACACCCGCTTCGGGTTCGAGGACCTGCTCAGCTGCGGACGGCGGCTGGCCCACCACGGCATGCGATTCCCGGGGTTCGTGCCGTGGCGCGCGCACGCCGCGCGGGCCGCGCTGGCGCTCGGGCAGGCCGACGACGCGGCCCGGCTGGCCGAAGAGGACAGCAACGCGGCGGCCCGCTGGGGCGCGGCGCGCCCGCTCGGCACGGCGTTGACGACGCTGGGCCTCGTGCGCGAGGACGACGAAGCCGAGCGCGCGCTGACCAAGGCGATCACGACGCTGCGGACGTCCCCGGCGCGGCTGCAGCTGGCGACGGCGCTGACGGAGCTCGGCAGCCTGCAGGCGCGGCACGGCCAGTCCGAAAAGGCCATCGAAACGCTGCGACAGGCGGTGGAGCTGAGCGAGCACTGCGGCGCGCGCCCGCTCGCCCGGCGCGCGGCGGAGGAACTGCGTTCGGCGCGGCGCGCGCTGACCCCGGCCAAGGACAACGAACACGGCTTGACCCGGCAGGAAAACCGCATCGCCGTGATGGCCGCGCAGGGGTTGACCAACCGGGAAATCGCGACGGCGCTGCACCTCACGCGGCGCACGGTGGAGCTGCACCTGTCGGGTGCGTACCGGAAGCTGGGCATCCCCGGCCGCGCGGAACTCGGTGGCGCGCTGGCCAAGTCCCACCGTGCGGACGCGCGTTGACCCGTTTCCGGGTCGTTGCTCTACTCGGGTCATGTCGTTCGAAGAGCCGTTGAAATTCGCCTACTGGGTCCCGAACGTGAGCGGTGGCCTCGTCACGTCCGATATCGAACAGCGGACGGACTGGGGCTACGAGTACAACAAACAGCTGGCGGTGCTGGCCGAGAACAGCGGGTTCGAGTACGCGCTTTCCCAGGTTCGCTACACCGCGAGCTACGGCGCCTCCTACCAGCACGAGTCGACCGGGTTCAGCTTGGCGCTTTTGCTGGCCACACAACGGTTGAAGGTGATCGCGGCCGTCCACCCGGGACTGTGGCACCCGGGCGTGCTGGCGAAGTTCATCGCCAGCGCCGACGTCATTTCCGGCGGCCGCGCGGCGGTGAACGTGGTCAGCGGCTGGTTCAAGGGCGAATTCACCGGCCTCGGCGAACCGTGGCTGGAGCACGACGAGCGCTACCGGCGTTCGGAGGAGTTCATCCGCGTCCTGCGCGAACTCTGGACCAACGACCACGCCGAGTTCCGCGGCGACTTCTACCGCATCCACGACTTCGACATCAAACCGAAGCCGGTCGCGGCCCCGCACCCGGAGATCTTCCAGGGCGGCAATTCGACGGCGGCGCGGAAGCTGGCCGGGAGCGTTTCGGACTGGTACTTCAGCAATGGCAAGGATTTCGACGGGTTCAGCGAGCAGGTTTCGGAGGTGCGCGGCTACGCCGCTACTGCCGGCCGGACTGTCCGATTCGGACTGAACGGGTTCGTGATCGCGCGTTCTTCGGAGAGCGAGGCCCGCGCGGTGCTGAAGGAGATCGTCGAGAAGGCCAACGTCGAGGCGGTCGAGGGTTTCCGCTCGGCGGTGGCACAGGCCGGCAAGTCCACTTCGGACGCGAAGGGGATGTGGGCGGACTCGGAGTTCGAGGACCTGGTGCAGTACAACGACGGCTTCCGGACGAAGCTGATCGGGACGCCGGAGCAGATCGCCGACCGGGCGATCGAGTACAAGAAGCGCGGGGCGAACCTGTTGCTGCTCGGGTTCCTGCACTACCTGGAGGACGTCGAGCACTTCGGCAAGGAGGTGCTGCCGGTGATCCGCGCGAAGGAACAGGACCTGGCCCGCGGCGCGGCCACGCCGGAGCCGCTGGGGGTCTGACGCAAGCGCCCCAATGTGGCGTTCGGTGCGTTGAACGCAACCAACGCCACATTGGGGCGCTTGCGCGGCCGTCGATTAGCGTGGGCACGTGAACTTCTGGGCAGGGGCCGGCAGCCTCGCACTGCTGGCCGTCGTGCTGGTCTTCGCCATCGTCCGGCCGCGCGGCTGGCCCGAAGCCGTTGCCGCGGTGCCGGCGGCGGGTCTCGCGTTGCTGCTCGGGCTCGTCCGTCCCGAAGCGGCCGGGCAACGGGCTGTCGAGATCCTCCCGACCCTGGGCTTCCTGGCCGCCATCCTGCTTTTGTCCTTTTTGGCCAGTGTGGACGGCGTCTTCAGCTGGCTCGGCAACCGCCTGGCCGAGGCCTGCCACGGCAAACCGCGCCGGCTTCTGGTGCTCACCTTCGCCGCGGCGGCCGGAGTGACCGCGATCCTGAGCCTGGACGCCACCGTCGTCCTGCTCACCCCGGTCGTGCTCGCCACGGCGAAGGGCCTGGCGCTGCCGCCCCGCCCGCACGTCTACGCGTGCGCGCACCTGGCCAACTCGGCGTCGACGCTGCTGCCGGTGTCCAACCTGACGAACCTCCTCGCCTTCGCCGCGTCGGGACTGACGTTCGCCGGGTTCACGGCGCTGATGGCGTTGCCGTGGCTGGTCACGATCGGGATCGAACTGCTGGTGTTCCTGCGGTTCTTCGCCGCCGACCTGCGTCCCCGCGAGACGGCCGAGCCGAAGCAGCACCTCGAGACGCCGACGTTCGCGCTGGTCGTCCTCGGCCTGACGCTGGCCGGCTTCGGCATCGGCCAGCTCGGCCACGTCGAGCCGGTCTGGATCGCGGCGCTCGCGGCGTTGATCCTCGGCGTCCGGGCCCTCGCGACAGGAAAGATCCGACCGTGGCAGCTGGTCACCGAAGCGTCGCCGCAGCTGTGCCTGTTCGTGCTGGGCCTGGCGGTCGTCGTGGAGGCGGTGTCGGAGCACGTGCTGGGCGGCCTCCTCGGCGACGTCCTGCCGACGTCCACCGGCCTGCTGGACCTCCTGGTCGCGGCCGGGGTGGCGGCGCTGCTCGCCAACCTCGTCAACAACCTCCCGGCGACGCTGATCCTGCTCTCGGTCCTCGGCCCGCACCCGGCACCGGGCGTGCTGCTGGCGGTCCTGCTGGGCGTCAACATCGGCCCGAACGCGACCTACCTGGGCTCACTGGCGACACTGCTGTGGCGCCGGACGCTCCCGGCCCCGCCGTCGGCCCGCACGTTCCACGCGCTGGGCGCGATCACGACGCCGCTGTGCCTGGCCGCGGCGACGGTCGCGTTGTGGGTGAGTCTCAGCTGGGCATCGTGATCGTCTGGCCCGGCTTCATCGTCGCCCCGCAGTCGTCGAGCGGGCCGCCGAAGCGGTCCGCCGCCACGGCCGGGATCGTCTTCGCCGCGTACTCCTGCGCCGCCTTCAGCTTCGCCGGGTCGGTGGCCGCGTCGCGACGGACCCAGTCGCCGTTGCGGAGGCCCTCGATCGGGCTGCTGTAGATCAGCACGTAGTCGCGGTCCAGGCGCGGGTCCAGCGCGATGCCGTTGCCCGCCGCCCACGGGCCCCACGAGTGAATGAACGTCGGCTTCACCGTGTCGAACACGTAGTTGCGCAGGCCCGCCAGGTCGTTGTCGTGGACCAGGTCCGCGATCGGCTTGTTGACCAGGCCCGCCATGTCGACCAGCTCGAGGCGGCTGGTCATCGACGAACCGCCGAGGTCCGGCAGCAGCAGCGACGCCTTCTGGATGCCGAGGATGTCCGCGTACGTGTTGAAGCCGCGGCCGAAGCGGTCCGCCACCAGGCACGCCGTGATGTTGGGGTTCTTCGCGAACTTGTCGGCCGCGGCCGCGAACCCGATCGCCGACGGGACGAACGCGCCCACCAGCACCACGACCACGCCGACGCGCAGCAGGGCCTGGCGGTGGCGCAGCAGCTCGCCCGCCGACAGCGTGCCCGCGATGACCGCCAGCGCCCAGATCGGGCTGGCGAAACGGTGCTGGTACATCCAGTCGGCGACCATCACGCCGTACGCGACGATGCCGAGCCCCAGCGGCACCAGCAGCGCGATCAGCGAGCGCCGCCACGGGGCCTTGACCAGCGCGAACGCGATCACCAGCGCCAGCACCACGACGCCGGCCCAGCCCGCGTATTCGGCCAGTTCGAAGGGGCGCTTCACCGCGTCGAAGCCGGGCAACCCCTGCTGCTTCGCCACCGACGGGTTGGCCAGGAGCCGGCCGAACTCGGCGTGGCGCCAGACGACGTACGCGCCGAACGGCACCGCGAACGCCGCCACGGACAGCAGCGCGAGGCGGAAGCTCTTCCAGAACAGCCCGCCGCGCAGCAGGAACAGCGCCGTCAGCGGGTACGCGCCCGCGTAGATCAGGCCTTCCGGCCGGGTCAGCGCGGCGAACGCCACCATGACCCCGGCCCAGAGCGCGACCTTCGGCGTCAGCAGGCGATCGTTGCGGACCGCGACGAACAGCGTCACGGCCAGCGTGACCACGGCGAACGCGAACAGCGAGTTCTCCAGGCCGGACACGACCCAGATGACGAACGACGGGATCGTCGCCAGCGTCAGGCCGGCGACCAGCGTGGCCAGCCACGCGAAGCGGGTGAAGATCTGCTTCGCGGCGAAGTAGCAGGCGGTCAGGATGCCGCCGGTGAACAGCAGGCCCAGCGCCTTCGGGAACAGCACGTAGTCGGGCAGACCGAAGAGCGAGCCGTGGTCGAAGAGGCCGACGAGCTTGCCGAGGCCGAGCAGCACCATCCACGTCGGGTCGGAGAAGCCCTCGACCGGCGGGGCGCCCGGCTGCAGCACCGGGCCGAGGCCGTCGGCGAAGCTGCGGGCGTAGGAGAACGTGATGGCGGCGTCGTCGACGATCCAGTGGCCGTAGCGGGTGGCGTGCACGGCGACCGCCGCGACGCCGGCGAGCACGGCCAGCACCGGTGCGAGCCGCGAGCCCCAGCTCCGCGTCGTCGTCGCGGGCGCGGGGTCCTCGGGGACGTCGCTCGGGGAGGTCTCGGTGAGTGCGCTAGCCGTCATGTCCTCGTCACTGTTCCGCCCGCAGGCTTCTGCCGGTGGGATACGCGCGAGCCGGCGCCCCCTGAAGTGGATCCACAGGCGGACCCGCCACCGCGGCGACGCGGTCGAGACACTGTAGCCAATACCCCATCGGGGGTCGGCCACGCGTCGGCATTGAGCGTGATCCACCCCACATTCGACGGGTCAGGACAGGTGCGAGGTGTCGTTCACCAGGCGGACCGAGGCGTTGCCGTCCGGGTAGAACTCGACGATCGACAGCGACGCGAGGTCGAGGTGCAGCCGGAACAGCAGCTGCGGGCCGGCGTCGAGGCCCATCCGCAGCAGCGTCTTGATCGGCGTCACGTGGCTGACCAGCAGCAACGTCCGCCCGCCGTGCTCGGCGATCAGCTCGTCGCGGGCCTTGCGGACGCGCCGGTGGACGACGTCGAAGCTCTCCCCGCCCGGCGGCGGCACCGCGCTGTCACCCAGCCAGGAGCCGTGCAGCTCGGGGTCGCGGTCGGCCGCTTCGGCGAACGTCAGGCCTTCCCAGTCACCGAAGTCGGTCTCGATGAGGCCGGGGTGGGTCTCGACGCGGCCGCCGAGCGCGTCGGCGACGGCCTGCGCGGTCTGCTTCGTGCGCGTCAGCGGCGACGCGATGATCGGAACCGCCTGGCCGTCGACGACCAGGCCGTCCATCGCGGCCAGCCGCTTCGCCGCGGCCGCGGCCTGCGCGCGGCCCAGTTCGGTGAGCGGGACGTCGCCGCGGCCGGAGTAGCGGCGCAGCGCCGACATCTCCGTCTGGCCGTGGCGCAGCAGGAGCAGCCGGGTCGGAGTGCCCTTCGCGCCGGTCCACGCCACGGTCGCGCGGTCGGGCTTGCGGGTCGGGAGCGTCGGCTTCGGCGCGGCGGCGGGCTTCCCGGCGGCTTCGTCCATGGCCTCGTTGGCCAGGCGGTCGGCGTGGGAGTTCTGCGCGCGCGGGATCCACTCGTACTTGACGCGGGAGAAGCCGGCGGCCAGCTCCTTGGCCTGCTCGGCCAGCGGCTGCATGTCCGGGTGCTTGATCTTCCAGCGCCCGGACATCTGCTCCACCACGAGCTTCGAGTCCATCCGGACGTCCACAGTGGACGCCCCGAGCTCGGCCGCGGCGGCGAGCCCGGCGATCAGGCCGCGGTACTCGGCGACGTTGTTGGTGACGACGCCGAGGCTTTCCTTGCGCTCGGCGAGGACGTCACCGGTGGCGGCGTCCTTGACGACGGCGCCGTAGCCGGCGGGCCCGGGGTTGCCCCGGGAGCCGCCGTCGGCCTCGATCAGGACGTGCGACGTCACAGCCCCGACTCCACGGTCCGGACCAGGATCGCGCCGCAGTTCTCGCACTGGATGACGTCGTCCTCCGGCGCGGCCTTGATCTCGCTGATGGTGCTGCGGTCCAGCTCCAGCTGGCAGGCGCCGCAGCGGCGGGCGCGCAGCAGGGCGGCGCCGATGCCCTTGTGCTCGCGGACCCGCTCGTACAGCTTGAGCAGCGGCTCCGGGAAGCGCGGCACCAGCTTCTCGCGGTCTTCCTCGCGGCGCGCGCGGGTGGTGTCGAGGTCCTTGAACGCCTCGTCGCGGCGGGCGGTCGCGGCGACGACCTCGGCTTCGGCCTTGTCGACCTCGGCGCCGGTGCGCTGCGCGTCCAGGCCGAGGGCTTCGCGCTGCTCCATCAGCTCCAGCAGGTCGTCCTCGAGCGCGCGCTGGCGCCGCTCCAGCGACTGCAGCTCGTGCTCGATGTCGGTCATCTGCTTCGAGTTCACCGAGCCGGACGCGAGGAGCTTGCGGTCGCGGTCCTCGCGGGCGCGCACCGACTCGATCTCCTTCTCCTGCCGGGCGATCTCGCGGTCGAGGTCAGAGGCGGCGGTCTCCACGGAGACGAGCGCGTCGCGGCGCTCGCGGGCGGTCTTCTCCCCCGCGTCGATCTCGGCCAGCTCCGGCAGGGTGCGGCGGCGGTGCGCGGTGCGCGAGAGCTCGGCGTCCACCTTGGCGAGCTCGAGCAACTGGCGCTGCACGGCGGGTTCGGCCTTCACGGTGCTCCTCTTTAGTTCGATGTGCGCTCGGCGCGGACGTTCCACGGGTCGGTGCACCGCGTGGAGACGCAGGTGTCGACGTTACCCGCAAACGCCCGCGCCACGACCGCCGAGGCTTGCCCGCACCACGGCCATTCGCTGGCCCAGTGGGTCAGCCCGACCAGCGCGGGCACCGGCGGAGTCCCGGCCAGGTGCTCACCGGCGGGGTGATGCCGCAGGTCGGCGGTGACGTAGGCGTCGGCACCGGCCGCGGTGGCCTGCTTCAGGTAGGAGTCCCCGGCCCCGCCGGACACGGCGACGGTGCGGATCTCGCGCTCCTCGTCGCCCGCGCCGAGCACCCCGGGCACGGTCTCGGGCAGGGCGTCGGCCACGCGCTGGACGAAGATCGCGAACGGCTCCGGCTCGGGCAGCTCCCCGAGCCGTCCGATCCCGGTGACGCCGTCGGCGTTGGGCGCCAGCGGGCCGGTGACGCGGAGCCCGATCGCCTGCGCGAGCGCGTCCGAGACACCGGGGTCGGCCGAGTCGGCGTTGGTGTGGGCGCAGTAGAGCGCGATGCCGGCGCGGATCATCCGATGCACGAGCGCGCCCTTGGCCGTGTCGGCCGGGACGCCGTGCACACCGCGCAGGAGCAGCGGGTGGTGCGCGACGATCAGCTGCGCCCCGAGCTCGGCGGCCTCGTCGACGGTTTCGGCGACCGGGTCGACGCAGAAGAGCACGCGCGTGACGGGCTCGGCGGGATCACCGCAGACGAGACCGACGGCGTCCCACGACTCGGCGAGCGCGGGCGGGTAGGCCTGCTCCAGCACGGCGATGACTTCGGAGAGTGCGGGCATCCGGGGATCTTCGCATGGACGTTTTCCGGCCGTGCGGTGTGCTGTGGGTGGCGCTCCGGCGGCGTCTGGCCGCCGCCGCCGTGAGCGCCGCGTGGAGGGTCAGTTGCAGTTGCCGCAGCAGCCGCAGCCCTGACCGGTGCACTTCGAGCAGCATCCGTGCATGATCGCTTTCCTTCCGGTTCGCGTCCTCGCTTGATCACGCTAAGTGCCGATCGCGGGCCGCGGGTACCGCCGAGCGAGCGGGTGAAGGGGTGAACCGCCGATTACCCTCGCGAACGGCGCCCGGTGGCTGACTAGGCCGCCGCGCGGCCGGCCCCCTCGGGCCGCCGGACGACGAGCGCACCGGCGAACACGAGCACGCCGAGCGCGAGCAGGCCCCACCCGAAGCCGCGGCGCACGGACAGCGCGGTCTCGCACGCCGCCTGGTAGCCCTTGGTGCGATCGGGCAGCACCCAGCCGGCACCGGCGTCGGCCGCTCGCGGCTGTCGGGTTCGCGGTGACCCGAGCAGGATCAGCGGACCGATGGCGGCGCGGCCTCGACTGCCGCCCTTCCGCAGCTCGACCGGGGAGTCGGTGTCGTTCGATTCCCGATCGCCACCGTTACCCTCGCGAACGTGACCCACATCGTCTTCGTCTGCTCCGGCAACATCTGCCGCTCCCCCATGGCCGAGCTGGTGTTCCAGGCCAAGCTCGACGAAGCCGGCCTCGGCGACGCCGTGCGCGTCACCAGCGCCGGTACCGGGCCGTGGCATGCCGGGGAGCCCGCCGACAAGCGGGCCCGCGCGACGCTGAAAGCGCACGGCTACCCGACTTCACACGTGGCGTCCGAGGTGTCGGACGAAGACCTCGCCGCCGATCTGCTGCTGGCCGCTGATGAGGGGCATGCCGCCTTCCTGCGCTCGCGGGTCGATGATCCGGCGAAGGTGCGGCTGCTGCGGTCGTTTGACCCGACCGCACCCGAAGGCGCCGAGGTCCCCGACCCCTACTACGGCGGTGACGACGGCTTCGAGGACGTCCTCGGCATGGTCGAGCGCACGGTGCCCGGATTGCTCGATTGGGTGCGTTCGCGGGGGTAGAAGTCACAGGTGGCGGAGGTCGGCGGGCGGCCCGGCCGGGGCACGGCCTACCGTGGTGGGGTGCGGTTGCGGTTCCTGCTCAAGCCCGGGTGGCTGGCTCTGACGGCGGTGGTGTTCACCTTCGCCATCTGCTGCTTCACGCTGCTTTCCCCGTGGCAGTTCAGCCGCAACACCGAACGCGAGCAGCAGAACTCCGCGCTGGAGACGTCGTTCACGGCCGCGCCGCTGCCGCTGGCGCAGCTGCTGCCGCCGGGGACGGTGATCGGCCCGCGGACCGAATGGCACCTCGTCTCCATCACCGGCCGGTACCTGCCGGACAAGGAGGTCGTCGCGCGGCTGCGGACGGTCCAGGGCGAGGGTGCCTTCGAGGTGCTGACGCCGCTGCAGACCACCGACGGCACCATCGTGCTGATCGACCGCGGGTACGTCCGGCTCGACAGCAAGTCCGGCGCGCTGCCGTTCCCGCCCGCCCCGGCCGGCACGGTGACGGTGACCGCGCGGGCGCGCGCGGACGAAACGGACCCGAAGAACCGCGACGCGTTCGCCGACGCCTCGACCGGCGGGCAGCTGCAGAGCTACGTCGTCGATTCGCAGGTCGTCGCGCGGGCCGGGAAGCTCGACATCCGGCCGGGCTACTTCCAGCTCGACACCGGCCAGCCCGGCGTGCTCGGCGCGTTGCCGCTGCCGCAGACGGACTCGGGGCCCTTCCTGTCGTACGCGCTGCAGTGGATCGCCTTCGGCGCGATGGCGCTGCTCGGCTGGCTGTACTTCACCGTGCGGGAGCTGAAGCCGGGTGGCGCGCTGGATTCGTCGACGCCGGAGAAGTCGCGGCGCAAGACGGTGGCCGAGATCCTGGCCGAAGACGAGCTCGCCGAAAGTGGCCACCAGAAATAAGCCGGAAATGGCCCTTCGGTGCGGCCACTTCGCCGGGTGACACTGCGGGCATGCTGATCCACCCGTGGGACGCCGCCGACGACTCCGAGTGGCGGGAGTGGCTGTCCTCGCACGACTTCGGCCAGCTCATCGCCGGCGGCACCGGCCGCGACCTGCCGGTGGTGACCCCAGCGCACTTCGCGTTCGACGGCGACCGGACGGTCGTCACGCACCTGGCGCGCCCCAACCCGATCTGGCCGTTGCTGGAAGAGCACCCGCGTGCCCTGCTGACGGTGGTCGACGACTACACCTACATCCGCGCGGACTGGAACACGACCGGGGATCCCGCCCGCGGCGTGCCGACGTCGTACTACGCGACCGTGCAGCTCGAGGGCGACGTCCGTCTGATCGACGACCCGGCGGCGAAGGCGGCGCTGTTGGACGAGCAGTTGCGGCACTTCGAGCCCGACGGCGCGCGGGCTCCGGTGAGCGCCACGGAGGCGCCGGACCGGCGGCTGCTGCCGGGGATCCGCGGGATCGAGTTCACGATCACGGGCGTCCGGGCGAAGTTCAAGTTCGGCGGCAACAAGACGGCCGAGGACCGGGACCGCATCGGGTCCCGGCTGACCGAACGCGGCGGGCGGCTGGACGCGGAGGCGGTGACGCAGCTGCGCCGGCGCGGTTGAGAGGCCGGGACGCAGTGACCGAGCACCGGCGGCGGTCGTGGCCTGCCTCGGCGGAGGCGTGAAGGTCGCGAATGACTCATTCGGGACCACCGTGGTCCCGAATGAGTCATTCGGGACCACTAGGCGTGATCCGGCTCAGCGCGAGCGGCGGCGCAACCCCGTCACCACGGCCAGCAGCACCGAGGTCACCGCGGCCAGCCAGCCGACCACGCGGGACAGCTCCACCGCGCGGGTCACGTGGCCCGCGTCCGGGTTGCGCCCGACGCCCAGCACCGGCAGCTCGGCCACCCCGTGCGGGTACACCGTGCGGCCGCCGACGCGGATCTCCAGCGCGCCCGCGAACGCCGCCTCCACGCGGCCCGCGTTCGGACTCGGGTGGGCGATCGTGTCGCGGCGCCAGGCGCGCCACGCGCCGCCCGCCGAGCCGCCGACCACCGGGGCCGCCAGGACCGTCAAGGCCGCGGCCACGCGGGTCGGGACCAGGTGGACGAGCTCGTCGAGGCGGTCGATCGCCCAGTGGCCGCGGCGGCCGACGCGGGCGCGGCGCAGCAGGCTCACCGCGCGGGCGCCGGCCAGGCCGGGGACGCCCGCCAGCGCGCCCCACACCAGCGGGGCGACCACCGCGTCGGACGTGTTCTCGGCCAGCGTCTCCACCGAGGCGCGGGACAGCGCGATCGCGCCCAGGCCGTCGGCCACCCGCGGGTCCAATTCGGACAGTGTGGTGCGGGCCGGCTCGAAGCGGCATTCCTCGAGGTCGCGGGCCAGCTCGGTGCCCTGCAGCGCCAGGCCGGCCGCGCCGAGGACCGCCCACGTCGTGACGGCCGTCGCCGAAGCCTGGACCACGGGACGGCCGCGGCCCGCCCGCTCCAGCAGGACCCCGCCCACCACCGCCACACCCGCGACGAGAGCGCCACGGCCGGGCGTGAGCCGGCGGAACGCCGTCACCGGCGGACGGCGGCGCGGGTCGCCCAGGGCGCCGTCGGCCGCCACACCCAACACCAGTCCGATCGCGCGCGCCGCGCTCACCCGTGCCCCCCGGCAGAAGAAAACTGCAGTACGCGAGGAGGCTACTCGACCCAGGAAGACCGCCGGAAACCCCGGTTACTCGACCAGCGCCGCGATCTCCTCGCGTGCCTGGACGACGATGTCCCGCATCGCCCGCTCGGCCCGGTCCGCCTCCCCGGCCGCCACCGCCGCCGCCACCTCCAGGTGCAGCGCGATGGCCTCGGGCTGCGGCTCCGGGGGCATCAGGCCGTGCCCGGTCCGCCCGGTGAGCACCTCCGCGACGACCTCCGACAGCTGCGCGAACATCGGGTTCCGCGACGCGCTGAGCAGCAGGTCGTGGAACGCGATGTCGAACTCGAGGAACGTCGTGAGGTCGCGGGCCCGCGCGGTGCGCGCCAGCCGCTCCCCCAGCGCGCCGAGCCGGCCGCGCTCCTCCGGCGTCGCGCGCAGGGCCGCGTAGCGCGCCGCGCACGGCTCGATCGCCGAACGGAGCTCGTTCAGGGTCGCGAGCGCCGCCGGGCGGGCCGGGCCGTCGAGCTGCCAGCGGATCAGGCGCGGGTCGTAGTGGTTCCACTCCGCGGTCTCGCGGACGGTCACCCCGACGCGCCGCTTGCTGCTGGTCAGCCGCATCGTCTCCAGCACCCGGACCACTTCGCGGGCTACCGTCCTCGAAGCCCCGAAGCGCTCTTGCAGCTCTTCGGAGCGCAGCACGGTGCCGGGTGGCAGCGACCCGTTCGCGATCGCCGCGCCCAGCGCGTCCAGTACCTGCTCGTGCCTCACCCGGCCCAACCTAGCCGTCTGACTCGATTAAGTAGTACTTCATCTTGAATAAGTAGTACTTTTGAGTTTCACTCACCTGAGCACAACGAAGTGGGAGGTGCGGATGACCGTCATCGTGGTGATGGGGGTGTCAGGCT
This sequence comes from Amycolatopsis solani, assembly GCF_033441515.1. NCBI lineage: Bacteria > Bacillati > Actinomycetota > Actinomycetes > Pseudonocardiales > Pseudonocardiaceae > Amycolatopsis > Amycolatopsis solani. The sequence continues at coordinate 71,218 of NZ_JAWQJT010000001.1, forward strand.
CCGGGAAGACGACGATCGGCACGGCGCTGGCCGGCGCGCTGGGCGTCGAGTACGCCGAAGCGGACTCGTTCCATCCGAAGGCCAACATCGACAAGATGACCGCGGGGCACCCGCTGACCGACGAGGACCGCGCCCCCTGGCTCGAGGCCATCGCCGGCTGGATCCGCGAGCACCAGGCCGAAGGCGGCGTCGTGACGTCGTCCGCGCTCAAGCGCCGGTACCGCGACGTGCTGCGGACCGGCGGGAACGTCTGGTTCGCCCACCTGCACGGCGACCGCGAACTCCTCGCCGAACGCATGAAGTCGCGCTCGGGCCACTTCATGCCGGTCTCGCTGCTGGACTCCCAGCTCGCCGACCTCGAACCCCTCGAACCGGACGAGCCCGGCGCGATCTTCGACATCAGCGACACGCCGGCGGACATCACCGACGCCGCCCTCACCGCCTTCCGGGAGCGTTCATGACCACCCTCGCCGCCGCCTGGACCGGCCACGACTCCCGGCTGATCATCGCGACCGTCGTCGCGATCGCCGTCATCGTCGTGCTGATCACCAAGGTGAAGCTGCACCCGTTCCTGTCGCTGGTGCTCGGCTCGCTCGTGCTCGGGCTGACCGCCGGGATGCCGGTCGACAAACTGCTCAAGAGCTTCACCACCGGCGTCGGCAGCACGGTCGCGTCGGTCGGCATCCTGATCGCACTCGGCGCGATGCTCGGCAAGCTGCTGGCCGACTCGGGCGGCGCCGACCAGATCGTCGACACCGTGCTCGGCAAGGCCCGCGACAAGAGCCTGCCGTGGGCGATGGCGCTCGTCGCCGCGCTGATCGGGCTGCCGATGTTCTTCGAGATCGGGCTCGTCATGCTGATCCCGGTGGTACTGCTCGCGGTCAAGCGCACCGGGAAACCGTTGATGCTGCTGGGGATTCCGGCGGTGGCCGGGCTTTCGGTGCTGCACGGGCTCGTCCCGCCGCACCCGGGCCCGCTCGCCGCGGCGGGCGCGCTCAACGCAAACGTCGGGATCACGCTGGCGTTCGGCCTGCTGGTCGGCATCCCGACGCTGGTCGTCGCGGGCCCGCTGTTCGGCAAGCTCGCCGCGCGGCTGGTGCCGGACGCCGTCGCCCCCGAACGGCTGGTCCCGGAGCGCGCCGACACGGACAAGCCGCGCCCGAGCTTCGCCGCGACGCTCACGACGGTGCTGCTGCCGGTCGTGCTCATGCTGGCGAAAGCGCTCTCCGACATCCTGCTGGCCAAGGACAGCGGCGCCCGCAAGATCCTGGACTTCGTCGGCGACCCGCTGATCGCGCTGCTGGCGGCGGTCCTGGTCGGCATGGTGCTGCTGGGCCGCCCCGCCGGGCTGGGCCGGGCCAAGCTGTCCACTGTGGTCGGTGACTCGCTCGGCCCGATCGCGGGCATCATCCTCATCGTCGGCGCGGGCGGCGGCTTCAAGCAGACCCTGGTCGACGCCGGCGTCGGCGACGTCATCACCGGCCTGGCCAAGGACGCGAACCTGTCGCCGCTCCTGCTCGGCTGGCTGGTCGCGGTGGCGATCCGCCTGGCCACGGGTTCGGCGACGGTGGCGACGGTCTCCGCCGCGGGCATCGTGGCTCCGCTGGCGGCGCACATGGACTCGTCGCAGAGCGCGCTGCTGGTGCTGGCGATCGGCGCCGGGTCGCTGTTCTTCTCGCACGTCAACGACGCGGGATTCTGGCTGGTCAAGGAGTACTTCGGCCTGTCGGTCGGCCAGACCCTGAAGAGCTGGTCGGTGATGGAGACGCTGATCTCCGTGGTGGCGATCGCCCTGATCCTCCCCCTCTCCCTGCTGGTCTGAACCAACGCACTTTCACGTGAAAGCGGCGCCCGTTGACATGTGACCTTTTGGTCACCTATCTTGAGGACGTGCACGACGACCTGGTGTTCAAGGCGCTGGCGGATCCGACCCGCCGGTTCCTGCTCGACCTGCTCTTCGAACGTGACGGCCGCACGCTCACCGAGCTGGAGACCCAGGTCGAGATGACCCGCTTCGGCGTCATGAAGCACCTGAAGCTGCTGGAGGAAGCCGGGCTCGTCGTCACGCGGAAGGACGGCCGCGAGAAGCGGCACTTCCTCAACCCCGTGCCGATCCGGCAGATCCACGACCGGTGGATCGACAAGTACACCGAGCGCCAGGTCACCGCGCTGCTCGACCTCAAGAACGAACTGGAAGGCGAAGAACCATGACGAACACCGTGCAGGTCCACCGCGTCTACATCAAGGCCACCCCGGAACGCATCTGGGAGGCCATCACCAAGCCCGAGTGGACGCAGAAGTACGGCTACACCGGCCTCGCCGACTTCGACCTCAAGGTCGGCGGCAAGCACCGCACCCGCCCGACGCAGGCGTTCATCGACGCCGGGTTCACCGGTGACCTCGTCGACGGCGAGGTCCTCGAGGTCGACCCGCCGCGCAAGCTCGTCATCACCTGGAAACTGCTGATGGGCCCCGAAGGGATGGGCGCCGAGCCCTACACGACGCTCACCTACGACATCGAAGCGACGAAGACCGCCGGCACCAGACTGACCGTCACGCACGACGTCACCGGTGCGCCGCTGACCGCCGACATGGTCGCCGGGGTGCACGAGGACGTCAACGCCGGGCCGGGCGAGAACGCCGGCGGTGGCTGGGCCTGGGTGCTCTCGGACCTCAAGTCGCTGCTGGAAACCGGGGAAATCCTGGTGCCGTAGGGGGTCTGGCGGGACCTGTCTCGCGCCGCTTCGAGACCGGTCCCGCCAGGGTCTTCAGACGCGCTGGGTCGCCGCCTTCAACGCCGCCTTCGCGGCCTCGGGCGCACCCAGCGTGTCGAGTCCGAACAGCGCCGCCCCCACCACGGGGTTCACGTCGACGACGCGGACCACCGCGCGCGGCGCCACCTTGAGGCACCGCTTCTCGATCTCCGCGATCACCGGCGCGCCGATCCCGGTCAGCACGCCGCCGCCGAGGACGATCTCCGGGGCTTCCTCGGTCAGCTCCAGCTCGCGGAGGATCACCGCGGCGAACACGCTGACCTCCTCCACGAACCGCGTCACGATGTCCTGGGCGACCTCGTCGCCGTCCGCGGCCACCTCGAACAGCAGGGGGCACAGGCCGTGGATCGAGGCGGCCGGGATTTCCTCGAAGTGCAGGCCCTGCACGACGTCCAGCAAGGCCGGCTTCCCGAAGTACGCCGCCACCGCGGGCATCAGCGCGGTCCGCGGGCCGCGGCCGTCTTCGGCGCGCACCGCCCACCACAACGCCTCTTCGCCGAGCCGGTAGCCGCCGCCCCAATCGCCGGAGATCTTGCCCAGCGCGGGAAAGCGGTGGACGCGGCCGTCCGGGCCGACGCCGGCCCCGTTGATCCCGGCCCCGCACACCACCGCGACGCCCACCCCCGCGCTGCCCGCCCGCAGCAGCGCGAGGGTGTCGTTGCCGACGGTCAGGGTGTCGCTCCAGCCGCGCGCGGACAGCGCCGCGTGCAGCACCTCTTCTTCACGCGGGAAGTCCAGCCCGGCCAGGTACGCCGAGGTGTGGACCGCGAACGGCTTTTCCCCGAAGTCCGGGTACGCCGCCAGCACCAGGCCTTCCAGCGCGGTGACGCAGGCCGCGACGCCGACGTTCTGCGGCGACGCGCCCGGACCGCGTGACTTGCCGAGCACGACACCGTCTTCCGAGATCACGAGGACCTCGGTCTTGCTGTTGCCGCCGTCGATCGCGATGATGGCAGGCTTCATCCGCGCGCCCACGGCAGGTACTCGCGGTTGATCCGCACCAGCGAGTCGGCGAGCGTGTCGGCCTTCGTGTACTGGCCGACCAGCGGGTGCGCCAGGAGCGCGTCCGCCACGCGGTCGCGGCCGCCCTTGATCGCCGCTTCCAGCGCGAGGAACTCGTACGCCGTCGTGGCCGAGATCAGGCCGGAGAAGTTCGGCTCGACCGGCGGCTGCGGGATCGGCGTGGCACCGGATGAGTCCACAGTGGAGCGGGCCTCGACGACGGCGTCGTCCGGGAGGAACGGGAAGGTGCCGTCGTTGCGGACGTTCACCACGTGCTCCTCGGCCGGCCCGCCCGCGGTCAGCGCGTGCACCAGCTGCACCGCGGCTTCCGAGTAGTACGCCCCGCCGCGCTTCTCCAGCGACTCCGGCTTCGTGTTCTGGTCCTCGTCGAGGTAGATCTTCAGCAGCTCTTCCTCGACGTCGGACACGACGTCCGCGCGCGGCCGCTCGGTGCGCTGCTTGGCGACCTGCTCGTCGTGCGCGTAGAAGTACTTCAGGTAGTACGACGGCACGACGTTCATCCGCCGCAGCCACTCCTCCGGCACACTGACCTCAGTGGACAAGTACGAGAGGTGCTGGTCCAGCAGCTCCGGCAGCCGGTCGACGCCGTCGACGAGCGCGCCGCGCTCCCAGCTCAGGTGGTTCAGTCCGGTGTGGACGAGCTTGACGTCGTCCGCGCCGACGCCGAGCAGCTTCCCGAACTGGCGCTGCAGGTTGATCGCGACGTTGCACAGCCCGACCGCGCGGTGGCCCTCGTTGAGCAGGGCGCGCGTGACGATGCCGACCGGGTTGGTGAAGTTGACGATCCACGTGTCGTCGCCGGCGATCTTGCGCACGCGGTCGGCGATGTCGAGCACCACCGGGACCGTGCGCAACGCCTTCGCGAGGCCACCCGCGCCGGTCGTCTCCTGCCCGACGCAGCCGCAGGCGTGCGGGAACGTCTCGTCGGAGCGCCGCGCCCGCTGCCCGCCGACCCGCAGCTGGATCAGCACCGCGGACGCGCCGTCGACCCCCTCCTCCAGCGACTGCGTGGTCCGCACCCGCGCCGGGTGCCCGGCGTGGTCGAGGATGCGCTGGCTGAACCCGCCGACGGCGTCCACGCGGTAGGCGTCCGGGTCGACCAGCACGATCTCGTCTACGTCCAAAGTGGACCGCCGACCGGCGATCCCGTCGATCAGCTCCGGCGTGTAGGTGGACCCGCCACCGACGACTGCCAGCTTCATCCCTTGACCCCCGTGAATGTGATGCCCTTGACGAACGACTTCTGGGCGAAGATGAACAGCACGATGACCGGCGCCATGATGAGGGCCGTGGCGGCCATCGTCAGGTTCCACTCGACGTGGTGCATGCCGCGGAAGGACGCGATCGCCAGCGAAAGCGGCCAGTGGTCGCGGTTTTCCCCGGTGTAGAGCAGCGGCCCGAAGTAGTCGTTCCAGGTGAACAGGAAGCAGAACATCGCCGTGGCCGCGATCCCGGGCTTCGCCATCGGGATCAGCACCCGGTACATCGCCTGGAACTCGTTGCAGCCGTCGATCTTCGCCGCCTCGATGTAGTCCTTCGGGATCGTGAGGAAGAACTGCCGGAGCAGGAAGATCGAGAAGGCGTCGAAGAAGAAGTACGGCACGATCAGCGGAACCAGCGTGCCGGTGAGGCCCATCCGCACCCACAGGTCGTACAGCGGCACGATGGTGACCTGCGGCGGCAGCAGCATCGCGGCCACGGTCAGCATGAAGAACAGGTTCTGCCCGCGCCACCGCAGCTTCGAAAGCCCGTAGGCGGCCGGGATCGCCGAGAGCAGCGCGCCCGCCGTCGCCACGCCCGAGTAGAGCAGGCTGTTGCCGAAGTACGACAGCAGCGGCGCCTTCTCGAACACTTCGACGAAGTTCTCGAAGTGCCATTCGGTCGGCCACAGGCTCGCCGTCATCGCCTGGTCGCTCTTCATCACCGAAGTGAGGAAGACGAACAGCAGCGGCAGCATGAAGATGACGCCGAGCGCGATCCCGACCGCGTGTGTCGCGATGTACGACAGCCGCTTGTCCCACTGCCGCTTGAACTTCACCTTCGGCGGCACGCCCGCCGCGCGTTGCGGCGCTTCGGCCAACGCGGTCATGCGCCCTCCTCCTGGTGCTGGGACTTGCGCAGCTGGCGCACGAGGATCCAGGTGAACGCCGCGCTCACGATGAACAGCAGCACGGCCATCGCCGCCGCGTAGCCCATGTTGAAGTAGCGGAAACCCTGGACGTACAGCCAGATCGGGTACGTCAGCGTCGAGTTCTGCGGCGCCCCGATGAGCTTCGAGTTGCCGGCCACGTCCGCGGTGCCCGCGCTCGCGGAGGCCGCCACGATCGCCTGGGTGAAGAACTGCAGGGCGTAGATGATCGAGTTGACCACGCCGAAGAGCAGCACCGGCGAGATCGACGGGAGCGTGACGTGCCAGAACCGGCGGATCGGGCCGGCGCCGTCGAGCTCGGCGGCCTCGTACTGCTCGGTCGGGACGTCCAGCAGCGCGGCCAGGATGATGATCATCAGCTCGCCGGAGCCCCACAGCGCCAGCAGCGTCAGCGCGGGCTTCGACATCTCCGGGCTGTTGAACCACAGCCCGCCGTCGATGCCGACGAGCCGCAGGAACCGGTTGACCGGCCCGAATTCCGGGTTGAACACGAAGACGAAGGCCAGCGTCGCCGCCGCGGGCGGGGCGAGCGTCGGCAGGTAGCAGAGCGTCCGGACCAGGCCGACGCCCGACTTGAGCCGGGAGATCACCGACGCGACGCCGAGGGAGAACACCACGCGGCAGACCGTCAGGATGACCACCAGCCACAGCGTGTTGTACGCGGCCGTGCCGACCAGCGGCTCGGTGGTGAACATCCGGACGTAGTTGTCGAAGCCGATGAACACCGGCGCGTTGATCAGGTCGTACCGGGTGAAGGAGTAGTAGACCGTGGCGATCAGCGGGTAGCCGAAGAAGATCAGGAACCCGAGGAACGCCGGCGCCATGAAGAAGAAGACGGTCCGGCGGCGCTTGGCCCGGCGGGCCCCCGCCCGTGCCTTGGCAGGCACGGACGGGGACACCTTTTCCACGAGCGTGGTCATCCGCCCGCGCCCTTCTGCTTGAGTTCGTCGTTGACCTGCGCGTCGACCGTCTTCAGGCCGGCCACCAGGTCGGGCACCGAACCGGCCTGCCACTTCTCCGCGAAGTCGTTGACGGCCTTGAGGTGCGCGTCACCGATCGGCGTGGTCTGGTTGGCCACCAGCTTGCCGCTGTCGTAGATGTCGAGGAACGTCTTGAACTGCGGCTGCAGGTCCAGCTTCGGCGAGGTGAGCGAAGCCTTGGTGCTGGGCACGTTCTTCAGGCCGTTGGCCATGTCCACCAGGGTGTCGGTGTCCAGGGTGACCTGCTTGATCAGCTCCCACGCGGCGCCGGGGTTCTTGGCGCCCTTGGGGATCGCGATGATCGTGCCGGTGGTGAAGCCGCCGCCGTAGCGGTCGGCCAGCGAGTCGAGCACCGGGAACGGCGCGGTCTGGTACTTGACGTCGGGGGCCTGGTCCTTGAGGAACGCGGTGCGGAACTCGCCGTCCATGATCATGGCGAGCTTGCCCTTCTGGAAGCCGTGGTCGGCGGAGTACTCGTCGCCGAGGCCCGCCTTGAACTTCTCGACCTTGTCGTGGCCGCCGTAGAAGTCGATGAGCTGCTTCTGGAACTCGAACATCGCCTTCCAGCCGGGGTTGGTGGCGAGGTCCGACTTGCCGTCCTGGCCGAGGAAGGTGGCGCCGAAGTACTGCGCCCAGTACTGCGCCTGGTTGGCGTAGAAGGGCATCGAGGGCAGGAAACCGGCGACCTTGATCGAGCCGTCCGGGTTGAACTCGGTGAGCTTCTTGGTGTCCTCGAACAACTCCGACAGCGTCTTCGGCGGCGAGGTGATGCCCTTCGACGCGAACATGTCGGTGTTGTAGTACATCCCGTAGACGTCGGCGAGCATCGGCATCGCGCACCGCTTGCCCTGGTACTCGGTGTAGTTGCGGACGGCTTCGGGGATTTGGTTCAGGTCGATCTTGTCGCGCTCGATGTAGGGCTTGAGGTCCTGGAAGCTGCCGGTGGAGCACCAGGCGCCCAGGTTGTCGGTGTAGAACGAGATCGCGACGTCGGGCGGGTTGCCGCCGCGGATCGACTGGGTGAGCTTGTCGTCGTCCTGGTTGCCCTCGTGCTTGATTTCGATGTTCGGGTACTTCGCTTTGAGCTTGTTGAGCCCGGCCGTGACCACGCCGTACTCGCGGTCGGTGAACTTCGAGTACACGGTGATCGTGAGCTTGTCGTCCTTGCCGGGCGCGGCCGCGGCGTCACCCCCGCTCGGGGCGGCGGCGCCGGAACAGGCGCTGGTCAGCAGGACGGACGCCGCGGCGGCGGCCGCAAGAAGTGCGCCGCGACGGGTCCGGGTGGTAGGGGGCATGGCCCTCCTCCTCATCGGTTGGGGCTACTCGGGTGCTTGTCCTCGGTCCGGCGTGAGCCGAGGAGCGTGGGGGTGACGACGCCGAAGACGTCCTCGCGGGTTTTGGCGAGCGCGGACTGCAGCGCGCCCGCGCGAACGGCGTTGCCCTGCACGGAAGCGCAGCCGACGGGCGTGCGCGGCAGGACGAGTTCGTGCAGCTTTTCCTCGACCAGCGCGGCGAATTCCTCGCCACCCGCGCGGCTGGTGTCCCCGCAGAGGAGCACGAGCTGCGGGTCGGCGACGGCGACGAGGTTGGCGACCCCACCGGCGACCCGCTTTGCCAGGTCGTGCCGAAACGGGTGGCGTGGTTCGGTTTTCGCCACGGCTTCCCACGCGGTTCCGGCTTCGATGCCGTGCGCGGCGGCGAGGCGGCAGATGGCGGGCGAGTCGACCAGGTTGCCGAACCGGGCGCCGGCCTCGGGCCAGGCGTCACCGGTGTCCACAGTGGCCGGATCGGGGACGCGCATCCAGTCGATCTCACCGCCACCACCGGTCGCGCCGCGCAGCAGCCGTCGTCCGATCACGACGGCGCCGCCGACGCCTTCGGACAGCCACACCATGACGAAGTCGTCGACGTCCTGGGCCTGCCCGACACTCATCTCCTCGACGGCGACGAGGTTGACGTCGTTCTCGATGAGGACGTCGACGCCGAGCTCGTCGGAGAGCTTCTGCGGGACGTCGAAGCCGAGCCAGCCGGGGATGTGCGGCGCAGAGGACAGCAGGCCGGTCCGCGGATCGAACGCCCCCTGCGCGCCGATCACGACGTGAGCCAGGTCTTCTCGCTGGATCCCGGCCTCTCCGGCGACTTTCTGGAGCGCTTCGCCGAAGGCCCCGACGACGTCGGCCCCTTCGTGCACGGGCAGCGGCGTCCGGTACTCGGCGAGCACGACCCCGGCGACATCGGCGACGACGAAGTCCGCGAAGTGCGGCGTGAGATCGACAGCGGCGACGAAGGCGAGGCTCCCGTTGGCGGCCCAGAGCTGGGCCCGCGGCCCGCGTCCCCCACCCCGGACCCCGGCCTTGACGACGAGATCGTCCAGCTCGAGCCGGGTGATGAGCTGCGCGGTAGCGGGCTTCGAGAGGCCGATGGCGAGCTCGAGTTCAGCGCGGGTCAGCGGGCCTTCCCGGAGGAGGACCTCGATGGCGGCGCGATCGTTGATCTCGCGCAGCATCCGCGGGCTACCGGCTCGCACTCGTTGCTCCCGACTTAATTAGGATACTTTACAGACGGTTTCCGGGGACTGTAGTGAGCCGGAGCACAGCCGTCAACGGTCTCTTGAAACGTCGAGGTAACGCTTGCCGGGTGACTGGGCCACGTGGCGGAAACATGCACGGGGCGCAACGAAAACGGCCCCGGCGAGTAGCCGGGGCCGTTTTCGTCGTCGCACTCTGTGGCGGGTGGTTACTCCTCCGCGTCCGCCCAAGCCTTGAGCATCACGCGGGCGATGGACGAGTTGCCCGGCAGGATGATCTCCGCCGCGCCATCCGCGATCGGCGTCGGCTTCGAACCCTCGCCCCGCACCGAACTGTTCTCGAACGCCGCCCGCACCTCCGGGCGCGACACCCATAGGGCCTCTTCGATCTCGCCGTCCGCCGGGACCAGGGGCAGCGTCCGGTCCGCTCGGGCGGTGAAGCCCAGCATGATCGAACGCGGGAACGGCCACGGCTGGCTGCCCAGGTACCGCACGTCGGACACCGATGCCCCGACCTCTTCCCGGATTTCCCGCACCACGCAGGCTTCCAGGGACTCCCCCGCCTCGACGAAGCCGGCCAGTACCGAATAGCGCCCGGCCGGCCAGATCGGCTGGCGGGCCAGCAGGACGTGCGAGCCGTTCGTGCCCTCCAGCGAGTGGACCAGGCAGATCACCGCCGGGTCCGTGCGCGGGTACTCCTCGCGGCCGTCGTGGGTGCACTTGCTCGCCCAGCCGAACTGGATCAGCTCTGTCGGGTGGCCGCAGCGGGTGCAGAACTTGGCCTGGCGGCGCCAGTTCCGCAACGCCTGCGCCGTCGTGAACAAGCCGGCCGACGTGTCGTCCAGCAGGTCGCCGTAGCCGCGCAGCTCGACCCAGATCTCGCCGTCGGCGGCCGGGACCTCCTCGACGAAACCCCAGCTGCCGGCCATCTTCACCGTGCCGGCGTCGCCCGACGGGCCGCCCGGGAGCGACCAGTAGTCAGTGTCCTGCCACTCGCCGAGGAAGACCGCGTCCGCGGGCGGCGCAGTACCGAAATCGATCGCCTTGCGGAAGGCCAGCACGGACGCCCCCTCGACGACCGGGGTGCGCCCGGTGTCGTCCAGCAGGACGACCCGGGCGTCCGCCCATCGGGACAACAGGCGCGAAGGGTTGGTGCGCAAGCCTTCCTGGCGGTCCACAGTGGACCGGGACAGGGTGGGCAGGTCCCCCAGCGTGAACGGGACGGACATCAGGCGGGCTCGCCCACCACGACGTCGCCGAGTGCGAGGAGCTTGCGTTCCAGCACCTCCGCGTCGCCGACGACCACGCCGGTGAACCGCTTGGGGGCGAAGAACTTCAGCGCCGCTTCGGCCACCTCGTCGGCGGTCACCGCGGCCACCCGTGCCGGGTGCTCGTTCAGCCACTCCAGGCCCAGCCCGGTCGAGGCCAGCGCGAGCACCTGCCCGGCCAGCCCGGCCTGGGACGACGTCGACGTCAGCAGCGAGCCGATCGCGTACTGCCGCACCGATTCCAGCTCGTCGCCGGTCGGCGGGACCTGGCCGAGGCGGCCCAGTTCGTATCGGGTTTCCAGCAGCGCCGGAGCGGTCGCGTCAGTCGCGGTGTCCGCGTCGACGTTCACCACCGCGGTGCCGTCGGTGAACTCGAAGCCCGAGTGCGCGGAGTAGGTGTACCCCTTGTTCTCGCGGATGTTCTCCACCAGCCGCGACGAGAAGTACCCGCCGTAGGCCAGGTTCGCCAGCTGCAGCGCCGCGTACCCCGGGTCGGTGCGCGGGACGGTCTGCGCCGACAGCCGGATCTGCGACTGGACGGCGCCGGCGCGCGGCACCAGCAGCACGTTCGGCCCGGTCAGGTCCGGCAGCGCCGGGAGCCGCACGGCGGAGCGGTCGGACGCCCAGCCGCCGAGCACCTTTTCGAGGTCGCCGATGACGGCGGCGGGGTCGAGGTCGCCGACCAGCACCAGCACCGCGCCGCGCGGCAGGACCGAGGCCTGGTGCAGCGCGCGCACCTGCTCCGGCGTCACGACCGCGACGTCTTCGGCGCGAGGGACCTCGCGGGTGGCCGGGTGGTCGCCGTAGCGGTGCTTCTGCAGTGCTTCCCGCGCGATCGTGCGGGGCTGCGTCCGCGAGACGGCGATCCGCTCGACGAGCCGCTCCTTCTCGCGGGCGATCTCGTCGTCGGCGTACGTCGCGCCGGTGAGGACGTCGCCGAGCACGTCGAGGAACGTCGGGAGCTTGTCGGCGAGCGCGGATCCGGTCAGCACCAGGCGTTCCGGGTCGACGCCGGCGCCGATGTCGCCGCCGATCAGCGCCAGCTCGGCGTCGATCTCGATGCGGTTGCGCCGCGCGGTGCCGGTGAGGATCGTCTCGGCGAGCACCTCGGCGATCGCCGGGTGCAGCGCGTCGTCGCCCGCGAACGGGATCCACAGCCGCGCCTCGACCAGCGGCACGGTCGCCTTGCGCACGGCGAGCACGCGCAGGCCGTTGCTCAGTTCGGTGTCCACGTGGGACAGGTCGGCGGCAGCGCGCTGCGCGCCGAGCGGGGGCAGTGGCCGGGGGCCCTGCGCGGTGCGGCCGATCTCTTCCGCACTGCGGTGCGTTGCCGAAGTCACTGCTCGTTGTTCCCTTCCGAAGCGGGCTTGACCACCAGCACGGCACGCGCGTCCGGGCGCAGCGCCTTCGCCGCCGCCGAGACGGCCTCCGCGGTGACGGCCGACATCCGGTCCGCCAGCCGGTACACCAGCGACGCGTCGCCGTAGAGCAGCTCGAACGAGCCGAGCGCCAGGGTCCGGGACACCAGGCGGTCGTGCTCCGAGTGCAGGCTCGCCGTCCAGCGGGCCGTCACCTTGCGCAGCTCTTCGTCGCTCGGCGGCGTTTCGGCGAGCTTCTCGAGCTCGTCGTCCAGCGCGGCGAGCACCTGCTCGCGGGGCACCTCGTGCGGGTGGATGAGGGTGATGGTGAACGTGTCGGGGTCGCGGGCCTCGAACGGGCCGAACAGCCCGGCGCCGGCGCCGATGTCGACGACCAGCGGCTCGCGGTGCACCAGCCGCTGCTGGAGGCGGGACCCGTCGCCGTCGGTGAGCACGCCGGCCAGCACGAGGTAGGCCAGGTAGCTGTCGACGTCGTTGATCGGGTCGGGCATCCGGTAGCCGATGCCGAGCGCGGGCAGCGGGGCGTGCGGGTCGATCGTCTCGCCGCGCAGCTCGGTGGTCGGCAGCGGCTCGGCGAACGACGGGCGCTCCGGCGCGGGCCGGTGCGGGACGTCGCCGAAGTGCTTCTCGATCAGGTCCTTGGCCGCGCCGACCTCGAAGTCACCGGCCACCGTGAGCACGGCGTTCGCCGGCGCGTAGTAGGTGTCGAAGAACGCGGCGCAGTCCTCGACCGTGGCGCTCTCGAGGTCCTCGAAGCCGCCGTAGCCGTTGTGCGCGTTGGGGAACGTCGAGTACAGCACCGGCGGCAGGGTGATCCACGGGAACCCGCCGTACGGCCGGTTCAGCACGTTCAGCCGGATCTCTTCCTTGACGACGTCGATCTGGTTCGCCAGGTTCTCGGCCGTCAGCTTCGGCGCGCGCATCCTGTCAGCTTCGAGGAACAGCGCGCGCTCGAGCGCGGCGCTGGGCAGGACCTCGAAGTAGTCGGTGTAGTCCGGGTGGGTCGACCCGTTGAAGGTGCCGCCGCTGGACTGGACGTGCCGGAAGTGCGCGAGCTTCTCGAGGCTCTCGGAGCCCTGGAACATCAGGTGCTCGAAGAGGTGCGCGAAACCGGTGCGCCCCTCCGGCTCGGAGCGGAAACCCACGTCGTAGTGCACGCTGACGCCGACCACCGGCGCGGTCGCGTCGGGGGCGAGAACCACCCGCAGACCGTTGTCGAGGGTGTATCGGACGAGCTCGGGATCGGCCATGGCCCCACCCTACGACGGCGGAGCGGGTTCCGGCGTCCGGCCTCGGGAGTGGGAAACCGGGTTCTCACCCGGTTTCCCGCCCGCGACGTCGACGAGGTGGGCGCGGCGGGCGCCGGCGAACGCGCCCGCGAGCGCCGCCGCGAAGGATCCGGCCTGGTCAGGGCCGATTTCGCCGGCGTGCCAGTACACCCGCGGCGGGTGCGGGAGTGCGGCGAAGGCGGCGACCCACGGCGCCAGTTCGCCCAGAGCTGACGCGTACGGGAGCCCTCGCGAGAAGACGAGCTCGCGCTGCGGCTTCGTCAGGTCCTCGGGCTTGGCCGACGCCAGCTGGGCGGCGACGCCGCGAAGGCGCCGGGCCACGTCGGTGCCCGCCCGCCGCCGCGCGGGCAGCGCGGCCGACGTCACGACGGCGGCGACCCCGGCCAGCGCCAGGATCACGCCGAGCTGGGCGTAGCCGACGGTGAGCGCGAGCAGCACGGTGAGGAACAGGCCGTAGAAGACGACCCGGATCCCCGCCCGGCCGAGCCGGCGGGGCTCGCGGACGACCCAGCCGCGGCGGACGGCGTCGGCGTGCAGGGCGTCGTCGACGTCGACGTGCCGGCGGCGCAGCTCGGCGACCGCCCCGGTGTCCTCGGCCGCCGCGAACACCGCACGTTCGAAGGCCGTCAGGTGCTCGTCGGGCGGGTTGCGGCGGGTCAGCCGCCAGTCACCGTCCCCGGCGCTCACCCACAGGTAGTTGCGGACGGCGAGGTCGAGCACGGTCGCGGCCAGGTCGGCGGGCCCCGGGCGCCCGTGCAGCAGGAGGCCGGCGTGCCCCGGCAGCACCCCTTCCGGCGACGCGAACTCGCCCCCCTCCGTCACTTTCACGTGAAAGTGCGCACCTGGGGGCCGCACTTTCACGTGAAAGTGCCGGGCGCGCCAGACCAGGGCGGCCGTCAGGAGCAGGAGCGCGCCGAAGCCGGCCCAGGCCCAGCCGACCGGGGCGGTGAGCACGAACGCGCCCGCGATCGTCTCGGCCGGCACCACGACGGCGTTGGCGGGCACGGTCCCCACGGGCAGCTCGACGGTCGTCGTCATGCGCTGCCCCGCGGCCAGGTTCTGCTGGCTGAACCGGGTCAGCCCGGCGTGGTCGATCTGCGCGGCGCCGCACGGGAAGTCGGAGTCCGGCGGGCCGGCGAGGCAGTCGACCGCGACCGGGATCTTCGGCGCGGCGAAGGAGGCGCGGAGGAACTTCAGCTCGGTGCTCCAGCCGCCGGCCAGCTCCCAGGTGACCCGGTCGCCGGCCACCGCACCGTCCACTGTGTACCGGAGGATCGAGGTGCCGGAGGTGAGGTGGACGGTGAAGGCGTCCTCGGCCACGTTCGCCGTCCCACTGCCTTCGAGGACGACGTCGCGGACCTGGTAGAGGCGGTCCCTGTGGTGGGGCGCGGCGACGCGCAACGCGACCCGGCGGTCCATCGTGACGCCGTTGGGCACCGAGATCGCTTCCGCGACCGACAGCGAGCCGTCGCGCTCGAGCTTGAGCTGGATCTCGGCGCTCTGCGGCAGGGTGGGCAGCGGCGGCTGCTCGAGCGGTGCCGCGGTGAGGAAGAGCGCGAGCGCGGCCGCGGCGAGCACGGTCAGCGCGCGGTGCGGCCGGACGCGGTGAGCAGCCCGTCGAGCGCGGTCAGGAACGACGGGAAGTGCGTGCCGAACCGCCGCAGGTCGGGGTCGGATTCCATGCCGCCGTACCAGTACAGCCCGGCCGAGCCGTCCGCCGCCGGGTTCAGCCCGGCGAACGCGCCGAGCCAGCGTTCGGTGTCGCCGAGGACCACGGCGTACGGCAGCGAGCGGGAGAAGACCAGCTCGCGGTCGGCGGGCGGGATGTCCTCGGCCTTGGCGGTGTGCAGGTAGTCGAGCAGGCCGCGGACCTGGCCGGCCAGAGCGCGGCCGCGCGCGGTGCGGGTCGGCAGCAGCGCGGCCGCCGCGACGACGCCGAGGCCCGCCAGCGCGACGGCGACGCCGAGCAGCGCGTCCCCGACGGTGAACGTGAGGACCGCGGTGGCGACGAGCCCGAGCGCGAAGATCCCGGCCCCGAGCCAGGTCAGCCGTCCGCGCGCGGTGCCGGGGCGGCGGGAGAACCAGCGCTTGGTGACGACGTCGGCGTACATCGCGTCGCTGATCCGGCGCAGGTCGAGCCCGCCGCGGGCGCGCAGCTGCGACACCAGCACGGTGTCGGTGCCTTCGGGCAGGAGGGTTTCGCAGACGGCGCGCTCGAACTCGTGGAGGTGCTCGTCCGGCGGGTTGCGGCGGGAGATCTGCCAGTCGTTCCCGGGGACTTCCGCCAGCCAGAGGTAGTTGCGGACGGCGAGGTCGACGACGGTGGCGCTGATGTCGACGACGTCGACGGTCTCGTCGACGACCGTGCCGACCTGCCCGGGCAGCACGCCGTCCGGACTGGCGAAGAAGACGCGGTCGCCGTCGCGCAGGAGGACCTCGACCGGGCCGGTGGCGACCCGCAGCGCGCCGGCGTCCTGCTTGCGTCGCCGCCACACCAGGATCCCGGCGGCGACGAGGAGGACGAGCAGGACGGCGAAGACGACGCCCGTCAGCGGCGTGAGCGCGAAGGCGTTGGCGAGCAGGCCGATCTCGGCGAACTTCGCGGTCGCGGGCGCGGTGTTCGCGGGCAGCCCGACGAGCAGGTCGACGCGGTCACCGGGCCGGACGTCGTTCTGTTCGAGGCGCACGACCCCTGTGTGGTCGAGTTCGGCGAGGGTGCAGCGCTGGCTCGAGCCGACGGGGCCGGCGAAGCAGTCCACGGGGGACAGTTCCGGCGAGGGCGCGAGGAAGGACGCGGTGAGCTTGGTCAGCGGGGTGTCGAAGCCGCTGGCGACCTGCCACCGGGCCTGCTGGCGGCCGCCCTGGTCGGCGATCGCGCCGTCGACCAGGTAGGTGACGGTGCCGGCGCCGCCGGCGAAGGTGAGCACCAGCTGGTCACCGGTGAGCTGGCTGGTGGCGGCGCCTTCGGTCTTGACGTCGCGGACGGCGTAGACGCGGTCCTGGTCGTCGCCGGCGGGGACCCGCAGCGGGACGCGGGAAGTGAGCTGCTTCCCGCCGGGGACGGTGACCTTTTCGGTGACGGAAAGGGAGCCGTCGCGGAGGACTTTGAGGGCGACGTCGGCGATCGGGCCGTCCGGGGGCTGGAGGTTCTCCCCGCCGGTGAGCTGCTGGGGCTTCGGCACCAGGTCACTCGGCAGGTTCGGCAGGCTGGGCCCGGCGTTCTGCGCGGCCGCGGTCCCGGCCCCGAGCACCCCGGCCACGACGACCAGCGCGGCCGTGGCCCCCCATTTCATCGACACAGCACCACACCCTAGAGCACTCGATCTATGCTGACGCCCGGAACGGCGAGATCACCGCAGGTACGCCGCTTCCGACGGGGAAAAGTCTTGGGGGGTTCCACTCGATGACGCACGGCCCGCAGGGTCCCGGTCCACACGGTCCCGGTCCGCACGATCCGCGGCGCCCGCCGCCGGGGGCCCGCCCGTTGCCGCCGCCGGCCGCGCGTCCGTTGCCGCCGGGGAGACCGGGTGGCGTGCCCGGGCAGCCGGGCCCCGGTGGCGTGCCTGGGCAACCGCAGCACCCTGGCCCGCAAGGTCCCGGCTCGACCGGGCAGCGGCCGGCCGGCGCACCGGGCCACCCGCCGCAAGGCCCAGGTCAGCCGCAGTACCCCGTGCCGCCGCGATACCCGCAGCCGCCGCAAGGCCCGGGTCGTCCGCCGCAGGGCACCGCGCCCTACGGACCGCCGACCGGCCCCAACCCCGTCCCGCCCTTCGGCTACCCCGCACCGCCACCCGCCCGGAGCCCGCTGCCGCCACCCGCCGCCGCGCCGGCCGCCTTCGTGCCCGGTGGGTACGTCGCGCCGCCGCCCTACGCTCCCTACGGCACGCGCTTCGGGCCCTACCCCGCCAAGAAGTCCAACACCGGGGTGATCGTCGCGGTGGCGATCTTCGCCATCGTCGCCGTCGCCGGGGGGCTCGTCGCCGCCGTCGCGCTGATCGGCGGGAACTCGCGGCACGTCGCCGATGCCGGGTATTCGAGCACCTACCCGACCAGCACCGAAGAGACCACCGAAACCACCGAAACCACGTCTTCCTCGACGACCGAAGAAACGACCAGGACCCGCACCTCCGAGCGCGAGACGCCGACGTCGCAAACCCCGTCCGGCCCGCGCTCGGTGGTCGCCACCGGGAACAACCCGCTCTTCGGCAGCCCGGACTACGGCCTGCAGAACGTCTCGTGCTCGCTGAGCCGCTGGGCGACCGACCAGAACAGCGCCACGAAGTTCTTCCAGTCGGCCATCACGTGCCTCGACGCGATGTGGTCACGCATGCTCGGCGCCGTCGACCTGCCGTTCGAGTCGCCGAACCTGGCGGTGCCGCGGTCGCTTTCCGAGTCGTCGACGCCGTGCGGCAGCGGCGGCACGACCACCGGGGTCACGCCGTTCTACTGCCCGAGCAACAACACGATCTACATGCCGATGGACCGCATCGAGATCGATGTGTGGGGCAACCACCCCGGCCCGTACCTGTCGATCCTGGCCCACGAATACGGCCACCACGTGCAGAACATGGCCGGCATCTCCGAGGCGTACGGCAACCAGCGCTACGACGCCGGCGCCGACTCGGCGGCGGGCCTGGAGCTGTCGCGGCGCATGGAACTCGAGGCGCAGTGCTTCTCCGGCATGTTCCTCGGGTCGACCTCGGTCTCCGGCGGTTCGGTCGACAAGAACATCTACAACGAGGCCTGGAACGCCCAGGACCGCGGCGACGACTACGCCCGCAACGGCAAGCGCGACCACGGCAGCGCCAAGCACAACACGTCCTGGTGGCAGCACGGCGCGACGACCAACCGCAACCAGCAGTGCAACACGTGGCTCGCGGCTTCGGGAGACGTGTCCTAGCGATGACCGATTTCCGCGCGATGTTCGGCGACGAGCTGTGGAAGCGCCGGACGGTGGAGTGGGCGGAGGTCGAAGCCGCGCTCGGCGTCGGCCTGCCCGAGGACTACAAGTCCTACGCCGAGCAGTACCCGGCGCTGTACTTCGACTCGCTGATCACCATCCTGCACCCCGGCCACGCCGACCCCGCGCTGAACTTGCTCGCCTTCGGCAAGCGGATCCGTGACGCGTGGCGGGCCTTCGGGCCGACGTTCGGGCCACCCGCGATGTCCTTGTCGATGTACCCGGCGGCCGGCGGCCTGCTGCTGTGGGGATTCGACGCCGACCTGGGGTACTACTTCTGGCGGACCCGGGGAAAGCCGTCGGAGTGGACGATCGTGGTCGAGGAGAGCTCGCAGTGGTGGGAGTTCGACGGCGGGTTCGGGGACTTCTGGGCGAGCTTGACCAACGGGGAAATCAGTTCACCGGTCATCCCCGAAGGCTTCCCGGACGAAGACTACGTCGTCGAAGAAGCTTGAACCCCTAGCTCGGCGGCGTGAACGGGTTGTCGCCGGACGGCGGCGTCGGGGGCTCCGGCGCGGGTGCGAACCCGGACGGCGCCCCGTAGCCCTGCCCCCGCGCCGCCTGCACGCGGGCCGTGTACGCCTGGACCGCTCGGGCGTGGTCGCGGTTGCGCCGCTCCGCCAGCACCGCCGCCAGGAACGCCCACGCCGGCACCCCGGGCGGCACCGGCGTGCCCAGTGCCTCGGCCACCTGCTGCGCCAGCCCCCAGCCCAGCGCCTGCGCCGCTTCCGGGCGCAGCTGGGCGAAGCGGGTCAGGAACTGGCGGCTCGCCAGCGCGAGGTCGTCCGGGAGCCGCGTCAGGTCGAGGTGGGACGCCCAGCCTTCGAGGCCCGGGGGCATCGCGATGGCCGGGTGGCCGGTCGTCTCCGGGACGCGCTCGCGGATCACGAGCGTGCCGGCCAGGAAGTCGCCGACGCGGCGGCCGTCGGACGAGCACAGCGACACGATCACCGCGACCGCGCCGAACAGGCCGAGCGTCCAGAAGTCGACGACGAAGCCGGCGAGGCCTCGGACCAGGGCGTGCCGGAAGCGGATCGGGCCGCCGTCGACGCGGACCACGCGCAGGCCCACCGCCATCTTGCCGAGGGAGCGGCCGCGCGTGAGCGTCTCGGACAGCACCGGGTAGCCGACCAGGATCAGCACCACGCACACCAGGATCAGCGTCAGCGCGAGGGCTTCGTCCTCGCCCGGGACCGTCAGCGTGAGCACGATGAACGCGGCCAGCAGCACCGCGAACTGCAGGAGGACGTCCAGCGCCATCGCCAGCGCGCGGCTGGCGAGCTTGGCGACGCGCAGGTCCAGGACGACCGCTTCGCCGGTGACCAGCTCGGATTCCTCGTGCACGCGGCCCAGCGTATCGACGGATAGGGTGACGTCGTGGATGTGGACGTCTTCGTCGCGGCGCACGCGGCGGAGTGGAACCGGCTCGGCGAGCTGAGCCGCCGCGGCGGCAAGCTGACCGGCGCCGAGGCCGACGAGCTGGTGACGCTCTACCAGCGGACGGCGACGCACTTGTCGATCGTCCGGTCGGTCGCGCCGGACCCGGCGCTGATCGGACGGCTGTCCGAGCTGGTGGCCCGCGGCCGGTCGGCGATCTCGGGGTCGCACAACCCGGCGTGGCGCGAGGTGGCGCTGTTCTTCACGCGCCGCTTCCCGGCCGCGGTGTACCTGTCGCGGCGCTGGTGGATCCCGGCGGCGCTGGTGTCGATCGCGGTGATGGCGGTGATCGCGGTCTGGGTGGCGGGCGACCCGCACGTCCGCGCGTCGATGGCCACCCCGGACGAGCTGCGCGAGCTGACCAGGCCCGGCGGCGAGGCGGAGAACTACTACTCGACCGGCCCGGCGGGCTCGTTCGCGGCGCGCGTCTGGACGAACAACGCACTGGTGGCGGCGAACTCCCTGTTCCTCGGCATCGCACTCGGCATCCCGGTGATCGGCGGCCTCTGGCTGAACGCCCTCAACGCGGGCGTGATCATCGGCGCGATGAGCGCGGCCGGCCGCGGCGACGTGATGATCGGCCTCCTGCTCCCCCACGGCCTGCTGGAGCTGACGGCGGTCTTCGTGGCGGCGGGCACGGGGCTGAAACTCGGCTGGACGGTGATCGACCCCGGCCGCCGTTCCCGCGGCGCGGCGCTGGCCGAGCAAGGCCGTTCGGTGGTGGTGATCGCGCTCGGGCTGGCGTGCGTGCTGCTGGTGACGGGCATCATCGAGGCGTTCGTGACGCCGTCGGGGTGGCCGACGTGGATCCGGGTGGGGATCGGCGTGGTCGTCGAAGTGGCTTTCCTGGTCTACGTTTTCACGCTCGGCAGGCGGGCGGCGAAGGAAGGCGAAGTGGGCGATCTCGACGCGAGGGACGCCGGGGACGCGCTGCCCGAGTCAGCATAGGCACGACCCCTCGAAGGCGATCGACGAACCGTCCTCCAGCCCCGCCGACCCGACGAAGCGCGCCTCGAACTCCCCCACCTCCGTCAGCACCACCTTCGGGCTCGACGCCGTCCCGTCCGCCCCGGTCTTCACCGTCACCGTCTCCCCGCCGCCCTCGAAGACCAACGCGCTCTTCGGCCGGGCCGCCCGCACGAAGAACGTCACCGGCACATCACCCGCCGGCTGGCCGTTTTCGCCGATCACCCGGACCACGAACGGTGCGCCGGGGTCCTTCGACGCCAGCCGCTGGCCGTTGCCGGAAAGGATCGCCAACGTCCGCCCGCCCGCGGCCCACGTGTTGGCGATTCCCGTCAGGGAACAGACTTCCTGGTACAGCCGCGCCCCCACCGAAGGGCTCTCCGCCGTCAAACAACGCGCGGTGGCCACGTTCGCGATCTCCACGAGACCCGGCAGCCCCGCGATCCGCCGCCACGCCTGGTGCTTGTCCGCCGCGTCGCACGCCGCCAGCTTCACCGCGACCCCGTCGACCGGGCTGACCGCGGTCAAGCACTGTCCACTTGAGACATTCGTGTAGTGCTGCGAAGCGTACGTCCACGCCGCCCCCGCGTCCCCCGCGTCCGCCAGCACCGGCTGGCCGGAAACCACCGCGAGCGAGACCTTCCCGCCGCCGTCGGCCAAGTACACCGGGGCGCCGTCCGAGACCACCGGCGCCGACGCCATCGCCAAGACCACCGCCATGAACTTGAACATCCTCCGGGCTTAACAGGCCGAACGGACGTTCACCACCGCAGCCACCCTTTAGAGCCGCCCGGCCGCCTTCAACGCCAGGTAGCGGTCCGCCAGCGCCGGGGGCAGTTCCTCCGGCACCGCGTCCACCACGCTCACCCCGTGCCGCCCCAGGCGCTCGGTCACTCGCCGCCGCTCGGCCAGCGTGCGCGACGCCACCGCCGCGTCGTACACCGCTTCGGCGTCGCCGCGGCCGGTCAGCATCTCCGCCACCCTCGGATCCGCCACCGAGGCCACGATCAGCTCGTGCCGCGCGGTCAGCGAGCTCAGCACCGGGAGCAGGCCCTCCTCCAGCGGCGCCGCGTCGAGCCCGGTCAGCAGCACGACCAGCGCTCGGCGGCGCGTCCGCTGGAGCACCTCCGCGACCATCCCCCGCGCGTCCGTCTCGACCAGCGACGGCTCCAGCGGCGCCATCGCGTTCACCAGCGACGTCAGCAGCGCGGCCCCCGACGAACCCTGCACCGCCGCCCGCGGCCGCCGGTCGTAGGCCAGCAGGTCGACGCGGTCGCCGGCCCGGGACGCCAGTGCCGCCAGCAGCAGCGCCGCGTCCATCGCCGCGTCCAGGCGGGGCGCGTCGCCCACCCGGCCGGCCGAAACGCGGCCCGTGTCGAGCACCAGCACCAGGTGCCGGTCGCGCTCGGGGCGCCACGTCCGGACCATGACGTCGGCGGCCCGCGCGGTCGCCCGCCAGTCGATCGAGCGGACGTCGTCGCCGATCACGTACTCGCGCAGCGAGTCGAATTCCGTGCCCTGGCCCCGGATCAGCACCGCGTTGCGGCCGTCGAGCTGCTGCAGCCGCGCCAGCCGCGACGGCAGGTGCTTGCGGCTGTGGAACGGCGGCAGCACCCGGACGGTCCACGGCACCTCGTGCGAACCCTGCCGCGCGGCCAGCCCCAGCGGCCCCACCGACCGGACCGTCACCCGCGCCGCCGTCCGGTCACCGCGGCGCGACGGCCGCAACGAAGTCACCAGCGCCCGCCGCTCCCCAGCGGGGACGCGCAAGACGTGCCGATCGGACGCGCCCGCCGAAGGGGGCCACGCGTCGCGCAGCGGTCCCCGCACGGTCCGCCCGCCGGGATTGCCGACCAGCAGCGTCACCTCGCACGGCTCGCCGAGCCGGACCGAAGTGTCGCCGGAGCGCGAAAACGTCAGCGCCCGCACGCTGCCCGCCAGCACCAGGTCGACGACGACCAGCACCAGCAGCACCCCACCGACCGCCAGCAGCCCGGCGTCCGACGGCGCCAGCAGCCCGACCACCAGCGCGCCGAACAGCGCCAGCAGCCCGAGCCTCCCGGTGACGGCCATGTCAGCGCGGCACGGGCACGGACGCGAGCACGCGGTCCAGCACGCCGTCCGCGGTGACGCCTTCGAGCTCGGCTTCCGGCCGGACGTCGAGGCGGTGCCGCAACGCGGGCCGTGCCAGCGCCTTGACGTCGTCGGGGGTGGCGTAGTCGCGCCCGGCGAGCCACGCCCAGGCCCGGGTGACCGCCAGCAACGCCGTGGCACCACGGGGAGAAACGCCGATCCGCACCGACGGCAGCGACCGCGTCGCCCGGCACAGGTCGACGACGTAGCCGATCACCTCGGGGCCGACGGTGACGCGGGCGACGGCTTCGCGCGCGGCCGCCAGCTCCACCGCGCCCGCGACCGCCTTGAGGCCCGCCGCCGCGAGGTTGCGCGGGTCGAAACCCTGCGCGTGGCGCCAGAGGATGCCGATCTCGTCCTCGCGTGAGGGCGCCGGCATGGTCAGCTTCAGCAGGAACCGGTCCAGCTGCGCCTCCGGCAGCGGGTAGGTGCCCTCGTACTCCACCGGGTTCTGCGTGGCGATCACGATGAACGGGTCGGGCAGCGGCCGCGTCTTGCCGTCCAGCGAGACCTGCCGCTCCTCCATCGCCTCCAGCAGCGACGACTGCGTCTTCGGCGGCGTCCGGTTGATCTCGTCGGCGAGCAGCAGGTTCGTGAACACCGGCCCCTCGCGGAAGGAGAACTCGCCGCTGTGGGCGTCGTAGACGATCGAGCCGGTGACGTCGCCGGGCATCAGGTCCGGCGTGAACTGCACCCGCTTGGTCTCCAGGTCCAGCGCCGCGGCCAGCGCACGCACGAGCAGCGTCTTCGCCACGCCGGGGACGCCTTCGAGCAGCACGTGCCCGCGGCACAGCAGCGCCAGGATCAGGCCGGTGACGGCGGCGTCGTTGCCGACGACGGCCTTGCCGACCTCGGCGCGCAGCGCGATCAGCGCGTCACGGGCCCCGGTCGCGTTCTCGCTGGTCAAGTTCGCCCTGCCTCTCGTTCCACCCTGTCCAGTTCGCCCGCCAGCCGGACCAGCTCGGCGTCGCCGGTCACCGGCGGGCCGTAGAGCACCGCCCCGACGTCGTTCGCGGCGCGGCCGGTGCGCTCGCTCACCGAGGCCACCAGCGCCGCCGGGTCGGCGTCGCGCGGCAGGCCCAGCGCGGTCCGCAGCCGGGTCCGCGCCGCCTTCCGCAGCGTCTCACCCGCGTGGTCCGCGGCCTTCGCCCGCCGGTACAGCCGGGCGCGCCCCTCGGCGGTTTCGGCCGCGCGGACGACGATCGGCAGCGGCTCGGTGACCACCGGGCCCAGCCGCCGCGCCCGCCACAACGCCAGCAGCACGACGGCGATCCCGGCCTGCGCGGCGCCGTAGTACCAGCCGGCCGGGATCAGGTCGAAGATCGACTTGCGGGTGTCGTCCAGCCCCGGGTCCGACACCGACGGCAGGTACCAGACCAGCCGCGGGTGCGCCCCGAGCAGGCGCAGCGCGAGCGCCGCGTTGCCCTGGTCGGCGAGCCGCGAGTTGGTCAGCGGCGCCGCCGAGCCGAGCAGCGTCGTCGTGCCGCCCGCGTCGGCGAGCTGCAGCAGCGTGCCACCGCCGTCTTCGCCGGGGTAGCAGGACCGCGCGCCCGGCGCCGCGTACCCGGTCCCGCCGAGCGTGACGTCGCCCGCCGCGACGGCCGCGGCGACCGTGCACTGCGGGCTCAGCGTGCCGACGTCGTTGTCGCTTTCCCGGCGCACCAGCGGCAGCGAGTCGTGCAGCGTCACCGCGCCCGGCGCCACCAGCACGACGTCGGCGGAGCCCCGCCTCATCGCGTCGAGCCGCTTCGCCGGCACCAGGTCGGGCTGGGTGACGAGCAGCGTCGCGTTCTGGCCGACGGCGTCGTCCGCTTCGGCCATCGTGTGCGCGGTCCGGAGGTCGACGCCCTGGTCGCGCAGGAGCTTCGCGAGCGCGTGGGCGCCGCCGGGTTCGTACGAGCCGGGTTCGAGGGCGCCGTGGGTCTGCTCCCCGCGGCCGAGCAGGAGCAGAGCGCCCGCGCCGAAGATCAGCGCGACGAGCGCGAGCGGGATCCGCGCACCGCGCCAGATCCGGCGCAAGTCCGGCGAGACCGCTGTGCTCATGCCGCCTCCGCGGGAGGGAGTACGTCGGCGGTGCTCATACGGCGACCGGCCGCTCGCGGCGGCATTGCTCGTCCAGCTCGGTCAGCGTGCGGTACGCCGCTTCGGTGCCTTCGCGGCCGCCGTAGTGGACGTCGTCGAAGAGCCGCGCGCCTGTCCTCAGCGCGTCGGCCACGTTGGGCAGCAGGACACCGGCTTCGGCGGCGGCTTCGTCCGCCGTCCGGCCGGAGCGCGTGTCGAGCAGCGCGCGCTCCTCCAGCGCCCGCACGACGGCGCGGAAGCGGTCGCGCACGGCGTCGTCGTACCGGCCGGCCGCGGCGGCTTCGGCGGCCGAGCGGCGGTAGTCGGCGGCGTTCTTCCGCTCTCCGCCGAAAACGACCCGGTCGGCGCGGGCCGTGCGAGCGACCTTGCCGGTGCGCAGCCGGACCACGACGACGAGCACGATCAGCAGCACCAGGACCAGCAGCAGCCCGAAGGGCCCGCCCGGGACCACCGACGACATCCCCCGCAGCAGCTTGTCCAGCTGCTCGCCGAGCCACTGCCCGACCTGCTCCAGGAAACCCGGCTGCGCGTCGCGGTACTTCGGGTCCGAAAGCTCCTCCGCGGCGGCGCGGCGGGCCGAGTCCCGGTCTATGTCGACCGGGACGTCAGTCAAGAACAGCGTCACCACGCCTGCGGGGGCTGGACCCCGGCCGCGCGCGCCAGCTCGATGTCCATGCCTTCGCGGCGCATCCGCTGGTCGAGGTAGACGATCGCGGTGACCAGCGCGACGAACGGGATCGCGATGGTGCCGGAGACGATCTGCCCCGCCGACTGCAGCAGCAGCTCGCCGGTACCGGGCACGGACACCTTGCCCGGGTTGAGGAACCCGTCGAACACGCCGGTGCCGATGGTGAACGGCAGCTGGATGATGTTCTCGAAGAACGACTGGATGATCCGCGCCACGAGGAGCACGCCGAGCACGCGCCAGAACGCGCCGCTCACCAGCTTGACCGACCGGGCGAACGCCTCCCGGAACGTGCCGCGTTCGAGCACCAGCGCCGGGGACGCCAGCGCCCAGAACACCCAGGCGAGCACGCCAGGGATGATGCACAGCATCAGGCCGACCGTGGTGACCAGCGCGTAGACGAAAGCCACGCCCAGCAGGGGCAGCAGCCGCGGCTGCACCTCGCGCCACGCGATGCCGAAGGTGACCTCGCGGCCCAGCGCGGCCCGGCCCACCACCGCGGCCATCAGGCCGGTGGTGATCGTCATGAGCAGCGTGGAGATGAGCGACGCCGGCAGCGCCACGATGAGGAGGTCCCCGAACGTGCCGAAGAGGGCGTTGCGCAGTTCTTCTTCGGTCGCGCCCGGCCCGAGCTCGGCCGTCGTGGCCAGGCTCTCGAGGTCGGCGTACAGGAACTTCTGCGCGGCGAAGGTCAGCGCGGCGCTGATCACCGCGACCACCGCGCCGATGCCGAGGACGAGCAGCGCGTGGCGGCGGAGCGTGGTGATCGCGCCGTCGAGGATGTCGCCGATGTTCAGCGGCCGGAGCGCGATCACACCCGGCTTGCCCAGTCCGTGCGGGTTCCAGCGCGGCTGCGGCGCGTACTGCGGTGCCGGCGGCTGCCAGCCCGGTGCCTGCTGCTGCCAGCCCGGCGGCGGCGTGGGCGGGGCGGCCGGGGTGTCCGGCGCCTGCCAGCCCCGCGGCGGCGTGGCCGGTGACGCCGGGTGATCTCCCGACGCCTTCGGCTCACCCGATCCGGGGGCAGGAGCCGCGGGCACGCCCTGGCTCGGTGTCGGCGTGTCGGCGCCCTCTCCGCCGGACGCGCCACCGGTGTCTGTCATCGAAGCCCCTCGCCTGCAGTACCTGCTTGCGGACACTCTCTCAGAGCCCGTTGCA
Organism: Amycolatopsis solani; assembly: GCF_033441515.1. Taxonomy (NCBI): domain Bacteria; kingdom Bacillati; phylum Actinomycetota; class Actinomycetes; order Pseudonocardiales; family Pseudonocardiaceae; genus Amycolatopsis; species Amycolatopsis solani. Next base: position 98,025 of record NZ_JAWQJT010000001.1, read on the forward strand.
CCCGGCCAGACCTGGGGTGACGTCCGGTCGCCGTGACACCACGCGCACGGACGGGTGCGAGACGGCCCATTCCCCCGATATGCTGAATGGCGGGATCGGGTACCCCCGGTCCGTACCGAGACCCTTCGGGACTGCCTAGTGACGCAACCGCCCCACGGCCAGGTACCGCCTCGCGGAACCGTTCAGCCGCCGCCGGTGCCGGGTGCGCAACCGGATCTCCCGTGGCTCGGCCAGCCGCACACCGTGGCCGCACCGAAGCGCCGTTCGCCGGCGGCGGTGATCGGCGTGTCCCTGGGCGCGGTGGCCGTGCTGGTGCTCGGGCTGGTCGCGATCGTCGCGCTCAACCGCACCGAAACGCCGCTGGCCAACCCCAACTTCCGTGACGCACCGTCGTCGCAGGACAGCCCGGCTCCGCTGCCGCCCGGCGGCGCGGGTGCCCCGGCGTCGGCTTCGGCCCCGTCGTCGGAAACCCCGTCGCCCAGCGCGACCGGCCCGCAGAAGGTCCTCAAGCTGGCCGACCACCCGATCCTGCAGGACCCGAACGCCGGTCTCCAGAACCGCGTCTGCACGCTCCCGACCTGGCAGAGCACGCAGGCCGGCGCGGAGGCGTTCTTCACCGCGGCCAGCAAGTGCCTCGACGCGGCGTGGGGCCCCTTCCTCGAGGCCTACCACCTGCCGTTCACGCCGCCGGCGTTGCACTTCCCGACCGGCGCGAGCTTCGAGACCGAGTGCGGCACCATCCAGGTCGGCATCGCGACCGCCGCGTACTACTGCGAAAACAACCTGTACGTCCCGTTCCGCGGGCTGCAGACCGACCAGTACGGCAACAACCCCGGCGTGTACCTGGCCCTGTTCGCCCACGAGTACGGCCACCACGTGCAGGAAGTCGCGGGCCTGATGGACGCGGCCTGGCAGAAGATCTACGAGGCGGGCCAGAACAGCCCCGCCGGGCTGGAGATGTCGCGCCGCAAGGAACTGCAGGCCCAGTGCTTCTCCGGCATGTTCCTCGGCGCGCACGTCGACCAGGGCGGCACGATCAGCCGCGACATGTACAACAAGGCCTGGAACGACCAGGAGACCCGCGGCGACAACACCTCCCGCAGCCACGACCACGGCACGAACGCGCACTACGCGGCCTGGTGGCGGGCGGGCGCGACGAGCAACCGGATCGCCGACTGCAACACCTTCGCGGCGCCGTCGTCCGAGGTCAGCTAGCGGGTTTGGGCCGCAGCGGGATGCTCAGCCAGAGGTAGACGAACATCCCGCCGGAGAAGCAGGCGAACACCAGCAGCGCCAGCCCGAGCGGCCGCCGCGCGTCCGACGCGCCGACCGAGGTGTCGGCGGCGTGCACGGTGACCGCGCCCTGCTCCGGCAGCACCTCCGGCACGCCGACCTCGACGCGCTCGCCCTGGCCGTGCCCGCAGCCGTTCAGCGTGCCCTCGTGCGTCTTGCCCGCGATGGTGAACTTGACCGTCTCGACCGCGTCCGGCTTGTCGCACGCCGCGGGCTTGACGACCTCGGCCTGCACCGGCGCGCCGAGGTCGGCGTTGGTGATGCCCAGCAGCCCGGGCCCGGCCAGCCAGGCGAGCAGCACGACGAGCACACCCGCCGCGGCCGGGATCGCCACCGTGGGCCACTTGAGGGCGAGGGATCGCGGGGGCACCCGGCCATGGTTCCAGAAACCGCGGCCGAAACCCAGGCGGCCTCACCGCTGCTCGATCTTCTCCGCCTGCGTGACCTTCTTGACGTACAGGAGCTTGTCGCCGGGCTCGATGGCGTCGGCCTGCGGGGCGTCGACGCGGTAGAGGACGCCGTCGCGGACCAGGCCGAGGACCAGGTCGGGCAGGTGCCGCGGCGACCCGCCCGCCTCGGACGGCTCGACCGCGCGCTCGGCGATCGCCAGACCCGATTCGGGCGTGAGCAGGTCCTCCATGATGTCGACGACCAGCGGCGTCGACGTCGCCATGCCGAGCAGCCGGCCCGCCGTCTCGCTGGAGACGACGACCTGGTTGGCGCCCGACTGCTTGAGCAGGTGGACGTTCTCCGCCTCCCGCACCGACGCCACGATGTGCGCCTTGGGCGCCAGCTCGCGGGCGGTGAGCGTGACGAGCACAGCGGTGTCGTCCCGGTTCGGGGCGACGACGACCGCGCGCGCGTGCTGGACGGCGGCGACGCGGAGGACGTCGGAGCGGGTGGCCGAGCCGTGCACGGCGACCAGGCCCAGCGCGCTCGCCGCGTCGAGGGCCTGCTGGTCGGTGTCGACGACGACGATCTGGCCGGGCTCGGCGTTCTCGTCGCCGAGCAGCGCGTTGACGGCGGACCGGCCCTTGGTGCCGAACCCGACGACGACCGTGTGGTCGCGCACCTTCGTCCTCCACTTCTGGATCTTGAACGCCTGGCGGGAGCGCTCGGTGAGCACTTCCAGGGTGGTCCCGACCAGGACGATGAGGAAGAGCACCCGCAACGGGGTGATCACCAGGACGTTCACCAGCCGGGCGGACGACGTGGCCGGCGCGATGTCGCCGTAACCGGTGGTCGAGAGCGAGACGGTGGCGTAGTACAGGCTGTCCAGCAGGGACAGCCCGTCGCCGTTCGCGTCGCGGTACCCGTCGCGGTCGACGTAGACGATGATCACGGTGGCCAGCAGCGCGAGCGTCGCGCCGATGATCCGCTTCACGATGGACCGCAGCGGGCTGACCGTCAGCTCGGGCATCCGCAGGACGCCGACGAGCTCGTGGTCCGGCCGATCGGTGAGACTGCCCAGCGGCAACCGCCTCAGGGCCTTCATGCACCGGCTCCCAGCGGCTGGTGTCGAGCGTCACTCACGCCCGGAGGATAGCCCAACCGGGTGGCGGGCCGCCGCGTGGAACGATGAGCCCATGGCTACTTCGCAACGGCCCGCGCACCTCCTGGCGGGGGCGCTGGGCTTCATGGGCGTCCTGCACTTCGCCGTGCCCAAGCCGTTCGATGGCTTGATCCCACGCTCGCTGCCGGGTTCCCGCCGCGCGTGGACGTACGGCTCGGGGGTGGCGGAGCTGGCGGTCGCGGCCGCGGTGGCGGCCCCGCGCACCCGCCGCCTGGGCGGCCTGGCGGCGGCGCTGCTGTTCTTGGGGGTGTTCCCGGGGAACGTCAAGATGGCGGTGGACGCACGGACCGCGCCGGTGCCGCAGCGGGCGATCGCGTGGGGCCGGCTGCCGCTGCAGTGGCCGCTGATCGCGTGGGCGTTGAAGGTCCGCGACCGCGCCTGAAGGTCACGCCTCCGGGAGGTCCCGCAGCAGCCGGCGGAGACCTTCCGCGTCCAGCAGGTCCGCCGGGCGGATCGTGCGGTTCGCCCGCACGTAGTGGAACGCCGCGCGGACCTGCTCCACCGGCACGTTCTTCAGCGCCGCCCACGCCATCCGGTAGGCCGCCAGCTGGACCGACAGTGCCGGGAGCCGTGACTCGGCCGGGACCGAGCCCGTCTTCCAGTCCACGACCTCCCAGTAGCCGTCCGGGTGCCAGAACACCGCGTCCATCCGGCCGCGCAGGGTGATGCCCTCGACGTCCGCCGAGAACGAGACCTCCACCGCCTCCGGGACCCGCTCCGCCCACTCGCTTTCCTCGAACGCCTCTCGCAGCTCCTCGAAGTCCGCGTCCGGGGCCTCGTCGAAGTCGGCCGCGCCGGGGAGGTCGTCGATTTCGATGAGCTGGTCGCCCCCGAAGCGGCGCTCCAGCCAGCCGTGGAACTCCGTGCCCCGGCGGGCGAAGCTGTTGGGCTCCATCGGCAGCGGCCGGCGCAGGTCGCTCGCGAGCCGGGCGCTGTCGTCGGCCAGCGTGACCAGCTGGCTCACCGTGAGCCGCGACGGCAGCGGGACCCGCTTGACGTGGTCGTCCTTGCGCGCCCACTCCTCCAGCAGGACGTCGGTGTCGGTCAGCCAGCCGTCGGGGTCGTCGTCTTCTTCCTCCTCGGGATCCGGGGCTGCCATCGCCTCTGAGACCAGCTCGACCCCGGTCTGCACGCCGGTGCGGCGGTCGGCCAGCGGGTCGACCGGCCAGCGGCCCTTCCGCGAGTCCGACACCAGCGGGTTTTCGTCGTCCGCCCCCGGTTCCGGCGCCCAGTCGGCCAGCTGCCCGACGCCGGTTTCGCGCAGCACATCGGCGATCTCGGTCAGGAACTCCGACGGTCCCTTCGCGCGGCTGCTGCTTTCGTTCCACCAGTGCCCGGAGACGATCAGCGCGTGCTCGGACCGCGTCAGCGCCACGTAGCAGAGCCGCCGCTCCTCCGACTGCTCCCGCTCGACGAACCCGGCTTCGTGCAGTTCCAGTCCTTCTTGGACTTCCTTGCGGTCGTAGCCGTCGGCGATGCGCAGTTCCGGCAGGTCTTCGGCGTCCCCGCGCAGCACCGCGGGCAGCGAGGTCGCGGTCCGCAGCCACGACGACGACCGCCGCCGTCCGGGGAACACCTCGTGCACCAGGTGCGGGACGGCGACGACCTCCCACTCCAGGCCCTTCGACGAGTGGACGGTGAGCACCTGCACCCGGTCCGGGACGACCTCGACCTCGCCGGGGGTGAGCCCGTCTTCGGCGTGCGCGGCGGTGTTCAGGTAGTCCACAAAGGACAACAGGGTCGCGGTCGGCGCCGTTTCGGCGTAGTCGGTGACGACTTCGGCGAACGCGTCCAGGTGCGCGCGGCCCGCGGATCCGGGGCGCGCCAGCGACTCCACGTCCAGCAGCATCGTGCGCTCGACGTCGGCGACGAGTTCCGGCAGCGACTGGTCGAGCCGTCGCCGGAGCGCGGCCAGCTCCCAGCCGATCCGCCGGATGCGCCGGTAGCCCTCCGCCGAATACCGTTCCGCCGCGCCGGGTTCGTCGATGGCGTCGATCAGCCCGGCCTGCTCGACGCGCTCGACGACCAGCTCCGGGGTGTCGGACTTCTCCGGGCTGGACAGCTCGCCCGCGCGCCGCCACAACGCGGCGACGTCGGCGGCCGCGAGGCGCCAGCGCGCACCGGTCAGGAGCCGGGCCGCCGCGCTGCCCGACAGCGGGTCGGCCAGCACCTTCAACGTCGAAACGAGGTCGGCGACCTCGGGCTCGTCGAGCAGCCCGCCGAGCCCGACGACCTCGACGGGCAGCCCGCGCGCCCGCAGTTCCGCGGCGATCGGGGCCATGTCGGCGCGGCGCCGCACGAGGACCGCGGCGGTCGGCGGCTTGCCGGTCGCCTCCTGGTGGGCGTACCAGCGGCGGGACAGCGCGTCGGCGACCCACTCGCGTTCGGCGCGGATGTCCGGCAGCAGCGCGCACGCGATGTCCGCCGGCCCGGCGCCGTCCCGCGCCCGCAGCCGTTCGACGCCGAGACCGCGGGCGCGCAGCGGTTCGGCGATCGCGTTGGCGAGGTCGAGGATCTCCGGCGGGTTGCGGAAGCTGGTGAGCAGCCCGAATTCGTGCGCGGGGACGAGGCGTTCGCCGTCGAAGCGCGGGAAGTCCGTGGTGAACCGGGGCAGGTTGGCGGCGCTGGCGCCGCGCCAGCCGTAGATGGCCTGCGCCGGGTCGCCGACGGCGGTCACCGGCATCGGCGGGTTCTCGACGCCGCCGAACAGCGCGCGCAGCAGGACGCGCTGGGCGTGCCCGGTGTCCTGGTACTCGTCGAGCAGCACGGCGCCGTAGCGCTCCCGCTCGCCGCGCACGACCGACGGGTACCCGCTCGCCAGCTGCGCGGCCAGCGACATCTGGTCGGCGAAGTCGAGCGCGCCTTCGTTGCGCTTGCGCCGGTGGTACTCCTCGACGAGCGGCAGCAGCGCGAGCCGGAAGTGCTGTGCCGCCATGATTTCCGTGAGCTTCTGCGGCAGCGCGGCCCGCTGTCCCTTGGCGCGCGGCGCGTTTTCGATGACCCGGCACAGCCATTGGGTGTACTCGGCGAGCTGCTCGGTGGAGATCAGGTGCTCGCCGAGTTCGCCGGCGAGCTGCAGGACGTCGGCGGTGACGGTCGGCGGGACGCGGTCGGTGTCGAGCTCGTTGTCCCAAGTGGACACGACCCGGTGCGCGATCTGCCACGACGACGTCTCGGAAAGCAGCCGGACGCCGGGTTGCACCGGCAGCCGGAGGCCGTGCTCCGAGAGCATGCGCCCGGCGTAGGCGTGGTAGGTGAGGACGGTCGGTTCCCCGGCGACCACAGTGGACCGCAGACCGCCGGTGGGGTCGAGGCGGTCGAGCAGCCCGGACCCGGCGAGGCGGCGCAGCCTCGCGCGGACGCGTTCCCCGAGCTGGCGGGCGGCCTTGCGGGTGAAGGTGAGGCCGAGCACGCGATCGGGGCTGACGATCCCGTTGGCGACGAGCCAGACCACCCGCGCGGCCATGGTTTCGGTCTTCCCCGCCCCGGCCCCGGCGACCACAAGGGACGGTTCGACGGGCGCGGCGATGACGGTGGCCTGCTCGGGCGTGGGCCGGTGCAGCCCGAGCGCGTCCGCGAGCTCCGCGGGCTCGACGGGGTTGGCGACGACAAGCGGACTCACTTCCCCACCCCCACCGGTCGTGAGTGGAAAGTAGGGTTAGAACCCGACTTTTCACTCACGAGGTCGTGCGGCGTCACGGGCCTGGCACCTGCCTGCCTTCGGGACGCAGGGGGCAGCAGCCGCGGGCCGGGCAGCGGTCGCAGTCCGGATTCTCCTGCGCCTGGTAGTCCGGCCCGGCGGCCGACGCCGCGGCGTCGCGGACCAGCTCCAGCCACTGCTTGCCGCCGACGTCGTCCATCGGCGGCTGGGAGCGTTCGGTGGCCCCCGTCTTGTTGTTCGCCTTGGCGACGTACACCAGCTTCGCGCCGCCGGGTTCGTTGCTGCCCTTGATCGCGCCCAGCAGCACGGCCAGCTGGTACGCCGCCAGCTGCGGGTGCGCCTCGGCGTCCGCGCCGGAGACGGGCACCTTCCCCGTCTTGATGTCGACGATCACCGGCCGCCCGTCGGCGTCCAGCTCCACCCGGTCGACGCGCCCGCGCAGCAGCACCCGGACCTCGTCTTCGCCACCTGCCGGCAGCTCCACCTCGATGTCCTGCTCGACCCCGGCTTCTTTCAGCTCCGCCCGGCTGCGCTCCAGCCACGTCACGAAGTTCTGCAGCATCTGCTCGACGCGCCGCCGTTCCCGCCGCGAAAACCACGGCGCCCCGGCATCGACGCGCACCCAGGCTTCGTCCAGCGCGGCCTGCAGCTCGGCCTCGGTGCGGCCGGACGAGACCGCCTCCGCCAGCCCGTGCACCAGCGTCCCCGTCACCGCCGCCAGCTGCGCCGGGTCGCTGCCGCCGTGCCGCTCGATCATCCAGCGCAGCGGGCACTTCGTCAGGATTTCCACTGTGGATGGTGAGATCCGGATCAGGTCGCCCGGCGGGTGCACCGGCTCGTCGCTCGACGCCGGGAGCAGGCCGTACCACGTCGACGGGTGCGCGCCCGGCACCTTCGCGTCGGCCAGCCGGGCGAGCTGCTTCGCCGCACGGCGACGGCGTGCCGGCTCCGCCTTGTCGTCGCAGACGACCTCACGCAGCTCCCCCACCAGCTCGGCCAGCACCAGCGACCGGCCCGGCGGCTTCATCCGCGAGTCGAGCCCGCCGTCGTCGGCGCCGTTCTCTTCGAGGTCGTCGAGGAAGCGCGACGGCTGCTCGTCCTCGCCCGAAACCGCGGTGACCAGCAACGTCTGCTTCGCGCGGCTCATCGCGAGGTAGAACAGGCGCCGCTCTTCGGCGAGGATCGGCGCGGTCTGGGACACGGCGTCGTCGTCGACCCCGGCCATCAGGTCCTTCAGCCGTTCCACGCCCAGCACGGATCCCCGCAGCCGCAGGTCCGGCCACGCGCCTTCCTGGACGCCGGCGACGGCGACGACCGTCCACTCGCGACCGGCGGCCGCGTGCGCGGTGAGCAGTGAGACGCCGTCGCCGGGCACGGCCGCCGGGGCCAGCGTGTCACCCGCGATCCGTTGTGCGCCCAGGTAATCCGCGAAGGACGCGACACTCGCGCGTGGGAGCCGGTCGACGTACCGCCCGGCGGCGTCGAACAACGCGACCACGGCGTCGAGGTCCCGATCGGCCTGCGCGGCCAGCGAACCGCCGCGTTCGGCCTGCCGCAGCAGCTTGTCCTGCAGCCCGCTTTCGTTCCACAGCTGCCACAGCACCTGCTCGACGCCGTCGCCGCGGGCCACGGCCTGGTGCGTGACGCGCAGCAGCCCGCCGACGCGCCGCACCGGCTCGGCCTCGGCGTCGGCCAGCCCGGCGAGGATGTCCCCGCCGCGCAACGCTTCCACGAGCAGCTCGTCGCTCGAGCGCTGCCCGCCACCGGCCAGTTCGAGCCGGCGCAGCCCGCGCCGCACCCGCCGCAGGGCCAGCGGGTCCGCGCCGCCGAGCGCCGACGACAGCAGCATTTCCGCGAGATCGACATCGAGGAGTTCGGGCGAGGGCGCCAGCTTCAGCACGGCCAGCAGCGGCCGCACCGCGGGCTGCTTCGCCAGCGGCAGCTCCTCCGTCGCCGAGCCGATCGGGACGCCGGCGGCACGCAAAGCTCGTTGCAGCACCAGGAAAGTCCGCGCCGGCGACCGGACGAGCACCGCGATCTCCGACCACGGCACGCCGTCGACGAGGTGCGCACGGCGCAGCTGGTCGGCGATCCAGCTCGCCTCGGCGGCGGGCGTCGGCATCACGCGGACGCGCACGTGCCCGCCGGTGGCGCCCTTCGGCGGGACGATCTTGCGGTGCGCCGAGGCGCCCGGCAGGGTCGCGCCGATCTTCGCCACCGCCAGGCGGACGGCCGGGGCCAGCCGGTGCGACGTCGTGAGCGTGACGGTCCGGCTGCCGTCCGGGTCGGCGTCGGCGAACAGGCTCGCGTCCGCGCCGCGGAAGGAGAACACGTTCTGGTCGGGGTCGCCGGCCACGACGAACTCGGCCGCGGCGTGCCCGATCACCCGGACCAGGCTGGTCTGCAGCGGATCGAGGTGGTGGGCGTCGTCGACGAACAGGTACCGCACGCGGGTGCGTTCACGTTCGCGCAGCTCGTCGTCGTCCTCGAGGGCGAGCAGCGCGGAGGTGACCAGCTCGGCGGCGTCCAGCGCGGGCGCGCTCGCCACGCCGAGCGCGTTGCCGCCCGCGCCCTGCAGCTGCGTGACTTCTTCGTACTGCGCCCAGAACTGCCCGGCGGCGATCCATTCGTCGCGGCCGCGGCGGCGGCCGAGCTCGGCGAGGTCCTCCGGGCCGAGCCCGCGTTCGGCCGCGCGCATCAGCAGGTCGCGCAGCTCTTCGGCGAAGCCGGGGACGATCAGGGCCGGCCGCAGCGGCTCCGGCCAGTACTCGGCTTCCTCGTCGAGGTCGCCGGCCAGCAGTTCGCGCACGACGACGTCCTGCTCGGCGCCCGCGAGCAGCCGCGGCGGCGGGAGCTCGCCGGCCATCGCTTCCAGCCGCAGCAGCGAGTAGGCGTAGGAGTGCACGGTGCGCACGAGCGGTTCGCGGACGGTCCGGGGCAGCGGCCGCGCCTGGTCGGGGTCGGCGGTGAGCCGGCGCGTGATGTCGGCGCGCAGCGCGTCCGCGGACTTGCGGGACGTGGTGAGCACGAGCACGCTCTCCGGGTCCGCGCCCTCGGCGATGCGGCGGGTCACGGCGGAGGCGAGCAGCGCCGTCTTGCCGGTGCCGGGGCCGCCGAGCACGCGGCGGAACCCGCCGGGCGCGGAGAGCAGCCGCCGGGCGCCTTCGTCCCAGGTGAACGTGGGTGCGTCGGGGACCGGCGTGCGCACCAGCCGCGCGTCCGCCTGCGCCGTTCGCCTCCCGTTCACCCCGCGATGGAACCACGTCCGGAGTAGCGGGTGTCGCACCGGCACGGCTTAGCGGCGGACGGCGACGGAAAGTGTCGTACCCCTACGGCAGAGTGTCGGTATGGACGACGTTCTGCACGAGCGCGTGCGGGAGATCATCGAGTCGGTGCCGGCCGGCACGGTGGCGACGTACGGAGACATCGCGGCGCTCGCGGGCGCGCCTTCGCCGCGGATGGTGGGCGCCATCCTCGCCGAGGACGGGCACGACCTGCCGTGGCACCGGATCCTGCGCGCGAACGGCACCCCGGCGCCGCACCTGGTCCACGACCAGCTGGATCGGTTGCGCGCGGAAGGCGTGCTGGCCGACGGCCAGCGCGTGGACCTGCGGAAGTACCGCTGGAAGCCGGGAGGTGACGAGGATCCCGGTCCGGAAGGGCTGTTCTGACCCCTGATCCTTAGGTTAGCCTCGCCTAATGACGACGCAGGCGGAGCGCACCACCCTGACCTACCACCGGCCTTCGGTCACGGTGGTCCGGCCGCTGTCGCCGCACCTCGTGCGCGTGACGCTCGCCGCGGAAACCTTCCGCGAGCTGACGCCACAGGCGCCGGACCAGTACGTGAAGCTCTTCTTCCCGCTCGCCGGGCAGGAGGAGCCGGTGCTGCCGGAGACGGCTTCCGACGTCATGTCGTGGTACCGCACGTACCTGGCGATGCCGGACGGCGTCCGGCCGCCGATGCGCACGTACACGGCCCGCGCGGTCCGGCCGGAAGCGGCGGAGGTCGACGTCGACTTCGTCCTGCACGGCGACGAGGGCCCGGCGTCGGCGTGGGCGTCCCGGGTCCGGCCGGGCGACCGGGTCGCGTTCATGGGCCCGTACGGCCTGTACGCGCCCCCGCCCGCCGCCGACTGGCAGCTGCTGGTGGGCGACGAGACGGCCCTGCCCGCGATCGGCGCGATCGTCGAGCGGCTGCCCCCGGGCACGCGGGCTTCGGTGTACGTCGAGCTGGCGGACCGAGCGGACCGGCAGGCGTTCGACACCCTGGGCGCGGTCGAGGTCCACTGGATCCTGCGCGGCGCGCGCCCGCTGGGCGAAGCGTTGCTGGACGCGGTGCGCGGCGCGGCGTTCCCCGGCGGGTCGCCGTACGCGTGGGTGTCCGGCGAGGCGGGCGTGGTGAAGCTGGTGCGGCGGCACCTGGTCCGGGAGCGCGAGGTGGACAAGCGCTCGATCTGCTTCACGGGCTATTGGCGCCGCGGGCTGAGCGAGGAGGCCGCGAGCCGGGAAGCGGTCCGCGCGGCCGAGGCCGGCGAGGTCCCGGCGGAGGACTGACCGGCCCCAAGCGCCCCAATGTGGCGTTGGTTGCGTCCAACGCACCGAACGCCACATTGGGTGCGTCCAGCGCACCCAATGCCACATTGGGGCGCTAGGCCGGCGCCGCGAAAGTCGTGACCAGCAGCTTCACCAGGGCCCCCAGCCGTTGGCGGTCGGGCTGGATCGTCCGGATGCCCGCCTCCTCCAGCGGGGCCGCCGTCACCGGGCCCACGCACGCCACGACCACCGGCCCCCGCAGTGCCGTCACCACGGCCTCGTAGCGGCCGTAAGACCGGGCCAGCGCCAGGAAGTTCGCCGCCGCCGGGGCGCTCGTGAAGGCCAGTGCGCCCAGCTCGCCCGCCACCACCGCGTCGATCAGCGAGTGCACCGGCCCGACGTCCGGCGGCGAATACCACCGGTACGGCTGCACTTCCACAAGCGAGGCCCCGGCCAGCACCGACGTGTGCTCCGGCAGCGGCGTCCCGTGCAGCTGGACCGCCACCCGCGCGCCTTCGACACCCGCCGCGGCCACCGCGCCGAACAGTTCCGCGTTCGATTCGGACTCGGCCGAAAAGGACTCGCGCAGGCCCGCACCGCGGACCGCGCCGACCGCTTTCGGGCCGCGGGCGTAGATCCGGGACTCGCGCAGGCGGTCCAGCAACGGCTCGCGCAGGCCCCAGCCGGCGGCCGCGTCGAGCCAGCCGCGGAAGCCCGCGCCCGTCGTGACCACCGTGAACGCGACCGGCTCCGCGAGCACCGCCTCGGTGCCCGCGCGCAGCTCGGGGTCGGCGTCCAGCGGCACGATGGTGATCGTCGGCGCGTGGCGGACCTCGGCGCCGTAGCGTTCGAGCGCGGCGATGAAGTCGTCCGCCCGGCGTTCGGCCGTGACGCCGATGGCGACCCCGCTCAGTTCACCCATAGATCGCGCCCATCTCCTCGATCGCTTCCGCGAGCTCCGCCCGCAGGTCCGCCGGTTCGAGGACCTCCAGGTGCGGCCCGAAGCGCAGCAGCTCCCCGATGGCCGGTTCGCCGCGCTCGACCGGCAGCTCCACGGTGAGCCAGCCGTCCGCGTCCGGTTCGCCGGCGGCCGACCGCAGCGCGCGGGCGCCGAGCGCGCCCGCGTAGAACGGTACGAGAGCCTGCGCCCGGGGCGACAGCCGCACCACGGCCACGCGCGGGAACATCCGGCGTTCGAACTGCTCCGACCACTCCTGCCAGTACCGCGCGAGGTCGAACCCGGCCGGCCGCTCGAACGCCTCGCCGAGGTCCTCCAGCGCCTGCACCCGCGAGATCCGGTACGTCCGGTCGGTGCCTTCGCACCGCGCCGCGAGGTACCAGTTGCCCGCCTTGAGGATCAGGCCCAGCGGCTCGACGTCCCGCTCGACGACGCGCTGCCCCCACCGCTCGTAGCGGATCCGGATCCGGTGCGACGACCACACGGCGTCGGCCACGGCGGACAGCGTCGGCAGGCTCTCGATCCCCCGGTGCCAGCCGGGGACGTCCAGGTAGAACCGCTCGGCGACGCGCCCCGCGCGGTCGCGCAGCTCCGGCGGCAGCGCCGCGTACAGCTTGAGCTGCGCCGCCGCGAGCACCGTCCCGAGGCCCAGCTCGGCGGCCGCCACGGGCAGCCCGGCCAGCGACAGCGCCTGCGCCTCTTCCTCCGTCATGCCGGTGAGCCGCGTGCGGTAGCCGTCGACCAGCCGGTAGCCGCCGGTCCGCCCGCGGTCGGCGTACACCGGGACGCCGGACGCCGACAGCGCGTCGATGTCCCGGTAGACCGTGCGCACCGAGACCTCGAGCTCCGCGGCCAGCTCCTCGGCCGTCATCCGGCCGCGGTTCTGCAGCAGCAGGAGGACGGACAGGAGGCGGCTCGCACGCATGCCCCGATTCTGGCAGAAATACCTGACACAAGCTGACAGGTATGTCCGGCAGGGTGACTCCCATGAACGGATTCACCACGAAGAACTGGGAAGAAAAGATCGTCAGCGGCACCGCGGGCGGCCCGCGGGTGGCCTACGCGCACGCTTCTTTCGCGTACGAAGGCGTCCTCGAGGGCGAATCGATCTGCGACCTTCTGCTGTACTACGCGGGCGAAGGCTACGAGAGCGGCGAAACGACTTCGCCGAGCTTCGAGCGCTTCGAGGGCAAGGTCGAGGGTCGCGAAGGGACGTTCATCGTGCGCCACGAGTACACGTTCGACGCCAAGGGCATCGCCTCGAACTTCACCGTCGTCCCCGGCTCGGGCACCGGCGCGCTGGCCGGGCTGACCGGCTCCGGTACCGCCGGCGGCGCGCTGGGCGAGGACAAGGTGGGCTACACCTTCGAGTACACGTTCTAGGAGCCGCACGTGGACCGCCGCCAGGTACTCGCCTACCGCATCGCCGAGCACGGCCTGCACCGCACCGCCCGCGACCTGGCCGAGCTCGCCGTCGTCCGGGCCGGGCTGCAGGACAGCATGCGCGACACCGCGCTGCTCGCCCTCGTGGCCCGGCTGGACGGCGAAGTGTCCCTTGTGGACGATCCGCGGCTCGTGCTTGCCTGGACGTTGCGCGGCGCACCGCACTTCCACCTCGGCCTCGAGGAGGTGACGCGGGCGCTCGTGCCCCTCGACGACGCGGACGCGCTCGCCCGGATGCTCTGGCAGCGCAAGGAACTGGCGGCGACCGGCCAGGCGGCGGCCGAGGTCGTCTTCACGGCGGCCGCCGTGCTGCGGAAGGTCGTCACCAAGCCGATGTCGAAGGGCGCGGCGAGCACCGCGGTGACGAAGGCCCTGCCGCCGTCGTTCTCGCGGTGGTGCCGGGGGTGCGGCGCCACCCACATCCAGGAACAGCTGATGCGGATCGCGGCGCCGCACGCGGGCGTCCGCCTGGTCGCGGGCGCCTCCCCGGCGACGCTGGCCCCGCTGGAAGGGCGCGGCCGGATGCGCCGCACGCCGGATCCGGCGGCCGCGACCAAGGTGGTCGAGGACTACCTGCGGCTCAACGGCCCGGCGTCCCCCGGTGAGGCGGCGGAGTTCGTGGGGACGGCCAAGGCGGTCGTGGACCGCACGTGGCCGGCGGACCTGGCCGAGGTCGAGGTCGACGGGCGCCGGAAGTACCTGCCGCCGGACCGCCTCGACGCGTTGGAGAACCCGCCGGAGCCGGACCTGGTCCGGCTGCTGCCCCCGCTGGACCCCTTCATCCAGGCCCGCGACAAGGCCCTGCTGGTCCCGGACCCGGCGCGCCGCAAGGAGGTCTGGAAGATGCTGGGCAACCCCGGCGTCCTCCTGGCCGACGGCGACGTCGCGGGCACCTGGCGCACGAAGGGCAGCGGCGCGAAGCTGACGTTCACGGTGACGGCGTTCGACCCCCTCCGCCCGCCCCTGCGCGAGGAGGCCGAAGCCGAAGCCGCGCGGGTGGCGGCGGCACGGGGGTTCGAAAAGCACACCGTCTCCTGGGTGGGGTGACGGTCACCGGCTGGCGGCGTCGATGTCGCCGTACGCGGTGGTCGCGTGGATGGTCAGGCCCGGCGTGCCTTCGGTGTTCTTGAGGGAGTTGCGGATCCGGCCGTAGGTGGTGCCGGCGTCGAGGGACGCGGACACGCCGGTGGCCGCGCCGACCGTGATGTCGCCGGCCTGGGTGCTGAGGACGAGGTTGCCGGCCACGGCCTCCGCGATCCGGATGTCGCCCTTGCCGGTGGTGATCTCCGCCGGGCCGGTGAGGCGCCCGATCGAGACGTCGCCGGCGTGGGCGGTCAGGTGCAGGCTCGCGGCCTCGTCGAACACGGCGCCGCCGTGCGCGCCTTCGACGGTGACGTCGCCGAGCCGGCCGACGCCCCGCAGTTCGACGCTGGCGGCCTTGGCCCGCACGTCCGACCCGGCAGGCAGCCGGACCGTGACGTCGAGGGAGCCGGACGGGCCGAAGTACTGGTTCTTCACGACGCCCTCGATCCGCAGGACGCCGTCGGCGTACTCGACCTTGACCTGCTCGGCGGCCTTGACGTCGCGGTTCTTGGCGGGGTCGGCGGGCAGGACCTCGACGGTGGTCTCGGCCACCTCGGCGGCGACGAACCGCACGCGGCCGGCGGCGATGTCGAGGACGGTGGCGATCGGGGCGGTGGTGGCGAAGTGCTGCATTCCGGGGCTCCTGGTGTCTCGGTTTTCGGTGTGAAGCCACCTTCGCCGGGCTCACTGACACCGGATGGCCACCGCGCTGACACGGCCGCTGACACCGCGGTCAGGCCTCCACGGCCAGCCGGTACCCCCGTTTCACCACCGTCTGGACGACCTTCCCGCCCCCGAGCGATGTCCGCAGGCGCCCGATCGCCGTCTCGACCGCGTGCTCCTCCCCGCCGCCGGGCAGCGCCGAGATCAGCTCGCGGCGCGACACGACCCGCCCCGGCGAGGCCGCCAGCGCCCGCAGCAACGCCATCGGCGCCGGCGCCACCTCCCGCCAGTCACCGTCCACGATGGCCGCCTGGCCGCGCAGTTCGATCTGAAGGCCGCCCGCGAGGAACCGAGGCGACCGCGTCACCAGCGTCTCCGCCACCGTGCGGGCCAGCGCGCCGATCCGCGCCCGGTGCGGCTGGACCGTCGGGATCCCCAGCGCCGCCAGCGGCCCCGCCGTGATCGGGCCGACGCAGGCCGCCACCACCGGGCCCGACAGCGCCGAAACCAGGCCCGGCAGCCGGCCCGTGCGCCGGGCCAGCGCCAGCAGCGAAGCCACCGCGGGCGCGCTCGTGAACGGCAGCGCGTGGATCGAACCGTCCAGCACCCCGTCCAGCAGCCGGTCGACCGGGCCCGGGTCCACCGGGCCGACCCAGCGGTACACCGAGATCTCGATGACCTCCGCGCCCGCCGCCCGCAACGTCTCCACGAAGTACGGCAGCGGCTCGCCGTGCAGCTGGACCGCGATCCGCTTGCCCGTGACGTCCGAGGAAAGCAGGTGCTGCAACAGTTCCGCGTTGCTCTCCGACGCCGGCGAGTAGGCCTCGGACAGCCCCGCCGCGCGGATCGCGCCGGTCACCTTCGGGCCCCTGGCCAGCAGGGCGCACTCCGAGAGGCGGGAGATCAGCGCATCGCCGAGACCCCAGCCTTCCGCCGCCTCGAGCCAGCCGCGGAAGCCGATGCCTGTGGTCGCCACCACCGCGTCCACCGGCGTCTCGAGCAGCCCGGCCGTCGCCGTGTGCAGCTCCGTGTCGTCCGTCAGCGGCACGATCCGGATCGCCGGGCCGTAGCGGACACCCGCCCCCTTGCGCACCAGGAGCGCGCCGAGCTCGTCCGCTCGGCGCGCCGCGGTGATGCCGACCACGAAGCCGGTCAGCGGGAGGACACCGGTCACGGGCTCTCCACTTCGACCACGCCCTCTCGCACGCGCACCTCGTACACCGGAACGGACACGTCCTCGGCGTCCAGGCACTGTCCACTGTCGAGCGCGAACCGTTCCTTGTAGACCGGCGACGCGACCACCGGGACACCGCCCGCGTCCCCGACGATCCCGCGGGAGAGCACCGCCGCGCCACTGCACGGGTCCCAGTTGGACAGTGCGTACCACCGCTCGCCCGGCAGGCGGAAGATCGCCACCTGCACCCCGCCGTCGAGCAGCGCCGCCACGCCCGCGTACTCCGGCACCACTTCGGCGGAACAGACCGCCGTCCAGGTCCGTTCGATCGACGTCGTCATCGGCGCACCTCCGGGACACCCAGCATCACGGGTACCTTCTGCTCGCGTTCGGAGCGGAAGGAGATCGCCGGGTCGGGGGTGCCCGGCGCGTTGACGAACGAGGTGAACCGGGCCAGCTTCTCCGGGTCCTCGAGCACGCCCTTCCACTCGTCGGCGTAGTTGTCGACGTGCTTGGCCATCGCCGCGTCGAGGTCTTCGCAGATGCCGAGGGAGTCGTCGACGATCACCGCGCGCAGGTGGTCGAGACCGCCGTCGAGCTCTTCGATCCACGGCGCCGTCCGCTGCAGCCGGTCGGCCGTGCGGACGTAGAACATGAGGAACCGGTCGATCGTACGGATCAGGGTGGCCGTGTCCACATCGGACACCAGCAGGTCGGCGTGGCGCGGCGTCGTGCCGCCGTTGCCGCCGACGTAGAGGTTCCAGCCGTTCTCGGTGGCGATGATCCCGAAGTCCTTGCTCCGCGCCTCCGCGCATTCCCGCGCGCACCCCGACACCGCCGACTTGAGCTTGTGCGGCGACCGCAGCCCGCGGTAGCGCAGCTCCAGTTCGATCGCCAGCCCGACGCTGTCCTGCACGCCGTAGCGGCACCACGTCGACCCGACGCACGACTTGACCGTGCGCAGCGCCTTTCCGTACGCGTGCCCGGACTCGAACCCGGCGTCCACCAGCCGCCGCCAGATCAGCGGCAGCTGGTCCACAGTGGCCCCGAACAGGTCGATCCGCTGCCCGCCGGTGATCTTGGTGTACAGCCCGAAGTCCTGCGCGACCTGGCCGATCACGATCAGCTTCTCCGGCGTGATCTCGCCGCCGGGAATCCGCGGGACGACCGAGTACGTGCCGTTGCGCTGCAGGTTCGCCAGGTACCGGTCGTTGGTGTCCTGCAACGTCATCTGCTCGCCGCCGAGCACGTGGCCGTTGCCGAGGGTGGCCAGGATGGACGCCACCGCGGGCTTGCAGACCGCGCAGCCGCTGCCCGAGCCGTAGCGGCCGATCAGTTCGCTGAACGTCGTGATCCGGGTGGCCTGGACGATCTCGAACAGCTCCGCGCGCGACTGCGGGAAGTGCTCGCACACGGCCTTCGACTGCTCGACCCCGCACGCCGTCAGCAGCTTGCCGAGCAGCGGGACGCACGAGCCGCACGCGGTGCCGGCGCGGGTGCACGCCTTGAGCTTCGGCACCGTGTCGCAGCCGTCTTCGTGGATCGCGCGGGTGATCGCGCCCTTGGACACCGCGTTGCACGAACAGATCTGCGCCGCGTCCGGGAGCGCGTCGACACCGACCGCCGCGCCCCCGCCCGCCGGGGCGAGGATCGCGCCCGGCTCGGCCGGCAGCGGACGGCCGACCAGCGCGCGCAGGGTGTTGTACTCGGTCGCGTCGCCGACCAGCACGCCGCCGAGCAGCGTCTTGCCGTCGTCGGTGACCACGAGCTTCTTGTACGTGCCCGCGACGGCGTCGTTGACGGCGACTTCCAGCGCGCCCTCGGTGGCGGCGTGCGCGTCCCCGAAGGAGGCGACGTCGACGCCCATCAGCTTCAGCTTGGTGGACGTGTCCGGCTCCGGGAACTCGCCCGACCCGCCGGTGAGCTGGGCCGCGACGATCTCGGCCATCGCGTAGCCGGGCGCCACGATGCCGTAGACGCGGCCGTCGACCGCGGCGCACTCACCGATCGCGTAGACGGCCGGATCGCTGGTCCGGCAGGAGGAATCCGTGAGCACACCGCCGCGCGGGCCGACGTCCAAACCGGACTGCCTGGCCAGGTCGTCGCGCGGCCGGACGCCGGCGGAGAACACGACCAGGTCGACGTCGAGTTCGGTCCCGTTGCCCAGCTTGGCGAGCAGCCGCGAGCCGTCGGCGGCGATGGCGTCGGTCGACGTTCCGGTGTGGACGGTGACGTCGAGGCTCGTGATCAGCCGTCGCAGCAGCGAGCCACCGCCCTCGTCGACCTGCAGCGGCATCAGCCGCGGCGCCATCTCGACGACGTGCGGGGAGAGACCCATGTCCCGCAACGCCTTCGCGGCTTCCAGGCCGAGGAGTCCACCGCCGATGACGACGGCCGAGCGGCGGCCGCGGCCGGGCTTGTCGACCGCCGCGGCGCGGATCGCGTCGAGGTCCTCGATGGTCCGGTAGACGAAGCAGCCGGGCAGGTCGTGGCCGGGCACCGGCGGCACGAACGGCCGCGAGCCGGTGGCCAGCACCAGCGTGTCGTAGGCGACGACGGCACCGGACGCCGTGGTGACCGTCTTGGCGTCCCGGTCCACCGAGGCGGCCGGCTCACCGAGCCGCAGGTCGACGTGCGGGTCGCCCGCGTAGTCGGAGCCGGGCAGCGCCAGCGAAGCCGGGTCCCAGGTGTCCACGTAGGACGTGAGCGCCACCCGGTCGTACGCCGGGCGCGGCTCCTCGGACAGGACGACGATGTGCCAAGTGCCGGAAGGGTCTTCGGCGCGCACCGCCTCCACGAGCCGGTGGGCGACCATGCCGTGTCCGGCGACGACCAGGGTGGGCATCTCAGACCTCCGCTCCCGCGAGCGCCAGACCGCGCTCACTCGTGGGCTGTTCGGCGGGCTTGCGCAGGTAGACCGCCCAGGTGACGGCGAAGCACAGCCCGTAGAAGACGAGGAATCCGATGAAGGCGGGGACGCCGCTCTTGGCGTCGGCGAACGACTGCCGGAACGCGAGGTTGATGAACAGGCCGCCCTCGGCGCCGATCGCGCCGGCCAGGCCGATCAGCGCGCCGGACAGGCGCCGCGCCTTGAGCAGCTCGGCCGCCTCTTCGGCGCCGTTCGAGATCGCCACCTTCGCCTTGGCGCGGAAGATCGCCGGGATCATCTTGTACGTCGAGCCGTTGCCGACCCCGGTGAGCACGAACAGCACGATGAAGGCGATCGTGAACAGCGCGAGGGACTTCGACGTCGACGCGAGGATCAGCACCACGGTCGCCAGCGCCATCCCGACGAACGTGAAGAAGGTGATCTTGCCGCCGCCGATCCGGTCGGCCAGCCAGCCGCCCGCCGGCCGCGAGAGCGAGCCGAGCAGCGGGCCGAGGAACGTCACCGCGGCCGCCTGCAGCGGGGTGCGGCCGAACTGGTTCTGCAGCACCAGGCCGAAGGCGAAGCTGTAGCCGATGAACGAGCCGAACGTGCCGACGTAGAGGAACGACATGACCCAGGTGTGCGGGTCCTTGACGACCTCGCGCATCGCCTTGGTGTCGCCCTTCACGGTGGCGAGGTTGTCCATGTAGAAGTACGCGCACACCGCGGCGATGACGATCAGCGGGATGTAGACGTAGAGCACGATCCGCGGCGCGGTCGCACCGGCCGTGCCGATCACCAGGAGCCCGACCAGCTGGATCGCGGCGACGCCGAGGTTGCCGCCGCCCGCGTTGAGGCCGAGCGCCCAGCCCTTGTGCTTCTCGGGGTAGAACGTGTTGATGTTCGTCATCGACGACGCGAAGTTGCCGCCGCCGACCCCGCCGAGGGCCGCGACCAGCAGGAACGTGCCGAGCGAAGTCCCGGGGTGCAGCACGACCGCCGCCAGGGTCGTCGGGATCAGCAGCAGCGCGGCCGACACGACCGTCCAGTTGCGACCACCGAACTTCGCCACGGCGAAGGTGTAGGGCAGCCGCATCAGGCCGCCGATCAGCGTCGGCGTCGAGACGAGCAGGAACTTGTCGGCGGCGGAGAACCCGTAGTCCTTGCCCATGAACAGCACGATCACCGACCACAGGGTCCAGATCGAGAAGCCGATGTGCTCGGCGAAGACCGAGAACCAGAGGTTGCGGCGGGCGATCTTCTTGCCCGTGGACTCCCAGAACTCTTCGTTCTCGGGCTCCCAGTGCTCGATCCAGTGCTTGCCTTGGTGTGCCACGGAGTTCTCCTTGCGACGGGTCGGTTCGGTCATTGCGCCGCGAGCCAGTTGGCGATGCCGCCGACGGTGTCGGTGCACCCGCCGCAGCCTGTGGTGGCTCGCGTGGCCCGCGCCAGTGCGGGAGTGTCGGTGGCGCCGGCCTTCCAGGCTTCGATCAGCCGGCTCTTGGTGACGTTGTTGCAGCGGCAGATCACCGCCGCGGCGGGCAGGTCGGCCGGGCTGGCGGCCGGGGTGCTGCCGGTGGGCAGCGCGCGGCCCAGCAGGACGGCGAGGCGGTCGTCGGGCAGCAGCGTGCCGCGGTCGTGGAACTGGGTGATCGTCGCGGCGGCGTCGGGCAGTCCGAGCAGGATCGCCCCCGCCACCCGGTTTTCGCGGACGACGAGCTTGCCGTACCGGCCGCCGGTGGGGTCGTTGAACGTGAGCACCTCGGCGTCGGGGCTCCCGGCGTCGAGCTGCGTCTCGCCGAGCGCGGCGAGGTCGATGCCGCGGGCCTTGAGCCGGGTGACGGCGGTGGTGCCGCGGTACCGGGCGGCCGCGTTCGTGCCGGTCAGGACGTCGGCGAGGACTTCGGCCTGCTCCCACGCGGGCTGGATCAGCCCGGCGGGCGCGCCCGGGTGGCGCGCGCAGTCGCCGAGGGCGTGGATGCGGCCGTCGCTGGTGCGCAGGGTGTCGTCGACCAGAATGCCCCGGTCGACGTCGAGCCCGGCGTCGTCGGCCAGGCTCGTCTCGGCGCGGACACCGGCGGCGACCACGACAAGATCGGCCGGGACGAGGGTGCCGTCGTCGAGCTTGAGCCCGTCGCCGGGGAGGTAGCGGGCGGCGGTGGCGCCGAACTTGAACGTCACGCCCATGTCGGTGAGCTGCCGGGCCAGCACGTGCCCGGCGGCCGGGTCGAGCTGGCGCTCCATGACGTGCCCCAGCGGGTGCACGACGGTGACCTGGTTCCCGCGCCCGGCCAGGCCGCGGGCGGCTTCCAGGCCGAGCAGGCCGCCGCCGAGCACCGCGACGGGTGCGCCGAACCGGGCGGCTTCGAGGATCTTGGCGCAGTCGTCGAGGCTGCGGAAGGCGACCACGCCCGGCCCGGCTTCGAGCCCTTCGACCGGCGGGATCCACGGGTTGGCCCCGGTCGCGAGGACCAAGGCGTCGTAGTCCACTGTGGATCCGTCGGCGAGCTCGACGCACCGCTTCCCGCGGTCGACGCGGGCGACGTCGACGCCGAGCCGCAGGTCGATGTTGTGGCGCGCGGCCCATTCGTCGTCGTGCAGGCGCACGCTCTCGGCGCTCATCCCGCCGGCGACGACGGCCGAGAGCAGCACCCGGTTGTAGGCGGCGTGCTTTTCGGCGCCGAGCACGGTCAGCCGGACGCGCTCGACGATCGGGTCGCGGCGGCGGATCTCGTCGGCCAGCCGGGCACCGGCCATGCCGTAGCCGACGATGACGACTTCACGGGGACTCATGCGGCACCATCCACAGTAGACAGGGACACGGCACACACCTTGAACTCGGGCATCCTGCTCACGGGGTCGAGTGCGGGATTGGTGAACAGGTTCGCGCGCTGCTCACCGGGGAAGTGGAACGGCAGGAACACGACGTCGGGTTGGAGGCTCGGCACGAACCGGACCTTCGCGATCGCCTCCCCGCGCCGGGACCGGATCCGCGCCGGGTCGCCTTCTTCGAGCCCGGCACGCTTGGCCGTATCCGGGTGGACCTCGACGAACACCTCCGGCACGACGTCGTTGAGCTCCTTGACGAGCCGCGTCTGCGCGCCGGACTGGTAGTGCTGCAGCACGCGGCCGGTGGTGGCCGTCAGCGGGAACTCGTCGTCGGGCCGCTCGGCCGGTCCGGTGTGCTCGACCGGCACGAACCGCGCGCGGCCGTCCGGGTGGGCGAAGGCGTCGAGGAACATCCGCGGCGTACCGGGGTGGTTTTCCTCCGGGACCGGCCAGTGCAGGGCTTCGCCGTTGCGCAGCCGGTCGTAGCTGACGCCGGAGTAGTCGGCGATCCCGCCCTTGGACGCGATCCGCAGCTCCTCGAACACGGTCTCGGCGTCGATCGGGAACCGGTCTTCCGGCTGCCCCAGCCGTTTCGCCAGTCCGTTGAGGACGTCCAGATCGGACCGGACACCCGGCGGCGGGTCGAGTGCCTTGCGGCGCAGCAGGACCCGGCCTTCGAGGTTCGTGAGCGTGCCGTGTTCCTCGGCCCACTGGGTGACCGGGAGGACGACGTCGGCCAGCGCGGCGGTTTCCGAGAGCACGAAGTCGGCGACGACCAGGAAGTCCAGTTCGGACAGTCGATCTTGGACGCGCTGCGAGCGCGGCGCCGAGACGACGACGTTGCTGCCGAAGACCATCAGCGCCTTCGGGCCGTCGTCCTGGCCGAGCGCTTCGAGCAGTTCGGTGGCCGAGCGGCCCGGACCCGGCAGGCTGTCCGGCTCGACACCCCACACGCCGGCGACGTACTCGCGGGCGGCCGGGTCGTCGAGCTTGCGGTAGCCGGGCAGCTGGTCGGCCTTCTGACCGTGCTCGCGGCCACCCTGGCCGTTGCCCTGGCCGGTGAGGCAGCCGTAGCCGGAGCCCGCGCGGCCCGGCAGGCCGAGCGCGAGGGCGAGGTTGATCCAGGCGCCGACGGTGGCGGTGCCGGTGGCGTGCTGCTCCGTGCCACGCGCGGTGAGGATGTAGGCGTTGCGCGCCCCGGCCAGCTTTTCCGCGGCCAGTCGCATGTCGGCGGCCGACACGCCGGTGACGCGCTCGGCGCGTTCCGGCCACCAGGACGCCACGATCCGCCACACGTCGGCGAAACCGCTGGTCCGTTCATCCACATAGGACCGATCGAGGTGACCGCCTTCGACGACGGCGTGCAGGATCCCCAGTGCCAGCGCGAGATCCGTGCCGGGCGTGGGCGCGAGGTGCAGACTCGCCAGCTCGGCGGTCGGCGTCCGCCGCGGGTCGACGACGACGAGGTCGCTCCCCCGCAGGTGCTGGAGGAACGGAGGCATCGTCTCGGCCGGGTTCGCCCCGGCGAGCAGCACGACGTCGGCCTGCTTGAGATCGGTGACGGGGAACGGCATCCCGCGATCGGCCCCGAACGCCTTGATCCCGGCGGCAGCGGCCGACGACATGCAGAAGCGGCCGTTGTAGTCGATCTGCGAGGTGCCGAGCGCGACGCGGGCGAACTTGCCGAGCAGGTAGGCCTTCTCGTTGGTGAGTCCCCCGCCGCCGAAGATCGCGACGCCGTCCGGCCCGTGGTTCTCCTGCGTCTCACGCAGTTTGCGGGCGACGAAGTCGAGGGCGAAGTCCCAGCTCACCGGCTCGAGCGCGCCGTCGACGCGGATCATCGGGGTGGTGAGGCGCTTCGGCGACCCGAGGAGACTGCCGGCGGTCCACCCCTTCTGGCACAGCCCGCCGGCGTTGACCGGGAAGTCCCGCGGCGTGACGCGCGGCCCGTCGAGGCTCATCCCGCACTGCAGCGCGCAGTACGGGCAGTGGGTGTCGACCTGCGGCACGGGCACCTCCTCGGCGGCTCGGGATGCACCGACGCTAAGGAGGCTGTGTTACTCGAAATCGACCGAATGTTTCAGGCAGTTGACATTGCTGCGGAAATCACGCGGCCACCGCGGTGAGGTGCGTGACCTGGGTTACAGAACGCCGCTGACCTCACGGGCCGCCACGCGCAGCCCGTCGAGCGAGGCCTGCGTCGAGCGCGGGTTCAGCGCGTTCGACGCCAGCCGGAACAGGATCGCGCGCAGCAGCAGCTGCGGCCACTCCGGCAGGTGCGCCCACCGCTCCAGCAGCTCGCGTGTCGCGCCGCCCCAGGCGAGGGCGTCCACCGCGACGATCGCCGCGCCGTATTCGCCCGGGCGGTAGTACGGGACGAAGTCGACCAGGCCCGGGGCCGCGTCGCCGTCGAAGAGCAGGCCGGCCAGCAGTTCGCCGTGGGCCACCTGCAGCGGCAGCTTGATCGGGCGGCGGGCGCCGGCGAGGACCTCGAACCAGCGGCCGCCCTTCGTCTCCTCCAGGGGGACCTCGAGTTCCTCCCAGGCGACGCGGTCGGCGATCGCTTCGACGTCGCGGCGGGCGGCCAGGAAGTCCGGGCGGGGCAGGCCGATCGTCGCCCGGTGGAGCTTCACCGCCGCGAGCACCGACTCGTCGCCGCGGTGCTCGGGGGTGCCGGCCACGAAGCGGGACGCCGTCCAGCCGCCGACGATCCAGCGGCCGTCGGTGGACCCGACCGGCTTCGCGACCCGCAGGCCCGACTCGGCGATGTAGTCGAGGGCGCGGGCGGTCCACAGCGTCTTCGCCTTGTCGGTGACCGGCTTGAGCACGAGGTCGCCGCAGCGCCACGCCGTCGAGTCCGGCAGCCGTTCGCTGGCGTCGTCAAGACCACCGAAGGCCGAGCAGACGTGCGCCGGAGGGCGTTCGAGGGTTGACCGCACGAGTCCTGACGTTACCCGGCCGGGTGTTCCACGTTCGAGAAGACGCGCTGGTCACACAGTGTTTTAGAACTCGGACGAAACGCCGCGAGGGGCACCTTCCCGGCGTCAAAAGCCGGGAAGGTGCCCCTCGTGGAACGACGATCAGTAGGTCGGCAGGCTCGGGTCGATCTGCTTCGCCCAGGCCAGCACGCCGCCGCCGAGGTGCGTCGCGTCCTTGAAACCGGCCGCGTGCAGGGCCGCCAGCGCCTCCGCCGAGCGGGCGCCCGACTTGCAGTGCAGGACGATCGGCTTGTCCTGCGGCAACTCCGCCAGCGCCTCGCCCGAAAGGATGCGGTCCTTCGGGATCAGCGTCGCGCCCTTGATGTTGACGATCTCGTACTCGTGCTGCTCGCGGACGTCGATCAGGGCGAAGTTGTCGCCGTTGTCGAACTTGGCCTTGAGCTCGGCCGGCGTGATCGTGCTGCCCGACGCGGCCTGCGCGGCCTCGTCGGACACGACCCCGCAGAACGCCTCGTAGTCGATCAGCTCGGTGATCTTCGGGGTGTCCGGATCCTTGCGGATCTTGACCTCGCGGTACTTCATGTCCAGCGCGTCGTAGCTGATCAGGCGGCCGAGCAGCGGCTCGCCGATGCCGGTGAGCAGCTTGATCGCCTCGGTCACCATGATCGAGCCGATGGACGCGCACAGCACGCCCAGCACGCCACCCTCGGCGCAGGAGGGGACCATGCCCGGGGGCGGCGGCTCCGGGTAGAGGTCGCGGTAGTTGAGGCCCTTGCCGTTCGGCGCGTCTTCCCAGAACACGCTGACCTGGCCCTCGAACCGGAAGATCGAGCCCCACACGTACGGCTTGCCGAGCAGCACCGCGGCGTCGTTGACCAGGTAGCGCGTCGCGAAGTTGTCGGTGCCGTCGACGATCAGGTCGTACTGCTCGAAGATCTCGAGCGCGTTCGACGAGTCGAGGCGGTCGGTGTGCAGGTGCACCTTGACCAGCGGGTTGATCTCGGCGATCGACTCCTGCGCGGACGCGGCCTTGAGCTTGCCGACGTCGGACTGGCCGTGGATGACCTGGCGCTGCAGGTTCGACTCGTCGACGACGTCGAAGTCGACGATGCCGAGCGTGCCGACGCCGGCCGCGGCCAGGTAGAGCAGCGCGGGGCTGCCCAGGCCGCCGGCGCCGATGACCAGGACCTTGGCGTTCTTCAACCGCTTCTGCCCGGTCACCCCGACGTCCGGGATGATCAGGTGACGGCTGTACCTGGCCACCTCTTCCTTGGTGAGCTCGGCAGCCGGCTCGACGAGCGGCGGCAGTGCTGACATGGGTCCTCCATCTCGCGCGCGGTTCGCGTCCATCCCACTATGCACAACCCGCGCAGGCAAACAGACCTTCCCCTATGCCACATGCTGGGAAGGTCTTACGGAGTGGGATTGGGCCAGGCGTTGGGCAGGCACACGCGGCCGTCCTTGGCCACCTTGCCCTTGTCGCCGCCGGGGATGTCGTTGAGCATCGAGACGTAGTCGTCGGAGACGCCGAACGACTGCTGCATCATCACCGGCGCGGGCTGGCCGTTGCCGCCGCAGCCGACGTGCTGGTTGCCCAGCGCGTGCCCGACCTCGTGGTTGATGGCGTACTGGCGGTACCCGGTCATGTCCGCGTTGAACGCCTTCGCGCCGCGCACCCAGCGGGCCAGGTTGATCAGCACCCGGCCCATGCTCTTGCGGTAGCAGGACGCCTCGAAGGTGATCTGGAAGCCGCACGCGTCGGCGCGGTGCGTCGTCTCGGGCGTGGTGAGGCTCACGCGGAACGACGGGTTCGGGAAGTTCGCGTCGACGCGCTGGAGGGCGATCTTGCCGTCCCACGTCCAGCTCTTGGGATCGGACAGCGTGCCCTGGACCGCGGCCGCGAAGGCGTCGTCGCCGGCGTAGCTGGCCGGGTCGATGCCGTCCTCGACGTCGACGGTGTAGGTGTACAGCTTCCCGGTGCCGATCTTGGGACCGCTGCCGGGGACGACGTGCCAGCTGCCCCGGCCGGCCTGGGTGAACGGGCTGCCGTTCGGCAGGTCGGCGGTGGGCACCTTGAGGTCGACCGGCTTGGCCGGGTTCTCCGGGATGCCCGCTTCGCCGTCGCCGTCGATGGCGCCGCCCGCCGCGTCGCCGCCCGCCGACTCGACGCCGGGCGCGCTGCTCTGCTCGGCGATCGGCTGGGCCGGGCTGGTGGCGGTGTTGACCACGACGAGCACGGTCAGCACGACGAGGATCGGCAGCGCGTAGACGCGCCAGCCGTAGGTCTTGGTGAGCTTCGCGAGACCCGACTTCGGCGGCGCCGGCTTCGGCTCGCGCGGCGCCTCTTCGTGCGGTTTCCAGGACGCGCTCAGCGGCTCGGCGCTGGTCCGGCGCCCGCCCGGGCGGTAGCGGTCCTCGGTGACGCGCTGCGCGGGCGCCTTCGACGACGGGCGGTACTGCCCCGTGCGCGGCGACTCTTCGGGCTCCGCGGTCCGGCGGGCCGACGCACGGTGGGGAGCCCGCCGATCGTCGCCTCGCGCGTCCTGCTTCACCCGGTCCACCGCACCAGGGTGCCACAGCGCCACCGAACCGTTATCGGCGACTGGCTGACCACGCAGGGGGTTGTTGTCACTCGATCGGGCTACCAGGTGCCGGCTTCGACGTGCTCCCACATGCCCAAAACGGCCTTCGCGACGACCACCGGACGTTCCATCTGGGCCACGTGCCCGGTTCGCGGCAGCACCAGCAGCCGGGCCCGCGGGATGGCCCGCGCGGTGCGCACGGCCCGCTTCACCGAGATGACGCGGTCCTCGCGGCCCCAGACCACCAGCGTCGGTGCCGTCACCCGCGGCGCGACCGACCACAGGGACGCCTTCCCGAGCGTCGACCACGCCCGGAAGATGGCGAACGTGCTGCGGGCCATCGCGGGCGCCGCCCAGGCGAAGCCCGCGCGGGCGCCGTGCTCCTCGCTCAGCTCGTCGAGCCTGCTGTCGGGGAACCTCGACGGGTCCGCGAAGCACAGCTTGATGACCTGCGCGGCGCGTTCACGCGGCCCGAGCCCGGCCAGCTGGGCCCGCACGCGCGCGCCGACCAGCGGCAGGTAGGCGAGCGCCATCCGCGGGTCCGACAGCCGCCGCGGGTCGGGGCGCCGGTCGGGGACCGCGGGCGAGATGAGCGTGAGCGTCTTGACCAGTTCGGGGCGCCGGGCGGCGACGAGCAGCGCGATCGCGCCGCCCATGGAGTTGCCGAACAGGTGCACCGGCGCGCCGACGGCTTCGATGTGCTTCGCGACGACATCGGCGTGGGCGTCGAGGGTGAAGTCGAAGCCTTCTTCGGGCTCGGAGTAGCCGAAGCCGGGCAGGTCGGGCGCGGTGCCGCCGGCGACGGGGGCGAGCAGCGCGGCCAGGTCGGTCCAGTTCGTCGACGAGCCGCCGAGCCCGTGCACGTAGACCGCGGGCACGCCATCGGGGCCCGGCGTGCGGCGGACGTGGAGCCGGGCGGTGCCGACCTCTTCGAAGGCCGTCGGCCACGGGGGTTTCAACGGCTCGAGGGACGGCAATTCCCTGGTCGACAGGGGCACGTGCGTCAGCGGCGCCCGCGCGGTCGCGGCGGTGTTCACTGACCCAGGATGCCCGACCCGTGGCACGGCATACATACCGGCGAGTAATCTTCAGGACGACTTCACGCGGTGGCGACCCCGCCCGTCGAAGGTGTGAAGACGGGAGGATGAGCATGACGGAGATGACGCGGCTGCAGCAGCGCGGGGTGCGGCTGCCCCGGACGGAGCGCCGGGCCCAGCTCCTCGCCGCGGCGCAGCGGGTCTTCGCCGAGAACGGCTACCACGCCGCCGCGATGGACGAGATCGCCGAAGTGGCCGGTGTCAGCAAGCCGGTCCTCTACCAGCACTTCCCCGGCAAGCTCGATCTGTACATCGCGCTGCTGGAGAGCCACGTCGACGAGCTGGTGAAGCGCGTGCAGACGGCGCTGGACTCGACGACGGAGAACCGCCAGCGCGTCCCGGCGACGGTCGGCGCGTTCTTCGACTTCGTCAGCAACGACGCGGGCGCGTTCCGGATGGTGTTCGAGTCCGACCTGCGCGGCGAGCCCGCGGTCCAGGAAGCGGTCGACCGGGCGACGTCGGCGAGCGTGGACGCGATCACGGAGACGATCACGGCGGACGCGGGCCTCGACGAGGACAAGGCGCGGCTGCTGGCCGTGGGGCTGGTCGGCATGAGCCAGGTCAGCGCCCGGTTCTGGCTGCAGCACCACCAGTCGATGAGCCGCGAGGAGGCGGTGGCCCTGACGGCCAACCTCGCCTGGCGCGGCATCGGCGGCGGCTTCCCCCTCAAGGACTCCTGAGGCGGCACTTTCATAGGGAAAGCTCCGCTTTGTGTCGCAAAGCGGAGCTTTCCCTATGAAAGTTGCCTAGGTGACGGCAGTGGCGACGCGGATCAGGGCCGAGAGGCGGCGGGCGACCTCGAAGGGGCGCTCCTGCGGGAGCATGTGCCCGGCGCCGGGGTAGCGGACGAACTCCGCGTGCGGCAGCTCGTCCGCGATCACCTTCGCGTGCGCCAGGGGGCAGAGACGGTCCCGCTCCCCGGCCAAGACCACTGAAGGCACGTCGCAGAGCGCGCCCAGGCCGCCGACGCCGCGGTGGGACGCGATCGCGTCCAGGAACAGCCCCGCGCTCGCCGGGTGCGCGCACAGCAGCTGCTCGACGACGCTGTCCACCTGCGCACGCCCCGGGCGCACGCCGAAGACGAGCCGGCGGGCACCCGAGCGGACCACGCCCGGCCGCAGCCGGAGCGTGTCGGACCGCAACCGGGCGAGCAGGCGGGCCACCCGCGGCTCGAAGCGCGTCACGCCGCGGCCGACCAGCCCGGGGAACCCGAGCGTCAGCTGGTCCATGTCCCCCGACGACGTCGCCACGAACGCCGCCCCCGCCAAGCGCTCCCTGACGAGGGAAGGGTGCCGCTCCGCGAGCACCATCAGTGTCATGCCGCCCATCGAGTGCCCGGCCAGGACCAGGGGCCCGATGGGGACGCGGTCGGCGATCAGCTCGGCGAGGTCGTCGGCCAGCCGCGCGATCGTCGCCGAGCCCGGCCGGGCGTGCGCCGAACCGCCGTGACCGCGCAGGTCGTAGCGCAGCACCCGCACGCCGGGGTCGAGGTGCGGCAGCACGTAGTCCCACGTCCGGTGGTCCTGCGTCCAGCCGTGCACCAGCACCAGCGTCACCGCGGAATCCGCCGGACCCGACGCCACGACGTGCAGCGCGGCGCCGTCGCTCGCGACGAACCGGTGCCCGGCCGAGGGGTCGCGCAGCCGCGACGCGGTGGTCACCGGCCCGCCGGCAGCAGGAACGACTTGCGCCAGAAGTACTTCCCGGGCAGCCCGACCAGGCCGGACTCCTCGAGGAACGGCATGATCTTCTCCCCCGCCCACGCGATCGTCCCCTGCCAGTGCGGGTTGTTCAGCGCCGCTTCGACGCCGTCGCGCGGCCGGATGCCGACCGCCTTGTAGACGTGCGGGTTGATGAACGCCCGCGTCACGAAGTACGAGATGAGCGCGATGACGAACTGCTGGTAGGCGATTTCGGCCTTCGACAGCTTCGCCATGCCGCGCGTGACCTCTTCGCGGGCGAAGGTGACGTGCCGGGCTTCTTCGAGGACGTGGATCCGGTTGACCATCCGGACCAGCGGCTGGACGCCTTCGTCGTTCATCTGCTCGCGCTGCAGCCGGTCGAGGACCTCCTCGGCGACCAGGATCGCGCCGTAGCGCGCCGGGCCGTAGGAGATCGACGGCATCAGCTTCGCCAGCTTCCGCAGCCACGGCACCGGGCCGTAGGCGGGGCAGCCGATCCGCGACGCCATCCGCGCGAACATCGTCGAGTGCCGGCATTCGTCGGCGATCTCGGTGAGCGCGAACTGGGCGTGGGCGGACGTCGGGTCCTCTTCGTAGACCTCCTTGAGCAGCATCTGCATCAGGAGGATCTCGAACCACAAGCCGGTGGTGGCGATGCTGGCGACCTCGTGCTTGCCCAGCTCGATGCGCTGCTCGGGGGTCAGCTCGTCCCACAGCTCCGTGCCGTACAGCGACGATCGCTCGTCCAGGATGTACCGCTTGCCCTCGACGAGCGGCGCCGTCCAGTCGATGTCGACGTCGGGGTCGTAGAACTTGTTCGCCGACGACTTCAGCAGGCGGTCCGCGGTCTTCTCGCGGTCCGGTTCCTTCAGCGTCCGCGTCATTGCCGACACCCCTTCCGCAATGTGTAACTTGAGGTAACAGTTACCTGTGCGTAGCATGACCTTCGTGATCGAACGTGTCAAGCGCTCCGGCAAGCAGTCCAGCAAGGCCTCGCGCGGCGAGGAGACGACCGGCGACGCCCGGCGCGACCGCTGGCGCAAACACCGGATCGCGCGGCGCAAGGAGTTCGTCGAAGCGGCGCTCCGCGCCCTCGACACGCACGGCCCCGACCTCGGCATGGAGGACGTCGCCGCCGAGGCGGGCGTCACGAAACCCGTGCTGTACCGGCACTTCGACGACAAGGCCGACCTCTACGTGGCGCTCGGCCAGCGCGGCACGGAAATCCTGTTCGAGCGCCTGATCCCGGCGATCAACGCGGAACTGGCGCCGGTGCCGCGGATCCGGATGGCGCTCGACGCGTTCTTCACCGTGATCGAGGAGCACCCGAACCTGTACCGGCTGCTCGCGCACGGACGGCCGGAGAAGCCGGTGTCGTCGGACGTCGTGGCCGAGGACAAGGAGCTGATCGCGTCGGCGCTGACCGCGTTGCTCGGCGACTACATGCGGATGTTCAACATGGACTCCGGCGCGGCCGAGCCGTGGGCGCACGGCATCGTCGGCATGGTCCAGAACACCGGCGAGTGGTGGCTGGACCGCCGCTCGATGGGCCGCGACTCGGTCGTGGAGTACCTGACGCAGATCATCTGGGCGGCCATCGACGGGCTGAGCCGCCAGCACGGCGTCGTCATCGACCCGAACCAGCCCCTGGAAGCCAACAAGGTGGTCCAGCTGGGCCGCGCGGAATCGGCGGAGGAGACGTCATGAGCGAGCACGACGAAGACGGTTACAGCGGCGAAGCGACCCTGGTGGTCGACGGCGTGTCCCTGACGGCGACGGTCGAGCTGCGCGGCTACTTCCAGCCGATCGACGGCTACTACCGCTGGTACGGCCGGGTGGCGGTGAACGAGGAGCTGACCCGCCTGGCGGGCGGCAAGAAGAAGGCCGTCACCATCCAGGCGGGCGAGCACTCGGCGGACGGCGAGCTGTCCGACCCGGACCCGTGGGGCCGCTACCGGATCATGGGCACGAGCACCCCGCCGTTCCACGTCCCCACGTCGCTCGAGGAGCTGAACGCCTAGGGCAGGCGCGGGCCCGGCAGCTCGACGCCGGGCAGGAGGCCGTTGGCGATGTCCGTGGCCCGCCACTTCTGCACGGTCAGCCGGACGGCGGTGACCGGCGCGGCCAGGAACGGCTCGGCCTCCGGGACCTTCGCGACGAGCAGCTCGCGCACCCGCGCGTCCTCCTCGGCGCCGACGACCTCGGCCAGCGCCTGGGCCTGCAGGAACGGCTGCATCGGCGAACCGGTCGAGACGACCACCGACACCACCGGGTTCTCCCGGATCGCGGCCAGCGTCCGGCCGCGGTCCTCCAGCACCAGGTTCAAGGTGAATTCGCCGCTTTCGGCGAAGTACACCCCGCCGACCCAAGGCCCGGCGCTGCCCGAGGTGGCGAGGAACAACGACTTGTGCGCGGAGAGCGTGTTCCGCACGAGATCCGCGACGGCGGACTGTTCGAGAGTGGTCACCGGCCGAAGCTAGGCAGCTGCCCGGCGACACACCAAAAGACCTGAGCCGATCCGGTGAAAAGTGCCGCCCACCAGGGGGACAACACGCGAAAGGCCGCCCCGGGGGCACCCCGGGACGGCCTCGCGGGACCGTCGGTCAGTCGCCGACGCCGAAGCCGACCTTGCGGACGTCGGACGGGGCGATCTCGACGTACGCGATGCGGTCGGACGGGACGATGTACTTCCGCCCCTTCTCGTCGCTGATGCGGAAGAGCCCGTCACCGGCCGTCAGGGCCTCGGCGACCAGCTTCTCCACCTCTTCGGGAGACTGGCCACTGGACACCACCAGCTCGCGCGGTGTGTCCTTGATGCCGATCTTGACCTCCACGTGGGACCTCCGCTGGAAATTCGTAAGGGATGTGCTCGGCAAGGCTAACCGAACGGGCTCGTTCCGGTGGCGCATGACCGCGCCTGACCGCGTCGTCAATTCCGGGTACTCCATCGGGGTCAGCCCAGGCCGAGCGCCTGCATGCGCTTCGTGTGCCCCTGTTGCAACCGCCGGAACAGCGCCGCAATTCCGGAGAGGTCGCCGGAGCCGCCGATGATGAGCTCGGCCAGCCCGTCGCGCTCGGCGACGACGTACTGGGCCTGGGTCAGTGCCTCGCCGAGCAGGCGGCGGCCCCACAGGGCGAGTTTGTCGCGGGTCTTGGGATCGGCTTCGATGCCGGCCGCCACTTCGCGCTCGGCGAACGCGGAGTGCCCGGTGTCGGCGAGGACGGTCAGCACGAGGTCCTTGGTCTCCGGGTCCAGCCAGCTGGCGATCTCCCGGTAGAGGTCCGCGGCCAGCCCGTCGCCGACGTAGGCCTTGACCAGCGATTCCAGGTACGACTTCGGCGGCGTCGAGGCGTGCCAGGCGTCGACCTGGGCCACGAACGGCGCCATCGCGTCCTCGATCTTCACGCTCTGGGCGGCCAGGTGCTGGGCCAGCAGCCCGTAGTGACCGATCTCGGCGGCCGCCATCGTCGCGAGCGCGGCGCGCCCGGTCAGCGTCGGGGCGCTGCGCGAGTCCTCGGCCAGCCGGTCGAAGGCGGACAGTTCGAGGTAGGCGATCACACCCAGCAGGTCGACTACGCCTTCGCTGATCTCTTTCGGGTCGGTCACCCGGGCAGGGTATCGCCGAAGCACCCGGGCGTGCCGCGACGAGACCGATCCCACTGGTTCCGGCGCGGCGGGTACTGTCGAAAAACTGCTGACCAGGTACACTGCGAATGATATCGAAGCTTCCGTACGCCATACCGGCGTCGGGAACAGGCAGGTCACGTGGCTTGCCGACGTACTGCAATGTGCGTGCACGCCTCTTCCGGCATTCCCGGGGACGGACCGGTTCCGCGCTTCAGATCAGCGCTGGGGACCAGGGGTTCCTCCCGGTCGAGTGTCGAGCGGACCCACGGCTGTGCGCGCTGGTCACGAGAGAGGCGATCACCCTGACCGCAGAAATTCCCACAACCGAACAGACCCCCGCCGTCGCGCTGGAACACAGCGAGACCGGACCGGCCGCGCTCGACACCTCGCACCCGCTGCAGGCGGGCGTCGAGGTCGAGCCCGAGGCCCCGACCTTCGCGTCCTTCGGCGTCAAGCCGGAGATCGTGAAGGCGCTCGGTGAGGCCGGCATCGAGCGGACCTTCGCGATCCAGGCGCTCACGCTGCCGCTCGCGATGGCCGGCGACGACCTCATCGGCCAGGCCCGCACCGGCATGGGCAAGACGCTGGGCTTCGGCGTCCCGCTGCTGCACCGCGTGCAGGTGCCCGGCGACGGCACCCCGCAGGTGCTCGTCGTGGTGCCGACCCGCGAGCTGTGCATCCAGGTCGCCAACGACCTCAAGGGCGCCGGCAAGCACCTCGGCATCCGGACGCTGGCCATCTACGGCGGCCGCCCCTACGAGCCGCAGATCGAGGCGCTCCGCAAGGGCATCGACGTCGTGATCGGCACCCCGGGCCGTCTCCTCGACCTCGCCGAGCAGCAGCACCTGGTGCTCGGCAAGGTCCGCGGCCTGGTGCTCGACGAGGCCGACGAGATGCTCGACCTGGGCTTCCTGCCCGACATCGAGCGCATCCTGCGGATGGTGCCGGACGAGCGCCAGACGATGCTGTTCTCGGCCACCATGCCGGGGCCGATCATCACGCTGGCCCGCACGTTCCTCAACCAGCCGACGCACATCCGCGCCGAGGAGAACGACGCGAGCGCGATCCACGAGCGCACCACGCAGTTCGTCTACCGGGCGCACTCGATGGACAAGCCCGAGGTCATCGCCCGCATCCTGCAGGCGGCCGACCGCGGCCTCACGATGATCTTCAGCCGCACCAAGCGCACCGCGCAGAAGGTGGCCGACGACCTGGTCGAGCGCGGGTTCGCCGCGGCGGCCGTGCACGGTGACCTGGGCCAGGGCGCCCGCGAGCAGGCACTGCGCGCGTTCCGCTCCGGCAAGGTCGACGTGCTGGTCGCGACCGACGTCGCCGCCCGCGGCATCGACATCGACGACGTCACGCACGTGATCAACTACCAGTGCCCGGACGACGAGAAGACCTACGTCCACCGCATCGGCCGCACCGGCCGCGCGGGCCGCACCGGTGTCGCCGTCACGCTCGTCGACTGGGACGAGATGCCGCGCTGGAAGCTGATCTCGGACACCCTGGGCCTCGACAAGCCGGAGCCGGTCGAGACGTACTCCTCCTCGAAGCACCTGTACGAGGACCTGGGCATCCCGGAGGGCACCACCGGGCGGCTGCCGCTGGCCAAGCGCACCCGCGCGGGCCTGGGCGCCGAGGTGGAAGAGGACCTGGGCGGCAAGAAGCGCGGCCCGCGTGGCCGGGGCAAGACCGACGACACGGCCTCGGAAGAGGCGCCGCGCAAGCGGGCCCGGGCCCCGCGCAAGCGCACCCGCGGTGGTTCGCGGGCGGCCGAGGCGATCGAGGCCGCGGACAACGCCGCGACGACGTCGGAAGACGCTCCGGCAGCCGAGGGTCGTAGCCGGACCCGCCGCCGCACCCGCACCGGCAACGCCCCGGAAGCGACCGGCCCGGCCGTCGAGAAGGAAGCCGGCGAGAACGCCGAGCGCCCGGCTCGTCGGCGCCGCCGTCGCCGCCCGGCGGCCACGTCTGATACACCTGCGTCGGCAGACTGAGGCCTACGCAGCGGGGGTCGGGTAAGTGAGCGAAGACGAGAAGGCGCCCGAAAGCGCGCCTGAAGAGGTCACGCCCGCGGAGGAACCGGCCCCCGAGTACGGCTCCGAAGACGTCCTGGAGGACGTTCCCGCCGCCGAGCCGGTTCCGCGGGTCAAGGCCCGTAGGTCGCCGTGGAACCGCGGGCGGGACCGGGTGCTCGCCGCGGCGATCGCGGTGGCCGTGCTGGCGGCCGGGCTGATCATCGGCACGACCAGCGACAGCGCGGCCACGGATCACACCCGTGCGGCGGCACCCCCGCCGTTGCCCGCGGCCCCGGACAAGGTGCCGGGCTCGCTGGCGGAGCTGTGGAGCGCCCGCAGCGGCGCGACCCCGGTCCCGGTGGTGGCCGGCGACGCGGTGGCCACGGCGGACGGCGGCGAGGTCGCCGCCCGCGACCCGCTCACCGGCCAGATCCGCTGGCACTACGCGCGTGACCTGCCGCTCTGCACGCTGAACGAGACGTGGGGGCGACTGAACGCCGTCTACCACAAGACGGAGAACTGCAGCGAAGTCACGCAGCTGGACCCGGGCACGGGCCGGATCACCGCGCAGCGCAACGGCAACGCGGAGCTGGGCACGCAGCTGGTCAGCGACGGTTCGCACGTGACGGCGACGGGCAAGAAGCTCCTCGACACCTGGCGCGACGACCTGGTGAAGAGCGCCGAGTACGGCCAGGTCCCGGCGCTGGTCAACGCGGGCAAGCAGCCTCGCACGGGCTGCACGTACGGCACAGTGGCAGCGGCGTCGGGCAAGATCGGCGTGATCGAGCGCTGCCCCGGCGACCCGGCCGACCGCCTGACGGTCTACAAGGCGGCCCCGGAGAAGGACGACGAACCCCAGGTCAGCTTCAGTTCGGTGCTGGCGGGCAAGCGCGCCCGCGTGATCGCGATGTCGGGCGAGCTGACCGCGGTGGTGCTCCCGGACCAGAAGCTCCTGGTGACCTACAACGGCGACGGCACCCAGCGCGCGGCGTACCCCCTGGACGTGCCGCCGTCGGACCTCGCCCAGGACCCGCCGTCGGGCGTCGAGGCGACCACCCAGACGGCGGCGAACGTGTACTGGTTCAGCGGTTCGAAGACGCTGGCCCTGTCCCGCGACGACCTGTCCCCCCGCTGGACCCTGAGCAGCGCGATGGGCCCGGGCATCACGTTCGCGAACCAGCTGGTCGTCCCGATCAAGGGCGGCCTGGCGGTGCTGAACGAGAACGACGGCTCGACCATCCGCACGGTCGGCGTCGACCGGCGCGGTTATTCGGGTGCGGTCCGCCTGGGAGCCGCGGGGCCGGTGCTGCTGGAGGAGCGCGGGGAGACGCTGACCGCGCTCAAGTGAGCCAGAAGAGGGTCAGCGCGGAGACGGCGAAGAGCACGACGGCAACCCCGGCCCCAGCGGCCGCGAGGCCGTTGCGCCGATCGGCGACCCGCTGAGCGAGCAGAGCGAGAGCCGCGGCGACGGGGTGACCGATCAGGAGGGTCGCGCCTGGCCCGGGGGCTCCGGTGTAAAGGCAGACTCCGGCTACGACGAGCACGCCGAGGGCGAGAACGGTGAGCCCGGCGGCCAGTGAGCCGGTGAGGCCGCGCCACCAGCGACCGCGGTCCTTGGGGCGGGCCGGGGCGTCGGTGGTGTCGGATTCGATGCGCTCGGGATCTGCCCGGTCTTGGGGCACGGTGTGCGCTTCGGTGGCGGCGCTCAGGTCGTGGGGCTCGGTTTTCGCCTCCGCCGCCCCGCTCGCTTGCTCCGGAGCCGCAGGAAGCTCTTCGGTGCCCGGCTCCTTCGAGGCGGCCCCCGCCTCAGCCGCCTGCTCCTCCGCCCCCTTCGGCGCCGCCCGTGGGGGTGGTGCTGTTCCGGGGGTGCCCGATGGCAAGGGCACCGTCGCCAGCTCGTCGGTGTCCGGTGAAGCCACATTCCCTCCCGTTCAGGGCGCGAGCAGGTCCCACGGCTGCGCCTGCGGGGCGGCTTCCTGGCCTGCCGCGCAGCTCGGCCTGAAGTCGCACCACGCGCAACGCCGGTCCGGGCGGGGCGGGAACAGCACGTCCCCGTCTCCGTCCGCCTTCAGGGTATCCGTGGCCAGCCGGAGGTCATCGGCGGTCTCGCCGGCGCGTTGCAGGTGCCGGCGCAGGCTTTCCGGGGTGTGCTCGGCCGCCGCGATCGTGCCTGTCGGGAGGTGGTGCAGTTCGACCGTCGTGCACGGCATGCGCAACGTCCGCGCCGCGGCCACCGCGTACAGCGCCAGTGCCTGGGACGCCCGCGCTTCGTACTCGTCGGGCGGACGGCGGCCCGTCTTGTAGTCGACGATCACCAGCTCCCCCGCCCGCGCGTCGATGCGGTCCGCGCGGCCCTCGATGATCATCGAGGGCCGCGCCCCCGGCTCCGGGTTGACCGGCGCCGACACCCAGCGCTCCAGCCCGGCCGGCTCGTGCGTGACGTCGTTGTCCTCGACGTACTCCGCCACCCACCCCTTGGCCCGCGCCCGGTAGCGCGCCGCCTGCTCTTCGGTCTCGAAGCCCGCGTCCTTCCAGAACTCGGCCACCAGCGCCACCGCCCGCTGCGGCACCCGCTTGAGCACCGGCAGGTCGAACAGCGCCCGCAACGCGTTGTGCACCACCGCGCCGAGCGTGCTGTGCGCCCACGGCCCGGTCCGCTGCGGCGTCGGCCGGTCGAGGTAGGCGAGGCGGTACCGGCGCGGGCAGTCGTCGAAGGTCGCCAGCCGCGCCGGCGAGACCTTCGTGAGCCGCACCGGTTGCGCCACGCCGAAGTCGAACCCCATTTGCTCCTTCACGACGCCCACGCTACGCACCACCACCGACACTTTCCGCGCGGACCTACCGCACGACGAGCACCGTGTGCGTGCCGCCGGAGACAGCCAGCGAACCGCTCCTCATCGGCTTCCCGTCCAGCAGCACCAGACGACCCGACGGCACCGCCAGCGACCCCGACGTCCCGCGGGGCGCGGAAACCGTCAGCGAGAACACCGAACCCTGCTGAGACCACGAAGCCGACAACGCACCCTTCGGCGTCGGCACCGCGCCCCTGGCCCACGCGACCGAACCCGGATGCGGCGAAACCGTCCAGGTCTCGAAGCCCGGCGACGTCGGCGAGACACCCAGCA
This sequence comes from Amycolatopsis solani, assembly GCF_033441515.1. Classification (NCBI taxonomy): domain Bacteria; kingdom Bacillati; phylum Actinomycetota; class Actinomycetes; order Pseudonocardiales; family Pseudonocardiaceae; genus Amycolatopsis; species Amycolatopsis solani. Next base: position 137,178 of record NZ_JAWQJT010000001.1, read on the forward strand.
GGTCGTTGGTCAACGCCGGCACCACACCCGTCGACCAGCCGTGCGCCGCCGACGTGTAGCCCTGCTCGTAGTGCGAGCCGCCCTCGCCGATGCCTTCCCACGCCGTGGTTCCCGGGTCGTGGGTGGCCATCCAGCCGTACATCCGCTTGATCTGGTCGATCGCCGACGTCGCCTGCCCGCTCCGGAACCGCGCCTGCAGCTCCGGGAACGACGTGAACGCGTACACGCGCTTCGTGCCGTCCGAGACGAGCGTGTCGTTGTCCATGAACGGGTTCCCGTACGGCAGCGCGCCGGCCGCGAGCCGCGCCAACGCCGAAGAAGCCTGCGCCGGCGACGCGATGCCGGCCAGGATCGCGTGGCTGTTGCCGTCCTGGCCGTGGCGCACCGCGCCCGTCCCCGAGTCGAGGTACGCCCCGGCTGCCGGGTCCCACAAGTAGGCATTCACCGCAGCCGCGACGCCGGAAGCCCGCGAAAGCCACCGATTCGCGTCAGCGGCGTGCCCGGTCGCCCGCGCCAGACCCGCCGCGCCCTGAAGCGCCCGGACGTACAACGCGTTGTAGTACGTCACTTCGCCCGTACGCGGCAGGAACGCGTAGTCGCCGTAGCCGCCGGTGCCGTTGAGGCCCTTCGCGAGCAACCCGCGCGAATCGGTGACCGACGGGTACCACGTGTCCAGCGTCTTCACGAGGTGCGAGTAGTACGAAGCCGCGTACGCGGTGTCGCCGGTGTAGAGCACGTAGTCCCAGCTCGACGTCACCCACCAGAGCGGGTAGTCGAACAGCGGCAACGTGTAGTCGTTGATCGACGCGGGCGGGATCCAGCCGTCCGCCCGCTGGTGGTCGGCCAGGTCCGCGAGCACGTTGCGAGCCGCGGTGCCGTCCTGGTGCGTCAGGTACTCGGTCAGCCCGGACACCGCGACGTCGCCGACGTACGGGTCGCGGTCGCGCTTCGCGCCGTCGTGCAGCACGAGCTTTCCGTCCAGTGACGGCGAAAACGCGCCGCGCGGGTCCACATCGGACTCGCGGAACGTGTCCATGCCCAGCTCGTTCGTATAGGACGCCGCGTACCAGTACTTGTTCAGGTCCTCGTCCGACGACTCGAACCAGCCCCGGTAGGTGTCCGGCGTGCCGAGGAACGGCGTGAAGTCGAGCGAGACGCCGTTGATCCGCACCTCACCGGACGGCTGCGTCAGCGGCGCGTCCGAAGCCAGCGCGTCGAGGCTGATCCGCAGGTAGCGGAAGCCGCGCAGGCCGTCCGCGCACACCTGCGTGCCGGACGCGCAGCCCTTCGTGTCCCGCCAGACGGTGGGCGTCGCCGGCACGGCGATCTGGTCGCTGCCCGGCCCGCCGGCGAAGTCCGAGCGCGAGAAGTCGGAGCGTTCGCCCAGGTACTGCTGGGTTTCCGACGTCGACACCCGGACGCCGGGGTGGTTCGCCGACGCGCCCGCGAACGAGATCTTCGGGTACCCCGCGACGACCTTGCCGAAGTCCACCACCGCGACCGGCACCGGCGGGTCGGCGACCAGGCCGGGCCAGACCTCCGTGACGCGGCTGAACTCCCCCGACGGCGTGTTCTGGTCCTTCGTGACGGTGATCCGGACCTGCGCGGTCGTCACCGGCCGGTCGAACGTGACGGCCCGCTGGACCGCGGTGTTGCCGCTCACCGAAGCCGCGACGCGCCACGCGCCCGCGTCGAGCACCTCCACCGTGTAGTCCTGCGGCACACCGTCCACACTGGACAGGATGGTGACGCCGGGTAGCGCGACGGGCGCGGCCGAGGTGATGGTCAGGACGTCCGGGTAGGCGCCGAGCGTGTCGTCGTTCCAGAAGGTGTCGAGGTTGCCGTCGACGGCGTTGCCGGGCGCGTACGTCCGCGGCTGGCCGTTCCCGCCGTTGTTCGGGGCGTGGAACGACGACGCGGCCGCCGTCGTCCCCGTGGGCCAGGCCGGCTTCGGCGGCGGCGCCTGCCGCTTGAACGTCGCGACACCCCGGCCGAGCAGGCCGTCCGGGTTCGTGACGTCGCCGCTCGTCGACAGCACCTTCACCGGCCGGACGTCCCGGCTCGACGGCGCGACGACGTACTTCTGCCACCCCGGCGCGGCGTCGGCCGGGACGGCGACCACGCCGCTCGCCACCAGGACCGTGACCGGCAGGAATGCTCTGAGCCACTTCATCGAGGCCTCCGAAAACCGACACCAGGCGATTGAATCGTTTCAAGCGCTGAGCTGAGGTTCAGGCTGCGCGAGCGGCGCCAACGATGTCAACGAACCCGCCGGTTCCTGTCCGGCAGGACAACCCGAAAGGCGGGGTCAGTTGCCGCCGGAGATGAAGCCCCGCACGGAGTTCGCGACGAGCTCGACGGCGATGGCCGCGAGCAGCAGGCCGGCCACCTTGGCCAGCAGCGTGATGCCGCTTTCCTTGATCAGCCGGATGACGACGCCGGAGTAGCGCATGCAGATGTAAATCACGAAGTGCGTCATGACGATCGCCGCCGCCAGCGCGATGTACGCGCCGATGTGGCCGTCGGCCTGCCGGACGAACACGATGGTCGCGGCGATCGCGCCGGGCCCGGCCAGCAGCGGCGTGCCGAGCGGCACGAGCGCGACGTTGACGTCTTCCGCGGCGGCCTCCGGCTCGTGCCCGCTGCCGGTGAGCAGCTGCAGCGCGATCAGCAGGAGCAGCAGGCCGCCGGCGCCCTGCAGCGCGGGGATGCCGATGCCGAGGTAGGCGAGGATCGCCTGGCCCGCGACCGCGAACAGGCTGATGACCAGCAGCGACACCAGCACAGCCTGCCGGGCGGCGCGCGCCCGCGTCGCGACCGGCTTGCGGCCGACGAGGCTGAGGAACACCGGCACGGTGCCGGGCGGGTCCATGATGACGACGAGGGTGATCGTCGCGCTCATGAAGAGCTTCGCGTCGAAGACGTCGGCGATCGCCATGTCAGCCCTTCACGACCTGGAACCCGGTCGCGCGCGCCACCAGCTGCTCCAGCTGCCCGGGGTCGGTGGTGCACGCGCCGAGCGGGATCGTCTTGTTGGTGCCGTGGTAGTCGCTGGACCCGGTGACGAGCAGGCCGAGCTCGCCGGCGAGCGCACGGGTGCGGGCGCGCGTCGGCTCGTCGTGGTTCGGGTGGTCGGCTTCGACGCCGGTGAGACCGCGCGCGGCCAGGCCCGCGAGGGTGTCCTCGCTGATCGTGGCGCCGCGGCTGAAGGCGAAGGGGTGCGCGATGACGGTGACGCCACCGGCCGCGGCGATCATGTCGATGGCCTCCTCGACCGGGGTGTCCCGGCGGGCGACGTAGTAGCCGCGGCGCGGGCTGAGGTAGTCGGCGAAGGCCTCGTCGACGGACTTGACCAGCCCGGCCCGGACCAGCGCCTGGGCCAGGTGCGGCCGCCCGGGCGGCGAGTCCTCGGGCAGCAGGCCGAAGATCTCGTCGATGTCGATCGGCAGGCCGTCCGCGGCCATCCGCTCCGCCATCCGGCGCAGCCGCGTCCGGCGCTCGACGCGCAGCCGCGTCTGCTCGGTGACGACCGGCTCGGACGTCGGGTCGAAGAGGTAGGCGAGCAGGTGGACGCTGATCTGGCGCCCGGTTCCGGGGTCGACGGAGACCGTGGAGAGCTCCGCGCCGGGCACGAGCGTCAGGCCGGGCGGGATGGCCGCGGTGGCCGGGGCCCAGCCCGCGGTGGTGTCGTGATCGGTGATCGCGACGACGTCGAGCCCGGCTCTCGCGGCCGCGGCGACGAGCCCGGCCGGCGTGTCGGTGCCGTCGGAAGCGGTGGAATGGGCGTGCAGGTCGATGCGCATCGTGTCCATTGTCGACGATGCGCTGGGTCACACGCTCGGCGGGATGAGGAGGCTCAGCCGACCGGCTTCTTGCCTCGGGCGGCGCGCTGGGCCTTGATCATGGAGAAGCGCTCGGCCTGCTTCTGCTTGTCGCCGAAGACGAGCTCCGAGATCGTGTCGTAGAACTCCTCGGGCCGCGGCAGGAAGTCGATCTTGTTGAGCGCCTGGATCTGCCCGGCCGACTCGACAACCATCGTGCCGTAACCCATCATGCGGCCGGTGGCGGAACGCACGTAGCTGAGGTCGGTGACCTTGCTGATGGGCATCATCAGCACCTTGGTCGTGAACACCCCGGTGGTCATGACGAACCGCTTGTCGGTGACCACCAGCCGCTCGACCCACCACTCCATCACCACGTACGCGAACCGCAGGACGACGAGCAGCGCGACGTACCAGAGGATGTTCTGGCCGATGTAAAGCGCCGGTGGCAGCAGGTAGGACACCAGGACGCAGATGGCCAGCAGTGCGGCCGCCTCGAAGGTGTCCCACAGCAGCACCGCCCAGTGGCGGCGGATCCGGATGACCCGCCGCTCGGTGTCGAGGAGGTACTCGTCGGGGTCGCGTGGCGCGAACATGGCTCGAGGGTAGCCCTCTATCAGCCCTTGAAGACGTTGCTGACGAAGGTGATCACCGATTCGGCCGAGTCACGGAGGAACTGGATGATGTTGCCGACGAGGCCAGCGGCCTGCCCCGGCTGGGCAATGACGAAGAACAGCACCAACGCGATACCGGCGAGGCCCGCAATCTTCTTCACGTTCACCGCGATCAAATCCCGTCTCTTACGGTGACACCGGACAACAGACTTTTTACGTTGTACCGCACTCAACTGGCGCACGGGAGGTAAGTCCCGCGCTTGGGTCAGCACGTGGTCCGAAGTGTACCGTACGGCTACTCTCCGTGTACAGGACATCCGTTTTCAGTTCGGTCACGTCTACCGTTGGGGACATGGAGGGCCTCAAGAGCACCACGATCCGCTGCGTCGGCGGCATCGCGTACGACGACCACGGCCGTTTGCTGCTCATCCGGCGCCGCAATGACCCCGGTTCGGGTCAATGGTCGCTGCCGGGTGGCCGAGTCGAACCGGGCGAAACGGACGAAGCGGCGGTCATTCGGGAGCTTCGGGAAGAGACCGGACTGGACGTGATTCCGGGCACAGTGATCGGGAGCGTCCGGCGTGGGCCGTACTTGATCTTCGATTACGCGTGCGTGGTGACGGGTGGAGTGCTCACAGCGGGTGACGATGCGACGGAGGCGCGTTGGTCCGAAGCGGCAGACCTTTCGGACATGGACGCGGCCGGGGAGCTGGTGGATCTCCTGTACGTGACTTTGCGTGAGTGGGACGCCTTGCCCCGTGCTTGAGCCGGCCCGGGAGCGGCCGTTGGGAGCGCCGGGAGGTCGCGAATGAGTCATTGGGGACCTCTGGGGTCCCGAATGAGTCATTCGCGACCTCGGTAGAGCCGGTGCCGCCGGGGTCGGAGTGCCGCCGTGACCGGCCGCGGGCTGCAGCGAGAGCCGCCGCAACGTCGCGAATGACTCATTCGCGACCTCCAGGGTCCCCAATGAGTCATTCACGACCTCGGGGCCGGCGCGCGGGGGTGCCCGCCGCACTGGACCTCGCGGGCCCCGGGCACCCAGTGGCCGCCGTCCTGGGCGCGCTCGGCGGGCCGGCCTGATGTCTTGAATGAGTCATTCAGGTCGCCGGAGGTCCTGAATGACTCATTCAAGACGTCCCGGGGTCGAAGCGCCGCCGTGACCGGCAGCGAAGCGGGCTAGAGCGGGAGCCAGGTCATCCGCTGCCCATGCGGGGCGGTCCGCGCCAAGGCGTGCGCCTCCGCCTTCCCGTCCTCCCACCGGACCACGCCCAGCGTCGCCAGCCCGTCCCCACCGGCAAGGTCCCCCCGGCCAGGCAGAACCTCCTCCAACCCCGCCCCGTAGAACTCCTCCGAAACCCACCACACCGGCCGCGAAGCCGCCAGCGAAGCGAGCTCCGCGACGAACTCCCCCCGCCGCGAAGCCGACAAGTACGCCAGAGCGTGGCTGGTCACCACCACCAACGGCCCCTCCAGCGACGAAGCCGCCGAAGCGAAGTCCGAAACCGCGTCCCCGGTGATCAACCGGGGGCGGTGCTTCCCCTGCTCGGCCGCCGCCGTGCGCAGCAAGCGGATCCGGTCCGGCTGGTCGGCCCACACGCACGCCTCGAGCCACGCAAGCTCGTCCTCGTCCGACAGGTCCACCGGGGCGCGGTCGAGGCCGGCCCGGTCGGTGATCGTCAGCTTCTTCGGCAGCTTCGGCGTGATCGCGCCCGGCGCCAGGTCCAGCGCGCAGTGCAGGCCGACCGCCGATTTGGCCGGGCCCGCCGTCAGCTGCTCGCCGCCGTCGCACTGGTAGCGGTAGCCGAAGCGGTCCAGGCCCAGCAGGAGCCCCGCGCTGCAGCCGACCTCGAGCAGCGCGACCTTGCCGCCCGCCTCGCGCGCCGCCCGGGCCACGCCCGGGTACAGCAGCGCCGCGCGGCGGACCTCGTTCGTCTGCGTGTAGCGCGACGAAATCAGCGCCCGCGCCTTCTCCGCGCGCTCCAGCAGGAACGACCGGAACAGCGGCCACGTCTCCGTGTCGACGCCGTCGAAGCCGCCCAGTGACGGGTAGTAGCGCGACAGCGGGTGGATCGGGTCCGCCTGCACGAGGCGGTGCGCGGTCGCCATCAGCAGCGTCGCGCGCACCTCGCCGTCGCGGGCGACCGACAGCAGGCCGGCGACGTCGTCGTCCGCGGCCGCCTCCAGCGCCAGGTGTTCGTAGAGCGGTGAGACCCCGCGGGCCTCGACTTCCGCGAACGTGCGCAGTACTTCCTTGATCGCGTCCAGGTCCATCAGAGCCTCATTCGTGCGGCACCGGCCGGCCCGGCTGCTCCCCGCCCCGAGTTTCCCCGTAGGAGCGCTTCGGCACCATCACCTTCCGCCGGAAGGTGCACACGATCAGGCCGTCCTGCTTGTAACCGCGCGTCTCGACGTAGACGACACCGCGGTCGTCCTTCGACTTCGACGGCGTCTTGTCGAGCACCTCGGTCTCGCCGTAGATGGTGTCGCCGTGGAACGTCGGCTTGACGTGCTTGAGCGACTCGACCTCGAGGTTCGCGATGGCCTTGCCGGAAACGTCGGGCACGGACATGCCCAGCAGCAGCGAGTACACGTAGTTCCCGACCACGACGTTCTTGCCGAAGTCGGTCGTCTCCCCGGCGTAGTGCGCGTCCAGGTGCAGCGGGTGGTGGTTCATGGTGATCAGGCAGAACAGGTGGTCGTCGTATTCGGTGACCGTTTTGCCCGGCCAGTGCTTGTAGACCGCACCGACCTCGAACTCCTCGTAGTACCGACCGAACTGCACTCGTCTTCTCCTGTCCGCGGTAACGCCGTGTGAGGCTGGTACGACACGCATCGGTAGTGAGGAGTACCCTCAACCATCGGTTCTCGCGCGTCAACGCGAGCCCCACCACTCTGCACCCGGCCCGAAGGAGGTGAGGAACCCGATGAGCAGTGGCGATAGTCCGCTCCCTAGTAGTCCCAGCGTTCCCACCTCACGGGTCGTCTCCAGGTAGGCCTTTTTCACCCCCTCGGGAACGCTGGTGTCGCCGGGCGGACGCGTGTCCGCCCCTGGTCAGTCGTCTCGCACGACCACGCACGACGCCCAGGAGATCCCATGCCTGCCATTCCTTCGCTCGGCGGCCTTCGCGGCCGCGGCAACAGCCGGGCCAAGGGCGTGCCCGTCCGCCCGGTTCCGGTGCCGCTGTCGGCGTACGTCGTCGATTGCGCGGTCTACGTCGGCGGTGAGCGCCTGCCCGGCCGCTGGACCCACACCGAAGCCATCAAAGAGGTCCGGAAGCGGCACGAAGGGTTCGTCTGGATCGGGCTGCACGAGCCGGACGCCGAGCAGATCCAGGGCGTCGCGGACACGTTCGGGCTGCACGAGCTGGCGGTCGAGGACGCGCTCGAAGCGCACCAGCGGCCGAAGCTCGAGCGCTACGACGACACACTGTTCCTCGTGGTGAAAACCGTCCGGTACGTCGAACACGAGTCCCCCACCACGGCGAACGAAATCGTCGAGACCGGCGAGCTCATGGTCTTCCTCGGCCGCGACTTCGTCATCACCGTGCGGCACGGGAACCACTCGGGCCTGGCGCGGCTGCGCCGGGAGCTCGACGACGACGCCGAGCGCCTGCAGCTGGGCCCGGCCGCGGTCGTGCACGCGATCGCCGACCACGTCGTCGACCACTACCTCGACGTCACGGGCCGGATCGAGAACGACATCGACGTCATGGAGGCGCAGGTCTTCGCGCCCCGGTCGCAGGTCAGCGCCGAGCAGATCTACCTGATGAAGCGGGAGGTCCTCGAGCTGCGCCGCGCGGTGATGCCGCTGGCGACGCCGGTCCAGCGCCTCGCTGAGGGCTACACCCGGCTGGTGCCGGACGAGGTCCGCTCCTACTTCCGCGACGTCGCCGACCACCTCACGACCGTGTCCGAACGGGTGGCGGCGTTCGACGAACTGCTGTCCACACTGGTCGACGCGACGGTCGCGAAGATTTCGCTGCAGCAGAACACCGACATGCGCAAGATCACGTCGTGGGCGGCGATCATCACCGTGCCGACGATGATCGCCGGCATCTACGGCATGAACTTCGACTACCTGCCCGAACTGCACTGGAAGTTCGGGTACCCGCTGGTGATCACCGTGATCCTCGGCATCTGCCTGTTGCTGTACCGAATATTCCGGAAGAACGGCTGGCTCTAGGTCCCCTTTCTTTCCACCGGAATCAGTGCAGGAGAATTCGTGATGCCCCGGATGCTGTCCAACCTCAAGTTCTGGGCGCTCGCGCTCAGCGTGCTCTGGATCGTCGTCATCACTTTCGTCATCGTCGCCGACCCGGGGTTCGCGCACGGGATGAAATGACGCCCGGGGGTCGTACCCTGGGTGGGTGCCCAAAGCGCTGGTGGTCTCCGACGAGGTCGACGAGCGGTTGTGGACCGGCGCGGTCCGCGCCGTCTCCGTCGACCTCGTCATCGGTGCCGGCGACCTCCCCTACGACTACCTGGCGTTCCTGGCCGGCGCGCTCGACGTGCCGTGCGTGTTCGTGCCCGGCAACCACGACCCGGACCTGAGCGGTTACACGCGCTACGGCGGGCTGTCCATGAAGGACGGTTTCCCCACGGCCTGGCCGGGCCCGGCGGGCGGCGTCAACGCGGACGGCCGGGTCGTCGACGTCGCCGGGCTGCGCATCGCCGGGCTGGGCGGCTCGATCCGCTACAACGACGGGCCGAACCAGTGGACGCAGCGCCAGCAGGCGCGCCGCGCCCGCGCCCTGGTGCGGCGGGCGAAGTGGCGGCGCCGCCGTGACGGCCGTGCCGTCGACGTCCTGCTGACGCATTCGCCGCCGCTCGACCTCGGCGACCGGGCGGACCCGCCGCACCGCGGGTTCGCGTGCCTGCACCGGACGATCGACGTGCTGCGCCCGAAGTGGTTGCTGCACGGGCACATCCACCCCCACGGCGAGCCGGTGCCGGACCGGGTCGTCGGCGAAACCCGCGTCCGCAACGTGGTGGGCCACCGGATCATGGAGTTTTCATGAAGGAGACGGGATTCCCCCGCGCCGACGCGGAAAACGACTTCCTCCGCGCGCGCCGGGGCCAGGTGCTTTCACGGCTCTCGACGTGGCTTCGCCGCGAGCCCGACGACGTCAACATCATGCTGCCGTTCCACGAAGTCGTGGAGGCGCTCGGCTACCTCGGCGAGCACCGGATCGGGCGGCGGGTGATCAAGCTGGACTCGATCGTCGGCACGGTCGACCGCAGCCGCGACTTCGACCGCCGCTTCCGCCCGACGTCCGCCCGCGTCCGCGAACGCTGGGAACGCCTGGCGCTGGCCTCGCGCCGCGGCGAAGAGATCCCGCCGATCGAGGTGTACCGCGTCGGCGAGCTGCACTTCATCATCGACGGCCACCACCGGGTTTCGGTCGCGATCGCGCAGGGACTGTCCACAATAGAGGCCGAAGTGACGGTAGTCCGGACCAAACTGGACCCGAGCGGCATCCGCCACCGCGGCGACCTGATCGTCAAGGACTACCGGCGCCTGTTCCTCGAGCGGGTTCCCCTGACGGGCCACGCGCGGGCGTCGGTGATCGTGACGGACCCGTGGGACTACGCGCGGCTGGGCGAGCACGTGGAGGCGTGGGGCTTCCGGCTGATGCAGGACGAGGGCAAGTTCTCCGACCGGGCGAGCGTGGCGCAGCGGTGGTTCGACGAGGAGTTCGTCCCGGTGGTGGCGATGCTGCGGCAGGCCGACCTGATCGGCGACCGGACCGACGCCGAGGCGTACATGTGGGTGGCGGCGGAGCGGTACCGGCTGATCCGGACCCACCGCTGGGACGACGAGGTCATCGAGACGCTGCGGTCCCGGCAGCACTAGAAGCGCCCCAATGTGGCGTTGGTTGCGTCCAACGCACCCAATGTGGCGTTCGGTGCGTCTGACGCACCGAACGCCACATTGGGGCGCTTGGGGCCGGCGTCAGAAGTCCAGCCCGGGTGTCAGCGCCAGCTGGCGCACCTGCGCCTCGGTCAACGTCGGGTCCGGGCGCTGTCCCGGCAGCCGCACCCCCGACCGCTCCAGCACCCCGCTGTTGTTCGACCAGAACTGCACCATCACGCCCGGCCCCGCCCGCGAGACCCGGTGGGTCAGCACCTCACCCGAGCGCAACGTCGACCGCCACAGCTCCCCCTGGGGCGTCCGTTCCGTCCGGCACGAAACCTCCCCCGCCTCGCCGCACGCCGGCCCGCCGAAGCCGCCCGGCAGCATCAGCACGTACACCGAGCCCGAGCCCTGGGCGTCCGTCACCCGGACGCCCAGGTGGAACAACGCGTCCCGGGGCGCGTCGCCCGCCGGGTCGGCGATCAGGTGGAACGGGTCCGACGGCGGGGTCTCGCCGGGGATCGTCAGCCGCGTGATCCGCGCGTCCGGGGAAACCAGCGCGCGGATCGCGCGGCCCACCACGCAGCTCAGCCGGTCGGTCAGCGCCTCCCGCGTGTCCGACGCCGTGGGGCACGGGACGTCCGCCACCTGACCCCGGTGCGGCAGGACCACCACGGTCAGCACCAGCGCGAGCAGCACCACCGCCAGCGCCGCCGCTCCCGTCAGCAGGTGACGGCGGCGAGACGCGCGGGCCGCCGAGAGAACCGCGTCGCCGGACAGGCCGATCGGGGGCTCGTCTTCGGTCACGTACGCCGTCAGCAAGGACCGGACGTCTTCCATCACCACTCCTCGCTCGTCGGCGCCGGCAGGGCCGCGCGCAGGGCTTCGACCCCGCGGGACGTCTGGGACTTCACCGTGCCTTCGGCGACACGCAGCAGCGCCGCCACCTCGGCCACCGGCAGGTCCTCCAGGAACCGCAGGACGACCATCGCGCGCTGCCTCGGCGTCAGGCCGTCCAGCGCCCGCTCGACGTCGAGGCGCAGCGGGGTGTCCCGGCCCGGTGGCGACGCCGGCTCGGGCGGTGACGACGTCACGTACTCCCGCCCCGATTTCCGCCGCCCGGCGAGGAAGAGGTTCAGCAGGACGCGGCGCGCGTACGCGTCGACCGTGTCCGGCCGCACCCGGCGCCACCGGCGGTACAGCTGGACGAACATCGCCTGCACGAGGTCCTCCGCGCCGTGCCAGTCGCCGCACAGGGCGAACGCCACCCGGCGGAACCGCTGGACCCGCGCGGCGAAGTATTCGCTGAAATCGAGGTCTCTCGACGCCCCCACCCGGCCTCCTTCGCCCGTTCTCAGTCTTACTAGTGCGCGAAGGGCCGGAAAGGTTCAAGCGTCCCCCGTGCGAGCTACGCGCGGGTGTCCACCGCGAGGGGACGATTCCCGGCCGCCGCTTCCCTAGCGTTCTCCGCAGTCGCGGCACGTCGGTGCGCGAGTTCGGCGAAGGAGTTCTGATGAGGCTGCTGTGGCAGTTGCTCGCGGTCGCGGCGATCGCTTTCCTGGGCGGCCAGGCCGTCAACGCGGTGGCCGGCAACCCGTGGCTCACGCTGGTGGCCGGCGCGGTGACCGCCGTCCTCGCGGTGCTGGGGTACCGGTGGGTGGTGCGTCGGACCGAGCAGCGGCCGGTCGTGGAGCTGGGCAGGCCGACGACCGGGCTGGCGTGGGGGACGCTGATCGGGTTCGCGCTGTTCGCGGCCGTCATCGCGAACATCGCGCTGCTCGGAGACTACGAAGTCCGCGGCTGGGGCACGGTCTCGGGCGCGGCCGGGCTCCTCGGCTTCATGGCCGCCGCGGCGGTGACGGAAGAGCTCCTGTTCCGCGGCGTGCTGTTCCGGATCATCGAGGAGCGCGCCGGCACCTGGCTCGCCCTGCTGCTGACCGGCGTCCTGTTCGGCCTTTCGCACCTGTTCAACGCGCACGCGACCCTGTGGGGCGCGCTCGCCATCGCGATCGAGGCCGGTGGCCTGCTGACCGCCGCGTACGTCGCCACCCGCAAGCTGTGGCTGCCGATCGGCGTGCACTTCGGCTGGAACTTCGCCGCGGCCGGCCTGTTCGGCACGGAGGTCTCGGGCAACGGCACCCCGCAGGGCCTGCTGGACGGCGTGACGTCGGGCCCGGTCGCCGTCACCGGCGGCGCCTTCGGCCCGGAGGGCAGCCTGTACTCGCTGCTGTTCTGCCTCCTGGGCACCGGCGCGTTCCTGTGGCTGGCCCACCGGCGCGGCACCCTGGTCCCCCGCCGCAGGCGCGCCGGGCGGGTCGACAGCGTCACTACACTCGCCCGGTGATCGAGCGGTTCCGGGCGCGGTGGCGCCGGTTCGACGTCACCGTCCGGGACCTCCCGCTCGCGGTGCTGGTCCTGGCGCTGGCCTTCCTGCCCGTGGTGCAGAGCCACGGGACGCAGCTCGGCGGTCTCCCACAGCGGCCCTTCGACGCGCTGGCCCTGGTGGCCGCCGGGCTCGAATGCCTCCCGCTGGCCGTCCGGCGGCGGTGGCCCGCCCTGTGCCTCACGCTGGTGTCGCTCGGGTTCGCCGTCGACCAGCTCCGCGGCTACCACTTGGTCTCCGGCACGGCGCTGGCGATCGCGTTGCTGAGCGCGGGCGCCCACTTGGATCGGCACCGGCGCACCACCGCGCTGCTGTTCTCCGCGGCGTACGTCCCGCTCTCGGTCGTCCTCTTCCGGCTCGGTACGGAGCCGCCGGAAGAGTTCGTGACGTTCTACCTGCTGCTGGTGTTCGCGTGGGGCCTCGGCGCGTGGCTGCGCGCCACCCGCACCGCCGAGGCCGGCCGGCGCCGCCGCGTCGCCGAAGACACCCGCGCGGCCGAACGCGCCCGGATCGCGCGCGAACTCCACGACGTCGTCACCCACCACGTGACGGCGATGGTCGTGCAGGCCGAGGCGGCCCGGTACCTGACCGCCGCCCCCGACCGCCTCGGCGAGTCGCTGACCGCGATCACCGGCACCGGCCGCCGGGCCATCGCGGACCTGCGGCACCTGCTCGACCTGCTCGAACCCGGCCACGGTCCCGACGTCACGCCGCCGCCGGGCGGTCTCCGCACGCTGGTGGACCACGCGATCGAGGCCGGGCAGCCGGTGGAGTTCACCGAGGAGGGCACGCCCGCCGACGCCGCGGGCAGCGCCGAGCTCGTGGCCTACCGCGTCGTGCAGGAAGCGCTCACGAACGCCCTCAAGCACGCCCGCGGCAGCCGCACCTCGGTGCGGGTGCGCCACGGCGGACAGGAGATCGAAGTGGAGATCGGCACGGCGGGCGCGGGCGGCCCGTCCCCCGGCGGGAGCGGGCGCGGCCTGGCCGGCCTGCGCGAACGGGTCGGCGTCCTCGGCGGCGACTTCAGCGCCGACCGGCAGGGTGCGGGGTTCGTCGTGCGCGCCCGGATCCCCACCGGGGACCGGGCGTGACCGCGCCGATCCGGGTCCTGGTCTGCGACGACCAGATGCTGATCCGCACCGGCCTGGTCACGATCATCGGCGCGCAGCCGGACTTCGAGGTGGCGGGTGAGTGCGGGGACGGGCGGGCCGCGGTCGAGCTCGCCGGGCGGGTGCGCCCGGACGTCGTGGTGATGGACGTGCGCATGCCGGTGCTCGACGGCATCGAAGCCACCCGCCTGCTGGCCGGGCCCGGCGTCGCGCACCCGGTCAAGGTGCTCGTGCTGACGACGTTCAACCTCGACGAGTACGTCTACGAGGCACTGCGCGCGGGGGCGAGCGGGTTCCTGCTCAAGGACGCGCCGCCGGAGCACCTGCTGCACGGGATCCGGACGGTCGCCACCGGCGCGGCGCTGCTCGACCCGGAGGTGACGCGCCGGCTCGTGGGCCGGCACGCCGCCCGGATCCGGCCCGCCGGCACCGCGGCCGGCCACCCGCTGACGCCTCGCGAGCTGGAGGTACTGCGCCTGCTCGCGGACGGCCTCTCGAACGCCGAAATCGCCGCGAAGCTCGTCATCAGCCCGGAAACCGTCAAGACGTTCGTCTCCCGGATCCTCACCAAGCTCGACCTCCGCGACCGCGTCCAGGCGGTCGTCTACGCCTACCGCCACGGCCTGGTCACCTGACGCGCCGCCGGCGCGGGCCCCCCGAAGGCCCGCGCCGGCGGGTCTCACATGTGGACGGCGCCGGGAGCGGCTTCGCCCTTCGGGACGCCCGGGCGCAGCAGCAGGCCGCTGAGCACCGCGCCGACCGCGAAGATCACGGCCGCCCAGGTGAACGCCGTCGTGTAGCTCTCGATCGACGCCTCGGCCGCGAGCTGCGGGGTCGGGACCTTGCCCGCGAGGTACGCCGTCGCCGCGTTGCCGGCCAGCGTCGACAGCAGCGCCGTGCCGATCGAACCGCCGACCTGCTGCATGGTGTTGACCGCCGCCGACGCGACCCCCGCGTCGTGCGCCTCGACCCCGAAGGTCGCGACGCTCATCGCCGGCGCCATCGCCAGGCCGATGCCGAAGCCCATGACCAGCAGCGGGCCGAGCACGCCGGAGGCGTAGGTGCTGTCGAGGCCGATCCCGCTCAGCCAGAACAGGCCGACGGCGGCGATCGCCATGCCGGTCGGGACCAGCGGGCGCGGACCGAACCGCGGCAGCAGCACGGCCGTCGCCGTCGTCGCGGACAGCATCAGCGTCGCGACCATCGGCAGGAAGCCGACGCCGCTCTCGATCGGCGTGAACTTCAGGTTCTGCTGCACGTAGAACGTCAGGAACAGGAAGATCGCGAACATGCCGATGGCGAGCAGGAACATCGCCAGGTACGAGCCGCCGCGGTTGCGGTCGAGCAGCACGCGCAGCGGGAGCAGCGGGTGCGAGACGCGCTGCTGCAGCCACACGAACACGCCCAGCAGCACCACACCGGCGGCGAGGAAGCCCCACACCGAGACCGCCGACCACGAGTGCGACTCCGCGTTCGCGAAGCCGTAGACGAGGGCGAACAGACCGGCCGACGCCGTGATCGTGCCCGGCAGGTCGAGCTTCGGGCGCGGGCCGCCGGACTCCTCGCGGCGCAGCAGGAACGAGCCGCCGACGAAGGCCACCACGGCGAAGATGATGTTGACGAACATGCACCAGCGCCAGTCGAGGTACTCGGTCAGCACGCCGCCGAGCAGCAGGCCGATCGCCGCACCGCCACCAC
Organism: Amycolatopsis solani; assembly: GCF_033441515.1. Taxonomy (NCBI): domain Bacteria; kingdom Bacillati; phylum Actinomycetota; class Actinomycetes; order Pseudonocardiales; family Pseudonocardiaceae; genus Amycolatopsis; species Amycolatopsis solani. The sequence continues at coordinate 152,657 of NZ_JAWQJT010000001.1, forward strand.
CGATGGCACCGAAGACGCCGAACGCGCGACCGCGCTCCTTCGGGTCGGTGAACGTCGTCGTCAGCAGGGAAAGCGCGGCGGGCGCGAGCAGTGCGCCGAACACACCCTGCGCGGCCCGCGCGATCAGCAGCATCTCGATGTTGGCGGCCGCGCCCCCCAGCGCGGACACCGCGGCGAAGCCGGCCAGGCCGACCAGGAAGGCGTTCTTGCGGCCGAAGAGGTCGGCGAGCCGCCCGCCGAGCAGCAGCAGGCTGCCGAACGCGAGCGCGTACGCGGTGACGACCCACTGGCGGGCGTCGTTGGAGAAACCGAGGTCGACCTGGGCCGAGGGCAGCGCGATGTTCACGACGGTGGCGTCCAGCACGACCATCAGCTGGGCGATGCCGATCATCACCAGAATCAGCCACCGCCGGCTGTGGTGGGGGTTCTCGGCGGCGCGCACGTCCCCCGGCGGCGCGACCTCGAGAGTGGATTCGGACATGGGTGTCCCCTCACTGGGAGTGATCAGGAAGGTATGTGGAGTAGGTATCTCCCCTTACGCGACCCAAGGTACACACAAACCGGAGAGGGTGCCTCTACTTTGTGAGTTAGACTGGTCGGTATGGCACGGGACGCTGGTCCCGCCGCACCGGCGCGGCCGCTGCGGCGTGACGCTGAACTCAACCGCCGTCGCATCCTGGCGTCGGCCCGCGTGGTCTTCGGCCAGCGCGGGCTCGAAGCCACGCTGGACGACATCGCGCACCACGCCGGCCTCGGCGTCGGCACGGTCTACCGCCGGTTCCCCAGCAAGGAACACCTGGTCGAGGCCATGTTCGCCGAACGCATGGAGGAAATCGGCGACCTCGCCGAAGAGGCGTTGAAGGCCGAAGACGCGTGGCAGGCGTTCGTGGACTTCACCTGGAAGTCGATCGAACTCCACTCGGGCGACCGCGGCCTGCGCGAGATCATGCTGTCCAACAAGTTCGGCCACGAGCACGTCGCGGAAGAGAAAGCCCGCATGGTGCCGTTGATCACACAGCTCGTCGAACGCGCCCAGGCGGCGGGCGGCCTGCGCGCCGACTTCGCCCCGACGGACATCCCGCTGCTGCACATGATGATCGGCTCGGCGATCGAGTTCACGTCCGCGGTGGAGCCGGACCTGTGGCGCCGCTGCCTGGCGATGCTCCTGGACGGCCTGCGTGCGGAGCCCGGCAAGCCGTCGAAGCTGCCGCGCCCCCCTCTCGGGGTGGACGAGGTGGACGAAGCGATGTCGTGCTGGCGCCCCTGAGGGCAGCGCTTCACTCGGACGGGATGACCGCCCACAGGATCACGTAAGCCACGAACTGCGGGCCGGGCAGCAGGCAGGACAGCACGGCCAGCAGCCGGACCGTGCCGGGCTTCATGCCCCAGCGCTGGGCCAGGCCCGCGCAGACGCCGCCGAGCATGCGGCCGTGGCGGGGGCGGGACAGGCGGCGGGTGACCGGTGCGCTCATCGTCGTTTCCTTTTCCTCGAAGTTCCGATGAACCCAGTTCACCACCGGACGGCCCGCTCCCGCATCGCTCGCGGGAAGGACCGTTCCCTTAGGGGACGGTAAAGCCGAAAAACATTCGTGAGTCCGGGAAATCCCGGGCCGCCCGTGCGGAATCCGCCTGAACTGCGGGTTTCCCGGCGAAGACACCGGAAATACTGAGAGATGTCCCCGTCAGGGCTGGTTTTTCCGGCCGATGTGGTGATACTTGCTCCCCGTGTACCCCCGTGCGAAAAGCTTGGCCGTCGCGATGTTCTGCGCCCTGCTCACGGCGGCGTGCTCGACGACGCAGGCGGCGCCCGACCACACCGGCCCGTCGCCGCTGACGGCGTCCGCCGCGCTGGGCGACTTCGGCAGCGTCGACTACTGCAGTCTCCTGAACGTGGCCGAAGTGGCGCCCGGCGCGGTCGCCGTGCCGACGTTCGAGACCTGCCTGGCCACCCGCGGCACGCAGAAGGTCCAGCTCGGGCCGCTGGCGTTCGACTCCGACCCGAACATCAAGCCCTACCCCTACCTCGGCTCGGTGCCCGAAGGCGTGGCGATCCAGCAGTCGATGTTCAACGACCGCAGCGCGTGCACCCGCGCGATCACCTTCGCCGACGGCAACCGGCTCGACCTGTCGGTCACCGACACCGGCAGCGACCAGGCCACGCGGTGCGGTGTCGCGGACGCCGCCGTCGGTTCGGCGCTGGCCGCCGTCACCGCGAACAAGGTCGGCAGGCTGACGTTCCCGGACCGCTCGTGGGGCCGGGTGGCGCCGTGCGTGCTGCTCGACAGCCACGACCTCGACGCCGCCGCCGGCCCGGGCAGCAAGCCGACCACCAGCCTGTCCGGGCACAGCTGCATCCGCGGCAAGGTCAGCGTCAAGCTGACGGTCGAGACGACGGAACCCCAGTCCCCACCGGAAATCCTGGGCGGCCGCCCGGCCCGGGTCCGCACCGCGGGCGCGTTCTGCCTGGTCGACACCACCCAGCCGGCCCCCGGCGTCCCGGGCCGCCGCGAGCTGGCGGAGATCAGCGTGGTGGAGACGGCGGGCACGGCGAACGACGCCACCTGCGCACTGGCCCGCACGGCGGCGACATCGATCCTGCCCCGCCTCCCCACGCCCTGACGGGTCGTGAGTGGCAAGTCGGGTTAGAACCCGACTTGCCACTCACGACCGCGGCGGCAGACCTAGTCCTCGTACGTCAGGTTCTTGCCGTTCGAGGGGTCGAACAGCTTGATCTTGTCCGCGTCGTACCAGACCTCGAGGTCCACGTTCTCCGCCGCCGACGACTCGGCCGACAACCGGGCCACGATCTGGGATTCGCCGCCCGGGACGTCGGACGAACCGCTGTCCGCGGCCAGCTCCGCCAATTCCTCGGACGTCGCCGTCTCGCCCTCCAGCGTGAAGTGGGCGAACTTCTCCGAACCCATCGACTCGAGCACGTCGATGTGCGCGGTGAACGTCCCCCCGCCGCTCTTGTCGGCCACCAGCGCGGCGTCCTCGAAGTGCTCCGGCCGGATGCCGACGATCAGCTCACGCGGCGCGTCGGCCCGCTCCACCAGCCGGCGGACCCGGTCGGTCAACGGCGTCGTGCCCAGCGCCGACCGCAGCTCGTTGTTCTCCAGCGTCGCCGGGACGAAGTTCATCGACGGCGAACCGATGAACCCGGCCACGAACAGGTTCGCCGGGTTGTCGTAGAGGAACTGTGGCGAACCGATCTGCTGCACGTACCCCGCCCGCAGCACCACGACCCGGTCGCCCAGGGTCATGGCTTCGGTCTGGTCGTGCGTCACGTACAACGTCGTGGTGCCCAGCTGCTTCTGGATCTTCGACACCGACGTCCGCATCTGGCCGCGCAGCTTGGCGTCCAGGTTGGACAGCGGCTCGTCCATCAGGAACGCCTTCGGGCTGCGGACGATCGCCCGTCCCATCGCCACGCGCTGGCGCTGGCCACCGGAGAGGTTGGCCGGCTTGCGGTCCAGGTGCGCGGTCAGGTCGAGGATCGTCGCCGCTTCCTCCACCTTCGCCCGCACCGTCTTGTCGTCCACTTTGGCCAGTCGCAGCGGGAACGCCATGTTCTCCCGCACGCTCATGTGCGGGTAGAGCGCGTAGGACTGGAACACCATCGCGATGTCCCGGTCCTTCGGGGCCTTCTCGTTGACGCGCTTGCCGTCGATGCGCAGCTCACCGGAGGAGATGTCCTCCAGGCCGGCCACCATGTTCAGCGTCGTCGACTTCCCGCAGCCGGACGGGCCGACCAGGATGATGAACTCGCCGTCGGCGATGGTGATGTCCACTTCGGACACGGCGAGGGCGCCGTCGGGGTACTTCTTCGACACCTTGTCGAGCACGATCTCTGCCATAGCGCTACCCCTTCACCGCACCGGACGTCAGCCCCGCCACGATGCGACGCTGGAAGAACAAGACGAACACAATGATGGGAATGGTGATCACGACCGCGGCCGCGCTCACCTGCCCGGTCGGGTCCTCGAACTGCGAGGACCCGGTGAAGAACGACAACGCCGCCGGCACCGTGCGCGACGCCGTCGTCGACGTCAGCGAGATGGCGAACAGGAAGTCGTTCCAGCAGAAGATGAACACCAGGATCGCCGTGGTGAACACACCCGGCGCGGCCAGCGGCGCGATCACCTTCCGGAACGCCTGGGCCGGCGTCGCCCCGTCCATCTTCGCCGCCTTTTCCAGCTCCCACGGGATTTCCCGGAAGAACGCCGACAGCGTGTAGATCGACAGCGGCAGCGCGAACGTGATGTAGGGCAGGATCAGCCCCGGCCATGTGTCGAACAACGCCAGGTTCCGCTCGATGTTGAACAACGGCGTCACCAGCGACACCTGCGGGAACATCGCGATCAGCAGCGACAGCCCGACCAGCAGCTGCTTGCCGGGGAACTCCAGCCGCGCGATCGCGTACGCGGCCATCGTGCCCAGCACCACCGCGATCACCGTCGAGATGATCGCGATGCCGATCGAGTTGACCAGCGCCAGCAGGAACTCCGAGGTCTGGAAGATGTCCGCGTAGTTCTGCCAGGTCCACGACCGCGGGATGAAGTTCCCGTCGGTCAGCGTGTCCTTGGTCTTGAACGACAGCGAAACCACCCAGAGCACCGGCACCAGCGCGAACACCAGCACGAGGATGTCGACCAGGCCCCACCTGAGCTTGCGGCCCGTCGTGACGGTTCCCATCACCATCAGCGCTTACCCCCGTCGTCCGAACCCGGTGCGGCCGTGCCGAACACCTTGATGAAGACGAAGGCGATGATCGCCACGGTGATGAAGATCAGCACCGCCATCGTCGACCCGATCCCGAGGTTGAGCCCCTTGACCAGGTTGTTGTAGGTCTGCATGGAGACCGACCCGGTGTCCTGCGCGCCCGAGGTGAGCACGTAGATGTTGTCGAAGATGCGGAACGCGTCCAGCGTGCGGAACAGCAGCGCCACCAGGATCGCCGGCTTCATCACCGGCAGCATCACCTTGGTGAACCGCTGCCACGCGCTCGCACCGTCCATCGACGCGGCCTTGAGCAGGTCGTCCGGCACCAGCGCCAGGCCCGCCATCAGCAGCAGCGCCATGAACGGCGTGGTCTTCCACACCTCGGCGCCGATGATGATGAACAGCGACGGCCACTGCTCGGTCAGCGGTGCCGCGTCGGCGGCCAGCCAGTTCGCCAGGTAGCCGGTCTTCGGCGTCCACGCGTAGTACCACGAGAACGCCGCGACGACCGTGACGATGCCGTACGGGATCAGCGCGACCGTGCGCACCAGCCCGCGCCCGACGAGCGTCCGGTGCATCACCAGCGCCAGCGCCATGCCGAGGACGAACTCGATCGCCACCGACACCACGGTGAGGAACATCGTGGTGCCGAACGCGGTCCACCAGTACGAATTGGACAGCACGGCCCCGTAGTTGTCGAAACCGACGAACTCCTGCTGCGCCGGGAACCTGAGGTCGTAGCGCTGCAGCGACAGCCAGATCGAGTAGAGGATCGGGTAGCCGGTGACCGCGATCATCACGATGAACGCGGGCGCGCACAGCCACAGCCCGAGCCGCCGCTCGGCCTTCTTCCCCTCGGACAGGGCGGGCTTGCCCTTCTTGTGGGACACGGGTTCCTGAGCGGCGGTGGCCCCCGCGGTGGTCGGGTCCTGGACGGTCACGGGATCACTCCCTTCGACTGGAGCGCGTCGTTGAGCTGCTCGCGCAACTTGTCCGCGGTGACCTTCGGGTCGATTTCGCTCGGCGGGGAAAGGACCTTGGACATCACCGTCGACAGGTTCTGGTAGGCCGGGGTCAGCGGCCGCACCGCGGAGTCCTTGATGGCCGCGATGATGGAGTCGCGCATCGGGTACTTCAGCGCCATGTTCGGGTTGTCGGCGCTCGCCGGCTTCGACGGGTCGAGCGGCGCGTCGTTGTGGTACACCGACTCGATGGTCGGCGGGACACCGTCGTTGATCGCCGAGAACTTCTGGTTCTCCGCGTTGCGCAGGCACAGCGCCGCTTCGAACGCCTCGGGCTTGTGCGCCGAGAGCGAGCTGACGGCGAGGTCGTAGCCACCGATCGTGGTCTTCGCCGGCGTGCCCGCCTTCGCCTCGGGGTAGACGGCCCACTTCATGTGCGAAACGTCCTGCGGCTTTTCCTTGGCGTACGAGGCGTAGACGAACGGCCAGTTCAGCTCGAACGCGGCGTCACCGCGCTGGAACGCCTGCCGGACGTCGTCCTCCTTGGAGTTGGTCAGCGACGGGTCCGTGATCCCCGACGACGTGACCTCCTTCAGCAGCGCGAGCGCCTGCACCGCGCCGTCGTCCATCACGACGGACTTGCCGTCGTCGGAGACGATGTGCCCGCCCATCGAGTTGACGAGCGTGTTGTAGAAGACGACGAGGCCTTCGTACTGCGCGCCGGTGAAGACGATGCTGTACGGCTTGCCCGCCGCCTTCAGCTCCTTCGACTTGGCGATCATCTCCTGCCACGTCTTCGGCGGCGTCGGCGTGATCCGGTCGTCGTACCAGAGCAGCTGGACGTTGGTGTTCTTCGTCGCGGCGTAGAGCTTCCCGTCGTAGGTCGCCGTTTCCAGCGGCCCCTGCAGGACGCCCTGCGTGGCTTCGGCCTTGTTCTGTCCCGTCCACTCCTCGACCCAGCCGGCTTCGGCGAACTCCGAAACCCAGGTCACGTCGAGGCCGAGGACGTCCATCGCGGAGTCGCCGGCGGCGAGCCGCCGGGCCATCTGCAGGCGCTGGTCGTCCGCGCCGCGCTGCAGTTTGTTGTAGACGATCTCGTACTTCCCGCCGGCCGCCGCGTTGCAGTTGTCGACGACTTTCTGGAAGCTGTCTTCGGGCGCGTAGTAGACGTTGATCTTCAGGCCGCCACCCGATCCGCAACCGGCCAGCAGACCGGTCACCAATGCCCCTGCCCCCAGCAGGACCGCGGCACGGCCGGGCGAGCGTCCCCGTTCGCCCGCGCCGATCCTCTTCCCCATAAGGCCTCCTCACCCGCGTGCACGCCGGTTACCGCGGTACCCGGTGGGCACCGCGACGCGATGAGGCGAACCGCGCCAGCACCCCGACGTGCTAGTGCTCGGGCCGCCGCGCTGGTTGGGCGAGGCCGCCCGACTGGTGTCGGACAACTTATGCCGGGCGATCACACCCCGCAAGCAGTATCGGTAACGATTCAGCCCACCGCGCGCCGAATCGTGATTTTTCCCTGGTAGAGGCGGAGTTTATAGGGGGTCGGACGCTAGGGGCTCGGCTTGAGCGCGAGCTTGGCGAGCAATTCGCGCCCCTGTTCGGCGGAACGCGGCTGGCACAGGACGTCGTACCGGCCGGCGACGAGCTGGCTCGCCGAGGAGAAGTCCCGCCGCCGCCCCCGCGACATGCTGTACCCGATGGCGGCGAACATCATCCCGGACAGCACGCCGAGCACGAGGCCGGTGAGCACCTGCAGGAAGAAGCCCTGGCTGACGAACAGCCCGAGCAGCAGCCCGGCGAAGATGCCGAACCAGGCGCCGGACACCGCGCCGGTGGCGAGCACGCGGCCCCAGGACAGCTTCCCGATGACGCGCTCGACGAGCATCAGGTCGACGCCGACGATGGTGACGTCGGAGACCGAGAACTCGCTCTCGGCGAGGAAGTCGACGGCCTGCTGCGCCTCGCCGTAGGTCGCGTACGACCCGATCGGCCAGCCGGTCGGCGGAGTCGGCAGCCGCGGCAGGCCTTGGGACGCCCGGCCCCCGCCGAAGGGACTACTCACCATCATCACCTGCGCACTCGTGGTCTCGGGCGTCCATCTTGTCAAGAAGGCCGGAACCGTGCGAGCCGCTTACCCCGAAAGGCCGGACCGCGTGGGACTTCGCCGAGCGAACCGGCGGCCAGCGACGCGAATCGAGCAGGAGATCACCAGACCTCCCCCGCCCCTCGTCCTCGCCGCCCTTCAGTCGGCGGTCGAGCTTGTCAAGGCACGCTTTCCCGCCTTGACAAGCTCGACCGGCGGCTGAAAACTCCGCGAGGAGGGGCGGGGGATGTCGAGGCCGCCACCTTTGGGCGAAAAGATGTCCTCGCCGGACAGGCAGGCTCTGGGATGACCTGCCGTCCCGCTGCTCACCCACCTTGCGCGGTGGGTCGCTGGGTGGTCATCCCGTCGCCTGAGCGAGGCCTATCACTTTGAGCCGGGCCCGCAAGCTTGCGTTGTTCTCTCGCGTTGGTCTCTGTGTTGCGGGCCCGGCTCAAAGTGATTTGACGGCCTCAGGCGACGGGATGACCACCCAGCTCTTTTTCAAGCCCGTGGAGGTCCATTTGTCGACACGGCGACAATCGCCGTCCGGGTAACTCAGCTCCGTGACTTGTACTCCCGCAGCAGGCCGCGGCTGATGATCGTCTTCTGGATCTCGCTCGTGCCCTCGCCGATCAGCAGGAACGGGGCCTCGCGCATCAGGCGCTCGATCTCGTACTCCTTCGAGTACCCGTAGCCGCCGTGGATGCGGAACGCGTCCTGCGTGACCTCCGCGCAGTACTCCGACGCGATCAGCTTCGCCATCCCGGCCTCGACGTCGTTGCGCTCGCCCGAATCCTTCAGCCGGGCCGCGTTCACCATCATCAGGTGGGCCGCTTCGACCTTGGTCGCCATCTCCGCGAGCTTGAACGCCACGGCCTGGTGCTCGGCGATCGCCTTGCCGAACGTCTTGCGCTGCTGGGCGTACTCCACCGCCAGCTCGAACGCGCGGATCGCGATGCCGCACGCCCGCGCCGCGACGTTCACGCGGCCGACCTCGACACCGTCCATCATGTACGCGAACCCGCGGCCCGGGGCCTCGCCGAGGACCATGTCGGCCCCGATGCGGTAGCCGTCGAAGACCGCTTCGGTCGTGTCGACGCCCTTGTAGCCCATCTTGTCGATCTTGCCGGGGATGGTCAGGCCCGGCGCCACCTCGCCGAAGCCCTCGGGCTTCTCGACCAGGAACGTCGTCAGGTTCTGGTGGGCCTTCTCGGCCCCTTCGTCCGTCTTGACGAGCAGCGCGATCAGGTTGGACGAGCCGCCGTTGGTCAGCCACATCTTGGAGCCGTCGATGACGTAACCGTCGCCGTCGCGGCGGGCGCGGGTCTTGATCGCGGCGACGTCCGAGCCGAGGTCCGGTTCCGACATCGAGAACGAGCCGCGGACCTCGCCGGTGGCCATGCGCGGGAGGAAGTGCTGCTTCTGCGCTTCCGTGCCGTGGCGGGAGATCATGTGCGCCACGATGAAGTGGGTGTTGATGACGCCGGAGACGCTCATCCAGCCCCGCGCGATCTCCTCGACGACCAGCGCGTAGGTCAGCAGCGACTCGCCGAGCCCGCCGTACTCCTCCGGGATCGTGATCCCGAACAGGCCCATCTCCTTCATGCCCTCGACGATGTCCGCCGGGTAGGTGTCGGCGTGTTCGAGCTCCTGTGCGTGCGGGATGACCTCCTTGTCCACGAACTGGCGGACGGTGGCGAGGATCTCCGACTGCACGTCGGTGAGGCCGGCGGTCTGGGCGAGACGGGCCATCACGGCTCCCTTTCCGGAATACGACGCCGCTCCCGGCGCTGGGTTACCGGTGAGTATGACCGGAAAAGCCGGACCCTGCTATGAGGGCGCTCACGATTCCCGCCGTAGAGTGCGGCGCGGAGGGGAGCACCATGACTTATCCGCAGGACCCGAACAATCCGTACGGTCAGCAATATGGCCAGCAGTACGGCTACCAGCAGCCCGGCTACCCGCAGTACCCCGGTTACCCGGGCGGCTACCAGCCCCCGGTGGAGGGCTCCGGCCTCGCCGTCGGGTCGCTGGTCTGCTCGATCCTCGGGCTCGTCCTCTGCTTCGCCGTCGGCATCGCGGGCATCATCATGGGCCACATCGCCTACGGCAAGGCCAAGCGCGGCGTCGCCGACGGCCAGGGCCTCGCGCTGGCGGGGATCATCATCGGCTACTGCGCGGTCGCGCTGAACATCGGGCTGTTCGCCTTGTTCATCGGGATCGGCGCGTTCAGCGGCTGGCGCTAGCCTTGGCTTCCCGCACGCACCGAGGGGACCCGTCATGACCGACCCGTCCGGGGACAAGGACCGCCCGGCCACCGACCCGACCGTGGCCTACGACCCGCCGCCCGCCGCGGACACGACGTCGTACGAGCCGGAGAAGTACGACCCGCCGGCCGGCGACGCGACGATCGCGGACACCACCGTCGCGGAACCGGCGGCCACCCAGTCGCCCGCCGCGCCGGAGCCGGAGCAGCCGGGTCCGCTGCCGCCCGGCTCGTTCGAGACGCCGGCCGCGCACATCCCCGGCACGCCCTACGCCGCGCCGGGCCAGCCGCAGCCGGTGTACGCGCCGCCCGCGTACCCGCCGCCGCCGTACCCGCCGTACCAGTCGTACGTGACGCCGCCGCAGTACCCGCAGCCGTACGGGGTTTCGGCGCGCGGGCAGGACAACGCGCTGGCGATCGGCGCCCTGGTCTGCTCGATCCTCGGCTTCTGCTCCGGCATCACGGCGATCGCCGGCCTGGTCATGGGCCACATCGCGCTGAGCAAGACGAACCGCGGTGAAGCGGGCGGCCGCGGCCTGGCCACGGCCGCCGTGATCGTCGGCTACGTCGTCGTCGCGCTCTGGGTCGGGTTCTTCACCACCCTGATCGTGCTGAGCGCGAACGGGCAGCTGAACTAGTCCGGCAGCACCGCGTCGCCGGGGGCCCGCGGCGCCGGGGTCGCGTGACCGTTCACCTCCGGCTTCGCCTCGGCCGGCGGCTCCGGCGGCGCGGGCTTCGGCGTCTGCGCGTCCAGGAACCGCAGGAGCTCCACCGGGAACGGCAGCACCAGCGTCGAGTTCTTCTCCGACGACACCTGCACGACGGTCTCCAGCAGCCGCAGCTGCAACGCCGACGGGGTGTCGGCCATCGTCGCCGCGGCCTGCGCGAGCTTGTGCGACGCCTGCAGCTCGCCGTCGGCGGAGATGACGCGCGCGCGCCGTTCCCGCTCCGCCTCGGCCTGGCGCGACATCGAGCGCTTCATCGCCTCCGGCAGTGCGACGTCCTTGATCTCGACGCGGTCGATGTGGATGCCCCAGTCCAGCGCCGGGCTGTCGATCATCAGCTCCAGGCCCTCGTTGAGGCGCTCGCGGTTGGAGAGCAGGTCGTCGAGCTCGCTCTTGCCGATGATCGAGCGCAGCGACGTCTGCGCGACCTGGCCGACCGCCGACCGGTAGTCCTGGACGTTGACCGCGGCGACGACCGGGTCGATGACCTTGAAGTAGACGACCGCGTCGACCCGGACGGTGACGTTGTCGCGGGTGATGCCGTCCTGGGCGGGGATCGGCATGGTGACGATCTGCATGTTGACCTTCTGGATGCGGTCCATGAACGGCACCAGCACCGCCAGCCCCGGCTCCCGCACCTTCGCCCGCACCCGGCCGAACCGGAAGACGAGTCCGCGTTCGTACTGCTTGACGACGCGCACGCTGGCCGCGAGCCAGGCTCCACCCGCGACGACGACGGCGCTGAGGATCTCCACCACCATGGCTGCTCCCGGGGTTGCGTTTCCCCTGAAAGCCCAGCGTACGCCCGCCGCGACCAGGACGAAACGCGCTGGACGGGACTGCCAGGCTGAGGTGGTGACCGATCTTCGCGTTCCGCCGCTCTTCGCCGCCCGCGCGCCCCGGGTGCTCGGCCCCGAGGCCGTCCCCTGGCTCGCGGACCTACCCCGGCTCGCCGCCCGGTACGCCCGCCGGTGGGGCCTGACGTTCGAGGGCGAGGCGATGCACGGCTACGTCGGCGTGGCGCAGCCGGCACGCCTGCCCGACGGCACGCCGGTGGTGCTGAAGCTCGGCTGGCGCGACGAAGAGTCGGCGGACGAGCCCCTCGCACTGTCCACATGGGCCGGTCGGGGTGCGGTGCTGCTGCTGGACTCCGCGCCGGCCGACGGCGTCCTGCTGCTCGAACGGCTCGACGCGGACCACACCCTGGACGACCTCCCGCTGCGCGAAGCGATCCCGCTCATCGGCGGTCTGGCGCGCCGGCTTGCCGTGCCCGCGCCGCCGTCGCTGAAGCGGCACCTGCGCACCGAAGCCGCGGAGCTGGCCGAAGAGCTGCCCCGCCGCTGGGCCGAGCTCGGCGAGCCGTTCGAGCGGCGGCTGGTCGACGACGCCGTCGCGCTCTGCCGCGAGCTCGGGCCGGACGCGGGTGAGCTGCTGGTGAACGAGGACCTGCACTTCGAGAACGTCCTCGCCGGCACGCGCGAACCGTGGCTGGTGATCGATCCCAAGCCCTTGGCGGGCGACCTCGAGTGGGGTGTCATCCCGTTGTTCTGGAACCGCTTCACCGAGTCCACACTGGACGAACGGTTCGCGCTGATCGTCGCTTCGCACGAACTGGACGCTTCGAAGGCACGGGCGTGGACGCTCGTGCGAGCCGTGCAGAACTGGATCTGGATGGTCGAAGAGCTCGACGAGACCGGCGAAGACAGCGACGACCCGGCGTTCGTCACAGTGGCGGAAATCGCCCCCTGGGCAGCCAGCCGATAGTGTCAGCGGCATGGCCGCGGTCAACAGGGTTTTCGCAGCTCAGCTGTCCGGGTTGCCGGTATTCGGCCCGGACGGCGAGTCGATCGGCCGGGTTCGCGACCTGGTCGCCGGGCTGCGCCTCGACGCGCAGCCGCCGCGGATCCTCGGCCTCGTCGTCGAGCTGAGCACGCGGCGGCGCGTCTTCGTGCCGATGCTGCGGGTCACCGCGATCGAGCCGACCGCCGTGACGCTCGCCACCGGCTCGGTCAACATGCGCCAGTTCGTCCAGCGGCCCAACGAGGTGCTGGTGCTCGGCCAGTTGCTCGACGCGCACGCCGCCCTCACCGCGTCCGGCACGCGCATCACCGTCGTCGACGCCGGGATGGAGCCGACCCGCACCCGTGACTGGGTGCTGGCCAAGCTGGCCATCCGGGAGCGGCGGGGCGGGCTGGGCCGCCGCCGTTCGGCGATGCAGGTGCTGCCCTGGTCGGAGGTCTCCGGGCTGGGCCTGGCCGACCTCGGCGCGCAGCCGCAGGGCGCCGGCCAGCTGCTCATGCTGTTCGACACCATGCGGCCGGCCGACATCGCCGCGACCGTGCGCGACCTGCCGCTCAAGCGGCGCCACGAGGTCGCCGACGCGATGGACGACGAGCGCCTCGCCGACGTCATCGAAGAGCTGCCGGACGACGACCAGAAGGAGCTGCTGGCGTACCTGGCCGAGGAGCGCGCCGCCGACGTCCTGGAGGCGATGAACCCCGACGACGCGGCCGACCTGCTGGCCGAGCTCGCCCCGGCCGACCAGAGCCGGCTGCTGGAACTGATGGAGCCGGAGGAGTCGGCGCCGGTCAAGCGGCTGCTGAAGTACTCGTCCGACACCGCGGGCGGCCTGATGACGCCGGAGCCGGTCGTGCTCACCCCGGACACGACGATCGCGGAGGCGCTGGCCCACATCCGCAACCCCGAGCTGCCCCCGGCGCTGGCCAGCATGGTGTTCGTCTGCCGCCCGCCGACCGCGACGCCGACCGGGCGCTACGTCGGCGTCGTCCACTTCCAGCGGCTCCTGCGCGAGCCGCCGGCCGAACTGGTGGCCAGCGCCGTCGACACCGGGCTGCCCCCGCTGAAACCGGAGGCCTCGCTGGCCGAGGTCACGCGGTACTTCGCGGCCTACAACCTGACCTGCGGGCCGGTCATCGACGCCGAGGACCACCTGATCGGCGCGGTGACCGTCGACGACGTCCTCGACCACCTGCTGCCCGAGGACTGGCGCGAGACCGGCCTGCACGACACCTTGGAGGAACACCGTGCCTGAGCCGACTTCGGGACGGCGGCTCGACCAGCCCCGCGGCCAGAACCGGTTCAGGCTGAACATCGACCCCGATTCGTTCGGCCGGTTCACCGAGCGGATCGCGCGGTTCCTCGGCACCGGGAAGTACCTGTTCTGGCAGACGCTGATCGTGATCGTCTGGATCGTGCTGAACCTGGCGGCGGTGTCGCTGCGCTGGGACCCGTACCCGTTCATCCTGCTCAACCTGGCGTTTTCGACGCAGGCGGCGTACGCGGCGCCGCTGATCCTGCTCGCGCAGAACCGGCAGGACGACCGCGACCGCGTCTCCCTGGAGGAGGACCGGAACCGGGCACTGCAGACGAAAGCCGACACGGAATACCTGGCCCGGGAGCTGGCGGCGCTGCGGCTGGCGGTCGGCGAGGTGGCCACGCGGGACTACCTGCGCAGCGAGCTGGACCGGCTCCGGGAGGACCTTTCCGTGAAGCCCAGGAAGGCCAAGGCGGACCGGGGCGCTACCGGTACGTAACATGGGCGGGGTGACCAGTACGCAGCAGCTCCCCAGCGTCGACGACGTCCGCAGCGCGCTGAAGAGCGTGCAAGACCCGGAGATCCGCAAACCCATCACGGACCTGGGGATGGTCAAGGACGTGGTCGTCGGCGACGACGGCGTCGTGACGGTCGGGATCTACCTGACGGTCGCGGGCTGCCCGCTGAAGGCGACGCTGACCAACGACACGAAGGAAGCCGTCTCGAAGCTCCCCGGCGTCGCGGACGTGCGCGTCGAGCTCGACGTCATGAGTGACGAACAGCGCTCCGAGCTGCGGAAGTCGCTGCGCGGGGACGCGGCGGAGCCGGTGATCCCGTTCGCGCAGCCGGGCTCGATGACCCGCGTGTACTGCGTGGCCTCGGGCAAGGGCGGCGTCGGCAAGTCGTCGGTCACGGTGAACCTGGCCGCGGCGATGGCCGCGCGGGGCCTGTCGGTCGGCGTCGTGGACGCGGACATCTACGGCCACTCGATCCCCCGCATGCTGGGCGCGCGCGAGAAGCCGACCAAGGTCGACACGATGATCATGCCGCCGCAGTCCCACGGCGTGAAGGTGATCTCGATCGGCATGTTCACCCCGGGCAACACCCCGGTGGTGTGGCGCGGCCCGATGCTGCACCGCGCGCTGCAGCAGTTCCTCGCCGACGTGTTCTGGGGCGACCTCGACATCCTGCTGCTGGACCTGCCGCCGGGCACCGGTGACATCGCGATCTCGGTGGCCCAGCTGATCCCGAACGCGGAGATCCTGGTCGTCACGACCCCGCAGCAGGCGGCGGCCGAGGTGGCCGAGCGCGCGGGCGCGATCGCGCTGCAGACGCGCCAGCGCGTGGCGGGCGTCATCGAGAACATGTCGTGGCTGGAGCAGGCCGACGGCTCCCGGCTCGAGCTCTTCGGCGCCGGCGGCGGCCAGACGGTGGCCGACTCGCTGACGAAGTCGATCGGCTCCGAGGTCCCGCTGCTCGGCCAGGTCCCGATGGACCCGCGGGTGGTCGCCCAGGGCGACGCGGGCACACCGATCGTGCTGTCCGAGCCGGAGGCGCCCGCGTCGGCGGTGCTGAACGACGTCGCGAAGAAGCTTTCGGTCCGGGCCCGCGGCCTGGCGGGGATGATGCTGAACGTGACGCCGGCCGGCCGCTGATCTTCCTGCCGGACACTGAAGGCCACCCCGCGGGGTGGCCTTCAGTGCGTCAGGTGGCGTCCGGGTCGATCGGGGGGCGCTCCCCCGGCTTCAGCGGCTCCGGCTGGGACTGGGTCTGCCCGACCGTCGTGCCGTTCGAGCCGTTGGTTCCGTTGGTCCCGTTCGTGATGCCCTTGAGGCCGAGCGGGTCCGCGTCGCCGTCGAAGAGGTGCTGGGTCACCACGCGCTTGGGGTCGAAGTTGCGCAGCCCGCGCAGGTCCTCGAGGGGTTTGCGGAGCTGGTCGAACTCCGGGCCCATCTCCTCGCGCAACTGCTCACGCGCACCCGTCGCGAAGTCGCGGACCTTCTTCACGCTCTTCGCCAGCCAGGACGCCGCCTCGGGGAGGCGTTCCGGGCCGAGGATGAAGAGACCGGCGATGATGAGGACGAGGATTTCGCCCCACCCGACGCTGTCGAACACCAGTCAACCTCCGCAGCTGAACCTACCCGCCCAGGGTACCCGCAGCCCGCCGTGCGCCGGCAGGCCGAACGCGGGAACTCAGTCGGAAGCCAGGGTTACGTCCACGACGAAGCTCGCGCCATCGCGGGCCAGTGACACCGGGACCACTTCGCCGACGTCGTGGGCGCGGACCGCGACCGTCAGTTCCGCGGAGTCGCGGACCAGCCGGTTGCCGATCTTCGTGATCACGTCGCCCTCCTTGATGCCCGCGTTGGCGGCCGGGCCGCCGGGGGCGACGTTCTTGACCTGCGCGCCCATCGTGGACGAGCCGGCGACCGTCGACGACGCGTTGATGCCGATGTCCGCGTGCTGGACCTTGCCGTCCTTGATCAGCGACTTCGCGATCTTGATCGCGTAGTCGCTCGGGATGGCGAAGCCGATGCCGATGCTGCCGCCGTCCGCGCTGGACGAGCGGATCGACGAGTTGATGCCGACCAGCGCACCGGTGGAGTCGACGAGCGCGCCGCCCGAGTTGCCGTGGTTGATCGCGGCGTCGGTCTGGATGGCTTCGTAGGTGACCGGCGGGGCGCCGCTGTCGCCGCCCGCGGTGATCGGCCGGTTCAGCGCGCTGACAATGCCCGCGGTGACGGAGTTCTGCAGCGCCAGCGGCGAGCCGATCGCCATCACGGTGTCGCCGACCTGCAGGTCGGCGGACTTGCCGATCTGCAGCACGGTCGGGTTGGTGACGTTCACCTTCACGACGGCGAGGTCGGTCTTCTGGTCGGCGCCGACGAGCTTGGCCTCGGTGCGGGTGCCGTCGACGAAGATCGCGGTCACCTTGACGCCCGGGTCCGCGGCGGCGGAGGCGATGACGTGCTCGTTGGTGAGGATGTAGCCCTGCGGGTCGATCATCACGCCGGAGCCCTGCTCACCGGACTCGGCGCCGGGCTTGAAGACCTCGAGTGAAACGACGGCAGGCGCGACGCGCTTGGCGATCTCCGCCACCGAACCGGCCGGACGCTCCTTCGCGGCCTCGGCTTCGGAGATCGTCGCGGACCCGGTGAGCTCGGTGCCGGTGTCGGCGACCCACCAGCCGACGAGGCCGCCGGCCGCGCCGACGAGCAGCGCGACGACGCCGAGCAGAGCCAGCGCCTTCGGCTGCACGCGACGTCCGAAGAGCAGCTCGGGCAGGCTGAGCAACGCTCCCGGCGGCCGTTTGGCGGGCTTTTCCTCTTCCTCGGCGGGCATCGCGGGCCCGGCCAGCACGGCCCCGGCACCCGGATCGCGCCACGGGTCGCTCGTGCTGTGCCAGAGCGGCGGATCGGCTTCCTTCGGGTCACCGGTGGCTTCCCGCGGCCGCTCGAGCAGCACACCCTCGGCCCCAGGCGGCCGCCGGAAGGCTTCGGCGAGCGACTCGGGCGCGGGCGGCGCGAGGTTGACGCCGTTGGCCTTCTGCGGGCTGTAGAGCTTGTCGAACGCCCCGTCGACCCCCTGCGGCCGCCCGAACACGGCGGCCTGGGCCGGATCGACGGCGGGCCGCGCGAGCGGCCGCGGACCCAGCCTGTCGGCATCACGCGCGCCGGGCTGCTCGGGATTCACGTTCGGCTCGGTCATCATTCCCCGGTGCAGAAGAAGATCAGGTGGCTGGGCGTGACGATACCCAAGCCCAGTGCTCCGAGTCTGCCGGTCCGGCGGTGAAGTGGCTGTTTCTTGGGCTACGGCGGGGAGGGGCGACGCTCACCGGATGTCTTGAATGACTCATTCCTGTCGCCGGAGGACAGGGTCCCGGCAAAGTCGCGTGTGCGCGATCGGCCGGATCCGCCGCGATGTTGTGAACGACCCGTTCACGACGCTCGGGCCACCGATCCCCGGACGCCACCTCCCGCACACCGAGCGGCTTGCCGAAGGCGGCGTCGCGAATGACTCATTCGGGACCTCCAAAGCCGCCAATGACTCATTCGCGACCTCGCTCGAACTGCCCACTCCGCCTGCCGGCGGTGAAGCGAGCCGAGGCCGGCGACTTTGCCGGGACCCTGTCGCCGGAGGACTTGAATGAGTCATTCAAGACACCCCGAGACCCGCCGGGCCCGGACACGACCTTGCCGGCCCCCGCGCGAGGTCCTGAATGAGTCATTCAGGGCACTGGGCTGATCCGCGGCGGCCCGCCCGCTCCGGACACGACGAAGGCCGCCACGGGGGGGTTCCTCGCGACGGCCTCGGTCAAGCTGTTCAGCGGATGCCGGCGGGTACCGCGGCGGGTGACGTGCTCACCGGGATCGACTTCGGCGCCGGCTGCGGGGGCACCGCCAGCTGGGCCGGGAGCAGGTTCGCCGGCTGCGGTGCGCCGCCGCCCTGCTCGGGGCTGCCGTCGCCGTCCGCGGACGTGCCGACCAGCGCCAGCGCGCTCAGCACCAGGCCGGACACGACGACACCCGCGCCCTGGGCCGCGCGGCGCTTGAAGCGGCCGCCGCCGAGGACGTTCGGGGACTGGCCCAGCGGAGCCGACGACCCCAGCGGCGCCACGCCGCCCAGCACGCCGGAGTCACGCAGGCCCGCGACCCGGTCGGGGCGCTGGACCGCGACCAGCTGGCCGTCGGCCGTGATCGCCAGGTTGTCCGGGGTGCCCGGCAGCTCCGTGTGCTGCGGGATCGACTGCAGGCTCGCCAGGAACCCCGCCGACATCGAGGGGGCGCCGGCGTGCCGGATCGCGTCGACCGCCTGCCGCTGGGCGCGGACCTCGGCCGCGCACGCCTGGCAGCGCGTGATGTGCGACGCCGCGCGGTCGCGGGCGCCGTGCGAAAGCTCTCCGTCCACGAACGCCACCACGACGTCCGGCAGCAAGTGCGACTCGGGGAGTCCCCAGCCTCGCGGTGCGGTCATACCGACACCTTCGCAGACTCCGGTGCGTAAGCGCGCCGTCGCTCGAGCGAAGCGCGCAACGCCTGGCGGCCGCGGTGGATCCGGCTGCGGACGGTGCCCAGCTTGACACCGAGCGTCGCGCCGATCTCCTCGTACGACAGGCCCTCGACGTCACACAGCACGACCGCGGCGCGGAACTCCGGGGGCAGCTCGTCGAGCGCCGCCTGCAGGTCGGGGTCCAGGTGGGTGTCCGTGTAGACCTGCTCGGGGCTCGGGTCGTCGCCCACGATGCGGTCGGTGTCCTCGGGCAGGCCTTCCATCCGCACGCGCGAGCGGCGGCGGGCCATGTCCAGGAAGAGGTTGGTGGTGATCCGGTGCAGCCAGCCCTCGAACGTGCCCGGCTTGTACGACGCCAGCGAGCGGAAGACCCGGATGAAGGTCTCCTGCGTCAGGTCCTCGGCGTCGTGGGTGTTGCCGGTCAGGCGGTAGGCGAGCCGGTAGACCCGGTCGCCGTGTTCGCGCACGACCTCGTCCCAGGACGGCGGCGTCCAAGTCGCCTCGTCCAGGGTCACCGGCTGAGCCCCGGCGTCGGCAACGGCGTTCTGCATGGCGGGAGCAGGCACCTCCATCTGCGTCTCTCCTGTCTGCTCCACCCAACGCGGGCCTCGGCCACGGTGTTCCCGTGTGTCTGGATTTCAGTCTGTCGGGGTTCCTTATGGTTCTAGTGAGACTGGACTGAGAGCAGGCTGAGAAGTTCTTCCCGGGTGCTTACCCGGGAGCCTGCGAGGATTTATCGACAACCAACGCTAACCTCCGTGCGTGAACACGCCCACCCCTGCGGCCGCGCCGGCCGATTCCGGGTTCGTCGACGGGTACCTGCCCGACGACGAAGTGCTGTCTTCGGCGCGCGCACGGGCCGAAGACCTGGGCTGCGTCCCGCTCAGCGCGGGCGCGGGCGCGACGTTGCGCTTCCTGGCCGCGACGCTGCGGGCGAAGGCGGTCGTCGAGGTCGGCACGGGCGCCGGCGTCAGCGGGCTGAGCCTGCTGCGCGGCATGGCCCCCGACGGCATCCTGACCTCGATCGACGTCGAGCCGGAGTACCAGCGGGCCGCGCGCGCGACGTTCCGCGAGGCCGGCTACGCGCCGGGCCGCACGCGCCTGATCATCGGGCGGGCGCTGGACGTCCTGCAGCGGCTCACGCCGGGCGGGTACGACCTGGTGTTCGTCGATTCCGCGCACATCGAGTACCCGGGGTGCTACGAGCTGGGCGTGTCGCTGCTGCGGCGGGGCGGGATCATCGCGTTCCACAACGTGCTGGCGGGCGGCCGGGTGATCGACCCGTCCCACCGCGACCCGGAGACGCTGGCGCTGCGCGAGGTGGCGCGAGCGTTCCGCGAGGACGACCGCCTGGTCCCGGCGTTGCTCCCGGTGGGCGGCGGGCTGCTGGTCGCGGCCGCGATCTGACTCAGCTGTCCACAACCTCGCGAGCCTGTGCACAACTCGCGTTTGCTCCGCCAAGGTCGCGAATGACTCATTGGGGACCTCGGAGGTCCCCAATGAGTCATTCGCGACACCACAGCAGCCAGCACCACCCGACCTCAGCGGCAACACCGGCCCGAAAGCGCCATGAACGATCCGTTCACGACGTGCCCGCCGCTCCGGATCAGCTCGCCACCAGCTCCCGCCGCGCCACCCGGACCCGCGTCCCGGCGCCGACCGCCGCCACCGCGAGCAGCAGCCAGGCCACCACCACCGCGATCAGCCACGGCCAGCCCTCGTGGCCGTACACCCACGCGCCGGCCGCGCCGCCGACGCTGCTGCCCAGGTAGTACGTCGCCGTGTACATGCCGCCGACCTGGCCGCGCGCGTTCTCGGGGGCGTCGGCCGCCGCCCAGCCGTTCGCGACCGCGTGCGCGGCGAAGAACGCGCAGGTCAGCACCAGGAACCCGGCGATGACCAGCGGCAGGGAGTCGGGCAGCGTCAGGGCCGCGCCGGCCGCCGTCAGCAGCAGGGCGCCGATCACCGCGCGGCGGCGGCCGACGCGTGCGACCAGGCGGCCGGCCGCGGCCGAGGACACCGAGCCGGTCGCGTAGGCGAGGAACACCAGCGACGCGACCGCCGGCGACAGGTCCAGCGGGTCGCCGGTCAGCCGGAAGCCGGCGGCGTTGTAGAGCGCGACGAACGAGCCCATCGCGAGCAGCGCGACCGCGTACTGCGCGAGCAGCACCGGCTTGCGCACCGCCGTGACCAGCCCCTGCCCGACCGCGCGGAGCTGGGCGTTCCCCCGCGGGCGCGTGCCCGGCGGCAGCGTCACGACGGTGATCGCCGAGCACACCGCGCCCACCCCCGCGACGACGAACAGCGCGCCGCGCCAGCCGAGCGGGCCCGCGGTGAACCCGCTGGCGAGCCTGCCGAGCATGCCGCCGATGGTGTTGCCGGCGATCATCGCGCCGACCGCGGCGGCGACACCCGCGCGGCCCAGGCGTTCGGCCAGGTAGGCGGCCGCGACGCCGGGGAAGCCGGCGATCGCGATCCCCTGCAGCGCGCGCAGGACGAGCAGTGCCGGGTACGTCGGCATCAGCGGCAGCAGCAGCCCGAACACGACCGACGCGATGACGGACGTCAGGATCACCGGCCGTCGTCCGACCACTTCCGACAGCGCGGCGATCGGCAGGACGGCGATGGCGAGCGCACCGGTCGCGACGCTGACGGCGAGCGCCGCGCCGCCGGGGTCCAGGTGGTACTGCGCGGCGAGCTGCGGCAGCACCGGCTGCGGCGCGTAGAGCAGGGCGAAGGAGGAGATCCCGGCCGCGGCGACGGCGATCTTGACTCGGCGCGTGGAAGTCACCCTCCGAAAGTAAGCAGAGCTAACCAATACGTCCAATGCGTTCACCTGGCATGATTCATGCGGTGACGTATGACTCGCTGTCAGCCCAGGTCGCACCGCACCTGCCGCTGCTGGCCGCCCTGCGGAAGACGAGGAACATCACACGCGCGGCCGAGCTGCTGGGCGTCCCGCAACCGACGGTCAGCCGCCGGCTCGCGGCGCTGGCGGACGCGCTGGGCGCGCCCCTGACGGTGCCGGACGGCCGCGGGATCCGCCTCACCCGCGCGGCGGACCTGCTGGCCGAAGCGGCGGAGCGCGGCCTGGCGGCGCTCGACACCGGCGTCCGGCTGGCGCGGGAGGAGGTGTCCCCGGAGTCGGGTCTGGTGGTGCTCGGGTTCCTGCACCTGCTCGGCCGGTCGCTGGTGCCGTCCCTGCTGCGCGGCCACCGGGCGCGGTACCCGGGCGTGCGGTTCACGCTGGTCCAGGGCTCGCGGCAGGAGATGATCGACCGCCTGGCGGGCGGCGAGCTGGACCTGGCCCTGCTGGCGCCGCTGCCGTCGGTGCCCGCGCTGGCGTCGGCGGGCCTGGTCGAGGAGGAGATCCTGCTGTCGGTGCCGGCGGGTCACCCACTGGCCGGCCGGCGCTCGGTGCGGGTCGCGGAGCTGGCGGACGAGGAGTTCGTGCTGCTGGAGCAGGGTTACGGCGTGCGGACGTTGACGGACGAGCTCTGCGCGGCGGCGGGGTTCACCCCGCGCATCGCGTTCGAGGGCCAGGAGTCGGACACGGTCCGCGGCCTGGTGGCGGCGGGCTTGGGGGTGGCGCTGCTGCCGCGGTTCGGCCCGGGCAGCCCGGCGGGGGTCGCGGAGGTGCCGCTGTCGCCGCCGCCGTACCGGACGATCGGGCTGGCTTGGCGGGCGGAGGAGCCGATGACCCCGGCGGTGAACGGCTTCCGCGACCACGTGCTAGCCGGGATTTGAGCCCCCATCCCCCGCCGGACAGCCCCCGCCCAACCCTGGGGGGCGTCCCTGCTCCAGCCTATCGGCACCCACCGACGAACCCGGCCGCGAACAGCAGGTTGTCCACACCCCAGCCGGGTTGTGGACAAACCCCTCAGCCCAGGGAAGCCGCCAGCTCCACCAGTGTTCGGGCCGCGAAGCCCGTTGCTCCCGGGACCACCTCGTCGTAGTTCTTCTCCGACCGTGCCGGTCCCGCGATGTCCAGGTGCGCCCACGGGAGCCCGGACGTGAACTCACGCAGGAACAGCGCCGCCGTGATGCTGCCCGGGCCTCCCGGCGTCTGGCGGACGTCGCCGAACTCGCCGCGGACGTTGTCCGCGTAGTCCTCCACCAGGGGCATGCGCCACCACGCCTCGCCCACCCGCGCGCCCGCCGCGACGACCGCCGTGGCCAGCGCGGTGTCCGAAGCGAACAGACCGCCCGTCCGCAGGCCCAGCGAGACCTTCATGGCGCCCGTCAGCGTCGCCGCGTCGACCACGTAGTCCGGGCTGAACCGGCGGATGCCGTACGCCAGCGCGTCCGCCAGGACCATGCGGCCCTCCGCGTCCGTGTTCGACACCTCTGTGGTCTTGCCGCCGTAGTGGCGGACGATGTCGCCTGGCCGGTACGCCGAGCCCGACACGTGGTTCTCCGCCGCCGGCACCAGCGCCGTCACGCGGATCGGCAGGCCCAGCGCCGCGATCGCGCGGGTGGCGGCGATCACCGCCGCGCCGCCCGCCATGTCCGTGCGCATCAGGTGCATGCCGTCGGCCGGCTTGATGGACAGGCCGCCCGTGTCGAACGTGATGCCCTTGCCCACCAGGAGCAGGTGCTTCGCGGCCCCCGACGGCTTGTACGACATTTCGATCAGGCGCGGCGGACGGGCCGAGCCGCCGCCGACCGCCACGACGCCGCCGAAGCCCTGCGTCGTCAGCCACTTCTCGTCGCGGACCGTCACCTCGACACCCGGTCCGGCCACCTTGGACGCGGTGTCCGCCAGCCACGCCGGGCTCTTCACGTTCGACGGCGTGTTCGCCAGGTCGCGGGTCAGCGCCGTCGCCGCGGCCAGTGCCGAAGCGCGGGCGACCAGCTCGCCGAAAGCCGGGTCCGCGGTCACGAGCCGCACCGTCCGCACCGACGGCTTCGGGTCCTCACCGGACACCTTGAAGCGGTACCCGCCCAGCAGCAGCCCGAGCGCCAGCTCGGTCACGTGCTCGCCGGACGCCTCTTCCGGCAGCGCCACCTGCACCGCGCGGAAGGCCTTCCCCCCACCGTCGACGTCCTCCGCCAGCGCCGCGTTCACCGCGCGGACCAGCGCCGCGCCGGTCTTGCGGTACTGCTTCGGCTCGCCGTCGCCGAGGCCCGCGACCCAGCGGGGACCGTCGCCGGGGATCGCCTGCACGTCGCCCGCTTTGCCGGTGATCCGGATGCCGCCGACCTCGAGCGGCTCGGACTCGACGTCGTCCGCCGGCGCGGTCACGAGCCGGGCCGTCGGGGTGCCGCGGCGGAGCTCCGCCGCCACCTCGATGTCGAGCAGACTGGTCGGAACGGGGGGTAGCGGATTACGCACAGTGAGCAACCTCCGGGCGCTGAGGAACCGCGACCCCGGCCTCCGAAGGGAGACCGGGGTGCGACGGAAGGACGGTTCGAGGGAGGCTTGCTAGCCCGTGACCTCCGCCAGTGCGGCGCCGAGGTCCTTCGCTTCTTCCGCGGAAAGTTCGACGACGAGTCGCCCACCGCCCTCGAGCGGTACGCGCATCACGAGGCCCCGCCCCTCCTTAGTCACTTCGAGGGGACCATCTCCGGTCCGGGGCTTCATGGCCGCCATAGCGTGCTCCCTCCGTCTCAACCGGCGCGCCCGGGTCGCGCTCGCGTGAAAGCCAGCCGGGTCTGGTGTCCATTGTCCCTCATCAGCGGCCGGGCGCATCAGCGGACCGATCATTTGCCGCTGTATCGGTGCTGGTATGCGGCCCGGGAGAGGTGGAAGACTCTCGGCCGACCGAAGTTTTCCGCGCAAGGAGAAGACGTGACCACATCCGACGTCCTGCTGATCGCCGACGCCGAAGGGGTGCGCACCCTCACCCTCAACCGGCCGCAGGCGTACAACTCGCTGACCGTCGAGCTGAAGGAAGCACTGCTCGCGGCGCTGCGGGCGGCGGCGGGCGACGAAGCCGTCCGCGCGGTGGTGCTGACCGGGTCCGGCAAGGCGTTCTGCGCCGGCCAGGACCTGAAGGAACACGTGGGGCTGCTCCAGGCGGGTGACCCCGCCCCGCTACAGACGGTGAAGGAGCACTACAACCCGATCGTCAAGGCGATCGTGGACATGGAGAAGCCGGTCATCGCGGCCGTCAACGGCACCGCCGCGGGCGCCGGGGCCGCCTTCGCCTACGCCAGTGACCTGCGGATCGCCGCCGAATCGTCGTCGTTCCTGATGGCCTTCGCCAACGTCGGGCTCGGCCCGGACTCGGGTGCGTCGTGGACGCTGCAGCGGCTGGTCGGCTACGGCCGCGCCGCCGAGCTGATGCTGCTGGCCCGGACCGTCGACGCCGCCGAGGCGCTGCGGCTCGGCCTGGTCGGCGAGGTCGTGCCGGACGAGGAACTCCCGGCCCGCGCCCAGAAGATCGCGGCGAAGCTGGCGAACGGGCCGACCGTGGCCTACGCGAAGATCAAGGGCGTGCTCAACCTGGCCGCGCAGTCGACGTTCGACGAGGCCCTCGCCGCGGAGGACGCCGCCCAGGCCGCCCTCGGCGCGACCGCCGACCACACCGAGGCCGTCGAGGCCTTCGTCGGCAAGCGCAAGCCGAACTTCCAGGGCAAGTAACGCTCGTGAGTGTTTAGTCGGGTTCTAACCCGACTAAACACTCACGAGCCGGCGCGGAAGCAGCCCTGGACGTGGTCGTCGACCATGCCGGTCGCCTGCATCAGCGCGTAGCACGTGGTCGGGCCGAGGAAGACGAACCCGCGCTTCTTCAGCTCCTTGGCCATCGCCTTGGACTCGTCCGTGATCGCCGGGACGTCGGCCATCGTCTTCGGACGGCGATGTGAAGAAGGCGCGAACGACCACAGCAGGTCGTCCAACGGCGTGTCCAAAGCACCGATCGCCTGCGCGTTCTTGATCGCGGCCAGAATCTTGGCCCGGTTCCGCACGATCGACGCGTCCTGCATCAGCCGCTCGACGTCGGCGTCGCCGAACTTCGCCACCTGCGCCGGCTTGAACCGCTTGAACGCCTTCCGGAAGTTCTCGCGCTTGCGCAGGATCGTGATCCACGACAGTCCCGACTGGAACGACTCGAGGCACAGCCGCTCGTACAGCTCGTCCTGCCCGTGGAGCGGCACGCCCCACTCCTCGTCGTGGTAGGCCACGTAGTCCGGGGCCGAATTGCCCCAGCTGCACCGCGGGACGCCGTCGGTGCCGAACAGCTCAGTCATCCCCACCCACCGAATAGTCCTCCGCGAACCGCGCGAACCGCCGCAGCGACTGGCGCACGCCCAGCGCGAACGCCGGCCGCACCAACGGCCAGCCGAGCCGGCCCAGCGGCCCGAACGGCAGCCGCAGGTGCTCGGCCCAGACGAACGTCGAGCGCGTCGCGCCCTTCGGCACCACCTGGAACACGCCGGTGCCCTGCACGACGCTGCCGAGGTGCCGGACGGCGCACCGCACCGGCGGCTCCCAGCTCGTGATCTCCATCTTGTCCGTGAACCCGATGCCGGCCACCCCGGTGAACGCCGACAGGCGCGACCCGACGCTGCGGCCGTTGCCCTCGACGACCTCCACCTCGGTGCCGAGCATCCACTCGCCCTGGCGCGTCCAGTCGGTGAGCGCGAGCCAGGTCGTCCCGGCCGGCGCGCGCACGTCGACCGACAGGATCAGATCCGTCACTGGGCGCCTTCGGGCGAACTCTCCCGTTCGCGTTCGCGCTGTTCCAGCTCGCCGACCCGGGCGCGCAGCTCGTCGAGCTCGACGCCGAGGCGCCGCAGCACCCAGTCCACTTCGGACATCTTGTAGCCGCGCAGCACCAGCTGGAAGCGGACCTCCGTCAGGTCCTCGCCGGTGATGTCCTCGGCGGGCAGCCGCGTCGGCGAGCTGCCCGGCGGCAGCGGGGCGAGCTCCTCACCCCGGCCGAAGACCACGGCGGCGAGCAGGAACACCACGGCGGCCACCAGCAGCATGACTACGAGGTAGATCAGCGCGGTCGTCACGCGACGATCGTGGCATACCCACCCCAGGATCGTCTCGCGAGCACGACGAGCCGCAGCGAAAGCAGCACCCAGGCGACCATCAACAGGGCGCACGGGACGCTCAGGAACAGCCTCGACGCGTCGACGAACCCGGTCGCGCCGATCAGCAGCCCGACCGACGCCAGGTTGACGCCGACCGCGACCGCGATGAGGCTGCCGCAGAACCGCGCGAGCCCGGTGCCGTCCAGGCGGCGGCTCAGCCAGCGGATGCCGAGCAGCGCGAGCACGCCGATCACCGGCACGACGAACACCGCGCCGTGGGTGACGTGCGTGACGACCTTGTACCACTCCGGCGTCGGCGTCGAGATCTTCGTCCACTCGCCGAAGGTGAGGATCCGGGCGTAGTCCCACGCGATCTGCATCGCCGGGACGCCGATGACGAGCTTCCACAGCGTCCGGACACCGCTGAGCATGCCGAGCTCGGCCTGGTAGTCGCGGGCGACGACGGCGGGCGGGCCGAAGTCGGCGACGGCGCGGCGCTCGGCGTCCTCCTCGCTCCAGCCGCCCGCGCGGTACGCGTCCGCGGCGTCGTGCAGGCCGTCCCGCGCCTCCCCCAGCAGGTCGGCCTTGAACCGGCCGCAGCCGTGCAGTCTGCGGTCCAGATCCCCCAGGTATTCGTCGATCATGTCCCCAGCACTCCCCCGATGACCGTGGTGAACTCCCGCCACTCGGCGCGTTCGGCGGCCAGTGCCTGCTGGCCGGAGCGGGTGAGCCGGTAGGTGCGCCGCTTGCGGCCGGAGACGACGTCCCACTCGCTGGCCAGCCAGCCGGCCCGTTCGAGCCGGCGCAGCGCCGGGTAGACGGTGCCGGTCGGCAGGTCGAGCGCGCCGTCGCTGCGCAGCTGGAGCGCCTCGATGATCGCGTAGCCGTGCAGCTTCCGGCCGTCGAGCACGGCCAGGAGCAGCGCGTCGAGGTGCCCGCGCAGGGTATCCGCCTTCATAGGTACGCAGTCTACGCATCCCCACCCCGGAGAGGCTATTGCCCGGGCGCGGGGGACGCACCAGGGGATATCCCGGAGATGACCCGGATCTCATAGATTTGGTGGCTACATGTAGGCAGGCTACGTATATAGTCCGTCGGCATGGACGCACTCCCGGTCGCGAGACTCCAGTTCGCGACGACGACCTCGTTCCACTTCCTGTTCGTGCTGCTCACGCTGGGGCTGGTCACCGTGGTGGCCGTGATGCAGACGCGCGCGGCGGTCGGCGGCAAGCCCGAACTGCTGCGCATGACCCGCTACTGGGGCCGCTTGTACGTGATCAACTACGCGCTGGGGATCGTCACCGGAATCGTGATGGAATTCCAGTTCGGACTGACCTGGACCGGGCTTTCCGCATTCGCGGGCGACGTCTTCGGCGCGCCGCTGGCCATTGAGACGCTGGTCGCGTTCTTCCTGGAGTCGACCTTCCTCGGCCTGTGGATCTTCGGCTTCGGGCGGCTGGGCAAGTGGCTGCACCTGGCGCTGATCTGGCTGGTCACGCTGACCGCGTACGCGTCGGCGCTGTTCATCATGCTGGCCAACTCGTTCCTGCAGAACCCGGTCGGCAGCCGGCTCGAAGGCGGCACCCTGCACCTCGACGACTTCGGCGCGCTGTTCTCGAACCCGGCGCTGGTCGCGTCGCTGCCGCACGTGCTCAGCGCCGCACTGGTGACCGGCGGGTTCTTCGTCGTCGGCGTCAGCGCCTACCACTTCCTCAAGCGCACGACGGAGGTCGAGTTCTTCCGCCGCTCGATGCGGATCGGCGTGGTCACCGCCCTGATCGGCTCGATCTTCGTGGTCAACCAGGGCTTCGCCCAGTTCGGCCAGCTGAAGATGTACCAGCCCGACAAGCTCAAGGTGGGTGCGGTCGGGCTGCCGCTGGGCCTGATGATCATGCTCGCGTTCCTGATGCTGCTCTGCGCGCTGCTGGGCACGCTGCTGCTGTTCCGGAACTGGCTCACCAAGGCCCGGTTCCTGCACTACCTGATGGTCGCGGCGATCCCGTTGCCGTTCCTCGCGTCGATCATGGGCTGGTTGGTGCGCGAGCTCGGCCGCCAGCCGTGGCTGGTCTGGGGGAAGCTGCGCACGGCCGACGCCGTCGCGGACGTCCCGGCCGGGCAGATCCTGTTCTCCTTCATCGCTTTCTCGCTGCTGTTCGCCGCGCTCGCGGTCGCCGACTGGGTGCTCCTGGCGCGCGTCGCCAAGCGCGGCCCGGACCCGGTCGACGAGCCGGCCGAGCAGCCCGCCCTGAGCGGAGTCTGACCGGTGGTGACCTTCTGGTGGTGCGTTCTCGGCCTGCTGACCTGCGGGTACTTCGCGCTCGCTGGCTACGACTACGGCGTCGGCATGCTCCTGCCCGCGTTCGAAACCGACGAACGGCGGCGGCGCCGGATGCTCGGCGCGCTCGGCCCGTTCTTCCTGGCCAACGAGGTGTGGCTGGTCGCGGCGATCGGGCTGCTGTTCGGCGCGTTCCCGCACCTGGAGGGCAAGGTGTTCGCCGGGGCCTACGTCCTGGTCGTGACGCTGCTGCTCGGCCTGGTCACGTTCACGGCGTCGATGCAGCTGCGCAGCCGCCGCCCGGACGCGCGGCGCGGTGCCTGGACCGCGGGCATCGTCGGCGGCGCGCTGGTCACGGCACTGTCGTGGGGCCTGTTCCTCGGCAACCTCGTGGCCGGGCTGCCGCTGGCCGCCGACGGCTCGCCGTCCGGGGACGTCCTCGCGCTCTTCAGCCCGTACGCCGTGCTGTGGGGACTCGGGTTCGTCGCGCTGTTCGCCTTGCAGGGCGCGGCGTTCCTCGCCGTGCGCGGCCCGGCCGAGCTGACCGGGCGCGCGGTGCGGCTGGCCCGCGCGTTCACCGCGCCCGTGCTGGCGTTCCTGGTGATCGCGACGGTGTGGGGCTTCTTCACACTCGACGGCGTCACGGCGCTTGGCGCGGGTGTCGCGGTGCTGGCGTTCGCCGCCCTCGCCGTCACCCGGCTCGGCTTGGCGCTGCGCCGCAACCGGGTCGCGCTGATCGGCTCGATGGTGCTGGCCGCCTGCCCGGCCCTGCTCGCCGGCACGCTGCGGTTCCCCGCCGTGCTGGCCTCGCCCGGCTACACGCTGACGGTCGAGCAGGCGGCGACGGCGCCGGGGACGTTCGCGCTGCTGGCGTGGTTCGCGCCGCCGTCGCTGCTGGTGCTGCTGGTCGTGCAGTGGCTGACCTGGCGCGCCCACCGCCATCCCGTCGACCAGCGCTCGCTGCTGCACTTCTAAGGGGAACGCCGTGCCCGCTCTGCCCGGACTCCGGCGCTACCTGGCCGTGCTGGCCGCGCTCGGGGTGCTCACCGCCGCGGCGGTGCTGCTGCAGGCCGAAGGTCTCGCCACGCTGCTCACCGGTGGCGGGGTCTCGCTGTTCCTCATCGTCGCGATCGCCGCGCGGGTCCTGCTTTCGTGGGGGCACGGCGTCCTCAGTGGACGGTTCGCGGCTTCGGTGCGCGGTGGCCTGCGCCGCCGGCTGCTCGATTCCCGCGCCGACCGCGCGGGCGTCGTCGCGACGCAGGTGACGCGCGGGATCGACGCCACGGACGGCTACCTGACCGGGTACCTGCCCGCGCTGGTCGTGTCGGTGGTGGTGCCGGTGGCGGTGCTCGCGCGGCTGTTCACGACGGACCTGGTGCCGGCGCTGGTCGTCACGGCGACGCTGCCGCTGGTCCCGGTGTTCGCGATCCTGGTCGGCAAGCACACCGCGACGCGCACCGAGCGGCAGTGGTCGCTGCTGACCCGGCTGGGCGGCCACTTCCTCGACGTGGTCCGGGGTCTGGGCACGCTCCGGCTGTTCGGCCGGGCGGCGGCGCAGGCGTCGACGGTCCGGTCGATGGCGGCCGCCCACGCGGACGCGACGATGAAGACGCTGCGGGTCGCGTTCCTTTCGGCGCTGGTGCTGGAACTGGTGGCGACGATGTCGGTGGCGCTGGTCGCGGTCCCGATCGGCTTCCGCCTCCTGGACGGCGGCCTCGACGCGCGGACGGCGTTGCTGGTGCTCGTGCTGGCCCCGGAGGCGTACCTGCCCCTGCGCGCGGCGGGCGCGAAGTTCCACGCGGCGGCGGAGGGGCTGACGGCGTTGCGGGAAGCCCTTGCGGTCCCGGTGGTTTCCCCTCGTACGGCGGTTTCGACTCGACGGCGGGGTGCGCCTTCGCTGGTGCTGGACCGGGTTTCGGTGGCTTACGACGGGGTTCCGGCGTTGTCCGAAGTGGACTTGCGCGTGCCGGCGGGTTCGCGGATCGCTTTGGTGGGGCCGAGCGGGTCGGGGAAGAGCACGGTGCTGGCGGTGCTGCTGGGGTTCGTCACGCCGACGTCGGGGCGGGTGCTCGTCGACGGGGTGGACCTGCGCTCGCTGTCGCCGTCGGACTGGCTCGCGGAGGTGGCGTGGGTGCCGCAGCGGCCGACATTGTTCCGGGGATCGCTGGCGGAGAACATCGCTTTGGGGTTGCCGTCGGCGGACGTCCCGGCGTCCGCCCGGGCCGCGGCGTTGGACTCCGTGGCGGCGGGATTGCCCGCGGGGTACGCGACCCAGGTGGGCGAGCTGGGCGAGGGCTTGTCGGCGGGACAGCGGCAGCGGGTGGGCCTGGCGCGGGCACTGGCCCGGACGTCGTCGGGGCTGGTGCTGCTCGACGAACCGACGACCCGGCTGGATTCGCGCACGGAGGAGACGGTCCTGTCCGCGACCCGGCGCCTGCTGCCGAACCGGACGGCGGTGCTGGTGGCCCACCGCCCGGCGCTGGCGTCACTGGCGGACCGGGTGGTGGAGCTGCGCGACGGCCGGATCCGCACGGAGGTGGCGGCGTGAACCTCTGGGCCGTGTCCACAAGGGACACCCTCCGCCTCGCCCGTGCCGCCCTCCTCGGCGCCGGCGCCGAACTCGCCGCCCTCGCGCTCATGGCCACCGCCGCCTGGCTGCTCCTGCGCGCCGCCGAACGGCCGCCGCTCGGGGCGCTCACCCTCGCCATCGTCGGGGTCCGGACCCTCGCCCTCCTCCGCGGTGGCCTCCGGTACGCCGAACGCCTCGCCGGGCACGAAGTCGTCCTCCGCTGGCTCGGGGCCCTGCGCACCCGCGTCTACCAGGCCCTCGTGCCCGGCTCGCGGTACTCCGGCGGCGACCTCGTCACCCGGCTGGTGTCCGATGTGGACGCTCTCCAGGACGCCGTCCTCCGGTGGCTGCTGCCCGCGGGTGTCGCCGCCATCGTGGGGGCCACCGCCGTCGGCGTCACCGCGACCGCCTCCGTGGCCGCCGCAGCCGCGCTTGCCGCCGGGTTGCTCACAGCGGGGGTCGTCCTGCCCTGGCTGGTCGTCCGCGGCACCGCCCGTGCCGCCCGCGAAAGTGCCCCGAAACGCGCTGAGCTGGCCGAACGCGCGGTCGAGCTCGTCACCGGGCACCGGGAACTCGTCGCCGCCGGTGCGCTGGACGGCCACCGCGCCCTGGCAGCCCGCGTCGTCGGCGAGATCGCCGCGAACGAGCGGGCCGTCTCAGACCGATCCGCCCTGCTCGGGGCCGCCGGGGTGCTCGTCCAGCTCGGCACCACCGTCGCCGTCGCGCTGCTGGCCGGTGCCTCCGTGCCCTGGACCGCCGCGCTCACCCTGGCCGCCATGACCAGCTTCGAGGTCGTGCTCCCGCTGATCGGCGCCGCCCGGCGGGTACCGGAGATCCGCGCGTCGGCCGGCCGGGTGCGGGCCGTCCTCAGCGAACCGGCCGTCCCCGAAGGCACGCGGACGCCCGGAAAGGGGCACTTCACGCTCGAAGGCGCCGGCGTCCGCCACCCCGGCCGCGCGCCCGCGCTGCGGCACGTCGACCTGGACCTGCCACCCGGCAAGCGCGTCGGGATCCTCGGCCCCAGCGGGGCCGGCAAGACGACGCTGCTCCGCCTCCTGCTCGGCAGCCAGTCACCCACCGAAGGCCGGGTGCTCCTCGACGGCCACCCGCTGAGCGAGTACGCCGACCTGCCGGAGATCATCTCCGGCGCCGAAGCCGACGCGCACGTCTTCCACACGACCGTCCGCGAGAACCTCCTGCTCGCGAAGCCGGACGCCACCGACGACGAACTGCGGGCCGCGTGCGCGGTCGCCGGGTTCGACCTGGACCTCGACCGCGGCACCGGCCCGGACGGCGACGCCCTCTCCGGCGGTCAGCGGCAACGGCTCGTGCTGGCCCGCGCGGTGCTGGCGGACCCGGCGGTGCTGGTGCTCGACGAGCCCGTCGAAGGCCTCGACCCCGCGCACGGCGACGCCGTCCTGAAGAACGTCCTCGCCCACGCGAAGGGCACGGTCGTCCTGGTCACCCACCGCCCCGAGCACCTCGACGGCTTCGACGAGGTGCTCACCCTCGAGGACGGGCGAGCACTTCCCGCATCGGCGGCCGGTCGGCGACCCGGACGTCGGTGACGTCCGGCAGCCACTCCTCGTCGACCTGGACGAACTGGGTGAACGGCGCGTCGGCGGCCGGGACCCCGCAGCGCTCCAGCGCCGTGCCGAGGATCTGCCGGGACATCACGCCGAGCTGGGCCAGCGACCGGTTCCGGTGCTTGCGGACGCCGAGGTTGACCTGGGCGAGCCCGGCGAGGCCGTACCGCGCCTCGGCGTCGAGGAGCAGCCCGATCTCGACGCCGTACCCGGCCGCGAACGGCACCGACTCGAGGAACTCGCGCGTGCCCGCGTACTCGCCGCCGAGGGGCTGGACCAGCCCGCCGAGCGCGGGCCGCAGCGCCGAGAGCACCGGCCGGGCCAGCAGCTCGGTGACGCGCCCGCCGCCGCTGCTCTCCAGCCGCAGCGGACGGCGGTAGAAGCCCTTGACCAGGTGCACCCCCGGCTCGGTGACCAGCGGTCCGAGCAGCGACGGCACGAACGCCGGGTCCGGGTCGACCAGGTCGGAGTCGAGGAAGACGACGAGGTCGCCGGTGGTGGCGGCCAGCGAGCGCCACAGCACCTCGCCCTTGCCGGGGACCGGCGGCAGGTCCGGCAGCACGTCCTCGCGGCGCACCACCCGGGCGCCCGCGGCTTCGGCGGTCCGCGCGGTGGCGTCCGTGGACCCGGAGTCCACGACGACGAGCTCGTCGACGACCGAACCGACCAGCGGGCGGACCGACGCGACGACGTCACCGACGGTCCGCTCTTCGTCGAGGGCCGGTAGCACGACGGAAACCGTCCGGTCACCCTTCGCGGTCACGATGTCCCCGGGCGTCCAACCGGGCTCCTGCCACGTACGCCGCTCGAACCAACTCACGAGTAACGATCGTGCCATGCTGGGGTGACCGTCACCGAGGAGGAGGACCACTTGATCGCGCAGCTCGTCCGCTTCGTGCTGGGGCCGCTGGCCAGGGCGCTCTACCGGCCCGAGGTGCGCGGCGTGGAGAACGTGCCCGCCACGGGCCCGGTGCTGCTGGCGGCCAACCACCGGGCGGCGCTCGACACCGGCGTGATCACGTTCGCCACCCCGCGCCAGGTGAAGTTCCTCGGCAAGGCGGAGTACTTCACCGGCAAGGGCCTCAAGGGCAAGCTGATGGCCGGGTTCGTCGGCGGCCTCGGCTACATCCCGGTCGAGCGCGGCAACGCCCAGGCCGGGCTCGCCGCGCTGGAAGCGGCGCGCAAGGTCCTCGACGCGGGTGGCGTCTTCGCGATCTACCCGGAGGGCACCCGGTCACTGGACGGCCGGCTGCACCGCGGCCACACCGGCGTCGCGGCGCTGGCGCTGGCGACCGGCGCGAAGGTGGTGCCGGTCGCGCTCACCGGCACCGAAGGCCTCCAGCCGAACGGCGCGAAGATCCCCCGGCGCGCGAAGATCGGGATCACGTTCGGCAAGCCGCTGGACTTCTCGCGCTACGAGGGCCAGGACTACGCGCCGGCGATCCGCCGGTCGGTCACCGACGAGGTCATGTACGCGATCCTGGAGCTCTCGGGCCAGGAATACGTGGACACCTACCACAAGAGGCCGAGCGAAGGCGTCGCCTGAGGCGTCACCAGGGCGCCGGGCCCTCGTCGTCGACGAACGTGCCCGTCGGGCCGTCCGTGGGGATCGTCGCCATCCGCACCGCCGCGACCGCGCCCTGGGCCGGGGTCCGGAAGCCGGTGTGGCCGTTCAGGTCCGTCGCGCAATAGCCGGGGCAGACGGCGTTGACCAGGATCCCGTCGGGACGCAGCTCGCGCGCGTACTGCAGAGTCAACGACGTCAACGCGGTCTTCGACGGGGTGTAGCCGGCGGAGATCGGCAGCTGGGCCTCGGGGTCGGCGTTCCGGGTCAGTGACGCGGCACTGCTGGAGACGTTGACGACGCGCGGCGCGGCCGACCGGCGCAGCAGCGGCAGCAGGGCGTTCGTGACCGTGATGACGCCGAAGAAGTTCGTCTCGAAGATCGTGCGCAGCGTGCCCAGGTCGGCGGTGCTGGGGCGCTGCTGCGCCAGGTCCGTGCCCGGCGGGCGGGCGATCGCGGCGTTGTTGACCAGCACGTCGAGCCGGCCGTAGCGCTCGTCGAGGTGCGCGGCGGCCGCGGCGGCCGACGCCGGGTCCGTCACGTCGAGGACCACCGGATCCGTGCCCAGCTCCGCGGCTGCCTTCTCGCCCAGTTCCGCGCTGCGGGCGCCGATGACGACGGTGTGCCCGAGGGCGGCCAGCTGCGCGGCGATCTCGCGGCCGATGCCCTTGTTAGCGCCGGTGACCAAAGTGATTTCGTCCATGGCTCCAGCACACCAGCGAGCCGTCCGCGAGAGCCAACACCGATGCCGCATCGGCGGATACCCTGGCGGTATGGAGACGCGGGAGCTCGCGTATTTCGTCGCCGTCGCCGAAGAACTGCACTTCGGCCGGGCGGCGCGGCGCCTCGGCATGGCGCAGCCCTCGCTTTCACGCGCCATCCAGCAGCTCGAACGCCGCATGGGCGTGCCGCTGCTGGACCGCACGAGCCGCGGCGTGACGCTGACGCCCGCCGGCGCGGTGTTCCTCGCGGAGAGCCGCAAAGCGCTCGACGCGGTGGACGCCGCGGTGCGCCGGGCCCAGCGCGCGGGGCAAGACGTGCCGAAGCTGCTCGTGGCGATGAAGCCCGACGGCGACGCGGGCCTGCTCGAGCGGATCCTCCCCGGCTACCGGGCCGATCCGGACGCGATCGAGGTCGAGATCGTCGTCGGCGGGATCCGCGAGCAGTCCCGCATGCTGCGCGACGGCCGCGTCGACCTGGCGTTCCTGCACGGCCCGCACGACGACGTCGCCGGGTTCGACACCGAGCTGCTGCTGGAGCAGGACCAGCTGGTGCTCCTCCCCCGCGGCCACCGCCTGGCGGACCGGGCGGCGCTGGTGCTCGCGGACCTGGACGGCGAGCCGTTCCCCCGCTGGCCCGGCAGCGACGTGAACGGCCCCGAGATCCGGGATCCGGGGCAGCTGCTGCAGCTGGTGGCGCTGGGCCAGGTCGTCGCGGTGGTCCCCGAGTCGGCCCGGCGCCACGCGCGGGCGGACATCGTGTGCCTGCCGGTGCTCGACGCGCCCCGGACGTCGGTGTTGCTGGCGTGGCCCGACCGGACGCGCTCGCGGGCGGTGGCCGCGTTCGTCCGGGCGAGCACCGACGTCAGATCCCCGGCGCTCCCTTCGCCCACTTAGGCGGGGCCGGCGGTTCATACGTCTCGAACCGGTCGAGCAGCACCGCCGGGTCCGCGTCCACCATCAGCAGCTCGCGGTACTCCGCCTTGACGAACCCCTCGGTCACCATGTGGTCGGCGAACGACACCAGCGGCCCGTAGTAGCCGTCCACGTCGACCAGGCCGATCGGCTTGCCGTGCAGGCCGAGCTGGGCCCACGTCCAGACCTCGAACAGCTCCTCCAGCGTCCCCGCGCCGCCCGGGAGGGCCAGAAAGCCGTCCGACAGGGCCGCCATCTTGGCCTTGCGCTCGTGCATGTCGCGGACGACGTGCAGTTCGGACAGCCCGGCGTGCGAAATCTCGACCGAAGACAGCGCCTCCGGGATCACGCCGATCACTTCGCCGCCCGCCGCGAGGGCCGCGTCGGCGACGACGCCCATCGTGCCGACGCTCGCGCCGCCGTAGACGAGGCCGATGCCGCGCTGGGCCAGCAGCTTGCCGAGTGCGGCCGCCTGCTCGGCGTAGCGCGGCGAGAAGCCCATGGACGAGCCGCAGAACACGCAGATCCGGCTCATCAGTGGGTGTCCTCCCACGCCTGGTAGGACTCCTGCACCACGCGGACGGCGTCGTCGATGTCGTCGGTGACGTGCAGCAGGTCGAGGTCGTGCGGGCTGATCTTGCCTTCGGCCATCACCGAGTTCTTGATCCACTCGTACAGCCCGCCCCAGTAGTCGCTGCCGAACAGCACCACCGGGAACTTGGTGACCTTCTTGGTCTGCACCAGCGTCAGCGCCTCGAACAGCTCGTCGAGCGTGCCGAAGCCGCCGGGCAGGCAGATGAAGGCCTGCGAATACTTGATGAACATCGTCTTCCTGGCGAAGAAGTACCGGAAGTTGACGCCCAGGTCGACCCACGGGTTCAGGCCCTGCTCGAACGGCAGCTCGATGCCCAGCCCGACGGAGAAGCCGCCGGCCTCGGCCGCGCCGCGGTTGACGGCCTCCATCGCGCCCGGGCCGCCGCCGGTCATCACGGCGAACCCGGCGTCGGCCAGCGCGGCACCGATCTTGCGGCCGAGCTCGTACTCCGGGTTGTCGCGCTTGGTGCGGGCCGAGCCGAACACGGTGACCGCGCGCGGGACCTCGGCGAGCGCGCCGAAGCCTTCGACGAACTCGGCCTGGATCCGCAGGACGCGCCACGGGTCGGTGTGCACCCAGTCGCTCGGGCCGCGCGCATCCAGGAGCCGCTGGTCGGTGGTGCTGCCCTGGTCGCGGCGGTCGCGGCGCAGCACGACCGGGCCCTTGTGCCGCTCCACCGGGCGTTCGGGGTACTGGCCGTCCGGCCATTCAGACTGATCGCTCACTTCCCCATGCTACGGCCTCACCGCCAGCGAAAATGCGAGCAGCGCCGTCGAGGTGAAGTCGATGGCCGGCTCGTTGCTGGGCCATGAACTCAAGTCGTCGGCGTAGCGGCTTCCCTGTCCGTCGAAGGGTTCATACGAACGAGTGCACGCCTTCGCGCCCGCCGGGAACGGGAGGTCGGCGAAGTTGTCCGCGCCGTTCGGCCCGTTCACGACCGCGCCGTACAGCACCTTCGACGGGCCGGCGAGGTTCGCGGCCTGGTGGTGCGGGCACTGCGGCGACGTCGTGCCGACGCCGACGACGAGCGAGACGCCCCAGGCGTTGGCCCCGAGGGTGAAGTCCCGCTGCTGCGCGCCGAAGGCGGCGTAACGGGTGTCGCCGGTGACGCGCTGGTAGAGCCGCGCGGTGGCGGCGAAGCCGAAGCTCTTGCTGGCGGCGTCGAAGTCGGTGACGGCGACCGCCGTCCGGAATGGACTCCGCTTCGCCGCCTCGACGCCGGAGTCGAGCTGGCGCCGCAGGTCCGCGGTCAGCTCGCGGACGCCGAGCGCGGCACCCGGGACGCCGGTGCGCAGCAGCCCGGCGAGGTCGGCGTGGGCGAGCGCGCTGGTGTCGTAGAGGTTCAGCGTGCTCGTGTCGCCGCTGCCGATGTACGCCTTCGCCCACTTCGCCGCGTCGCGAGCCCAGCCGTTCGCGCGCGGATCTTTCAGCGCGCGCGCCGCGAGCGCGAGCTGCGTCGCGCCCAGCTCCAGGTCGTCCTCCCAGGACGATTCCGGGTAGTAGGCGTGCGGGAACGCGGTGACGAGCTCACCGACGCCGGTCGTCCGGGCCTGGGCGAACACCGCCGCGGCCTCCGCCAGGTAGTGGCGGGCCAGCCGCGGGTCCCGGTGCGCGTACACCTGCGCGCCGAGCGCGAACGCGGCGGCGACGCGGCCGGCGAGGTTGGGCGAGAGCGGCGCGCCCGCCGGAGCGGCCGGGAACACCGGGCGGTACTTGACGAAGTAGGCCGGATCGCCGGGTTTGACGTCGAGCGCGTCGTCGTCCTGGGGATTGCGCCAGACGTCGTGGTCGCCGAGGAAGCCGAACTCCTCGCTGCCGGTGCCGATGCCGACCTGGGCGTAGAGGGTCTTGGTCTGGCCGTCCCAGACCTTGTCGAGCCAGCCGAGGCCGAACCGGACCTCCTTCGCCAGCACCGGGTCGGGGTCCTCGCGCAGCACGAAACCCAGTTCCGCCAGCGCATACGCGGTGTTGGACGTGAACTTCACGAAGTCGCCGGCGTCGACCCAGCCGCCTTCGACGTCGACCGGGCCGCCGGTCGGCCTCAGCGGTTCGACGATTTCGTCGCCGCCCTCGCCGGCGAACTTCGGTTCGGCGTAGACGGTCGCGGTGCGGTCGGCGAGGTGTGAGGGCTGGCGGTCGAGGCGGCCGGGGATGACGTCGTGGCCGTCGCGCTGGGCCTGGAAGAACTCGGTGGTGGCGCGCACGAGCGGGCGGAACAGCCGGCTCGCGGTGTCGATCCGGAACGGCGGCGAAGTCGCGCCGGCGGCCTTGACCCGGTAGGTGCCCGGCCGGTCCAGAGTGGACAGATCGAGGTCGAAAACCTTGGGGTAAGCGGCGTTCCAGGCGCCGAGATTCGCTCCCGTGCGGCCCTCGCG
Source organism: Amycolatopsis solani (assembly GCF_033441515.1). Classification (NCBI taxonomy): domain Bacteria; kingdom Bacillati; phylum Actinomycetota; class Actinomycetes; order Pseudonocardiales; family Pseudonocardiaceae; genus Amycolatopsis; species Amycolatopsis solani. The sequence goes on from NZ_JAWQJT010000001.1 coordinate 192,070, forward strand.
GACCGTGCGGCCGCGCTCGTCGACGACGGTGAACTTCCCCGCCGCACCGCCGAGCAGGTAGGCGTGCTTCGCCTCCCCCAGCGCGTAACCGACTTGGTCGACGCGGACCTCGGCCGGGGTCGCGGCTTCGGCCGGGACCGCGGCGAGGGGCACGGCGAGCGCGGCCGCCGTCACGAGGGGAAGCAGGCGCATGATCGGCCTCCACTTTGTTAGGAAAGTTTCCTATTTAACGCTAGCCTGACGGCGGCCGGGGCGTCAATATGTCCGTTTCCGCGACTTCACGGGCGATGACCTACCGTGGGGAGATGACCGAACCGCTCGGCGCGCGGATCCGGCGGTTGCGCACCGACCGCGGGTGGACCCAGCGCGAGCTCGCCGAGCCCGGCTACGACCGCGGCTTCCTGGCGAAGGTCGAGACCGGCAGCCGTCCGCCGTCGGACGAGATGCTGGCGTACCTGGCCGAGCGCTTCGGGCTGACCGTCGACGAGCTGCGCTTCGGCCGTCCCCCCGGCGTCGCCGACGAGCTGCGCGCGTCGCTGGACGAGGGCTACCGCGACCTCGAGCAGGGCCGCGTCGCCGACGCCGAGACGCGGTTCGCGTCCGTGGCCAAGCAGGCCGCCGGCTACCACCTCGACGACGTCGAGTGCTACGCGCGGTTCTGCCAGGCCGAGGTGAAGTGGCAGCTCTTCGACGTCACCGGCGCGCAGGCGGAACTGGAGCACGCGGACGAGCTGGCGGGCGCGGCACCGCCGTGGCTGCGGGCGATGATCGTGCACCGCTGGTCCGGCTGCCGGTACCTCAGCGGCGACGCGGGCGCGGGGATCGCGCGCGTCGAGGCGGAGCTGGCCGCGCGGCCGGCCGACCCGGACGCCGAGCTGTGCCTGCTCAGCGCGTTGATCCACCCGCTGATGGAGATGGGCGGCCTGCACCGCGCCCGCCGCGCGGCCGAGGACGGCAGGCGCCTGGCCCGCGCGGCCACCCGGCCGGACTTCGTGGCGCGCTTCCACCGCCAGGCGTCGCAGGTGTGGCAGGCGATCGGGCGCGCGGACCAGGCGCTGCGGGACCTGACGGAGGCGTGCCGGCTGTTCGAGTCGGTGGGGTTCGACCGCGACGCGGCCCGCTGCCGCTGGGCCCGCGGCTACCTGCTGCGCCGACTGGGCCGCCTCCCCGAAGCCCGCACGGAGCTGACGGCGGCCCGCGACCAGCTCGCGGCGATCGGTTCCGAAGAGGGCCTGGCCGGCGCGACGGTCGAGCTGGCCGAGGTCCGGCTCCGCCAAGGCGCCCCGGACGAGGCGGCGGCGCTGGTTGCGGAGGTGTGGCCGTTGCTCACGCGGGACGTGGAGGCACTCGGCGAGGCCACCGGGCTGCGCGGGCAGATCGCGGCCGCCCAGGGCGACCCGGAGACGGCGATCCGGCTGCTGCGCGAGGCGGTGGAGATCCAGCGAGGTGCATCGCTGCACGGGGCGGCGGTTTCGACGTCGCTGCGGCTCGGTGATGTGCTCCGACAACGTGGTCATCTGACGGAGGCCATCGAGGCCTACCGTCGAGGCCTCGACTCGGCGGCGGGCACCGAGGCCTGAATTCGGCGGACCACTGGGCTCAGTGGTCCGGACCAGAACCAACTCCCTACGAAAGTCTGTGAATTGGTTCAGACCAGTACGCGCTCCCGCCGTTTCCTGCGGTTTCACCCCGAACGCCGCGATCTTGCCGCACGACCACTACGCCATCCGGCCCATTGACCGGCGCACGACCGGAACCTTTACTCGGACGCGTCCGGCGCAATAACAGCAGTTATTCCGCCGGACACATTCCCCACGGTCCCCGGAAAGGTTCCCCATGAGATCCCCACGAGGGCTGGCGGCGATCGCCGGCCTGGCCCTGAGTTTCGCGGTGCCGGTGATCCCGGCCGCCGCTGCCGCACCTCCCGTCGCCACCCCACCCGAGGCGCTCGCCGCGCGAGCCGCCGACCAGGCTGCCCTCAGCGGCGCCGACCGGCTCGCCAAGGGCGCCGGGGAGGCCTTCGTCCGCACCGGGGTCACCCCGGGTGGCGGCGGGCTCTACTTCGCCTCCTACCAGCGCACCTACCACGGCCTGCCGGTCGTCGGCGGGGACGCGGTCGTCGTCGCCGACGGGTCCGGGCGCGTCCGCGGGACCGAGGCCGCCGAGACCGCGCCGATCACCGTCGGCACCCAGGCCACGCTGGCAGCCGGCAAAGCCGAAGCGATCGCCCGAAGCAAAGTGTCCACTGTGGACAAGGCCGACGCGCCGAAGCTGGTCGTGCTGGCCGGGGCCGCCCCCAAGCTCGCCTACGAAGTCGTCGTCAGCGGCCGCGACCACGGCCGGCCCACGCACCTGCACGTCTTCGTCGACAGCGCGACCGGAGCCGTCCTCGACACCCGGGACGACGTGCGCGAGGCCGGCACCGGCAATTCGTACTACGCCGGGAGCGTCTCGATCGACACCTCCGGCTCCGGCAGCTCCTACTCGATGACCGACCCCGGCCGGCGCGGCGTCGCCTGCGGCCGCGAGGGCGGCTCGATCTTCACCAAGAGCAGCAACAGCTGGGGCAACGGGTCCGGCACCGACCTCGAAACCGGCTGCGTGGACACGCTCTACAGCGTCCAGACCGAGTGGAAGATGCTCAACGACTGGCTCGGCCGCAACGGCATCGACGGCGCCGGCGGCGGGTTCCGCGCGAGCGTCGGCCTCAACGACGTCAACGCCTACTGGGACGGGTCGTCGACGCACTTCGGGCACTCGCAGGACAACCGCCGCCAGGCGACGCCGATGGACGTCGTCGGGCACGAGTACGGGCACGCCATCTTCCAGACCACCCCGGGCGGCGCCGGGTCGGGCAACGAGAACGGCGGTCTCAACGAGTCCACCGGCGACATCTTCGGCGCGCTGACCGAGTACTACGCCAACAACCCCGTCGACACCCCGGACTTCTCCGTCGGCGAAGGCGTCAACCTCGTCGGCCAGGGCCCGATCCGCTACATGGACAACCCGTCCAAGGTCGGCGACCCGAACTGCTACTCGGCCTCGATCCCCAGCACCGAGGTGCACGCCGCCGCGGGCCCGCAGAACCACTGGTTCTACCTCCTCTCCCAGGGCAGCGCGGCCAGCCCGACGTGCAACAACTCCAGCGTCACCGGTGTCGGCATCCAGAAGGCCGGCAAGATCTTCTACAACGGCCTGCTGAAGAAGACGTCGTCGTGGAACCACCGCGCGGCCCGCAAGGCCACGCTGGAAGCGGCGATCGCGCTGTTCCCGGGCAGCTGCACCGAGTTCACCTCAACGAAGGCCGCCTGGGACGCGGTGAGCGTCCCCGCGGTCAGCGGGGAGCCGACGTGCAGCGGCCAGCCGCCGGCCGGCAACGACTACTCGCTGACGCTGTCGCCGACCTCGGCGTCCGTCCAGCCCGGGCAGACGGCGACCACGACCATCACCACCCGGGTCACCTCCGGCAACGCCCAGACCGTCCAGCTGCTGGCCTCCGGCCTGCCCGAGGGCGCGAAGGCGACGATCAGCCCGGCGAGCGTCCAGTCCGGCGGCACCGCCACGCTGACCATCACCACGTCGGCGAGCACGCCGCAGGGCACCAGCCAGGTGACCGTCTCCGGTGACGGCCCCGACGCCGACCACAGCGCGCAGTTCTCGCTGACCGTCGGCACCGGCACCCCGCCGACCGGCTGCGACGGCCTCGCCGAGTGGGACGTGGCGAAGCCGTACGTGCCCAACGACGTCGTCGGCCACAACGGTCACAAGTGGACGTCCCTGTGGTACTCGACCGGTGCCGAGCCCGGCGCGCCCACCTCGTGGGCCGTGTGGAGCGACAGCGGCGCCTGCTGATCCCGGTCGCGCGGTGGCGGGCGACTCCCCCGCCACCGCGCGGCCTACCCTGGACGTCCACGGCGGAAAGGCACCTGGGTGAGCGAGAGCGTCGGCGAACGCCTGCGTGAGCTGCGCACCGAACGCGGGCTCACGCAGCGCCAGCTCGCCGGGCCGCAGTACTCCGCGGCGTACGTGTCGTCGGTCGAAACCGGCGCGCGGACCCCGTCGGGCGACGCGCTGCGGTTCTTCGCCCGGCAACTCGGCATCGACCCCGACGAACTGCTCGGCGGGCGCTCCCCGCGGGAGCTGCTCGAACTCGACCTCGAGCTGATCGAGACGGCGGAACGGTTCCTGGCCGGGGACGTCCGCCGCGCGGCACCCCGCATGCAGCGGATCCGGCGGCACGCCGAGCGTCTGGACCGGCCGCGGCAGGCCGGGATCGCGCTGCTGTGGCTGGCCGGGTATTCGACCGGCGACGTCCGCACGAAGTACGTCGCGGAGGCCGAAACGCTGTTGTCGGGCGAGCCGCCGCCGGTCCGCGCGATGGTCGTGCCGCTGCGCGCGGCGGTGCTCAGCGGCTGGGGCGAGGCCCAGTATTCGTTGCACCTGCTGGAAACCTGCCACGCGGAGCTCTTGCGCGACGGCTACCCGCAGCCGTCGATGCTGCTGACGCTGCGAGCCTGCCTGGCCGAGCGGCACCTGCGCCAGGGTGACCTGGAACGGGCGTCGGAGTACGCGGATTCGGCGCTGCGGCTCACCCGGGGCGGTCCCGCGGTGCTGGCCGAGCTGACCCGCAGCCACGTCGAGGTGTGCCGCAGCCACCTGGCGGCCGACCGGTTCGCCGACGCGGCCGCGTCCGTCGCCGCGGCCTACGACCTCATGCAGGAACGGGCCCTGCACCCGGCGATGGCGCACTGCCTGCTGGCCAGGGCCCGGGTCCGCGGCCGGGCCGGCGACGTCGAGGGCGCACTGGCCGACCTCGGCGCGGCGCGGGAGACGGCGTGGCCGGACGACGTCCCGGCGATCACCGTCGAGCTCGCCGCGGAGTACCTGGCCGCGGGCCGGCTGGAAACGGCGGCCGCGCTGCTCGACCAGGTGCGCCCCTCGGTCGTGGCGGGCACGGCGCTGGCCGCGGAACTGCGGCTGCAGCTGGGTTCGCTGGCCAGGGCCCGCGGGGACGCCCGGCGCGCGGCCGAGGACCTGCGTGCCGCCGTCGAGCTGGCCACCGGCCTGGGCGCGCGCGGGGTGCTGGTCCGCGCGCTGCGGCCGTTGAGCGAGCTGCTGGGCGAGACCGGGAAGCAGGCGGAGGCGGCGGACGTGCTGCGCGACGGGCTCATCGCGCTGGGCGCGGAAGCCGACTGAGCAGGCACGACAACGTTTTCCTTTGCAGCACTAACGATTCCCGGTGATCGAGATCGTCCGGCGTTCGGATGGTGTCGGGGACAATCCCTACGAAAGTCGTTCCGGCTCGAATCAGGCAGTGAATGCCCTGCTGCGGCGGGCTTTGTACGAATTGATCCGGGAATCCGGAACGCGGCGTTGGTCCGTTCGGCGCATTGACGCCCAGATCCGCTGATCCTTTACTCGGATGCGTCCGGACGCATACCTCCTGTTAGCCCGCCGGACACGTCTCCCCTCTTTCCCTTACCGGACCTCGATTCTGCCTTCATGGAAAGGTTGACCTCGATGACCCATCGTGGGTTCAGGACGGGCTTGGCGGCCGCCGCCGGGTTCGCCATGACGCTCGCGCTACCGGTGACCCCGGCGAGCGCGACTCCCCAGGCACAACCCGCCGCACCGGACGTGGCCGCGGCCCGCGCGGCCGACCAGGCCGCCGCGAACGGCCTCGACGCCCTCAAGCGCGGCCCGGCCGAAGCGTTCCAGCGCATCGGCCTGACCGCCGGGGGCGGCGGCCTGTTCTACGGCGCCTACCAGCGGACCTACCAGGGCCTGCGGGTCGTGGGCGGGGACGCGGTCGTCGTCGCCGACGGCGCCGGGCGGGTGCGCGGCACCAGCGCCGCCGACACCGCACCGATCACCGTCGGGACGCAGGCGCTCGTCGACGCCGCGAAGGCCGCGGCCACCGCGCGCGCTCAACTGGCCACTGTGGACAGTGTGAGCACGCCGGAGAAGGTCGTGCTGGCCGGGACGAGCCCGAAGCTCGCCTACGAGGTCGTCGTCGCCGGGCGCACCGCGACGGCACCGAGCAACCTGCACGTGTTCGTCGACGCGGCGACCGGCGCGGTGCTCGACAAGCGGGACGACGTCAAGACGTTCGCCTCGGGAGCGCGGACCCAGGCCCAGCCCACGACGGTGAACGTGGCCGGCACCGGCAACAGCTACTACGTCGGCAACGTCTCCATCGACACGACGCAGTCCGGCAGCACGTACACGCTGCGCGACCCGGGCCGCACCGGCATCAGCTGCGGCCGCGAGGGCGGTTCCGTCTACAGCGGCACCGACAACGCGTGGGGCAACGGCTCCGGCACCGACCTCGAAACCGCCTGCGTCGACACGCTCTACGGCGTCCAGACCGAGTGGAAGATGCTCGCCGACTGGCTGGGCCGCAACGGCATCAACGGCAGCGGCACCGGCTACCCGGCTTCGGTGGGCCTGTCCGACGTCAACGCCTACTGGAACGGCTCCTCGACCCACTTCGGGCACTCGCAGGACAACCAGCGCCAGGCCACTTCGATGGACGTCGTCGGGCACGAGTTCGGCCACGGCATCTTCCAGTTCACCCCGGGTGGCGCGGGTTCCGGCAACGAGAACGGCGGCCTCAACGAGTCCACCGGCGACATCTTCGGCGCGCTGACCGAGGCGTACGCGAACAACACCAAGGACACCCCGGACTACGAGGTCGGCGAGGGCGTCAACCTGGTCGGCCAGGGCCCGATCCGCTACATGTACCAGCCGTCGAAGGTCGGCGACCCGAACTGCTACTCGTCGTCGATCCCGAGCACCGAGGTGCACGCGGCCGCCGGCCCGCAGAACCACTGGTTCTACCTGCTGGCAGAGGGCTCGAACCCCGGTGGCGGCAAGCCTGCCAGCCCGACCTGCAACAGCTCGTCGGTCACCGGCGTCGGCATCCAGAAGGCCGGCAAGATCTTCTACAACGGCCTGCTGAAGAAGACCTCGTCGTGGAACCACAAGGCCGCCCGCAAGGCGACCCTAGAAGCCGCGATCGCGCTCTTCCCGGGCAGCTGCACCGAGTACAACGCCACCAAGGCCGCGTGGGACGCCGTCTCCGTCACCACGGTCAGCGGTGAGCCGACCTCGTGCAGCGGCGGCGGCGCCGACTACTCGGTCGCGCTGAACCCGGCCTCGGGTTCGGTGCAGCCGGGCGCCTCGGCGACGACCACGCTCAGCACCACGATCACCTCCGGCGCGGCGCAGTCGATCACGCTGTCGGCGTCGGGCCTCCCGGCCGGCGCGACCGCGACGTTCAGCCCGGCGACGATCCAGTCGGGCGGCAGCTCCACGCTGACGATCGCGACCACCGCGTCGACCCCGACCGGCAGCTACCCGATCACCGTCACCACCGACGGGGCCACGACCGACCACACGGCGCAGTACACGCTGACCGTGGGGACCACCTCGTCGTGCGCGCCGGTGACCAACTCGACGCGCTTGAACATCCCGGACTACCCGGCGAGCGCGGTCAGCAGCACCAGCACCGTCAGCGGCTGCGCGCGCAACGCGTCCAGCACCACCAAGGTCGAGGTGCACATCACCCACACCTACCGCGGTGACCTGGTCCTCGACCTGGTCGCGCCGGACGGCACCGCCTACCGGCTGAAGAACTCCAGCAGCGACTCCACCCCGAACATCGACACCACCTACACCGTCAACGCTTCTTCGGAAGCCGCGAACGGCGCGTGGCAGCTCCGCATCCGAGACGTCGGCCCCGCCGACACCGGTTACCTGTCCTCCTGGACGTTGACCGTCTGATCCACCCCGTCGCTTTCACGTGAAAGCGACCACCTGGGGGCGTCGCTTTCACGTGAAAGCGACGCCCCCGGAGTGCTCCCAACCCCCACCGAAGGAATTCACCGCCATGAAGTGGAAGAGCAAGATCGGCGCCGGGGTCACCGCCCTGGCGGCCGTGTTGGGCGTTGTCAGCGCGCCAGCGGCCACCGCCGCGCCCGCCACGGCGCTCGCCGCGCCGGACATCTCGCTGGCCAACATCAAGACCCACCTCAACCAGCTGCAGACCATCGCGAACAACAACGGCGGCACGCGTTCGCCACGCGGTGGCGGTTACGCGGCGTCGGTGTCCTATGTGGAAAACCTGCTCAAGAACGCCGGCTACACCACGACCCGCCAGACCTGCACGAGCTGCATCGGCCAGTCCCAGAACCTGATCGCGGAGTGGCCGCAGGGTGACGCGAGCCAGGTCATCATGCTCGGCGCGCACCTCGACTCCGTCAGCGCCGGCCCCGGCATCAACGACAACGGCTCCGGCAGCGCGTCGATCCTCGAGACCGCGCTGACGCTGGCCCGCACCAACCCGGCGATGGCCAAGCGCGTCCGCTTCGGCTGGTGGGCCGACGAGGAGTCCGGCCTGGTCGGCTCCAAGTACTACGTCAACAACCTGCCGAGCAGCGAGCGCACGAAGATCAAGACGTACCTGAACTTCGACATGATCGGTTCGAAGAACTGGGGCTACTTCGTCTACGACGACGTCGCTTCGGTCAAGGCGATCTTCGACGAGTACTTCTCCTCCATCGGCATCCAGACCGAGGGCGACAGCGAAGGAGACGGCCGTTCCGACCACGCGTCGTTCAAGAGCGCGGGCATCCCGGTCGGCGGCCTGGCCACCGGCGCCGGCGACATCAAGAGCTCCGCGCAGGCCCAGAAGTGGGGCGGCACCGCGGGCGCGGCGTTCGACAACTGCTACCACCGCGCGTGCGACACGACGTCCAACATCCCGGACACCCCGCTGGAGAAGAACTCCGACGCGATCGGGTATGCGCTTTGGAAGCTGGCCGTCGCCACCACGCAGGGCAACGACTTCTCCGTCGCGCTCAACCCCACCGCCGGCACCGTCCAACCGGGACAGTCGCTGCAGGTCGCGGTGAACACCACGACGACGTCCGGGAGCGCGCAGTCGATCTCGCTGTCCGCGTCCGGCCTGCCGTCGGGCGCGACGGCGTCGTTCAGCCCGGCCACCATCTCCTCGGGTGGTTCCTCGACGCTGACCATCTCGACGTCGTCTTCGACCCCGACCGGTACGTTCCCGATCACGGTGACGGCCGACGGCGCGAACGCCGACCACACAGCGTCGTTCTCGCTCGGCATCGGGACGTCTTCGTGCGCACCGGTGACCAACTCGACGCGCCTCGACATCCCGGACTACCCGGCCGCCGCGGTGAACAGCACCGCGAACGTCGGCGGCTGCGCGCGCAACGCGTCAGGCACCACCAAGGTCGAGGTGCACATCACCCACACCTACCGCGGTGACCTGGTCATCGACCTCGTCGCCCCGGACGGCACGGCGTACCGGCTGAAGAACTCGAGCAGCGACTCGACGCCGAACCTCGACACCACCTACACCGTCAACGCTTCTTCGGAGGCCGCGAACGGCGCGTGGCAGCTCCGCATCCGGGACGTCGGCCCAGCCGACACCGGCTACCTCTCTTCCTGGACCCTCACCGTCTGACCTGCGGAGGGCGGCACTTTCGTAGGGAAAGTGCCGCCCTCCCGAATTTGTCTAGACCACCCGTTCGTAGGTAGTCACCGGTTCCCCGCGGCGCTTATGTTGGGCGGACACACCGCGTTCGCCCTCAACGACGATGGGAATCGGTATGTCCGGTCGCAGAAACCGCTTGTTCGGAGCCCTCCTGGCCGCGGCGCTGGCCGTCCCGCTGCTCGTGCCGGCCCCCGCGCAGGGGGCGGTGCAGGCCGACACGTGCGCGGTGAAACCCCGGCCCGCCGGCAAGGTCATCCAGGGGTACTGGGAGAACTGGGACGGCGCCGCGAACGGCGTCCACCCCGGGCTGGGCTGGATCCCGATCACCGACAGCCGCATGGCCCAGCACGGCTACAACGTCATCAACGCCGCCTTCCCGGTGATCCGGTCCGACGGGACCGTGTTGTGGGAGAACGGGATGGACGCCGGCGTGAAGGTGTCGACGCCCGCCGAGATGTGCGCGGCGAAGGCCGCCGGCGCGACGATCCTGATGTCCATCGGCGGCGCGGCGGCCGGTATCGACCTCTCGTCGTCGGCGGTGGCGGACAAGTTCGTCGCCACGGTCGTCCCGATCCTGAAGCAGTACAACTTCGACGGGATCGACATCGACATCGAGACCGGGCTGACCGGCAGCGGGAACATCAAGACGCTCTCGGCGTCGCAGTCGAACCTGATCCGCATCGTCGACGGCGTGCTCGCGCAGATGCCGGCGGGCTTCGGGCTCACGATGGCGCCCGAGACCGCGTACGTGACCGGCGGCAGCATCACCTACGGCTCGATCTGGGGCGCGTACCTGCCGATCGTCAAGAAGTACGCGGACAACGGCCGGCTGTGGTGGCTGAACATGCAGTACTACAACGGATCCATGTACGGCTGCGCCGGCGATTCGTACCAGGCCGGGACCGTGCAGGGCTTCACCGTGCAGACGCAGTGCCTGAACAACGGCCTGGTCGTGCAGGGCACGACGATCCGCGTCCCGTACGACAAGCAGGTCCCGGGCCTGCCGGCGCAGCCCGGCGCGGGTGGCGGGTACATGTCACCGAGCCTGGTTTCCCAGGCGTGGCGGTCGGTCCCGGGCCTGAAGGGCCTGATGGACTGGTCGATCAACTGGGACGGCTCGAAGGGCTGGACCTTCGGCGACAACGTCAAGTCCCTGCAGGGCCGGTAAAGCCTCGTGAGTGTTTAGTCGGGTTCTAACCCGACTAAACACTCACGAGTCGCCGGCGGGGATGGGGTCGTCGTACTCGCCCGAGGGGCCGGAGTAGGCGCGGCCGTTCGGGAACGGCCAGGGGTTCGGGACGCAGCCGTGCAGCCCGAGCGTCTGCTGCTCCATCACCGGCGCCGGCTTGCCGGGGCCCGGGCACAGCTCGTGGCCCTGGCCGAGCCGGTGCCCGGTCTCGTGCGTGACCATGTACTGGCGGTAGACGTCGAGCGGGGCCCCGTAGTTCGGCACGGCGTTGGCCCAGCGGGCGACGTTGAGCACGACGTTGCTGCCGTTGCGGCAGGACGTGTAGCTGTCCGGGGTGCCACCGCACAGCTTGTCGCGGCTGGCCGGGGTGGCCAGGTAGATCGTGAAGTCGGCGCTGTCGGCCGGTCCGACCTGCTGCAGCCGCCACTGCCCGCCGGCGGTCCAGCCGCGGTCGTCGCCGAGGATGCCGCGGATCTTCTTCGCGAAGTCGGCGGGCCCGACGCCGTCGATGTCGGTCTCGAGCGCGATCCGGTACCGCATCAGGCGTCCCTGGGTGCCGGCGACCTCGTCGCTGCCCGGGGTGAACATCCACTGCCCGGACCCGGTCCGCGGGAAGGTGATGGCCACCTCGACGGGCGCGGCCTGCGTCACGGGCACGGCCGGCTCGTCGGGCGGCGGCGGCAGCGCGGTGGCCTCCCCGATGGCCGTCCGGATCGGCCCGGCCGCGGGCGCGGCGACGGGCTGCTGCTCACACGCGGTGACCACCCCGGCCACCACCACGGCGAGCAGGGCGGCAACCGCGGCCCGTCTCGCGGTTTCGGGCATGGGTCCCCCTCGGGTGCGCGGCTTTCATCAGGGCATACGGCCGAGCGGCGGGAAAAGTTGCGGTGAGCTGTGGCGACAGCGAGTCACCGCAGCTCAGGCCGCACGACTGTGACGACGGCCACAGTGCTGGGAGGACTCAGCCCAGGAACTTGCGCAGGACGTCGGCGACCTGGCGGATCTCCGCCGTCCGGACGTTCTCCTGCTGCGTGTGCGCCAGCGTCGGGTCGCCCGGGCCGAAGTTCACCGCCGGCATGCCCAGCGCCGCGAAACGGGCGACGTCCGTCCAGCCCAGCTTCGCCGCCGCGCGGCCGCCCGCCGCCGTCACCAGTTCCGCCGCCGCCGGGGCCGACAGGCCCGGCAGCGCGCCCGGCGAAAGGTCCACAACGGACAGTTCGTAGCCGTCGAAGACCTCGCGGAGGTGACGTTCCGCCGCTTCCGGCGAGCGGTCGGGCGCGAAGCGGTGGTTCACCGTCAGTACCGCCGCGTCCGGGACGACGTTGCCCGCCACCCCGCCGCTGATCGCCGTCGCCTGGAGGCCCTCGCGGTAGGTCAGGCCGTCGATGTCGACGATCCGGGGTTCGTACTCGGCCAGCCGCCGGAGGGGGCCGGCCAGCGCGTGGATCGCGTTCTCCCCCATCCACGCCCTCGCGGTGTGCGCGCGCTTGCCCGCGAACCGCAGCTCGACGCGCATGGTGCCCTGGCAGCCGGCCTCGATGACGCCGTTCGACGGCTCGCCGACGATCGCCAGGTCGCCCGCCAGCCACTCCGGCAGGTCGCGCTCGATCCGGCCCAGGCCGTTCTTGACCGCCTCGACCTCTTCGTTGTCGTAGAAGACGAAGGTGACGTCGTGCTTGGGCGACGGCAGCGTCGCGGCCAGGTGCAGGAAGACGGCGTCGCCGCCCTTCATGTCGACCGCGCCGAGGCCGTGCAGCACCTCGTCGTCGCCGGTGCCTTCGCGCCGCGACGGGAAGTTGCCGTTCTCCGGCACCGTGTCCAGGTGCCCGGCGAGCACGACCCGCGACCCGCGGCCGAGGTTCGTCCGCGCCAGTACCGCGTCGCCGTTGCGGACGACCTCCAGGTGCGGCGCCTGCGCCTGGAGCGCTTCCTGCACCAGCGTCGCGAGCTCGGCCTCCGAACCGGACACGCTGAAGACGTCCACGAGGGCCGCGGTCAGGTCGACGGGATCGGCGTGCAGGTCGAGGCTCATGCCCCGCACGCTACCGTGGGGGCGTGCGTAGCTTCGGAGTCGCGGTCGGCGGCGCTTTGCTGGTCCTCGTCCTGTCCGGCTGCGGCAACGAGGCGGGCCCGACCCCCAAGCAGGGCGGCGAGCCGGGGCCGGACGCGCTCCCGACGAAGCTGACCGCGCTGACCGCCGACCAGTGCTACGCCAGCCCGCGCACCCAGCTGCCGAAGGGCTGCGAAAAGTACGTCACGGAGGTCGGCAACGTCCCGGGCACCGCCCGCAAGCGCGCGGACGACCGCGACCCGCAGCTGGTCGCCGAAGCGGACAAGCTCGACACCGCCGTGAAGGCGTTCCGGAGCGCGGGCTGCACGACCGTGCCGGACCCGGGCGGCCCCTGCACGCAGGCGCTGGTCGACGTCGCCGCCGCGCTCGACGGCGTGAAGAAGCAGGTAGACGCCCGGCCCACGGGTGGTTGATCCGCGTCACTCCACTACGGTGATGGCCGTGAGCGAGCAGAGCCCGAACCCCGAAACGACCGGCGCCAGCGGCGTCGGGCTGGCCACCGTCGCGACCGACGGGACGGTCCTCGACACCTGGTACCCGCACCCGAAGCTGACCGAAGGCGGCGCGTCCGGCACCGAGCGCCTGAGCGCGGCCGAAGCCACCGAAATCCTCGGCGAGGCGGCCGCGGCGCTGCTCGGCCCCGACACCGACCGCGGGGTCGAGGTCGTCGCCGTCCGGACCACGATCGGCAAGCTCGCCGACGCCCCGGCCGACACCCACGACATGTACCTGCGGCTGCACCTGCTCTCGCACCGGCTGGTCCGCCCGCACGGCCAGAACCTCGACGGCATGTTCGGCCTGCTGGCCAACGTCGTGTGGACCAACCACGGCCCGTGCCCGGTCGAGGGCTTCGAGCAGACCCGGCTGCGGCTGCGGGCTCGCGGCGGGGTGACCGTGTACAGCGTGGACAAGTTCCCGCGGATGGTCGACTACGTCCTGCCGTCCGGGGTCCGGATCGGCGACGCGGACCGCGTCCGGCTCGGCGCCCACCTGGCGTCCGGCACCACGGTCATGCACGAGGGCTTCGTCAACTTCAACGCCGGCACGCTCGGCGCGTCCATGGTCGAAGGCCGGATCTCGGCCGGCGTGGTCGTCGGCGACGGCTCGGACGTCGGCGGCGGCGCGTCGATCATGGGCACGCTCTCGGGCGGCGGCAAGGAGACGATCTCGCTGGGCGAGCGCTGCCTGATCGGCGCGAACGGCGGCATCGGCATCTCCCTGGGCGACGACTCGGTCGTCGAAGCCGGTCTGTACGTGACGGCGGGGACGAAGGTCGTCGTCGAGGGCAAGGTCGTGAAGGCGCTGGAGCTCAACGGCATTTCCGGCGCGGTGTTCCGCCGCAACTCCGGCACCGGCGCGGTCGAGGTCGTGCCGCGGGCCGGCACCGGGGTCACGCTGAACGCGATGCTGCACGCCAACGACTGACGCTGCGAATTCACCTACAATTCACGGGGTGACCACCGAATCGTTGCCCCGCACCCCGGCCGAGCTGGGCCTGCCGGACGCACCGGTGGAAGCCGGTCCCGCGGATCCGGCCGTGCACCACGTGCGGGCCAAGCTCGACCGGGAGATCCGCGCCCTGCTGGCGTACGAACCCGGCACGCGCTCCGGCGCCGACCCCGAGGACCTGCACCAGATGCGCGTCGCCCTGCGGCGGATGCGCAGCGTGCTCAAGCTGTCCGGCACCCTGGTCGGCGACGGCGCCGAGCCGGTGCGCGCGGAGCTGGGCTGGCTCGGGCAGTCGCTCGGCGAGGTGCGGGACTACGACGTCCTCATCGGGCACCTGCGCGAGGTCATCGCCGACTTCGAGGTCCGCGACCAGCCCGCCGGGCACCGCCTGGTGGCCCGGTTCATCACCGAGCGCGCGACGGCGAAGCGGCGGCTGACCAGCGCACTGACCAGCACCCGCTACTCGACGCTGCTGCGCGAGGTCAGCCTGCTGACCCGCTCCGGCGCCGAGGTGCCAGAGCAGCCGCACGACCTGGTCGACGGGCTGGCGAAGCCGCACCGCAAGCTCACCAAGGCCGTCCGCGCCCTGCCCGCCGACCCCCCGGACGACGACCTGCACGCGTTGCGCATCCACGGCAAGAAGCTGCGGTACGCCGCCGAGCTGGCCCAGACGTCGGCGAAGAAGAAGCGCGCGAAGCGCATCAAGGACCTGATCCGGGCGACGAGGGACTTCCAGACCGTGCTGGGCGACCACCAGGACGCGGTGAACGCGGCCGAGCGGATGCGCTCGGTACTGGAGTCCGCCGACGCCGAGGTCGGCTTCGTCGCGGGCCGGATCGCGGAGCGCGAGCTGGCTCGCCGCGCCGAGGCCCGCGCAACTTGGCGGGCTTCCTGGGTGGCGGTCGACCGCGCCGCTCGAGCTCTGCACGCCTGACGGGATGACGTGAATGACTCATTCCTGTCGTCCGGCGACAGGAATGAGTCATTCACGTCGTTTCGGCCGACCCCGGACCGACGTCGCCCACCTACGCTGGGGCGATGGAAACCGCGCTGACCCTGGCCATCGGCGGAGTGGTCCTGCTCGTCCTGGTCATCCTCACGGCCGGCGTCCTGGCCGGGCGCCGGGTGCGCCGCGGGCGGAAGCTCGGCCGCTACCCGTACCGCGCCAAGCCGAACGGCACCTACGACAACTCCACGCACAACGGGATGTCGTGATCAGGCGATCGACCAGACGTACCCGTCCGGGCGGATCAGCACGCGACGCCCGTCCGAAGCCTCGTAAGCCGCGTACGCGTGGCCGCCGTCGTCGATCAGGGCGCCCGGTGCCGGGGCGCTCCCCGCGGGCAGGATCCGGTAGCCCTCCGAAGGACCGTCGCCGAACACCAGCTCCGTCGCGTGCGGGCCGCGGAACAGCTCGAACAGCCGGACCCGCTTGCCGTTCGCGTCGAGCAGCGGCGCGTCCGGTGCCCGGTCGCCCGGGCGGAGCTCGCCCGTCCCCGCCGGGGACAGCGGGCCGCCGCGGTAGGTGACGTCCAGCTGCTGCGTGTCTTCACCGCGCTTGTGCGCATCCTCGTCGCCGTCGACGTACTTCCGCATCAGCTCGCTCGAGATCCCGAGCACGCGTGCCGCGTTCGCGCGGCGCTCGGGCTCGTAGCTGTCGAGCAGCTCCGGTGACCCGTCGGCCAGCTTCCAGCCCAGGTTGTAGCCGTCGCCGATGCCGGTGTTCAGGCCCTGGCCGCCGGTCGGCGGGTGGACGTGCGCGGCGTCGCCGGCCAGGAACACGCGGCCGTCGCGGAACCGGGCCGCCAGCCGGACGTTCGGCCGCCAGACCGTCGACCAGGCCAGGTCGGACAGCTTGACCGTGCCGCCGCTCAGCGCGTCGAGCCGGGCCTGGACCGCCGGCAACGCCGTCTCGGCGTCCAGCTCGCCCTCGCCGAGCGGGGCGCCGAACTGGAAGTGCGGCGTGCCCGGCAGCGGGCTGAACATCATGCCGTTCATCGGGCTTTCCGGCGTGGCGAACCAGTGCCCGTAGTTCCGGTCGAGGCCGTCGGCGCGGACGTCGCCGAGCAGCATCCGGATCGACTCGTCGGTCGCGCCCTCGAACGCGATCCCCAGCGCCTTGCGCACGAAGCTCTTGCCGCCGTCGGCGCCGACCAGGTACCCGGCCCGGACCGTCTCGCCCGTGCTCAGCGTGGCCGTGACGCCGTCGGCGTCCTGCTCGAAGCCGGTCAGCGCGGTGGCCAGCTCGACGCGGACGCCGAACTCGGCCAGCCGGTCGCGCAGGATGCCTTCGGTCTGCGACTGGCCGAGGAACCAGCCGGTCGGGTACGGCTTCGACGGCGTGGGCTCGACCGGGTCGAACATCATCCGCTCGCCGACCACCTCGCCGCCCAGGTGGATCTTCATCGGCACCGGCGCCATGCCCGCGGCCAGCACCGCGTCGAGCACGCCGAGGTCCTCGAAGACCTCCAGCGTGCGGGGCTGCAGCCCGTCGCCGCGCGAGCCGACGAAGTACGTCTCGGCCTTGTCGACGATCCGCACGGCGACGTCCCGCCGCGCCAGCTCGATGGCCAGGGTCAGGCCGGTCGGTCCCGCTCCCGCGATCAGCACCCGAGTGTCCACGTCGTCCTCCCAGTGAATTGTGATTCAGTGAATCTAGATTCAGAATGGCGCTGCTAGCGTCCCGTGTCAAGGGAGGTGCCGATGACGGCGACGAGCCGCAAGGAGAAGGCCGCGGAGACCGAGGGCGCGCTCAAGGCCGCCGCCAAGCGCGTCTTCGCGCGCAAGGGCTACCTGAACACCAAGATCACCGACATCACCGCCGAGGCGGGCCGGGCCGCGGGGTCGTTCTACAACCACTTCGCGGGCAAGGAAGAGCTGCTCGAGGCGCTCCTCGCCGACATCGCGGCGTCCGGGGACGAAAGCGCCGAGCACGAGGACCACCAGAACGACTTCAGCGACCCCGCGGCCGTGCGCTGGCACGTCAAGCAGTACTGGGACTTCTACCGGGACAACGCCGCGACCATGCTGGCCCTGCGCCAGGCCGCGATGGTCAGCGAGTCGTTCGCGCGCACGCTCGCGCAGTTCGGCGCGTCCCAGGCCGCCGACCTCGACGACCACCTCGAGCACGTCACCCGCGCCGGGCTGAAGCTGCCCACGACGCCGGACCGCTGCGGGATGCTGATGTACAACCTCGTCGACGCCTTCGCGGCGACATGGCTGCACGGCTCACCGCCGGGCTGGACGCCGCCGACCGACGAAGAAGCCGTCGAGCTGCTGACCCGGTTCGTCTACCGGGGCCTCACCGGCCGCGACTACTGAGCGAGCCGCTCCACGGCGGCGTCGATGCGCTCGTCGGTCGCGGTCAGCGCCACGCGGACGTGCTTGCCGCCCGCCGGGCCGTAGAACGTGCCGGGCGCGACCAGGATCCCGCGCTCGGCCAGCCACGCGACGGTGGCGCCGGCGTCCTCGTCGCGGGTGGACCAGAGGTACAGGCCGGCCTCGGAGTGGTCGACGCGGAAGCCGTTGTCCTCCAACGCCTTCCGCAGCACGAGCCGGCGGCGGGCGTAGCGCCCGCGCTGGGCTTCCAGTGCCTCGTCGTCGGTCAGCGCGGCGACCATCGCCTCCTGGACCGGGCGCGGCACGATCATGCCCGCGTGCTTGCGGATGTCGAGCAGCTGCTTGATCAGCCGGGGATCACCGGTCAGGAACCCGGCTCGGTAGCTGGCCAGGTTCGCCGACTTCGACAGCGAGTGCACCGCGATCAGCCCGTCGGTCCGGCCGCCGGAGACGTCCGGGTGCAGGATCGACCGCGGCTCGGCCTCCCAGCCGAGCGCGAGGTAGCACTCGTCGGAGACCACGACGACGTCCCGCTCGCGCGCCCACTCGACGACCTTGCGCAGGTGCTCCACCGGGAGCACCTTGCCGGTCGGGTTCGACGGCGAGTTCAGCCAGATCATCGACGGCCGCTGCGGGCCGAGGGCGACCGTGCTGTCGGCACGCAGGATCGACGCGCCCGCCAGCAGCGCCCCGACCTCGTACGTCGGGTACGCCAGCTCCGGGATGACGACGAGGTCGCCCGCGCCGAAGCCGAGCAGGCGCGGCAGCCAGGCCACGGCCTCCTTGGACCCGATCGTCGGGAGCACGGCGTCCGGCTCGATGCCGGTGACCCCGTGCCGCCGCCCGAGCGCGGCGATCGCGGCCGCGCGCAGCGCCGGGATGCCGTGCGTGGTCGGGTACCCGGGGATCTCCGAAACCGACGCCAGCGCGTCGCGGATGCCGGCCGGGACCGGGTCGACCGGGGTGCCGATGGAGAGGTCGACGACCCCGCCGGGATGCGCCTGCGCCGTGGCCTTGACCTCGGCGAGCGAATCCCAGGGGAAGTCGGGCAGCGCGACCGGGCTCATTCGCCCTGCGGGGGCAGCGCCTTGATGAACGACGGGTCGTTGGCCGTCTTGCCCACCTTGGAGGCACCGCCGGGCGAGCCCAGCTCGTCGAAGAAGTCGACGTTGGCCTTGGTGTAGTCCGACCAGTTGTCCGGGACGTCGTCCTCGTAGTAGATCGCCTCGACCGGGCAGACCGGCTCGCAGGCGCCGCAGTCGACGCACTCGTCGGGGTGGATGTACAGCATCCGCTCGCCCTCGTAGATGCAGTCCACGGGGCACTCGTCGATACACGCCTTGTCGAGCACGTCGACGCAGGGCTCGGCGATCACGTAGGTCACTGCGCACTCCTGCTTTTCTCTGCAAACAGCCAGTCCGTGCCGACATTACGCGGCGTCGGCACCCGTTCGGTTGGTGAGGCAAGCCTTAGCCATACCCCGGGTATGGAGCTCACCGCTCACGGCGGCGCGGGGGCGGGGTCGCCCGTGCGTCGCCGGTGATGACGAATCGCGGTTTGGGGGCCTCTTCCTCGGTCTTCTTCTCCCCGACGGCCCGGTTGAACCCCTCGGAGATCTCGTCGACGAGCTTCTCGTTGTGCCGCTCGTCCTTGCGCTGGATGCCCACGGCCACCTCCTGGAAGAAATCCGCTCCGCGACTTTCACCGCCTCCGTCACAATCTAGCGGTGAACGCACCCGAGACGCTCGAAATCGCCTGCAGCAGAGCATGGCCGCCGGTGGCCGAGGAGTTCCTCGGCGGCTGGCGCCTGCGCTGGGCGGACGGGTTCACCGGGCGCGCCAACAGCGTCCTCGCCGTCGGCGACCCCGATCGGCCGGTACCGGCGGCGCTGCGAGCGGTGTGTGACTTCGCCCACGATCGGGGGATCCCGCCGATGGCTCAGGTGGTCCGCGACAGCCCGAACGAGCACGCGATCGCCGCGGCGGGCTGGGTCCCGGCGACTTCCCACGGCGCCGGCCACGAGGTCGTCGTCCTGACCGCCCCGCTCGAGAAGCGCCGCTTTCACGTGAAAGCGACGCCCCCAGGTGGTCGCTTTCACGTGAAAGTGGCGGACGAGGCGACGGCGGGGTGGTGGGAGCTGGTGCTGGGGTCCGACGCCGGTACCGAAGCCGCGCGGGCTGTGCTGGGTGGTGGGAAGGTCGGCTACGGCGTCGCGACCGACGGTGAGGTGACCACGGCCGCGGTCCGCGGGGCGCTGGTGGACGGCTGGCTGCACGTCGGGCGGCTCGCCGTGCGCCCGGAGCACCGGCGGCGCGGGCTGGCGTCGGCGCTGATGGCGGCACTGGGAAGCTGGGGCGTGGAACAGGGAGCGGGCAGCGCGGTGTTGCAGGTGGCGGAGGGGAACTCGGGCGCGCTCGCGCTCTACGCGGGGCTCGGCTACGCCCCGCACCACAGATACCGGTACTGGGTGCCCGCACCCGGCTCGTGCGAGGATTCGACGTCGTGAAGATCGTGGTGATGGTCGGCGGAGTGGGCGGGGCCCGCTTCCTGCTGGGTGTGAAGGCGGCGCTGGGCATGGCGCCGGAAGGTGCGTCCGAGTCCGAGCACGAGGTGACGGCGCTGGTCAACACCGGCGACGACGTCTGGATGCACGGGCTGCGGATCTGCCCCGACCTGGACACCTGCATGTACACCCTGGGCGGCGGGATCGACAAGGAACGCGGCTGGGGCCACTCGGGCGAGACCTGGGTGGTCAAGGAGGAGCTGGCGGCCTACGGCGCCGACCCGGACTGGTTCGGGCTCGGCGACAAGGACATCGCCACCCACCTGATCCGGTCGCGGATGCTGCGCGCGGGTTACCCGCTCTCGGCGGTGACCGAGGCCCTGTGCGACCGCTGGCAGCCCGGCGTCCGGCTGCTGCCGATGTCGGACGACCGCGTCGAGACGCACGTCGTGATCGACGACCCGGAGCAGGACGGCCAGCAGAAGGCCATCCACTTCCAGGAGTGGTGGGTCCGCTACCGCGCCGAGCCGAAGGCGCACTCGATCGTCGCGGTCGGCAACGACGAGGCCAAGCCCGCGCCGGGTGTCCTGGAGGCGATCAAGGAGGCCGACGCGGTGCTGCTCGCGCCGTCGAACCCGGTGGTCTCGGTGGGCACCACGCTGGGCGTGCCGGGAATCCGGGACGCGCTGCGCAAGACGCGCGCCGGCGTCGTCGGGGTGTCGCCGATCATCGGCGGCAAGGCCCTGCGCGGGATGGCCGACGCGTGCCTGACCGCGATCGGCGTCGAGACGTCGGCCGAGGCGGTGGGCCGGCACTACGGCTCGCGCCAGGACGGCGGCGTGCTCGACGGCTGGCTGATCGCCGAGGGCGAGACGGCCGACGTGCCGGGCGTGACCGTCCGCGACGTCCCGCTGCTGATGTCCGATGTGGACGCGACCGCGGCGATGGCCCGCGCGGCGCTCGAACTGGCCGGAGCCCCCGTTGAGTGACCACGCCTCCCCCAAGCTGGAGATCCTGCCCGTCACCGGGCTCCCCGAATTCCGCCCCGGCGACGACCTGACCGGCGCGATCGTGGGTGCGGCACCCTGGCTGCGTTCGGGTGACGTCCTGGTCGTGACCAGCAAGATCGTCTCCAAGGCCGAGGGCAGGCTCGTCCGCGTGCCGACCGACCCGGAGGCCCGCGACACCGAGCGCCGGAAGCTCGTCGAGCAGGAAGCCGTCCGGGTGGTCGCGCGGATCGCGCGCACGGTGATCACCGAGAACCCGCTGGGCATCGTGCAGGCCGCGTCCGGGATCGACGCGTCCAACGTGGCCGGGGACGAGGTGGCGCTGCTGCCCGCCGACCCGGACGCTTCCGCGCTGGCGCTGCGCAACGGCCTGCGCGAACGGCTCGGCGTCGAGGTCGCCGTCGTCGTCACCGACACGATGGGCCGCGCCTGGCGCGTCGGGCAGACCGACAACGCGATCGGCGCGTCCGGCCTGCGCGTGCTGCACGCCTACCGCGGGCAGATCGACGGGCAGGGCAACGAACTCGCCGTCACCGAGGTCGCCGTCGCCGATGAGCTCGCCGCGGCCGCCGACCTGGTCAAGGGCAAGCTCGGCGGGACGCCGGTCGCGGTCGTCCGCGGGCTCGACCTCGTCGACGACGGCTCGACCGCGCGGAACCTGATCCGCCCCCTGGAAGAGGACCTCTTCCGGCTGGGCACCAACGAAGCCATCGCGCAGGGGCGCCGGGAAGCCGTCCCGGCCCGGCGTTCCGTGCGGCAGTTCGCCGACGAGCCGGTCGATCCCGACGCGCTGCGTCGGGCCGTGGGGTCCGCGCTGACCGCGCCCGCGCCCCATCACACGCACCCGGTGCGGTTCGTCTGGCTGCGCGACGGCGGAACGCGCAAGAAGCTGCTCGACGCCATGCGCGAATCGTGGCGGGCGGACCTGAGCGGCGACGAATTCACCGAAGAGCAGATCGCGAAGCGGCTCAGCCGCGGCGACATCCTGTACCGGGCCCCGGAAGTCGTCATCCCGTTCCTGGTGCCGGACGGCGCGCACACCTACCGCGACGAGCGCCGCAACGACTGTGAGAAGACGATGTTCACCGTGGCCGGCGGCGCCGCGGTGCAGGGCCTGCTGGTCGCGCTGGCGGCCGAGGGGCTCGGCTCGTGCTGGATCGGGTCGACGATCTTCGCCGCCGACCTGGTGCGGGAGGTCCTCGGCCTCGACGACCGCTGGCAGCCGCTCGGTTCGGTCGCAATCGGCGTCCCGCTGGACTCCCCGCCCCCGCGTGGCGAGGTTTCGCCCGGCGAAGGGTTGCTGGAGCTGTGACCCTGCACGCGGACGCCGTCTCGACGCTTTCGTCGTGGCGGCCGGCTCTCGCTTCCCAGGAATCGCTGCGCCAGGCGTTCCTCGGCTTCCTGGCGGCGCGCGAGGACAGCTGTCAGCGCTCGTGCGCGGCCGGGCACCTGACGGCGTCGGCGGTGCTGCTGGACCACACCGGCACGCGGGTGCTGCTCACGCTGCACCCGCGCGTCGGCCGGTGGCTGCAGCTCGGCGGGCACTGCGAGCCGTCGGACACTTCGCTGGCCGGCGCCGCACTGCGGGAGGCCACCGAGGAGTCCGGGATGACCGGGCTGCGGATCTCCGCCGAGCCGGTGCACCTGGACGTCCACCCGATCACGTGCTCGCTCGGCGTGCCGACGCGGCACTTCGACGTCCGGTTCGCGGTGCACGCCCCGCCGGGTGCGTCGCCGGTGCGCAGCGACGAGTCCGACGACCTGCGGTGGTGGCCGGCGGACGCGCTTCCCGCGGGGTCGGAAGATCTCGCCGATCTGGTGAAAGCGGCCATTCCTGTCGGTGCCGGGCACTAGCCTGGATCGCGGACAGGGAGGGACCACATGGCTACGCAGTTCCCGCAGCGGGTGCACTACCACTCCGGCAGTGGCGGCGACACCGGCGTGTTCGGGTACATCGTGCTCGGGTTGATCATCCTGGGCGTGATCGTGTTCATCATCGCGGTGATCGTCCGGGTGTCGAAGATGCGCCGCGAGGAAGCGATGAAGAACGGCGGGCAGTTCCCGCCGAACCCGAACTTCCCGCCACAGCAAGGGTTCGCGCCACCACCGCAGGGATTCACGCCGCCCGCGCCGGGATTCGCGCCTCAGCAGGCGGGGTTCGCGCCCGCCCAGCCCGGGTTCGCGGCGCCGCAGCAGGGGTTCGCGCCGCCGTCGCAGGGGTTCCCGCAGCAGCCCGGGTACCCGCCTTCGCCGCAGCAGGGTTTCCCGCAGCAGCCGGGGTACCCGCCCGCCCCGCAGCAGTACGCGCCGCAGGGTCCGTCGTTCCCGCAGCAGCCGCCGCCGGGCCCGGGTGCGGGGCCGCAGAGCTGGTGATCGTCCCCTTCGACAGCAGCTCGCCGGTGCCGCCGTTCGAGCAGGTCCGGTCCGGGCTCGCGACGCGGATCACCGACCGGAGCCTGGCCGTCGGCACGAAACTGCCGACGGTCCGGCAGCTCGCGGCCGACCTGGGCATCGCCCCGAACACCGTCGCGCGCGCCTACCGCGAACTGGAGGAAGCGGGCCTGATCGAGACCCGCGGCCGCGCGGGCAGCTTCGTCGCGGCGTCCGGCGACCAGAGCCGCCGCCGCGCCCAGCAGGCCGCGGCCGAATACGCTGCGCTGACCCGCAAACTGGGCGTGGACGACGCGGAGGCGCTGTCGATCGTCCAGGCCGCACTCGACGAAGGGACAGGCCGAGCGTGAGCGTCCTGATGCTGCTGATCCTGCTGGTGCTCCTCGGGGGTATCGGCGCGGTGGTGGCGGTGATCGTCCACTCCGCCAAGCCGAAGCAACCGCCGTACCCGCCGCAGTACCCGGGCTACCCGCAGCCGGGATACCCACCGCAGCAAGGCTTCCCGCCTCCGCCGGGCTCCCCCGGTTACCCACCTCAGCAGCCGTACCCCGGCCAGCAGCCCCCGTACCCGCCCCCGCCGGGCAGCTATCCCCCGCCACCGCAGTAGTCCGGTACCCCAGGCCGGTCCCGCGCGGCAACGTCCGCTCACATCGCGCGGTAGTCGCGCAGCTCGATGCGCGGGCCGAAGCGCGGGCGCGTGTGCCCGGCCGCCTCCAGGTAGCGGACCGCGCGCTGCCGTTGCGGGGCGTACGGCGCCAGCAGCTCGGCCATCGCCGCGTCGTCCGCCTTCGTGCCGGCCAGCGCGTGGCCGACCATCGACGGGATGTTGTAGTCGCCGAAGCTCACCGCGTCCGGGTCGCCCCACGCACGCTGGGCGACCTCCGCCGCCGTCCAGACGCCGATGCCCGGCACCTGGCGCAGCCAGTGCCTGCCCTCGAGCCCGCGCAGCTCCACCGCCCGCTCCAGGTGCGGCGCCACCCGCGCCGCGTTCAGCAACGCCGTCCGGCGCTTGATGTCGACGCCCGCGCGGTGCCAGTGCCAGTCCGGCAGCGAGCGCAGCGTCACCGGCGTCGGCGGCACGCGCAGGCGTTCCGGCCCCGGCCCCGGCGCCGTCCCGCCGAAGCGGCGGCACAGCTCGGCCCACGACCGGATCGCCTCCTTGCCGGCGACCTTCTGCTCCAGCACGGCGAGCACCAGCCAGTCCCACACGACGCCGGTGGCGCCGAGCCGCAGGCCGGGGTTCGCCCGCCGGGCGCGCGCGACGACGTCGTGGTGCGCGACGAAGCCGGTGTCGTCGTCGTCCGCGCCCAGCAGCGCCGGGACGCCGCTGAGCAGGCGATCTTTCCCGTCGCCCCAGGCCGCGGCCTCGACGCGCCCGTCCGTGAGCCGGCGCAGCGCGAGCGTGCCGGGGCCGTCGGGGGTGTTCATCGCCAGCCAGGTGATCCCGCGCTCGTCGGTGAGGATGTTCAGCGACCCGCGCCCGCGCTTCAGCGGACTCAGGACCCTCCCCAAGTCGACTTCGAACGCGGGACGCCAGAACATCGGCTACGCGTCGCTCGAGAAGCGGATGGCGCCGTCGGGCAGCACCGTGTCGGGCCAGACGCGGGCGCCTTCCAGCAGCTCGCAGCCCGCGCCGACGGATGCGCCGTCGCCCAGGACCACGCCCCGCAGCACCGCACCGGCTCCGACGCGCGCGCCGTGGCCCAGCACCGAGTGCTCGACGATGGCGCCCTCGGACACCGCGGCGCCGTCGAACAGGACCGAGCCGTCGATCTTCGCGCCCGAGCCGACGACCGCGCCGCCGCCGATGGTCGAACCACCGGAGAGCTGGGCGTCCTCGGCCACCGAAGCGCCGTCGAGGACCAGGAACTCACCGGGGTGGCCGGGCAGCGCCGACGTCGGCGCGACGCCCCGCACCAGGTCCGCCGAGCCGCGGACGAACGCTTCCGGTGTGCCGACGTCCAGCCAGTAGGACGCGTCGACGAAGCCGTGGATGTGCGCGCCCTGCTCCAGCAGCTGCGGGAACGTCTCGCGCTCGACCGACACGCGGCGGCCGGTCGGGATGCCCTCGATCACCGGGCGGCGGAAGACGTAGCAGCCGGCGTTGATCTGGTCGGTCGGCGGGTTCGGCGTCTTCTCGAGGAACGCCTGCACCCGGCCGTTTTCGTCGGTGGGCACCGAGCCGAACCGGCTCGGGTCCGGCACGCGCTGCAGGTGCAGCGTGACGTCCGCTTCGGACTCGCGGTGGACGCGCAGCTGCTCGCCGAGGTCCGACCCAGAGATGATGTCGCCGTTGAAGACGATCACGTGGTCGGCGCGCAGCTTGTCGTAGACGTTGCGGATGGCGCCCGCGGTGTCCAGCGGCTCCTCCTCGACGACGTACTCCAGGTCCAGACCGATCGACTTGCCGTCGCCGAAGTACTCCTCGAACACCTCCGCCCGGTAGCTCGTCCCCAGCACGACGTGCCGGATCCCGGCCTCGCGGATGCGCGAGAACAGGTGGCTCAGGTAGGGCGTCCCGGCTGTCGGGAGCATCGGCTTCGGCGCCGAAAGGGTGAGCGGGCGCAGCCGGGTGCCCTTGCCCCCGA
Organism: Amycolatopsis solani; assembly: GCF_033441515.1. NCBI lineage: Bacteria > Bacillati > Actinomycetota > Actinomycetes > Pseudonocardiales > Pseudonocardiaceae > Amycolatopsis > Amycolatopsis solani. The sequence continues at coordinate 218,133 of NZ_JAWQJT010000001.1, forward strand.
CCAGCACGACGGCGTCGACCTCGACCTCGGACGTCACGGAAATCTCCTCCTGTATCACGCACCGCTGAGCGACAAGCCGCGGGAAACCCTGACGGAGGTCGCCCGGAGGGCCTACCCTAGACAGGAAACAGGCGGGCCCCTCCCCAGAGGGCCCCCGGGTCAGTCGGGAGGCCGAGGGGATGGACCCCCGCGATCGGGCGGACGCCCTGCTCGCACGAGCCCAAGCGCGCGGTGTGTTCGTGGTGACACCCGACAGCGCCACGTCGCCGATGGACTCGTCGAACACCCAGCAGATCCCGCGCGCGGCGATCGACGGCCTCGACCGGAGCCGGGACCCCGACACGACGACGCAGCTGCCGGCGTCGCTGATCGAGGAGAACGACCACCCGCTGGCCGGCTCGTCCCCGACGCGCCGGCTGGAGGTCCCGGGCGGCCGCCGCCCGCAGCAGACGACACCGCTGAGCACGCCGACGCCGACGACACCGATGCCCACGCCGCTGGCCCGGCGTCCCCAGGCCGAGCCGATCACGAGCCCGCTGAAGGAGCCCGACCCGGAGGACACCGGCCTGGTGCCGACGGTGACGCAGACCAACGGCAGGTCCGACCTCTCGCGCCGGCTCGACGGGATCTAGCGGGTTTCGAGCTTCAGCCGCAGCGCGAGCCCGAGCTTCGTCGCGGCCAGCACGGGCTTCCAGAGCAGGCCCGGGTGCCGGTCGGCGAGGTACTGGTAGGCACTCGCGTGGTGGGCGGCGAGCATCTTCTTGGACGCCTGCGACGTCGAGTGCCCGCCGAGGTGCATGACGCCGGCCGAGGGCACGTAGACGTTGAGCCAGCCGGCCTTGCCGAGCCGGTCCCCGAGGTCGACGTCCTCGAAGTACATGAAGTACCGCGAATCGAACCCCCCGACCGACTCGAACGCCTCCCGCCGCAGCAGCAGGCAGGAGCCGGACAGCCACTCGGCGACGCGCTCGACGGGCGTCCCGGTCTCCTGCCGGTACTGCTTGGTCCAGGGGTTCCCGGGCCAGATCTTCCCGAGCGCGGCGTGCCCGATCCCGCGCCCGAAGGAGGGCAGCAGCCGGGCGGAGGGGTAGGTGGTCCCGTCGAGCTCGTGGATCAGCGGCCCGAACGACCCCCCACGCGGCCACCGCTTCGCGGCTTCGAGCAGCGTGTCGAGGGACCCGGGCTCCCATTCGAGGTCCGGGTTGGAGATGACGATCCACCCGTACCGGTCATCCAGTTCGGCGACCCCGCGGTTGCACCCGGTCCCGTACCCGACGTTTTCCCCGATGCTGAGCAGGTGCACGTTCCCACGCTTCGCGGCCTTCTCGGGCGCACCATCGGTGGAGACGGTGTCGGCGACGACAACCTGCACGTCGCGATCGGTGGCCTTCTCGAGGGTGTCGAGGAACCGCTCGAGGGTGTCGCCGGAGAAGTACGTCACGGTGACGACGCCGATTTGGTCGCCGTAGCGGGTCTGCTCAGTCACCGGGCCATTGTCCCCTCGTCACGCAGCGCTCTCCCGGCACCCCGGGTGAGGAGCACGCTCGGAGAAGTGTTCACTCGTCACTTCACGTAGTCACCCGATCCAGCACGGACAACACCGCACGTCATGATGGCGGGATGACGGTGCACGCCTTCGTCGACGAGTCGGCACGGACCGGCAGCTATCTACTCTGCGCGACAATCGTCGAACCGGCGCACCTGACCCCCACTCGCCGTGCGTTGATGTCGCTCCTCATGCGCGGTGCGCGCGAGCTGCACTTCAAGAAGGAGAAGGAACCTCGCCGCAGGATGCTCATCGACCGGATGGCCGCGATGCCGGTCACCGCGCGGCTCTACTTCGCCACCTGCGCGCCGAAAGCCGAAGAAGCGGCCCGGCAACGCTGCCTGGCGCACCTGACCCAGGACCTGCTCGGGGCGCAAGCGCACCGGCTGGTCCTCGACAGCCGCGACCACCGCGACGGACACGACCGCCGAACGCTGCAGCACGCACTCGGCTTCCGGCCGTCGAAGACCGAACTCACCTACGAGCACGTCGACTCCACCGCGGAGCCGCTCCTGTGGATATCCGATGCCGTGGCTTGGTGCGTCGGGGCGGGTGGCGACTGGCGGCGCCGCGCGAGTCCGCTGGTCATCGAGCGCTTCGAGGTATGAGAACAGCGAAAAGCCCGCGAGACGACCGTCCGGACGCGTCACGGGCTTTCATACTCGGCCCCACGGGGACCTCGCACACCCAGCGTACCACCGTCGATCACAGCCCGGAACGCTCAGCGGCTCCGCAGGTGCCGTGACCAGGCCTTCCCGTAAGCCTCCCGATGACGCTCCGCCGTCGTGGCCCAGGAAAACTCCTTCGCCCGCTGCTGCGCCGCCGTAGCCAGCTCCGCCCGTCGCCCCGGATCGGCCAGCAGCTCACTGATCGCCGCGGCCACGTCCCCGGCGCCCACGCCGCAGTACGCCACCGCGTCCCCACCCACCTCCGGGAGCGACAGCCGACGGGTGGTCAGCACGCACGCGCCGCACGCCATCGCCTCCAGGACCGGGAGCCCGAAGCCCTCGCCCAGCGATGGGTACGCCACCAGCGAAGCCCCTCCCAGGAACCCCGCCAGCGTGCCGAACGGCAGGTACCCCGCCCGGATCACGCGCAGCCGGTGCGGGACCGCGTCCAAAGCCCGCTCGACCTGCGTGTCCCACCCCGGCTGCCCGGCCAGCACCAACGCCGGCGCGTCCGGGCGCCCCGCCACCGCGCGGGCGAACCCGCGGATCAGGGCCGGCACGTTCTTGCGCGGCTCCAGCGCCCCCAAAAACGCCACGTAAGGCGTCCGCCCGAGGCCCACCGCGGCCCGCGCCGCGGCGATCTCCGCAGGGGACGGCGGGTGGAAGCGCTCGGTGTCGACGCCGTGGTGAATGACTTCCAAGGACGCGTGCCGGACCGGGCCGACGCGGGCCAGCTCCGCCGCCGTCGCCGCCGAGGGGACCACGCACAGCGTCGCGCGGCGCAACGCCGTCGCCGTCCACGCGCGGAAGAAGCGGGCCTTCACCGACGAGTGCAGCACCGCGTCCGTGAAGAACGTCGCGTCGTGCAGCGTGACCACCGAAGCCGCCGACGTCGCGAGCGGCATCGTGTAGTGCGGTGAGTGGACGACGTCCGCGCCGAGGCGGCGGGTCAGCCGGGGCAGGGTCGCCTGTTCCCAGGTCAGCCGCGCCGTGCGGGTGGTCGTCGACGGCGAGGCGGGCACGACGCGCGAGCGCGGCGCCAGCCGATCGTAAAGCTGCAGGTCGCGGGGCTGGCAGACGACGGTGAGCCGCGCGCCGTCCGCGTCGAGGGCGGCGACCAGCGAATCCACGTACCGGCCCACCCCGCCGCGGTCCGCGGGCACCGCCGTCGCGTCGATCAGCACCCGGGGGTCATCGCTCACCCCTGCAGGGTACGGCGGCAGCCCTTCCCGCTGGTGGGGAACTGGCAAACCGGGCTAATCGCGGGGCCGCCGGTGGATCGCCCAGACGGCTTCCGCGGCGCGGCGCCAGGTGAACGCCTTCGCCCGGTCCCGCCCCGACCGCACCAGTTCCGCCGCCCGGGACGGCGAACCGAGCACCTCCCGGAGCGCGGCCGCCAGCGCCCTGGCGTCGCCGCGCGGCACCGTCACGCCCGCGCCGCCGGCCACCTCGACCAGCGCCGGGACGTCGGTGTGCACCACCGGGACCCCGGCCGCCATCGCCTCCAGCAGGCCCAGCCCGAACCCTTCGGCGAGGCTCGGCACGGCCAGCGCGCTCGCGTGCCGGAGCGCGGTCGCCAGCTCGGCGTCCGACACCTTCCCGAGCACCCGCAGCCGCTCGGCGGGAAGGCCACGCTCGACCGCCAAGGCGACCGGGTCGACGCCGCCCCAGCCCGGCTGGCCGGCGAGCACGAGCATCACGCCGTCCAGCGCGGCGACCGCGTCGATCAGCACGTCGATGCCCTTGCGCGGCTCGATCGTGCCGACCGCCAGCACGTACCGGGCGGGCAGCTCGAGGTCCGCGTCGCCGGCGGGCACCCGCACGCCGTGCGGGACCACGCGCACCGGGACGTCGAGGTCGATCAGCACCGCCAGCTCGTCGGCGACCGCCCGGGTCGGCACGACCAGCCCCGACGCCCGCCGCGCGGCCCGCGCGATCATCGACCGGTGCCAGCTGACGCCGCGCGCGGTCAGCGTCTCGGGGTGGGTCCACGGCACGGTGTCGTGCACGGTCACGCTCAGCGTCTTCCCGGCCGGCGCGCGCGGCGGCGCGAACGGCGTCGGCGCGTGCACCGCATCCCCGCCCGGCCACCAGCGCAGGCCCAGCTGCCACGCGGCGACCAGCGCGCGCGGCGGGATCTTCAGCACCCGCGGGCCGTCGACGCCGTCGAGCTCGGCCACGGTCACGTCGGCGTGCCGCGCGACCACGCTGGACACCGTCCAGCCCGGCGGCGCGGTCTTCGCGAGCGCGGGGAGCAGCTCGGCCGTGTAGCGCCCGGTGCCACCGGGCACGGGCGCGAGGAGCTGCTCGGCGAGCACGACCAGTTCGGGCACGCGGCTATTGTGCGGGACGTGACCGCGAATCCCGCCACCACGGTGGTCGTCGTGACCTGGCGGGGTGCCGGGCACGTCACCGCCTGCCTCGACGCGCTCGCCGCGCAGACGCGTCCACATCGGACGCTCGTGGTGGACAACGCCTCCGACGACGGCACCGCCGCCCTGCTCGAAGGCCATCCTTCGCGTCCGCAAGTACTCCGCCTTCCCCGCAACACCGGGTACGCGGGCGCCCTCGCCGTCGCGCTCGAGAAGGTCGGTACGCCGCTCATCGCGTGGCTGAACGACGACGCCGAACCGGCCCCGGACTGGCTCGCGACGCTGGAGGACACCCTCGGGAAAGCACCGCTGGCGGCCGCGGCGACGTCGCTGCTCGTGCGGCCCGACGGCACCACCCAGTCCGCCGGGGTCCGGCTGACCGCCGACGGCCACGGCGCCGACCTCACCGAGCCGGCCGGCGAGGTGTTCGCCTTCTGCGGCGGCGCGGCCCTGCTGCGCACGGACGTGCTGAAGAGCGTGCACGGCGTCCCGGCGGCCTTCTTCTGCTACTACGAGGACACCGACACCGCGTGGCGGCTGCGGCTGGCCGGCTGGGACGTCGTCGCGGTGCCCGGCGCCCGCGTCCGGCACGCGCACGGCGTCAGCAGCAAGCCCGGTTCGCCGCTGTTCCACCGCTGGAACGAGCGCAACCGGCTGCTCATGCTGCTGCGGTGCGCGCCCCGCGGGGTCGCGGTGAACCAGCTGGTCAGGTTCGCCGTGTTGACAGCGGTGCTGCCGCTGCGGCCGGGACGGCCGGCCGCGGCGAACTTCCGGTTCGGGCTGCGCTGCCGGGTCCTCGCCGAGGTCGCCGCGCGGCTGCCGGCGACGGTGCTCGCCCGCCGCCGGATCGGCCGCCGCGCGACGCTCGGCCGAGGCGCGGTCTGGGAGGCTTGGGCGGGCCTTTAAGCTGGCGCCCATCCGACGAAGGAGCAGGCTTTGGCGCAGGGGGAACCGCAACCGCTCGTCTCGGTGATCGTGGTGAACTACCACGGCGCCGACGACACGATCACCTGCCTGCGCGCGCTCGCCGAGCACGACTACCCCGAGCTCGAGCTCATCTGCGTCGACAACTCGGACGAGGCCGCGCGCATCCGCGAGGCCGTGCCGTCGGCCCAGGTGATCGAGGCCGGCCGCAACACCGGGTTCGCGGGCGGCTGCAACCTCGGCGCGAAGCACGCGAAGGGCACCGTCCTCGGCTTCCTCAACAACGACGCCCGCCCGGCACCCGGCTGGGTCGCCGCGGCCGTCGCCGAGCTGCGCGCCCAGCCCCGCGTCGCCGCCGTGGCCAGCAAGGTCGTCGACTGGGACGGCACCGGCACCGACTTCGTCGACGGCGGCCTGACCTGGTTCGGCATGGGCTACAAGCGCCACGCCGGCCTCCCGCTGGCCGAGGTCCCGGCCGCCGAGCACGAGGTCGCGAAGGACGTCCTGTTCGGCACCGGCTCGGCGATGTTCGTCCGGGAAAGCGTGTTCGCCGAGCTCGGCGGCTTCGACGAGCGGTTCTTCATGTTCTACGAGGACGTCGACCTCGGCTGGCGGCTGAACCTGCGCGGCTGGCGGGTGCGGTACGTCCCGGAATCGCAGGCGTTCCACCGCCACCACGGCACGATGTCCACAGTGGACGCTCCGGAGACCGGCCGCGAGACCTTTCTCTTGGAGCGCAACGCACTCGCCGCGCTCTACAAGAACCTCTCCGACGAAACGCTGGCCCGCGCGCTGCCCGCGGCGCTCGCGCTGGCCGTGCGCCGGGCCACCGCCCGCGGCGAGCTGGACGCGACCCAGCTCGACCTCGAACAGGGCGTCGGCCCGATCGAGTCCGGCGACGTCGCCGTCCCGCGGACCACGCTGGCCGGACTGCTCGCCATCGACCAGTTCGTCGAGCAGCTGCCGTCGCTGGCGGAGTCCCGCGCGGTCGAGCAGGCCGCGCGCGTCCGCACCGACGCCGACCTGCTTCCGTTGCTGCGCAAGGCGTTGGAGCCGGCGTACCCGCTGCCGCGTTACCTCGCCGCGCACGACATCCTCGTCGAGGCGTTCGGCATCGAAAAGGCTTTCGGGCAGCGGCGCCGGATCCTCGTGATCACCGGCGACGCGCTCACCGAGCGGATGGCGGGCCCGGCGATCCGCGCCTGGAACATCGCGCTGGCGCTGGCCGCCGAGCACGACGTCCACCTGGTCACCACCAACCCCCTCGCGACGCCGCCGCCCGCGCCGTTCCGGGTCAGCGCCGGCAAGCACCGCGAGCTGGAAGCGCCGATCGCCTGGGCCGACGTCATCGTCCTGCAGGGTCACGTGCTGGAACTGGCGCCGACGCTGAAGAAGCAGCACAGCGGCAAGATCGTCGTCGCCGACCTCTACGACCCGATGCACTTGGAGCTGCTGGAGCAGGGCAAGGGCGTCGCCGACGACCAGCGCGCGGCCGACCTCGCCGGCGTCACGAAGGTGCTGGACGCGCAGCTCGAGCGCGGCGATTTCTTCCTCTGCGCGTCCGAGCGGCAGCGGCACTTCTGGCTCGGTCACCTGGCCGCGCTGGGCCGGCTTTCCCCGCGGCTCTACGACGCCGATCCGACGACGCAGTCGCTGCTCGCGGTCGTCCCCTTCGGACTGTCGCCGGAGCCGCCGGTGCGCACCGGGCCGGGCCTGCGCTCGACGCTGGGCATCGGCGGCACGGACCACGTCGTGCTCTGGGCGGGCGGGGTATACAGCTGGTTCGACCCGCTGACGCTGGTCCGCGCGATCGACGAGCTGCGCCGCCGCCGCGGCGACGTCCGGCTGGTGTTCCTCGGGATGAAGCACCCGAACCCCGAGGTCGCCGAGATGGACATCGGCACCCGCACGATCCGGCTCGCGGATTCGCTGGGGCTGACGGGCAAGCACGTCTACTTCAACGAGCAGTGGGTGCCCTACCACGAGCGCCAGAACTGGCTGCTCGACGCGAACTGCGGGGTGACGACCCACTACGAGCACGTCGAGACGACGTTCGCGTTCCGCACCCGCGTCCTCGACTACCTGTGGGCCGGCCTGCCGATCGTCACCACCGACGGCGACGCCTTCGCCGACCTGGTGCGGGCGGAGAAGCTCGGCGTGGTCGTGCCGGCCGAGGACGCTTCCGCGCTGGCGGACGCACTGGAAAAGTCGTTGTACGACGAGGAGTTCGCGGCCGGCTGCGTCGAGCGGATCGCCGTCGTCGCGCAGCGGTTCGCGTGGCCCGAAGCACTGAAGCCGCTGGTGGAGTTCTGCCGCGACCCGCGCCCGGCGGCCGACCGGCTGCCCGGGTCCGCCGACCTGGTGAAGACGCCGGCGGTGCGCGGGCGGGCGATGCTGCGGCGGGACGTCGACCTCGTCCGCGAGTACCTGACCGCGGGCGGTGCGGGCGAGCTGGCCCGGCGCGCGGGCGGCCGCGTGCTCAAGGTCGCGAAGCAACGGCTCCGCCGTGGCTAGGTCCCTCAGCGTTCTCCTCGACGGCACCCCGCTCCTCGGTGCCCGCACCGGGATCGGCCGGTACACGTCCGCGCTGATCGAAGAACTGGTGTCGATCTCCGAGGTGGACACGCGCGCGGTGGCGTTCACGCTGCGCGGCTGGCGGCGGCTGCGGCACGTGCTCCCGTACGGCGCGCAGGCCCGCGGGATGCCGGTGGCGGCGCGGCTGCTGCGGATGGCGTGGGTCCGTTCGGACTTCCCGCCGGTGGAGCTGTTCGCCGGCCCGACCGACGTCGTGCACGGCACGAACTTCGTGCTGCCGGGCCGGTTCCGCGCGGCGGGCGTGGTGACGATCCACGACCTGGCCTTTTTGGACAACCCGGCGGAGCTGGCCCCGAGCGACCGCGACCTCCCGGAACTGGTCCGCCGCGGCGCGCACCGGGCCAACGTGATCTGCACCCCGACGGCCGCGGTCGCGGACGCGGTGGCGGAGCGCCTCGACGTTTCCCGCGACAAGATCGTGGTGACCCCGCTGGGCGTCAACCCGGCGTGGTTCACCGCGCGTCCCCCGGACGACGAGCGCCGCGCCCGCCTCGGCCTGCCCGCGAAGTACCTGCTGTTCGCGGGCGCGGCGGGCCCGCGCAAGGGCCTGGACTGGCTGACCCGCGCGCACGACGCGGCCCCGGACCTCCCGGACCTGGTGTTCGCCGGGCCCGGCCCGTTCCCCCACGGCCCACGCCGGACCCAGACGGGCTACCTGTCCGATGTGGACCTGCGCACGGTGGTGGCGGGCGCGTCGGCACTGGTGCTGCCCTCGCGCGACGAGGGTTTCGGCCTGCCGGTACTGGAAGCGATGGCCTCGGACGTCCCGGTGGTCTGCACGGACATCCCGGCCCTGCGCGAAGTGGCGGGCGACTGCGCGAGCCTGGTCCCGTACGGCGACGTGGACAGCCTGGCTTCGGCCCTGCGGACAGCGGTGACGGACCCGCACGCGGTGGCGACGTCGGCGGCCCGCCGCACCCACGCGGCGGGCTTCACGTGGCGCACGTGCGCGGAACTGACGGTGGGCGCGTACCGCCTGGCCTCCGGCCGTCACTGACCGACTGCCCCAAGCGCCCCAATGTGGCGTTGGTTGCGTCCAGCGCACCCAATGTGGCGTTCGGTGCGTTGGACGCACCGAACGCCACATTGGGGCGCTTGAGTCCGGGCCCTACTCGGCCGCGAAGTAGGCGTCCAGCGCCTCTTCCCACGGCCGCATCGGGGTCAGCCACGCCGCTTTCCACGACGACGGCGACAGCACCGAGTACGCCGGGCGTACCGCCGGGCGCGGGAACTCCTCCGTCGTGCACGGCCGCACCCGCGCCGGATCCGCGCCCAGCCGCTCGAACACCGCGCGGGCGAAACCGCACCAGCTCACCGATCCCGCGTTCGTGCAGTGCAGGATCCGGGCCTCCGGCCCATCCCCGCCGGCCACGCGAGAGGCCAGCTCCAGAAGACCGCCGGCCAGGTCGGCCGTCCACGTGGGACCGCCCACCTGGTCGTCCACAACGGACAGTTCAGGACGCGAAGCTTCCAGCGCAGCCATGGTCTTCACGAAGTTCGACCCCGACTTGCCGTACAGCCACCCGGTCCGCACCACCCACGACGACGCCCCGGACCCGAGCACCGCGTCCTCGCCCGCCGCCTTCGTGCGGCCGTACGCCGAACGCGGCCCGAGTTCGTCCGACGGCTCGTAGGGAACCGAAGCGTCGCCGGAAAACACGTAGTCCGTCGACACGTGGATCAGCGGCACGCGCCGGGCCGCGCACGCCGCCGCCAGGACGCGGGGGCCGTCGGCGTTCACCGCGAACGCACGCTCTTCGTCCTTCTCCGCCGCGTCGACCGCCGTGTACGCCGCCGCGTTGACGACCACCGGCGCCGAACCCGTCTCCCGGGCACGATCGGCCAGCGCGCCGACCGCCGCGAGGACCTGGCCCGTCGCCGTCACGTCGAGTTCCGCGGAACCCGGCGCCACCACGTCGACCTCGGAGGACGCCAGCGCGGCGAGATCCCGGCCGAGTTGTCCGGAACCACCGGGGACGAGCACCGTCAGCCGCACAGAAAGATCCCTTACTTCTTCAGCGCGGCCCGCTCCGCCAGGGGCTCCCACCACGCGCGATTGTCCGTGTACCAGGCCACTGTCGCGGCCAGACCGTCCTCGAAGGACACGCGCGGAGCGTACCCCAGCTCACTGCTGATCTTCGTGATGTCCACCGAGTACCGGCGGTCGTGGCCCTTGCGGTCCTCGACCGGTTCGACGCTGTCCCAGCCGGCCCCCACGGCTTCGAGCAGCTTTTCCGTCAGCGCCCGGTTGGTCAGCTCGGTACCGCCGCCGATGTTGTAGATCTCGCCGGGCCGCCCGCCCTCGGCGACCAGCTGGATGCCGTGGCAGTGGTCGTCCACGTGCAGCCAGTCACGGACGTTCAGCCCGTCGCCGTAGAGCGGCACCTTCCGCCCGTCCAGCAGGTTGGTGACGAACAGCGGGATGACCTTCTCCGGGAACTGGTACGGACCGTAGTTGTTGGAACACCGGGTGACGCACACCGGCAGCCCGTGGGTGCGGAAGAACGACCGCGCCACCAGGTCGGACGACGCCTTCGACGCCGAGTACGGCGAGTTCGGCTCCAGCACGTGGTCTTCGGTCCACGAACCTTCCGCGATCGAGCCGTACACCTCGTCGGTGGACACGTGCACGAACTTGCCGACGCCCGCGTCGACGGCCGCCTGCAGCAGGTTCTGGGTGCCGAGCACGTTCGTCAGCACGAAGTCGGCGGAGCCGAGGATCGAGCGGTCCACATGCGACTCGGCGGCGAAGTGCACGACCAGGTCGACGCCCCGCATGACCTCGGTGACCAGCGCGGTGTCGCAGATGTCGCCGCGGACGAACCGCAGTCGCGGGTCGGCGGCGACCGGGGCCAGGTTGGCCTCGTTGCCGGCGTAGGTGAGCTTGTCCAGCACGACAACCTCGGCGTCACGCAGCGCCGGGTAGGCGCCGGTCAGCACCTGCCGGACGTAGTGCGACCCGATGAAGCCCGCACCACCGGTGACCAGGACCCGCATAACCCCGCCTTTCCTCGCGCCCCGGACGGGGCAATCCGCCCCCAGCCTACGGAGGTCCCACAACACCCTCAGTAGAGTCTCGGTGGAGGCACACTGGTGCCCTGGGGGAAGTACGGGGCTTCACAGGGGAGGAAGCGCGTGACCGAATGGCCTGCGCCGCCCATCCCGGCGCGCCGGGGCAGCGGCGCCGCGCTCGCCGCGCGGCGTGGCGGCAAGGTCGTCGTCTCGCTGCTGTCCGTCGCGATCCTGGCCCTGACCTGGTACGGCTGGCACTTCATCGGTGACCCGAACAGCGGCCTGACCACCACGAACGTCTTCGCCGACACCGAGGCGCACGCGAAGCCGCTCGACGGCGCGATCGACATCCTCCTGGTCGGCCAGGACAGCCGCACCGACGCGCAGGGCAACCCGCTGCCCCGCGAGGTGCTGGACATGCTGCACGCCGGCGTCTCCGACGGCGAGCTGAACACCGACACGATGATCCTCGTGCACATCCCCCAGAACGGGAAGCGCGCGATCGCGATCTCGTTTCCCCGCGACTCCTGGGTGGAGCTGGCCGGCGGCTACGGCAAGCACAAGCTCAACAGCGCGTTTGTCTACGCGTACACGGACACTTACAAAACGTTGCAGCGCCAGGGCATGACCGACCTGAAGCAGGCCGATCAGGAGGCGAAGGTCGCCGGGCGCAAGAACCTGATCGCCACGATCGAGAAGTTCATCGGCAAGCCGGGCATGATCGACCGCTACGCCGAGGTCAACCTGGCGAGCTTCTACGAGATCACCAAGTCGATCGGCGGCGTCGAGGTCTGTCTCAACGGACCGGTCAAGGAAGTGAAGTCCGGCGTGGACCTGCCGGGCGGGCGCCAGACCATCGAAGGCGTGCAGGCGCTCGCGTTCGTCCGCCAGCGCTACGGCCTGCCCAACTACGACCTCGACCGGATCGCCCGCCAGCAGGCGTTCCTGTCCGGGCTGGCCCGCAAGGTGATCTCGACCGACGTGCTGACCAGCCCGGGGAAGATCGCCGACCTCGTGGGCGCGGTGAAGAAGTCCGTCGTGCTGTCGCAGGGCTGGGACCTGACCGAGTTCGCCGAGCAGATGCGCGGCCTGACCGGCGGCAACATCGAGTTCCAGACCATCCCGACGCTGGGCAACGCGGTGATCGGCGGCGCGGACGTGCTTCGCGTCGACCAGGCGGCGGTGGCGGCGGAGGTCGCGCGGCTGACGTCGGACGGCGACACCCCCGCGACGCCGACGTCGACGCAGCTGCCGGGCGCGAAGGCCGTCACGGTGGAGCTGTTCGACGGCACGGGTTCGGCGGCGCTGGCCGGTCAGACGCACGCGGCGCTGCAGAGCAAGGGCTTCACGCTGGCCGCGGACCAGAAGCTGAGCACCCGCACCACGACGGTCGTCCGGTACAACCCGGCCGACGACACCGCGCTGGCGCTCGTCAAGCAAGCGCTGGGCACGACGGTCCAGGCCGAGCCGGACCGGGACGTCACCGCCGGGCACGTGCGCGTGCTGCTCGGCAAGGACTTCCGGAACTCCGCCGCCGCACCCGGTGGCGCGCCGACGTCGACGGCCGCGAAGCCGCCGGCGTCCACTGCGACACCCACCACCCCCGCCGCGCCGCCGATCACGGCGGGCGACGTCCCCTGCGTCAACTAGACTGCGTACGCAGGGTGGTCGGGGGAGGAAGTCCAGGGTGGAAGACGAGCAGGAAAAGCCGGAGGCGGCCGCCGAGCCGGTGACGCAGAGCGACGAGTGGAAGCCGTCGCCGTTCCCACGGACGGCTCCCGCTCCGGCGCCGTCACGCGTGCGACGAGCCGGCCGCGTGACCCGCCGGGTCGCGCTCGGCCTGGTGTCGCTGCTCGCGCTCGGCGCGAGTGGCTACGCGTACGTGACGAAGGACCAGCTGCAGAGCACCGTCCCGACGACCGACGCGCTGACCCCGCGCGCCGGCGAGCCCGCCCCGCCTCCGGCGGACGACGGCGCCGACGACATCCTCTTGGTCGGCAGCGACGCGCGCACGGACGCCCAGGGCAACCCCCTCCCGGCGCGGCTCCTGCGGCAGCTGCGCACGGAGGCCAACAACGGCGCGGTGAACACCGACACGGTGATCGTCCTGCGCGTCCCGAAGAACGGCGCCAAGCCGTCGGCGATCTCGATCCCGCGCGACACGTGGACCGACATCCCAGGCCGCGGCCCGGCGAAGATCAACTCGGCGTACGGCATCGCGAAAGCGCACTTCGCGCAGGAGCTGCGTGGCCAGGGCGAGCGCGACCAGGCGAAGATCGAGCGTGATTCGGACACCGAGGGCCGCCGGGTGCTCGTGCAGACGGTCCAGGACCTGACGCAGGTGCGGATCGACCACTACGCCGAGATCAACCTGCTGGGCTTCTACCTGCTGACCGAGGCCCTCGGCGGCGTGAAGGTCTGCCTGAACCACGCGACGGAGGACAAGGACTCGGGCGCGAACTTCCCCCGCGGCGAGCAAACGGTCTCGGGCGGCGAGGCGTTGTCGTTCGTCCGCCAGCGCAAGAACCTCCCCCGCGGCGACCTGGACCGGATCGTGCGCCAGCAGGCGTTCCTGTCCTCGGCCCTGCACCAGGTGCTGTCGGCGGGCACGCTCACCAGCCCGGGGACGTTGAACGGCCTGACGGACGCGGCACACCGGGCACTGACGATCGACCCGGGCCTCGACCTGCTGCAGTTCGCGCAGCAGGCGAAGGGGATCGCGTCCGGGGACCTGGCGTTCGCGACGATCCCGGTGATCACCGCGAACGGGCGGAGCGCGGACGGCCAGAGCATCGTGGAGATCGACCCGAAGGCGGTCCGCGAGTACGTGGCCGGCCTGGCCGGCCGCACCCCCGCTCCCGCACCCCCGTCCGGCGGAGGCTCAGGCGCCGGCTCCGCCCTCCCCCTCGCCCCCGCCGGCTCCGCCCCCGCCGCGGCCCCGCTCCCCCAAGCCTCCCCCGGCGTCCCCTGCGTCAACTGACCCCGGCGGCACTTTCATGACGAAAGTGCCGCCACCTCACAAGAACTTCACGCGGCACTTTCATGACGAAAGTGCCGCTACCTCACACGAACCTCATGCCGCTTTCACGTGAAAGTGGCGCCCGGGTGTCAGGCGAAGTCGGTGCGGTGGTCCTCCGCCCACTGCCGGAACGTCCTCGGGGCGCGGCCGGTCACCTCGCGGACCACGTCCGTCACCAGCGACGGCTCCCGCAATGTCCGCTCCCACACCCGCAAGACGTCCGGCGGCACCTCGGGCGGGAAGCCTGACGCGACCATCCGCTCGGCCGCCTGCTCCGCCGTCAGCTCTTCGACCCGCAACGGCCGCCCGAGGACGTCCGCCAGGATCGCGGCCTGCTCGCGGAACGAGATCGGCTCCGGGCCCGTCAGCGCGAGCGCTTCGCCGGCGTGCGAGCGGTCGATCAGGATCCGGGCCGCGACCGCCGCGATGTCGCGCTCGTGGATGGCGCCGATCTTCGAGTCCGGGTACGCCGTGCGGACCACGCCCTCCGCGATGTCCGCGCGCCAGCCCAGGGCGTTCGTCGCGAACGCGCCCGGGTTGAGCACCGTCGAGGCGAACGGCGCCGCCGCCAGCGCCTCTTCCGCCGCGCGGTGCAGCCGCGCGATCCGGCCCTCCGCCGACTGCGGTTCGAGCGTCGCCGACGACGACAGCAGGACGACGTGCCGCACGCCCGCCGCCTCAGCCGCCTTCACGAATCCCTCGATGCCCTGCGGCCGCGTGTACAGGAAGACCGCGGACACCCCCGCCACCGCGGCGTCCAGCGTCGACGCGTCTTCGAGGTCCGCGCTCACCTTCGCGACGCCGTCCGGAACGTCGAGCGTGGTCGCGTCCCTGCTCGCCGCACGTACGTCTTGACCTGCGGAAACAAGCTCTTCGAGCACCGCTCGGCCGACGTTGCCGCGAGCCCCGGTGACGAGAATGGTCATGAGTGAACCCCAGTTCCCAGATAGCTTTGCTTGCAAAGCAAAGCTACTCAGGCCCGCGATCCGGTGTCAACCGGCGAGGTCTCTGGTCCGCGCCTTAGCCTTGTCCGCATGAGCCTGACCGACGAGCTGCTGCGCCCGCTGCTGGCCTCGCCCGCCCGACCGTTGATCACCCACTACGACGACCAGCTCGGCAGCCGCGTCGAGCTGTCCGTGGCGACCACCGCCAACTGGGCCGCGAAGACGGCCAACTGGCTGACCGAAGAGTTCGACGTAGAGCCGGGCGACGCGGTGGCCGTGCAGCTCCCGGCGCACTGGCAGACCGTCGGCGTGCTGCTCGGGGCGTGGTGGTGCGGGGCGCGCGTGGTGACCGAGGGCGCCGGCGCGCGGGTGGCGTTCGTCGGGCCGGACGACCCGGAGCCGACCGGCGCGACCTCGACCGCCGTCGTCACGCTCGACCCGATGGGCCGCGGCCTGTCCGAACCGCCGGGCGGCGGCGCGTTCGACTACCTGACGGAGTCACGGATGGCGGGCGACCAGTACCGCCCGCTCTTCCCGATCCCCGGCGACACGGCGGCACTCTTCGACTCCACTGTGGACGAAGTGCTGGCCGAAGCCCGCGCCCGTGCGGCGAAACTGGGCCTCGGTCACGACGACCGCGTGCTGTCCACAAGGGACTGGGACGGGCCGGAGGGCATCCTCGACGGCTTCCTCGTCCCGCTCGCCGCCGGCGCCCACCTCGTCCACGTCAGCAACGCGGACGAGGCGAAACTGGGGGCCCGCCGTGACGCCGAGCGCACCACGGCGGACCTCCCGGCTTAAGCGTTCTGCAGTTCCCCGGCTTCGACGCGGCGGGCGCGCTTGCGGCCCCACAGCAGGTGGTCCAGCGAAAGCCGCCCGCCGTTGAAGCCGAGGGCGAGCCCGGCCAGCGCCAGCACCAGGACGAGCTCGTAGCCGCCCTGCCCGGTCAGGCCGTTGTCGATGTGCACCGACAGCAGCGCGCCGACCGAGATCACGACGTACCCGATGCCGACCAGCGGCAGCAGGAAACCCGCGATGAACGCGACGGACCCGAGGATTTCGACGGTCATCGCGAAGACCGCGGCGGCGGTGGGCAGCGGGATGCCCGTCATCTCGAAAACTTCGCCGTGCCGTCGATGCCGTTGTTCCACTTCTGGATGCCGTGCGCCAGGAAGACGACCGCGACGCCGATCCTCCCCAGCAACAGGGCCACGTCCTTGAATCGTCCGAACATCGGTTTCAGCTCCCCGGTGGGTGAATTTTCAACTGACCCGCCCCAAGTTAGGGGTCCGGAAGTCCCGTTCGAAGCTCCGGAGGGTGATCGACAGGGAACCGACAGGGAGCAGAAAAGCGGTTGGCCACGGCGCCGACGAGCGCTATCTTCGCCCTGACCTGCGCCGACGACCGCGAGGAGACCCCGATGCGCCGACAGACCGTCCGACCCGGCCTGTCACCCGCATCACAAAGGACTCCTCACGACCGTGAAAACCCTGAACATCGGCATTCTCGCGCACGTCGACGCCGGTAAGACCAGCCTGACCGAGCGCCTGCTGTTCGACGCGGGCGTCCTCGACCACCTAGGCAGCGTCGACCGGGGTGACACCCAGACCGACTCGCTCGAGCTCGAACGCCGCCGTGGCATCACCATCCGGTCCGCGGTGGCGTCCTTCGTGACCGGCGGCACCCGGATCACCCTGATCGACACCCCGGGCCACTCGGACTTCATCGCCGAGGTCGAGCGTGCCCTGCGGGTGCTCGACGGCGCCGTCCTCGTGGTGTCCGCCGTCGAGGGCGTCCAAGCCCAGACCCGCGTGCTGATGCGCACGCTGCGCCGTCTCGCCATCCCGACCCTCATCTTCGTCAACAAGACTGACCGCGCCGGCGCCCGCGACCAGCTCGGCGACATCCGCGCCAAGCTGGCGCCACGGGCGTTCGCGCCGCACCAGACGTCACCCGACGAGCTGAGCGAGCTGCTGGCCGACGGCGACGACGCTTTCCTGAGGTCCTATGTGGACGACAACGTCGACGCCGCGGCCCGCCGCGCCGAGCTGGCCCGGCAGGTCGCCCGCGGCGCGCTGCACCCCGTGCTGTCCGGCTCGGCCATCACCGGCGACGGCGTCGCGGACCTGGTGACGACGATGGCCGAGCTGCTCCCGGCGACCGAGCGCACCGGCGACGGGCCGCTGGCCGCGACGGTGTTCAAGATCGACCGCGGCCGCGCCGGGGAGAAGATCGCCTACGCCCGGCTGTACTCCGGCACACTGGCCGCGCGGCAGCGGATTTCCTTCTACCGCGGCGAAACCGAGCTCACCGGCCGGGTCTCGGCGGTCGAAGTCGTCGGCGACGACGTCGCACTCGCCGGGGACGTCGCCCGCGTGCGCGGACTGCGCGAGGTCCGGATCGGCGACCGGCTCGGGTCACCCGGCGCCGCTCGCGACGGCGTGTTCGCGCCGCCGAGCCTCGAAACCGTCGTGCGGCCGGTCCGGCCCGAGCAGGCTGCCGCGCTGTTCACCGCGCTGACCCGGCTGTCCGAAGAGGACCCGTTGATCGACGTCCGCCGGTACGGCCACGACGTTTCGGTGCGGCTCTACGGCGAAGTGCAGAAGGAAGTGCTGCGCTCGATGCTCGCCGAGGGCGCCGGGATCGACGTCACCTTCGAGCGGACGCGCACGCTGTACGTCGAGAAGCCGGTCGCCCGCGGCGAGGCCGTCGAGGAGCTGGACCCGGAGCAGCGGCTGTACTTCTTCGCGACGGTCGGGCTGCGGGTGGAACCCGGGCCGGGAGTCGCGTTCGGGCTGTCGGTGGAGCTGGGTTCGCTGCCCCTGGCGTTCCACAAGGCGATCGAGGAGACCGTCCACCGGACGCTCGAACAGGGGCTGTACGGCTGGGAGGTGCTGGACATCGCCGTCACGCTGACGCACACGGCGTTCTTCAGCCCGCTCAGCGCCGCCGGCGACTTCCGCAAGATGACGCCGCTGGTGCTCATGGCGGCATTGAAGGTGGCCGGCACGCGGGTGCACGAGCCGATACACCGCTTCGAGCTGGAGGTCCCGGTGCCTGCCGTCAGCGCGGTGCTGCTCAAGCTGGCCGAGCTGCGGGCGGTCCCCGGCGAACCCGTCACCGGGACCGGGACCTGCACGCTGCACGGCACGATCCCGGCGGCGCACGTCCACGAGTTCGAGCAGGCACTGCCGGCACTCGGCCAGGGCGAGGGCGTGTTCCTCAGCGAGTTCTGCGAGTACCGGCCGTACCCGGGGCCGCCGCCGGTCCGCCCCCGGACCGGCGACAACCCGTTGGACCGCAAGGAATACCTGGCGCAGGTCGCCCGGCGTTAGCGCTTGTGGGCCCAGGCCGCGCCGAAGCAGTACGCACCGAACGCGGCGAGGCCGAGCGCCACCACGGTCAGCAGCACGACGCCGAAGGGCTGGGCGGCGAGCGTCTTGAGCGCGGCGTCCAGCCCGCCGGCCTTGTTCGGGTCGGCCTGGAACCCGGCGATGGCGAGGAGGATCGCGACGATCGCGAAGACGACGCCCTTGGCGAGGTAGCCCGTGGCGCCGACCCAGCCGATCCAGCGCTTGGTCTTGCCCGGCAGCTCGCTCGTGTCGAGGTCTTCGAGGAACTTCTTCTTGAACCCCTTCACCCCGGCGGCGATCGCGACGCCGAGCACGCACGCCGCGGCGACGACCACCAGTGCCGGCCCGGCCGGCAGCTTCAGCAGCTCGGCGGTGAACTCCTGCTGGCTCTGGTTGTTCGAGCCGCCACCTCCGCTGCCGGTGGCGATCCGGACGGCGGTGAAGCCGAGCACGAGCACGGCGACCCCGCGCGCCGCGGCGCCGATCCGCTTGCGCGTCCGCTTGCCGCCGCTGACCCAGGTGTAGCCCTTGGCCGCCATCAGGAACTGCCAGAGGCCGTAGGCGACGAGGCCGACGGCGATCACCCAGAGCAGAATCTGGCCGAACGCCGTCGAGCCGACCTGCTGCAGCGCTCCCTTCTGGTCCGCCTGCTCGCTGTCTCCGAAGGCGACCTGCAGCGCCAGGTAGGCGATGACGAGGTGCACGACGCCGTAGCACGCCATCCCGATCCTGCCGAGCAGCTGCACGGTGTCGCTCTTCTCGCCCCTTCGGGCGGTGGCCTCTGTCCGGTTCATGCCTGCTCTAGTACCCATTCCGACGCGCCATCGGCTGGGCCATGCGGCCTAATCACTTGCTGTGCCTGGGACGATCCCTGCGTGAACGCGCGACTGATCGGCTACTGGTCGGAGTCGGAGGTGCACCCCGGCTCGACCGAGTACACCGAGCTCGGCTTCCGCGCCGACGGGACGGGCTGGCAGTACTGGTCGAGCTGGAGCACGGAGTTCGTCGTCCACCGGTTCGACTGGCACACGCCGGCACCGGGACGGCTGGACCTGCGCCTGCGGCTGGAGATCGACGGCACGTGGGCGGCGGACGGCAGCCACCGCGTCGAACGCCGTGAGCACGTCGACACCCGCCTCGAACTCGCCTGGACGCTCGAGCCGGACCGCGGGCTGACCCTGGACCGCCCGCTCGACGACATGCTCGGCGGCACCCGGTTCCTGCCCGTCGAAGGCGGCGGGACGGACCCGACGCTGGCTTAGGCGGGGCGGCGCCGGACTTCGCCGAGGCCGGTCCAGCCGCCGTTGACGGCGAGCAGCGTCAGGATCTGCTCGGCCTGTTCGGCGAACCGCGCGAGGTCGTCGTGCAGCAGGGCGGCGCGGTCGCCGTCGAGCTGGTCGACGTCGTCGAACCAGAGCGAAATCACCGAGCCCGCCGTAACGGCGAGCCCCTGCGTCAGGCGCAGGAAGCCGTCCGACGGCTCATCGGCGTCCGCGCGGTACGCGGTTTCGATCTCGTCGCACGCGGCGAGCAGGTCCCGCAGCTGACGCACGGCACCGGCCGGCGTCCCGTCCCAGGCGGCCGTCGGCCACGCCCGGTCGGACAGCTCGAGCCACAGCCGCCAGCCGGCGACCAGCTCGGCTTCGTCGTGGGGCGTCCAGGACGCCGGAACCGGCCAGTACATGCTTCGAGGGTGACACCGCCGGAGCGGAAATCCGCCCCGGCGGTGGGTTATGTCTCATGTGGCGAAACTCAGCTGATCACGGGCGGCACCGGCACGCACGGCGGCGTCTTGGCGTGCGCGGGGTCGAGCGCGTTGAGCACCAGCCCCTGGGCGACGGGGTCGTAGGTGATGCCGAGGTGGTCGGTGAAGTCGAGCCCGCAGACGTTCTGCAGCAGGATGTTCTTGACGTTCGGTTTCGCCGGCAGGAACGCGCTCGTGTACGGCGTCACGACGTCGTCGTAGCGGGTCTGGATCACGGTGTACTGGATGCCGTCGACGGTTTCCCCACCGGCGTTGAGGTCGGTGAGGAAGTCGGACCCGACGGCTTGTTCGTTGCACGCCTGGCAGACGGTCCCGAGCGCGGCGGGCACGCCGGGGATCCGCTCGAGCGTGCTGAGCAGGCCGAAGAGGTCGGTCCCGTGGTTCGAGGGGGACAGCCCGACAAGCCGGCTGATCTTGTCCGCGCCGCCGAGGTACTTGATCCAGTACCGGACGTTCATCCCGCCCTGCGAGTGCCCGACGACGTCGAGCTTGCCGGCACCGGTGGCTTGCAGGACCTTGTCCCCGAAGGCAGCAAGCGCTTTCGTGGTGTCGGCGACCGGCCCGACGGTCTGCAGGAAGGAGCCGGGCGCCCCGCCGAAGTTCCCGGCGAAGACGCAGTACCCGGCGTTGGCGAGCTTCTGCGAGAGGTTGGCCCAGTTTTCGTAGGCGTTGGCGGTGGTCCCGTTGGAGAGCAGCACGGGATTGGGGTGCTTTTCGGAGGGCTTGCAGTTCCAGTCGTTCGCCCCGGGCGGCGCGATGGTGGGCGCCCCCAGCGAGTAGAGCGCGGCCGTGAGGATGTTCGGCTGCACGGGCCCGGTCGGTTCTCGTTCCGCGGCCTGCGCGGCCCCGGCCCCCAGCGTGAGCGCCACCGCCGCGGCCAGAGCCGCGGTCAGCCACCTGCGCGTCATACCCATCCCGTTCACCTCTCTGTGAAGGATGGTGATCCACGTCACCGACTGGTTAACGCGCGGGTAACTTGTCCGGACACTCCCCCTGGTGAGTGATTTTTCGACACAGCGAAAACCCCCGGCACCACGTGGGTACCGGGGGCGTCGTTCGTGCGGGGATCAGCCCTTGAGCAGGGCGCGGGCCATGACGACCTTCTGGATCTGGTTCGTGCCTTCGTAGATCTGCGTGATCTTCGCGTCGCGCATCATGCGCTCCACCGGGAAGTCGCGGGTGTAGCCGGCGCCGCCGAAGAGCTGGACGGCGTCCGTCGTGACCTCCATCGCGATGTCCGACGCGTACGCCTTCGCCGCCGAGGCCATGAAGCCCGCGCGCTTGTCGCCGCGCTCGGTGGCCGCCGCGGAGGCGTAGACCAGGTGGCGGGCCGCTTCGATCTTGGTGCCCATGTCGGCCAGCATGAACTGGATGCCCTGGAACTCCGCGATCGCCTTGCCGAACTGGCGGCGGTCCTTCACGTACGCCACGGCCGCGTCGAGGGCGCCCTGGGCGATGCCCAGTGCCTGGGCGCCGATCGTCGGGCGGGTGTGGTCGAGGGTGCGCAGCGCCGTCTTCAGGCCGGAGCCGGGCTCGCCGATGATGCGGTCCTCGGGGATCGTGCAGTTCTCGAAGTAGATCTCGCGGGTCGGGGAACCCTTGATGCCGAGCTTCTTCTCCTTCGGGCCCACCGAGAAGCCCGGGTCGTCCTTGTGCACGACGAACGCCGAGATGCCGTTGGCCTTCTTCTCCGCGTCCGGGTCGGTCACGGCCATCACCGTGTACCAGGAGGACTCGCCCGCGTTCGTGATCCAGCACTTGGTGCCGTTGAGCACCCAGTGGTCGCCGTCGAGCCGGGCGCGCGTGCGCATCGACGCGGTGTCCGAGCCCGCTTCGCGCTCCGAAAGCGCGTACGACGCCGAAGCCTCGCCCGACGCGATCGAGGGCAGCACCAGCTTCTTCACGCTCTCCGAACCGGACAGGATGATCGGCTGCGTGCCGAGCTTGTTCACGGCCGGGATCAGCGACGCCGACGCGTCGACCCGCGCGACCTCTTCGATCACGATGCACGCGCCGATGGCGTCCGCACCCTGGCCGTCGTACTCCTCGCCGATGTGGACGGCGTTGAAGCCCGACTTGACGAGCGCGTTGTACGCCTCGATCGGGTAGCGCTCGTTCTCGTCGACCTCGGCCGCGTAGGGCGCGATCTCCTTCTCGGCCAGGGCCCGGACCGCGGCCCGCAGCTCCTCGTGCTCCTCGGCAAGCTGGTACAGGCCGTCGGTCACTTCGGGTCACCTTCTCTGCAACGTCGGAAGAGTTCTGTCGATGTTAGCGCTCGTTCACAAGCGGCGGCGCCCTCGTCCTTGTGTCGTTGACCGCACAATTCGTAAGGTCGAGTGATGCCGCTCACCGCGCCGACGACGCCGCCCGGTTTGCCCGCCTCCCTCGACTACCCCGAAGTCCCCGTCGGTTCGATCCTCGCCGCGGGCGCCGCCCGCTGGGGCGACCGGATCGCCTTCGAACACGACGGCCGGAGCCTGACCTTCACCGAGACCCACCGCGCGGCCTGCCGGTTCGCGCACGCGCTGCGGGCCCGCGGCATCGGCCGCGGCGACGTCGTGGCGCTGCACCTGCCGAACTGCCTCGCCTTCCCGGTCGCCTACTACGGCACGCTGCTGGCCGGGGCCACCTTCAGCCCGGCCAACCCGCTGCTCCCGCCGGGTGACCTCGCCTTCCAGCTCACCGACTGCGAGGCCGCGGCCGTGGTGACGTTCGGCCCGGTCTCGGGCGCGCTCGCGAGCGTCGCCGACCGGATCCCGGCCCGGCTGACGATCGTCGTGAACCCCACCGCCGACCTGCCCGCCGGCGCCGTCGAGTTCGAGGCGTTCCACGCCGGGCAGCCGGAGACGCGCCCTTCGGTGGACACCGACGTCCACGAAGACCTCGCGCACCTCGCCTACACCGGCGGCACCACCGGCCGCTCGAAGGGCGTGCGGCTCACTCACCGCAACGTCGTGGTCAACACCCTCCAGCACGCGTGCTGGGGCACCGGCTCGGTGCCGGCGCTCGACGAGCACGGCGACGTCACGATCGACCAGATCGGCAGCGAGGACGAGTGGCCGTCCCGGCTCGGCACCGGCGTCGCGATCAACCTGACCCCCTGGTTCCACGCGATGGGCATCATCGGCGGACTGAACGCGGCCGTCCTCGCCGGCACCACGACCGTGCTCCACGCGCGTTTCGACCCGGCCGCCTACATCGCCGACGCCGAACGGCTGCGGATCACCGGCATCGGCGGCGCGCCCGCGTTGTTCGCCGCGCTGCTCGCGACGCCCGCCTTCCGGACCGCGGACCTGTCGTCCGTGAAGTCGATCGGCTCCGGCGCGGCCCCGATGAACCACGCGATGATCAACGCGTTGCGTGAGCGGTTCCCCGGCGTGGTCGTGGCCGAGGGGTACGGCCTCACCGAAGCGACCATGGGCGCGGTCATTTCCCCGACGTATCGCTCGGGCACGCGCAAGGTCGGCTCGGTGGGCGTGCCGATCTTCGACACGGAGGTCAAGATCGTCCCGGCCGAGGGCGGCGAGGATCCGCTCCCCGCGGGCGAGAAGGGCGAAGTCTGCCTCCGCGGCCCGCAGATCATGCGGGGCTACCGCAACCGCCCGGAGGAAACGGCGCAGGCGCTGGTCGACGGCTGGCTCCACACGGGCGACATCGGCATCCTCGACGCCGACGGCTACCTGTCCATCGTGGACCGCAAGAAGGACATGCTGCTGTACAAGGGCTACAACGTCTTCCCGCGCGAGCTCGAGGAACTGCTGGTGACCATGCCCGGCGTGGCGGCGGCCGCGGTCGTCGGCCGGCCGGACGACGAGGTCGGCGAGCTGCCGGTGGCGTTCGTGGTGCCGCGCGGGCCGCTGGACGGGGCCGAGCTGATGGCCGCGGTCAACGAGAAGGTGCTGCCCTACAAGCGGTTGCGGGAGGTGCACGTGGTCGAGCAGATCCCGGTGTCCGCGGCGGGGAAGGTCCTCAAGCGCGAACTGCGTCAGCAGCTGACCGGCGAGCTACCCGGCTAACCGGTCGCCGGACAGGAGCGTCCCCGCCTGCTTGACGTGCTTGAGCAGCGGCGAGACCTCCATGCTCTGCAACCCGGGCAGCGAACCGATCCGGTCGGAGGTGAACTCGAACAGTTCGTCGAGGTCCCGGCAGTGCGTGACGGCGTGGACGTTGTGCGGCCCGGAAACCGCGGCGGCGAAGGCGATCTCGGGCAGCTGCGCGAGCGTGCGCCCGACGTCCTTGACTGCCGACGGGTGCACGCGCAACCAGAGGTTCGCCCGTGCGTGGTAGCCGAGCGCCGCGGCCGCGATTTCGACGTCGATGTGGACGACGCGCGACCGGACCAGTGCCGCCAGGCGGCGTGCGGCGCGACCGGGCGTCAGGTCCGCGGCCGCGGCGAGGTCGACCAGTGCGGCGCGGCCGTCCGCGGCGAGGACCGCGAGCAGCTTCTCGTCCTCGGCCGTGAGGTGCACCGGCTCGCGGGCCACGACCGGGGCTTCGGTGAACGGTGCCCCGTCGCCCCCGAGCCGCGCTTCCTGCTCGGGGTCCAGGGTGCCCCGCAGCGCGGCCCAGTAGTGCCCGCGGCCGCCGACGAACTGGCGGAGCATCGCGGCCACGTGGATGTCGAGGACGGCCGCGGTCCGCGGCAACTGCTGGCCGAGCAGGTCGTCCCGCTGTTCCCGCGTCCGCGAACGCACCGCGAAGCCGATCTCGGAGCCGCCGGCGCACAGCCCCACCCAGCTGACGTCGTCCCGCTTCGCCAGTGCGTCGGCGATCGCCGCGACGCTGCCGGGCCGGCACCGCAGCCGCACCAGCCACTTGCTCTGCCCCAGCGCGCCCGGGTCGACGATGCCCGCGACCCGCAGGACCCCCTCGGCACGCAGCCGCCGGTAGCGCCGCGCGACGGCGTTCTCGGTGACGCCGAGCGCGGCCGCGATCGAGGCGAACGAGGCCCGCGGGGCGATCTGGAGCGCGCGGATGAGACGCACATCGTCGGGCTGCACAGCGAGGGATTCGGTCATCGACGCCTCCTCGATCGAGGCAATCCTACAAATCCCTGGTCCGGACGGGCGCGTTCGCCGGCCACGCGGACAGACTCGGGTCCACAGCCGACCGAAAGGGAACAGCCATGCAGACCGCCCTCATCATCGGCGCTTCGCGCGGACTCGGGCACGCGATCGCCGCCGAACTCGCCACCCGCGGCTGGCACGTCATCGGCACCGTCCGAGACCCGGCCGCGCGCACTCCCCTGCACGACCTGGCGGACGCCTCCGACGGCCGCGTCGAGGTCGAGCACCTCGACATCACCGAACCCGGGCAGCTCGGGCCCCTGCGCGAACGGCTCGCCGGCCGCCGGCTCGACGTGCTCTTCGTCAACGCGGGCACCACGAACAACCCGGCGACCCCGATCGGCGAGGTGCCGACCGCCGACTTCGTCGACGTCATGGTCACCAACGCGCTCAGCCCGATGCGCGTCATCGAGGCACTGCAGGACCTCGTGCCCACCGACGGCCTCATCGGCGCGATGTCGTCCGGCCAGGGCAGCATCACGAACAACGAAACCGGCTCACGCGAGGTCTACCGCGCCAGCAAGGCCGCGCTCAACATGCTCATGCGCAGTTTCGCCGCCCGCCAAGCCGACACCGGGCGCGCGCTGGTCCTCGTGGCTCCCGGCTGGATCCGCACGGCCCTCGGCGGACCGGAAGCGCCGTTCACGATGGCGGAAACCGTCCCGAAGGTGGTCGACGTCCTGCTCGCGAAGCGGGGCCGCCCCGGCCTCGAGTACCTGGACCGGGAGGGCAAGACCGTGCCGTGGTGACCCGCTAGTGGCCGGTCTTCGCGCGCAGGGCCGCGTCCTTGTCCAGGACCAGCTTCTCCAGGTCCTGCTGGAACTTCGCCATCTTCGAGCGCAGGCCCTCGTCGGACGCCGCCAGGATGCGGACCGCCAGCAGGCCCGCGTTGCGGGCGCCGCCCACGGAGACCGTGGCCACCGGGACGCCGGCCGGCATCTGGACGATCGAGAGGAGGGAGTCCATGCCGTCCAGGTACTTCAGCGGGACCGGGACGCCGATCACCGGGAGGACCGTCGCCGAGGCGACCATGCCCGGCAGGTGGGCCGCGCCGCCCGCGCCCGCGATGATCACGCGGATGCCGCGGGCCACCGCCGACGTCGCGTAGTCCAGCATGCGCTGCGGGGTCCGGTGCGCCGAGTAGACGCCGACCTCGTACTCGACGCCGAACTCGTCCAGCGCCGCCCCGGCCGCCTCCAGCGTCGGCCAGTCCGAGTCGCTGCCCATGATCACGCCCACCTGCGGCGCCATACCTGATCTCCTAGTGGATTTCGTAGCCGTCGAGCCAGACGGCGTGGGACAGCCAGTGCGCCGACAGCAGCGCGCGGTTGCGCAGGTCCTCCATGCGCTCGCCGGTGAAGTTGACGTGGCCGAGCTTGCGCCCCGGGCGCTCCTGCTTGCCGTACAGGTGCACGCGGACCTCCGGGTACCGCGCGAACAGGTGGTGCAGCCGCTCGTCCGGGCCCATTTCGGGCAGCTCCGGCGCACCCAGCACGTTCGCCATCACGCACGCCGGCGCGACCAGGTCCGTGCGGCCCAGCGGGTAGTCGAGGACCGCGCGCAGGTGCTGCTCGAACTGGGACGTGCGCGAGCCGTCCATGGTCCAGTGGCCGGAGTTGTGCGGCCGCATCGCCAGCTCGTTCACCAGCAGGCCGGTGTCCGTCTCGAACAGCTCCACCGCCAGCAGGCCGGTGACGTCCAGCGTGGACGCCACCCGCAGCGCCAGGTCCTGCGCCTCGTGCACCCGCGAGTCGGACAGCCCGGGCGCGGGAGCGAGCACCTCGGTGTTGATGCCGCCCTGCTGGACCGTCTCGACCACCGGGTACGCCGCGCCCTGGCCGAAGGGCGAACGGGCGACGAGCGCGGCCAGCTCCCGCCGCATCGCCACCTTCTCCTCGACCAGCAGCGCCGTGCCCGCTTCGAGCAGCTCCGGCACGGTCTCGCGGGCGTGCCGCGCGGTGTCCAGCATCCAGACGCCGCGGCCGTCGTACCCACCGGTCGACGCCTTGAGCACCACCGGCCAGCCGTGCTCGCCGCCGAACTTCACCACGTCGTCCACAGTGGACACTTCGGCGAAGGCCGGGCCCGGCACGCCGAGGCCCGCCATCATCTCGCGCATCACCAGCTTGTTCTGCGCGAAGCCCAGCGCCGACGGCGCCGGCCGGATGACGAAGCCCTCCATCGCCAGCGTCAGCAGGTGCTCGCCCGGCACGTGCTCGTGGTCGAAGGTGAGCACGTCGACCGAGGCCGCGAACTTCCGCAGCGCGTCGAGGTCCGTGTGGTGCCCGAGGGTGACGTCGCCCGCGACGAGCCCCGCGGCTTCGTTCTCCCCCGCCGCGAGCACGCGCAGGGACTGACCGAGGGAAATCGCCGCCTGGTGGGTCATCCGGGCCAACTGGCCGCCGCCCACCATGCCCACGACGGGCAGACCGGTGTGTTTGTCCATAGCGCCGATCAGCCTAAACGGTCACGAGGCGGGTCGACCGCCGGACCAGGCGTAGCTCACGCGCCGCGAGGCCGAGGATCCCGGCCGCCGCCGCGAGCACGTAGACGTTGCCGAGGACCGACCAGCCCAGGCCCCAGCCGAACTCCTGGTCGCCGCCGTTGGGCACCAGCATCACGATCTGCGAGGCGAAGAGCAGCGCAACCGCCGCCGCGGCCCACCAGCGGGCCTTCACCACGAGGAGCGTGAGCAAGGGCACGCACCAGACCCAGTGGTGCGACCACGACACGGGAGAGAGCAGCAGCCCGTAGAACGCCGTCACGAGCAACGCGGCCGCGTCTTCCCCGCGCCGGTGCAGCCGCACGACCAGCCACACCGCGGGCACGGCCAGCACCGCCGCCACGCCGACCGCCACCGCCAGCGACCAGGACGAGAGGTGCGTGGCCCGGTTGACCAGCCCGTTGAGCGACTGGTTGAAGATCCAGTGCACCGACCCGACCCGGCTCGGGTCGGTCGCCGAATCCCGCCAGAACCGCGCCGCGTCCACCGGGATGACCGCGAACATCACCGCTTCGAGCGCCACGAACGTGCCCAGGGCCCGCAGCCCGTCCTTCCACCGGCCCGTGAAGAACAGGTGCGGCACGAAGATCAGCGGGGTCAGCTTGATCGCCGCCGCCACGCCGATCAGCACGCCCGCCCAGCGCGACCCGCGCGCCGACAGCACCAGGACGTCGAGCACCACGAACGCCATCAGTATCAAGTTGATCTGGCCCAGGAACAGCGTCTTCCACACCGGTTCCAGCGCCAGCGCGATGGCCGTTCCCGCCGGCAGCGCCCACCGGCTTCTTCCCAGAAGCGACGGGCCCCCCGGCGACGACGAAACCACCGTGACGACGACCATAAGACCGACCACCGACAAAAACGCGATCACGCCCCACACGAGGCCCGATGGCACGAGCGCGAGCGGCAGGAACAGCGGCGCGGCGGCCGGGGTGTAGGTGAACGGCAGCCGCACCCAGTCGGGCAGCGCGGTCAGCACGTCCCGCGTGTACAGCGGATCGCCGTGCAGCAGCGTCAGAGCCCCGGCGCGGTAGACGGCGCTGTCCGCGCCCAGGTGCCACCCGGCCAGCCAGACGACCACGCCCAGAGCCAGCACCAGGAGCGCGAGGACCCCCGCGAGCACCCGGCCGGTGCGGGCCTCAGACGCCGGACGCGACGTCGACATGCTCGTCCGCGACGACCTTCTTGCGCGCCCGCCGCTGCAGGCCCCAGCGCAGGACGAGCGCCACGGCGAGCACCACCGGCATCAGGATGTAGGCGTCCCCCAGGATGTTCTGCCAGACCGTCCAGTGCAGTTCGACGTTGCGGCCGTTCGGCAGGATCAGCAGCACGCAGCTGAGGAACACGAACGCCGCGAGGAACGTCCCGACCCAGCGCTTCCACGCCGTCTTCGGGGTGGTCTTCGGCAGCCGCGAGACCAGCAGCACGATCAGCGGGATGACCCACACCCAGTGGTGGGTCCACGAAATCGGCGAGATCAGCAGCGTCCAGAACGCCGTGACGAGCAGCGCCGCAAGCGCTTGCCCCTTGCGGTGGAACCGCATGAGCAGCCACAGCGCCGGGATGGCGAGCAGGGCGCCGATGCCCATCGCCGCCTTCGACGCCCACGGCGCGAGGTCGGTGGCCCGGTTCATCAGCGCGTTCAGCGACTGGTTGCCCGCCCAGTGCACCGGCCCGATCCGGCCGGTGTCCGGCAGCGTGACGGTCCAGTACTTGGCCGCGTCGTGCGCGTTGATCAGGAACATCAAGCCCTGGAGCAGCACGAACGTCGCGAACCCGCGGATCGCGTCCATCCGCCGCCCGGTGACGAACAGGTGCCCGAGGAAGACCAGCGGCGTGAGCTTGATCGCCGCCGCGATCCCGACCAGCACGCCGCCCCAGCGGCTGCCGCGGGCGCCGATGACCAGCATGTCGAGCAGGATCATGGCCATCAGGATCAGGTTGATCTGGCCGAGGAAGATCGTCCGCCACACCGGCTCGAGGCCGAGGAAGACCAGGAAGAACACGATGGTCGAGCGGGCGGGCGAGGCCCACCAGCGCGGCCCGTCGGAGGCCGGGCGGGGCAGGGCGCCGATCGCGATCCGGATCGACAGCGCCATCGCCGCCAGCGAGACAGCGGTGATCAGGCCCCACGAAATCTGCGTCGGGAAGGCCGCGAGCGGGACGAAGATCAGCGCCGCCGTCGGCGGGTAGGTGAACGGCAGCAGCGCCCACCACGGTTCGTTCGGCAGCGTGTTCGCGTCGTAGAGGGAGTCGCCGTGCAGCAGGGTCAGCGCGCCCGCCCGGTAGACCGCGCTGTCCACGCCGAGCACCCAGTCGTGCTGCCAGCCGTAGATGCCGTACCCGATCGCGACCAGCGGGATCACGGCCAGGATCAGGATCGACCGCGGGCGGACGGACAGGCGGGCGAGGGACTTCCGCAGGGCCAGCCGGTGCTGGGATCTGGCCACGACTTCGCCGTCGACGTCGGAGGGTACGGTCCTGGTCACCTCATCAGGAAATCATGACCGGCCCGGTCCAGGTCAGCGAGGTCCGGGCGGAAGCGGACTTTTCGGGCGTTCTACGCTCGCGCGAGCTGGGCCAGCAGGTCGCACGCGAGCTCGTGGGTGGCGGGCAGCCGCACCGCGGACACCCGGGGCTGACCCGCCTCCGCCAGCTGCGCGTCCACCGACAGCCGCTCGTTCAGCGCCCGCCGCAGCGCGACCCCGTGCGAACCGACCCGCTCGTCCTTCGGGACCAGCGCGGCGACGACGGACGGCCCGAGCGAAGCGACGCTCTGCCCGGTGTCGAACACCGCCCGCAGCGCGTCCGCGACCAGGATCATCCCGGTCAGCCGCGGGAACCCGGCGACGGCGCTGAGGTCGAGCGAAACGACCAGGAGCACGTGCTCCTCGGCGGCGGGCCGCTCGCGCGCGGCGGCCGCCCGGTAGACCTCGTAGAGCCGCGTGCGCAGGTACGCGGCCGAGGGCAGGCCGGTCAGCGGGTCGGTGACCTCGGTGTGCACGAGCTGGTCGGTGGCGACGTCGGCCCAGGCCAGCGCGGTGGTCCGGAGCAGCCGCGCCGGGGTGGCGTCGACGTCGGGCGAGACGAAGCCGTCGCCGCCGTGGTCGAGAACGGCGTGCAGCGCGGCGAGGTCGGTCAGGGTTTCCGCGAGCCCCGCGCCGGCCGCCGCCCGCGCCCTGGCCAGCCCGGCCAGCGCGGTTTCGGCGGCTTCGACCCGGCCCTTGGCCATCACGGCCGCGCAGACGGCGTCGACCTCGGGCAGGGCCCAGTCGCTGGGGAACCGCCAGCCCGCGGCCAGGCTGGCCGTGCGCCAGCGGGCACGCAACGCGCGCAGGGACCGATCGCGTTCGGCCTGCGCCTTGGGCGGGACGTCACCGGGGCCGGAGCGCGTTGCCGGAACGTCCACTGGCCCCCCATCCCTTTGATCTTGGTCGGTGCGTCACGGTGAGGACGTGCCCCACCGGGCGCCGTGACGCGTACTCGCGAGTTTTGTTAAGAAGCTTTTCCACGGCGTGACCCGGGAGCGGGTGATTTTGCTCCGCCGTCGGAGTCAACACCCCGACCACCGCGTGACGGCCCGGGGCAGGTCAGTCACACTTGTGTCGCGTCCCGGATCGGCCTGTAATGGCAGGTCCTGGCCCTAGCCGACCGAGGAGTGCCGTGTCCACCGTTCCCGCCGATCTCAGCGGAAAGAGTGACGCCGAGCTGATCGCGGAAGTCCGCTCGGGGAAGATCGCGTCGTACGGGGCACTCTACGAACGGCACACCGGCGCGGCCCACAACCTGGCCCGCCAGCTGGCCCGCTCGAGCTCCGAGGCGGACGACCTCGTGTCCGAGGCGTTCGCCAAGGTGCTGGACACGCTGCGTGGCGGCAAGGGCCCGGACACCGCCTTCCGGGCGTACCTGCTGACCGCACTTCGTCACACGGCGTACGACCGCACGCGCAAGGAACGCCGGGTCGACCTCAACGAGGACATGAGCGACGTCGGCGGCGCCGCGGCCGAGGCGCTGACCGTGCCGTTCTCCGACACCGCCGTCGCCGGGCTCGAGCGGACGATGGCCGCGAAGGCGTTCGCCCGGCTGCCCGAACGCTGGCAGGCGGTGCTCTGGCACACCGAGATCGAGCAGCAGAGCCCCGCCGAGGTCGCGCCCCTGCTCGGGCTCACCGCGAACGGCGTCTCCGCGCTCGCCTACCGCGCCCGTGAAGGCCTCCGGCAGGCCTACCTGCAGGTCCACCTGCAGGAGAACGCCGAGGACCGCTGCCGCGCCTGCGCCGACCGGCTGGGTGCCTGGACCCGCGACGGGCTGTCCAAGCGCGAACGGTCCCAGGTCGAGAACCACCTCGACGAGTGCGAGAACTGCCGGGCGCTGGCCGCCGAACTCGCCGACGTCAACGGCGGGTTGCGCGCGATCATCGCCCCGATCGTCCTGGGCGGCGCGGCCCTCGGCTACCTCGCCACCATCGGCGCCGCGAAAGCGAGCGCGGCCACGGCGGCGACCGCCGGTGCGGCCGCCGCCGCGGGTGCGGCCGCCGGGGGCAAGACCGGTGCGGCCGCGGGAGCCGCCGCGGCCGGACCCCGCCAGTTCGCCGGGGTGGCCGCCTCGGGCGCGGCGGTCGTCGCGGCCGTCGTCATCGCGCTCGCCGCCGGCGGCGGGACCCAGGACGTCCCGGTCGCGGCGCAGGTGCCGCCGCCGGCCGTCCAGCCCGTCCAGCCGCCCGCGCCGAAGCCCCAGCCGCCGGCTCCCCCCGCGCCGCCGCAGCCGCCGCAGCCGCCGGCCCCACCGGCCCCGCCGGCCCCGCCCGAGGCGCCCCCGGTCGAGCCCGCGCCGGCGCCCGTCGAGCCGCCCGCACCCGCGCCGCCGCCCCCGGCGCCCCCCGCGCCGGCCCCGCCGTCGATGTCGGCGACGACCCCGCCGGACGGTCTCGAGCTGAGCCCCGGCTCCGCGACGAACCTGCCGATCACCGTGCGCAACGACGGCGGCAGCGTGTCCGACCCGGTGGCCGTCGCGCTGAACCTCCCGCCGGGCGTGCACGCGGTCGACGCCGCGGGCGGCGGCGCGCCGATGGCGTTCGCGCAGGGCGGCGCCCCGATCTCGGTCAACTGCCCGGGCGGCGACGGCACGATCGTCTGCAAGACCGGCAGCGGCCTCCAGCCCGGCCAGAGCGCCACGCTGAACTTCCGGCTCAAGGCCGACGAGGACGCCGTGGGCGGCACGGTCACCGGGTCCGTCACCGCGGGCGTGCAGGTCAACGTCCAGGTGAGCGTCAAGGTCACCGTGAAGCAGCCGCCGGACGGCGTGGTCCTGGAAGCGCAGGGCGACGGGCTTTCGGCGTTCCCGTGGACCCGCAACCCGCTGGTCTACGTGCGGGTCCGCAACACCGGCGAGACGACCAAGCCGGTCACGGTCACCTTCGACCACCCGCTCTGGCAGTGGTGGAGCCTGCGCGGCTTCCCGTGCACGCCGTCCGGCGAAGGCGCGACCTGCACGACGAACAGCGCGGTGGCCCCCGGCCAGCACGTCAACCTGTGGGTGCGGCTGAAGGGCCGTCCCGACGACGGGCGCGTGACGATCACCGCGAAGCTCGGCAAGGCGTCCGCGCAGCCGGTGACCGTCGACTTCGGCTGCTGGCACCACTGGTGCGGCAAGGACCCGCTGCCGACCACTACCACGGCACCGCCCTCGTCGACGACCCCGACGAAGCCGTCGAAGCCGACTCCGTCCAAGCCGTCGTCGACCCCGCCGACGACGACCGAGACCGAGCCGACGACCGAGCCCCCAGCGTCGACGACCACGACCAGCGCGCCGCCGCGGCCGGGCACGAACCCGGGCCCGAAGCAGCCGACCGTCACCCCCGAGAAGGGTTTCGGCTGGCTGACGGGGTAGCGTCCGCGCGGTGCGCGAGCTGCTGAAGAAGCATCGCGAGCTCCTCCGCTTCGCCGTCGTCGGCGGGATCAGCTTCGTGATCACGATGTCCGTCAACTACGGCTTGAAGTTCACCGTGCTGCGGACCCACCCGGTGACGGCGCTGATCCTCGGCGTCCTGGTCGCGACGATCTTTTCCTACGTCGCCAACCGCGAGTGGTCCTTCCGCACCCGCGGCGGCCGCGAGCGGGCGCACGAAGCGGCGTTGTTCTTCCTGTTCAGCGGCATCGCGCTGGGCCTGAACGCGCTGCCGCAGTGGTTCTCGCGGTACGTACTGGACCTGCAGGCGCCGCGGCTGTCTCCGTTCGGCGTAGAGGTGGCCGACTTCGTCAGCGGAATCGTCATCGGGACGCTCCTGGGGACGGTGTTCCGCTGGTGGGCGTTCAAGAAGTGGGTGTTCCCGGCCGAGGACGCGCGGTTCGCCGAGGTCACGGAGGATCCGGACATTCAGGACCGGAAAGCCGCCTGAGCCACAGGTCATCGCGGTGTGCTCCTAGACTGCGTGGTGTGACCGTTGTGGAAACCGTGCTCAAGCGCACGCCGGAACCACTGCGTTCGGTGCTGATCAAGCACCGGGAGCTGCTGAAGTTCGCGATCGTGGGCGGCACGACGTTCCTGGTCGACAACGGGGTCTGGTACCTGCTCAAGCTGACGGTGCTGGAGCCGAAACCGACCACCGCGAAGGCGATCGCGATCATCGTCGCGACGATCGTGTCGTACATCCTCAACCGCGAGTGGTCCTTCCGCACCCGCGGCGGCCGCGAACGCCACCACGAAGCGGCGCTGTTCTTCGTGATCAGCGGGATCGCGGTCGTGGTGAACCTGATCCCGCTGTACGTGTCGAGGTACGTGCTCCACCTGGAGATGCCCCACGTGACGCGGCTGGTGCAGGAGGTCGCGGACTTCGCGAGCGGCTCGATCATCGGCATGCTGCTCGCGATGTTCTTCCGGTTCTGGGGCTTCAAGAAGTGGGTGTTCCCGGACGAGCTCGGCGAGCGGCGGCGGGACAGCGACGTCACGCGGATCCGCTAGCGCCGAGCGCTTGCGCGAGCTGGTCGCACGGGTGCGCACGAGGACGGCTTCGACCTCCAGGCACCGGATGAAGTCGGCACCGCCGCCGGCTTCGCGGCCTGGCTGGCCAGGCTGAACGTCGAGGCCTGCACCTACCGCTGGATCATCGAAGGCGAGCGAGGTGCTCGGCGGGATCGCGCTGCGGCACGGCTTCGACGACTTCATCCGGCGGTACGGCCACATCGGCTACGGCATCCGGCCGTCCGCGCGCGGAGGCGGGGTGGCGAGCTGGGCGCTGGGCCGGATCCTGGACGAAGCGCGCGCCCTGGGCATGTCCCGCGTCCTGCTGGTCTGCGCGGCGGACAACGTCGCCAGGTCCGCCGGTACTGGATCGAAAACTCCTTGTCTTCTGACATGTAGTTGTCTACAGTCATCTTCATCAGTGTTCCTTCGTGAGGACGCCGTCCGGGTTCGGCCGGGCGAGCGGGACGATTCGAGGTGGTTTCCGAGCGCGAAGAGGTCGCACCCGCCCAGCGGGTGACGATGGAGCCTTTTCCCGACTCGACGGGGCGCGTTTTCCCGCGCGTCCGCACCTCTCGTCCCTTCTGACGAAACAAGGACATCCTCTTGCACACCATCGCGCCTCAGCGCGTCCGAAAAACGGCTCTCGCCGGTCTGTTCCTGCCCGTTTTCCTCGCGATGCTCGACGCACAGGCCGTCGCCACCGCGCTGCCCCGGATTTCCGCCGAATTCGGCGGAACCGGCGCCTACGCCTGGGTCACCACCGCCTACCTGCTCGCCGGCAGCGTCACCGCTCCCCTCTACGGGAAGCTCGGTGACGTCCACGGGCGCAAACGTGTGCTCCTGGGCGCGCTCGCCCTCTTCCTGCTCGGTTCGCTCGCCTGCGCACTGGCGCCGTCGGCCGCGGTGCTCGTTGCCGGGCGGGTCGTGCAGGGGGCAGGCTCCGGGGGCCTGTTCGTGTCCGTCGGCGCCGCGCTCGGCGAACTGTTCACCCCGCGCGAAGGCGCGAAGTACTTCGGGTGGTTCTCGATCTGCTTCGCCGTCGCCTCCCTCGCCGGGCCGGTCGCCGGCGGCTTCCTGACCGGGCTCGCCGGGTGGCGGTGGATCTTCCTCGTCAACCTGCCGCTCGGGCTGGCCGCCGCGGCCTGCCTCAACGCCCTCGAACTGCCGCGACGGCGGAGAGACGCGCCGTTCGACTTCGCCGGCGTCGTCCTCCTCGGCGTCGCGATCACCGGATTCACCCTGCTGACGCCGTGGTCGGTCGCGGCGGGGGCAGCCGCGGCCGTCGCGTTCGTGCTGGTCGAACGCCGGGCCGAAGCGCCCGTGCTCCCGCTCCGGCTCTTCACCGACCGGACCTTCACCGTGTCCGTGCTGCTCAGCGTGCTCGCCGGGTTCTCGTTCCTCGGCTCGGTCAACTACATCGCCGGCTACCTGCAGGCCGACGCCGGTCCGGCGGAGGGCGGACTCTTGCTCGTCCCGATGACGCTCGCCGTCGCGCTTTCCTCCGTCGTCGCGAGCAAGATCATCGCCCGCACCGGAGCCTACCGGTGGGCACCTCGGCTCAGCATGGCGCTCGGCCTGCTCGCGGTGCTCGGCTTGACGACGCTGC
Organism: Amycolatopsis solani; assembly: GCF_033441515.1. NCBI lineage: Bacteria > Bacillati > Actinomycetota > Actinomycetes > Pseudonocardiales > Pseudonocardiaceae > Amycolatopsis > Amycolatopsis solani. Next base: position 254,469 of record NZ_JAWQJT010000001.1, read on the forward strand.
GCGGGCTTCCGGAAGTCCTGGCCTGCCTGGTGGTCTTCGGCCTCGCCGCGGGCCTCAACCTCCAGGTGCTCGCCCTGGCCACGCAGAACACCGCGCCGCCCGGGGATCGCGGCGCGGTCGCCGCCGCGATCAACCTCGCCCGCGCGCTCGGCTCGGCCCTCGGGCCGGTCGCGCTCGGCTTCGCGTACCACGCGGGTGCCCACGGCGTTTTCCTCGCTCTGCTGCCCGTTCTCGCGCTCGCCCTCGTCACGGCGTTCGCACTCCCCCACGTCCCGCTCCACCGCTAGGAGAACCAAGATGATCTTCGTCATCGGCGCCACCGGCAAGGTCGGCCGCGCCCTCGTCCCCGCCCTCCTCGACGCCGGCGCCGCCGTCCGCGCCCTGACCCGCGACCCGGCGAAAGCCCGGATCGACCCGCGCGCCGAAGCCGTCCAGGGCGACCTGGACACCGCGGACCTGCCCGCGCTGCTCGACGGCTCGGACCGCGTGTTCGTGCTGACGCAGGGACACAGCGCCGACCGGGAAGCGGCGGTCGCGCGGGCCGCCGCCCAGGCTGGCGCCACCCACCTGGTCAAGCTGTCCACCACCGGTGTCCACTTCGGACAGACGGATCCGATCACGCGCGCCCACGCCGAAGCCGAGCAGGCGATCCGCGAAGCCGGGCCGTCCTGGACGATCCTGCGGCCCGGCGCCTTCATGGACAACCGGTTCGCCTGGCTCGGCTCGATCCGCGACGAGAACGCCGTGTACGTCCCCGAAGGCGACCCGGCGTCCGCGCTGGTCCACGTCCGGGACATCGCCGCGGTCGCGGCGCTCGCCCTCACGACGCCGGGCCACGAAGGCGCGACGTACGAACTCACCGGCGGCGAAGCCCTCACCACCCGGGAACAGGTCGCGGTCCTTTCCGACGCTTTCGGTCGCCCGATCGAATACGTCGAAGAACCGCACGCCGCGGCCCGCGAGCGGATGCGGCGCCAGTTCGGCTGGCCCGCCGAAGCCGTCGACGGTTTCTTCGCGCTCAAGCGGGAGTCCGCCGAGCACGAACACGTCGTTTTCGACACCGTGGAACGCGTGCTCGGCAGGCCGCCGCTGAACTTCGCGAAATGGGCACGTGAGAACGCGGCCGCATTCGCATACCATTACGGGGGGTGACGGCGGGGAGGTGACGGGATGGGTCTGCGCGTCCTGGTCGTGGACGATCATCCCCTGTTCCGGTTCGGCGTGGCGACGCTGCTGGGGAACGAACCGGGCATCGAGGTCGTCGGCGAGGCCGCCAGCGGCGCGAACGCGGTCGACGCCGCCGCCGCGCTGCGCCCGGACGTCGTCGTCATGGACCTGCACCTGCCCGACCTCTCCGGGATCCAGGCGGCCCGGCACATCGTGACGGCCAACCCGGACACCGGCGTGCTGATGCTGACGATGGCCGACGAAAGCGAGTCGGTCTTCGCGGCGATGCGCGCCGGTGCCCGCGGCTACCTGCTCAAGGACGCCGAGCCGGACGAGATCATCCGCGCGGTGCAGGCGGTCGCCCGGCGCGAAGCCATCTTCGGGCCCGACATCGCCAACCGCGTGCTCGGCTTCTTCAACCAGCCCGCGCCGGCCAGCGAGCCGGTGTTCCCCGAACTGACTGCGCGCGAGCGCGAGGTGCTGGAGCTGATCGCGGCCGGCCACAGCAACGGCGTCATCGCGAACACGCTGTGCCTGAGCCCCAAGACGGTCCGCAACCACATCTCGAACGTCTTCGCCAAGCTGCACGTCACCGACCGCGCCGAGGCGATCGTCCGGGCCAGGGACGCGGGCCTCGGCCGGTCCTGACGGGCAGCCTCCCGGGCAACATCGGGACGCCGGTCCCATGCGCCCGGGACACCTCTACGGGCACTGTGGTGACGTGGGGGGTGGACCCCCTCGCACCGTTCGAGGGGAATGGGTGACGATGTTCGAATCCGACAGGACTCCGGTGGTGGTCCGCGCCACCGATCCGATCCTGCACAACGGCGTCTGCGTGGCGCTGCGTTCGCGTGACGAAGTCCGGGTGGTCGACGGGGACTCGGCCGGCCCCGCCGTGGTCGCGCTGCTGGTCGCCGACCGGCTCGACGAGACGATGACGCAACTGCTGTCCGCGTTGCACCACCAGGGCTTCACCCGCATCGTGCTGATCGCGGGCGAAGTCGACGACAACGAGGTCCTCAACGCCGTCGAGCACGGCGTCTGCGCGGTCGCCCGCCGCGCCGACGCCGGGCCGGAGGTGCTCGTGCGGCTGATCAAGGCGGCCGCGGCGGGCGAGGGCGCGCTGCCGCCCGACCTGCTCGGCCGGCTGCTCAACCGGGTTTCCCGCCTGCAGCGCCAGGTGCTGCAGCCGCGAGGCCTGCACATGGGCGGGATGAGCAACCGGGAGACGGAGGTGCTCCGGCTCGTCGCGGCGGGGTATTCGACGCAGGAGATCGCCGACCAGCTGTGCTACTCGCAGCGCACGGTGAAGAGCATCCTGCACGACGTGACCAACCGGTTCCAGCTGCGCAACCGCTCGCACGCGGTGGCGTACGCGTTGCGTGAAGGACTGATCTAGCGCGGGACGCGTTCGGCGGGCCAGCGGACTTCCGGGACGTCGCTGGGCCGCGGCACCTTGAGGAAGAGGCTGAAGACGGCCGGGCGGCGGTTGGACAGCTCCAGCCGCCCGCCGTCGGCCTCGATCAGCGCGCGGGCCAGTGCCAGGCCGACGCCGGTGGAGCCGCCGCCGGAGAAGCCGCGTTCGAAGATGTGCGGGGCGAGCTCGTCGGGCACGCCGGAGCCGGTGTCGCTCACCTCGATCACCACCGTGCCCTCGGCGTCGCCGCGGCGGGCGACCAGCGTGACCGTGCCCGAGCCGTGGCGCAGCGCGTTGTCGAGCAGGACCCCGATGACTTCGCGCAGCCGGCCGGGCGTGGCCCGCGCCATCAGCCCGTCGGCCACGCGCGTCCGGAGGTTGCGGCCTTCCGCGCGAAGCAGCTCGCGCCACTCCTGGGCCATCTCGGGCAGTTGCGTGGGCAGGTCCACCGGTTCCGCGCCGACCTCGCGGGCCGCGCGCGCCGCCGCCAGCAGCTCGTCCAGCGCCTCCGCGAGCCGGTCGGCCTGTTCCTGGGCGGCTTTCGACTCGTCGGCCACCTCGTCGTCCGGGTGCACGGTGAGCGGTTCCAGCCGCAGCTGCAACGCCGTCAGGCGGCTGCGCAGCTGGTGCGAGACGTCGCCGACGAGCTGGCGTTCCCGCTGCACGAGCTGGGCGAGCGCGGTCCCGGACGCGTCCAGCGCTTCGGCGACCATGTCGAGCTCGCCGACGCCGTAGCGGCTCGGGTCGGGCCGGAAGTCGCCGCCGCCGAGGCGGGCCGCGCGTTCGGCGACGTGCCGCAACGGCTTCGCGAGCCGCCGGGCCGTCACCAGCGCCACCACCGCGCCGGTCCCGATCGACAGCAGCACCAGCAGGACGACGACGAGCGTGACCGTCGTCTGCCGTTCGTGCATCGGCCCGGCGGGGACGGCGATCTCCACCTTGCCGTCGCGGGCGAGGTCGGCCGTCTCGGTGACGGTGTCGCTGCCCGGGTCGCTGCCGTAGCGCTTCTCGATCTGGCCGCTCGCGCGGACGGTGAGCAGCCCGTTCGCCGGGACCGCCGCCCGCACCTGGTCGAGGTCGATCTCCTGGCCGTTGGCGATCTCGGTGTCGAGGATCGCCGCCGCCGCGCGGGCGTTCTCGGCCAGCGTCTCGCGGTAGCTCGACTCGATCTGCCAGCTCGCCACGATGCCCAGGGGGATGCCGAGGACCGCCGCGGTGACGGCGACCGCGAGCAGGATGGCCAGGAGGATGCGGCGGCGCACGGCTTATTCGGCGTTGAACCGGAAGCCGACGCCGCGGACGGTCGCGATCCGCCGTTCGCCGTCGTGGGCCTTGCTGGTGCGGCCCGCGGCGTCGTCGGCGGCGATGGCGAGCTTCCGCCGCAGCCACGACATGTGCATGTCGAGGGTCTTGGACGTCTTCGACTCGAGGTCGTTCCAGACCTCGGCGAGAATCTCGTCGCGGCTGACGACCTGCCCGGCACGGCTCATGAGCACGCGCAGCAGCTCGAACTCCTTGTTCGCCAGCTGCACCTCGTGCAGGTCGACGGTGACCAGCCGGGCGCCGACGTCCATCCGCACCCCGCCCGCCTCGAGCACCTCGGGCACCCGGCGGCGCAGCAGCGCGCGGATCCGGGCCAGCAGCTCGGCGAGCCGGAACGGTTTCGCGACGTAGTCGTCGGCCCCCGCGTCCAGGCCGACGACGAAGTCGACCTCGTCGGTGCGGGCGGTGAGCATCAGGACGGGCAGCTCGGTGCCGTTGGCGCGCAGCCGGCGGCACACCTCCAAGCCGTCCATCCCGGGCAGGCCGAGGTCCAGCACGAGCAGGTCGACGCGCTGGGCGGCGGTGGCGTCGAGGACCGAAGGGCCGTCGGTGACGACGTGGATCTCGTATCCCTCGCGTTCGAGGGCGCGGGAGAGCGGTTCGGCGATGGCCGGATCGTCTTCGGCAAGTAGGACCATGCTCACCTGGTCAACTCTACGGCGCGGGGGCGTGAAACCATCGTGACCGTGCCTGGCTACGGAGATGATCTGGCCCTCGCCACCCGGCTGGCTGACGCCGCCGACGCGATCACGACGGCGCGGTTCCGCGCCCTGGACCTCGCGGTGTCGCGCAAACCCGACCGCACCCCGGTGACCGACGCGGACACCGCGGTCGAGGACGCGATCCGCGACCTGCTGGCGGCGGAACGCCCGGCCGACGCGGTGCTCGGCGAGGAGCGCGGCGGCTCCGCGGCGACCGGCCGCGCGTGGGTGCTCGACCCGATCGACGGCACCAAGAACTTCCTCCGCGGAGTACCCGTCTGGGCGACGCTGATCGCGCTCGTCGAAGACGGCGACCCGGTGGTCGGCATGATCAGCGCGCCCCTGCTCGGCCGCCGCTGGTGGGCGGCCACGGGGTCCGGCGCGTTCTCGTCGGACACCGCGGGCACCCGCCGGCTGTCGGTTTCCCGGGTTTCGTCCCTTTCGGACGCTTATCTGTCCACTACGGACTTGAACTCGTGGGTCGAGTACCACTCCCGCGAGAAGTACCTGGACCTGGTGAACGCGTGCTGGGAGTCCCGCGCGTTCGGCGACTTCTGGTCGCACGTCCTAGTCGCCGAGGGCGCGCTGGACGTCGCGGCGGAGTGCATCGTGAACCCGTGGGACGTCGCCGCGGCGCAGGTGATCGTCACCGAGGCGGGCGGCCGCTTCAGCGACCTCGACGGCGTCGGGCGCTACGACAACGGGAGCGCCCTGTCGACCAACGGCCTCCTGCACGACGAGGCACTGGCGACCCTCAAGCGCTGACGCTCGTGAGTGTTCAGTCGGGTTCTAACCCGACTGAACACTCACGAGCCGGGGAGCAGGCCGACCGCGCCGCGGGCCACCTGGGCCCAGGCCAGCCTGCCGAAGAGGTAGTGGCACGCGACCTGTTCGCTGGTGAACCGCGCCCAGTCGTAGCGGTTGCCCTGCTCCCGCCAGAACACCTCCCACGCCTCGTCCTCGCCCTGCATCAGGCACCACGCGTTGTCGACTTCGGCGCCGAGCGAAACGACCTCCGGCGGCACGCCCAGCACGCCGAGCCAGCGCTGGATCGACTGGGTGTTCATCAATCCTCTTCCCCCTTGGCCTCGGCGAGGTAGCCGAGGGTCACGAGTTCGTCCGCGGCCAGCAGGGCACGGTACCGGGTACCCCCGCCGACCTGCCCGAACCAGTTCGCCGTTTCCGAGCGCCACATCGGCACCGCGCGCACCACGACGTACCGGCGGTACTCGGCGTCCAGCATCCCGGGCGGCAGCGAGCGTTCCGCGAACGGCGTGCCGTCGGCGAAGAACACGCGCCCGTACGCCGGGCCGAAGCGGTCGAGCACGGTGTTCATCGGGACCATCACCGGCTCGCCGTGGTCGACACTGCCCTCCGGGTAGTGGTCGCCCGGCGGCCACGCGTATTCGGGCCCGAGGTCGCTGTGCCCGACGACGAACCGGCGGATCCACACCGCCTGCGTCGCGTGGGCGTAGGGCACGTAGCCCTCGGTCAGGTGCCGCGGCACCGGCCGCGACCGGGCGGTCGGCGACCGGCGGAAGCCCGCGGTCACGTTGGTGAGCGCCTGGTCGTCGAAGATCAGCCGGGCGTCCGGGTGGTCGTTGGGGCCGAAGCCCTCCGGGTCGTCGTCCGGCAAGGGCAGCTGCCGCGCCGGCTTGTCCATGGCGATCGGCAGGTGCCCGATCGGGAACATGTGCACCAGGAACAACGCGACAACGCTTTCCCGCTCGGTGCGCGGCGAACCCAGCGGCGGCACCGGCGCCGGCGAAACCGGCGCGGGAGCGAGCGGCGCCGGCGAGACCGGGGGCGGCGGGGCCGCGGGCATCGGCGGGGCCGGGGGCAGCGGGAACGGCGGCAGCAGCGGCGACACGGCGTGCGGCCACGCCGCCGGACTGCCCGAAGGCGGCGTCGGGGCGTCCTCGGGCAGCCCAGGCAGTCGCACCGGCCCCGTGTCGAGGTCGTCCCCGCCCGCCTCGGAAGGCTCCGTCACCCACATCCTCCGGCTCGGTAGTGCACAGTGGTCCGCGTCAGCTGAGCGCGTTGACCACGCGGGACGGGCTCGGGCGGCCGAGCTGCCCCGCCATCCAGGAACTGGCCGCCACCAGCACGTCGAGGTCGACACCGGTTTCCACGCCGAGGCCGTTCAACATCCACACGAGATCTTCGGTCGCCAGGTTCCCGGTGGCCGACTCGGCGTACGGGCAGCCGCCCAGCCCGCCCGCCGAAGAGTCCACAGTCGACACTCCACATCGGAGCGCCGCCAGCGTGTTCGCGAGAGCCTGACCGTAGGTGTCGTGGAAGTGCACGGCCAAAGTACCGACATCGCCGAACAGCCCGATCAGGTTTTCGACCTGGCCCGCCGTCGCGACGCCGATGGTGTCGCCCAGCGACAGCTGCGAGCACCCCATGTCCAGCAGGCGGCGGCCGGCGTCGGCGACCTGCTTCGCCGGCACGACGCCCTCCCACGGGTCGCCGAAGCACATCGAGAGGTACCCGCGCACGTCCAGCCCGGCTTCCCTGGCCCGCGTGACGACCGGCTCGAACATCGCGAACTGCTCGTCCAGCGACGAGTTGAGGTTCTTGCGTGCGAACGTCTCCGTCGCGCTGGCGAAGATCGCGATGTGCTCGACACCGGCTTCGAGCGCCCGGTTCAGACCTTTTTCGTTCGGCACGAGCACCGGGTACCGGACGCCTTCGCGGCGGTCGAGCCCGGCCAGCAGCTGCTCGGCGTCGGCGAGCTGCGGCACCCACTTGGGGTGCACGAAGCTGGTCGCCTCCAGCGTGGTCAGCCCGGCACCGGCGAGCCGGTCGAGGAACTCCAGCTTGACCTCGACGGGAACGATCGTCTTTTCGTTCTGCAGCCCGTCCCGCGGGCCGACCTCCCAGATCGTGACCCGCTCCGGCAGCTCGCCCGCCGCGGGCACCCGCTCGGGCAGGCCCAGTTCACGCGTGCCCATCAGCGACGTCGCTCGCCGCGGGGCGGGTGCCCGTCACCCGGTGGCGGCAGCGGCGTGGTCTGCTGCGCGCCCGGCCGGTAGTCGTCGTACGGGTTGTCGTTGACCTCGCGGTAGATGACCGTGTGCACCTTCTCCACGTGCGGGATGTCCTCGAACCGCAGCGGCTCGTCCGACGCGGACTCGATGATCAGCGTGCCGCAGCCGAACACCCGGTCCAGCAGGCCGTGCTCGAACTGGACGCTGTTGATGCGGCCCATCGGGATGTCGATGCCGGTGCGCTTGAGCACGCCTTCGCGCGCGATGAGGCGGTCCGTCGTCACGATGAAGTGGGTGGTCCGCCAGCGCACCAGCGGAGCCAGGAACAGCCACACGATCAGCACCAGCGCGACGACCGCGATGGCGATCAGCCCGACCGTGTTCCACGGCGACCCGGCGTCCTTCGCGAGGATCGCGAGCCAGATGCCGGCGCCCAGGGTGACCAGGAACGCGAGCGTCGGGAAGATCAGCATCTTGAAGTGCGGGTGACTGTGCACCACGACGTGCTCTTGCTCGCTGAGCAATTCGTCCGGATAAGCCACGGCGGACGCTCCCAAGGTCGGTGCGGCGGTGTCGTCTCACCGTACCGGCGAGACGCTCGGCCGGTGCGTGCAACGCCCCGAGAAGTCAGGCCGGGCGGACGTGCACCACGTCACCCGCGAACACGGTGTGCCGCTGCCCGCCCGCCATGTCGACCTGCAGCTGCCCGGCGGCGTCGATGTCGGCCGCGCGCCCGGTCAGCGACGTCCCGTCCGGCAGCTGGACCTCGACGTCCTGGCCGAGGGTCGCGCAGTGGGCGCGGTAGTCGCCGAGCAGCCCGGCTTCGGTGAGGTCGCCGCCGGCCAGCCGCCACCGCTCTTCCAGACCGGCGAACCCGGTGAGCAGCGCGATGGCGACGTCGGTGCGGTCGGTGGTGGTGGCCCCCTGCTCGGCGAGCGACGTCGCGGGCAGCCCGCCGGGCCCCGGCGTGACGTCGCCGAGCGGCAGGACGTTGAGGCCGATGCCGAGCACGATGGACGGCTCGGGGCCGGCGACGGCTTCGGCGAGGATGCCGGCGCACTTGGCGCCGTTGACGAGGACGTCGTTGGGCCACTTCAGCACGGCGTCGACCCCGACGGACGCGGCGGCCTCGCGCACGGCGAGCCCGGCGACGATGGAGAGCGAGCCGAGGGCGGCGAACGGCACGCCCGGCCGGAGCGCGATGCTCAGGTACAGCCCGGCACCCTTCGGCGAGCTCCACGGCCGCGCCCGGCGCCCGACCCCCGCCGTCTGCTCTTCGGCGAGCAGAACGGTCCGGTCCGGAGCGCCTTCTTCGACCGCTTTCCGCAGGTCGGCATTGGTGGAACCGGTTCGCTCGACGACGTCGATCTTCGCGTACCGATCTTGGAGCGCGTCTCGCAACCGGACGACATCGATCTCAGCCATGTGCCCACCATATGGGAGTCCCCCTAACGTGCAAGCTACTCAGTCGTTCACTTAGAGGTGCGCTCTTCTAAGTTGGACCCCGTGACGACGAAGCCGAGTTCCTGGGCCCGTGGGGCAGCCCTGCGCGGCCTGGTCGCCCTGCCCCTCGTCGCGGGACTGGTGACGGCGGGCTGGCTGCTGGCCGACCGCTCGCCGGAACCCGCGCCGGCCCCGCTGCCCGTGGCGCGGGACGTGGCTTCGGGCCCGTCGGTCCTCGAGGTCAGCGCACCGGTGAAGGCGCAGGAACCGGGCCAGGGCGCGTCCGGACAGGGTGGCAAGAGTCCGCTGCAGCAGTGGGCCGAGCAGCTGGCCGGTCCCCTCGACATCCCCGCGGACGCCCTGATCGGCTACGCGAACGGCGAGCGCGCGCTGCGGAAGGAAGCCCCGTCCTGCCACCTCTCGTGGGTCACCCTCGCGGGCATGGGCTCGGCGGCGTCCGACCACGGCCGCGCCGGCGGGAGCCTGCTCGGGCTGTCCCCGGCGCAGACGAAGAAGTACGGCGAAGACGCGCCGGCCGCGGCCGGACGGGCGCTCTGCGCGGGCGGCACCGACCTCGGGGCCGGCGCGGGCTGGTGGAAGGCGATCGCGGCCTACCACCCGGGCGGCGACTCGGAGCTGTTCCGCCAGCGGGTCCTCGGCATGGCCCAGCTCTACGCGACGCTGTCGCTGGACCCGGCCGCGGCGAACTCGCCCCGGGTCAAGGCGACCCGCTTCGCACTCGGCCAGCTCGGCCTCCCCTACGTCTGGGGCGGCAACGGGCCGGACGCGGGCGCGGCGGGCTTCGACTGCTCCGGCCTGACGAAGGCGTCCTACGACAGCGCGGGCGTGGGCCTGCCGCGGACGGCGGACAGCCAGTTCCGCGCGCTCCCGCCGGTGCCGGCCTCGGAGGAGCCGCGCCTGGGTGACCTCGTGTTCTACGGCAGCCCGGCGACGCGCATCCACCACGTCGGCCTGTACCTGGGCAACGGCCTGATGATCAACGCGCCGACCGAGGGCCAGGCCATCCAGATCCACACGTACCACTCGAAGGGCGACGACTACGCGGGCGCGGGCCGCCCGGCCTGAGGTCCCGGCGGCACGAGCCCGGACTCGTAGGCGAACACCACCAGCTGCGCGCGGTCGCGGGCCCGCAGCTTGACCATGGCCCGGTTGACGTGCGTCTTCGCGGTGAGCGGGCTGATCACCATCCGCGCGGCGATCTCGTCGTTGGACAGGCCCCGCGCGACCAGGGCGACGGCCTCGCGTTCGCGGTTGGTCAGCTCGGCGAGCCCCTTCCCGGGGGCGGGCGGCTGGGTGACGTACCGGTCGATCAGCTTGCGGGTGATCGACGGCGCCAGCAGGGCGTCACCCCGGGCCGCGACGCGGACGGCATGCAGGAAGTCCTCCGGCCGGATGTCCTTGACGAGGAACCCGGCCGCGCCGGCGCGCAGGGCTTCGAAGACGTACTCGTCCAGGCCGTAGTTGGTCAGGATGACGACGTGCACCGCCGCCAGTGCCGGGTCCGCCGCGATGCGCCGGGTCGCTTCGAGGCCGTCGACGTCGGGCATCCGGACGTCGAGCAGCACGATGTCCGGCAGGTGTTCGCGGGCCAGCGCCACGGCTTCGCGGCCGTCAGCGGCCTCGGCGACCACCTCGACGCCGTCCTCGGCGTCCAGGAGCGCGCGGAAGCCGCTGCGGATGAGCGGCTGGTCGTCGGCCAGCAGGACGCGGATCATGCCGGGTGGTCCACGGGCAGTTCGGCTTCGACGCGAAAGCCGCCTTCGGCGCGTGGCTCGGCTTGGAGCCGACCGCCGAGCGCGGTGACGCGTTCACGCATCCCGAGCAGGCCGACGCCCGGCGCCGGCGCGGCCGCCACCGTCGCCCGGCCGTCGTCGTCGACGCGGATGACGAGCGCGCCGGGCCGGTGGTCGATCCGGACCGACGCGGTGGCCGCGGCGGCGTGCCGGGCGACGTTGGTCAGCGCCTCCTGGACGATCCGGTAGGCGGTCCGGCCCACCGCGGCCGGCACCCCGGCGCCGTCGCCTTCGACCGTCAGCCGCGCGTCCAGCCCCGCGGTCCGGGCCTGGCGCACGAGGTCCGGGACGTCGTCGAGACCGCGCGGCGGGTTCTTGTCGTCGTCGCGCAACGCCCCGAGGGTCGCGCACAGCTCCCGCGCCGCTTCACGGCCGGCGTCCCGGATGGCCAGCAGGGACTCGGGCACGTCCTCGCCGCGCTTGCGGGCCAGGTGGACGGCGACCTCGGCCTGCACCTTGACGACCGAGATCTGGTGGGTGAGCGAGTCGTGCAGCTCCCGCGCGATGTGCAGGCGTTCCTCGTCGGCCCGCCGCCGCGCGGTCTCCTCGCGGGTGCGCTCGGCCTCGTCGGCGCGGCGCTCGGCCTGGCGCAGTGCCTCCCCCGCCGCGCCGGCCGCGATCAGCCACGCCAGCTGAAGGACGTCCCGCGACTGCGTGAAGGCCTGGTTCGCGTCGTGCAGGCCCGAAGCCAGGAGCACGAGCGGGACCGCGGCGAGCATGGCCACCGACGCCACCACCGCGGCGACGCGGTGTCCCGCCCGGACCGCCGCGTACACGGCGAAGAGGTAGGCCACGACGGGCACTTCGAACCCGGCGGCCTGGTGGGCCAGCGCGCACCCCGCGGTCGCCACCAGCACGGCGACCGGCGCCCGGCGGCGCGCGGCCAAGGCCAGCCCGCCCGCGACCAAGGCCGCGTACCCCGGCACCGACGGCGGGTGGTCCGCCGACAGCCCGGCACTCAGCTGGGCCACCGCCACGCCGGCGGCGATCACCCCGTCCACGATCCGCGCGCGGCTCACCCCCGCACCCTAGCCGCGCCGAACTGCCGCCCAGGGAGCATTTTCCGGCTACCGCGAACGCGGTAGCGGAGTGCCGACGTGCGCACGACGACCGGCGGCGGCCTCGCGGACATGCTCGGAGACATCCGATCCGGGAAGCGAAGGAGCAGCTCATGAACATCGCCGTCAGCGCTTACGACCTGACGCCGGGACGACTGTGGTCCCTGGTGGGTGCCGCGCTGGGTATCGCCGGGGTGATCGTGGGCGGGCTGGCCCTCCGCCGCGGCAAGGGCGGGGTGGGCGGGGTGGTCGCGCTCGTCGCGGGAGCCGTGGGCGCGGTCGTCGGCGGGTGGGTCGTGGCGGCCGCGAAGGGCGGTCCGGGCACCGGCTACGGGATCGTCGGCGGCTACGCGGCGCTGGTGATCGGCCTGGTGGCGGTGGCCGTCAGCGGACTGGCGCTCGCGCGGTCCACTCGAACAGGTGATCGAAGGACATCTCCTTGACTTGCCTCGGGGTCGCGCGCCACGATGAACACATGTTCATGAACGTGCGTTCGCAACGAGGAGGATGGACATGACCGGGATCGTCAACACCGCGCAAGCCGAGGCGTGGAACGGCTACGAGGGCGAACATTGGGCAACGCACGCCGACCGCTATGACGCGGTGAACAGCGGCTTCAACGACTACTTGCTCGACCAGGTCGGCCCGGACGACCGGGTGCTCGACATCGGCTGCGGCAACGGCCAGCTGACCCGCCTGGCCGCGGCGCGAGCCCGGACCGCGACCGGGGTGGACCTGTCCGGGCCGATGCTGGCGACCGCGCGAGCCCGGGCGGCGCCGGTGCCGAACGTGAGGTTCGAGCAGGGCGACGTCCAGGTCCACCCGTTCCCCGACGGCGGGTTCGACCTGGCGGTCAGCCGGTTCGGGGTGATGTTCTTCGCCGACCCGGTGGCGGCGTTCGCCAACGTCCGGCGCGCGCTGAGCCCCGGCGGGCGCCTGGCGTTCCTGTGCATGACCGCCCTGGCGGGTACCGACCTCGGCCGGCTGTTCGGCGCGATGGCGCCGTACCTCCCCCAGCCGACGGGCCCGGACGGCAGCGGCCCGACGTCGTTCGCGGACCCGGACCGCACGAAGGCGGTCCTGACCGAAGCCGGCTTCGAAGACGTGGCGTGCACCCACGTCGAGGCGGACCAGGTCTGGGGCCACGACGTCCCGGACGCGGCGAAGTTCATCGCCGGCTGGGGCCCGGTCCGCCACCACCTGGGCCTGGTCGACACCGCGACGGCAACCCAGGCGACCGACGCCCTCACGGCGGCCCTGACGCCGTTCGCGACCCCAGACGCGATCCGCCTGCGCGGCACGGCGTGGCTGGTCACGGGAAGGAGGTCCTGACGAAGGTCCCCGTACGATGGCGGGGATGTCACCGAGGAGAGCCGCGGCCCAGAAGGACGGGCAGTCCCTGTACGACCTCCTGGTCGAAGCCGCCGAGAAGCTGATCGCCACCCGCGGCACTGCGGACCTGACCGTGCGCGAAATAGCCCGCACGGCCGGCGTCGCCGACGGCGTGCTGTACAACCACTTCTCCGACAAGGAGGAGCTGGTGGCCAGGGCCCTGAACAGGCACGTTCGCACGGCGGAGACGTTGCTGGGCGAGCTGCCGGTGGCGGGCGAAGGAACACTGGCGGACAACCTCCACCGCCACCTGGAGTACGGCCTCGGCCTCCACCGCATGATCGTCCCGGTGTTCAGCGGCCTCCACGGCAACCCCCAGATCCTCCAGCGCTTCACGGACATCGGCGAGCGCCCCGGCTACTGGCGCGACCGCCTGCTGGCGTACCTGAGGGAAGAGCAAGCCCTGGGCAGGATCCACCCGGAGTCCGATGTGGACGCAACAGCGGTACTGCTGGTGGGCTACTGCCACGAGACGGTCCTGGGCACGATCTTCCCCCACGCAAGCCGAACCAACCCCCCAGAGCCGGCCGCGGTGATCAGAACCGTGCTCAACGGCATAGCACCCAGCCACCCCTAGCCGGCCCCAGCCCACCAACTGGCCCGGACGACCACCCCGCTCCCATCCGTCGGGCGCCCGCTCCCACGAAACCGCGCCTACCGGCCGGGCACTCGCTCCCGAGCCTCTCCGCCGGGCACTCGCTCACCCACCCGCGACCGGCCCGCACCCTCCGCCCGGATCACGCGCCTCGCACCCTCCACCCCTGCCCGCCCACAACCCACCGCGCGGCCCGCGAACCCCAGCGCTCGCACCCCGCAAGCCCACCGGTCGCTCGCTCAGCACACCCGTGACCGGCCCGCCCGGCACCACCCGCAATGCGGCCCCACCCCACGAACCCCGGCCCACCCAACCTTGCGCGCGCACCTCGCACCCCCGCCTAAACCATCGAATTCCCGCTCACCGTGGCCTCAGGAACCTCCTGCACCACATCCCAGTGCTCCACGATCCGCCCGTCCCGCACCCGCATCACGTCCGCGATCGCGCTGCCCCGCGCGTTCGGCGTCAACCTCATCAAGCTGTGCGTGCACACCAGGTCGTCCTCCGCGACCACCCGCCTCACCTCCAGCGTCAACTCCGGAAAACGAGCCACGAACCCCGCCAGATACCTGGCCGATTCCGCCGCACTCCCCGGTGCGTGCGGGTTGTGCTGGACGTAGTCCTCGCCCACGTACGTCTCGAACGCCACCTCCGGGCGCTTCTCCCCGAACGCCACCCGGAGGAACCCGAGGACCACTTCCTTGTTCCGCTGCGAATCCGTCATCACTGTCCGTCCTTTGTGGAGTTATCGACACCAACCCCACCATCCGCGAAACAGAAAGGGAAAGACCTGTGGACTCTGCCGCGATACTCTCCCGGTATGGACGATGTCGAGGTCCGTGAGCTGCGGTATTTCCGCGCGGTCGCCGAGGAGCTGAACTTCTCGCGTGCCGCCGAGCGGCTCGGGATGGCGCAGCCGCCGCTTTCGCGGGCGATCCGGTTGCTGGAGCGGCGGCTCGGCGTGCAGCTCTTCGAACGCACCAGCCGGCACGTGTCGCTGACACCGGCCGGGAACGTCCTGTTCGTCGAGTCCGCGAAGGCGCTGGACGCGGTCGCCGCGGCGGTGCGGCGGACCCGGCGGGCGGTCCAGCAGCTGCCGGCTCTGGTCGTCACCGCGAAACCCGGGGTCGCGACCGATCTGCTCCGGCGGATCGCCGAAGCGCACCCGGATCCGGTGGAGATCCGGGTCAGCGGGTTCGGCGAACAGGCCGACCTGCTGCGCGATGGCCAGGCCGACGTCGCGGTGCTCGGGTGCCCGGGCGACCACGACGGGCTGGACGTCGAGGTGCTCGTCAGCGAGCCGCGGGTCGCCGCGCTGCCCTCGGGGCACGAGCTGGCCCGGCGTTCGGTGCTGACCTGCGCGGACTTCGCCGGGCGGGCCACGCCGCTCTGGCCGGGCTCTTCCGCCGCGGAGCGGGCGTACTGGTCGGGGCAGGACGTCACCGGTGGGCCCGTGACGCCGGGGCCCGTGGTGCGCGACAGCGCCCAGCTGCTGGAGACCGTCGCGCTCGGGCAGGCGATCGCGCTGCTGCCGGCGTCGGTGGCCGACCTGCGGTCGCGCCACGACGTCGTCTACCGGCCGGTGGTGGACGCGACGCCGTACGCGCTCGCACTCGCCTGGGCGGCCACCGCGCGTGACTTGCGGATCGCAAGGTTCGTGCGGACGGCCATCGAGCTCAGCGAAGCACGACCTCGACCGGGAGCTGTGCCGGCGGGGTGAGCGAACGGATCACCGGCGGCACCCGGACGTCGTCGGCCTCGAACGCCACGCGCAGCTGATCGACGTCCGCGCCGGCCATCAGCTCGACCAGCTCGTCGGCGCGGGCGAGGGCCGCCGGGTCGAGCGCGGCGGCGGTGTCGAGCTCGCCCCAGAGGTCCCACTGCAGCATCTCGTGCTTGTTGAGCGCGGCGAGGTCGAGCACGAGGTTGTGCCGCGCGTACGGGAGGCCGCGCAGGAACGGCGCGTCCAGGTCCGGGGAGACGACCAGCCGGGCCGGGTCGAGGTCGCCCGCGCGGGCGGCCGTCCACGCGTCGGCGCCGGTCAGGAAGTGGTCGCGGGGCACGTCGAGGAGGTCGAACCCGCCCGGCTCGTCGAAGCCCGGTTCGACGAGGCGCCAGCCGGAGCCGTCGTGGACTTCGGCGACGACGTGGTCGATGAACCAGCCGCGCATCAGGTAGCCGGCGAAGCCGACGCGGACACGGGCCGGGATTCCGTGGTGGCGAGCCATCGAAACGAATAGGAGGGTGTAATCGCGGCAGCAGCCGACGATCCGGTGCAACGGCGGGCGCGGTCCACCGGGTGGTGCCGGGTCGAGTTCGCGCAGGCGCGCGAACATGTCCGACGCGTAGCGCAGGGTGATCTCTTCGCGGCGCGAAGCGGGAAAGCCGTGCTGCGTGATGTCGCCGTGGGCCCAGTAGTGGAACACGAGCTGGAAGGCCGCGTCGCGCAAAGCCGCGACGTCGCGGGGTGTCGCGTCGAGCCAGGACGCCTGCGCGCCCGGGTCGGAGAAGCGGCTTTGGCTGACGTAGAAGTCGTCCATGGGCCGACGCTAGCGGGATTTACCCGGCTTGCGCGGCCAGTTCGCCGCGGAACGTCGTGCGGTAGGCGCTCGGCGACACCCCGAGGGCCGCTTGGAAGTGCTGGCGCAGGGACGCCGCCGTGCCGAAGCCGGCTTCGGTGGCGACGCGGTCGACCGGGAGGGCGGACTCCTCGAGGAGCTGGCGGGCGCGCTCGACGCGTTGCTGGGTCAGCCACTGCAGTGCCGAGATGCCGACTTCCTCGCGGAAGCGGCGGGTGAACGTGCGGGTGCTCATCGCCTCGCGGGCCGCCAGCTCGCGCAGGGTCAGCGGCCGGTGCAGGTTCTCCAGGGCCCAGGCTCGCGCTTCCTTCGTCGACGACGTGCGCGGCTCGGGTACCGGGCGGCGGACGAACTGGGCCTGGCCGCCCTCGCGGTGGGGGGACACGACCGTGCCGCGGGCGACCTCGTTGGCCACGGCGGCGCCGTGGTCGCGCCGGATCATGTGCAGCACCAGGTCGATGCCGGCGGCGACGCCCGCCGAGGTCAGCACGTCGCCGTCGTCGGTGTAGAGCACGCAGGGGTCGACGTCGACCGCCGGGAAGCGCTCCTGCAGTTCCTCGGCGGAGCGCCAGTGGGTGGTGGCCGGGCGGCCGTCGAGGAGCCCGGCCGCGGCGAGCACGAACGCGCCGGTGCAGATCGACGCGATCCGCGCGCGCTCCGGGATGCGGGCGAGCGCGGCTTCGAGCGGCGGGGTCAGCACGCGCGCCAGCGGCTCGTACTCGACTCGGGACGCCGGGACGATCACCGTGTCCGCCTCGGCCAGGACCTCGGGGCCGCGGTCGACCGGGATGGTGAAGTCCGCATCGGTGCGCACCGGCCCGGGCTCGAGCGTGCAGGTCACGACCTCGTACAGCGGCTCGCCCGACGCCGAACGCGCCTCGCCGAACAGCCGGTGGACGATGCCGAGCTCCATCACGAGCATCCCGTGCCGCACGAGGACGGCGACGTGGTGGCGGTTCGGGTGCGCGAATTCGGGCATGGCCCGATTCTTGCACAGGTTGGCCATCGGGCCACTCGAATCGGCCCGCGACCGGCGTGATCATCGAGGTCATGAACGTCTTGTGGGTTTTCGCGCATCCCGAGCCGCGCTCGCTGAGCGGGGCCCTCCGCGACGACGGGCTCCGGACGCTGCGGGAGCTCGGGCACGACGTCCGGGAGTCGGACCTCTACGCGATGAAGTGGAACCCGGTGGTCGGCGCCGCCGACTTCGGGGCGTACGAACAAGACCGGCTGAGCCCGGACATCGTTGCCGAGCACGAAAAACTGCGCTGGGCGGACGCCGTCGTCGTGCAGTTCCCGCTGTGGTGGTACGGCTTGCCGGCGATCCTGAAGGGCTGGTTCGACCGCGTTTTCGTGAAGGGCTTCGGGTATGGCGTCCGCGGCGAAGACGGCCGGACGCTGCGCTACGGCGAAGGCCGGCTCGCGGGCAAGCGCGCGGTGGTGGTGCTCACCGCGGGTGCCCGCGAACCGGCCATGGGACCGCGCGGGGTGAACGGCGCGCTCGCCGACGTCCTGTTCCCGCTGCACCACGGGACGCTGTTCTACGCCGGGATGTCCGTGCTGCCGCCGGTGCCGGTCTTCGGCGCCGACCGGGTGTCCGGCGAGCAGTTCGTGAAAGCCCGCGACCTACTGCGAAGCCGCCTCCGCGCACTCGAAACGACGGAACCGATCCCGTTCCGCACCCAGAACAGCGGCGACTACGACGACGATCTCGTCCTGCGGCCCGACCGCGCGCCGGGCGCGGAAGGGCTCGCCGTCCACCTCACGCGGGCAGGGTGAGGCGCTGGCCGAGACCGCCGTCGACGGGGAGGTCGGCGCCGGTGGTGAACGTGGCCTCGAAGGCCAGGAACAGCACCGCCGCCGCCACCTCCTCGGACGTCGCGTGGCGCTTCAGAGGCGTGACTTCGTCGCCCGTCGTCTTGAACTGCGCCAGCACTTCGGCCGGTACGCCGGTGACGCCCATCGTCGGCGTGTCCGTGTAGCCCGGGCTGACCACGTTGACCCGGATCCCGCGCGGCGCCAGCTCGGCCGCGTACGTGCGCGCGAACGACCGCACCGCCGCCTTCGCCGCCGAGTACAGGCCCATGCCGGCGATCCCGGCCTCGGCCGCGACCGACGTCGTGAAGACGAACGAGCCGCCGGGCCGCACCAGCGGGGCCAGGCGCTGCGCCGTGAAGTACGCGCCCTTGGTGTTGACGTCGAAGGTCCGGTCGTAGACCTCGGGCGTCGCCGCCTCGTACGGCGTCAGCGTCGAGAAGCCGACGTTGACGAACACCAGGTCCAGCTCGCCGAGTGCCGACGCGGCGACCGCGCCCAGCTCGGCGACGTCGGTGAGGTTGGCCGCGTCCGACGACAGCAGGTGCGCCTTGCCCGGCAGCTTCCCCTCCAGCGGCGAGACGTCGCGGCCGGTCAGCAGCACCTCGGCGCCGCCGTCGAGCAGCGCGCGCACCACCGCCAGGCCCATGCCGTGCGTGCCGCCGGTGACGACGGCCTTCTTCCCCAGGTACTTCACCGGATCTCCTCGATGACGCTCGCGATGGCGTGCGCGCCGTGGCCCGAGGCCACCGCGCGGTCGAACAACGCCCGCAACGCCGCGGGCACCTCCGTGCTGATCCCTTGCGAACGGCTCGTCTCGACGAGCATGCCGAGCCCGGCCGCGTTGATGTCCAAAGCGGACACGTCGGTCTCGTAGTCGCCGCTGGCGACCTGCGCGCCGATGCCGGTCAGGAACCCGCCGACCGACGACAGCCAGTCCAGGGCCATCGGCGTGAACTCCCCCGGCGTGACGCCTTCGCTGCCGACCAGCGCGAGCGCGTGCAGGTAGCCGCCCATCGCCGACCACATGACGCCGAGCAGGGCCAGGTCGTACAGGGCCGCCAGCCCGGCGTCCTCGCCGAGGAACACCGGCTCGCCGAGCACCGCCAGCACGTCCCGCTGCGCCGCGAACGCGGGTTCCGAGCCGCTGTACAGGATCCGCGCGCCCGGTGTCCCGATGCCCTGCGGCACCGCCATGATGACGCCGTCCACGTAGTCGATGCCCTCCGACGCCGCCCACTTCGCGACGCCGCGGGCCTGGTCCGGCGTCCCGGACGTCAAGTTCACCAACGTCCGGCCCCGCAACGCGGCCGCGTCGAGGACCGGCTGCTGGGTGTCGTATGTGGACAGACAACTGACGACGACGTCCGCCGAAGCCGCCTCGGCCGGCGTGGCCGCGAGCCGGGCGCCGCGGTCGAGCAGCGGGCCCGCCTTGAGCGGCGAACGGTTCCACACCGAGACGTCGTGTCCCGCCCCCAGCAGCGCGCCGGCGAGGGCGGCGCCCATCCGCCCCAGGCCGAGCACGCCCACCTGTTTCTTGCTTTCTCCCATGGGTTCCATGCTGCGAGGCGCGCTTTACACTGGACAAGTACCGACTAATAAGTCAGGTACCCACCCAAAGGTAAGGATCCTGCATGCAGCCTCGGACCTACCGCTGCGGACTGGACGCGGCGGTCGACGTGATCGGCGGGCGCTGGAAGGCCCTGATCCTGTGGGCGCTGCACGCCGAGCCGCTGCGGTTCGGCGAGCTGAAGCGGAAGGTGGCCGGGATCAGCGAGAAGATGCTCATCCAGGCGCTGCGGGAACTGGAGGCGGACGAGGTGGTGCACCGCGAGGTGTTCCACGAGATCCCGCCGAAGGTCGAGTACTCGCTGACCGAGCTGGGTCAGCGGCTGAACACCGCGTTGCTGCCGCTGGGCGACTGGGGCGAGGAGAACATGACCGGCATCGCGAAGCGCCGCGGCGTCACACCGGCACCCCCGCATACCGCTTCAGCGTGATGGCGTTGCCCGCCTTGAGCGGCAGCTCCTCGATCAGCTTGCGGAACTTCCGCCACGCCCGCGTCGGCGGGACGAACCACTTCCAAGTCCTCGACGACGGCAGCGCCGGCTGATCGACCCGGGCCACGCGCCGTCGGGCGCCGACCTGGTCGACGGCCTGCGCCGGATCGCGCAGGCCGTCGCGAACTAGGCGGTGACCAGGTCCGCGCCGGTGAAGAACGCCGGTGCGGCCGCCATCGCGTCCTCGTCCAGCAGGACGTCGCCGGGGCGGCTGCCGTTGCCGAGCAGCACCCCGCCCCAGTTCATGCCCAGGTACTCCGCGCAGAGTTCCAGCGTGCCGATCAGCGGCTGGGCTTCGCGTGCGGTCTCGCTCAGCACGCTGACGCCCCACAGCGACTTCCCGCGCATCCGCGGCTTGAACTCCACCGGCAGGCGCATCCAGCCGGACCAGTAGTCGAGGTAGAGCTTCACGCTCGCCGCGAGCGAGTACCAGTACACCGGCGACACGACCACGATGTCGGTCGCGGCGAACGTCGCGTCCATCAGCAGCTGCTCGTTCTCGCCCGGCTCCGGGTGCGAACCCGCGCCGTGACGGCGGTCCTCGAACGGCGGCAGCGGCACCTCCGGCAGCCGGATCCACCGCTGCTCGACGTCTCCGGGCAGCGCCTTCGCCGCCCGCCGGGCCAGCATTTCCGTGTTGCCACCGGCCCGCGCGGCACCCACCAGGAACAGGAAGCTGCGGTCGCTCATGTTCGAACCCCTCCAGTTATTTGCATGTACATATAAAGACTGCCCATGGACTATCCTGGCGTCAAGAGGAGGGCGGGAAATGACCGTCGACGAACAGTCCTGGGGCCGCATGCTCGTGCTGCACGCCCGGATCGAGCAGGACCTCGCCAAAGCACTGCAGCGGCGCCACGGGCTCGGCCTGTCCGAGTACCGCGCGCTCGGCAAGCTGGTCGCCGGGCCGCGCGGCGGGCTGCGGATGCAGGAGCTCGCGGACGCCATCGGGCTCAACCAGAGCTCGGTCAGCCGGATGTGCGCCCGCCTCGAGGACGCCGGCCTGACCATCCGCGACCTGTGCGAGGACGACCGCCGCGGCGTCTACTCGGTGATCACCGACGCCGGCCGCAAGCGCTACGCCGAAACCGAGCCGACGTACTGCGCGGTGCTGCGGACGGCGCTGGACCAGGCCGCGAGCGACCCGGAGCTGGCCGGCGCGGTCGCCGCCGTCCGCGGCGCTTGACCCTTATATGCCCCGGTGATTATATACAGGCATGCCCGCGAACCTGCTGACCGACGACGACCGTCCCGTCCTCCGGCTGGAACGCCGGCTGAAGCACGCGCCCGAGCGGGTCTGGCTGGCGATCACCGATCCGGCCGAACTCGAGCACTGGTTCCCGGCCAAGGTCGACGTCGAGCTGCGTGACGGCGGCGCGATCCGGTTCACCTTCCCCGGCGAGGACACCTCGACGACCGGGCGGGTCGTGACGGCCGACCCGCCGCGCGAGTTCACCTTCGTCTGGAACGACGACACCCTGCGCTGGCTGATCTCCCCGGACGGCGACGGCAGCCTCCTCGAGTTCACGCACACCTTCGGCCGCGGCGACCCGGCGATCGCGAAGCTCGCCGCGGGCCGCAACGCCGCCGGCTGGGACTTCTGCCTCGACGCCCTCGACGCGTGGCTGTCCGGCCGCGACGCCGAGCAGCCGCCGGACTGGCACGCCCGCATGGCGTCCTATGTGGACGAATTCGGCCTCGGCGACGGCGAGGTGCTCGCGGACGGGACGATCCGCTTCCGCCGCGACCTCGGCTGGAAGCCGGTCGAGGAAGTCCGGGCGCTGCTGCCGGACGAACCCGGCTGGCACGTGCTCCAGGATCCCCTCGACGGCACCCGCGTCGAGTTCACCGAGGCACGCGAAGCCGACGTCGCCGCGCAGCTGGCGCGGCGGCACGAGCAGCTCGACAAGCTGTTCGCCGCCACTCACGACGTCGTCCTGCCGGACTGGACGCCCGACCGCGTGGCGGCCGCGCGGAAGCACTACGCGGAGCGTCCGCCCCAGGGTTGACGCGCGCCCGCCGGGGTCCGCATTACGTTCGGTTCATGCGCGTTCGCGTGGTTCTCGACGTACTGGCCGTCCTCGTGCTGGCGATCGGCGCCGGCGGCAATCTCGCCGCCGGCGCGTGGACGCTGCCGCCGTGGCTGCCCGCCTGGCTCGGCTGGGCGATCCTGCTGACCAGCGTCACCCCGATCCTGCTGCGGCGCTGGTGGCCGCGGCCCGCCTACGTCCTTTCCCTCGTGCTGACCGCGGCGGCGATCCCGATCGGCGGGCCGGTGCTGGCGGTCGCGGTGGTGGCGGCCGGGTGCGCGCTGTACACGTTCGTCGTGCACCGCGGCAGCCGCGCCTCGCGGGTCGGGTTCGCGGCCGGGCTGCTCGGGATCGGCCTGCTCGGCATCGCGGTGCCGAACCCGAGCACCGCGACGACGGTGAACTTCGGGGCGTCGGCGCTGATCGTCGGGTTCGCGCTCGGCATCGCCGTCCACGGCCGCCGCGAGTACGCCGCGATCGAGCGGGAAAACCACGCGCGGGAAGCGGTTTCCGCGGAACGGCTGCGGATCGCGCGGGAGATGCACGACGTCGTCGCGCACAGCATGAGCCTGATCGCGGTGAAGGCGGCGGTCGGCAACCACGTCGCCCTCGAACAGCCCGACCAGGCGCGGGAAGCGTTGCGGGTCATCGAAGACACGAGCCGCGAGACGCTGGCCGAACTGCGGCGCGTGCTGGGAGTGCTACGCGACGGCACCGGCGTCCCGGCCCTCGCGCCCGCGCCGACGCTCGCCGACCTGCGCGCGCTCGCCGACCGCGCGCAGCTGACCGGCCTGCCGGTCGACCTCGCCGTCGAAGGCCTCGACGAACTCCCGGCCGGCGTCGGCCAGTCGGTGTACCGGATCGTGCAGGAGGCGCTGACCAACGTGGTCAAGCACGCGGCCGCGACGACGTGCCGCATCCGCGTCACGGGCGGCGACGGTGAGGTCGCCATCGAAGTCCGCGACGACGGCCGCGGCGGCGACGCGACCCCGGGCCACGGCTTGATCGGCATGCGCGAGCGCGTGGCCGTCTACGGCGGCGAGTTCTCCGCGACCCCCTCCGACGACGGCTTCCGCGTCTTCGCGCGGCTCCCCTACGAGACGGCGGTGGCCCGATGACCCGCGTCCTGATCGCCGACGACCAGGCCCTGCTCCGCGGCAGCTTCCGGGTACTGGTCGACAGCGCCCCGGGCCTGGAGGTGGTCGCCGAAGCCTCCGACGGCGTCGAGGCGGTCGCCCTGACGCGGCGCGAGCGGCCGGACGTCGTGCTCATGGACGTCCGGATGCCTTCGATGGACGGCATCGAGGCAACGCGCCTGATCAGCGCTTCGACGGAAGCCCGGGTGCTGATGCTGACGACGTTCGACCTGGACGAGTACGTCTACGCGGCGTTGCGCGCGGGCGCGAGCGGGTTCCTCCTGAAGGACACGCGCCCGGCGGACCTCCTGACGGCGATCGAAGTCGTGGCATCCGGCGACGCGCTGCTCGCACCGTCGGTGACGCGACGGCTGGTCGCCGAGTTCGCGCGGCTGCCGACGGGCCCGGTCACGCGCCTGGACGGCGTGACGGCACGGGAACAGGAGGTGCTGACCCTGATCGCGCGCGGGCTGTCGAACGACGAGATCGCGGCGCGCCTGCACCTGGGGATCGCGACGGTGAAGACGCACATCGGGAGGTTGCTGCACAAGCTCTCGGCCCGCGACCGGGCGCAGCTCGTGATCGCGGCGTACGAATCCGGCCTGGTCGGCCGGACGTTGCCTACGCCACACGCGAAGTGACCGGCAAGTAGCTAAGCTCCCGTGGCATGAGCAGTGCGACGGAGCCGCTCGGGACGCCGCCCGAGGATGAACCGGACATCCACACCACGGCCGGCAAGCTGGCCGATCTGTACCGCCGGTACGACGAGGCGGTGCACGCGGGCTCGGCCCGTGCGGTGGAGAAACAGCACGCCAAGGGCAAGAAAACCGCGCGAGAACGGATCGAGCTGCTGCTCGACGAGAACTCGTTCGTGGAGCTCGACGAGCTGGCCCGGCACCGCTCGACCAACTTCGGCCAGGAGAAGAACCGGCCCTACGGCGACGGCGTCGTCACCGGGTACGGCACCGTCGACGGGCGCCCGGTGTGCGTGTTCAGCCAGGACGTGACCGTCTTCGGCGGCAGCCTCGGCGAGGTCTACGGCGAGAAGATCGTCAAGGTCATGGACCTGGCGATCAAGACCGGCCGCCCGATCGTCGGCATCAACGAAGGCGGCGGCGCGCGCATCCAGGAAGGCGTCGTCTCGCTCGGCCTTTACGGCGAGATCTTCCGCCGCAACGTCCAGGCGTCCGGCGTCATCCCGCAGATCTCGCTGATCATGGGCGCGAACGCGGGCGGGCACGTCTACTCCCCCGCGCTGACCGACTTCGTCGTGATGGTCGACGAGACCTCGCAGATGTTCATCACCGGCCCGGACGTCGTCAAGACGGTCACCGGCGAGGACGTCACCTTCGAGGAGCTCGGCGGCGGCCGCACCCACAACACGAAGTCCGGCGTCGCGCACTACCTCGGCAACGACGACGAAGACGCCATCGCCTACGTCAAGGAACTGCTCTCCTACCTGCCGCAGAACAACCTGTCCGACGCGCCCGTGTTCGAGCCGTCGGACGCCCCGGCCGGCTTCTTCGACGACGTCACCGACGCCGACCGCGAGCTCGACACGATCATCCCGGACTCGCCGAACACCCCGTACGACATGCACGAGGTGATCACACGCGTCGTCGACGACGGGGACTTCCTCGAGGTCCACGAGCTGTTCGCGCCGAACATCATCGTCGGCTTCGGGCGCGTCGACGGGCAGAGCGTCGGCGTCGTCGCCAACCAGCCGACGCAGTTCGCCGGCTGCCTCGACATCGACGCGTCCGAGAAGGCCGCGCGGTTCGTGCGCACCTGCGACGCGTTCAACATCCCGGTGCTGACCTTCGTCGACGTGCCGGGCTTCCTCCCCGGCACCGACCAGGAGTGGAACGGCATCATCCGCCGCGGCGCGAAGCTCATCTACGCCTACGCGGAGGCCACGGTCCCGCTGGTCACGATCATCACGCGCAAGGCGTACGGCGGCGCGTACGACGTCATGGGGTCCAAGCACCTCGGCGCCGACATCAACCTGGCGTGGCCGACCGCGCAGGTCGCGGTGATGGGTGCCCAGGGCGCGGCGAACATCGTCCACCGCAAGACCCTGGCGAACGCGGCGAACGAGGGTCGCGACGTCGACGCGTTGCGCGCGGAGCTGATCCAGGAGTACGAGGACACGCTGCTCAACCCGTACGCGGCGGCCGAACGCGGTTACGTCGACTCGGTCATCGTGCCGGCGCACACCCGCGGGCACGTCGCGCGGGCGTTGTCGCTGCTGCGGAACAAGCGCGAGTCGCTGCCGCCCAAGAAGCACGGGAACATCCCGCTGTGACCGGCGAAGAGCGTCCCCTGCTGCGGGTGGTCCGCGGGAACCCGAGCGACGCCGAACTGGCGGCGCTGACGGCGGTCGTCGCCGCGGCATCGGCGGCTTCGCCCGCGGAGAAGCCGAAGCCGCGCACGTCGTGGTGGGGCGATCACGCGGCTTCGCTGCGCAAGCCGCTCCACGCCGGCGAAGGTGCTTGGCGCGCTTCGGGGCTGCCCGGCTTCTAACGCGGCAGGGCGTCGAGGAAGACGGTCGGGACCTCGTTTTCCCGCACGATCCGGCCCAGCAGCGTCGCGAGCCGGTCGCGGTCCGCGGTGGGCAGGTTCGCGGCCAGCTCGTCGATCCGACGGCACGTCGCCGCGTAGAAGTGCTCCGCGAGCTCGCGGCCTTCGCCGGTCAGGACGACGTGCACGGCGCGGCGGTCGTCCGGGTCGGGCTCGCGGTGGACGAGCCCGCGCCGCACCGCGCGGTCGACCAGGCCGGTGAGACTCGATTTCTCCAGGCCGAGCGTCGCGCCCAGCTCGCCCATGCCGTAGGGCTGCGCCATCAGCACGCACAGCAGCTGGCCCTGCTGCACGGTGAGCCCGTACTCGCGGGCCGACTCGGCGTAGACGGCGTTCACCAGGAACGACGCCCGCACGAGCCCGGCCACCACACCGAGGTCCTCCCCGCTTTTCCCCATCCCCACAGCCTACTTCGCGACGGCCTCGCGCACGGCGGGCACGATTTCCCCGGCCCACCGCGCGGCGGCGGTCTCGTCGGGCGTGCGACCGCCGGGCCCGAAGAGCACGAAGCCGGCGGCGCCGTGCTCCAGCACCGCACCGGTCAGCTCCTCGATCCATTGCGTGGTCGAGCCCCCGATCCACCTTCCGTCGTCGCCGCGGGTCTTGGCGAGCGGTTCCGCGGTGATGCGGCCCGGGAAGTTGTAAACGGTGACGATCGCACCCGGCTCCCGCCCGGCATCGACGGCGGCCTGGTCGATCACGGGACGCGAGGTGCGGTACCGCTCACTGAGCCAGTCGGCGGCGTGCCCCGGCATCCACCCGTCGGCCACCCGCCCGGTGACGGCGAGCGACTTCGGCCCGACCGACCCGGTCCACACCGGCGGCATGGCTTCTTGCGCGGGTACGAGGTTCGTGACCCGGTGGAACTCGCCGTCGAAGGTGACGGGGTCACCGCCCCCGCCGAGCAGCTTGACCAGCCGGATGCCCTCTTCGAAGGCGCGGACGGCTTGGCCGGGTGTCAGCTTGGTGAACCCGAGCCGCGCGATGTCGTCCCAAAGCCCGCCGACACCCATGCCGAGCACGATCCGCCCGCCGGTCAGCGCCGAGAGGCTCGTGACCGTGCGCGCGAGCATCGCCGCGGGCCGGGTGGGGAGGTTGGTGACGCTGACGAGCCCGGAGATCCGCTCGGTTTTCCCCAGCAGGACCCCGAGTTCGGCGTAGGCGTCGAGCCGATCGGCGTGGTACGGGTGATCGGAGACGGTGAGCAGATCGAGCCCGCCGCGGTCGGCTTGGACGGCGAGTTCGAGGGTGGCGGGGACGGCTGTGGTGGCGGTGGAGACGCCGATGCCGAAGTGAGTCATGAATCCTCCCAGTTAGTTCGTACTACGAACTTATCATGGATGGTTCCTAGCGCGAACTACTTAAGAAGCTGCCTCCGCACCGTGTACGCACCGTCACAGAAACGACCGTGGACCCGTCCCTACCCCACGCCGTATAGTCCACGTGGAATAACCGACCTGGAGGGAACACGCCATGGCCTCGGCCAAGCTGACGCCGCTCGGTATCGCCGTGCTCGAACTGCTGCACGAGAAGCCGATGCACCCGTACGAGATGGCTCAGCTCATGCGGGAGCGGTACGTCAACACGCGCGTCAACGTCAAAGCCGGGTCGCTCTACCACACCGTGGAACGCCTGCGGCGCGACGGACTCATCGAGGTCGTCGACACGCAGCGTGACGGCAGGCGGCCCGAACGGACCGTCTACGGCATGACGCAGGCGGGCCTCGACGAGTTCAACCAGCGGGGTCGCGAGCTGCTCGGCGATCTCGCCGCCGAGTTCCCCGCTTTCCTGTCCGGGCTCGCCGTGATCGACGAACTGGGGCGCGAGACCTCGTTGATCGAGCTCGAACACCGGGTCACGCGGCTGCGCGCCGCGGTGGCCGCCGACCAGGCCGTGCTGGAGCGGCTGGCCGGCGACGACACGCCGCCGATCTACTGGCTCGACTGGCGCTACCAGTGCGACCACCGGAAGTTCGAGCTCGAGTGGACCGAGCGGCTCCTCGACGACCTCAAGTCCGGGCGGATCCCGTTCCAGGACTGCGAACAACCCAAGCTCACGCTCATCACCAGGGAAGACGACGATGAACGCCAGACAAGCTAACCCGTGGGCCGCGCTCGGCGCGTTGTGCCTCGGCTTCTTCATGATCCTGCTCGACACGACGATCGTGACGATCGCGATCCCCACCATGCTGCGCGATCTGAACGCCGGGCTGAACTCCGTCGTCTGGGTGATCAGCGTCTACCTGCTCACCTACGCGGTACCGATGCTGTTCACCAGCCGGCTCGGCGACCGCTTCGGGCCGAAGCGGGTGTTCCTCGCCGGGCTCGTCGTGTTCACCGGCGCGTCGCTGTGGTGCGGGCTCTCCGGCAACGTCGAAATGCTGATCGCCGCGCGTGCCGTGCAGGGGCTCGGGGCCGCGCTGATGACGCCGCAGACGCTGGCGTTCATCACGCACCTCTTCCCGCCGGCCAAGCGCGGCCCGGCGATGGGCATGTGGGGCGGCGTCGCCGGCCTGGCGACGATCGCCGGCCCGCTGCTGGGCGGCGTGCTGGTGGACCACTTCGGCTGGGAGTGGATCTTCATCGTCAACGTGCCGATCGGCGTGATCGCCATCGTGCTGACGCTGCTGCTGGTTCCGGACTGGCAGCCGAAGCACTCGCACTCCTTCGACCTGCTGGGGATCTTCCTGTCGAGTGCGGCGCTGCTCTGCATCGTGTTCGGCGTCCAGAACGGCCAGCAGTACGACTGGGGCACGGTCTTCGGCGGTATCACCGTCTTCGAGATCATCGGCGCCGGCGTGGTGCTGCTGGCCGCGTTCCTGGTGTGGCAGCGCTTCAACAAGCGTGAGCCGCTGCTGCCGCTGCAGGTGTTCTCGAACCGGAACTTCTCCGCGGGGACGCTCACCGCGACCACCGTCGGCTTCGCGATGACCGGCATGTTCCTGCCGCTGGTCATCTACATCCAGTCGGTGCTCGGGCTGACCCCGACCATGGGCGGCCTGCTGACCGCGCCGATGTCGCTGCTGTCCGGGATCGTGGCGCCGTTCATCGGGCGCGCGTCGGACAAGGTGAACGGCAAGTACCTGGTCATCTTCGGCCTCGCCGCGCTCGCGGCCGGGCTGGGGGTCATCGCGCTGCAGGCGACGCCGACGAGCAGCCCGTGGGCGTTCATCCCGGCGCTGCTGCTGTGCGGGCTCGGCATCGGCTGCATCTTCTCGCCGATGAGCAACATGACGATGGGGTCGGTCGAGCCGCGGCTGGCCGGGACGGCGTCCGGCATCTTCAACACCGCCCGCCAGGTCGGCGGCGTGCTGGGCAGCGCGGCGATCGGCGTGCTGCTGCAGGCGCGGATCAGCGCGTCCATCGCGGACGAAGCGACGAAGGCGGCTTCGCAGCTGCCGGAGCAGTACCGGGCGCCGTTCGCCGACGGCATCGCGCACGCCGCCGCGAGCACCGGCGAGTTCGGTTCGGCCGGCGGGCCGGCGCCGATGCCGGGGCTGCCGGCGGAAATCGCCGCGCAGGCGGGGAAGCTGGCTTCGGAGGCGGTCCACAGTGGACTCACCGACGCCGCCCGCGTGACGATGCTGCTGCCGATGGGCGTGCTGCTGCTGGGGATCCTGTCGGCGGCGCTGTTGCGGAAGGTCAAGCCCCGCTGGGAAACCCCGGCGCCGGCGCCCGAAGCCGCCGCGGCCTGAAAACCGTGCGAGCCCCCGGTGTCGGGTGCCGGGGGCTCGCACGGACCGCGGGAGCGGTGGTCTCTGGTCCGGAATCAGCTCCGGCGCCGGGCCGAGCCGGCCCGGCGCGGCGCGCGGCGTTTCGTCCACCACGACGACCGCGGTACCGGCGTCGATTCCGTCACGCGCACGGTCATGGGCACCTCCCGCGCCGGATCCATATGTTGCGAGCCACAACAAAATAACTCTCCCGCGAAGTGGTGCCGGTCACAATTCGGTCACGACGGGCGGCCGGGTAGGTTCCCGGGGTGCAGTTCGTCCTCGCTTCCCAGTCCCCCGCCCGGCTCGCCCTCCTGCGCTCCGCTGGCCTCGATCCCGCCGTGTTCGTCTCCGGCGTCGACGAGGACGCCGTGGCCGCCGCGCTGACCGATCCCTCGCCTTCGGAACTCGTCGCCGCCCTCGCCGCGGCCAAGGCCGAAGCCGTCATCGACAAGGTCGCCGCGGTGCACCCCGACGCCGTCGTCGTCGCCTGCGACTCGATGCTCGACATCGGCGGGCAGATGGTCGGCAAACCGGCCGATCCGGACATCGCGCGGCAGCGCTGGGCCGCGATGGCCGGGACATCCGGTGAACTCCTCACCGGACACGCGGTCGTCCGGCTCGACGGCGGCACGCGCGCCAAGGAGGCCGCGGGCTGGGAATCGACGACCGTCCGGTTCGGCACGCCGAGCGAGCGCGAGATCGACGCCTACGTCGCCAGTGGCGAACCGCTGCACGTGGCGGGCGGCTTCACGATCGACGGCCGGGGCGGCTGGTTCGTCGAAGGGCTCGACGGCGGCCACACGAGCGTCATCGGGATCAGCCTGCCGCTGACGCGCCGGCTGCTGGCCGAGGTCGGCGTCAGTGTCGTGGATCTCTGGGAGCGTCCCGCATCCTGAGAAGGGCGCCACACGAACGGGTGATCCGGAAGAGTCCGCTCTTGCCTAACGTTCTCCTGACGAGGCAAGACGAGAAATTTTCGAGCACCGGAGTCGCCCCGTGTCTTTCGTACGGACATACACCAAACCGCGGGTGTTCGCGGCCGCGGTCCTCGGCTCGCTCGTCGTCGGCGCCCTGCTGGGTGTCGTCGCACGGCAGACCGAGGCCGGCTGGCTGACCGATCTCCTCGACCAGATCGGCACCATCTTCACCACGCTGCTGCAGATCGCGGTGATCCCGCTGGTCTTCACGGCCATCGTGGTCGGCATCAACAGCCTCCGCGGGCTCGGCGGCGGCCGCACCGCCGCGCGCCTCGGCGGCAAGACGGTGCTGTGGTTCGCGATCACGTCGTTCATCGCGTCCCTGATCGGCATCGCGGTCGGCAAGCTCTTCAACCCCGGTGCCGGCGGGCTCGGCGGCGTCGAGGCGACCGCCAAGAACGCCGACAAGGCCGCGGCCAGCGTCGACCACTGGGGCTCGTGGAGCGCCTTCATCGACGGCCTGCTGCCGGAGAACTTCGTGAAAGCGTTTGCCGACGGCGAGACGCTGCAGGTGCTCTTCCTCGCGCTGGTGATCGGCGCGGCCGCGTACAGCCTCGGTGACAAGGCCAAGCCGTTCGTGGACTTCACGACGAGCGTCTTCGAAATCATCCAGCGCTACCTCGGCTGGATCGTCCGGCTGGCCCCGATCGGCATCATCGGCCTGATCGGCGCGGCCGTCTCCAACTACGGTGACGCGCTGTTCCGGCCGCTGTTCTCCACCACGCTCGCGGTGTACGTCGGCTGCCTGGTCGTGCTCTTCGTCGTCTACCCGATCCTGCTGCAGTTCGTGGCGAAGGTCAGCCCGCTGAAGTTCTTCGCCAAGGCGGGCACGGCGATCCAGTTCGCGTTCGCGTCGCAGTCCTCGGCCGCGACGCTGCCGCTGACCCGCCAGTCCGCGGTCAACCTCGGCGTCCAGCCGGCGTACGCGGCCTTCGCGACCCCGCTCGGCAGCGCGACCAAGATGGACGGCTGCGCGGCGGTCTTCCCGGCGATCGCGGCGATCTTCGTCGCGAACCTGGCGGGGGTGTCGCTGAACTTCTGGCAGTACGTGGGCATCGTCGTGGTCGCCGTGGTCGGCGCGCTGGCGACGGCCGGGACCACGGGCTGGCTGACGGCGTTCACGCTGACGACGTCGTTCATCGGCCTCGACGCCAAGCAGGTGGCGCTCGGCCTGGCGCTGATCTACTCGGTCAACCCGATCATGGACATGATGCGGACCGCCACGAACGTCGCCGGCCAGATCGCCGTCCCGGTGATCGTGGCGCGCGGCGAAGGCCTCCTCGACGAAGAGGTCCTCAACGCCCCGACGGACAACCCGCTCCACAGCGACGACGGCACTTCCGCCCGCCACGCGGAACCCGCCCCCGCCTGAGCGCAACTTTCGTCATGAAAGTGACGGGTTTGGGTCAGGAAGTGGGGCAGGGGCGGAGGTCGGCGCGGGTGAGGCGGATGTCCGGCCAGCCGCGCAGGTCCGAGGGGGCGGTGTAGCGGCGGGTGCAGCCGACCGACTTGCCCGTCAGGTCGTACACCTCGCCCAGCACCGGCGACGCCTCGCACTTCGGGGTGCCGGACGCCGCGCCACCGCAGTCGTGGCGGACCACGATCACGTCCGCGCGGCCGTCGGCCGTGACGTCGTAGAGCGACAGCGTCCCGGCGTCCGCGTAGTACGGCTTGCCCGGGTCGCGCCACACTCCCCCGCTGCCGACCAGCAGTTCGCCGTACGCGGCCGTGCCGTCGTCGCTGTCGTCGCCGACGTCGCCGCGGACCAGGCACGCCGGGGCGGCGCCGTCGACGCAGCGCAGCGAGTTCTGGTCCAGCCGCACGCCCAGCTGGGCGATCGCCAGCTCGAACACCGTGCCCGGCTCGGGCCCGACGCGCAGCCGCGCCGATCCGCCGGACGTGTCGGTCAGCAGCACCACCGGCGTGCCACCGACGGTGACCGCCGCGAGCTGGCGACAGGGGCCGCCGCCGCAGGTCACCGCGGGTGCTACCGGCGCCGCCGCGGGTTCGGCCGCGCCTGAGGGCACCTCGGGGCGCGGGCGCAGCGCGAACACGGCGCCGATCGCGCCCAGCGTCACCACCGCGGCCAGCACCGCCGTGAGCAGCGCCGACCGGGGCGTCCGCGCTGCCGTAGTCCGCATAAGACAGAGCGTAAGCCGGTTCGCGACGGTGTGTGGGCAACGCCCGGGCCGATGTGGCTGAAATCCCCCGGCCGGGCACCCGATCGGTGAGGGCGTGGCTC
Source organism: Amycolatopsis solani (assembly GCF_033441515.1). Lineage (NCBI taxonomy): Bacteria > Bacillati > Actinomycetota > Actinomycetes > Pseudonocardiales > Pseudonocardiaceae > Amycolatopsis > Amycolatopsis solani. Next base: position 287,506 of record NZ_JAWQJT010000001.1, read on the forward strand.
GCGCAGCGTGTCCGTCTATGTTGTCCCCGTGACCAACCCGAACCTTCCCCCCGCCCTGTACCTCCCCACCGGCCCGGCCAGCGCCGAGACCGAAGGCGCCTCGATCGAACTCCGCCGGACGCCGGACGGCCGCACCGCGCTGGTCGCGTTCACCGCGCTGGACCGGCTGATCGACTGCTGCGGCGAGCACCAGCCGTGGGTGCTGGTGAACACCGAGCACCTGCCGAAGGTGCACGCCGCGAACCCGTACGACGTGATCGTGCTCGACTCGCCGCTGCCCCAGGAGCTGCGCCACCACGTCTGAGCGTGGTTCACCTCTCACTCAACTGACTCGCGACGTCATATCCGTAGACTCCCCGGTACCGCGTGGGCGGTCAGCAATGCAGCTGTCGGGACGCAGGAGGTGCGGGGTGGCCGAGCAGGTCGGCGAATCCACCGGTGGTCCGGTGACCAAGATCCTGGTCGCCAACCGGGGCGAGATCGCGGTACGCGTGATCAGAGCGGCCAAGGACGCCGGTCTGGCCAGCGTCGCGGTGTACGCCGATCCGGATCGCGACGCACCGCACGTCCGGCTGGCGGACGAAGCCTTCGCGCTCGGCGGGACCACCGCCGCGGAGAGCTACCTCAACATCGAAAAGCTCCTGGACGCCGCCAAGCGCTCGGGCGCCGACTCGGTGCACCCGGGCTACGGCTTCCTCTCCGAGAACGCGGACTTCGCCCAGGCGGTCATCGACGCCGGGCTGACCTGGATCGGGCCCGGCCCGCAGGCCATCCGCGACCTCGGCGACAAGGTCACCGCGCGCCACATCGCGATGCGCGCGGGCGCGCCGCTGGTGCCGGGCACCAAGGAGCCGGTGCAGGACGCCGCCGAGATCGTCGCGTTCGCCGACGAGCACGGCCTGCCGGTGGCCATCAAGGCCGCGTTCGGCGGCGGCGGGCGCGGCCTCAAGGTCGCGCGCACCCGCGAAGAGATCCCCGAGCTGTTCGAGTCGGCCACCCGCGAGGCGGTCGCCGCGTTCGGCCGCGGCGAGTGCTTCGTCGAGCGCTACCTGGACAAGCCGCGGCACGTCGAGGCCCAGGTACTGGCCGACATGCACGGCAACGCGATCGTCGTCGGCACCCGCGACTGCTCGCTGCAGCGGCGGCACCAGAAGCTCGTCGAAGAGGCGCCCGCGCCGTTCCTGAGCGACGACCAGCGCGCGCGCATCCACTCCTCGGCCAAGGCGATCTGCAAGGAAGCCGGGTACTACGGCGCCGGCACGGTCGAGTACCTCGTCGCCACCGACGGCACGATCTCCTTCCTGGAGGTCAACACGCGCCTGCAGGTCGAGCACCCGGTGTCGGAGGAAACCACCGGCCTCGACCTCGTCCGCGAGATGTTCCGCATCGCGCGCGGCGAAAAGCTGCGGATCACCGAAGACCCCGAGCCGCGCGGCCACTCCATCGAGTTCCGCATCAACGGCGAGGACGCCGGCCGCGGCTTCCTGCCCGCGCCGGGCACGGTGACGAAGTTCGTCGCGCCGAGCGGCCCCGGCATCCGCGTCGACTCCGGCGTCGAGTCCGGCAGCGTCATCGGCGGGCAGTTCGACTCGATGCTGGCGAAGCTGATCGTCACCGGCTCGGACCGGAACAACGCCCTCGAACGCAGCCGCCGCGCGCTGGCGGAGATGGTCGTCGAGGGCATGGCGACCGTGCTGCCGTTCGACCGCGTGATCGTCGACGACCCCGCGTTCATCGGCGACGAGAACGGCTTCAGCGTGCACACGCGCTGGATCGAGACGGAGTTCGACAACCGGATCGAGCCGTTCGTGGCGCCGGACGTCGAGACCGCCGAAGAAGAGCCGCGGCAGAACGTCGTGGTCGAGGTCGGCGGGCGGCGCCTGGAAGTGTCGCTGCCGGGCGGGTTCGCGCTCGAAGGCGGCGGCGGGGGCGGCACCGCCGTCAAGGCGAAGCCGCGCAAGCGGGCCGGCGGCACCAAGGCCGCGGTCAGCGGCGACGCCGTCACGGCGCCGATGCAGGGCACCATCGTCAAGGTCGCCGTCGAAGAGGGCCAGACGGTCGAAGCCGGTGAGCTGATCGTCGTCCTCGAGGCGATGAAGATGGAGAACCCGGTCACCGCACACAAAGCGGGCACCGTCACCGGACTTTCCGTCGAGGTCGGCGCCGCCGTGACGCAGGGCACACAACTGCTCGAGCTGAAGTAGGACGGTTCGTTACAGATGTCGTGGTGGGCCGCCCCCGAGGCGGCCTACCATCGACTACGTGACCGAAGTCCCGTCTCCGCAGCTGCGGATCAGCGACCAGAACCGCGAGTCCGCGCTGTCCGCGCTCGGTGAGCACATGAGCGCGGGGCGGATCGACATCGACGAGTACGGCGAGCGTTCGGCGCGGATCACCGCGGCGAAGACGCGCGGCGAGCTCGGCGAGGTCTTCACGGACCTGCCGGCCCCGCACCCCCGCTACGACGACGTCCCGCAGGCCGCGGTGGCACCGGCGCCCGAACCGGCGGCGGCCGCCCCGGCGCCGCGGCCGTCGGGTGGACCGGAGAACTGGTCGCCGCCGCAGCGGTTCGTCGCCGCGATCTTCCCGCTGACCCTGATCGCCGCGATCGCGCTGATCGCCACCGGCACGCTCGCGTGGCCGATCATCTTCCTCCCGATCGGGGTCGGCGTCTTCGGCAAGGCGATGTGGGGCCACGGCTGGAACCACGACGAGCAGCACCGCCGCCGCCACGACCGCCACCTGCGCGACCGCGAGCGCCGTCGCGAGCTGCGCGACTCCTACCGGCGCGAGCTGGGCCGCTGATCGTGGCCGTCGGCGACATGCGGTTGAGCGACGCCGAGCGCCAGGACGCCCTCGACGTCCTCGAAGAGCACGTCCGCAGCGGCCGCCTCGACATCGACGAGTACGGGTCCCGGACGGCGAAGGTCACCGCCGCCAAACGGGTCAGCGAGCTCGTCCCGCTGTTCGACGACCTGCCGTCGCCGCGCCCGAGCGCGTTGCTGAACGGTGCTTCCGCCCCGGTGACGGCCCCGGCCGGGGAGACCGCGCTGTCGCAGTTCCTGACGCGCAGCGCGGTGCCGATCGCGATCGTGCTGGCGATCGCGGTGCTCATCCTCTCGCGCGGCAGGCTGCTGATCATCTCGGTCGCGCTGCCGCTCGTCGTCGCGGCGCTCGCGCGGGTTCGTCGCCCGCGCTGATCTTCCTCCTCCCGGCAACCGAACCGCCGCACCGGACGTGGAGCAGGTGCAGGTCGGGGACAAGGGAGAGACGATGAAGAGCAAGTTCTGGGCGCGGGTCGTGGTGCCCGTCGTCGCCGCGGTTTCGGTGGCGGCGCTGGCGCAGCCCGCGGACGCCGCGATCCGCATCGCGTGGCGGCCGACGGTCCTGCCGCTGCCGTCCGGCGCGGGCACCGGCGTCCTGACCGGATCGGACGGGAAGGGCGAGTACACCGGCACGTTCGACGTGAACGGCGTGCAGACGGTCGTCAGCTGGCGGAACGGGCAGCCGGTGGTGCGGGGCGTGCCGAGCGGGTACGAAGCCGCGCTCGCCGCGGACGAGAACGCCGCCGGCGTTGTGGCCGGCACGGTGCACGACTACGACACCTTCATCAGCCGGGCGTTCACGCTGGACGCGACCGGGTTCCACATGCGGGACGTCCCGGCGGGCTACGACTACGTCTACGGCGTCGCGATCAACGCCCGCGGCGACCTGCTCGGCCGGGCGACGCAGTTCGGCAGCGGTGGCGCCGAGGCCGCGGTGCTGTGGCGCGCGGACGGCAGCGCGCCGGTGCTGATCCCGAAGACGCCGGACACGTACTACGCGCGCGACATCGACGAGGACGGCACGATCCTGTTCGACTCCGGCAACCGCTCGGCGCTGTGGAAGGACGGCATTCTCCGCTACCTTTCGCCGGAACCGTCCCTGCAGGCCTGGGGCTACGCGATCCGCAACGGCGTCGTGGTCGGGACGGCGATCCGGGGCGGCGTCGAGCAGGCGGTGCGCTGGTCCTCCGCGACGAGCTCGTGGGCCGCGCTGCCGGGCGGTGGGCGCGCGCTGAGCGTCAACAAGGCAGGCCTGACGGCCGGGCTGGTGCCGAACCCGTCGGGGCCGGTCATCGTCGGCAACGCGATCGTGTGGCGCACGACGACGCCGGGCGAGGTCCGCGCACCGAGCGGCTACTCGAAGTTCGAGGCCCGGGTGGCGGCGGACGACGGCTCCCTGGCGGGCTTCGCGGCGAACAGCGCGAGCGACTCGTACGGCGTGCCGGTGGTCTGGCGCCTGACCCCTTGATCGAAATTGCTCCGTTCGCCGGATAACGCGAGCGCCGTTCGCCGCGTTGTCCCCAGTGCAGGTCGGGGGAACGGAGATTCGATGAAGAGCAAGTCCTGGGCGCGGTTCGCCGCGCCCGTCGTCGCCGCGGTTTCGGTGGTGGCGCTGGCGCAGCCCGCCGGCGCGCTGGCGATCCGCATCCCGTGGCGGCCCACCGTGCTGCCGCTGCCGTCCGGCGGCGGCAGCGGGTTCCTGACCGGGTCGAACGGGAAGGGCGAGTACACGGGCACGTTCACGGTGAACAGCGTCCAGCAGGTGGTGAGCTGGCGGAGCGGGCAGCCCGTGGTGCGCGGGCTGCCGGGCGGGTACGAGCGCGCGGACGCGGTCGACGAAAACGCGTCCGGGGTCGTGGTGGGCACCGCCTACGACTACGAGACGAAGGCGAACCGCGTGTTCGTCCTGGACTCGACCGGGTTCCACGTCAAGGAGAACCCGCCGACCTGGGAGAACCTGTACGCCGTCGCGGTCAACGCCCGCGGCGACGTGCTCGCGCGCGCCAACCGCACCGGCCCGTACGCGGCGACGGTCCTGTGGCCGGCCGACGGGTCCGCGCCGACGATCATCCCCTCGGGCAACGACACGTACTACGCCCGGGACCTCGACGACGACGGCACGATCCTGTTCGACTCGGGGGCGACGTCGGCGCTGTGGAAGAACGGCGTGATCCGGCAGCTGTCCCCGAGCCCGGCGGCGTGGGCCGAGGCGCTGGCGATCCGCAACGGGGTCGTCGTCGGCAAGCGGTCCTGGGGCGGCGTCGAGCAGGCGGCCCGCTGGTCCACTCCGGACTCGACGACCGGGCTGGAGGGCGGCGCTTCGGCGATCAGCGTCAACCAGGTGGGCTTGACGGCGGGCCTGCTCCCGAACCCGTCGAGCTCGGCGTGGCCCGGCAACGCGACGGCGTGGCGCGGGACGGTCCCGGGCGAGGTCCAGCGCCCGGGCACGTACACGCAGTTCCAGGCGAGGCTCGCCGCGGACGACGGTTCCCTGGCCGGCTTCGCGACGAACGGCTCGGTGGACGCGGGCGGGGTGCCGGTGGTGTGGCACCTGACCCCGTGAACACGCCTTGATCACCAGGCCGGGAGCGGCGCGCTCCCGGCCTGGCTAGGCTGGGCGGAGTGGAACCGGTGGAGATCAACGCGGGCACCTACTACCTGCGCCAGCTGCGCGCCGACCGGCACCTGGACGACCGCCCGCTGCTGATGGAGGCGTTCGCCGACCCGACGCACCGCAAGTACGTGCTGAACTACCGCCTGCGCACCCTGGACGAGGCCACCGAGTACGTCACGCTGCGCGCGGCCCAGTGGGCGGGCGACGAGCGCTGTTCGTGGGCGATCGCCGAGCCGACGTCCGGCCGCCTGCTCGGCGAGGTGGGCCTGCGCGAGCTGAACCTGGACGCGGCGTACGCGGAGGCGACCATCTGGGTCCACCCGGCGGAGCGCGGCAAGGGGATAGCGACGACGGCGCTGAGCGCGGCCCTGCGCTTCGGTTTCGGCGGCCTGGGGCTGACCGAGGTGAGTTATCGGTACGAGGAGAGCAACGCGGCTTCGGCGATCGTCGCCGAGCGGTGCGGGTTCACGCTGCTGGGCCCGGAGGACGAGCGGGCGCCGACGGGGGAACGCCTGATCCGCTGGCACCGGACGTCGTGACTCCGGCGGACATCCGGCCCGGGGAGATCTACGAGGATTGCTCGTTCCACCCGGTGCTGTGCACGTATGTCGACGACGACGAAATCGGCGGGATTTCGCTGATCGACGCGAGCGCCCCTCGGGCGTGCTCATTGAGTGGCTGCGCGGTGCGCACGCTGACGATCGAGGACGTGATCGCAGCCCGAAACGACTGGCCGGCGTACTCGGCCCGGCGGAAGGCAGAGTTCGACAGCGCGGACTGACGTCGCCGACAGCGTGAATCCCGCCACTCACTGGGGGGCGGCCCGGTCTCGATGGGCAACCTCGCCTCGTTGGCGGCCGGCGGCCCTCAACCGGTTGCCGGACTCGGTCGGGGACTCGCCGGCGCTCGACGACGGCCGCGGGCCTGCCGTCGGCGATCCCGGTCAACGCAGCGCCGATCCCGTGTCGCCCGGCAGGCTCATCAAGCTTTCGCGGTTCCCGGCGAGGCGGCCGGACGGCGAGGGCTGCTGCTCGAGTCGCCCCCGCTACCCGGGTCGCGCTGCTGCGCCCGCCGGCCGAAGCGGTGGCGGGCGCTGTTGTCCACAACCCGCGGGGGCTGTGGACAACGGCGCTCAGCTCACCGGCTCCACGATGCCCGCGCGGGCCTCCGGGGCCGCCGACCTCAGGGCGTCCGCCGCTTCGTCGCTCGGCTGGGACTGGGACTCGCGCTCTGCCTCGACCCGGGCGTTGTAGACCTCGATCTCGCGCTTCACCGTTTCGGGCGACCAGCCGAGGACCTCGCCGACCAGCGATGCCACCTGCTCCGCGCAGTCCACGCCGCGGTGGGCGTACTCGATCGAAATTCGTGTCCGGCGGGCCAGGACGTCTTCGAGGTGCAGCGCGCCTTCGTGCGAAGCCGCGTACACCACCTCGACGCCCAGGTAATCCGGGGCGTGCTCGATCGGCTTCAGCAGTTCCGGGCGGCCGTTCGCCGCCGCCAGGACCTCGTTGACCAGTGAGCCGTAGCGGTCCAGCAGGTGCCGTACGCGGTACGGGTGCAGGCCGTGCTCGGCGGCCACGTGGTCGGCCTGGTTGACCAGCGCGTGGTAGCCGTCCGCGCCGATCAGCGGGACCTTGTCCGTGATCGACGGCTGCGAACGGCCCGGCAGGTCCACCGCGGCCGCGTCGACCGCGTCCGCCGCCATCACCCGGTACGTCGTGTACTTGCCGCCCGCGATCGCCACCAGGCCCGGGGCCACCCGCGCCACCGCGTGCTCGCGCGAGAGCTTCGACGTCTCTTCGCTCTCCCCCGCCAGCAACGGGCGCAGGCCCGCGTACACGCCTTCGATGTCGTCGTGCGTCAACGGGGTCGCCAGGACGCTGTTGACGTGCTCGAGGAGGTAGTCGATGTCGTGCTTCGTCGCCGCCGGGTGCGCGAGGTCGAGGTTCCAGTCGGTGTCCGTGGTTCCCACGATCCAGTGATTCCGCCACGGGATCACGAACAGCACCGACTTCTCGGTGCGCAGGATCATCCCCGACTCCGAGACGATCCGGTCGCGCGGCACGACGATGTGCACGCCCTTGCTGGCGCGCACGCGGAACCGCCCGCGGCCACCGGAGAGGCGCTGCAGCTCGTCGGTCCAGACGCCGGTGCAGTTGATCACCGCGGCCGCCGAAATCTCCGTTTCCCGGCCGTCTTCGACGTCTCGGACGCGTACGCCGGACACCCGGTCGGCCTCACGCAGGAACCCGACGACCTGCGTCGACGTCCGCACGACCGCGCCGTAGTGCGCCGCCGTCCTGGCGACCGTCATGGTGTGGCGGGCGTCGTCCGATTGGGCGTCGTAGTAGCGGATCCCGCCGATCAGGGCGGAGCGCTTGAGCGCGGGCACCATTCTCAGCGCGCCCGCGCGGGTCAGGTGCTTCTGGCCCGGGACGCTGCGGGCGCCGCCCATCGTGTCGTACATCAGCAGGCCGGCCGCGGTGTACGGGCGTTCCCACACGCGGTGCGTCAGCGGGTAGAGGAAGCTCACCGGCTTCACGAGGTGGGGCGCGATCGTCGTCAGCATCAGCTCGCGCTCGCGGAGCGCTTCGCGCACCAGGCCGAATTCGAGCTGCTCCAGGTACCGCAGGCCGCCGTGGAACAGCTTGCTCGATCGGCTCGATGTCCCCGAGGCGAGATCTCGCGCTTCGACGAGGGCGACGCGCAGCCCGCGCGTGGCCGCGTCGAGCGCCGTACCCGCGCCGACCACGCCGCCGCCGATGACGACCAGGTCGAACGTCTCCTTGCCGAGGCGCTGCCACGTCTCTTCCCGCTTGACCGGGCCCAGTCGAGCCGGGTTCGTCTCCGCTGCGTGCTGCGCCACGTGACATTCCTCCTCGTGCCGGCGAGGCTTCCAGCATCGCACGACCCGGTGATCCCCCGCCCGTTCGCGGACGACACGTGTGGCGTAACCGTCGGTGATCTTGTGCACGATCTTGAAAAGATTCGGCTACCCGGTGCCTGGAATCCGCTTCTACGCCCCGGTAACGTCCCCTCGACGTGGGTCGGCAACGGGGCCGTGGCACGCCGTGATCGACCCTGCGCAGAGTGTCCAGTGTGGAGGTGCAGCGGTGAGTGCTGGGGCAATAATCGTCTGGGAACTACTGGGAACGGCCGCGCTGATCCTGCTCGGCAACGGTGTGGTCGCGAACCACGTGCTCCGCAAGAACAACGGGCACAACGCCGGGTTCCTGTTCATCAACTTCGGCTGGGCGTTCGCCGTCTTCACCGGCGCCAGCATCGCCGCGCCCAGCGGGGCGCACCTCAACCCGGCGGTGACGCTGGGCCTGGCCATTTCGGGCAAGACCCCGTGGGCCGACGTCCCGCTCTACTTCCTCGGCCAGATGGTCGGCGCCATCCTCGGCGCCGTGCTCTGCTGGGCCGCCTACAAGCTGCAGTTCGACGACCACCCGGAGCCGGAGAACACGCTCGGCATCTTCTCCACCGCACCGCAGATCCCGAACACGGCGTGGAACCTCGTCACCGAGATCATCGGCACGTTCGTGCTGGTCGCGTGGATCCTGCTCAGCCCCGTCTTCGCCGCCGGCGACGGCGGCACGCCGAACTTCGGCAACTCCGCGCTGGGCTACGCGGGCGTCTCGTTCGTCGTCCTCGTGATCGGCACGTCGCTCGGCGGGCCGACGGGCTACGCCATCAACCCGGCCCGCGACCTCGGCCCGCGCATCGCCTACGCGTTCCTGCTGCCGATCAAGAACAAGGCCAACGCCAACTGGGGCTACTCGTGGATCCCGGTCGTCGGCCCGCTCGTCGGTGGCGCGCTGGCCGCGCTGCTCTACCTCGCCGTGCACAACCTGACCTGATCGCCTCTCCCTTCGAATTCCTGGAGCGCAGATGACTTCGTACGTAGCCGCGATCGACCAGGGCACGACGTCGACCCGGTGCATGATCTTCAACCACGAAGGCCGCGTGGTCTCGGTCGACCAGCGCGAGCACGAGCAGATCTTCCCGAAGGCGGGCTGGGTCGAGCACAACGCCGAGGAGATCTGGGAGAACACCCGCCGGGTCGTCGCGGGCGCGCTGGCCAAGGCCGACCTGACCGCGAAGGACATCGCCGCCGTCGGCATCACCAACCAGCGCGAGACCGCGCTCGTCTGGGACAAGAAGACCGGCAAGCCGGTGTACAACGCGATCGTCTGGCAGGACACGCGCACCGACCGGATCGTCACCGAGCTCGGCAACCTCGGCGGCGGCCAGGAGCGCTACCGCGAGAAGGTCGGCCTCCCGCTCGCGACGTACTTCTCCGGGCCGAAGATCAAGTGGATCCTCGACAACGTCGAAGGTGCGCGCGAGAAGGCCGAAGCCGGTGACCTGATCTTCGGCAACATGGACACCTGGGTGCTGTGGAACATGACCGGCGGCGCCGACGGCGGGGTCCACGTCACCGACCCCACGAACGCGTCGCGCACCATGCTGATGGACCTCGACACCCTGCAGTGGGACGCCGAGATCGCCGGCGAGATGGGCATCCCCCTTTCGATGCTGCCGGAAATCCGCTCCTCGTCCGAGGAGTACGGCAAGGTCCGCGAGAAGGGCGCGCTCGCGGGCGTCCCGATCGCGGGCATCCTGGGCGACCAGCAGGCCGCGACGTTCGGCCAGGCCTGCCTTTCACCGGGCGAGGCCAAGAACACCTACGGCACCGGCAACTTCATGCTGCTCAACACCGGCACCGAAAAGGTGATGTCGCAGAACGGGCTGCTCACCACGATCTGCTACAAGATCGGCTCGAACGACACGGTCTACGCGCTGGAAGGCTCCATCGCCGTCACCGGTTCGCTGGTGCAGTGGCTGCGCGACAACCTCGGCATGATCAGCACCGCGGCCGAGATCGAGGAGCACGCGAGCAGCGTCGAGGACAACGGCGGCGCGTACTTCGTCCCGGCGTTCTCGGGCCTGTTCGCTCCTTACTGGCGCTCCGACGCCCGCGGCGCGATCGTCGGGCTCACCCGGTTCGTCAACAAGGGTCACCTGGCCCGCGCGGTGCTGGAAGCGACCGCCTTCCAGACGCGCGAGGTGCTCGAGGCGATGAACGCCGACTCGGGTGTTTCGCTCACCTCCCTCAAGGTGGACGGCGGGATGGTCGTCAACGAGCTGCTCATGCAGTTCCAGGCCGACATCCTCGGTGTGCCGGTGATCCGCCCGGTGGTCAACGAGACCACCGCGCTGGGCGCCGCCTACGCCGCCGGGCTGGCGGTCGGGTTCTGGAAGTCCGAAGACGACATCCGGACCAACTGGGCGCAGGACAAGCAGTGGGAGCCATCGATGGACGACGCCCGCCGCGACCGCGAGTACCGCAACTGGAAGAAGGCGGTGACGAAGACCTTCGACTGGGTGTCCGACGAGGACTGAACCCCGCCGCGCTGAAGGGTCCTTTCCTGGCACCACCTGCCGGGAAAGGACCCTTCGTCACTCCTCCCAGCCCTCCGGCTTGCCCGACTGCTCGTTCGGCGCGATCACCAGGAACGGCACCCCCTGGTCGTCCTGGACCCGCACCTGCCGGCCGTACGGCGAGTCGAACGGCTGGTCCAGCACCTGGCCGCCGAGTTCCGCGACCTTCGCGGCGCTCGCGTCGGCGTCCGCCACCGAGAAGTACGTGGACCAGTTCGACGGGACCGCCGCCGGGACCGACGCGGGCAGCGCGCCGAGCCCGCCGACCGGGCGGCCGTCGACCAGCAGGACCGCGTACGTGAAGTCGTCGTTCGACAGGTCCTCGAAGCCGAAGCCGAAGACCTGCTCGTAGAACGCCTTGGCCGCCGGGTAGTCGCGGCTCATGCACTCGTTCCAGGCCAGTGTGCCCGGGGCCGCCGTGACCTGGGTGCCGATGTGGTTCCCGGCCTCCCAGAGGCCGAAGACCGCGCCCGCCGGATCGGCCGCGACGGCCATCCGGCCCTCCTTCATGACGTCCATGACCGGCATCAGGACCTGGCCACCGGCTTCGGTGATCGCCGCGACCGTCTTGTCCACATCGGACACCGAAAGGTAGGTCGTCCACAACGCGGGCATCTCCTGGCCCGGCGGCGTCTGCCCGATGCCGGCGACCGGGCGCCCGCGCAGCTCCGCCATGCCGTAGAAGCCGGTCTCCTCACCGCCCGTGCGCACGTCCCAGCCGAACAGGCCGCTGTAGAAGGCCACCGCTTTCGCCTGGTCCGGCACCATCAGGTCCACCCAACTGGGCGTGCCGTCGGGCCACCGCTCGTCCCGGAACACCATGTCGACTCCCAACCCTCGTGAACGCCGCCGGGGTGACGGCCGACACAGTCTGGCACCCACCACCGACAAAACCAGGGCCGAAGGACTCAGTGCCCGACGAGCTTCGCGTAGACGACGATGTTGTCGACGTAGTTGCGCGCGGTCCGGTCGAAGACGCCGCCGCAGGTGATCAGGCGCAGCTCGGGGCCGGGTGTGTCGTCGTAGACGCCTTCGCCCTCGAAGTCCTTCTTCGGCACCTGGTGCACCTTCGTCACCTCGAACGTCGCCGTGGTGCCGTCCTTGCGGGCGATCGACACGCGATCGCCCGCGGCGAGCTCCTTGAGCCGGAAGAAGATCCCCTTCTGGTGGTTGCCGTCGACGTGCCCGAGCACGACGGCCGGGCCGGTCTCGCCCGGCGTCGGCGCGTAGGTGTACCAGCCCGCCTGCAGCGGCGTCGTCACCGGCGGCACCTCGACGGTGTTGTCGGGGTTGAGCCCGAGCGGCACCAGCGACGAGTGCGCGCCGATCTTCGGGATGTCGAGCGAAACCGGCTCGGACTTGGGCAGGGCCGCGACGGCGTCCTGGCTCCCGGCCGCGGGTTCGGGCTGAACGGCAACGGGCCGCGCGGGCGGTGGTTGGGCGGCCGGGGGCTCGGACCGGCCCCCGAACACCAGCGCCACGACCACCAGCGCGGCCAGCAACGCGAGGACGAGGGCGATCAGGTAGCCCCGTCGGCTGGTGCTCCTCGTCGACATGTTCTCCCCCGTGACTTTCGCGCCTGCCGTTCACACGTCCGGGTGGTCTCTTCGGTTGAGTCCCGACGGTACCCCGGCGCGGATCAGCGCCGCCGGGCCCGCCGGGCGAGCACCAGGCCGCTGCCGCCCAGTGCGAGCGCGCCCATCGCGGCCGCCGCCGCGAGTGGGGCTCCGGAGCCGTCGGGCGGGGCGTCCGTGCCGCCCGTCTGCGGTGCGCCCGCGGGCACCTTCACGACCTGCTTCTTCACCGGCAGGACTTCCAGGATCGCGGCCGACGTCTCCGGGCCGCAGTGCAGCGTCACGGTGTACTTTCCGGGCTTGACGTCCTTGACCGTGCCGGTGTCCCACAGGCCCTTGCCGAAGACGAGCGCCGCCGAGCGGACGGTGACCTTCTCCGCGGGCTCGCGGGTCTGGCAGGCGAAGTCCAGCTTCACGCGTGCGCCCGGCTGCGCGGCGGCCGGGGACACGGTCAGCAGCCGGGTGATCCGGGAGAACGGGCCCTCCGGGTCCACCGGCACCGTCGAGGTGGGCGAGGCGGACGGGGTCGTGGTGGTGGGTGTCGTCGCGAGCGCGGCGCCGGGTGCGACGACGAGGAATGCGACGGCGAAACCCGTGACAACGGCAGTCTTCTTCATTCTTTTCTCCCCTGTGGAATGAAAGCGTCCTCACTTCCAAAGACGTCCCCACCTGCGGTTGGTTGCGCCCGAAGGTCACGAAACAGACATGAAAAAACCGCCCCGGAGCGACTCCGGGGCGGTTTCCGAAAAAGAAGAATCAGCCGGCCATGCTGCCGTCGCCCGCTTTCGCGGCGCCGGACGGAACCTTCGCGACCTGGGCGGCCGGCACGGTGAACTTCGTGGTGTACGTCTGGCCGCCGCAGGTGACGGTCAGCGGGTACTCCCCCGCGGCCGTGCCGGGCTTGAGCGTGGCGTCCGCGCTGATGTTCGCGTCCGCGCCCATGAACGGGCCCGGGGTGTAGTTCGCGAAGTCCAGTGCCGGCGAGGAGAACTTCGGCGAAGCGCCTTCGCACTTGGCCAGCGCCACGTTCGGCGCGTCGCGGACGTACTTGTCCACGAGCGACTGGTTGATCGCGGTGTTGACGTTGAGCTGGACGCTGCCGGCCGGCGCGGGCGCCGCGGGACTGCTGCTCTGCGCTGTCGCGGGCGCCGCCAGCGCCGTCGCCCCGATCACCGCTGCCGCAACGAAAACCACCGTCTTGCGCACCATCGCACCCTTCGCGTCCTTCAGCCTTACCACCGACAAGACGCGACGGGGCGCGACGGGTTGCCTGCGAACTCAGTCGAGATCGTCGTGGCGCATGAGCTGGCGCCCGGCCTCGGTGATCGAGCCCGACAGCGACGGGTACACCGAGAACGTCAGCGCCAGGTGGTCCACGGTGAGCTGGTTCTGGACGGCGAGCGCAATGGGCAGGATGAGCTCGCTCGCCTGCGGCGCCACGACGACGCCGCCGACGACCACGCCGGTGGCCGGGCGGCAGAACAGCTTCACGAAGCCCCGGCGGAGGCCCTCCATCTTCGCGCGCGCGTTGGTGGCCAGCGGCAGCATGATCGTGCGCGCCGGCACCTCGCCGGAGTCGATCGCCTGCTGGCTGATGCCGACGGTGGCGATCTCCGGGTGGGTGAACACGTTGGCGGCGACGGTCTTGAGCTTGATCGGCGCGACACCCTCGCCCAGCGCGTGCCACATCGCGATGCGGCCCTGCATGCTCGCCACCGAGGCCAGCATGAGCACGCCGGTGCAGTCGCCGGCGGCGTAGATGCCGGGCACGGAGGTGCGCGAAACGCGGTCGACGGTGATGAACCCGCCGGGGCCGGGCGCGATGCCGACCTTGTCGAGGCCGATGTCCTGGGTGTTGGGGACCGACCCGACGGTCATCAGCGCGTGGCTGGCCTCGATCACGCGCCCGTCGGCGAGGTGGATCTCGACGCCCTTGTCGGTGCGCTCGACGCGGTCGGCGCGCGCCTGCTTCGCCACGGTCGTGCCGCGCTGGGAGAAGACCTCCTCGAGCACCGCGGCGGCGTCGGCATCCTCGTGCGGGAGGACGCGGTCGCGGCTGGAGACGACGGTGACCTTGACGCCCATCTCGGTGTAGGCGGACGCGAACTCGGCGCCGGTGACGCCGGAGCCGATCACGGCGAGGTGCTCCGGCAGCTCCCGGAGCTCGTAGAGCTGGCGCCAGTCGAGGATGCGCTCGCCGTCCGGCACCGCGCCCGGCAGGACGCGCGGCGTGGCGCCGGTCGCGATCAGGACGACGTCGGCCGGCAGGGCCTCGGTGCCATCCTTGGTCGTCACGGCGACCTTGTGGGTGGCGAGGCCGGTCTCCTCGTCGCAGAAGCGGGCTTCGCCGATGAGGACGCGGACGCCTTCGCGCTGCACGCGGGCGCGGATGTCGGCGGACTGGGCGAGCGCGAGGCCCTTCACCCGGCCGTGCACGGTCGGGAGGTCGATGCTGGTGTCGGCCAGGTCGGTGTTGATGCCGAGCTCGCTGAGGTCGTGCATCTTCGCCAGCGCGCCGGAGCTCGCGATGAACGTCTTCGACGGAACGCAGTCGTAGAGCACGCAGGCGCCGCCCAGGCCGTCCCGTTCGACGATCGTGACGTCGGCGCCGTGCTGGGCGGCGACGAGCGCGGCTTCGTAGCCGGCCGGGCCCCCGCCCATGATCACGATCCTGGTCACCTGGGTCCTCCTCGATGTGCTCGTGTGCGGTGGTCTCACCGTACGCGGCGCAGGTGTCCGGACACTGAAGTGGGCGAACACGGCGAGTGCGTCCACTCTGGCCGGGCAGAGGTCGCTACGCTGTCGGCGTGCCGTTGTATGCCGCTTACGGATCGAACATGGAGCCCGCCCAGATGCTGGAGCGCGCGCCGCACTCTCCGATGGCCGGCAGCGGCTGGCTGGAGGGGTGGCGCCTGACCTTCGGCGGCGAGGACCTCGGCTGGGAAGGTGCCCTGGCCACGATCGTCGAAGACCCGGGATCCCGGGTCTTCGTCGTCCTCTACGACGTGACGCCGCTGGACGAGGACGGGCTGGACCGCTGGGAAGGCGGGGAGCTCGGGATGCACTCGAAGATCCGGCTCCGGGTGCAGAGCATGGACGGCTCGGTGCTGGCCTGGCTGTACGTCCTGGACGCGTACGAGGGCGGGCTGCCGTCGGCGCGGTACCTGGGTGTGCTGGCCGATGCCGCGGAGGCGGCCGGGGCGCCGTCGGACTACGTCGACGACCTGCGGACCCGCCCCTGTTCGGGCATCAGCGGCTGACTCCACACCCTGTGGACAACTCGGTGGCCTGAGCGCTACCACGAGCCCGCGCGAGACTCGCCGGGCACCCCGTCACGCGCGCCGGCCCGCATGTGCAAGCCGGCGACGCCCCGGGTCCGGGCGAACGTGAAACTCCTTGCGGCACAACGCAAAAAGCAGGCCGGCAGCGCTCGCGCGGCGGGCCGTCGACCAGTGTGCCCGCCGGTCCGCGGGCACGCAAAACGGCCCTTCCCCCGATCGAGGGAAGGGCCGATTCACGGCCTGTGGACAACTCGGTGGAGCTGTGGACAACCCGCGGTCAGGCGAGCGTCGTCAATGCGGTGTGGACCAGCGTGCGGACCCCGCAGAGCAGGGCTCGCTCGTCGAGGACGAACGTCGGGCGGTGGATGTCCGACTGCGGGGCCGGCGGCCCGGGCCAGACACCCAAGCGGGCGAACCCGCCCGGGACGTGCTCCAGGTACCAGCCGAAGTCTTCCCCGCCGGAGGACTGCTCGGTGCCGGCCACCGCGCCCTCGCCGAGGGCCGCTTCGACGCCCGCGCGCATCAGCGCGGTCGAGTCCGCGTCCGAGACCACCGGCGGGACGCCGCGGCGGTAGTCCAGCGAGAAGCCGACGCCGGTCGGGGCCAGCAGGGACTCCACAGAGGACGCCACCAGCGGCTCCAGCGACGTCCAGACCTCGTGGTCGGCGGTGCGGAGCGTGCCGCGCAGGACGCCGTCCTGGGGCACCGCGTTGGCCGCCTGGCCCGCGTGGACCGCGCCCCACACCAGGACGGTGCCGGAGCGCGGGTCGACCCGGCGCGAGAGCACCGCGGGCAGCGACGTGATCACCGTGCCCAGCGCGTGGACCAGGTCGGCCGTCAGGTGCGGCCGGGACGTGTGGCCGCCCGGCGACGTCAGGCGCAGCTCGATCAGGTCCGCCGCGGACGTCAGCGCGCCCACGCGCATGCCGACCGAGCCCACTTCGAGCCGCGGGTCGACGTGCAGGCCGTAGATCCGCTCGACGCCGTCGAGCGCGCCGGCCGCGATCATGTCCAGCGCGCCGCCGGGCATGACCTCCTCGGCGGGCTGGAAGATCAGCCGGACGCGGCCGGGCAGCTCCGGCGCGCCGGCCAGCGCGCGGGCCGCGCCGAGCAGGATCGCCGTGTGGGCGTCGTGGCCGCACATGTGGGCCGCGCCCTCCGACGTCGAGGCGTAGGGCAGCCCGGTGTCCTCGGTGAGCGGCAGCGCGTCCATGTCCGCGCGCAGCGCCACGCACCGCTCGCCGCTGCCGATGTCGCAGACGACGCCGGTGCCGCCGGGCAGCACCCACGGCTTGAGCCCGACGGTGCGCAGCAGCGTGACGACCAGCTCCGTGGTCGCGAACTCGTGCCGTGAAAGCTCCGGGTGCGCGTGGATGTGCCGGCGCCAGGCCAGCACGTCGGTCGCGTTGGCGCGCAGCCAGTCGTCGAGCCAGAACGGGCCGCGGCCCGCGCCAAGGTCTTCCACGGGAGCCATGCTTACGCCGGCTTCGGAAATGAGCGCCTCAGGCCCCTCCATAGGGGTCATCATGCGCCCATGGGGGTCGCCTGGAACGTCCGGCCGTGAATCCAACACCGTCACGCCGCACCTCCTCCCGCAACACGGGTAACCCGCGCAGCGGCTGGGGTCACGCATCGTGCCGATCGATCTGTTGTACGCATTTGCAGACGATCGTGCACCATGCATGCGGCAAGCCGCGCCTCGAAAACGGCCGTCCTAGTTGGCCGGTAGCGGATCTGCGTTGAACGGTGTGCAGTAGTTCGGCAAAGCCGAACGCTTCAGGACTTCTTCGCCTTCTTCGAACGGATCCGCCTGCCGTAGATGACGATGCCGAGCAGAACGACCGCGATCAGGCCCGCGATCAGCTTGTTCTTGGTCTTCTGGGTGTTCGCCTTGTCGGTCTGGGCCGGGTCCAGCACCGGGCCGGGCGGCTGGGTCTGCGCCTGGACCGGCGCGACCGCCGCGTAACCCGTGGTCACCGAAACCGTCGCCGGCCGCACCGGCTCGGCCAGCGCGGGCGAAGCGGTGAACAGCACCGCGCCGAGCACGCCGACCAGGACCAGACCCCGCAGTTTCGCCATGTCATCCCTTCGCCACGACCAGGCATTCTCCCCGCGGAACGCCCGCGCGTCAGCCGCCACGAGGTGGACTGAACGCGTCGAGGATCCGCTGTGCACCGAGGGTAGCCGTCAGCTCACCGGCGCGCACCGCCCGTTCGACGTCGGGAACGACCGTTCGCACGTCCGGATGCGCCGCCAGGCGACTGAGCAACTGCTCGCGCACCATCGCCCACGTCCAGTCGACCTGCTGCCGGCGGCGGCGGGCTTCGAGCTCACCGGACGCCGAAAGCGTGTCGCGGTGCTGCTCGATCGCGCCCCAGACCTCGTCCAGGCGCAGGTTGTGCAGGCCGCTGCAGGTGAGCACCGGCGGGGTCCACGCCGCCTCGGGCCCGTAGATCATCCGCAGCGCGCCCGAGAGCTCGCGGGCCGCGCGCTTGGCGTCGCGTTCGTGGTCGCCGTCGGCCTTGTTGACCGCGATGACGTCGGCGAGCTCCAGCACGCCCTTCTTGATGCCCTGGAGCTGGTCACCGGTGCGCGCGAGCGTCAGGAACAGGAAGCAGTCGACCATGTTCGCCACGGTCACCTCGGACTGCCCGACGCCGACCGTCTCGACCAGCACGGTGTCGTAGCCGGCGGCCTCCATCAGCACGATCGTCTCGCGCGTCGCCCGTGCGACGCCGCCGAGCGTCCCGGACGTCGGCGACGGCCGGATGAACGCCCGTTCGTCGACCGCCAGGCGCGCCATCCGGGTCTTGTCGCCGAGGATCGAGCCGCCGGTACGCGTCGACGACGGGTCGACCGCCAGGACGGCGACGCGATGCCCGGCCGCGGTCAGGTCGGTGCCCAGCTGATCGATGAATGTCGACTTGCCGACACCGGGGACGCCCGTGATGCCGATGCGTCGCGCGCCGCCCGACGACGGCAGCAGCTCGACCAGCAGTTCCTGGGCCTGTGCCCGGTGGTCCTCCCGCTGCGACTCGACCAGCGTGATCGCCTTGGACAGCGTCCCGCGGTCGCCCGCCAGCACGCCCTTGGCGTAGGCGGTGACGTCGATCTTGCGCGGCAAGGGTCAGGACTCCTGCGCCGTCAGCTGACCGAGCAGGTCGATGGCCGCGTCCGCGAGCACCGTGCCGGGGCCGAAGATCGCGGCCGCGCCGGCTTCGCGCAGCGCCGGGTAGTCCTGGGGCGGGATGACACCGCCGACGACCACCATGATGTCCTCGCGGCCCAGCTCGGCGAGCTCGTGGCGCAGCGCCGGCACCAGCGAGAGGTGCCCGGCGGCCAGCGACGAGACGCCGACGACGTGCACGTCCGCCTCGATCGCCTGGCGGGCGACCTCGGCCGGGGTGGAGAACAGCGGGCCGACGTCGACGTCGAAGCCGATGTCGGCGAAGCCGGTGGCGATCACCTTCTGGCCGCGGTCGTGGCCGTCCTGGCCCATCTTCGCGACCAGGATGCGGGGACGGCGGCCCTCCTCCTCGGCGAACTTCTCGACCAGCTCACGGGCCTGCTCGACGTTCTGCGACTTACCCACCTCTTCGCGGTAGACGCCCGAAATCGTCCGGATCTGCCCGGAGTGGCGACCCCAGAGCTTCTCGAGGGCGTCGGAGATCTCGCCGACGGTGGCCTTCGCGCGGGCCGCGCCGATGGCCAGCTCCAGCAGGTTGCCGCCGTTCCCGGCGCCTTCGGTGAGCCGCCGCAGGGCGTCTTCGGTCGCCAGGCCGTCCCTTTCGGAGCGCAGCCGCCGCAGCTTCTCCAGCTGCTGCGTCCGGACGCCCGCGTTGTCCACCTTCAGGACTTCGATGTCCTCGTCCCCGGTGACCTGGTACTTGTTGACGCCGATCACCGGCTGCCGCCCGGAGTCGATGCGTGCCTGGGTGCGCGCGGCGGCTTCTTCGATGCGCAGCTTGGGGATGCCCGCGTCGATCGCCTTGGCCATGCCGCCGGCCTGCTCGACCTCGCTGATGTGGCCCCACGCCTTGCGCGCGAGGTCGTAGGTCAGCTT
Source organism: Amycolatopsis solani (assembly GCF_033441515.1). Classification (NCBI taxonomy): domain Bacteria; kingdom Bacillati; phylum Actinomycetota; class Actinomycetes; order Pseudonocardiales; family Pseudonocardiaceae; genus Amycolatopsis; species Amycolatopsis solani. The sequence continues at coordinate 307,311 of NZ_JAWQJT010000001.1, forward strand.
CTCGACGAAGGCGCTGCCGCCCCACGGGTCGATCACCCGCGTGGTGCCGGATTCCTGCTGCAGCAGCAGCTGCGTGTTGCGCGCGATCCGCGCGGAGAAGTCGGTCGGCAGGGCCAGGGCCTCGTCGAGGGCGTTGGTGTGCAGCGACTGCGTGTGCCCCTGGGTCGCCGCCATCGCCTCGACGCACGTGCGCACGACGTTGTTGTAGACGTCCTGCGCGGTCAGCGACCAGCCCGACGTCTGGGAGTGCGTGCGCAGCGAGAGCGACTTCTGCGACTTGGGGTCGAAGCCCTTCACCAGCTTCGCCCACAGCAGCCGCGCCGCGCGCAGCTTCGCGACCTCCATGAAGAAGTTCATGCCGATGGCCCAGAAGAACGACAGCCGCGGCGCGAACTTGTCCACACCCAGCCCGGCGTCGACGCCGGAACGGATGTACTCGACGCCGTCGGCCAGCGTGTAGGCCAGCTCCAGATCGGCGGTCGCCCCGGCTTCCTGCATGTGGTAGCCGGAGATGGAGATCGAGTTGTACTTCGGCATGTGCTGCGACGTGAAGGAGAAGATGTCGGAGATGATCCGCATCGACGGCTGCGGCGGGTAGATGTAGGTGTTGCGGACCATGAACTCCTTGAGGATGTCGTTCTGGATGGTCCCCGCGAGCTGCTCCGGCTTCACCCCCTGCTCCTCGGCCGCGACGACGTACAACGCCAGCACCGGCAGCACCGCGCCGTTCATCGTCATCGACACCGACATCTTGTCGAGCGGGATGCCGTCGAAGAGCTGGCGCATGTCGTAGATGGAGTCGATCGCGACGCCCGCCATGCCGACGTCGCCGGAGACGCGCGGGTGGTCGGAGTCGTAGCCGCGGTGGGTGGCCAGGTCGAACGCGACCGAAAGCCCTTTCTGCCCGGCGGCGAGGTTGCGCCGGTAGAAGGCGTTGGACTCCTCGGCGGTGGAGAACCCGGCGTACTGGCGGATGGTCCACGGCTGGTTCACGTACATCGTCGGGTACGGCCCGCGCAGGAACGGCGCGACACCCGGGTACGTGCCCAGGAAGTCCACATCGGACAGATCGGCGGCGGTGTAGACCGGCTTGACGCCGATGCCTTCCGGCGTCTCCCAGTCCAGCGCGTCCGGGCCCTTGCCCGTCGCTTCCTGCACCGCGCGAGCCCAGGCGTCGCGGTCGCCCGGCGACGGCGTGCCGAGGTCGAGACCGGCGAAGTTCGGGATGCTCATCGGGTGACTCCCAGCTTGGCGTGCAGGCCGTTGAGGACGTCGAGGGCGTCGCAGCCGGCGAAGACGTTCCCGTCCACGCCGTCGTACGAACCCTTGCCCGCCAGTAGTACGTGATCGGCGCCGAGGGACCCGGCCACTTCGGCGGCCTGCTCGGCGTAGGCGTCGTCGGTGCCGCAGAGGCAGACGACCGTGGCTCCGCTCGCCCGGAACGCGCCCGGCAGGTCGTCGGTCGCGCCCGGGTTGACGGCTTCGATCCCGCCGGCCTGGAACAGGTTGGCGGCGAACCCGGCCCGCGCGGTGTGCGCGGCGACCGGGCCCAGCGTGGCGAGGAAGATCTTGGGCCGCTCGCCGTGCGAAGCGAGGTACGCATCCGAAGCGTCCCGCAAGGCTTCGAAGCCTTCGGCGTACCGGTGCCGCGGCAGCCCGCCTTCCACAGTGGACGCGGCCGGCTCCCGGGTGACCGGCTTCTCGGCCAGGTTCGGGAACTCGCTGACGCCGGTGAGCGGGTCGCGGCGGGTGGCGATCCGCTTCGACCGCTTCTCCCACGTCTCGGCCAGCCGCGCGGCCAAAGCGCCGGACGCGAGCTCCTCGACCAGGCCGCCCGCGCCTTCGATGGCGGTGAACTCGGCCCAGGCCGCGTGCGCGAGGTCGTCGGTGAGCTTCTCGACGTACCAGGAGCCGCCCGCCGGGTCGACCACGCCGGCCAGCTTGGACTCCTCCAGCAGCACGGCGTGGGTGTTGCGGGCGATCCGCGCGGAGAACGCGTCGGGCTTGCCGATCGCGGCGTCGAACGGCAGCACGGTGACCGCGTCCGCGCCGCCCACCCCGGCACCGAAGCAGGCGACGGTCGTGCGGAGCATGTTCACCCACGGGTCGCGCTGGGTCAGCATCGACGGCGACGTCACGGCGTGCTGGCGCATCGGCGAGGAGAAGCCGCACACCTCGGCGACGCGGGCCCACAGGCGGCGGGCCGCGCGCAGCTTGGCGATGGTGGAGAACTGGTCGGCGGTGGCGGCGAGCCGGAACTCGAGCTGGCCGGCCGCGGCTTCGGCGTCGAGACCCGATTCGGTGAGCGCGCGCAGGTAGGAGACGCCGGCGGCGACCAGCGCGCCCAGCTCCTGGGCGTCCGAGCCGCCCGCTTCGTGGAACGGCAGGCCGTCGGCGACGATCGTGCGCACCTTCGGGTACTTCGCGGCGACACGCGCGGCCAGCGCGGCCGCCGGGCCGAGGTCGGCGGGCGCGCCGGAGCGGGCCGCCAGCCCGATCGGGTCCGCGCCCAGCACGGCGGTGGCCTCGCTCGCCGGGATCTCGCGCTCGGCGAAGAGCTCGAACAGCGCGTCCGCGGCCGCTTCGAAGCCGGCGCCGGCGTCCAGGACGACCGGCGCGAGGTCGAGGTAGACCTCGTTGAGCGCGTCGGCCAGCGCCTCGGCGGGCACCGACAGCCAGATCGACGTCACGCCGCCCTCGAGATCGGCCAGGATCGCTTGGTTGACCGCGCGGCCGTCGTCGCCGGTGAACCGGGCGCGGACGTCCCAGCCGGTGCTGACCTGGCCTTCCGGCCGCGCGCCGCGCACGTAGGGCGGCAAGCCCGGGAAGCCGATGTCGTCGGGGACGTCCTCGGCCGTGTACAGCGGCTGGATCTCGATGCCGTCATAGGTCCGCGTGACGAGCTTGCTCTCCGGAGCACCCGCGAAGTCCTCGGGCAGCTTGCCGCTTTTGCGCAGTACGCCCGCCACGAGCTCCTGCCACTGCTCGCGCGTCGCCTGGGGGAACTCGGCCGCCAGCGCGAGTTCGGAGATCGGCACTGACTCCGGACCGGCCACTTCAGTCATACCCAGTGATGGTAGAGGCACTCGCCGCGCTCGCCCTGTGAGTCTGGTCGCGCTAGGGGGACGGCCCGGGCAGGTTAGGGGCCGGTCGCGCGGGTACGACACAATTGGCGCGTGCCCCCCTCCAGCGAAGAGACGCGAGTGGTCGCCGGTCGCTACCGGCTGCGTTCGGTGCTCGGCTCCGGCTCGATGGGCACCGTCTGGTCGGCCTACGACGAGTTCCTGCACCGCCAGGTGGCCGTCAAGGAGATGAAGGTGCCGCCGGGCATCCCGGCGTCGCAGGCGGACGAGCTGCGGGAGCGCACGCTGCGCGAGGCCCGCGCGATCGCCGTCCTGTCTCACCCGAACGTGATCATCCTGCACGACGTCGCCCGCGAGGACGACCAGCCGTTCGTGGTCATGGAGCTGCTGCCCTCGCGCAGCCTGGCGCACATCCTGCGCGACCACGGGCCGCTGACCGTCGAGCAGGCCGCCGCGGTCGGCATCGCCGTGGCGTCCGCGCTGGAGGCCGCGCACGCCGCCGGGATCACCCACCGCGACGTCAAGCCGGGCAACGTGCTGGTCGCCAGCGACGGCCGGATCAAGCTGACCGACTTCGGCATCGCCCGCAACGTCTCCGAGGCGACCATGACCCGCACCGGGATCATGCTCGGCTCCCCCGCCTACATCGCGCCGGAAGTCGCCTCCGGCGGCGCGGTCATCCCGGCCGCCGACCTCTGGGGCCTCGGCGCCACGCTGTTCGCCGCGGTCGAGGGCGCGCCGCCGTACGACGCCGACGGCGACCCGCTGGAGACGGTCGGCAAGGTCGTCAACGGCAAGGTGCCCAAGCCGAAGGCCGGGCCGCTCGCCGAGGTCATCTCGGCGCTGATGAAGAAGGAGCCCGGCGACCGGATCACCCTGCGCGAGGTCCGGCACCGGCTGTACCCGCTGCAGTCGAAGACGCCGCTCGACCTGTTCGGACCCGAGCTGTTCCGCACCCCGGACGGCAAGAAGACGTCCGCGCAGCCGGACGCGACCGACACCCAGGTGATCGAAACCGTCCTGCCCGACAAGGACCGCGACGAGGACAAGGCCGAGAAGAAGGCCGAAGGGTCGAGCAGCGAGCTGGCCACCGACCCCGGCCCGCTGCCGTTCCTGCGTCCGCCCGTCCCGGTCTCGGCGCCCGGGCAGCAGCCGACGGTGTTCGTCGCCCCGCCCCGGCCCGCCCGGCGCGACACCCGCGCCACCGCGGTGCTCGTCGCGGTGGCGATCCTGCTCTTCCTCGTCGCAGCGGGTGGCGGGTTCGCGCTGGCCAGGGCGGTCGGCGGCCAGTCGCTGCTGCCACCGGCGGCCGAGCCGCGCAGCACGTCGAACGGCCTCACCGACGTCCCACCGCCGTCCCTGGTCCGCCAGTCCGGCGACGCGAGCTACGCGACCGGCGACGGCGGCCAGTTCGGCCTCGACGTGCCGCAGGGCTGGCAGAAGTTCGTCGCACCGCACAACACCACGAAGTTCGGCGCGAGCACCGCCGTCCAGTACGTCTCCCCGGACGGCCGCCGCTCGATCCGGGTGGAGCGGCTGGCGAACTACTTCGGCAAGTTCCCGGACGACGCCGAATACGTCGAGTGGCTGAAGCAGTCCTACTCCGGCGAGGGCTTCGAGCTGTTCGGCCCGTCCCCGGACGCCGGCGGCAAGGGCACGACGTTCACCTACCGCACGCTGGAGAGCGGTCTGCTCCCGGGCAGCGACGACGACGGCCGCGTCACGCGGGTGACGTTCATGAAGCTGGTCCAGGCGGGCGACAGCCTGTGGGTCCTGTCCGTGACGGCCCCGGTCGAGCAGGAGGACGCGACCCGCCGCGACGTCTTCGACCGCGTCTCGGGCACGCTCACCGTCTCGGACTAGCGCGTCCCGTTCAGCAGCTCGCGGGTGACGGCTTCCTGCGCGAGGTGGCGCAGCCCGGTGAAGATGCGGTCGCCGAGCACGGTGGCGATCAGGCCGGCCTCGATGATCTTGTCGAACGACGTCAGCCCGGTCACCACCTCGACGTCCAGCTTCGCGACGTCCAGCGCCAGCCGGGCGTAGTCGTCGAGGCGCTCGGCGAGCTTCTCGTGCCCGAGCTCCTTCGCCGTGGCCAGCGCGGCGACGAGGTTGCCGATGCCCTTGTGCTGCGGCGGGTGCCACTGCCAGCCGTGGCGGTGGACCAGCTCCTCGAGCAGCGTGGCCGCCCATTCGCGGGCCTCCTCGGACACCTCCGGCGGCGGCCCGGCCAGTTCCTGCTGGACGACGCCCATCGTCCGGTGCGGGGTCTCGTCGTCGTCGATCGCGCCCAGCACCGCGCCGACCGACGCCAGCGAGAGGCCGCCGACGTCGGTGAGCGCCTTGATCAGCCGCAGGCGCTGGACGTGGACCGCGGAGTACCGGGCCTGGTTCGGGCTGGTGCGCTCCCCGGGCGGGAGCAGCCCTTCACGCAGGTAGTACTTGACGGTCGCGACCGGCACCCCCGACTCGGCGCTCAGTTCGGCCATCCGCATGCGCATCCGCTCCGATCCCAGGGCCGATTTCAGGGTCGACCCTGAAGACTTTCTCAGCATGGAGAGTTTAACTTCCCATAACGGAGAGCTTGACTATCCATTCTGGGAGGGAACCATGACCATCCTTGCCGACGTCCGGAGCAGAACGCGCGGGTGGCACCGGCCGTCCGCGCTCGCCGCCGCCGTCCTGGCCGTCGTCGCGGTGCTGTGCGTCATCGCGATGCTCGTCGACCAGCGGACCCTCGCCGGCGCGCCGGTCTGGGCCAAGCCGTTCAAGTTCGCCGTCTCCGGCGCCTTCTACTTCGCCGCCTGGAGCTGGCTCGTCTCGCTGCTGCCGCGGTTCCGGCGCACGGCGAACGGACTGACGAACCTCCTGGTCGTCATCTTCTTCGCGGAGTACGGCCTGCTGGTGTTCCAGGCCGTACGCGGCCACGCGAGCCACTTCAACATCTCGACCCCGCAGGACGCCGCGATCTTCGGCACGATGGCCGCGATGATCGCCGTGCTCTGGGTCGCCACGCTGGTGCTGACGGTGCTGGTGATGTTCACGAAGGTGCCCGACCGCGCGTCGGCCTGGGCGGTGCGGACCGGGGCGGCTCTCTCCCTGGTGGGGATCACGCTCGGCCAGCTGATGACCAGCCCGACCGCGCAGCAGCTCGCGCAGTGGCGGACCGGCGGGCGCCCGGACATGGTCGGCGGGCACACCGTCGGGCTCGCCGACGGCGGCCCCGGCCTGCCGATCCTCGGCTGGAGCACGGTGGCGGGCGACCTGCGGATCCCGCACTTCGTCGGGATGCACGCGCTGCAGGCGCTGCCGCTGCTGGCGTTCGCACTCGTGGCACTGGCCTCGCGCTTCCCGCGGCTGCGCGACGACGCCGTCCGCGCGCGGCTCGTCCTGATCGGGGCCGCCGGGTACGCCGGTCTGATCGGGCTGGTGACGTGGCAGGCGCTGCGGGCGCAGTCGATCGTGCACCCGGACGCGATGACGCTGGGCGCCGCCGCGGCGCTGGTCGCGGCAGTCTCGCTGGGCTCGTGGGCCGCGGTGCGCGTCCGATGACCGCCTTCGACCTCGCGTTCCCGCTGGCCGTGCCGTTCTGGGCGGCGATGATCCTGGCGCCGAACTGGCGGTGGACGCCGCGGATCATGGCGTCGCCGTGGGTGCCGCTGCTGCCGCTGGCCTGCTACTTCGCGCTCGTGCTACCGCACTTCGGCGAGTGGGGCCGGGCGATGCTCCGGCCCGACCTCGGCGTGCTGCAGACGTTGCTGGCCACGCCGTGGGGCGCCGGACTCGTCTGGGCGCACCTCATCGCGTTCGACCTGTTCATCGCGCGGTGGATGTACTTCGAAGGGCGCGCGGTGGGGCTTTCGCCGTGGCTGGTCAGCCCGATCCTGGTGGTGACGATCTTCCTGTCGCCGTTCGGGCTGGTCGTGTTCCTGCTGGCGCGCGGCGTCCGGTTACGCTCCCTCGCATGAGTGAACACGAAGCCGCGAGCGCCATCGCCAAGCGCACCGGCGTTGACGCGCACGACATCGCGGTGGTCCTGGGGTCGGGCTGGCGCCCGGCGGCGGACGTCATCGGGGAGTGCGAGACGGAGATCCCGTTCGCCGAACTGCCCGGCTTCACCACGCCCGGCGCGGTGGGCCACGGCGGCACCATCCGCTCGCTGAAGATCGGCGACAAGAACGTCCTGGTCATGCTGGGGCGGACGCACTTCTACGAGGGCAAGGGCATCGACCCGGTGGTGCACAACGTGCGCACCGCGGCGGCGGCCGGCGTCCGGACGGTGCTGCTGACGAACGCGGCGGGCGGCCTGCGCGAGGGCTTCCAGGTGGGGCAGCCGGTGCTGATCGCCGACCACCTGAACCTGACCGCGCGTTCGCCGATCGTGGGCGCGAACTTCGTCGACCTGACGGACCTGTACTCCGCGCGGCTGCGGAAGATCGCGCGCGAGATCGACCCGTCGCTCGAAGAAGGCGTCTACGCGGGCCTGACCGGGCCGCACTTCGAGACGCCGGCGGAGATCCGGATGCTGCGCACGCTGGGCGCGGACCTGGTCGGCATGTCGACGGTCCTGGAAGCCATCGCCGCCCGCGCGGCCGGCGTCGAGGTGTTCGGGCTGTCGCTGGTGACGAACCTCGCCGCGGGCATGACCGGCGAACCGCTCAACCACCAGGAAGTCCTGGAAGCGGGCCGCGCCGCGGCCACGAGCATGGGCTCCCTGCTGCGCGACCTCGTCACCCGCGCCTGACCCGATGGCGGCACTTTCGGTACGAAAGTGATCCGGAGGCTGCTCCTCCACGTCACTTTCGTACCGAAAGTGGCGCTTGGGTCAGGCGAAGGTGGGGAGCTGGGCGGCGACGTCGGCTGGGGAGGGCATGGCCGCCACCTCGGTGGCCAGTGCGCGGGTCGCGTCGGCGACGGAGGTGTCCGTGAGCAGGTGACGCGCCTGGGTGGCGACGGCTTCGGCCGTGACCTCCGTGGCGAGCAGCCGGGCGCCGACGCCGGCCGCGACGACCGCGTCCGCGTTGCTGAACTGGTCCGCGCCCTGCGGCAGCAGGAGCTGCGGGAGGCCCGCGCCGAACGCGCCGAGCGTCGTGCCGCTGCCGCCGTGGTGGACCACCAGGTCGACGTGCGGGAGCAGCGCCGACTGCGGGACCCACGCCTCGAGCCGGACGTTGTCGGGCACCTCGCCGAGCGCGGCCGGGTCGACCGTCGGGCCGGTGGCGACCAGGACGTCGGCGTCCAAACCGGACAGACCGGCGATCGCCGCGCCGAGCACGCCCGCGTGGCCCATCGCCGTGCCGAGGGTCAGGTAGACCAGCGGCCGCCGCTTGTCCAGCACGCCCGCGGGCAGGTCACCCGGCTCGCTCCAGCCGACCGGCCGCAACGGCACGCGGTGCGCCCGCGCCAGGAAACCCGGCTCCTGCACCGACTCCGGGCAGATGTCGATGAACGGGCCGTCGAACGCCAGGTCCTCCCCGACCTCGATGCCGAGCGTCCGGCCGTGCGCGCGGATCGCGTCGCGGATCCGCGCCACCATCGGGTCTTCGCTCGACACGCGGCCGAACCCGTGTGCCACCACCGGGATCCCGGCCCGCAACGCGGCGAACGCGCCGCCGGAGTTGCCGGCTTCGCTCACCACCAGGTCCGGCCGGACGTGCCCGAACAGCGGCAGCAGGTCGTCGACGAACCGCTTCGGCATGACCTCGCCGAACACCTTCGCCACGATAGGCCCGAGCACCTCGGGCGGGACCTCGCCGGGCGGGCGCCGCGGGCCGGGCGGCCCGGACTCGGCGAAGGCCTGCCCGAACGCGTCCTTGATCGCGAGCCCGGCAGCGGCCGTTTCGAGCCCGGCTTTCGTCAGCTGCGGCAGGAAGTCTTCCGAGGTGGCGAAGACGACGTCGTGGCCGGCGTCGCGCGCGGCGACCGCCAGCGGCACGAGCGGGAACGTGTGACCGAAGGACCCCAGTGAGGTGAAGAGCAAGCGCACTCACCCGACCCTAGCCCGTAGGCTGGCGCGGTGACAGTGAATTCCACCCTGCGTGACGCCGCCTTCCGCTGGATCGCCGACGACCCGGACGAAGGCGCGCGCGCCGAGTTGCAGGCCGTCCTCGCGAAGGCGATGGGCGGCGACGCCGGTGCCGCCGCCGAGCTGGCCGACCGGATGGCCGGGCCGCTCGAGTTCGGCACCGCCGGCCTGCGCGGGCCGGTGCGCGCCGGACCGAACGGGATGAACGTCGCCGTCGTCACCCGCACGACGGCCGGGGTGGCCGGCTGGCTGACGGCGCACGGGCACGCGGGCGCGCTGGTCGTCGTCGGCCGCGACGCGCGCCACGGCTCGGAGGCGTTCGCGACCGCGGCCGCCGAAGTGCTGACCGCGGCGGGCTTCGACGTCAAGGTGTTCCCCCGCCCGCTGCCGACGCCGGTGCTCGCGTTCGCCGTCGGGCGGCTCGGCGCGGTGGCCGGGATCCAGATCACCGCGTCGCACAACCCCCCGGCGGACAACGGGTACAAGCTCTACGACGCCACCGGCGGCCAGATCGTGCCGCCGTCCGACGGCGAGATCGAGCGCGCCATCCAGGCCGCGCCCGCCGCGGCGAGCGTCGAGCGGGCCGCCGGCGCCGAGGTCGTCGACGTCGTCGACCGGTACCTCGACGAGGTCGCGACGCTGCCGCTCGGCGCCGGGCGCGCGGTGCGGGTGGCCGCGACGGCGTTGCACGGCGTCGGCGCCGAAACGCTGCGCGCGGCGTTCGAGCGGGCCGGGTTCACCGACCTGCACCTGGTCACCGCCCAGTCCACGCCGGACCCGGACTTCCCGACCGTGTCGTTCCCGAACCCGGAAGAACCGGGCGCGACCGACCTGCTGCTGGCGCTGGCGTCCGATGTGGACGCCGACCTGGCGATCGCGCTCGACCCGGATGCCGACCGCTGCGCCCTCGGCGTGCGCGAGCGCGACGGGTCGTGGCGGATGCTGCGCGGCGACGAGACCGGCGTCCTGCTCGGCTCGTACGTTCTGTCCACAGTGGACCGCACCCAGCTGCCGGACCCGCTGGTGGCCACGACGATCGTGTCGTCGTCGATGCTCGGCGAGATCGCGAAGGCCGAGGGCGCCCGCTACGCCGAGACGCTGACCGGGTTCAAGTGGCTGGTGCGGGCCGGCGAAGGGCTCGTGTTCGCCTACGAAGAGGCGCTCGGCCTGTGCGTGAACCCGGGTTTCGTGCGCGACAAGGACGGCATCGCCGCCGCCACGCTGGCCGCCGGGCTCGCCGCGCAGCTCAAGGCGCAGGGCCGCACGCCGCTGGACGTGCTCGACGAGCTCGCGCAACGCCACGGCGTGCACCTGACCGACCAGGTTTCCCTGCGCGTCACGGACCTCGCCGTCCGCGGGCAGCTGATGGCGAAGGTGCGCAAGACGCCTCCGTCGTCGCTCGGCGGCGCGGCGGTCGGCATGGAAGACCTGCTGCCGGACGCGGACGTCGTCCGCCTGGCCGGCGACGGCGTGCGCGTGGTGATCCGGCCGTCCGGGACCGAGCCGAAGCTGAAGGCGTACCTGCAGGTGGTGGCCCCGGTCACCGGTTCACTCGCGGACGCGCGCGCGGCGGCGCAGGAGCGGCTGGCGGCGGTGCGGGCCGACGTCGAGGAGCTGCTCGCCTGATGCCGCGGCTGCTGATCGTGCACCACACGCCGTCGCCGTCGACGCAGGCGCTGTTCGAGGCCGTGCTCGCGGGGGCGACGCACCCGGACGTCGAGGGGGTGGAGGTCGTCCGCCGCGCGGCGCTGGCGGCGACCGTCCCCGACGTCCTCGAGGCGGACGGCTACCTGCTGGGCACGCCGGCGAACCTCGGCAGCATGAGCGGTGCGCTGAAGCACTTCTTCGACACCGTCTACTACCCCTGCCTGGACGCGACGCGGGGCCGTCCGTTCGGGTACTGGATCCACGGCGGCAGCGACACGTCGGGGACGCAGCGGCAGCTGCTGGCCATCACGACGGGCCTGTCCTGGACCCAGGCGGCGGAAGCGGTGGTCAGCACGGGCGAACCGGACAAAAAGACGCTGGAAGCGTGTACGGAACTGGGCGGCACGCTGGCCGCGACCCTGCTGGGCTGAACCAGCCCGGAAAAAGAAGGGGGCCTGTCACCGGAAGCCCTGGGGGTCGACCTCCGGCAACAGGCCGTGGCCAAGGGATCCTCCCGAGGGCGATCGACCTTGGCCTGTGCAGCGTACTACAGACCGCCGATCATGACGAGTCGAAGGCACGACAAGCCCCTCGCCCAGCTGTTCCGTACACCCCCAGGGCACGGACCGCCAGGCGAGAGGCGTGCCAACTGTAAACCACTGCATACGATAGCTGTCAACGTGTGCGTACAGTGGTTTCCCGGCTAGAATTTTCACGGCGGAAACCTAGGGGGCGGGGATGGCACGGGAACGCACCTTCGCGGAACGGCTGAGTGCCCTGATCGACGCGGCCCGGCTGGACGGCCACGCGCCGCACAGCTACCGGGAGATCTCCGCGGCCGTCGAGCGCGCGGGCGGGCCGGCGATGTCGCCCGCCTACCTGCAGCAGCTGGCGACCGGGAAGCGGGTCAACCCGAAGATCCACTACGTCGAGGCACTGGCCCGGCTGTTCGGCGTGCCGGTGACGTACTTCTTCGACGCGGAAGCGGCCGCGCCCCCGGCGGGCGAGGCCCAGCTGATGGCGATGCGGGCGCAGGAGCTGTCGCCGCAGGGCCGCCGTCAGGTGATGGACCTGCTCGACCTCGTCGAACGCTACGAGCGGGCCGAACGCGAAGGCCGGAATCCGGAAGACGCGGCTCGATGAAGGAGCGGGAGCTGCGCCGCCGGTGCCGGAAGCTGCTGAAAGACCTCGACATCGGTCCCCCGCTCGACGTCGAGGTGCTGTGCGCGCGGCTGGGCGAGCAGCGCGGCAAGCCGATCCGGTTGATGGCGTACCCGCTCGAAGTGCCGGGCCCGTTCGGCTGCTGGATCGCGACGGCGGCCGCGGACTACATCTTCTACCAGGCCGAAACGACGAAATCGCACCAGGACCACATCATCCTGCACGAGCTCGGGCACATGCTGGCCGACCACCACCCGCAGGGCGACGCCGAGCCGGCGGACTTCCTGCGCGGCCCCGCGACCGATCTTGACCCGGATGCCGTACACCGCGCCCTGCGCCGCTCGTCCTACGATGACGCGCACGAGTGGGAAGCGGAGACCGTCGCGACCATCGTCCTCGAGTGGGCGTCGGTCCTGAACTACACGATCCCGCGGCGCGCCGCTGACCGGGATCTCCGCCGGATCCAGGGGGCGCTCGGCGATCACCAAGGGTGGTTGTGAGCACACTTTTCAGTCCGGTGAACGTTGTCGCACTGGTGCTGTTCGCCGCCGCGCTGGCGTGGCGGATCTACCAGGTGCAGCGCGCCCCGACGGTGCCGAACTGGGCCGTGACGGCGTGCGTGGCCGGCTTCACCGCGGCGTTCCTGCTGCAGCAGACGGCGATTTCCGACGAAGTGGACGCCCTCCTCGGCCGCGGCGCGGCGCGGGTGGCGAACAACGCACTGCTGGCGTGCGGCATCTGCGCGCTGGTCATCTTCTTCCTCGGCTCGGCGCTCGGGCCGCGCCGGTACCGCCGGGTGACGGCCGAGCTGATCCCGCTGGCCGCGGCGATCGCGCTGATGGTCGTCGCGATGGCCGTGACGCCGCCGGAGCTGCGCGGCCTCCCGTTGGGGCCGTCGACGGTCCACGACAGCGGGGTCGCGCTGTTCTACCTCGGCGCCGGGCTGTACCTGATCTACGGCCTGATCGCGTGCACGGCGTGGATCGTGCGGTACCTGCGGGTGGCCGACCGGAACCTGCGGATCGGCCTCAAGCTGAGCGCGATCGGCATGGCCAGCGCGGCGGCGGGCAGTATCTTCCGCGCGCTCTACATCGTGGTGGCGTGGGCGTTCGGGCCGGTGGTGAAGGTCCTGCTGCTGCTCGGCGTGCCGTTCGTGATCCTCGGCGGCGTGCTGTTCCTGGCCGGCGTCACCTACCCGGGCGTGCGGGCACGGCTTTCGGCGGTGCGCCGCCGCCGCCAGCACCGGCGCGAGCACCGGGCGCTCGCTCCACTGTGGACGGCGCTGGTCCGCGCGTTCCCCAGCATCGTGCTGCGCACGCCACCGCGCCGCGACCGGTTCTCGCCGCGCAGCATCCACCGCGTGCACTACCGGCGGGTGATCGAGATCCGGGACGGGCTGGTCCAGCTGTCGCCGTACCTGTCGGCGGACTTCGGCGAGGCCGTGGCCACCGACCCGGGCGCCGCGGCAGCCGCGTTGAAGGCGGCGCTCGAGCGGCACGCGGCGGGCGAGGAGAACGACGGCCGCGCCAAGCAGGTCCTGCCCGCCCACGCGGACGACATCGAGTCCGACGTCCGGCCGTTGCTCGCGCTGTCGGCCGCGATGGACGCGTGACGTGGACACGCTGATCACGGCCGCCCGGGTCCTTCCCCGGCCGTCGGCCCCGGTGCCCGACGGCGCCGTCCTGGTCCGCGACGGCCTGATCGTGGCGGCGGGCCCGCGGGCGGACGTCGTCGCGCAGGCGGCACCGGACGCGGTCCGGCACGACTTCCCGACCGGGACCGCGCTGGCCGGGCTGTTCAACGTCCACACCCACCTGGCTTTCGACGCCTCGCGGGAGATGCTGGCGAACTTTTCCGATGCTTCTTCACCGGTGGAGGACGCTCGTGCGCGGCTGACGTCGATGCTGCGCAGCGGCGTGACGACGGTCCGCGACCTCGGCGACCGCGACCACCTCGGCGCGGCGGTCCGCCGGTCGTTCGCGGGCGAGGTGGCCCCGCGGCTGCTGGTGTCGGGCCCGCCGTTGACGGTGCCGGACGGGCACTGCCACTTCTTCGGCGGCGCGGTCTCTTCGGATTCGGACATCCGCGAGCGGATCGACGCGAACGCGGCGGCGGGCGCGGACGTGATCAAGGTGATGGCGAGCGGCGGCCAGATCACCGAGGGCGGGGCCGACATGTGGGAGTCGCAGTTCTCCGCACGGGAGCTTTCGGTGGTGGTCTCGCACGCGGCTTCGCACGGGTTGCCGGTGGCGGCGCACGCGCACGGCGCGGACGCGATCGAGGCGGCGGTGGCGGCCGGGGTGTCGACGGTGGAGCACTGCAGTTTTCTCACGGGGCCGCGGACGTTCGACCGGCGGGACGCGGTGGCCGCGCGGATGGCCGAGGCGGGGATTTCGGCGTGTTCGACGAGCAGCCGGAACTGGCGGGTGATCGTGGAGAAGCTGGGCGAGAGCACGGCATCGGCGATGTACGGGCGGTTGCCGTGGCTGGAGGAGCACGGTGTCCGGCTGCTGGCCGGGACGGACGCGGGGTTGCCGGGGTCGGTGTTCGACGATCCGGTGGGGGCGTTGGAGCTGTACGAGTGGCTCGGGTTTTCGCGGCGGCGGATCTTGGAGATCGCGACCTGCGATTCGGCGGCGGGACTCGGGTTGTCGGGGGTGACCGGGCGGCTGGAGGCGGGGCTGGCGGGTGATGTGCTCGTGGTGGAGGGGGATCCGCTGGCTTCGTTGAGCGCGCTGCGGAATCCGCTGCTGGTGCTCGCCCAGGGCCGCGCCGCCTGAGCGCGTACCCCGATCGGGGAACACCCGGTTTGGTGACAGCGTTTTAAAACAGTGTTACTGTTGGCGCCACCCCAACCCGAGGAGTCCCCCGATGCACGGACCCACCCAGCTCTTCACCGTGATCGCCCTGGTCTCGCTCCCGACCGTCATGTACGGCGGCTACGCCCTCATGGGCGTCATGCGAGACCGCAAACTCACCGAACACCAACGCGCGATGTTCCGAGCCGGCCACGCCCACGCCGGCGTCCTCCTGATCCTCGCCCTGGTCGCCCTGCAGATCCTCAGCCGCACGACACTGGCCGACACCACCCTCTGGATCACGTGCTTCCTGCTGCTCTTCGGCGTCCTCGCCCAGTCCGGCGGCTTCTTCCTCCACCTCCTGCCGAACCGGAACAAGCTCGGCGGCCGCGTCACGAGCGTCGGCGCGGTCCTGCTCGGCGCCGCGACGCTGCTCACCGCCTATGGGGTCGCCTTCGCCTGACGAACCCGGTCGTTAAGCTTGAGGACGTGCCTGAATACCTGCCGACCGCGCCCTACAAGGGGACCCGGGACTTCCTGCCCGCCGAAATGTCCGTGCGGACCCAGGTGTTCGGTCATCTCTACGACGTCCTCGAGCGCCGCGGCTTCCTCCGCTACGACGGGCCGATCCTCGAGTCGGCCGAGATCTACGAGCGGAAGTCCGGGCAGGAGATCGCGGACAAGCAGCTCTACACGCTCACCGACAAGGGCGGGCGGCGGCTGGCGCTGCGGCCCGAAATGACGCCGTCGGTGGCGCGGATGATCGCCGGGAGCGCCAAGTCGCTGTCGTTCCCCGTGCGCTGGTACAGCCACCCGAACTGCCACCGGTACGAGGCACCGCAGCGCGGGCGCGTCCGTGAGCACTGGCAGATCAACGCCGACATCTTCGGGTCGGACAGCGCCAACTGCGAGATCGAGATCTTCGAGCTGGTCCACGACCTGATGGGCGCGCTCGGGGCGACGCCGGACATGTTCGTGCTGCGCGTCAACGACCGGAACCTGCTGACGTCGGCGCTCACCGACGTCGCCGGGGTGTCCGAGGACCACCTCGCGCAGGTGTTCGCGCTGGTCGACCGGTGGGAGAAGTACCCGCGCGAGAAGCTCGCCGAGAGCGCCGGCGAGATCGGGTTGTCGGACAAGCAGTTCGAGAAGCTGGCCGAGACGCTCGACATGGGCGAGGCACTGCTCGACGAGATTCCCGCCGAGGTGCGCGAGCAGTCGAACCTGGTCAAGGTGCTGAACAGCAGCGCCAAGGACCTGGTGAAGTACGAGCCGATCATCGTGCGCGGGCTGGCGTACTACACGTCGACCGTGTTCGAGGTCTTCGACACCTCGCCGGAGAACCGCCGCGCGCTGTTCGGCGGCGGGCGGTACAGCGACCTCGCGTCGATGTTCACCGCGCAGCAGATCCCGGGGATCGGCTTCGGCATGGGCGACGTCACGCTGATGGACTTCCTCGACACCCACGGCCTGACCCCGGCGCCGCGCAGCGAGGTCGACGTCATGGTCATCCCGGTGACGGAAGACCTCTCGGACCAGGCCCGGACGGTCGCGCGAGCCCTGCGCGCGGCGGGCCTGCGGACGTCGACGCCGATCGAGCACCGCAAGCTCGGCAAGGAGCTGACCCGCGCGGACAAGGCGGGCGCGGCCGCGGTCGTGATCGTCGGCCAGGACGACTGGGCGGCCGGCAACGTGACGGTCCGCAGCCTGGCCACGCGCGAGCAGAACCCGGTCGCGATCGCCGACGCCCCCGCGGCGGTCCAGGCGCTGCTGGCCTGAAATCGGTTCGACACCCCTGCCACGCTGGAGGAGTGTTCGATACGCCGCTGTCTGCGCAGGAGCTGGAGTCGCTCGCCGGGGGCGACGTCCGCCGATGGGCGGACTTCGACCTCGCCGTGCGCCGCTGGTGGCGGCCCAACCTCAACTTGCGCACCGCCGACCTCGGCAGCCGGCCGCGGCGCGAGGTGCTGGCGGAAGCCGCCTGCCACGGCGACGGGCGGGTGCGGCAGGCCGCGGTCGAGTGGCTGGCGGCCGGCGACGAGCTCGAAGCGCTGCCGCTGCTGCTGATCCGCTGCGTCGACTGGGTGGCGCCGGTCCGGGCGGCGGCCCGGCAGGCGGTTGCGGCCAAACTGGACGAATCGTCGCTGCGCGCGATGCTGCCGCTCATCGCCGTCCTCGGGCGGCGGCAGGTCGACGACTGGATGACCACGCTCTTCCGCGAAAACCTGCCGCGCGTGCTCGACACCGCGCTGGCGCTGGAAGATCGCACGAGCCGCCGGTGGGCGCACACGGAAGCGCTGGGTCTGCTTCCGCGCGAACGCCTGCTGCGGATCGCCCGGCGGGACCACGACCTCGTGGTCCGGACGCTGTGCGGCGACGCGCTGCTCGACCGCGGCGAGTTCGTCGAGGAGCTCCTGGCCGCCGGGTCACCGAGGGTCCGGATGCGCGCGCTGACGCTCGTCGGCCCGGCCACGGTCGAGGCCCATCTGGCGGACCGCTCGTCCCTGGTCCGCTCGATGGCCCAGTTCCTCGTCCGCAAGGCGGGCGGCGACCCCGCCGCGCACTACCGGGCACTGCCCGCCTCCCCTAGCGCGATCGCCGGGCTCGGCGAGACCGGCACCGAGGCCGACGCGGGGCAGCTCGAACAGCACCTGACCGACGACCGGCCCCGGGTCCGCGCGCTCGCGGTCCGCGGCCTGCGCCGGATCGCACCCGACTCGACGGCGGTGCGGCCGTTGCTGACCGACCCGTCGTCCGTAGTGGTCCGGCAGGTGGTGGCGTTCCTGCGCGGCAAGGCGGTCGAGGTGGCGGTGCTGCGGGAGCTGCTCGGCGAGGATCGGCCGCTCCCGACCCGCCGGGCGGCCGCCGCGCTCCTGCGGGACGGCGACACCTGGCTGCGGCTGCACACCGACCTCGCGCTGCTGCGGGACAACGACCTCGCCGCCGACGCCCGCCGGGACCTGGAGAACTGGCTGCTCCAGTCGGCCGGAATCTACTCGGCTCCGCTACCGGAACTGGCCGCCGCGATCGACGGCCTGCTCACCCGCGTGCCCGAGGAAACGGCCCGGCGGATCCGCTTCACGCTCCCCCGCTGACCGCGTCCGGGCGCAGCAGCATCGCCGTCAACACCGCCCCGGCACCGAAACAACCCGGCGCACCCCGCTCACGCTCCCCCGCTGACCGCGTCCGCGCGCAACAACCTCAGCGTGAACGTCGCTCCCGCGCCCGGCCGTCCCACCGCCGCGATGGTGCCGCCGTGGCCCGTCACCACCTCGCGGACCAACGCGAGACCCAGGCCGAAGCGGCGGCCGTCGCCGTCGGAGCCTCGGGCGAAGCGCTCGAAGATGCGGTCCGCGTCGGCGGCCGGGAAGCCGACTCCGGTGTCGCGGACGCGGACCTCCACGTGCCGCTCGTCCGGGACGCCCAGCCACACCTCGATCGAGCCGCCGGGTGGGGTGTGGCCGAGTGCGTTGTCCAGCAACGCCGACAGCACCCGCCGCAACGCCGTCGGCACGCCCTGGACCACGTACGGCCGCCGTTCGCGGGTCACCGCGAGCCGGACCCGGCCGGCTCCGGCGCGGTCCGTCTCCGCCGCGACCGCTTCCTCCGCGAGCGAACCCAGGTCCACCAGCTCCAGCGAGGACCGGTCGCCCGCCTGGGCCGACATCAGCAGGTCTTCGACGACTTCGCCGAGCTCCCGGGTGCCGCGGACGAGTTGCTCGAGGTCGGCGGCGTCCCGGCCCGTCGCGCGCCGGGCCAGGAGCTGGGCGCGGGTGTGCAGGCGGGTCAGCGGGGCCCGGAGTTCGTGGGACGCGTCGGCGACGAACGTCCGCTGCCGCCGCAGGGCGTCGGCCAGCGGGCGGATCGCTCGGCCGGCCATCACCCGGCCGCACAGCACCGCCGCGAGCAGCGCGAGCACCTCCGCGACGCCGAGGCCGAACACCAGCGACGAGCGGTCCTGGATCTGGTAGACCTCCTCGAAGTACGCCTGCGACACGACGCCGCCGCGGTTCTCGACGCGGATCGTGTACGTCATCGCGCCGATCGGGCGCCGTTCCGTGTGGACGTCGCCGGGCGCGGGAACGGTCGAGGCCAGTGCCGCCAGCGGCATCCCGGCCGGCGGCGGTCCCGCGGGTGCGTGCAGCACCGGCGTGAACAGCCAGACGCAGCCGGGCGGGGTTTCGGCCGGGCCGAGCTGGATCGTGCGGGCCAGCACCCGGTCGGCGTCGGCGTGCTGCCCGGACAGCAGCATCCCGTACGCGATCGCGCCGGCGACGGCCACGAGCAGCGACACCACGACGGAGATCTGCGCGGTGATCGCCCACCGCGCCCGCCGCAGGGCGCGGTCCTCGGGGTCGCCGCCGGGTCTCACACCGCGCCGATCTGGTACCCGAGGCCGTGCACGGTCCGCACGACGTCCCGGCCGAGCTTGCGCCGCAGGTAGTACACATACGTGTCCACAATGGACTCCCCGGTCGAGTCGGCGAAGACGTTGGTCCGCAGTGACGCCCGCGGGTGGATCGCCTTCGGCCGCTGCGCCAGCGTCCGCAGCAGCTCGAACTCCCGCCCGGACAACGTGATCCGCTCGCCGCGCGGCAGCACGACCTCGTGCCGCCGCAGGTCGAGCGCCGCCGTGCCGAGCGGGAGGCTTTCCGCGCCTTCGAGGTCACGCCGTCCCAGCGCGCGCAGGCGAGCCAGCAGTTCCTCGGCCTCGAACGGCTTGACGAGGTAGTCGTCGGCGCCGGCGTCGAGCCCGCCGACGCGGTCGGCCAGCTCGCCCAGCGCCGAGAGCACCAGCACGCGCGTGGTCACGGCCCTGGCCCGCAGCTGCCGCACCAGCTCCAGGCCGTCGAGCACCGGGAGACGGCGATCGATGATCATCACGTCGTACCGCCCGGTGAGCCCGAGGTGCAGACCGCGCTGCCCGTCGTGCGCCGCGTCGGTTTCGTAGCCTTCTTCCGCGAGCAGCTCTTCGAGCAGGCCCGCCAGCTCGCGATCGTCCTCGACCACGAGCACCCGTGGTCTCGTCGCCCCATCGTGCACGGATCCATACTGGCAGTGATTTTCTAAGTTTGAACTGTCAACTTTTCCCGGTCACCGGCACCGGTTCCGCCATCAAGAGCACTTCGCTGCTCCCCTTGCGGGTATCCCGCCGGTCGAGCCAGCTCAGCAGCGGCGCCGTCATGATCGTGGTGACCAACGCCACCAGCACCAGCACCGTGAACAACGCCGGCGAAACGATCCCGGCGGCGAGCCCGACGTTGAGCGCGATCAGCTGCATCAGCCCGCGGGCGTTGATCAGCGTGCCGACGCGCAACGCGATCGGCTGCGACTCCCCCACCAGCCGCGCCGCTCCCCAGCAGGCGCCGAGCTTGCCGATGATCGCGACGACCACGCAGAGCACGGCGAACAGCAGCAGCTTCGGATCGGCGAGCAGCGCGAACCGCGTGTTCAGGCCGGAATAGGTGAAGAACAGCGGGAGGAACACGATCCGCCCGATCGGCATGATCTTCGCGAGCACGGCGTCCGCGGCGGGCACGCGGGGGAACACGATGCCGACGCAGAAGGCGCCGAACACCGCGTACAGCCCGATGACGTCGGTGAACCAGGCGGCCGCGAACAGGGTCAACGCCGTGATCAGCATCTTCTGGTCGGCGGAAAGCCGTTCACTGCCCATCGCCTTCGCGAGCACCCGGCGGCCGACGAGCACCAGCAGCAACGCGAACAGCAGGCCGCCGCCCACGGCCAGCGCGACCGGGCCGGCCGAGTCCGCGTGCATGCCCAGCACCACGGCCAGCAGGATCCACGCGAGGACGTCGTCGAGGGCGCCGCAGGCCAGTGCGAGCGAGCCGAACCGGGTGCCGCCGAGACCGCGTTCGGTGATGATCCGGGCGAGCATCGGGAACGCGGTGATGGCCAGTGCTACCCCGACGAACGCCGCCGACGTCGTGAGCGAGACGCCGTCCTTGGCGATGCCGGCCCAGCTCGTGCCGAACACGGCGACGCCGACCCCGAGCGCGAGCGGCACCACCGTGCCGGCGGCCGAGATCGCGCCGACCGACTTCGCCGAGCCGCGGATGCTGCGGAGGCTGAACTCGTACCCCGCGCCGAACATGTAGATGACCAGGCCGATCTGCCCGCCGACGTAGAGCAGCGGGCGGATGCCGTCCGGGAACAACGCCGTCTGCACGTCGGGGAGGACCAGCCCCAGCAACGACGGGCCGAGCAGCACGCCGGAGATCATCTCGCCGACCACCGGCGGCTGGCCCAGCCGCACCGCGACCAGGCAGACCAGCCGGCACACGACGAGGATCGCCGCGACGGCGAGGAAGAAAGCCGGTGCCGCTTCGGTGGGGGTCATGACTTGCCTCCGGCGAAGTAGGTGGTGCACAGGGCTTGGCGACGGGCGTCGAGGACCATGTACGTGCCGAACACGAGCTGGGCGAAGCTGCGCCAGACGTCTTCCCAGCGGTCGCGCACCGCCAGCCAGAGCAGCGGCAAGCGCTTTCGCCGGGCACCGCGCGGGGTGAGCAGCGCCGGGCCGCGGTTGGGGATCGACCGCGTGTGGCCCGCCGTGGAGGCGAGGCTGAACCGGCGCAGCACTTCGCGCGTCACCACGCGCATGGTCGGCGGCGCCAGCCCGCGGGCCGGGCAGGCGCGGTTCTGCGCGACCCCGAACGGGATGAACGCGTCCTTTTCGGACTGCGCGGCGAACTCGGGGTAGGAGAAGCACAGCACCGTGCCCGCCGGGATGGTCAGGTCCGCCAGCTCGATGTCGGCCGTGGAGATCCGGTGCGCGATGCCGAACAGCGGGAACCGGCGCAGGCCGTCGTCGATGACGCGGTCGAGGTAGGCGTCGTCGTCCGGGTGCTCGGCGAGGCGCCGCTGGGTGTCCGGAGACTTCGCGATGATCATCAGCAGGTGCGCCATCGCCTCGGACATCTGCACGACGGCCGTGTTGAAGAAGGTGCCCTGCAGGTAGTAAGCCTGTTCCTCGGGGGTCAGCGACGGCGGCAGCGGGTGCGGGACGTCGGCGAGGCGCCGCCGCAGGTACTTCGTCAGCCGGGCCCGGCGGCGCATGTTCCGCGGGCGCACGCACTTCAGCGCCGAAACGACGTCGTCGGCGTGCGCCACGATGAGGTCCCGCGCCTCGGGCGGGCACGGCTCCTCGAAGACGAGCTCGTAGTACAGCTCGGCCCAGATCGGCATCATTTCGTCGCGCAGCCGGACGAGCCCGGGCCCGACGCCGTCGAGGACGTGCGCGGCCACCCGCCGGGCCAGCTCCTCCGAGTCCTTTTTGGACCGGATGAGGATGTGCCGGGTGCACTTGGCGACCTCGTCGTAGCGCGGCCCGGGTTCGAGGTGCTCCTGGTGCACCTCGGGCCCGGGCGCGAGCCAGTACCAGAACAGGTCGGACAGCGCGGCGCCGCGGCTGCGGCCGTTCGCCGCCGGGTCGGCGTAGACGCGGCGGAAGTCCTCGACGCCGACCCGCTCGCCGGGGATGGTCACCGTCTCCTGGCCGTTGACCAGCGAGAAGATCTTCATCCGCAGCGCCACGACCCGGGACGGCAGCCACGCGGGCGCGGTCGCCACCGCGGCCGCGGCCAGCGCTTTGCCGATCATCGCCGCACCTGGTCCGGGGTCAGGTCGGCCGGGTGCCGGCCGCCGCACAGGGCGAGGGCCTGGTCGAAGTCCTCCCGCAGCAGCTCCAGGACCTGCGTGACGCCTTCACGGCCGCCGACGGCCAGTCCCCACACGACCGGACGGCCGACCGCGACCGCGTCCGCACCCAGCGCCAGCGCCTTGACGACGTCGGTGCCGCGGCGGATCCCGCCGTCCACGAGCACCGGGATCGCCCCGCCGACGGCTGCCGCGATGTCGGGCAGGACGTCGATGGTGGCCGGCACGGTGTCGAGCTGGCGGCCGCCGTGGTTCGACACGACGATCCCGGCGACGCCGTGGTGCACGGCCAGCCGCGCGTCCTCGGCGTGCAGCACGCCCTTGATCAGCACCGGGAGCTTGGTCTTCGACCGCAGCCACGCGATGTGGTCCCAATTGAGCCCGGCCGACATGACGATGTCACGGACATGACTCGCGTTGCCGCCGCTGCGGTTCTCGCCGATGTTCCGCAGGTTCTCCACGGCGAATCCCGGCGGCAGGTCGTGGAAGTCGTTGCGGTCGTCGCGCTCGCGGCGGCCGAGCACCGGTGAGTCGACGGTGACGACGAACGCCTTGACCCCGGCGTTCTCCGCGCGGCGCACGATCGCCTCGGTGAATTCCAGATCCGGCTGCAGGTAGAGCTGGAACCACAGGCCCGGATCCGGCGCGACCTCGCGGGCCGCCGCGGCGACGTCTTCGATCGCCGTGGTGGCGGCCATGCTGACGATCAGGATCGTGCCCGCGCGCGCCGCCGCCCGGGCCGTGGCGAGTTCACCGTCGGCGTGCGCGAGCCGGTGGAACGCCGTGGGCGCGATGAGGATCGGCATCGACGACGACGTCCCGAGCAGCTCGACGCTCAGGTCCCGCTTGTCGCTGCCGCGCAGGACCCGCGACAGCAGCCGCAGCCTCCGGAACGCGGCCTCGTTCTCCGCGACGGTGATCTCGTCCTGCGCGCCGCCCGCGAAGTAGTCGTAGTGCGCCGGGTCGAGGCGTTCGCGAGCCGCCGCCTCGAACTCCGCGATCGTCCGCATCAGAGTTCCCGCGAGAAGAACGCGGTCAGCGGTTCGACGTGCACCTCTTTGTCCCACTCGTTCTCGAGGTTCTCGGTGACGTGGTGGGTGGCGGCCAGCTCGCCGCGGCGGTAGTGCCGGACGATCGGGTGCAGGTAGTGGCCCTCACCGTGGTCGTTGGCCTGGTCCTGGGCGGCGCGCGCGACGAAGTCGAACGGGTCGATCTTGTCGTGGTCCGGGCCGTAGTCCAGGGTGACGACGTAGGCGTCCTCCGGCGGGTCGTCGAGCAGCCGGTCCACCGGCACCTCTTCGAGGTAGCGGGCGGTGTCGCCGTCGACGACCACGACGTCGCCGAGGAAGCCGAACTGCTGGTACAGCGCGGAAGTCCGGTTGATCCGGGTGATCACGGCGTCGGTCAGCGCGTCCGGTTTGGCGGGCAGCTCGACCGACGGCCACGGCGTGCCGAGGTAGCGCTCGTTCAGCACCTTGGCGAGCGCGCGGGCGCCGTAGCGGAAGCCGTGGATGAACGCGCTGGTGGCCTTCTTGAAGTCGCGGACCTGCGTGATCGTGCCGGCGAAGTACAGGTCCGGCACGTTCGTCGACTCCCAGCTCGGCGTCTGCGCCGGGAACCGGTCGTCGATGGTGAGCTCGGGGCGGCAGTCCTCGTCGAAGAGTTCCGCGTCGAAGCGGAAGCCGGTGCAGCCGATCACGCGGTCGTAGCGGATCTCCTTGATCACCTCGTCGGCGCGGGCGAAGGCGAACTTGACGTGGTAGCCGTCGGCGTCCTTGCGGACCTCGCGCACGTCGCCGTCGAGGATCGCGTGCTGCAGCTTGAGCTGGTACATGTCGAGGATGCCCGCGTTGTAGGCGCGCAGGTGGCCGACGAAGTGGGTGCGCCAGGCCAGCTTCACCGGCCGCGGCCCGCCGACGTGCACGACGGCGGCCTGCTCGATGAGGTTGTCCGCGGTCTCGAACGCGGAGTTCCCCTTGCCGAGCACCAGGACGCGCTGGTCGGTGAAGTCGGCCGGGTCGACGCTGACGTCGACGTACTGGTCGATCAGCTCGGCGCCGGGGAACCGCGGGATGTAGGGCTTGGTCACGCCGGTGGCCATGATCAGCCGCTTCGCGCGGAACTCTTCGCCACCCGCGGTGAGCACGAAGAGAGCGCTTTCCGGATCGCGGCGGATGCGCGTCACCCTGGTGTCGTAACGGACGTTCACCTGGTGCTTCGCCGCGTAATCGGCCAGGTAGCGCAAGAGGTCCGGGGCGTCCGGGAAGAGCTTTTCGCTGTAGTCCGTGAACAGCACCGGGTCGTCGTCGCCGTCGGCGAGGATCGAGTTCCAGTCCATCCGCAGGCGCAGCTCCGGGTCGTCGTACCCGGTGTGCTTCTTGTTGATGGAGATGAGGGTCCGGTGCCGTGGGAAGGTCTCGAAGAAGTGGCCGGGCGCGGAACCGGCCTCCAGCACCAGGTACCGGTGCCCGGCGCGGCCGAGGTGCTGCCCCAGCTGCAAGCCCGCGGGCCCGGCCCCGACCACCAGACAATCGAGCACTTCCTCCGCCACGACGACCTCCTGAGGCTCGGCACCGACCACTTGATCGGCGCCGAGCCTGCTCCGGAGATCTCAGAAAAGCCTCAGAGCGCGGGCCCGGTCGTGAGTGTTTAGTCGGGTTCTAACCCGACTAAACACTCACGAGCAGCCGCGGCAGACTGCTCACCGGCCGGCGGCGCGGGCGAGGCGTTCGGGGTAGCGCTCGCCGGCGATCGCGTCCGCGGGGGCGGCCGCCTCGATCGCGGCCAGGTCCCCGGCCGTCAGCTCCAGCGAAGCCGCCGCCACGTTCTCTTCGAGGTACTTGCGGCGCTTGGTGCCCGGGATCGGCGCGACGTCCTCGCCGTGGGACTGCACCCAGGCGAGCGCGAGCTGCCCGGCGGTGACGCCCTTCTCCTCCGCCAGCTTCCGCAGCGCCTCGACGATCGCCATGTTGCGCTCGAAGTTGCCCTCGGCGAAGCGCGGCAGGCCGCGGCGCATGTCGTCCGCCGGCAGGTCCGCCATCGACGTCACCGCGCCGGTGAGGAAACCCCGGCCCAGCGGCGAGAACGGCACCACGCCGATGCCGAGCTCCCGGCACGTGTCGAGGATTTCGCCCTCGATGCCCCGCGTCCACAGCGACCATTCGCTCTGCAGCGCCGTCACCGGGTGCACGGCGTGGGCGGCGCGGATCGTCGCGGCGCTCGCCTCGGAAATCCCGGCGTACCGGATCTTCCCGGCCTCGGCCAGCTCGCCCAGCGCGCCCCAGGTCTCCTCGATCGGCGTGTCCGGGTCGACGCGGTGCTGGTAGTACAGGTCGATGTGGTCGACGCCGAGCCGTCGCAGGGACTCGTCGCAGCTCTGCTTGACGTAGGCCGCGTCGCCGCGGGCCCCCATTACGCCGTCGGTCCACACGATGCCGAACTTCGTCGCCAGCACGACCTCGTCGCGGCGGCCGGCGATGGCGCGGCCGACCAGTTCTTCGTTGACGCCGTTCGCGTAGACGTTCGCGGTGTCCAGCAGCGTCACGCCGAGCTCGAGCGCCCGGTGGATCGTCGCGATCGACTCCTCGTCGTTGTCGCGGACGCCGTACGCCTGGCTCATCCCCATGCAGCCCAGCCCCTGGGCCCCGACTTCCAGTCCGCCGAGCTTCCTGGTCTTCACGCGGAAATTTCCTCCCTGCCGGGTTCCACGCCGAGCACGTTGCGCTCGACCTGTGCGTAGTTGTCGATCTTGTAGTCGAGGATGTCGAGACAGCCCTGCAGCTCGGCGATCCGCTCGGCCACCGACCGCCGCTGCTCCACCAGCAGAGCCTTGCGGCGGCCCGCGCTGGCGACGCCGAGGCGGCGCAGCGACGCGTACTCGCGCATGCTCTTGATGGGCATCCCGGTGGTGCGCAGCTTGGTCAGGAAACCGAGCCAGTTCAGGTCGTCGTCCGAGTAGGCCCGGCGGCCCGCGGTGTCACGGGCGGGCGGGTCGAGCAGTTTGATGCGCTCGTAGTACCGGAGGGTGTCGATGGACAGTCCGCTACGTCGAGCGGCTTCCGCTATCGAGTAGCTCATGACCTCGACACTACGACCTGGAGTGCACTCCAGGTCAACTCCTGACCTGGCGATTCATAACAGCGTTGCGATACGCTGCGTACATGGCTCGCCCCCGCACGCACGACGAAGCGCTCCGGCTGAAGCTGCTCGACCGCGCCGGTGAGCTCATCGCCGCCGACGGGCCGAAGGCGCTTTCCCTGCGGAAGCTGGCCGCCGACGCGGGCACGTCGACCACCGCCGTGTACTCCCTCTTCGGCAGCAAACCCGATCTGGTGAACGCCCTCTACACCGAGGGCTTCCGCCGCTTCGGCGCGCGGATGGCGGGCACCGAGCTCACCGGCGACGCCGTCGGCGACCTCGTCGCGCTCGGCAGCGCCTACCGCGCGAGCGCGCTCGCCGACCCGCACCTGTACGGGATCATGTTCAGCAAGTCGGTGCCCGGCTTCGAGCCCAACGAAGACGCCGAAAAGCTGGCCAGGAAGACCTTGGAGCCGCTGGAGACGGTCATCCGCCGAGCCGTCGCCGACGGCGTCTTCCACGACGTCCCGCCGGCCACCATCGCGGTCGGCTGCTGGGCCATCGTGCACGGGCTGGTGTCCCTGGAGCTGACCGGCAACCTGCCGGACGAGTTCGACGTGACCGGCTCGTACGAGCGGGCGCTGCGCGCGAACGCCACCGGCTGGCTGCGGCCTCAGAACAGCGACCCCTCGTAGCCGGCCCTTCGCGTCCCGGCACCGGGCGGGACGTTGCTATTCGTTCTCCGGGAACCGGGCGTCCGTCAGGTCGATGTCCTCGTGTTCGCCGCCCTCGAAGTCGGCCTCGCCCTCGAACCGCGCGCGGGTCAACTCGAACCGGCCGCCCGAGCGGACCCGGGTGAACCGGGCGAACGCACCGAAGCGCGCCCAGGTGAAGAACGCGCCCTCTTCGAAGACCGACCGGTCGAAGTTGACCGCCGAGGTGAACTGCGCGCCGAAGAACCCGGCCCGGCGGGTGAAGGTCGTGCCGCGGATGTGCACCGCCCCGACGAACTTCGCGCGGCTGAAGTCCGCGGCGGCCAGGGTGCAGCCGCTCAGCCGGAAGTCGACGAGGGTGGCCCGTTGCAGGTCGATCGCCATCCCGGGCCAGAACCCGGGCTCCTCGTGGGTCAGGTGGGTCTTGAGCAGTTCCTGCGCGGCCAGGCGGACCAGCAGCTCGGCCTCGTCGTAGTCGGGCGGCTCGAGGTCCGCGGTGCCCTTCAGGCCCGCCTTCGGGCCGTCGAACGGCATCCGCAGGTAGGCGCACAGGACGTTGACGATCGTCTGGCGCTGCTTCGGGTTGTCCTGCCCGAGCCGCTCCAGCGCGTACAGCCCGCCGAACCGCACCGGCGCTTTGTCACTGCCGAGCTGTTCGACGGCTTTCGTGTACAGCTCGGTGACCCGCCGCTCCTCGAGGTCCCGCTCGGTCACGCCGGCGACGCGCGTGGACTCGGCCAGCTGCAGTTCGAGGGTGCGCTGGCGGCGCGTCGCGAGCCACAGCGCGAACACGCCGCCCGCGCCCGCGCCGACGCCGAACGCCGTCTTGACCGCGTCGATGCGCACCGGCGCGGTCGGCTCCCCGGACCAGGCGAGGAAGAGCCACAGCAGCCCGGCGGTGACGGCCGCGACCGCGACGGCGGTCACCGCGATCCACCGCCACTTCAGGACCGGCAAGGTCTTAAACGGCGCCGTACTGGCGGTCACCGGCGTCGCCGAGGCCCGGCACGATGAAGCCCGAATCGTTGAGGCGCTCGTCGATGCTGGCGGTGACCACGCGGACCGGCAGGCCGGTCTTTTCCAGGTGCGCCAAGCCTTCCGGCGCGGCGAGCGCGCAGATGGCCGTGACGTCGTCGGCACCGCGGTCGGTGAGCAGCCGGATCGTGTACTCCATCGAGCCGCCGGTGGCGAGCATCGGGTCGAGCACCAGCACCGGCCGGTCGGCGAGCGACTCCGGCAGCGATTCGAGGTACGGCGTCGGCTTGAGCGTCTCCTCGTCGCGCGCGAGGCCGACGAAGCCCATCTGCGCGTCCGGAATCAGCTTGTGCGCCTGGTCGGCCATCCCGAGCCCGGCCCGCAGCACCGGGACGAGCAGCGGCGGCTTGGCGAGCTTGTAGCCCTCGGTGCGCGCGACCGGCGTGTGGATCCGCTCGGTCTTGACCGGGACGTCGCGCGTGGCTTCGTAGACCAGCATGACGGTCAGCTCGTGCAGCGCGGCCCGGAACGCGGCGCTGTCGGTGCGCGCGTCGCGCATCGTGGAGAGCCGGGCCTTCGCGAGGGGGTGGTCGACGACGTGCACATCCATGCGGGTCAATCTAGCCGTTTCGCGAAGCTCTTCACCCAGCCGCGCTGCCACGGTGTTTCGACGGCTCGTTCGTCGTAGTTTTCGCGCACCCAGGCGACGGCTTCACCGGCCGGCACGCCGGACAGGACCGCGAGGCAGGCCAGCACGGTGCCGGTGCGGCCGGCGCCGCCGTAGCAGGCGACTTCGACGCTTTCGGTCTTGGCGCGTTCGTGCAGGGCCTTGATCTTTTCGCGGGCGTCTCGCGGGTTGACCGGCAGGAGGAAGTCCGGCCAGTTAACCCATTCGTGCGGCCAGGTGATGCCCCCGCCGTGCTTGCGCCGCAACCGGCTCGTCCCCAGGTAGAGCCCGAAATCCGGCTCGGCTCCGTCGGGTTTCGGGCGGCCGAGGCCGCGCCCGCGCACCTCGACGCCGTCGGGAAATCGCACCATCGGCCCAGTGTCCTCCAGAAGGTGGACACGGAGGGTGGTTTTCGCCGATAAGCTGCGCCGGGTGAGCGAACTGACGCCCGACCAGATGCGGGCCTCCGACGCCGACCGCGAGCGCGTCGCCCAAGTGCTGCACAACGCCCTCGCGGAAGGGCGGATCACGGTGAACGAGCTCGAAGAGCGCCTGTCGACGGTCTACGCGGCGAAGACCGTCGGCGACCTCAAACCGGTGACGGTGGACCTGCCCACGTCGTCGGGCGCCGTCGAGCCGGCCACGTCCCGCGCGCTGGGCTTCCCGGACCAGCGCATCGGCGGCTACGCGGGCTCCCCGGTGTCGATCGGCGTCCTGTCGGGCGCGGTCCGCAAGGGCAGCTGGGTCCTGCCCCCGCAGCACACGAGCCTCGCCTTCTGGGGCGGCGCGGAGATAGACCTGCGCCAGGCGAGGTTCGCGGACAAGCACTGCACGATCACGGCCATCGCGATCATGGGCGGCATCCAGATCACGGTCCCCGACGACATCAACGTCGACGTGACGGGCATCGGCTTCATGGGCGGCTTCGTGCTGGAGGACAAGTCGGGAGCTCCCCCGGCCCCGCCGACGGCACCGACGGTGAAGATCAACGGGCTGGGCTTCTGGGGCGGCGTGGTCGTGTACCGGCGGCCGGCTCAGCGGGTGGATCCGCCGCGGATCGAGAAGGGCTGACCTCGGAGTTGTGACGCGCTCGGCACCCAGCGTCACACCCGATGGGGGCTCGCACTGTCGTACCCGCCGCCTAGACTCAGGCGCATGACAGCCACGACCAGCACGTCAGCGGCGCCGGCCACCCCGGCACCGCTGGCGGACGCGACTCGCGACGACGCGAGCCTGCGCCGCTTCCTGCTCGGGCTGCCCGGTGTCGACCAGGTCGGCGTCGAGCAGCGCGCGGCGGGCCTCGGCACGCGCAGCATCAAGAAGGACGCCAAGCGGTGGGCCATCGACACCGCCATCTCCATGGTCGACCTGACCACGCTGGAGGGCGCCGACACCCGCGGCAAGGTCCGGGCGCTGGCCGCGAAGGCCGTCCGCCCCGATCCCGAGCGGCAGGACACCCCGCGCGTCGCCGCCGTCTGCGTGTACCCGGACATGGTCGCCACCGCCGTCGAAGCGCTCAAGGGCAGCGGTGTGCACGTCGCGAGCGTCGCCACCGGCTTCCCGGCCGGGCGCACGAGCCGCGAGATCAAGCTGGCCGACACCAAGATCGCCGTCGACGCGGGCGCGCACGAAGTCGACATGGTGATCGACCGCGGCGCGTTCCTCGAGGGCCGCTACATGGACGTCTTCGAAGAGATCCAGGCCATCAAGGCCGCCTGCGGCGAAGCCCACCTGAAGGTCATCCTCGAGACCGGCGAGCTGGCGACCTACGACAACGTGCGGCGCGCGTCGTGGCTGGCGCTGCTGGCCGGCGGTGACTTCATCAAGACGTCGACCGGCAAGGTCTCCCCCGCCGCGACGCTGCCGGTCACCCACATCATGCTGCAGGCCGTCCACGACTGGCACGCGCAGACCGGCGAGCTGCGCGGCGTCAAGCCCGCGGGCGGCATCCGGACCACGAAGGACGCGATCAAGTACCTCGTCGCCGTGCACGAGGTCGCCGGCGAGCAGTGGCTGGTCCCGGACCTGTTCCGCTTCGGCGCGTCCAGCCTGCTCAACGACCTGCTGCTGCAGCGCCGCACCCAGGTGGACGGCCACTACAGCGGCCCCGACTACGTGACGGTGGACTGATGCCTGTTTTCGAGTACGCACCGGCGCCCGAGTCGCGCGCCA
The DNA here is from genome assembly GCF_033441515.1 of Amycolatopsis solani. NCBI lineage: Bacteria > Bacillati > Actinomycetota > Actinomycetes > Pseudonocardiales > Pseudonocardiaceae > Amycolatopsis > Amycolatopsis solani. The sequence goes on from NZ_JAWQJT010000001.1 coordinate 338,306, forward strand.
TCGCGAACCTCAAGGACCACTACAAGCCGTTCATCAACGGCGAGTTCGTCGACGGCTCGGGTGAGCCGCTCAAGACGATCAACCCGGCCACCGAAGAGGTCCTCGCGGAGGTCGGCACCGCGTCGAAGTCCGATGTGGACACCGCGGTCAAGGCCGCGCGCAAGGCTTTTTCGAGCTGGTCCAGGCTGCCGGGCACCGAGCGAGCGAAGTACCTCTTCCGCATCGCGCGGCTGATCCAGGAGCGCTCGCGCGAGCTGGCGGTGCTGGAGAGCCTCGACAACGGCAAGCCGATCAAGGAGTCGCGCGACTCCGACATCCCGACCGCGGCGGCGCACTTCTTCTACCACGCGGGCTGGGCCGACAAGCTCGACTACGCGGGCTACGGGCCCAACCCGAAGCCGCTCGGTGTCGCGGGCCAGATCATCCCGTGGAACTTCCCGCTGCTGATGCTGGCGTGGAAGATCGCGCCGGCACTGGCCACCGGCAACACCGTGGTGCTGAAGCCGGCCGAGACGACGCCGTTGACCGCGCTGGTCTTCGCGGAGATCTGCCAGCAGGCCGAGCTGCCGCCGGGCGTGGTCAACATCCTGCCGGGCGCCGGTGACATCGGCGCGTCCATTGTGGACCACGGCGACATCGACAAGATCGCGTTCACCGGCTCGACCGAGGTCGGCAAGGCGATCCAGCGCCAGGTCGCGGGCACGCCGAAGAAGCTGACGCTGGAGCTGGGCGGCAAGGCCGCGAACATCGTGTTCGAGGACGCGCCGCTGGACCAGGCCATCGAAGGCATCGTCAACGGCATCTTCTTCAACCAGGGTCACGTCTGCTGCGCGGGCTCGCGCCTGCTGGTCCAGGAGTCCATCGCCGAAGAGGTGCTGGAGAAGCTGCGCTACCGCGTCTCGACGCTGCGCGTCGGCGACCCGCTGGACAAGAACACCGACGTCGGCGCGATCAACTCGGCCGAGCAGCTGGCGAAGATCCAGGGGCTCGTCGAGTCCGGCGACGCCGAGGGCGCGCAGCGCTGGACCAGCCCGTGCCCGGTGCCGGACCGCGGGTTCTTCTTCGCCCCGACGGTGTTCGCGAACGTCCACCAGTCGATGCGGATCGCGCGCGAGGAGATCTTCGGCCCGGTGCTGTCGGTGCTGACGTTCCGCACGCCGGACGAGGCCGTGACGAAGGCGAACAACACGCCGTACGGGCTTTCGGCCGGTATCTGGACCGAAAAGGGCTCCCGCATCCTGTGGATGGCGAACCAGCTGCGCGCCGGCGTGGTCTGGGCCAACACCTTCAACCGCTTCGACCCCACCGCCCCCTTCGGCGGCTACCAGGAATCCGGCTTCGGGCGCGAAGGCGGCCGCACCGGGCTGGAGGCGTACCTGAATGTCTGACCGGATTTCCGTAGCCAAGACCTACAAGCTGTACGTGGGCGGCAAGTTCCCGCGTTCGGAGTCCGGCCGGGTGTACCCGGTGACGGACAGCAAGGGCAAGTTCCTGGCCAACGCGGCCCACGCGTCCCGCAAGGACGTCCGCGACGCGGTGGTGGCGGCCCGCAAGGCCTTCCCCGGTTGGTCTGCCGCCACGGCCTACAACCGCGGCCAGGTGCTGTACCGGGTGGCCGAGGTGCTGGAAGGCCGCCGCGACCAGTTCATCGCGGAAGTGTCCGCTTCGGAGGGCTTGGCGGCGAAGAAGGCCGAGTCCCTGGTTGACGCGGCGATCGACCGCTGGGTCTGGTACGCGGGCTGGACGGACAAGATCGCGTCGGTCCTGGGTTCGGCCAACCCGGTGGCGGGCCCGTACTTCTCGTTCACGGTCCCGGAACCGACCGGCGTGGTGGGCATCCTGGCCCCGCAGGCGTCGTCGTTGCTGGGCCTGGTCGAGGTCCTGGCCCCGGTCCTGGCCACCGGCTCGACGGCGGTGGTGGTCTCGAGCGCGGAGCGTCCCCTGCCGGCGATCACACTGTCGGAGGTCCTGGCCACGTCCGACGTCCCGGGCGGCGTGGCCAACATCCTGACGGGCCACGCGTCGGAGCTGGGCCCGTGGCTGGCCTCGCACGGCGATGTGAACGCACTGGACCCGACAGGAGCGGCCCCGGACGACCGCCCGGGCTTGGCACGCGAAGCGGCGAACACGGTGAAGCGGGTGCTGACGGTCCCGGCGGCGGAGCCGGACTGGACGGCAGCTCCGGACCTGACCCGGCTGCGCCGGTACCTGGAGGCGAAGACGGTCTGGCACCCGCTGGGCGTCTGAGTTCGACGCCGGGAGGCCACCACCCAGACCGGGTGGTGGCCTCCGTCGCGTTCGGGCCCGATCGCCTGACGCCCACCTCGATCACCGGTACAGTCCCAGCCAGGTACGCAGCGTGACGCATCGGGGAGGGTGCAGGTGCCGGACGACGAAGAGTGGGCGTTCGAAAACGAGATCGAACTCTGGGACGACGACGAAAGTCCGCCGCCGGTCGAAGACGAGCCGGAACGGGACGGCCCCGCCGGACGTGATGGGGATTCGGTCGTGACGGTGACCGTCTCGCCCGCGGGTGAGGTCCAGCGGGTCAGGCTCGCCGAGGACTGGAAAACCAAGGTCGACCCCCGCGGCCTGCATTCGAGTGTGCTGACCGCGGCGAACGCGGCGACCATCGAGGCTTTGGCACGGCGCGCCCGGGACGTCGAGGCTAACCCGGCATCGCGGCCACCGGCCGCCCAGGACGAGACACCGCTCACGGCGCGCGACGTCTTCCGGCTGGAGGACGCGGTGCGAGGCGAGGCGAACTGGAACAGCTTTCGACTCGGATGTCCACGGCCGGCCTCGACGTCGTCACCGCGGAAAGCAGCGGCGGCCATGTGAGCGGCAGCGCCCGGAGCGGCCGCTACCTCGGCCTGGACCTCGACGCGACCTGGGCTTCGATCGCCCGCAACGCCGAGGTCGAGAGCGAGTTGCTCGACGTTCTGCGCGCCCTGCACCGCCGATCGGCTCCGTCGGACTTCGCGCCGCAGCCACCAGGTCCCGCCTACACGGAACTGCTGGGGTTGCTCGCCGACCCGGCCCGGCTCCTGCGCCGGGTCGGTCTCACCCCACCCATCGGCCACCCGGAAGGACGTGATCGCCGATGAGCGACGTCGAAGTCGCCCTGGAAGCCCTCCGCTCGGACGCCGCGACCTGGGATCAGGCCGCCGACAACCTCAATCAGGCACGCGGCATCGTGGCACCGCTGGAACTCACCCCGAAGGACGTCATGAGCTACGCGGCCGCCAGAGGCTTCAACCGCCGCTACAACGACATGCGCGCGAAGCTCGACCACCTGCTCGCCCAGGGTTCCGAGAACTTCCGCGGCATCGCCGGCAGCCTGCTCACCGGCGCGACCATCTACGAACAGGCCGAAGCCGACCACGCGAACCGCCTGGGCAATCTCGACGGGCACTGAGGGGAAGACCATGACCGCACCGGGCGGCACCGCGATCATCGACCGGACTCTGGACGACCTGCGCGCCATCGAAGAGAAGTTCCGGGAGTTCATGGACAAAGTACGCGATCTCCTCGACTGGGTGCCGAGCGCTCTGGAGACGCTCGTCCAACCCGTCATCGATCTGGTGAACTACGTCAACGGGAAGTTCGGCGAATACCTGCTGGCGGTCCAGCGGTTCAAGGACGATGTGGGCGATCCTGACAAGCTGAAGCAGGTCGGACGGCAGTGGATCGAGGAGTTCTCGCACACGGTCGACGAGATCGCGGGCACGCTGCACCTGGACAAGCTGAAAGCCAACATCCAGTGGCAGGGCCGAGGCGCCGAAACCTACAAGGCCGCGGTTCCCGCACAACTTGAGCACCTGGACTCGATGAAGGATCTCGGCGAGCAGATGCGCGACTCGCTCACCAGCCTCGCCAACGGCATCGAATCCTTCTGGCTGGCCATGAAAGTGATCGTCGGCGGACTCCTCGCCGCCATCGTGTCCGCCATCCTCAGCGCGGTCACCGTCATGGGCCTGCCACTGGCACTGGGGATCATTTCGGCCGCGATCTCCATGGCCGTTCCCGCGATCACCGGCACCATCGTCGCGATCGAGGCGCTGCTGGACGTGATCGAAACCGAGCAGAACTCCATCCAGGCCAAGGTCGACGACCTCGGCGACCGCTGGGAACCGACGATTACCACGACCATGTCCCACCCCGGCGACTGGCGAGTCAATTAGCCATGGACCACTTCCCGATCGACCCGCGGGCCTACGTCTGGCTCCCGCCTCGACTCACCGCCAAGCTGAAACGGACCCTGCCGCTCCTCGGTGGCCTCACCACCGTTGTCGCGCTGGCCATGTGTGTCGCCGTTCCCGTCCTGGGCTACACCCTGCCGAGCAGTCACAGCGTCACCAGCGACATCCCCGTCATCTGCGGCCTGTTCAGCGCCGTCATGCTGCTCATGTCCGGCATCGCGCTGTTGTTCGCCCCAGCCTGGGTCGAGGTCGGGCACCACCCGGGCGGGACCGGCCACATCCTGCGGCTCCGGCCGGCTTCCGCGTCCATCGGCCCGCTGTGCGGCGGGAGCGTTTCGGTCGTCGGGCTCCCGCTCTTCTACCTCTTTTACAGCGGGAATTTGACCTGGTCAGAGCCTCAGGCAGCGGGCGACATCCAGATCACCTCGGGGATCTTCGTCTTCATGATCATGCCACTGGTGGCCGTCGCGCTCGGAGTCGTCGATGTCGTCGTGGGGTGGCCCGTTCTCCGCCCCTCCCAGCGGACCATCCAGCGCTACGCCCGCTAGCTCATCGTCACCGAGAAGTCCGTCAACGTGAACCGCGCCTTCCCCCCACCCGTCGAGCAGAACTCGATCCCATACCCGATCTGGTTCACCGTCGGATTGGCCGGGATCAGGCCCTTCCCGATCGCCCACGCGATCATCGCCTTCAGGTCCACCGTGCCCGAGTACTGCGTCGTCCGCGAAACGAACGCCACGTACCCCTCGTCCTCCGCCCAGACGTCGTACGTGAAGCCACCCGCGGTGTACGTCGTCAGTTTGTCGCCCGCCGGGACCTGTTTGCGGTTCTCCGTCCAGACCATCAGCTCGCTGACGCCGTTGCCGTTGCCGACGCCGTTCAGCCACAGGTCGTACGCCACGTCGTAGATGCCGACGTCCGGGCCGCGGCCCGCGAAGGTCGACTTGATCACCTTGAAGTCGTTGAACGGTTTCCCGTTCTGGTCGTTAATGTCCTTGTGCACGTTCGGATAGGTTTTCACCGACGTCGAATCCGGCTGGACGGAATCCACGTACCAGTTGTCGTACGCGCACGCGCGCAGCGTTTCCGGACCCGCTTCGCCCGCGTTCCACATGTTGTTGTGGACGTAGTACCCGCCGTCCGACCAGCCGCCGTCGGCGTCGCTCGTCGTGAACTCCGGGGAACTGCAGTTCCGGGCCGGTGTCACCGATGGCGCGGTCGGTGTCGGCGCAGGTGGAGACGCAGATCGGGACGTGCTCGGCGGCACCGAAGCCGGGGGCGCGAGCGACGCGCTGGACGTCGTCGGCGCCGGCGGGGCCGACCCGGCGACCGGCGTCACGTCGTCGTGGCCGCAGCTCGCGAGCAGCAGCAAGGGAATGACCAACAACGCGGATCTTCGTCGCATTTTCCCGCCCCACGGCCAGAATCAGGCAGAACGAGGCGGAACATTAACACGGAAATCCGGAGAATCAGCTGGGGTCCAGGTCACGGGATGTGATCGGACGGCCCGGCAGCTCGGTTCCCGGCCGCGCGCTGAGGCCGTCGATCATGATGCCGACGCAGCGGCGCGCCGCCATCTCGGAGACGTCCGCGGACTTCGCGCGCATGTGGCGCAACAGGGTCGCGAACAGGATCGCGATGTCGCCGGCGCCGACGTCCTCGCGGAGCTTGCCCTCGGCCTGCGCGCCGACGACGAAGCCGTCCAGGACCACCAGGATCTCGTCGCGCAGGCGGCGGACCTCCGGGTCGTTCTTCAGGATCACCAGCGCCCGATGCGACACCATCGCCAGCTGGACGCTCAGCTGCAGCTCCACCGACTGCCGCAGCAGGCGCTCCAGCGCGCGCCACGACGACGTCTCCTCCGCGGCGATCACCTTGGCATCGACCAGCACGCGCTCGAAGTTGTCCATCGCGACGGCGCGGATCAGCGCGTCCCGGTCCGGGAAGCGGCGGTAGAGCGTGCCGACGCCGACGCCGGCCGCGCGGGCGATCTCCTCCATCGGCACCTCGGCACCGGACGCGGCGAAGATGGTCTTCGCCGCCGCGAGGATCTGGTCGCGGTTGCGCCGTGCGTCCGCTCGCAGGGTGGTCTCGGGGTCTGCCGTCATGCCGTTCGCTCCTCGCTGGATCGCGCGGGGTGATTCTCGCATGGTCAGGCGGCCACACAATGGATCCGCACCGGGTCACCCGTTAGCTAGTGGACGACTTCCGTCCGCTTCGGTACCTTGGACCGAGGAACCGGAATGTAATCCTCCGCATACTGTACGTCCGTTTTAGGGGGCCCGAAATGACCGAAGTCGCCGATCCCACCACGAAGGACGAAGTCTTCCCGCTCGTGCGCAGCTGTCCGTTCGCCCCGCCGCCGGCCTACGGGAAGCTCCGCGAAGCGGGCCCGGTGCACCGCGTCGAGCTGCAGTCCGGTCAGGAAGCGTGGGCGATCACCCGCCTCGAAGACGTCCGGCAGATGCTCACCGACCCGCGGTTCAGCTCCGACCGGTTCAACCCCGGCTTCCCGTTCCTGACCAAGCAGGGGCGGCCGGTCCGGCGGACCAACTTCACCGCGTCGCTGATCAACATGGACCCGCCGCAGCACGGCGCGGCCCGCCGCGAGGTCGTGGGCGAGTTCACCGTCCGCCGGATGAAGGCGCTCGAGCCGCGCATCCAGCAGATCGTCGACGAGCACATCGACGCGATCCTGGCCGGCCCGAAGCCCGCCGACCTGGTCTCCGCGCTGTCGCTGCCGGTGCCGTCGCTGGTCATCTGCGAGCTGCTCGGCGTGCCCTACGGCGACCACGAGTTCTTCCAGGTCCGCAGCTCGACGCTGCTCAACCGGGACGTCGACCAGGAGGTCCGGGTCAAGGCCGTCGACGAGCTGCAGGAGTACCTCGACCAGCTGGTCGCCAAGAAGGAAGCCGACCCGACCGACGACCTGCTCGGCCGCCAGATCCTCAAGCAGCGCGAGGAGCACGGCGAAGCCGACCACGACTCGCTGGTGTCGCTGGCGTTCCTGCTGCTGATCGCCGGGCACGAGACGACGGCGAACATGATCTCGCTCGGCACGGTCGCGCTGCTGGAGAACCAGGACCAGCTCGCGATCATCAAGAACGACCCCGGCAAGACGCTCGACGCCGTCGAGGAGCTGCTGCGGTACTTCACCATCGCGGAGTTCGCGACCTCGCGCGTCGCCACCGAAGACGTCGAGATCGGCGGGCAGCTGATCCGCGAAGGCGAAGGCGTGCTCGGCCTCAGCTACTCCGGCAACCGCGACGAAGCCGCGTTCGAGAACGCCGACGAGCTCGACCTCGAGCGCGGCGCGCGCCACCACGTCGCCTTCGGCTTCGGGCCGCACCAGTGCCTCGGCCAGAACCTGGCCCGGATGGAACTGCAGATCGTGTTCGACACGCTGTTCCGCCGCATCCCGGAGCTGAAGCTGGCCGCGCCCGTGGATCAGCTGCCGTTCAAGCACGACTCGTCCATCTTCGGCCTGTACTGCCTGCCCGTGACCTGGTGAGGGAGACGTCATGACGACCGTCGAGAAGCACGAGTTCCCGATGACCCGCACGTGTCCCTTCGCGCCGCCGCCGGCGTACGAGGAGATCCGCGAGGAGGCCGCGGTCGAGCGGGTCCGGCTGCCGGACGGCGGCGAGGCCTGGGTGGTCACGCGGCTCGACGACGTCCGCACGGTGCTGAACGACCGGCGCTTCAGCGCCGACCGGCAGCACCCGGACTTCCCGCAGCTGGTCAAGGGCGGGTTCCGGCGCCAGGGCGACGAGCGCACGATGATCACCATGGACGCGCCCGAGCACGGGCCGGCGCGCAAGGCCGTGCTCGGCGAGTTCACCGTGCGCCGGATGGAGGCGCTGCGGCCGCGGATCCAGGAGATCGTCGACGAGCGGATCGACGCGCTGCTGGCCGGGCCGAACCCCGGCGACCTGGTGGAGACGCTGTCGCTGCCGGTGCCGTCGCTGGTGATCTGCGAGATGCTCGGGGTCCCGTACGGCGACCACGACTTCTTCCAGGAGCACACGGCGAAGCTGATCAAGCGTTCGACGACGGCGGAAGAGCGGCGGGCGGCGTTCGACACCATCCGCGGGTACATGGCTGACCTCATCGCGACCAAGGAGGAGAACCCGCCGGACGACCTGCTGGGCAGGCAGATCGTCAAACTCCGCGCGGACGGCACATACCGGCGGGAGCAGCTGGCCGCGACCGGGTTCCTGCTGCTGGTGGCCGGGCACGAGACGACGGCGAACATGATTTCGCTGTCCACGGTGGCGTTCCTGCGCAACCCGGAGCAGCTCGCGGCGATCAAGGCCGACGCGGGCAAGACGCTCGACGCAGTCGAGGAGATGCTGCGCTACTGGACGATCGTCGACGCGGCCACGGCGCGCCTGTGCGTCGAGGACATCGAGGTCGGCGGGCAGCTGATCCGGGCGGGCGAAGGCGTGCTGGCACTGGGTTACGCGGCCAACCGCGACCCGCGGGCGTTCGAAAACGCCGACGAGCTGGACATCGAGCGCGGCGCCCGCCATCACGTGGCGTTCGGCTTCGGGCCGCACCAGTGCCTCGGCCAGAACCTGGCCCGGATGGAACTGCAGATCGTGTTCGACACGCTGTTCCGCCGCGTGCCTTCGCTGGCGCTGGGCGCTCCGGTGGACGACCTGCCGTTCAAGGACGACGCGAACATCTACGGCCTGTACCGGCTGCCGGTGACCTGGTAGAGATCGGACTGCCACCCCACCACAGGAAGAAGGACCATGAAGATCATCGCGGACACCGGCAAGTGCGTCGGCGCCGGTCAGTGCGTGCTCACCGAGCCCGCGCTGTTCGACCAGAGCGAGGACGACGGCACGGTCATCGTGCTGAACGAGACGCCGGAGGGCGAACTGGTCGAGAAGGCCCGCGAAGCGGTGCACGTGTGCCCCAGCCAGGCCCTCTCGCTGCAGGAGTAGCGCTGCCGCGGCCGGTCGTGAGTGTTTAGTCGGGTTAGAACCCGACTAAACACTCACGACAACTTGTCCACAGGGGTCTGGAACCATCCACAGATTTGTCGAGCACCTCCTACGAGGCCGCCGGCGCTGCCATGGTCGTGGCATGCCCCTTCACACGCGGTGGTCCGTCGATCACCTTTCGGACGCAGCCAGACCGAGCTGGCAAGTCACCCTCGCCGAGCAGTACGGCGTCCTCGGAATCCGGCAGCTGCGCGCGTACGGCCACAGCAGAGCCGACCTGACGGCCAACGTCGACGCCGGACGGTGGCAACGCGTGCTGCCGGGCGTCTACGCGACCTTCACCGGAGAGCTGCTCCGGCCGGCTCGCCTGTCGGCGGCGCTCCTCTACGGCGGCCGGCACGCGGTGCTCAGCCACCATTCGGCGGCCGAGGAGTGGGGCCTCGTGCCGATCGCCGACCGGCCGGTCGAGATCACCGTCCCCTACACGAGTTCGGCCGTCTCCCAGCTTCCGTTCGTGGTCGTGCACCGCTCGCGCGCCTTGAGGTACACGACGCTCCCGACCGTGCCGCCCCGCACCCGCGGTCCCGACACCATCCTCGACCTCGCCGTTTCACAGGAGACGGGGGAGAAAGCGACGTTGCTCGTCGTCGATCTCGTCAGTCGCAGCACGATCTCGCCCCAAGACGTCGAGAACTGCTTCCTGCTGCGGCCGCCTTTCCGCTTCCGGGCCGCCATCCGCCGCGGGCTCGGCCTGGTGCGCAACGGGTTGATGTCCGCGCTCGAAGTCGAGTACCTCGAATCGGTCGAAGACGAGCACGGCCTGCCCCGCGGTGACCGGCAGACGCCGTTCCTCGTGGACGGCAAGACCCTTTGGGAGGACGTGACGTACGACAAGCACGGCGCAGCGGTCACCATCCGCCTCGACGGCCGCGCCACCCACGCCTCGGCGGGTGTCGCCTTCCGCGACCGACGTCGGGACAACGCGGCTGAACTCGCGGGCCGGGCGAGGCTCGTGTACGGCTGGCGCGATGTCCACACGATGCCCTGCGCGGTCGCCGCGGAAGTCCGGCAGGTCCTCGTCCGGGAGGGCTGGGACCCCGCGAACGGCCGGAAGCCGACCTGCCGCCACTGCAGCCGCGAGCCGGTCGTGAGTGTTTAGTCGGGTTAGAACCCGACTAAACACTCACGACCACTTGCACCGAGCCCCACTCGCGCAGTCCCCCCGAAAGGCCCGGCGCTACTTGACCGCGCCCATGGACAGCCCCCGCACCAGGTGGTTCTGCGCGATCCAGCCGACGATCATCACCGGCAGCGACGCCAGCAGCGCGGCGGCGGAAAGCTGGGCCCAGTACAGGCCCTCACTGGTGATGAACCCGACGAGGAACACCGGCACCGTGCCGGCCCGCGCCGCCGTCAGGTTGACCGCGTAGAAGAACTCCGTCCAGGAGAAGATGACGCAGATCAGCGCGGTCGCCGCGATCCCGGGCGCGACCACCGGCATGATGATCTTGCGCAGCAGCGTCGGCAGGTTCGCGCCGTCGATCCGGCCCGCCTCGATCATCTCGTGCGGCACTTCCAGGAAGAACGACCGCATCATCCAGATCGCGAGCGGCAGGTTCATCGACGTGTACAGGATGACCAGCGCCCACACCGTGTCCAGCAGCTCGGTGTTCTGGGAGATGATGTACAGCGGGATGATCGCCGCGACGATCGGCAGCATCTTCGTCGAGAGGAAGAACCCGAGCGCGTTCGAGGTCTTCTTCACCGGCGCCAGTGAAAGCGCGTACGCCGCCGGGATGCCGAGGACGAGCACCAGCACCGTCGAGAGCACCGTGACGAACGCGGAGTTCGACAGGTAGGGCAGGAACCCGCCCTTCAGCACGTTGGCGATCTGGTCGAACGTCGGGCTGAAGAACAGCTTGGGCGGGTCGGTGTAGGCGTCGGCCTCCTGCTTGAACGCCGTGAGGATCAGCCACAGCAGCGGGAACACGAACAGGATCGCGACGACCCACGTGACGGCCGTGAGCGCGCGGGGGCCGGCTTTGCGGCGGGCGAGCGTGGTCATTTGATCCCTCCGTTCACGGAGAACGTGCGGAACATCAAGCGCAGCGCGAAGGTCGCGACGATCATCGTGAGGATCACGACGATCACGCCCATCGCCGACGACTGGCCGACGTCGAAGCCTTCGAACGCGCGCTGGTAGATGTAGTACGGCAGGTTGGTGCTGGCCGTGCCCGGCCCGCCCTGGGTCATCAGGAAGATCGCGTCGAAGCTGTTCACGATGTAGATCGCGCCCAGCAGCGTCGCCAGCTGCAGGAACCGGGACAGGTGCGGCAGCGTGATGGAGACGAACGTCCGCCAGCGGCCCGCACCGTCCACATTGGCCGCTTCGAGCACGTCCTTGGCCTGGCTCTGCAGGCCGGCCAGGATGAGCAGCATCATGAACGGCGTCCACTGCCAGACGATCTGCGCCATCACCGACGCCAGCGGGAACTCCGAAAGCCAGTCGACGTCGGTGCCGAAGACGAAGTGCAGCAACCCGTAGGTCGGGTCGAACATCGTCGTCTTCCACAGCAGCGCGCCGGCCGCCGGCAGGATCAGGAACGGCGTGATCAGCAGCGTCCGGACGACGCCGCGGCCGAAGAACTTCCGGTCGAGCAGGATCGCCAGGCCGAGGCCCAGCAGCAGCGCGACGAACACGCACACCACGGTCAGCAGCACGGTGTTGAGCAGCGCGACGAGGAACGTCGTGTCGCTGAAGACGTCGATGTAGTTGTCGAGGCCGACGAAGTGCCGCGAACCCGGGCGGACCAGGTTCCACGACTGGAACGAGTAGAACACGGTGAGCAGGAACGGCAGCTGCGTCACCGCGATGACGAAGACCAGCGCGGGCAGCAGCGGCAGCCGCCGTTTGGCCGCGGTGCTCAGGCCTTTCTTTTCCACGACCTTAGCGCGTGTCTGGGACTGGGGCGTGTCTACGGAAAGCGTGGACATCACTGCACCGCCTTGTAGGAGTCGCCCACCGTCTGGGCGTAGTCCTGGGACTGCTGCAACGCGTCGTCGACGGACTCGCGCCCGGCGATCGCCGCCGACAGCTGCTGGCTCACCCGGGTGCCCAGGTCCTGGAATTCGGGGATGCCGACGAACTGGATGCCCGGGTAGGGCACCGGGTTCGCCATGGCCTTCTGCTGGTTCGCGTCCGCGATCCCGTCCAATGTGGGCTTCGCGTACGCCGCCGCGGCCTTGGCGTAGTCCGGGATGTCGTAAGTGGACTGACGCACGCCCGGCGGGACGCGGTTCCAGCCGTAGGTCTGACCGACCTTCCGCACGTACGCCTTATCGGTCATCCAGGCCATGAACTTCCAGGCCGCGGCCTTGTCCTTGGCGACCTTCGGGATGCCGAGCGCCCACGTGTAGAGCCAGCCGCTGGCCTGCGTCTTGACGACCGGCGCCGGCGCGTACCCGGACTTGCCGACGATCTTGCTGCTCGCCGGGTCCTCGTTCGTGCCCGCCATGACCGTGGCGTCGTACCACATCGCGGCCTGACCCTGCGTGTAGCGCGTGCCGCACTCGGAGAACCCGGCGCTGGAGGCGCCGACCTCGCCGTGCTCGCGGATGAGATCGACGTAGAAGTTCGCGGCGGCCTTGAACTCCGGCGTCGTCAGCTTGGCGTTCCAGTCCTTGTCGAAGTACTGGGCGCCGAAGGTGTTGGCGACCGTGCTGAACGGCGCGAGGCTCTCGCCCCAGCCCGGCTTGCCGCGCAGGCAGATCCCGGCGACGCCGTTGGCCTTGTCGTCGAGCTTCGCGGCGAACTCGGCGACCTGCGGCCACGTCGGCTTGGCCGGCATGGTGAGCCCGGCCTTCTCGAAGAGGTCCTTGCGGTAGGCCAGGAACGACGACTCGCCGTAGAACGGCACCGCGTACATCTGGTTCTGGTAGGACAGCGACTGCTTGATGCTGGGGATGAAGTCGCCTTCGTCGTAGCCCGGGGTGGCCGCCATGTGCGGTTCGAGGTTCTCGAGCCAGCCGTTGGCCGCCCACTGCGGGGCCTCGTAGTTGCTGATCATCACGACGTCGAACTCGCCGCCCTCGGTGGCCGTCGACGCGGTGATCTTGGCGCGGGCCTGGTTTTCCGGCAGCGACACGAACTTCAGGTCGATACCGGTGGCCCGCTCGAACTCGGGCGCGAGCGAGATCGCGTCCTTCATCTGCGGGTTGGACACGATCGCGATGACGAGCGTGCTCTTGCCCTGGCCGAGCGAGCCGGCGCCGGCGCACCCGGTGGCCACCAGCGACGTCGCGGCGAGGAGGGTGAGCAGCTTACGCACGACCGCCTCCCGGGAGCACCTGGACCTTGAGGCCGGCGCCACTGCGCATCTTGACCAGCGCGTCGGGGTACTGCTCCAGCGGCAGCCGGTCGGTGAGCAGCTCTTCGGTGTCGATCGCGCCGTCCGCGACCAGGTCGAGCGCGGCGCCGTAGCTGTTCAGCACGGCCATCGAGCCGACGATGGTGATCTCGTCGTTGTAGATGCGGAACGGCGACAGCGCGACGCGCGCTTCGGCCGGCGCGACCCCGAAGACGAGCAGCCGGCCCCCGCGGCGGGTGGCGTCGAAGGCCGCTTCGATGGCGGGCGCGGCGCCGGTGCAGTCGACGGCGGCGTCGAACTTCTCGTCGTCCAGCTCGCCGACGTCCGCCGCAGTGGCGACGGCACCGAGCCGGGCCGCGCGCGGCAGCCGGTCGGCGTTGCGGTCGACCACCGTGACGTGCGCGCCGGCCCGCTGCAGCAGCTGCTGCATGATCAGGCCCATCGTGCCGGCGCCGACGACGAGGAAGCGTTCACCCGCCTCGACGCCGACGCGGCGCACGCCGTGCACCGCGCAGGAAACCGGCTCGACCAGCGCACCCTGTTCCCAGGTCATCGCGTCGGGCATGCGGTAGCAGTTCGCCGACGGGACGGCGACGTACTCGGCGAAGGCGCCGTCGACGGTGTCGCCGGTGGCGTTCCAGTTGGCGCAGAGGTTGCCGTGGCCGGAGCGGCACGGGCCGCAGTAGCCGCAGAACAGCGACGGGTCGACGGCGACGCGGTCGCCGACCTGCCAGCCGCCCGGCACGTCCGAGCCGAGCTCGACGATCTTCCCGGCGAACTCGTGGCCGGGAACGATCGGGTACGGCGTCGGCGGGAAGTGCCCGTCCGCGATGTGCAGGTCGGTCCCGCAGATCCCGCAGGCCCCGACCTCGACGACCACCTCCCGCTCCCGCGGCTTCGGATCGGGCACGTCACCGACCCTGATCTCGCCGGGCCGGTCGATGATGGCGGCACGCATGCCTAGCCCCTTTCCTCGCGCTCATATGAGCGGCATTGGCCATTGGCGTCGAGAACATGTGAAGGCATTACAGGTCTGACGTGTGTGATTCGTCAACCTTTTGCAGGGATTTCCGGCTAGAGTGCTCATATGAGCACGTCCAACAAGCCCGTCTCGCTGACCGAAGCGATACTGCTCGCGACCGTCGCGCGGCGCTTCTACGTGCAGGGACGCTCCAAGCTGGAGATCGCCGACGAGTTCGGCGTCAGCCGGTTCAAGGTCGCGCGGATGCTCGACACCGCCATGGAGTCCGGGCTCGTCCGAGTGGAGTTCGCGCTGCCCGCACCGGTCGACCTCGCCCTGTCCGACGAGGTGCGCGCGGCGTACGGCCTGGAGCGAGCCCTCGTGCTCGAACGCTCAACCGAGCGTGAGCCGCGGGAGGTCGTCCGCGCGAAGATCGGGGCGCTGGCCGCCCGGCTGCTGGAGGAGATCGCGACCCCGTCCGACGTCATCGGGTTGTCGTGGGCGCGCTCGGTCAACGCGATGACCGAGGCGATCCGCACGATGCCGCGCTGCCCGGTCGTCCAGCTGTGCGGGGTGCAGGCGGGGATGGACATGCGCGGGCGCTCGGTGGAGACGGTCAGCCGCGTGACGGCGGTGTCCGGCGGCGACGCCTACCCGATCTTCGGCCCGCTGGTGCTGCCCGACCGCCGCACGACGGAGACGCTGCGCCGGCAGCCGGGGATCGCGGAGACGTTCGGGCAGTTCCGGAACCTGACCAAGGCGGTGGTCAGCATCGGCGC
Source organism: Amycolatopsis solani (assembly GCF_033441515.1). Classification (NCBI taxonomy): domain Bacteria; kingdom Bacillati; phylum Actinomycetota; class Actinomycetes; order Pseudonocardiales; family Pseudonocardiaceae; genus Amycolatopsis; species Amycolatopsis solani. The sequence goes on from NZ_JAWQJT010000001.1 coordinate 353,567, forward strand.
GTGGCAGCCGGGCGAGTCGACGGTGTACGACGCCCTGGACGAGGCCGAGCGCGCGGCGATCGCGGCCCGCGGAGCGACGGCGGAGGTGGCCGCGCGGCTGTTCGACGCGGCCGGGAACGCGTTGTCGACCGGGCTGGCGCACCACGTGCTGGCGATCAGCCACGAGGAGCTGACGGCGGTGCCGGAGGTGATCGCGCTGGGCTACGGCAAACCGAAGGCGGCGGCGGTGGAAGCGGTGCTGCGGTCCGGGATGGTCTCGACGCTGATCACCGACGCGGCCGCCGCGGTCCCCTTGCTGGCGCTGGCGGCCAAGAACCCCGTCGTGAGTGTTTAGTCGGGTTAGAACCCGACTAAACACTCACGACCACCCGGGACGTACGGCACTCGCGGCGGCGTACATCGCCTGGGGTAGGCGCGGGTTGCCGGGCTCCGGGGCGAAACCGGGGTCGCGCCCGATGTGCCGCCGGGCTCGCTCGGCGAGCCTGGACGGCGTGAAGACCTCTCCCCGTTGGCGCCAGGCTGTCGTCTGGCTGCACGTCGTGTCGTCCGTCGCCTGGATGAGCCAGGCCCTCGCCCTCGTCGTGCTGACGTCCACGGGTGCGCCCGCGATGGCCGAGCGGCTCGACTCCGTCCTGCTCGCGCCGATGGCGAACGTGTCCGCGTTCACCGGCCTGCTGCTCGCCGGCGCGACCGCCTGGGGCTACTTCCGGCATTGGTGGGTGCTCACGAAGTTCGTCCTGACGCTGGTGCAGCTCTACGCCGGGATCTTCCTGCTCTCCCCCGCACTGCACGAGTCCGCGGACACCGGCGCGGTCGCCTGGCCGCAGGTCGCGGGCGCGTCGCTGATGGCGAGCGCACTGGCCTTCCAGGCGTGGCTCTCGGTCGCGAAGCCGGGCCGTAAGACACCGTGGTCACCGGCCGCGAAGCCGCCGACCGCGCCGGCCTGGGTGTTCGTGGCGGGCGTCGCCGCGCCCACGTTCGACGTCGTCGCCGGGCTGCTGCTGGGCTACCCGCTGCCCGCGTTGTCCCTGGTCACGCTGATCGTGCTCGGTTTTGAGCGGCGACGACGGCGTCGCCGTGTTCCGCGGCCCAGCGGCCGAAGCCCTCGATCGGCTCCAGGAAGCTCGATCCCAGCGGCGTAAGCGCGTACGCGCCTTCACGGCGTTCGAGAAGGCCGTCCGTCTCCAGGCGCCGCAGGGCTTCCGTGAGCACCTTGGCGCTGATCCCGCCGATCTCGCGCCGCAGGTCGGCGTGCCGCCGCGGGCCGTGGCGCAGGGCCCAGAGCACCACCGGGTGCCAGGTGTTGGCGACCAGGTCGAACGCGAGCCGCGTCCGGCAGTCGGCGAGGAAGTCCATGGTTACCGTTCGGTTCCTTCCCGGGTTCCTACCGTCGTGCTGGTACCAGCCAAGCACAAGGAGGACGCATGCGGATCGGGATCTTCGGCACGGGCGGGATGGCGGACGTGCTCGGCACGCAGTGGGCGCGGGCCGGGCACGAGCTGAGCGTGAGCGGCCGGTCCGACCCCGCCGAGCTGGCCGCACGGCTCGGCGCTACGCCCGGATCGTGGCGCGAGACGGCGGAGTTCGCGGACGTACTGCTCTTGGCGGTCCCGGCTGCCGCGATCGGCGAGGTCGTGGCGGCGGCGGGCCCGCTCGCCGGGAAGGTGCTGGTGGACTGCACCAACGACCCGGCGCTGACCGGCGCGCCGGTGGCGTCGCGGATCGACACGGACGCCCACGTGGTGAAGGCGTTCAACCTCGCGCACGTCGACGTCTGGCGCATGACCCCACCGTCGTTCGGCGGCCGCCCGCTGTCGGTCCCGCTGTGCGGCGACGACCCGGCGGCGCTCGAAGCGGTGAGCACGCTGGTCCGCGACATCGGCGCGAAGCCGGTGCTCGCGGGCGGCCTCGACCGCGCGGCCCTCCTGGAGGCCACGGCGGCGTTCGTCATCGGGTTGTGGTTCGCGGGCGAGGACGCGCAGGCGATCCTCACTCCCGCGGGCTGAGCCTCAGAGGCCGTATTCGATGGCGGTGGCGTTGGGGCTCGCCAGCAGCGCGTACTCCACCATCGATGCGGCCGACGCCGCCGGGGCGATCGCCACGGCCACCGCCGCGGCGAGGAAGATCCCGGCCAGCAAACGCTTCACGTTCCCCATGGTCCCTCCCGGATTCGGAAGGTCCACGCTACCGCCGGAACCACCTTGATCGGCGCGGATTGCGCCGTTCAGCCCACGGCGTCGACGTTCCCCCGCGCCAGGTCACGGGCCAGTGCCCGCAGCGGCTCGCCGCCGCGGGGTACCAGCGTCACCTCGCCCGAGCCGAGGTCCGTCACCAGCGTGCTCAACGTCAGCAGCTCGTCGCCGCCGGTCGCGTCGCGGTGGACGTCGTTCGTCAGCGCCGAAACCAGCCACTTCGCGTCGGGGGACGCCGGGGCCAGGTGCGCGCACACCTCGGCGCGGTCCAGGCTCTCCTCCGGAGCGACGTCCAGGTGCGGCGGCAGCCGGCGGAAGTGGTTGGTGTGCCAGGAAAACCCACTGGCCACAGTGGTCACCGCGGTGTCGTGGCCCGCCTTCTCGACCACCGTCACCGCCGGGGAACCGAGTGCGCCCATCGTGTACGCGAAGCCGCCCGCCGACGGGTGGGCACGCAGCAGTGAAACCGCTTCCGCCACCGAAGTCGCGCGCTGGGCCGTGCGCGCCACGAAGTGCCGCCCGGCGCACGGCGACGGCGTCACCACGCTCACGCTGTCGATCCCCCACACCAGCCCGTGCGTGGTCAGCGTGAACGTGTTCGACGGCAGGAACCCGGGGTACCACCAGACGCAGACGCCGGGCTCGCCCTCGATCAGCAGCGTCAGCAGGCGCCCGATGCCGTCGAACACCGGGGCGCCGTCTTCGTTGTGGCCGAGCAGGCTCGGCGAACCCGCCCACGCGAGGTCCGTGCAGCCGGTGCCGTCGCCCGCGCCGAGGTCGCCGCGCAGGTTGGCCAGAAGCAGGTCGTCGAACGGCACCCCGGCGCCGTCGGCCAGCGCCGTCAGCTCGGCGTAGGCGTCCGGGTGCTCGACCTGCGACGCCGATTCGACCGCCCGGAAGCGCACCGGCGACCGCCGGGCCCGCGCGGTGACCGGCCACGACGGCAGTCCCGCCAGGACGGTCCGGATGTCGGCGGCGGCGTACTCGCCCAGCGCGCGGAAAGCGGCTTCCCGCGGCCCGCGGACGATCGTCCAGCGCACGTCGCCGAGCCGGTGCTCCCGCACTGTCGCCACCATGTGATCACGATGACTGAGCAGTCAGGAATCCGCAACGGTCAGTGCGCACCCACGTCCGTCACCCGGAGCACCGCAGCGCCAGCCTCGTCGGACGCGGCCAGGTCCACTTCGGCGCTGATGCCCCAGTCGTGGTCGCCCGCGGGGTCGTCGAAGATCTGCCGCACCTTCCAGACGTCCGGCAGCTGCTCGATCAGCAGCAGGGCCGGGCCGCGCGCGTCCGGGCCGGTGCCGAGCGAGTCGTACTCCTCGAAGTAGTCCTCGATAGCTTCCTGCCACGCGTCGGCGTCCCAGCCCGATGCCGCGTCCAGCTCGCCGAGCGGGAACCACGCCCGCCGCGCGAACAGCTCGACCCGGCGGAACAGCTCGTTGCGCACCAGGACGCGGAACGCGCGCTCGTTGCGCGTGACGGCCGGCGGCTCCGACGGCGGCCGCGTCGAGACCGGGCCTTCTTCGTCCGGGTGCCGCAGCGCTTCCCACTCGTCCAGCAGGCTGGAGTCGACCTGCCGGACCAGCTCGCCGAGCCACTCGATGAGGTCCTGCAGCGGCTCGGTCTTGGCCTCGTCGGGCACCGTGTGGCGCAGCGCGTCGTAGACGTCGGCGAGGTAGCGCAGCACCAGCCCTTCGGACCGGGCGAGCTGGTAGAACCCGATGTACTCGACGAAGTTCATCGCGCGCTCGTACATGTCGCGCACCACGGACTTCGGCGAGAGCTCGTAGTCGTCGACCCACGGGTGGCCCTGGCGGTAGCTGTGGAACGCGCCCTGCAGCAGCTCTTCGAGCGGCTTCGGGTAGGTGATGTTCTCGAGCAGCTCCATCCGCTCGTCGTACTCGATGCCCTCGGCCTTCATCGCGTTCACGGCCTCGCCGCGCGCCTTGAACTGCTGCTGCGACAGCACCGGACGCGGGTTGTCCACAGTGGATTCCACAGTGGACACGACGTCGAGCGGGTAGCTCGGCGACTCGAGGTCGAACAGGTCGATCGCGGCCAGGGCGAACGGCGAAAGCGGCTGGTTGAGCGCGAAGTCGAACTGCAGGTCGACGGTGAGCCGGATGATCCGGCCCTGCTCGTCGGGCTCGGGCAGCCGTTCGACGACGCCTGCGGCGAGCAGTGCGCGGTAGATCGCGATCGCGCGCAGGATCAGCTTGCGCTGCGACGCGCGGTCCTCGTGGTTGTCCTCGAGGAGGTGGCGCATCGACTCGAAGGCGTTGCCCGGCCGCGAAATCACGTTGAGCAGCATCGAGTGCGTGACCTTGAAGCTGGACGTCAGCGGCTCGGGCTCGGCCGCGATGAGCCGGTCGAACGTGCTCTCGGTCCAGTTGACGAACCCCTCCGGGGCCTTCTTCCGGACGATCTTCTTTTTCTTCTTCGGGTCGTCGCCCGCCTTCTCCAGCGCCTTGGCGTTCTCGACGACGTGGTCGGGCGCCTGCACGACGACGTAGCCGTCGGTGTCGTAGCCCGCGCGCCCGGCGCGGCCGGCGATCTGGTGGAACTCGCGCGCCTTGAGGTGGCGCTGGCGGACGCCGTCGTACTTGGTGAGCGCGGAGAAGACCACGGTCCGGATCGGCACGTTGATGCCGACGCCGAGGGTGTCGGTCCCGCAGATCACCTTGAGCAGCCCGGACTGGGCCAGCGTCTCGACCAGCCGGCGGTACTTCGGCAGCATCCCGGCGTGGTGCACGCCGATGCCGTGGCGGACCAGCCGCGAAAGCGTCTTCCCGAACCCGGCGGAGAAGCGGAAATCGCCGAGCAGGTCGGCGATCGCCTCCTTTTCCGCCTTGGTGGTGACGTTGATGCTCATCAGCGTCTGCGCCCGCTCGATGGCCGCGGCCTGCGAGAAGTGCACGACGTAGACCGGCGCCTGGCCGCCGTTGAGCAGCTCGGACATGGTCTCGTGCAACGGCGTCAGCGCGTAGCGGAAGGTCAGCGGCACCGGGCGCTGCGCCGACGTGACGACGGCGGTCGGCCTGCCGGTGCGGCGGGTGAGGTCCTTCTCGAAGAAGGACACGTCGCCCAGGGTCGCCGACATCAGGACGAACTGGGCGTTCGGCAGCTCCAGCAGCGGCACCTGCCACGCCCAGCCGCGGTCGGGCTCGGAGTAGAAGTGGAACTCGTCGGCGACGACCTGCCCGACCGGCGCGTCGGCACCGAACCGCAACGCGATGTTCGCCAGGATTTCGGCCGTGCAGCAGATGATCGGCGCGTCCGCGTTGACGCTGGAGTCGCCGGTCATCATCCCGACGTTGTCGGCGCCGAAGATCTCGATGAGCTGGAAGAACTTCTCCGAGACGAGGGCCTTGATGGGCGCGGTGTAGTAGCTGCGGCGGCCGTGGGCGAGCGCGGTGAAGTGCGCGCCGACGGCGACGAGGCTCTTCCCGGAGCCGGTCGGCGTCGAGAGGATGACGTTCGATCCGGAGACGACCTCCATCACCGCCTCCTCCTGCGCCGGGTACAGCTCGATGCCCCGTTCGGCCGTCCAGGTCGTGAACGCTTCGAAGAGGGCGTCGGGGTCGGGATCCGCAGGCAGGAGGTCTGTGAGAGTCATCAGGCGTCCATCGTGCCATCCGCTCGTCGCAAAGTCGGCAGGGGCGATCGCATCGCGGGTGGTAAACCCGTAGGCTTCGCGTTACCGCGCACCGACCGGGGGATACTTTCGGTCTCGCGCGCACACGGGCGGTACTCCGGAGGGCTTAGGAATGGCACAGGACATCATCCCGATCGAACTCGGGCTGCCGCAGGGCGACGTCGTCACCCTGTGGGCCCCGCGCTGGCGGGAGGACGGCGAGGAGTGGGAAGCGTTCCTCGGCGACGAGGACGACCTGTACGCCTTCCCGGACGCCGCTCACCTGGCCGCTTTCGTCCGCACGTCCGAGCGCCACGACCTGCTGGACCACCCGGCGTGGGACGCGGTGCCGTCGCTGAACGTGCCGGAGCTGATCCCGGACGAGGACCACACGTACGACCTCGTCGGCGTGCCGGAGCTCGTCGCCGAGGAGCCGGACGTCTGGCACATCGCCGAGCTGGCCGAGATCGTCGGCATCGTGCGGTCGCTCGCCGACGTCTGCGACCTCGAAGAGGTCCACGAGATCCTCGACTCGACCGAGGGCTTCTCGCTGCTCGACCAGGGCACCCTCCCGTTCACCGGGAGCGTCGGCGTCCAGGTGTGGAACGACCTGTCCGAGACGGTGTCGACGAAGTGGGACACCGTGCTCGACGCGATCGACGGCCTGGTGACCACGCCGGACGTCGACGAGAAGGTGCTGGAGCAGACCGCCGAGGAGCTCGCGGCGTTCCACGAGGAGTCCGCCGAGGCCGAAGCCGGCGCGGACGGCGAAGAGGACCTCGAGGCGCTGGACTCCGCCGACTCGGACGCCGACTCCGATGAGGACGACGAGGAAGAGGGCCCGGTCGGTTTCTGGGCCGAGGTCGGCATCGACCCGATCAAGATCATCACGTCCGGCGCGGAGTACTACACGCTGCGCTGCTACCTCGAGGACACCCCGGTGTTCCTCGGCAGCGAGGGCGAGATCGACGTGTTCACGTCGCCGAAGGCGCTGGCGCGGGCCCTGGCCGACGGCAAGGACCTGGCCGACACCGACCTCGCCGACGTGTCCACGTGGGACGAGGTGCTGGCGAAGGCCACGGCGGGCGAACTCGAGATCGAGGTCGACGCGGAGAACACGTACGTGCTGACCGGCCTCGACGCGGACATCGCGGAGGGCCCGGAGGCGATCGACCCGACGCAGCTGGAACTGGCGGTCGAGCTGATCACGGACGCGGCCGACTGGGCGGGCGACGAGAGCGTCGAGACGGCGCTGGCGTCGAACGAAAGCCTGGGCTGGCTGGTGTCGTTCGTCCTCCGCCCCGACCCCACGCGGCTCGAGCCGAGCGCGCCGTTCGACGCCGAGCAGAGCGCGTGGCAGAAGCTGGTGGAGACGTTCGAGAACCGCCTGACGGTGGCTTGAGTTTTCCCTTCGGAGGCCGCTTCCCCGCAAGTCGGGGAGGCGGCCTTCGTCGTGCGCGGGGCTGGGTGTCCGGCGGGTCCGGGGGGGGGGGGGGGGGGGGGGGGGGGGGGGGGCGGGGCGCCGGGGGGGGGGGGGGGGGCGGGGGGGGGGGGGGGGGCCGGGGCCGGGGGGGGGGGGGGGGGGGGGGGGGGGGGGGGGGGGGGGGGGGGGGGGGGGGGGGGGGGGGGGGGGGGGGGGGGGGGGGGGGGGGGGGGTGGGGGGGGGGGGGGGGGGGGGGGGGGGGGGGGGGGGGGGGGGGGGGGGGGGGGGGGGGGGGGGGTGGGGGGGGGGCGCCCCCCCCCCCCCCCCCCCCCCCCCCCCCCCCCCCCCCCCCCCCCCCCCCCCCCCCCGCTCGCCGCCCGGCCGGCCGCGTCGCCGCCCGGCCCGGCCCGGTCCGCCCGGGTGCGTCCACAGGCCGGGCCGGTTGTGGACAACCGCGGCCGCCGCGGGCGAAGCGGCCGGTTTTCGTCGGGGGCCGCCGATACGCTGGAGACGGGGGGCGCCCCCGCGGGGCGGGGTCAGTCGCGCGTGTGTTCCGCGCGGACCGGGACCACCGCCACCGCCAGGGCCGGGAAGATCGCCGCCACGCAGAACGCCAGTGCGTAGCGGCTGTCGCCGATCACCAGGCCCAGCAGCGGCGGGGTCAGCGAAGCCGCGATGTTCTGGCCCGTGTTCTGCGTGCCCATCGCGCGGCCCGACCAGGCCAGGCCCGCCAGCTCGGCCGACGCCGTGAAGCCGAGGCCGTTGTCAGCCACCGTGATGATCCCCGCCAGCGCCAGGGCCGCCAGCACCAGCCAAGGCCACGTCACGTCCCCCAACGCCACCAGCAGCATCACGAAGCAGCTCAGCACCGCCAGCTGCCGCATCGGGCGCAGGCGGCTGCCGGCGCGGTCGGACCACCAGCCCGAGCCGAGGCGTCCCAGCGCGCCCAGCACCTGGACCACCGCCAGGTACCAGCCCGCCGACAGCGGGCTCCAGTGCTGCACCGCCACCAGGTACACCGGCGCGAACGCCGACACCGCGAACTGCGGCACCACCAGCAACGCGCTCGCGCCGTGCACCCGCCACAACGTCGCGTGCCGGTACGGCGAGGGCGGTTTGGCACCGCCGGGAGCGGCGGGCGGCCGGGGCGGGTCCGTCACCAGCCACGCCACCAGCAGCGCCACGGCGATCGCCAGCCCGGCCGGCAGCAGCACGGCCGCGCGGAACCCGAAGTGCGCGGCCAGCGGCGGCAGCCCCAGCGCCGCGACGCCGACGCCGAGCGGCTGGGCCGTCTGGCGGATCCCCATCGCGACGCCGCGCTCGGACTTCGCGAACCAGCCCATCACCACGCGGCCGCTCGCCGCGTTCACCGAGGCCGTGCACGCGCCGGCCGCCAGAAACACCCCAAAGAGGAGCCCGACCGAGTGATCACCGATGCCGGCGTACACCAGGAGTAACCCCGAGGCCCCCAGTCCCAGGGCCATGATGAGGCGCTCTCCGTAACGGTCCGCAGCCGCGCCCCACACGATCAGGGTGAACAACAGCCCGATGCTCGGGGCCGCGACGACGGTGCCGGCCTGGGCCAGCGTCAGCCCCTCCGCGTCCCGCATGACCGGGACCAGGAACGGGATGCCGTAGAGGAACGAACAGCTCGCGGTCTGCGCGGCGACGCCGAGCGCGAGGATGAGCCACCGCCGCGAACTCGTCCGCACCCGCTCCGCCGAGCCGTCCGCGACCTGCGCCATCGCCCTCACCGTCTCACAATATAAGACTCACTTCCTACATGGTGAACGATAGTTGGCATGGCTAAGGACCGCAAGGGCGAGGCGGGACTCAGGCCAGTGCGGCGTACCCGGGCTTGATCACGCCGTCGATCAGCGCGATCCGCGCGTCGAAATCGATGAACGCGGATTTCATCGCGTTGATGGTGAACCAGCGGAAGTCGTCCAGGCCATACCCGAAGGTCTCCTGCAGCGCGGCGAATTCGCTGGTCATCGTGCATCCGCTCATCAGCCGGTTGTCCGTGTTCACGGTCACCCGGAAGCGCAGCTTGGCGAGCAGGCCGATCGGGTGCTCGGCGATCGAGCGGACCGTACCTGTTTGGACGTTCGACGTCGGGCAGATCTCCAGGGGGATGCGGCGGTCGCGGACATACGCGGCCAACCGTCCAAGGTGGACCGTGCCGTCCGCGTCGGTCTTGATGTCCTCGGCGATGCGCACGCCGTGCCCGAGCCGCTCGGCGCCGCAGTGCTGAATCGCCTCCCAAATGGACGGCAAACCGAACGCTTCGCCGGCGTGAATGGTGAAATGCGCATTGTTCTGGCGCAGGTATTCGAACGCGTCGAGATTGCGGGTGGGCGGGAATCCGTCTTCCGGCCCGGCGATGTCGAACCCGGCGACGCCGGCGTCGCGGTACCGGACGGCGAGGTCCGCGATCTCGAGGGCGCGGGCGTGCTGGCGCATCGCGCAGAGCAACGTCCCGACGCGGATCCGGCCGCCGTTCGCGGCCACCCGGCGAGTGCCCTCCGTGAACCCCGCTTGGACCGCCTCGACCACCGCATCGAGTGACAGACCGCGTTCGACGAACAACTCCGGTGCGTAGCGCACCTCGGCGTAGACGACGCCGTCGGCGGCCAGGTCCTCCACCGCTTCCGCGGCGACCCTGACCAGCGCTTCCTCGGTCTGCATCACCCCACAGGTGTGCGCGAAGGTCTCCAGGTAGGACACGAGCGAGCCGGAATCGGCCGCCCGGCGGAACCAGTCGCCCAGCTCGGCCGGGTCGCTGGTGGGCAGTCCGGCGTAGCCGGTCTCGTCGGCGAGTTCGGCGACGGTCGCCGGGCGGAGGCCGCCGTCGAGGTGGTCGTGCAGGAGCACCTTGGGCGCGCGGCGGAGCGTCTCGCTGGGCAGAACAGGGCTTTCGTCAGGCATCCCCCAACGGTAACCTCGTTGTCATTCCCCTACATGGCCGTAAGTCTCAGGCTCGGGCTAACCCTCAGCGTTGACGATCATGCGACGAATCGGCCATCCGGGGGCAGCCTCCGCAATAGGCTCTTCACGGGGGCCATACAGACAGCAATTTTTGCAATCGATAAGCTTCGTGGCACGTCCCTCCATTTCCCCGCCGACGAAGGACACACAGCAGTGACCACTGACAACCACATTGCCGCGGCCCCGTCCTTCGACCGGATGCGCAACATGCTGGTGCGCGCGGCCGAAGTGCGTGAGAGCGAGCAGCAGCAGATCTTCGACGCGCTCGACGACATCTACGCCCGCCTCGCGCCGGTGGACTCGCTGGGCGCGGTCCGCAAGCGGCTCTCCGAGCTCCCCGACCGCACCGAGGTCGGCGTGCTGGCCGAGCGCCTCGACGAGACGATGTCCCGCCTCGAGGCCCAGGACAACGCCCTCTCGGCACTGACCCGCGCGGTCGAGAGCATCGTCGACAAGCTGGCCAAGCCGTTCGCGCAGCTCGACGGCAGGCTCGACGGCATGGCGGCGCGCCTTGAGGGCGTCGGCGGCCGGATGGACGGGCTCGAGGACAAGCTCCAGAACATCCACCGCCGGCTCGACGAGCTGGGCGGCCACCTGGACAAGCAGGACGCGAAGCTCGACTCGATCCCGCAGTCGGTCACCGGTCCGGTCCGCGAGCGGATCGAGCAGGCCGAGCACACGCTGCGCGAGCGCGTCGACGGCTCCGACCACGAGCTGCGCGGCAAGGTCGACGAGCTCAGCCGCGTCACGCAGGAGCGCGTCGGCGAGCTGGGCCGCACCACGCACGAGCGGATCGACGCGAACACCGAAGCACTCAAGGTGGCGCTGACCGAGACCGGCGAGATGATCGACGCCTCGGACCGCCTGGAGAACCTGGGCAACCGCCTCGAAACGGTCACCACCCGCCTCGACGACCTGGCCGGCCGCCTCGACAAGGTGGAGGACGGCTTCCTCTCCGGCATCGGCGACCTCGACGGCGCGCTCAAGGCCGGGTTGTCCAAGGTCGAGGGCACGCTGTCCAAGCAGCCGGACACCGACTCGGTGGACACGCTGGTCCGCAAGAGCAACGACGAGAGCGTCCGCCGCATCGGCGGCCAGCTCGACGAGGCGATGGCGACGTTCGCGGAGCTGATGCTCGGTGGCGGCCCGGCCGTCCAGCAGATCGCCCCGCCGCCCCCGGCCCCGCGTCAGCCGCGCCGCAGCTCCCGCAACGGCCGTGCACCGAAGCCGGCCGACACCAAGGCCAAGCCGGGCGAAGGCGCCGAAGAAGCCACGGAGTAACCCAGCCCCACACAAAGAGGCCCCCACCGGATCCGGCGGGGGCCTCTTCACGTTCCGGAGCAACCACTCCGCGGCACTTTCCCTACGAAAGCTCCGCTTCGGGGGCCCGGGGCGGAGCTTTCGTAGGGAAAGATGCGCGGGCGTCACTCGGGTGGGTGATCATCGCGGCGATGATCATCACACCGTGCCGCGGATCGTCTCCCGGACGATCGGGGCTAGGGCGGGAGCCGACGAAGCGATGGTGAAGCCGCCTTCGAGCGCCGCCAGGGCCGCGGGGACCGCGTCGGGCGTGTCCGTGTGCAGCTCCAGCAAGGGCTCACCCTCGGTGACGGCGTCGCCGGGCTTGGCCAGGCACAGAATCCCCGCCGCCGCCTGGACCGGGTCCTCCTTGCGGGCGCGGCCCGCGCCCAGCCGCCACGCCGCGACGCCCACCGCGTACGCGTCCAGCGAGGCCAGCACGCCCGAAGAAGGCGCCGTCACGACGTGCACCGAAGCAGGCGTCGGGAGCGGTGCCGAGGGGTCGCCGCCCTGGGCGGAGATCATCCGGCACCAGACCTCGTACGCCTCGCCGGACGCCAGCACCGCGGCCGGGTCCGTGGAAATGCCCGCCAGGGCCAGCATCTCCCGCGCCAGCGCGAGAGTCAGCGCAACGACATCCGAAGGACCACCGCCCTGGAGCACGGAAACCGACTCCGCGACCTCCACCGCGTTGCCGACCGCCCGTCCCAGCGGGACGTTCATGTCGGTCAGCAGCGCCGTCGTCGGTACGCCGTGGTCGACGCCGATCGAGGTCAGCGTCGTCGCGAGCGAACGCGCCTGGTCCAAAGTCTTCATGAACGCGCCCGACCCGAACTTCACGTCCAGGACCAGCCCGGACGCGCCCTCGGCGATCTTCTTGCTCATGATCGAGCTGGCGATCAGCGGGATCGACTCCACGGTCGACGTGACGTCCCGCAGCGCGTACAGCTTCTTGTCCGCCGGCGCGAGCCCGGACGTCGCCGCGCAGACCACCGCGCCGACGTCCTCGAGCTGCCGGGCGATCTCCGCGGTGGTCAGCGAAGCCCGCCAGCCGGGGATCGACTCCAGCTTGTCGAGCGTGCCGCCGGTGTGCCCGAGCCCGCGCCCGGACAGCTGCGGCACCGCCGCCCCGCACGCGGCCACGAGCGGCGCCAGCGGCAGCGTGATCTTGTCGCCGACCCCGCCGGTCGAGTGCTTGTCGACGGTCGGCCGCGACACGTCCAGCGAGAGCCGTTCACCCGAGGCGATCATCGCGCGGGTCCAGCGGGAGATCTCCGCGGAGTCCATGCCCCGCAGGAAGATGGCCATCGCCAGGGCCGACATCTGCTCTTCGGCCACAACGCCGTTCGTGTACGCGTCGACGACCCAGTCGATCTGCTCGTCCGAGAGCCGGCCGCCGTCCCGCTTGGCGCGGATGACGTCGACCGCGGCGAACGCGGTCACGGCAGGTCGTCCGGACCGAACGCGTCCGGCAGGACGGCCGACATCGGCAGGATCCCGCTCGGCGTGTCCACCAGGCACGCGGAACCGCCCAGCTCGAACAGGATCTGGCGGCAGCGCCCGCACGGCATCAGCAGGTCACCCGCGCCGCTGCGGCACGCGACCGCCACGAGCCGCCCGCCGCCGGAGAGCCGCAGCTGCCCGGCCATCGTGCACTCCGCGCACAGCCCGAGCCCGTAGGACGCGTTCTCGACGTTGCACCCGGTCACCACGCGGCCGTCGTCGACGATCCCCGCGACCCCGACGTGCAGGCCCGAATAAGGCGCGTACGCACGGGAAGCGGCTTCGATCGCCTGCGACCGCAGCGCGTCCCAGTCCACAGAGGACACAGTGGACGTCATCAGTCCTCACCCCGCCGGTACGGCTGGCCGTCGGCCTTCGGCGGCCGCAGCCGCTGCGAAGCCACCGCCAGCACGATCAGCGTCACGAAGTGCGCGGTGTACGGGATCAGGTCCGACGGCAGCGTGTCGTTGGACCAGTAGATCGCGTACAGCACTCCGGCGCCGACGACGCCGAGCCCGGCCGCGATCCACTGACGGCGGAACAGCTGGACGACGACGATCACGCCGACCAGGATGACCGCGCCGTACAGCAGCGCGAGCACCGCTTCGCCGCCGCCGGAGAGCTGCAGGCCGTCCGCGTAGCCGAACAGCGCCGCGCCGCCGAGCAGGCCACCGGGCCGCCAGTTGCCGAAGATCATCGCCGCGAGACCGATGTAGCCGCGGCCGTTAGTCTGGTTCTCCAGGTAGTCCGCGCCGCCGCGCAGCAGCACCAGCGAAGCGCCGCCCATCCCGGCGAACGCGCCGGAGATCAGCATCGCGATGTACTTGTGCCGGTAGACGTTGACGCCCAGGGACTCCGCGGCCACCGGGTTCTCGCCGCAGGAACGCAGCCGCAGCCCGAAGCGGGTCCGCCAGAGCACCCAGAAGCTGACCGGGACCAGGACGATCGCGATCATCGTCAGCGGCGCGACCTCGGTGACCAGGCCGCGCAGGATGCCGGCGACGTCGGAGATCCCGACGCGCTGCTCCTTCTCCAGGTCACCGAGCCAGTCGGACAGGCCCGAAGCCGAGTAGGTGTCGAACTTCGGCACCACCGGCGACTGCCGCGGGTTGCCCGACAGCGGCTCGAAGATCAGGTTCGCCAGGTACTTCGTGACGCCGAGGCCGAGCAGGTTGATCGCGACGCCGGAGACGATGTGGTTGACGTTGAACGTCACCGTCGCCACCGCGTGCAGCAGGCCGCCGAGCGCGCCGAAGACGAGCGCGGCCAGCAGCCCGGCCCACACCCCGCCGTAGTACGCGCCCCAGGCGGCGCCCCACGTCCCGAGGATCATCATGCCCTCGAGCCCGATGTTGACCACGCCCGCGCGTTCGGCCCAGAGCCCGCCCAGCGCGCACAGCAGGATCGGCAGGGCCAGGCGCAACGCCGTCTGCGCGGTGTTCGACGACGTCAGCGCGGCGACGCCGGTGGAGTAGGACGCCGTCGAGAGGACGGCGATGGCGATGACCGCCCAGATGACCCCGCGCAGCCAGCCCGGGATCCGGGACCGCTTGCGGTGCACCGGCATCGTGCCGGGACTGCCCGCGTCGGGCCGGGAAATGTCGGTGACGGCCATCAGACCGCACCCCCTTCGGCGACCGTGGAACCCTTGCGGCCGGCGAGGGCCCGGCCGACCCGGCGTTGCTCGGCGGCCAGGTCGGCACGCCGCACGATCTCGTACGCCACGACGACCGACAGCACGATGATGCCCTGCATGATCGTCGCGATCTCCTTGGACACGTTGATCTGCTCCAGCGACACCGCGGAGGTGTCGAGGAACGCCCACAGCAGCGCGCCGAGCGCGATGCCGCCGGGGTGGTTGCGGCCCAGCAGCGCGACCGCGATGCCGGTGAAGCCGTACATCTGGGTCGAGGTGATGCCATAGCTGAAGTCGCGGCCGAGCAGTTCCGGCATCGCGACCAGGCCGGCGACGCCACCGGAGAGCAGCATCGCGATCAGCGTCATCTTCTTCGCGTTGACGCCGCCCGCGGCGGCCGCGGTGGTGGATTCGCCGGACGCCTTGAGCTCGAAGCCGAACCGCGTGCGGTTGAGCATGAACCAGTAGGCGCCGCCGATCAGCGCGGCGATGAAGACGAACCCGAACAGCGTGCCCGAGCCGAGCGGGATGCCCGGGATCCGGCCGGACGGCTCGATCACGCGGGTGCCGATGTTGTTGCCGGTCTGCACGCCGAACTGGTCGGCGTTGATGAGGAAGGCGATGATGCCGCCGACGATCGCGTTGAGCATGATCGTCGCGATCACCTCGCTCACCCCGCGGGTGACCTTGAGGATCGCCGGGATCGCCGCGTACGCCGCACCGGCGGCCACCGCCACGATCAGGATGACGAGCGTGTGGATCACCGGCGGCAGCTTGAGCGCGCCGCCGGCGATGGCCGCGACGACCGCGGCGAACCGGTACTGGCCCTCGACACCGATGTTGAAGAGGTTCATCTGGAAGCCGATGGCCACCGCGAGCCCGGAGAGGTAGTAGACCGTCGCCAGGTTCACCGTGTCGACCGCGGTGGAGCCCTTGAACATCTGGCCGATCATCGTGCCGTACGCGTTCAGCGGGTCGGCCCCGGAGATGATCAGCGCGATCGCCGACAGCAGCACGGCGAAGACGATCGCCAGCAGCGGTGGCAGCAGTTTCGTACGCCAGGACGTCATTCTTCGTCACCCTCCCCCGCGCCGGTCATCGCGGAGCCCAGTTCCTGCGGGGTCACGGTGGCGGGGTCGGCCTCGCTGACGAGGCGTCCGCGCAGCATGACCCGGATCGTGTCGGACAGGCCGATCAGCTCGTCGAGGTCGGCGGAGATCAGCAGCACCGCGAGCCCGGCGGCGCGGGCCTGGCGGATCTGCTCCCAGATCAGCGCCTGCGCGCCGACGTCGACACCGCGGGTGGGGTGCGAAGCCACCAGCAGCACGGGGTTGCCGGACAGCTCGCGCCCGACGATCAGCTTCTGCTGGTTGCCTCCCGAGAGCGCCGCGGCCGGGACGTCGATGCCCGGCGTGCGGACGTCGTAGTCGCGGACGATCCGCTCGGTGTCGGCGCGCGCGCCGGCGATGTCGAGCAACTGTCCTTTCGAGACCGGTTCGCGGGTCTGGTAGCCCAGGATCCGGTTGACCCACAACGGTTGCTGGAGCAGCAGGCTGTGCCGCGTGCGGTCTTCGGCGATGTAGCCGATGCCGGCCTCGCGCCGCGCCAGCGTGCCCGCCTTCGTCAGGTCGCGCGCCTTGCCCTCGGCGTCGACCAGTTCGATCGTGCCGCCGGACGGCTTGCGCATGCCCATGATCGTCTCGACGAGCTCGGTCTGGCCGTTGCCCTCGACCCCGGCGATGCCGAGCACCTCGCCCGCGCGCACGGTGAAGGAGACGTCGTCGAGCGCGTTGCGGTCGGAGCCCTCGGCGCCGAGCGTCAGGCCGGTCAGCCGCAGCACGTCCCGGTCGGTGACCGTGGACTCGCGGGTCTCCGGGCTGGGCAGCTCGGACCCGACCATCATCTCCGCCAGCTCGCGGGAGGTGATCGTCTTCGGGTCGGCGGTGCCGACCGTGGTGCCGCGCCGGATCACCGTGACGGTGTCGGCGATCGCGCGCACCTCGTCGAGCTTGTGCGAGATGAAGAGGAAGGTGTAGCCGTCGGCCTTCATCTCCCGGACGGTCTCGAACAGCGCGTCGACCTCCTGCGGCACCAGGACCGCGGTCGGCTCGTCCAGGATGATGATCTTGGCCCCGCGGTAGAGCACCTTGACGATCTCGACGCGCTGGCGGTCGGCGACGCCGAGCTCTTCCAGCAGCGTGTCCGGCTTGGCGTGCAGGCCGGTCCGCTCCGCGAGCTCGGCCAGCCGCGCGCGGGCGGCGCGGCCGATGCCGTGCAGGCCCTCGGCGCCGAGGAAGACGTTCTCGCCGACGGTGAGGTTGTCGGCGAGCATGAAGTGCTGGTGCACCATGCCGATGCCGGCGCGGATGGCGTCCTGCGGGTTGCGCAGCTTCACCTCGCCGCCGTTGATCGCGATGGTGCCCTCGTCCGGCGGCTGCATGCCGTAGAGGATCTTCATCAGGGTGGACTTGCCGGCGCCGTTCTCGCCACAGATGGCGTGCACTTCGCCGGTGGTGACGGTGAGGTTGACGTCGGAGTTGGCCACCACGCCGGGGAATCGCTTCGTGATCCCGGTCAGCTGGACGGCGGGCGCGCCCCGGTCGGGGACGGCTTCGGCCGGGGCCTCGGCAGTGCTCATGGGCGGGAGAATTCCATATCTCGTCTAAACGCGTGAGGGGCCCGGAGGAAAAAATCCTCCGAGCCCCGACGCGTTGTGAGCTAGGTGAGGCTTATTCCACCGTCGCCCGGCGCAAGCCGGCTGGGGCATGTACCTGCGGCCAGGTGCGCCGGGCTAGCCAGAATAAGCCTCACTTCTGCGGCTTGTCCGAGACGGTGATCGCGCCCGAGATGATCTGGGCCTTGTAGCCGTCGAGGACGTCCTTGATGTCGTCGACCTTGCCACCGGAGGTGGCGTAGCCGACGCCGTCGACCTTGAGGTCGAACCGCTTCGGCAGGGTCGTCAGGTCACCCTTGGCGAGCGCCTGGACGTAGTCGAAGACGGCGACGTCGACGCGCTTGAGCATGGACGTGATGATGACGTCCTTGTCGGCGGCGACCGTCTTCTGGTTGTACTGGTCGGAGTCGACACCGATGGCCAGCGCGTTGCCCGCCTTGGCGGCGTCGAACACGCCCTTACCGGAGGCGCCGGCGGCGTGGTAGATCACGTCCGCGCCCTTGGCGATCTCGGCCGCGGCCTTGACGTTGCCCTTCGCCGGGTCCTGGAACCCGGAGAAGTCGCCGGCCGGGGTCAGGTAGTCGTCCTCGATCTTGATCTTGGACGAAACCGTCTTCGCGCCCTGCAGGAAGCCGGCCTCGAACTTCTGGATCAGCGGGGTGTTGACCCCGCCGACGAAGCCGACGTGGCAGTTCTTGCTCTTGTACGCGGCGGCGACGCCGGCCAGGAACGAGCCCTGCTCCTCGGCGAAGACCAGCGGCGTCACGTTCGGGAGCTGGATCGAGTCGTCGTCGACGATCGCGAACTTGGTGTTCGGGTACTTGGCGGCGACGACCTTGACCGACGGCGCGTAGGCGAAGCCGACCGCCACGATCGGGTTCAGGCCCGAGGCGGCCATCTGGTCGAGGCGCTGCTGCTTGGCCGACTCGGCCTCGCTGGCGGACGCGGTGCTCTCGTTGACCGTGGTCACGCCGAGCTCGGCCTTCGCCTTGTCGGTGCCCGCGGCGGCGGCGTCGTTGAAGGACGCGTCACCCCGGCCGCCGACGTCGAAGGCCAGGCCGATCTTCAGCGCGCTGCCGTCGACCTTGCCGCCGGCCGCGGCCGAGCTGCTGGCGGCGGCGGGCGCCGCGGGCGGCTTCTGCGCGGTGACGCAGTCGGAACCGCCCGAAGAGGCCGCGGTGTTGTTCGAGCTGCTACCACCGCTGGAGTCCTTGGCGCACCCGGCCAGGGCGAGCACCCCGGCCATGGCCGCGGCGGCCAGCGCGGTTCCACGCATGCGACGCAACGTGTTTCTCCCTCCCCGCTGATCCAGCGGATGTCCAGGGCACGACCGGGCCCACTGCCGGGTCGACTGGTGGACCGTACCCAACGGACAGGAATGCGCCATAGGAACGGCACGCTACGTAACACAAACGTTTACTCACGCATCGCACGCGCGACGGGACGTGCACCCAAAGTGATCAAAGACGTCACAGGGTGCTGCTTTCGGCGGAATCCCGAGCTGACGGGACGGCCGAATTGCCGTTTGCTGTGACTCAGTGTGCCAGTCCGACCGAGGAGTGGACCAGTCCGATCACCCTGTGAGACGCAGGTGGGCGGGACGCCTTCCGAATCGTTTCAGCTGCCCGTCGCCCGATCGAGCGTCAGCCGGACGAGCGAGCCGACGCGGTGCGTCCACAGTGGACCCCTCGCTCTGTGACGACGCCCACAACCGGCGCACACCCAGGTGTCTGGTCCATCACAGAGAGGAACCCGGAGATGAGCCGTCCGTCCGGGGCGGGTCTAGCATCCGATTCATCCACGCTCGATGACGTTGACTTCGGCATTGCCACCGCAAACGGCGACTGCGGACCTCACGGCCACCGGGCACACAGTCAGACGTTGGAGGCCGTTCACCGATGTCCACCACGGCGAGCACTGCCACAGCGGCAGGGGCGAGCGATCGGGCGGGTGCCTCACGCCGGCAGGGGACCTTCTACCGGGGCGACCCCGGCATGTGGTCCTGGGTGCTGCACCGCATCACCGGCGTGCTCACATTCTTCTTCCTGTTCGTGCACGTGCTCGACACCGCGCTGGTGCGCGTGTCGCCGAACACGTACGACCAGGTCATCGAGACGTACAAGACCCCGATCGTCAACCTCCTCGAGGTGGGGCTGGTCGGCGCGGTCCTCTTCCACGCGCTGAACGGCATCCGCGTCATGCTGGTCGACTTCTGGTCGAAGGGCCCGAAGCTGCAGAAGGCCATGCTCTGGGTGATCGGCGTGGTCTGGGTCGTCGTGATGGTCCCCGGTGCCTTCTTCATGCTGAAGCGCACCGTCGAAACGCTCTTCGGGGGTAACTGACATGGCCGACCTCGCCCTCGCGAACCCCCGCGCGCCGAAGCGTCCCGCCGCCCGCCGGAGCAACTTCGAGCTCTACAGCTGGCTGTTCATGCGGATCTCCGGCCTCGCGCTGATCATCCTGGTGCTCGGCCACCTGCTGATCATGAACATTCTCGACGGCGGCGTGCACCGGATCAACTGGGGCTTCGTCGCCGGCCGCTGGGCTTCGCCGTTCTGGCAGTTCTGGGACCTGGCCATGCTCTGGCTCGCCGAGATCCACGGCGGCAACGGCCTGCGCACCATCATCGACGACTACGCGCGCAAGGACAGCACGCGGTTCTGGCTGAAGATCCTGCTCTACGTCTCGATGGTGCTGATCCTGGCCGTCGGCACGATGGTGATCTTCACCTTCGACCCGAACATGCCCGCGAACTGACTCCCGGAGACCTCCCACCATGCAGTTCCACAAGTACGACGTGGTGATCGTCGGCGCCGGCGGCGCCGGGATGCGCGCGGCCATCGAGTCCGGCCAGCGCGCCCGCACCGCGGTCCTCACCAAGCTCTACCCGACCCGGTCCCACACCGGCGCGGCCCAGGGCGGCATGTGCGCCGCACTGGCGAACGTCGAAGAGGACAACTGGGAGTGGCACACCTTCGACACGATCAAGGGCGGCGACTACCTGGTCGACCAGGACGCCGCCGAGATCATGGCGAAGGAGGCCATCGACGCGGTCCTCGACCTCGAGAAGATGGGCCTGCCGTTCAACCGCACGCCCGAGGGCAAGATCGACCAGCGCCGCTTCGGCGGGCACACGCGTGACCACGGCAAGGCCGCGGTCCGCCGCGCCTGCTACGCCGCGGACCGCACCGGCCACATGATCCTGCAGACGCTCTACCAAAACTGCGTCAAGTACGGCACGGAGTTCTTCAACGAGTTCTACGTGCTCGACCTCGTCACCACCCCGGACGAGAACGGCAACCCGGTCGCCTCCGGCGTCGTCGCCTACGAGCTGGCCACCGGCGAGCTGCACGTGTTCCAGGCGAAGTCGATCGTGATGGCCACCGGCGGCGCGGGCAAGATCTTCAAGACGACGTCGAACGCGCACACCCTCACCGGTGACGGCCTCGGCATCATCTTCCGCAAGGGCCTCCCGCTGGAGGACATGGAGTTCTTCCAGTTCCACCCGACCGGCCTCGCGGGCCTGGGCATCCTCATCTCCGAAGCCGTCCGCGGCGAGGGCGGGATCCTGCGCAACGCGTCCGGCGAGCGGTTCATGGAGCGCTACGCCCCCACCATCAAGGACCTCGCGCCGCGCGACATCGTGGCGCGCTCGATGGTGCAGGAAGTGCTGCAGGGCCGCGGGTGCGGGCCGAACAAGGACTACGTCGTCCTGGACGTCACGCACATCCCCGAGGAGACGCTGAACGCGAAGCTCCCGGACATCATGGAGTTCTCCCGGACCTACCTGGGCGTCGACCCGGTCAAGGAGCCGGTGCCGGTGTTCCCGACGTGCCACTACGTCATGGGCGGCATCCCGACCAACATCCACGGCGAAGCGCTGCGGGACAACGAGAACGTCATCCCGGGCCTGTACGCCGCGGGCGAGGTCGCGTGCGTGTCCGTGCACGGCTCGAACCGCCTGGGCACGAACTCGCTGCTGGACATCAACGTGTTCGGCCGGCGCGCGGGCATCGCGGCCGCGGAGTACGCGCTGGCGCACGAGCACGTCGAGCTGCCCGCGGAGCCCACCAAGCTGGTGGAGGAGCAGCTCGCCGGCCTGCTGTCGGAGCACGGCGACGAGCGCGTCGCCGACATCCGCAAGGAAATGCAGCAGACGATGGACTCCCACGCGTCGGTGTACCGGACCGAGGACACGCTGAAGCAGGCGCTGACCGACATCCAGGCGCTGAAGGCCCGCTACGACCGGATCACCGTGTCGGACAAGGGCAAGCGGTACAACACCGACCTGCTGGAGGCCGTCGAGCTGGGCTTCCTGCTGGAGCTGGCCGAGGTCCTGATCGTGGGCGCGATCGCCCGCAAGGAATCCCGCGGCGGCCACGCCCGCGAGGACTACCCGACCCGCGACGACACGAACTTCATGCGCCACACCATGGCCTACAAGCAGGGCACCGGCCTGGCGTCCGACATCCGGCTCGACTACAAGCCGGTCACCTTCACCCGCTACGAGCCGATGGAGCGGAAGTACTGATGACTACGGCTACTGCTGAGGACGCTCCGGCCGCCACGGACGAGCACACCCCGATCACGGTCACGCTGAAGATCCTCCGCTTCAACCCGGAGGTGGATTCGGAGCCGCACTGGGAGTCCTACGAGGTCCCGGCGCAGCGCACCGACCGCCTGCTGAACCTGCTGTTCTACGTCAAGGACTACATCGACGGCACGTTCTCCTTCCGCCGCTCGTGCGCCCACGGCGTGTGCGGCTCGGACGCGATGCAGATCAACGGCATCAACCGCCTGGCCTGCAAGGTCCTGATGAAGGACCTGCTCTCGGCCAACGGCAAGCCGACGACGATCACGATCGCCCCGATCAAGGGCCTGACGACGTTGAAGGACCTGTACGTCGACATGGACCCGTTCTTCGAGGCGTACCGGGCGATCAAGCCGTACCTGATCACGTACGGCAACGAGCCGACGCGCGAGCGCATCCAGTCCCAGGCGGACCGCGACCGGTTCGACGACACGACAAAGTGCATTCTCTGTGCTTGCTGCACTTCGTCGTGCCCGGTGTACTGGAACGACGGCTCGTACTTCGGCCCGGCGGCGATCGTGAACGCCCACCGCTTCATCTTCGACTCGCGGGATGAGGGGGCGGAGGAGCGGTTGGACATCCTCAACGATGGTGAGGGTGTGTGGCGCTGCCGCACGACGTTCAACTGCACGGACGCCTGCCCGCGAGGGATCCAGGTGACGAAGGCGATCCAGGAAGTGAAGCGCGCTCTGCTGTTCAAGCGCGTCTGAGCGGCCCGGGGACGCGCTCTGCTCGGAGCGCGTCCCCGAGGCGCCTACCAGGCATTCCGCGTCCGGCACGGTAGCCTGACGCGGTGTCGACCACCGCGACCTCCGACTTCGCCGCCGCAGGCCTGCGGCATCTTCAAGACGCCCAGTTGCTCCACGCGCAGCAACGCTGGCCGAACACCGATCATCTCTCAGGCGTCGCAGCCGAATGCGGCCTGAAAGCAATTCTGCTCGACTTCCTCGGTGGGCAGAAGGACAAGAAAGACCGGCCGGTCCATCCGAACATGCCTGAGAAGATCGGCTACTACGGGCACATCGACTCGTTGTGGGGCCATCTGGCCGCGACAGCACACGGCCGGAGTGGGGCCCAGTTCGCTGCCCTGATTGCCGCGTCGAGTCCATTCGGCGACTGGAATGTCGGCGAGCGGTACAGCGACGGCAAGCACATCAGCGAGCAGCGAGCCGCTGGCCACCTTTCCGAAGCGAAGAAAATTCTCGCCATGCACCAGCTCGCCAGGAGCAACGGAGTACTACCGTGACGATCCGGTTCGATTCGGCGTGGTCGGCATCGCTTGAGATCGCGCGAGAAGTGGCCGACCGCGGTTTCGAGGTCGTCTTGGTCCGCGACATGCTGGGCCGGATTTGCCTGTTCCTCGACGGACCGGATGAGCTTCCGTTGGATGAGACCACCCAGCGGATCCGTGAGACAGCAGGCCTGTTCACGGCACCGAGCCCGGTTATCGCGGCCAGTGACCTCATTGATCAGGATTCGATCATGAGGTCACCGGATCTCGTGAGGATCTCCGGAGAAGCCGGCAACGGCGGGCTTTCCGTGCTGGAACGCAGCGTCATCGGCGGAGACTGGCGGAGGCCCGGGATCGATCCGCCGAGCCGTCGCGTGAGCTTGTACGGCTTCAAAGGTGGTGTCGGACGCTCGACAGCTGTATTCATGCTGGCCCAGCATCTCGCCGAGCAAGGGAAAACGGTTCTGGTCGTCGATCTCGATCTGGAGTCGCCTGGCGTGGGCAGTCTTGCCCAGCGTGAGGAAAACCTGGCCGAGCATGGCATTGTCGACCACTTGATCGAGGCTGGCGTTGGCAATGCCGACGGGCTCGACCTCGTGAGCCGAAGCCAGGTCATCACGGCTTCCCGGTACGGGGAAGTCTGGTTGGCCAGTACAGGTGGCCGCCCTCGTGACGGCTATGACTACCTGGCCAAGCTGAACCGGGTCTATACGGACCTGGCGCCGGACGACGACGGCAATCCTCGCGACTTCGGTTCCCGACTTGAAGCGGCGATCGCCGCGTGCGAAGCACAGGTCGAGGCGACCGGCGGCCGTTCCCCGGATGTCGTGCTCCTCGACAGCCGCGCCGGGCTGCACGACATCGCCGCGGTTGCTCTCACCCGGCTGAGTTCGTTGAATCTCCTCTTCGCCGCGGATACACCCCAAACGTGGTCCGGCTACCGGATGCTGCTGAGCCAGTGGCGGAGCCTGGACAACCGGGCCGACCTGACCCGGCGGCTGCGGATGGTCTCCTCGATGACTCCATCCCGTGATCCGGAAAGCTATCTGGCCGGCTTCGCCGATCACGCACAAAGCTGCTTCGCCGAAACTCTGTACGAGGACGCGGATGCGGGCGACTTGGAATCCCTTAACTTCCCGGTCGGCGACGAAACTGCTCCGCACTACCCTTGGCCGATCCTCTTCCACACAGACCTCGTCGGGCTGGATCCCGCCCAGCGGCCGGAGTGGTACGGGGAGGATTACGTGAAAACCGCCTTCGGAGATTTCTTGTCCCTGGCCACCGACTGGATTTTCGGGACGGACAATGCCTGAGATCACCACCGCCCAGTACCGCGATCTGGTCATCCAGGCACTCCCGGATGCCGCCGATTCGGACACCGATCCGGTGCAGCGTGAAACGTTGTTCACGCCGAACAGCCACAGGCGTGCGCTAGAGCCTGACGTGACCGTCGTCAAGGGCGCACGAGGCGTCGGTAAGACGTACTGGTTCAAGTCGCTGCGCGAGCCGGAACTGCGTGAACTCGCCGCGGCAGAATACCGACTCCCGCACTTGAAACAGGTCGAGACACTGGCCGGCTTCGGTTCGAGGCAGGAAACCGACAGCTATCCCGACTCGCGCATTCTCGCTAAACTCGTCGAAGACGGCGTTGATCCGGTCGATATCTGGACGACAGTTGTCCTGAAGGCGCTGGACATTGAAGAATTCCGCGCTAATCCGGATTGGGAGTGGTCCGAGCGGATTCGCTGGCTTCGCGACCAGCCCGAGAAGGCGGCGCGGGCCAGGGAACGAGCAGACAACCTTTCCAAGGCGGAGAAAAAGACAAAGCTGATCCTCTTCGACGCTCTTGACCGGCTCAATTCCGAGCGAGCGAAGTCGGACAGACTGGCGAGCGGCATTCTCCAGGTCGCCTTGGAGTTGCGACTCAGCACCAGCAATATCCGGGCGAAGGTCTTTATCCGGCACGACATGCTCGAAAGCGCTCCAACTTTTCCCGACGCTTCGAAGCTCACCTCGAACGCCGCAGATCTCACTTGGTCGGTCACTGATCTCTACGGTTTGCTGTTCCAGTACCTCGGCAACACGGACACGCCGGAGTCCGCACTCTTCCGCGCGCACAGCGGCCGCTGGACAGGCAACGAAGAACGCCAGGTGCCACCGGAAGGCCTGATCGGCGATCGGGACGTACAGACAAAGTACGTCACCGAACTCGCCAGCGCCTACATGGGAACGGATCACCGAAAGGGTTATACCTACCCCTGGTTGCCGAACCACCTGGCCGACGGGAACGGGCAAACCAGCCCACGCAGCTTCCTGGTCGCGCTCCGAGCTGCAGGCGAGGAAACCCAGCGCACCTTCGTCGGTCACGGCCACCCACTGCATTGGGATGCGATTCGACGCGGAGTTCAGAAAGCGTCGCAGATCCGAGTGGAACAGGTTAGTGAGGACATGCCCTGGGTGAAGACGGCAATCGAGCCGCTCAAGGGCATGCAGGTTCCTATGGAGGAAGCGGATCTCGTCGCTCGCTGGCGAAGTAATGACCTGGAGACGCTGCTCGAAGCACACAACGACTCGCTGGACCGGACACGAACCGGCCCGCGGAATGCCAGAAACTATCCCAAGCTCATCGACGAGCTGATCACCCTGGGCATCATGACCCGCCGCGCCAACGGCAAGATCGACCTGCCCGACGTGTACCGGCTGGCGTTCGGCCTCGGCCGCAAGGGTGGCGTCCCCAGGCCGAAAAGCTGACCGTTGCGGGGAGCGGCGGTCAACCGCTCCCCGCAACCGCGGGTTAGCGGACCGCGTCCAGGGCGTTGACCAGGCCGTGGCCGTAGTACGAGTTGTTCTTCGCCGGGCCCGTGCACTCCGTCTCCGTCGATGCGCACTTCACCGGGTCAGCCTCGCCCGTCAGGACGCGAGCCAGCAGCGACGGCGGCAGGCCGCGGAAGCGGGATGCCAGCAGTGCCGCGACGCCCGCCGCGTGCGGGGAGGCCATCGACGTGCCGCACTTCGAGCCGTAAAGGCCGCCGAACACCGTTGTCGACAGCGGGCAGGCCGGACCAGCGCCCTCCGGCGGCGTCTGCGAGAAGTCTCCGCCGGGCGCCGTCACGTCGATCTCGCCGTAGTTGCTGAACGACGACTTCGTGCCCGCGTAGCCCACCGAAGACACCGTCACCACGCCGTCGATCGCCTTCGGCAGGATGCCGCACGACGAGTCCACCGGGTGGGGGCGGTTCGGGTCGGTCGTCTGGGTGCGGGTGTCGAAGCCCGAGTTGCCCGCCGCCGACACGTTCAGGACGCCGTGGCGCGTCGAGAACTCGATCGCGCGCCGCACCGCTTCGTACGCGGCCGCGTCGCCTGGCTCGCGGGAGCAGAAGAACATGCCCGGGTCGATGTAGTAGCTGTTGTTCGTCACCTGGAAGCCGTGCTTGGCCGCCCACACGAAGCCGCAGACCGCTGACTCCGGGAAGATGTAGCCGTCGTCGTTCACGACCTTGACCGAGGCCAGCTTCACGCCCGGGGCGATGCCCGTGAAGCCCGCCGCCTGGTCCTTGCCCGCGATCGTGCCCGCCACGTGCGTTCCGTGGTCCGACGTCGTCGGGGCCCACGACGCCGGCGTCAAATCCGGCGCCCCCGTGATGCAGCCCGCCGAAGCCGAGGGCGAAACGGCCGCCTTCAACGCCGGGTGCGTTGCGTCGATGCCCGAGTCGAGCACGCCGACCGTCACCGAAGAACTGCCCTGGTACTTCTTGTTGGCCTCGGGCGCGTGGATCGCCTTCATGTCCCACTGCTGCGCCGACAGGTCACCGGCCGCGGCGAACGTCCGCGTGTCCTCCAGTGTCCGCACGGCGCCCAGCGAAGTCCGGGCCGAAGCGGCCGAGGCCACGTCGCGACCGCCCGAGTAGGCCCGGTAGACGCCGATCTTCTGCTGGAAGTCCGCGTTGCGCGAGCTGGCGATCGCGACGCCGATCTCGGCGTAGTACGCGACCTTCGTGCCGCACTTGGCCGCCAGTTCCTTGTCGACGGCCGACGCGCGCGTGCCCGGCTGGTACGTCACCACGTAGGTGTACGACGGGCTCGTGGTGTCACAAGCGACCGGCGCGGCCTCCGCGGCCGGCGCCGCCGCGAACAGGCCGCCCCCGACGGCCAGCACGAGCGGGGCCGCCATTCGGCGTAAACGGGACATTCCACCTCCAGAGTCAGTGGCGTCAACCTAAACCGGCTCCGGAGACCGCGCCACCGACCAAAGTCAGGAGGCGCGGGTGCGCACGCCGCGCCAGCCCAGCACGCCGATGATCGTGCCGAGCACGAACGAGACGACGGTCAGCACGGCGTGCACGATGAAGTACGCGGTCGGCGAGCCGTCGGCGGCCCACGCCCGGTCGCTTTCCCACAGGTTCTTCGCGAACGTGATCCAGATGATCCACGACCACACGCCGAAGGCCAGCAGGAACAGCGAGGTTCGTCGCGAAAGGCGCATGCCCCTGAGTATGCGCCGACGGCCGCGGCGCTAGATTGCGTGGGTGCACTCCGCTGTCTCCCGGTCGCTCAAGGTCTTCACGACGACGCTCGCCGCCGCCCTCCTGGCCCTGAGCACCCCGGTCGCCGCGGGTGCGGCGCCGCAGCCGGGCCAGTGCGCGAACCACCTCGCTCCCCCGCCGCCCGTCGACACGTCGGAGAAGCCCGCGCCCGGCAAGCAGGCCCCGGCGCCGCTGGCCGTGCCCGCCGCCCCGGTCGGCGGCCCGCGGATGGCCGAGTGCGGCCTGATCACCCCGGACGGCGCGCTCAACCCGCCGGAGGGCAACACCGCGGCGTCCTGGCTGGTGCAGGACCTCGACACCGGCGCGGTCGTCGCGGCGAAGGACCCGCACGCCCGGCAGCGGCCGGCGTCGCTCATCAAGACGCTGCTCGCGCTCGTCGTCGTCACCCAGCTGAACCCGCAGCAGGTGCTCGTCGCGACGAAGGAGGACGCCGAGCAGGAGTGCACCTGCGTCGGTCTCGTCGCCGGTGGCCAGTACACGGTCGACCAGCTGCTCCACGGCCTGCTGATGCACTCGGGCAACGACGTCGCGCACGCACTGGCGACGGCGCTCGGCGGGGTCGACTCCACGGTCGCGAAGATGAACGCGCTGGCGGCCCGGATCGGCGCGCTCGACACGCGGGCCGCGACGCCGTCGGGCCTCGACGGGCCGGGCATGTCGACCTCGGCGTACGACCTCAGCCTGATCTTCCACTACGCGATGAAGCAGCCCGAGTTCGCGAAGGTCGTCGCGACGAAGAACTTCGAGATCCCGCCGACCGGCGGCAAGCCCGCGATCCCGCTCTTCAACGACAACAAGCTGCTCGGCGTCTACCCCGGCTTCCTGGGCGGCAAGACCGGCTTCACCGACGACGCCCGCCACACCTACGTCGGTTCCGCACAGCGCAAGGGCAAGCGGCTCGCGGTGGTGATGCTGCGCGCCGAGCAGAAGCCGACGAAGGTGGTCGACCAGGCGGCGAAGCTGCTCGACTACGGCTTCGCGCTGGAAGACGACCGCGCCGAGCAGGTCGGGCAGATCACCTACCAGGCACCGTCGACCACGTCGCCGGACGACGACCCGTCGGTGCTGGCGGACGGCGGCACGAGCAACAGCGGGACGTCGTCGAGCGCCGCCGCGGGCAAGGACGACCCGTTCGGCGTCACCGGCTGGGTCCTCACGCTGGTCGTGTTCCTGGTCATCGTCGGCGGGTTCGTCGTCGGGCACCAGCGCAAGAAGAACGCGAGCTAGCGGAACCCGGGCCCGGGTTCCGGGGTCACCTTGTCGGTGGCGATCGCGCCACCGCAGTGCCCGCAGGCGACGAACGTCTCGGCGATCTCGCCGCAGTCGTTGTGCCGCAACAGGATCGGCGGCCCGTCCGGCCCGGCGAGGTGCCGGTCGCCCCACTGCATGAGCGTGACGACGGCGCCGAAGAGGTCGCGCCCGGCCGGCGTCAGCCGGTACTCGGGCACCGGGTCGACGCGGTCGAGCACGCCCGCGTCGACGAGGGTCTTCAGCCGCGCGGACAACGTCGGGCGCGGGATCGAGAGCGTGCGCGCGAACTCGCCGTAGCGGCGCACGCCGAAGAACGCCTCCCGCAGGATGAGCAGGCTCCACCGCTCGCCGACCAGGTCGAGCGCGCGCCCGACGGAATCCGCGGTGAACCGGTGGCCGAGGTCGTTCACAGCTGCTCCGTGCGGGCCGGCACGCCCAGCAGCAGCTTCCCCGGCAGCTCGAAGCTGGCCGGGTTGACCTGGAAGTGGGCGGTCGCGGTGTGGGCGTCACGGAACCGGCGCTGCAGCGGCGAAGTCTCGTAGATCGCGGCGCCGCCGCCGAGGTCGTACATGCTTTCGGCGACCTTCGCGGCCGTGCGCGTGACGTGCGTGGCGGCGAGCCGCAGGCCCAGCTTGAGCGCGTCCGACACCGGTTCGGTGCCCTGCGCGGCCTGCCAGGCGTCGTCGATGCTGCCGTAGAAGAGCAATCGCGCCGCGCGCAGCGCCGCTTCGGCCTCCGCGACGGCGGCCTGGGTCTGCGACCGCTCGGCCAGCGACCGGCTGGAGCCGAGCGGTTTCCGCGTGGCGGCCAGCTCGGCGAGGTCGTCGATCGCGCCGCGCGCGTTGCCCAGCGCGGCCGCGGCGACCGACAGCGCGAAGTAGCCGAACAGCGGGAACCGGTGCAGGGCAACGGCTTCCGGCGGCGGGCCGGTCATGACCGAGAAGACGCGGTGGTCCGGGACGAACAGCGCGTCGGCAACGCAGTCGTGGCTGCCGGTGCCGCGCAGGCCGTTGGTGTGCCAGGTGTCGAGCACGGTGATTCCGGCCTTCGGCAACGCGGCGACGTTGAGCTGTCCTTCGTGGACGAATCCAGCGAAAAGCCAGTCGCAGTGCGGGATCCCGCTGCAGAACGCCCAGCGGCCGGACACGACGTACCCGCCGTCGACCTTCGTACCGGAGCCACGCGGTGCCCAGACCCCGGCGGCGACGGTGCGCGGGTCACCGAAGACCTCTTCGGCGCACTTCCGCGGGGCGTACGCCGACAGCAGGCTGCTCGTCACGGCGATCGAGACGCACCAGCCGGCCGACGCGTCGCCGCGCGCGACCGTCTCCGCGGTTTCGAGACTGACGGCGGGCGGCGCTTCCGGGCCACCGAGGGAGCCGGGGACGCCGCTGCGCAGGAGCTGGGCGTCGGTCAGCTTCGCGACGAGCTCGGCCGGCAGCGCGCGCTGCCGCTCGGTGACCGGCGCGAGCGTCTTGGCGAGCGCGGCGCACTCGCGGGCGGCGTCCAGCATGAAACCTCCGGTTCAGATTTCTTACCGGTTCAGTTTCTTTACCGCCCTGCTCGCTGTCAAGGCTTGCGGCGGCCCCCGAACCACGCGAGCAGCGCCCCGGCGCCGAACGCACCCGCGACGGCCCCGAGGCCCGGCCCGCGCTGCACGGTGACGCTCTGCTCGAGCCGCACCGGCGGCGGGGGCTGGACGACCGTGCGCTCGTTCTCCTTCGCCGTCGCGGTCCACGCCGTGATGAGCAGCAGGAAGCGCGAGACGAGGTTCGCGAACACGAGCAGACCGATGACCGGCCCGAACAGCGCGGCCGACGGCGACTTCGTGACGCTGGCCAGGTAGATCGAGCCGACCTGCTGCAGGATGACGAACCCGACGGCGGCGACGGCGGCGCCCTTCACGGCACTGCGCAGCGCGACCCGCTCGCGCGGCAGGCGCGCGATCACCCAGAGGAAGACGAGGGTGTTGGCGAGCAGGCCGAGCACGATCGTCGCCCCGCGGAGCAGGTAGATCGCCCAGGTTTCGTGCTCGAGCCCGACGAGTTCCAGCAGGAACTGCCCGACCCCGCCCCCGACGGCGGTCAGTGCGAAGGACACGATGAGCGCCACCCCCAGCCCGACGAGCGCGACGAGGTCCTTGAGCGTCTGCTTGACGAGCGGCTGCGACTGCTTTTCCTGGCCCCACTGCGCGGTGAGCGCGTCGCGGAGGTTCGACATCCAGCCGATGCCGGAGTAGAGGGCGATGAGCAGACCGAAGACGCCGATGGTGCCCCCGGAGTCCAGCGCGCCCTTGACGATGCCGTTGACGAGCTCGCGCAGCCCTTCGGGCACGGCGTTGTTCACGCCGTCGGTGATCTTGGTGATGATCGTCTGGTCGTGGTTGACGACCAGCCCGACGACGGCGAACGCGACCATGAACAGCGGGAAGACCGACAGCACGCTGAAGTAGGTGATCGCGGCGGCGTAGTGGTTGCCGTACCGCTCGGTGAAGGCTTCGTTGGCCCGGATCAGGTGATCGAGCCACGGGTACTTCCTGCGCAGGCGCGGCAGGAGCTTTTCCTTCTCTTCGTTCGCCACTGTGAAACGCTAACCACGGGCAGTGAACCCCGCAACGCGAGCGGCTCAACTGAGGGAGGCTCGCAAGGCTTCGTAGGCGTCCGCGCCGATCAGGATCCGCGCGTTGCGGCTCGCCGCGAACTCCTCGACGGCGGTGTAGGCGCGGTCCAGTTCGGCGCCGGTCAGCGGGGTGGCCGCCTCGATCTCCGACGAGCCGCGTGTCGCGAAGCGGCGCCGGGCCACTTCGCGGCCGGGGAGGAGCACGAACTCGTGGAACTCGGCGCCCGTTTCGCCGGCCAGCGCTTCGAGGCGCTCGGCGAACCCCGGGCGAGCCAGCAGCTGGGGCACCACGACGTCGTGGCCCGCGCTCAGGTGCGTGC
This sequence comes from Amycolatopsis solani, assembly GCF_033441515.1. Taxonomy (NCBI): domain Bacteria; kingdom Bacillati; phylum Actinomycetota; class Actinomycetes; order Pseudonocardiales; family Pseudonocardiaceae; genus Amycolatopsis; species Amycolatopsis solani. The sequence continues at coordinate 385,475 of NZ_JAWQJT010000001.1, forward strand.
GCGCGGCGGCCACCGCGATGTCCCTGGCCAGCAGCCCGGCCGGGCCGGGCCGGGTGCGCCAGCCGCCGAGCATCGCGCGGACGTGGTCGACGTCCAGTGCCAACGCCGGCGGGTGGTCGTCGGCGTAGCGCCGGGCGAGCGTCGACTTGCCGCTGCCCGGCGGGCCGTTGAGGAGGATCAGCTTCACCGCGCCGGCGGCAGGAACCCGATCCGCTGGTACGTCTTGGCCAGCGTCCTCGACGCCACCTCGCGGGCGCGCTCGGCGCCGGCGGCGAGGACCTTGTCGAGCTCGGCGACATCGTCCAAATAGGACTTGACGCGCTCCTGGATCGGCGTGACCCACTCGACGAACACCTCGCCGAGGTCTTTCTTCAGGTCGCCGTAGCCCTTGCCTTCGTAGGCGGCTTCCAGGTCGGCGATCGTCCGCTCGGTGAGCGCCGAGTAGATCGTCAGCAGGTTCGAGACGCCCGCCTTGTTCTCGGCGTCGAACTTGACCTCGCGGCCGGTGTCGGTGACCGCCGAGCGGATCTTCTTCGCCGAGCGCTTCGGGTCTTCGAGCAGCTCGACGAGACCGTTCGCGGTGGACGCCGACTTGCTCATCTTGCTCGTCGGGTCCTGCAGGTCGTAGATCTTCGCGGTGTCCTTGATGATGAACGGCTCGGGCACGACGAACGTCTTGCCGAGCCGGTTGTTGAAGCGCTGCGCGAGGTCGCGCGTGAGCTCCAGGTGCTGACGCTGGTCCTCGCCGACCGGGACGGCGTCGGCCTGGTAGAGCAGGATGTCCGCGGCCTGCAGGATCGGGTAGGTGAAGAGGCCGACGCTGGAGCGGTCGGAGCCCTGCTTGGCGGACTTGTCCTTGAACTGCGTCATCCGGCCGGCCTCGCCGAAGCCGGTCTGGCATTCGAGGACCCAGCTCAGCTGCGCGTGCTCCGGCACGTGGCTCTGCACGAACAGGGCGCTGCGCTGCGGGTCGATGCCGATGGCGAGCAACTGCGCGGCCGAGACGCGGGTGCGCTGCCGCAGCACCTTCGGATCCTGCTCGACGGTGATCGCGTGCAGGTCGACCACGCAGTAGAAGGTCTCGTGCGTGTCCTGCATCCGCACCCACTGGCGCAGGGCACCGAGGTAGTTCCCGAGGTGGAACGAGTCGGCGGTCGGCTGAATCCCCGACAGGACCCGCGGACGGCGTGCGGCTGCGACGGTCTGCTCTTCGGACACACTGAGATTCTTTCAGGCCGGGCGAGCGGCCGGGCGGTGAGGGGCCTTGGGCAGCCGGAGGGCTGAGTGGGCGCGCTTGGACAAGCCCAGCCTGCGGTGCCGATGGCCAGCGCGCGGAACCGGCGGCGAAGCAAGCGAGGCCACCCCCGACGGCACGGTTCAGTGGCTCAAGCGGCGGGAGCTGCTCTCCAGCGGCGTGGCGGCTCGGCGGCCGAGCAGGACTCCCCGGCCCGCGGCGTCGAACGGCTCAGGCGTGCGGGTGCTGGGTGAGGAACGGGCGGGTCGGCGTCGCGTCGGGCTCGCCGAGGACTGCTTCCGCCATGGCCGTGACCGGGCCGGGGGGTTCGGGGGCGGCCGGGGCGGCTTCGGCCACCCGGTTCTTGCGGCGCTGGCGCAGCACACCCAGTGTCATGCCCACGATGCCGAGCGCGACCGCGACCAGGCCCACCGGACCGAGTACGCCGAAGCTCTCCGCGGTCGTTTCGGCCTGCGCGGTCGTCGTGACGTCGGCGAACGCGCTGCCGCCACCAGCGATGAGCAGGGTGGCCGGGACGAGCGCGATCACCGCGGCCGCGCGGGAGCCGCGCAGCGTGGACCGCAACAGGAGATGACCTGGGTTGCGCACCGGAGTGCCTCCCGCGATTGACGAGCGAAACGCTCACCCATCCGAGTGAGACGCTGCGTGCTGCTGGTCAAAAAGCTACCGAGCGTGTCAAGACCTGCCGGCCCGATCGGCTCGGGGGACGAGACTAGCGCCCAACCGGGAACACGGTCCGAGCGCCCCCGCGGTTCACTCCAACCGCCCAAGTGGGTGTTGCGGAGGGCGGAACACTCATACCGAAAGTAGATCTTGACTGATTCGTGTCCGCTCGTCCGCCACCCGTTCGGCACAAAATCGGCTCACCCTCTGCCATTCGCCGCAGCGTCGACTGCTCCGATCGCGTCGTCTTATTCGGAAAACTTTTCACTCAATAGTGATTGGTCTATACCTCTTGGAGTAGCCCATTCGGCTCGGTCGGACCGCGCACGACCGGCGTGATCAAGAGGAGTCCCGAATGTCGATGACCCGGTTCTTGAAGCGCACCGGAGTGGCGGTGAGCGCGCTCGCCGCGGCGGCCGCCGCCGTCGTGTTGCCGGCCACCACCGCGTCCGCCGCGGCGGACGCGTCGTTCGTCGTCAGCGAAGCCCAGTTCAACCAGATCTTCCCGAACCGCAACAGCTTCTACAGCTACAGCGGCCTGACCGACGCGCTGTCGGCCTACCCCGGCTTCGCCAACACCGGCGACGACACGGTCAAGAGGCAGGAAGCGGCCGCGTTCCTGGCGAACGTCAACCACGAGACCGGCGGGCTCGTCTACATCGTCGAGCAGAACACCGCGAACTACCCGCACTACTGCGACGCGAGCCAGTCCTACGGCTGCCCGGCCGGCCAGGCCGCCTACTACGGCCGCGGCCCGATCCAGCTCAGCTGGAACTTCAACTACAAGGCCGCCGGTGACGCGCTCGGCATCGACCTGCTCGGCAACCCGTACCAGGTCGAACAGAACTCGGCCGTCGCGTGGAAGACCGGGCTCTGGTACTGGAACACCCAGACCGGGCCGGGCACCATGACGCCGCACGACGCGATGGTCAACCAGCGCGGGTTCGGCGAGACCATCCGCAGCATCAACGGCTCCATCGAGTGCAACGGCGGCAACCCCGCGCAGGTGCAGAGCCGGATCGACAAGTACACACAGATCACCGGGATCCTCGGGGTCCCGGCGGGCAGCAACCTGTCCTGCTGAGCCGGGCGCGGCGAGAAGGGCCTTCCCGGCGTGCTGCCGGGGAGGCCCTTCTTCGTCGTCAGGCTGGGGATTCGAGGCTTTCCAGCAGCTTGCGCAGGACGTCGTCGAGCAGGCCCAGCTCCTTTCCGGACAGTCCGGAAAGGAGCTCGGAGACGTTCGCGGTGTGCTCGGTCATCGCCGCGTCGACGGCGGCGAAACCCTCGTCCGTCAAGCGGATCCGGAAGCTGCGGCGGTCGTTCGGGTCGAGCGCGCGCTCGACGAAACCGGCCTTCTCCAGCCGGTCGAGGCGGCTCGTCATGCCGGCGCGGGACATCATCAGCGTCGCGGACAGCTCGGACGGGATCAGCGTGTACGGCTTCCCGGACCGGCGCAGCGCCGCCAGGACGTCGAACTCCCCGCGTTGCAGGCCGAACTTGCCGAACACGCGCTCCTGGGCCGGGCCGAGCACGAGCGCCAGCCTGCCCATCCGGCCGGCGACGCCGATCGCGGTCAGGTCGAGGTCGGGGCGTTCGCGGTGCCAAGCCGACACGACGGCGTCGACGGCGTCTTCGTCACTCACACCCCGCACTCTATTCGACGCCAGCACTATTCGTCGCCTGATAGTTTGACAGCGAACTATCAGGCGTGGAACCATCCTGGGCATGACGACATTGCTGGTACGCCACGACGAAGCCGAGCAGCTCGGCTCGACCCCCGACACGATGACCCTGCTCGCGGACGTCTCGCAGACCGGCGGGCACCTGAGCACGAACCGCGCGTCCCTCGGCCGCGGGCGCGACGGGGCGACCCCGCACTTCCACACCTCGTCGGCCGAGATGTTCTTCATGCTGGACGGGGAACTGGAGGTGCTGAACGGCGACGACGTCGTGACGGTCCGGACGGGTGACATGCTGTTCGTGCCACCGCACACGACCCACGCGTTCGGGGCGACCGAACGGTCGGGCGCGGACGTGCTGATCGTGTTCACGCCCGGTGTCGAGCGCTTCGAGTACTTCCGGATGATCGACCGGATCCGGCGGGGCGAGGCGTCGCCGGCGGAGATCCTGGCGACGCAGGACCGGTTCGACAACCACTTCGTGGACAGCGCGGCCTGGCGCGCGGCCCGCGCGGCCTAGATGTCGTAGGTCGCGGTGACCGGCGCGTGGTCGGACCAGCGCTGGTCGTACGCGGCCGCGCGCTCGACCACGACCTCGACGACCTTCTCGGCCAGTCCGGGCGTCGCGAGCTGGCAGTCGATGCGCCAGCCGGAGTCGTTGTCGAAGGCCTGGCCGCGGTAGGACCACCAGGTGTAGGGGCCGGGGCCTTCGGGGTCGAGCCGGCGCTGGACGTCGGTGTAGCCCGCCTCGGTGTAGACCCGGCCGAGCCACTCGCGTTCCTCGGGCAGGAAGCCGGAGTTCTTGCGGTTGCCGCGCCAGTTCTTGAGGTCGATGGTGTCGTGGGCGATGTTCCAGTCGCCGACGACCACGACTTCGCGCCCGTCCGCGGCGGCCTTCGCCCGCAGCTCGACGAGGTAGGGCAGGAACGCGGCCATGAAGCGCTCCTTCTCCTCCTGGCGTTCGGTACCGACCTCGCCGCTGGGCAGGTACAGGCTCGCGACGACGACGCCCGGCAGGTGGACTTCGAGGTAGCGCCCGCTGTCCTCGAACTCGGGCTCGCCGAAGCCGACGCGCACCTCGTCGGGCTCGACGCGGCTGTACACCGCGACGCCGTTGCGCCCCTTGACGGCCGACGGCGCGTGCGCCACGAACCACCCTTCGGGCTCGACGACCTCCGCAGGGAGCTGCTCCGCGGTGGCGCGTACCTCCTGGCAGCAGACGACGTCGGCCTTCGTGGCGGCGAGCCACTCGACGAAGCCCTTCTTGGCGGCGGCACGCAGGCCGTTGACGTTCACGGTGGAGACGGTCAGCACGCCTCGCACGCTACCGGCCGGGCCGGTGCGTCCGGACCATCGGGGCCGGTCGGCGAAAACCGTTCCGCGCCGCCGCGCGCGCTCTGCCAGACTGCCGCGCATGAGCGACGCCGTGAGCCGGTTGACCGTGCTCGGCAGCTGCGGCGCCTGGCCAGAACCCGGCCGGGCGTGCGCCGGATTCCTGCTGTCGCACAACGGTTTCCACGTCGTGCTCGACCTCGGCTACGGCGCCGCCGCGCGGCTGTTCGCGCACTGCCGGCTGCCGGACGCGGTGGTCGTGACGCACGAGCACCCGGACCACTGCGCCGACGTCAGCGCGCTCGGCCGCGCCTGGCACTACACCGGTCCGCCCGGTGAGCGCCTGCCGCTGCACTGCACGCCCGGCACTGTCCGCCGGCTCGAGGCGCTGGAGCCGCGGCCGCACCCGGCGGAGCTGTTCGCCGTGCACGACCTCGGCGTCCCGGCCGACGTCGGGCCGTTCCGCCTGACGCCGTATTTGCTGCCGCACCACCAGCCGAACTTCGGCGTGCGCCTCAGCGCGCCCGGGCTCACCGTGGCGTACACCGGAGACACGGGACCGTCGCCGCTGCTGGCCGAGCTCGGCCGCGACGCGGACCTGGTCATCTGCGACGCCACCCTCCGCACCCCACCGGCGGAGGGAGAACCCCGCTACCTGATGACCGCCACCGAAGCCGGCCACTGGGCGGCGGCAGCCGGGGCCCGCCGGCTGCTGCTGACCCACTTCTGGCCTGGCACCGATCGGGCCGCCGCGGCCGAGGAGGCTCGCGCCGAGTTCGCCGGCGAGGTGCTGGTCGCGGAGGAGGACCTCACGATCGCACTCTGACCCCGTCGGAGCCCACCGCAGCCCTCCCCTCGCGCTCCGACCCCCGTCCGAGCGCGTTCCCCAGGTTCGACCATTGCGGGCCTCGCCATCGCAGCCGCACCGATCAGCGCCGCACCGACCCGGCTCCCACTGCCCGCGAGACTCCCCCTGGAGACCTCGCGGACGTCGCGCCCGGCTCGTGCCGCATTCAGTTGTCGCCCGTCCCCGGACGGTGCCTCCTCTCCCGCGACCATGGGCCGCCACCTGCGGTTCTCGACGTGATCAGTTCTAGCACCCACCACCGACAAAAACCGTGCCTTGACCCGCCAAGCTATGAGCCTTAGCTTTAAAGCTATGCAGAGTAGCCAAGATGTCCCCTAGAGCCGGCCTGACCACCGACGCGGTGGTCAGTCTCGCCATCGCCGTCGTCGACGAAGCCGGTCCTGACGCCCTCACCCTCGCCAAGATCGCCGAACGCGCCGGCGTCGCCGCACCTTCCCTCTACAAGCACGTGAAGAACCTCGCTGACCTACGGCGGCTCATCGACCTCCGCGTCGTCAAGGAAATGGCCGAGACCCTCCGCGCCGCCGTGACCGGCCGCGAAGGCGCGGAGGCCGTGGCCGCACTGGCCGACGCCTACCGCGGCTACCTGCGGCAGTACCCGCGCCGCACTCACGCGCTCGTCACCGCGCCGAACGAAACCGATGCCGAGCTCAGCACCGCGACCCACGCCGTCGCCGAGGTCGTTTTCGCTGTGCTCCGGCCGTTCGGCTTCGACCACGGCCAGGCCGTGCACGCGACGCGCTGCATCCGCGCCGCCGTCCACGGCTTCGCCGGGCTCGAGGCCTCCGGCGGCTTCGGACGCCCGGAAGACGTCGGCGAAAGCTTCGAAGTGCTCAAGAAGATGCTCGTCCAAGGCCTCGTCGACTACGCGGAGACACCATGAGTTTCATCCTCGCCGTACTCCTCTTCACCGTCGGGCTCGGCGTGCTCGACGCCCGCTTCCCCTGGACGGGGGTTCGCAGATGATCACCGGCCACTTCGGGCTGGCCGCCGCCGTCAAGGCGGGCCGGCCGTCGATCCCCGTCTGGACGCTCATGCTTGCCACCGCGTGGCTCGACGTCGTGTTCGTGCCGCTCTACCTGAGCGGCGCCGAGACGGTCGACGGCGCGGGCTACGGCGGCGGCGTCATCCACGCCGACTACACGCACTCGCTCGTCGGAGCGCTCGTGCTCGCCGTGCTCTTCGGCGGCGTCGCGGCCGTCAAGCTCGGCCGCGAAGCCGGGCTGATCCTCAGCGGCGTCGTGTTCTCGCACTGGCTGCTCGACCTCGTCGTGCACCGCGCCGACCTGCCGATCCTGCCCGGCAACGCCGGCGACCTGCCCACGTTCGGCTTCGGGCTCTGGCGGCTGCCCGCCGTCTCGGCCGTCGTCGAACTTCTGATGCTGGCGATCGGCACCGGCCTCTACTGGCGTGCTGCCGCGAAACGCGATCCGAAGCGGGCTCGCACGCTGGGTCTGTCGGCCGCCGCCTTCGGGGTCGCCACTCTGGCGGCCGACCTGCTGGGCGTCTGAGCGGTCAGCAGGTGGAGCCCTCCACGGGCTGGGTGAAAGCGGCCGCCACCCACTTGTCGTCGGCGACCTTGCGGAAGCCGTTCTGGACGCCCGGGAGCGCGTCGAACTGGGCGTCGCGGAGGTACTTGCCGACGATCTTGGCGTTGCCGTCCGCTGTCTCGCGGGCGTTCAAGACGTCCGCGGTCACGGTCACCTTGCAGCCGGTCGCCGAAGCGCCCGAAGCCTGCTTGTCCGTGTTCATGACGTACACGACGATGACCAGGACGATGGCGCCCAAGATGAGCAGAGTCTTCTTCGACATGCCTTCCTCCATCACGCGAGCCCCGTCCCCCGCCAAGGGTAGGCAATCCTTTACCCGGACCGACAGCGCCGTACGCAGCAACCACCCGGAGGCGCCAATCAAGTCACTCCGCGGTGACACACCGTGCATGCGAAAAGCCCCCTTCCCGACGAATCGGGAAGGGGGCTTCTCAAGCAGCGGGACTCAGCCCTGGGCGATCTTCTTCGCCAGGTTGTCGTCCAGCGTCGCGAGGAACTCCTCGGTCGTCTGCCACGGCTGGTCCTTGCTGATGAGCAGCGCGAGGTCCTTCGTCATCTGGCCGCTCTCGACGGTCTCGACGACGACCTGCTCCAGCGTGTTCGCGAAGCCGATCAGCTCCTGGTTGCCGTCCAGCTTGCCGCGGTGCTCGAGGCCGCGGGTCCAGGCGTAGATCGACGCGATCGGGTTCGTCGACGTCGGCTTGCCCTGCTGGTGCTGGCGGTAGTGCCGGGTGACCGTGCCGTGCGCGGCCTCGGCCTCGACGGTCCGGCCGTCCGGCGTGCGCAGCACCGACGTCATCAGGCCGAGCGAGCCGAAGCCCTGCGCGACCGTGTCGGACTGGACGTCACCGTCGTAGTTCTTGCACGCCCAGACGTAGCCGCCCTCCCACTTCATCGCCGCGGCGACCATGTCGTCGATCAGGCGGTGCTCGTAGGAGATGCCCTTGGCGTCGAAGTCGGCCTTGAACTCGTTCTGGAAGATCTCCTCGAACACGTCCTTGAACTGGCCGTCGTAGGCCTTGAGGATGGTGTTCTTCGTGGAGAGGTAGACCGGCAGGCCGCGGTCGAGGCCGTACTGCAGCGACGCGCGCGCGAAGTCCTCGATCGACTTCTTGAAGTTGTACATCCCCATGGCGACGCCGCCGCCCTCGGGGAACTGCGCGACCTGGAACTCCATCGGCTCGGAGCCGTCGTCCGGGGTGTAGCTGACGGTCAGCTTGCCCGGGCCGGGGACCTTGAAGTTGGTCGCCTTGTACTGGTCGCCGTGGGCGTGGCGGCCGATGATAATCGGCTTCGTCCACGTCGGCACCAGCCGCGGGATGTTCTGGATGACGATCGGCTCGCGGAAGATCACGCCGCCGAGGATGTTGCGGATCGTCCCGTTCGGGGACAGCCACATCTTCTTGAGGCCGAACTCTTCGACGCGCGCCTCGTCGGGGGTGATCGTGGCGCACTTGACGCCGACGCCGTGCTTCTTGATCGCGTTCGCGGAGTCGACCGTGACCTGGTCGTCGGTGCGGTCCCGCTCCTCGATACCCAGGTCGTAGTAGTCCAGGTTCACGTCCAGGTACGGGTGGATCAGCTTGTCCTTGATGAACTGCCAAATGATGCGGGTCATCTCATCGCCGTCGAGTTCGACGACGGTGCCCTGGACCTTGATCTTGGCCATGAGCAGCGGTGCTCCTTCCGCGGATCTTCGCGTTCTTCTTTTAAGTCTCGCCGGTAGCGGTACAAGCGTACTGCTTGACCGAGCTGGATGGTTCCAGTAGTGGCCGGTATCAAGTCTCCACCCGCGTGTTGTGGCACAGCTCACGGGGCTGAGCCGACCGCTCGGCTCAGCCGACCGCTCGCCGAGCGAGCGTCGCGCCGAGGGGGTGAACCAAGGCACGATGCCACCCGTGAACTCATCATGCGGGAGGTGACGGCCATGTCGACCCATCGGTACGCCGACTACGAAGACGACTACGAAGACTACGAAGACAGCACCGACGTTCTCGACGAACGGCCGCGCCGAGGTGGCGCGCACGTCGTCAGCGCGCTCGGCGGGCTGGTGCTCACGCCGGTGGCCCTCGGGCTGCTGAGCTGGGGCGGGCTGCGCCAGCAGCAGCTGATCCAAGCCACCCTCAGCACCAACCGCGACCCGCTGGGCATCGCGCTGCTGGCCGGCGGGGCGATCCTGCTGCTGGTCGTCGCCGCGCTCGGCGCGCTGTCCGCGGTCGGCCCGATCCTGGGCGGGCTGATCTACGGCGTGCTGCCCGGCGTCGCCGCGATGGCGGTGCCCGAATGGGGGTTCCGGCTGGTCAACCTGATGCCGAAGAGCGACATCGCGTACGGCGTCATGGACTTCCTCTTCATCGGCGGGCTGCTCGGCGTGGGCTTCCTGCTGGTCGGCAGCGGACTGGCCAACGCGCTGGTGCGGCGGCGCCGCGAGAGCTGAACCACGCCGGTGGCAAAATCGGCGGATGGGACTGTTCACCGTCGCGGAAGCACGTGACGAACTGGCGCGGCTGCGGCCGGTCCTCGACGAGCTGGTGCGCGTCCGCGCCGACGCGGCCGAGCTCGCCGCGTCGCTGCGCCCGGGCGGCCGGGGCACCGAGCTGGGCGGGCTGCCGGAGTGGAAGGCCGCGCAGGCCCGCCTCGACGACCTCATGACGACGGTCCAGCGCACCGGCGCCGAGCTCAAGGGGTTCGCGCCGCTGCTGGTCGACTTCCCGGCCGAGCTCGACGGCACCGACGTGCTGCTGTGCTGGCTCGAGGGTGATCGCGAGCTGAGCTGGTACCACCGCGCCGACCTGGGCTTCGCCGGCCGCCGTCCGCTGAAAACGGTTGGTGGGCCCGGTTAGGTTGGGTCCGTGGACCACGACTCGAGGGCAGCCCTCTTCGACAGCACGGCCGAGCACTACGACGAAGACCCCTGGCACGCTGCCGTGGCCGAGGCGCTCGTTTCGCCGCTGCCCGACGCGCCGGGGCTCGTCCTCGACGTAGCCACCGGGACCGGCTTCGCGGCGTACGCGGCGTTGCGGCTGAAGCCGGCTCGGGTGCTGGCTGTCGACTTGTCGCCGGCGATGCTGGCCCGCGCTTCCGCGAAGGCTGCTGAGCTGGACCCGGACGGGGTGATCTCGTGGCAGGTCGCGCCCGCCGTCCCGATGCCGGCGGCGGACGGCTCGGCCGACGTCGTGCTGTGCGCGTCCTCGCTGCACTTCCTGGGGGCGGTGGCGTTCGCGGACTGGCTGCGGGTGCTCCGCCCCGGCGGGCGGCTGGCGTTTTCGGTCGTTTCGGGGGCGCGGTTCAAGCCGTCGGGCGCGTTCGCGGACTTCGTGCCGCGGGACCTGTCGTTCCCGACCGACGACGACGGGGCGGCGGCGCTGGCTTCGTCGGCGGGGTTCGTGGACGTTTCGGCGCGGACGTTCAGCGTCGAGGGCGGGGACCGGGTGCGAAGCGTGTTCCTGGTGCACGCGACGGCGCCGTGAACCTGGCGCGGTTCGCCGACGGGCACCTGACGGAGGTCCGTACGGAGGGCAGCCGGGTCTCGCTGCGGCTCGAGGCGTACGTGGAGTACCGGCTCGTGCCGGGTGAGGTCTCCGTCGTCGAGGTCTTCGAGCTGACCGCCGATCCGGCGGAGCTGGAAGCGGCCGAGCCGCCGTCGGCGGACCACGCGCTGGAAGAACCGTGGAGCTGGGAACGCGACGGCCTGGTGACGGTCGAGTTCTTCGCACCGGACCGGGTCCGGGTGGCCGCGGCCGCCTTCGAGCTGAAGTCGCTGGGGGTCGAGCCGCGGCCGGTGCCGCCCTGGCCGGACCCGAGGCGCTGCACCTTCGAGTCCGCCGACGCGCTCGACCTCGCGACGCGGCTGGCTCCGGCCGTCGTGTGGCGCACCTACGGCGGCGAGGCGGGCACGCCCGCCGATCCCGGCGGCTGGTTCCTCCAGCGCCGGGACCGGCTGGCGAATTCGCTGACCGGCGTCTTCTGCCGGGCGACGGACCCGGTCGTGTTCGAGCGCCACGACGCCGACGACGAGCTGTGGCGCGCGGTGCAGCTGCTCGGCCGGCACGCCAGCCGGGTGTCGTCCGGGAACTGCGTGTTCGAGCCCGAGGACTGGGTCACCTGGGTGACCACCGGGGCGCTGCCGCCGGTCGAGCGGCTCAGGCCGTGAAGTGGACCTCGCCGCGGGTGGCCGGGCCGTCCGGGCTGCCGCAGTGCTGGACGAACGTCAGGTCCACGCCGGTCGCGTCGAGGCGGTCGATCGTGAAGTCCGCGTAGTCGTCGCCGCAGCCGAAGCCGGCGGTGACCGCCCAGAAGCCCGGTGTGCTCAGCGGCGGCTCGTCTTGGTCGCGGTAGCGCGCGCCCGTGTACGTCCCGGTGTGGAGGGTTTCCCCCGCCGGGGCGCTCAGCACGACGCGCAGGTAGTCGAAGTTCGCGTCGACGTCGACCGTCAGCTTCCCATCGCGCTGCCACACGTTGATTTCGGCGCCCGCAGACGTGTAGTGGGCGTCGCCGACCATCGGCCAGGCGCCCGCTTCCGAGGTGTAGTCCACCGTTCGCAGCGGATCCGCCGAAGCGACCGGGACGACCGCCAGGCCCAGACCCGCCGCCGCCGTCAGGACCACGCCGGCGCGATGCAGTGATTTCACGGATTCTCCCCATTTCCGGCCGCTTTTTCGCAGCACGTCGATCATGCTGACAGCGCGCCCGGGCGCCGTACAGGGGGTTTCTACTCAGCGGTGCAGGGACGCGCCCTTGAGGATCTTGTCGACCGCGTTCTTCGGGCCGTGCACCGCGAGGCCGGCCAGCGCCAGCTTCTCCCCCGGCACCGCGCGCACCGCGGCGCGGTTGTCGACGTCGTTTCCGGTGTGGAACAGCTCGTCGGTGAAGATCGAAATGCGCAGGCCGCGGCCGAGCGCCCGCGCGTGCGCCGCGGTCAGGACGTCACCCGTGCCCGAGAACACCATGACCGGCTGGCCGAACATCGGCAGGTACTCGGTGTCGTCGGCGTCGAGGTAGGACTCGCCCATCAGCTCCGGCGTCACGTGGGCGATTCCGCTCACCAGGAACGCGGTGACGTTCAGCCGCTGCCAGGACGCCAGGTCGTCGCGGAGCAGGACGGCGATCTTCGTGTCGAAGGAACTCATGGCCGAAGACTCGTCCGCCGGCCACCCGCGCGTCTTGTACGTTCTTGACATGGCGCACGTCGAAGCCTGGCGGCCGGCGGTCCCGGGGATCGCCGAGGTCTTCCACGCCCGCTTCACCACGCACGCCTACCCGCTGCACACGCACGACACGTGGACGCTGCTGATCGTCGACGACGGCGTCATCCGCTACGACCTCGACCGCCACCACCACGGCGCGCTCGGCCCGGCCGTGACGCTGCTGCCGCCGAACGTCGCCCACGACGGGCGGGCCGCGACCAGCCACGGCTTCCGCAAGCGCGTGCTGTACCTGGACGCTTCGGTGCTCGGCGAGGACCTGATCGGGGCCGCGGTGGACCGGCCGAGCCTCGCCGACAACCTGCTGCGGACCCGCATCCACCAGCTGCACGAGTCCCTCGCCCACGCCGGCGACGCACTGGAGGCCGAAAGCCGGCTCGCACTGGTGGCCGACCGGCTGCACACGCACCTGGGCCGGCCGGCGGTCCACGAACCGAAGCGCGGGCTGGCCGACGAGCTGCGGGACCTCCTCGACGCGAAGCTGCCCGAAGCGCTGACGCTCGCCGAAGCGGGCAAGACGCTCGGCGCGCACCCGGCGTACCTGGTCCGTTGCTTCGGCGCGCGGTTCGGGCTGCCGCCGCACAGGTACCTGACCGGCCGCCGCGTCGACCGCGCCCGCCGCCTGCTGCTCGACGGCACCCCGGCGGCGGAGGTCGCCACCGCGGCGGGGTTCGCGGACCAGGCGCACTTGACGCGGCACTTCAAGCGGTACCTGGGCACGACGCCGTCGCGGTACGCGAAGGCTCGTTGACCTGCGCGCCGGCTGTGTCAAGATGACGGCATGCTGCGCGAACTGCATCTCACCGGCGACCCGGCGGGCGACAAGCTGCTCAACGAAGACCCGTTCGCCCTGCTCGTCGGGATGCTGCTGGACCAGCAGTACCCGATGGAGCACGCCTTCGCCGGCCCGCGGAAGATCGCCGATCGGATGGACGGCTTCTCGTTGCAGAAGATCGCCGCCACCGATGTCGAGACCTTTGTCGAGATGTGCGTCGTGCCGCCGGCCATTCACCGGTACGGCGGGTCGATGGCGCGTCGCGTGCACGCGCTCGCGGAGCACATCATCGAGAACTACGACGGCCGGACCGAGGGCATCTGGCTCGACGGGCGGCCGAAGCCCGACGGGCCCGAGGTCCTCAAGCGCCTGCGGGCGCTGCCGGGGTTCGGGGAGCAGAAGGCCAAGATCTTCCTGGCCCTGCTGGGCAAGCAGCGCGGCGTTCAGCCGAAGGGCTGGCGCGAAACGGCCGGTGCGTACGGCGACCGCGGGTCACGCCGGTCGATCGCCGATGTCACCAGTGCCGAGACGCTCGCCGAGGTGCGGGCGTTCAAGAAGGCCGCCAAGGCCGCGGCCAAGAGCGGCTAGCGCACCCAGACGCGCAACGGGCCCAGCGGCCGCGCGCCGTTCTCGAGGGCTACCCGCAGGGTGTCGCCGTGCTCGTAGCCGACCACCGGGACGCCTGGGAACGCCGACGCCACCGCCGCGACCGCGCCCGGCCAAGACTCTTCCGTGCCGGAAAAGTTGGACAGCCCGACCACGCCCTCGCCGCGGTGAGCCACGACCTCGTTCTCGCCGTGGGACAGCAGCGCCACCGATAGGCCCAGCGGGGACGCCGTTCGCTGCCAGCCCGGTTCGGGGACGCCCGGGCCGCACGCCAGCCACGTCGCTTCGAACAGCACCGAAAACCCCGGCAGGTCCAGGGTCGCGAAGCTGTCCTTCACCGAGCAGCCCGCGGAATCGTCGATGTACGGGAGGATGTCGGCGGCCGTCGCGTCCGGGGTCAGGGTCACCGCGTCCGGGTAGTACCGCGGGGTGCGGGCCGGGCTCGTCCACGCACGGGGGCGGAACTGCCCGGGACAGACCAGATCGCACCAGGACGCGTTCTCCGCGACCGTCCACTTCAGACTCGTCACACCAGCCCCGCGAGTTTGTACAGCACCAGACTGCCCGCCACCGCGACGTTCAGGCTGGCGCCGATGCCGACCATCGGGATCTCCACGACGGTGTCGAGCGAATCGAGTGCCTCCGGCGGGATCCCCGTCCCCTCGTGGCCCAGCACGGCGATCGTGCGGCCGCGGGCCGCGGGCAGGTCGGCCAGGCGGACCGCTTCCTCCGCCAGCTCGACGCCGACCACCGTCGTGCCCGCGGCGCGCTCGCGCGCCAGCCAGCCGGGTGGGTCGTGGACCCAGTGCACGCAGGCCGGGCGTCGCAACGTGTTGCCGCGTCGCAACGCCTCCGGGACCCACGGGAAGCGCGGGACGGCCAGGCACGCGCCGACCGCGTCGCACGTGCGCAGCAGGGTGCCGAGGTTCGCGCCGTGCATCGGCCAGAGCGGGGCGGCCACCAGGTGGCCCCAACAGGAATGCGCGTTGCTCCGCCGGGACTTCCGCAGTTCGCGTGGCGTGCGGACCCGGACCGACGGGCTCACCGGCGCCGAGGCGCGGCGCCTCCGATTTCGCTGATCACGCCCGCAGCCTAACCCGTTCGCCGGGACCGGGCACCGGATTTCGCTCCTACCCTGGATGCGGAGGTGAAGCCCATGCACGCAGGAGTGGGAGACGAGATCCAGGTGCACGGCCGGACGGTCGGCGCGGTCGAGCAGCGCGGCGAGATCCTCGAAGTCCGCGGGCCCGACGGCGCGCCGCCCTACCTGGTGCGGTTCGCCGACGGGCACGAGGCGCTCGTCTACCCCGGGCCCGACTGCGAGGTCCAGGCCCGCGCCGATTAGCCGACCGCGACCTGCTCCCGGGGTTCGCGGACCCGCCCCCACGCCGCGCCCACGAGCACCAGGGCGACGAGGGTCAGCGCGGCCGCGACCTCGGGCAGCAGCAGCGGACCGCCCGAGGTGAGGACCGCGCCGCCGACGACGCCGGACAGGCCGACGCCGAGGTAGATCGCGGACGCGTTGAGCGAGAGCACCAGGCCGGCGTGGCCCGGGGCCAGCTCGATCAGGCGGTGCTGCACCGGCGGGCTGAACGACCACGTCGCCACGCCCCACACGAACAGCGCGACACCCGCCGCGACCGGCATCGTCGTCGCGATCGGCAGCAGCGCCAGCACGACCGTGATCGCGGCCGTCACGGCCAGCAGCGGCGTGCGCGAGCCCCAGCGGTCGGTCGCCCGGCCGGCGGCGAAGTTGCCGACCGCGCCGCCGACGCCGTAGCAGAAGAGCAGGATCGTGACCGCCGTGCCGTGGAGGCCCGCGGTCGCGGCCAGCAGCGGCGACACGAACGTGTAGACCATGAACGCGGCGAGGCAGCCGAGGACCGTCACGGCCAGCATGACGAGCACGCGGGGGTCGCGGCCCGCGGCGAACCGCTCGGCCAGGCGCACCTTCGGCGGCGCGGCGACGGCGGGCAGCGCCAGCCGGACGGCCAGCGCGCTCACCAGCGAGAACGCCGCGACCAGCGCGAACGCCGTCCGGTAGCCGAGGTGCTGCGAAATCAGGCTGCCGAGCGGGACGCCGAAGATGAGCGCGACCGTGAGGCCGCCGAACACCATGGCGACGGCCCGGCCCCGGCGTTCGGGCGCGGTCAGCTCGGCCGCCACCGCGCTCGCCGCCGGCGTGAACACCGCGGCGCCGATGGCGGTCACCACCCGGGCCACCAGGAGGGAGCCGTAGCCGGGCGCGAGCGCCGCGAACAGGTTGCCGGCGCCGGTGACGACGAGGGCGGCGACCAGCAGCGCGCGGCGCTCCCAGGTGCCGGTGGCGGCGGCGAAGATGGGCGAGCCGATCGCGTACGCGATGGCGAAGGCCGTCACGAGCTGGGCGGCGGCGGTGGCCGAGACGTGCAGCTCGCCGGTCAGCGCGGGTAGCAGCCCGGCGACGATGTAGCCGCTGGTCCCGACGCCGAACGCGCCGAAGGCGAGGACCGAGATCCTCGAGGACGTGGGTGTGGACATGGGCTGGGGCCCCCAAGCGAAGCAGGGATTGGTTCGACGAACGTCGTAGTTCGACAGTCACCGTACTACGAGCCTGCCGCAATTTCGACAGTCGTCGTACAATGAGTGCATGGCCAAGACCGCCGCGCTGCCGCCGATCGTTCACCCCGGACTGGACGAGATCACCGTCGAAGGCGTGCTCCGCGCACTGGCCGACCCGGTGCGACTGGACATCGTCCGCCAGCTCGCGGCGGCGGACACCGAGATCGCGTGCGGTGCACTGACGGTGCCGGTGACCAAGTCCACAATCACCCACCACCTGAGCATCCTGCGCCAGGCCGGCGTCGTGACCGGCCGCCAGGAAGGCACGACCCGGTTCAACTCGTTGCGCCGCAACGACCTGAACGCCCTGTTCCCGGGCCTGCTCGACGGCGTTCTGGCCGCTCCGCGCTGATCACCGGCGTTACGGTGTGGATCGTCACCCGATATCGGGATGACAACGACCCCCTCCCCTTGTTGGACTGTCCGTAGGCAGCTCACGGCGCTGGGGCCGAACGGCTGCCTTTATTTGTGCCCCCGTACTGAACCGATCCAGAGATCGGCTGAGTAATCGATTTCCCACCCTGGAAGGAGTGCCGTGCCCGTCGCGCTGCTCGCGCTCGCCATCGGAGCTTTCGGCATCGGGACCACCGAGTTCGTCATGATGGGCGTGCTGCCCCAGGCGGCCGCCGACTTCGGCGTCGACATCCCGACCGCCGGCTACCTCATCTCCGGTTACGCCCTCGGCGTCGTCATCGGCGCCCCCCTGCTCACCGCGGCCGCCGTCCGGCTGCCGCGCAAGACCATGCTGCTGGCCATGATGGGCCTGTTCACCCTGGGCAACGCCCTCTTCGCGCTCTCCCCCAACCAGGAGTTCGGCGTCGCGTTCCGGTTCCTCGCCGGCCTGCCGCACGGCGCGTTCTTCGGCGCCGGAGCCGTCGTCGCCTCGAGCCTCGTCGGGCCGGGTCAGCGCGCGAAGGCCGTGTCGATGATGTTCCTCGGCCTGACCCTGGCGAACGTCATCGGCGTGCCGCTGGGGACGCTGCTGGGCCAGCAGGTCGGCTGGCGCGCCACCTTCGGCGTCGTCGCCGTGATCGGCCTGGTCGCCGCCGCGGCCATCGCGAAGCTGGTGCCCCACCAGGGCCGGCCCGCGGAGGCCTCGCTGCGCAGCGAACTCGGCGCGTTCAAGCGGCCGCAGGTGCACCTCGCGCTGGCGATCGTCACGTTCGGGCTCGGCGGCGTATTCGCCTGCCTGTCCTACATCACGCCGATGCTGACCGACGTCGCCGGCTACTCGCCGTCGAACGTCACCCTGCTGCTGTCGCTGGCCGGGGTCGGCATGACGATCGGCAACCTGCTCGGCGGCCGGCTGGCCGACCGCGCGCTGATGCCGGGCCTGTACGCGGCGCTGCTGTCGCTGGCCTGCGTGCTCGGGATCTTCACGATCACCGCGCAGGGCAAGGTCGGCGCCGCGATCACGATCTTCTTCGTCGGCGTCGCCGGGTTCATGATCGGCCCGATGATGCAGGCGCGGATCATGGAGAAGGCGGGCGGCACACCGTCCCTGGTGTCGGCCGCCGTCCAGTCCGCGTTCAACATCGCCAACTCGATCGGGGCTTACCTCGGCGGCCTGGTGATCGCGGGCGGCCTCGGCCTGGTCGCCCCGAACTGGGTCGGCGCGCTGCTGGCGGTGTTCGGACTCTCGCTGGCGATCGTCTCCGGCACCCTCGACCGCCGCGAGGCCAAAGCCGAACGCCGCGAACTCGCCCTCGTTTCCTGACAGCGACTCCCAAAAGCGCCACTTTCCCTATGAAAGTGGCGCTTTGGGCGTTCAGGAGGAGGCGAACGGGCCGCCGATGATCGTCAGGGCCACGTAGAGCACCGCCGCCGCGAGGGCGGTGTAGGTCACGATGTCGACGACCTTGCCGCGGATCACCAGCAGGCCCGCCCTCGTGGCCGGGAGCACCGCCCGCAGCACCCCGGCGAGGAGGAGCGCGACGCCGATCAGCGCCGCGCCCTCCCGCCAGTGGTACTGGACGATCCGCAGCACGGCGACGGCGGCCACCAGCAGCACCAGCGCGAACGGCAGCTGCGTGAACCGGGCCCGCTTGTCCCGGCGGTCGCCGACGTCCCGCCGGTCTTCGGTCATCGTCATCGGCCTTGGAGCGAGCGCTCCGCCGCTTCGACGACGTTGCTGACGAGCATCGCCCGCGTCATCGGGCCGACCCCGCCCGGGTTGGGCGAGATCCAGCCGGCCACTTCGGCCACGTCCGGGTGAACATCGCCGGTGAGTTTTCCGTCCACGTGGGACACGCCGACGTCGAGCACCGCGGCGCCCGGCGCGACCATGTCCGGCGTGATGATGCCGGGCACCCCGGCCGCGGCGATCACGACGTCGGCGCGGCGGACCTCGGCGGCGAGGTCGCGGGTGCCGGTGTGGCACAGGGTCACGGTCGCGTTCTCGCTGCGGCGGGTCAGCAGCAGGCCCAGCGTGCGGCCGACGGTGATGCCGCGGCCGACCACGGTGACCCGCGCGCCGTTCAGCTCGACGCCGTGGCGCTTGAGCAGCTCGATGATCCCGTACGGCGTGCACGGCAGGGAGCCGGGCTCACCCAGCGCGAGCCGGCCGAGGCTGATCGGGGCGAGGCCGTCGGCGTCCTTTTCCGGCGCGATGCGCTCGAGCACCGGGTACGGGTTCAGGTGCTTCGGCAGCGGCAGCTGGACGAGGTAGCCGTGGCACGCCGGGTCGGCGTTCAGCTCGTCGATGACGGCTTCGAGCTTCTCCTGGGTGATGTCCGCGGGCAGGTCGCGGCGGATCGAGTTGATGCCGATCTTCGCGCTGTCGGCGTGCTTCATCCGCACGTAGGAGTGCGACCCCGGATCGTCGCCGACCAGGACGGTGCCCAGGCCCGGCGTCACCCCCTTCGCGGCCAGGGCCGCGACGCGGGGCTCGAGCTCCGCGAAAATGGCGTTCTTGGTGGCTTTGCCGTCGAGAATCTTCGCCGTCACGCCGCCCATTCTGGCAAAGCGACCCCCGCGCGTCGCTTCCAGGCGCGACTGGTCGCTGCCCGTAGACTGGCCGCTACCCCACACGGTCCATTCGCGACGCCGTCCGCGATCAAGCTGTGATCTACCGCACTTCGCATCACGCGAGGTCAGACCGGGTGCCGCCGGGTGGTCGAGCGGCAAAACCCACATGCGGGGTGCACACGCGCGCGCGAGCAGTCAAAATGTGCGGGTGGCACAACCGACGACGCAGCTGAACGCGACCGAGCAGGACACCCTGGTCAAGCAGATCGGACTGGCCTTGCTGCGTGCCGCCCCGCGCGACTGGCGCAAGGTCTCCGCGGAGTACCGAGCCGTCGGGAGGTACCACGAGCTGACCGGCGAGATCGTGACCGAAGACGGCACGGTCCACGAGTGGCTCGCCACCCACGACATCGCCACGCTCTTCGGCAGGCTGCGCGGTGGCATGTACCGCGACGGCCGCGGGACGTGGTTCAACGCGCGCTACCAGCTCGACCACCCGTCGAGCTACAACCTCGAGTACAACCGCGACGAACCCGTGTGGAACCTCGCGCCGCCGCCGCAGGCCTACTCCGACGAGCTGCGGATGTTCCCGCGCACCGAGGACAACGTGCCCGAGTGGCTGATCCGGCGGATGTCCGGGCTCGGCCCGGAGCAGCCGGGGCCGCACTTCCGGATCGCCCGGATCTTCGACACCGTCGGCCCGGCCGGCCGCCCGGTCATCAACCGGCCCGACCTCGAGGTCGACGAGCAGGACCGGCTGCTGGAGTACCTGGAGCGCGCGCCGCTGGTGGTGCCCGAGCGCGGGTACGACATCGACCGGCTGGCCGCGACGCCGGAGGCCACCGTCCCGGTCGCCTTCCACAGCGACGGCCAGTGGATCTGGCCCGCCGCCGTCAACTTCTACTTGCACAAGTACGGCGTTTCGCCCGAACCGGACCTCGTCGAGCACGTCCGCGCGGTCGGTTTCAAGCTGCCGCCGGTCGACGAGCCGACGTTGCAGGCCGCCGCGGGGTACCTCACCCGGGGGAACCAGCCGCCGCCCCCGCCGCAGCAGCGCCCGGCCGGGCCGCCGCCCCAGGGCCCGCCGCCGCAGGGGCCGCCCCCGCAGCAGCAGGCACCCGTGGGCCCGCCGCCCACCGCCGTCGTCCCGCCGGTCGTCCCGCCGCAGCCGCCCGCGCCCGCGGAGGCGCCCCAGGCGGCGCACGCGCCCGCCGAGCCGGAAGCCCCGGCCGAGGAGCACGAGTACGTCGAAGAGGGTCAGTACGCCGAGGACGGCTACGACGACCAGGAGTTCGACGACCGCTTCGCCGAGGACGACCAGTACGGCGAAGCGGAGTACGACCAGCAGTCCGAGCACGCCGGGACGAACGGCTCGTCGCCGGAGCCGGGCCGCGTGCCCGACCTCGACGAGACCGCGGAGTACGTGCCGGACCAGCCGATCGGGCACGGCCAGGAGCCGCGGGACGGCGAGCACGCCGCGGCCCAGGACGAGGCCGGGCACGCGTTCGACTCCGGTCAGGCGTCCCGGCACGACGAGGACGCGCACACCGCTTTCCAGCCGCCGCGCCACGACGACGAGCCCTCGCACGCCTTCGCGCCGGGCCAGGCGCGGCACGAGGAAGAGCCGCCGTTCCAGCCCGGCCACGACGACGAAGCCGCCTTCCAGGCCGGCCAGGAGTCGCCGTTCCAGCCCCACGACGAGGACCAGCCGCACCACGACGACGAACCCGCCCACGCCTTCGCGCCCGGCCAGGCCCGGCACGAAGACGAGCCCGGCGGGCGGCACGACGAGGACGCGCACGCCTTCCAGCCGCGGCGCGAGGAGCCACCCGCGTTCGACCCGGGCCCGCCGACGATGATCACCCAGACCGACATCCCCGGCGTCCTGCCGGTGCCGGAGGCCCCGGCGCCCCAGCAGGCCGCCCAGGCGGAGCCGGCCGCGCCCGCGCCCCGGTCGGGCCGCCGGGCGCTGCGCCGGGAGACCCCGGACCACCCGGTGCTCGCGGGGCTGCAAACCAAGCTCGACGAGCTCGACGTGCCCGAAAGCGGCTACAAGCTCGGCGAGCCCGCCGAACACGGCTGGAGCGTCGAGGAGGTCGACGACGGCTGGCGCGTCGGCTGGTACGACGGCAAGCTCAGCAACCCCGCGGTGTTCGGCGACGCCGAGGACGCGGCCGCGTTCATGCTCGGCAAGGTGCTGCTCAACCCGGAAGGCCACGTGCCCGAGGAGGAGCCGCCCGCGCCGGAGCCCGAACCGGAACCCGAGCCCGAGCCGGCCCCGCAGCGGGTCGTCGCGACGCTGTCGCCCGAGGTCGCGACCGGCTCGTACCCGGTCCGCAAGCCCGAGCCGGTGCCCCCGCAGGAGCAGACGGCGTTCACCAGCGCCGAGGAGCTGTTCGGCGACCTCGAAGACGACGAGCCGCCGGCCCCGCCGCGCCAGCCCGCCCCGCCCGCGCCGGTCCCGGCCGGGCCGCCGCCGGCGCAGCAGCAGGTCGCCCCGCCGCCCGCGCCGCCGCGGCGTGAACCGCCGTCGGCGCCGACCGTCCTGGCCCCGGTGCCGCCGGGTGTCCCGCCGGTCCCGCCCCCGGCCGCGCCGCCGGTCCAGCCGCGCCAGGAACCCGTTCGCGCGGCCGTCAACGGCGGCGGTGGCGGTGGCCAGCAGCAGTGGCCGATCGGGCCGATGGCCGGTGAGCCGCCGCTGACGCTGTTCCGCGGCAAGGAGCTGCGCGAGCTGCCCGCGGGCAGCGAGCTGGACCGCTTCGGCGGCCCGGCCGGCAACCTGACGTACGCGGCGGGCACGCCGTTCGCCGAGCGGTCGCTGGTGCCGGAGTGGGTCAACCGCCCGTACCACGTCTACCGGGTGCAGCGGCCGCTGGAGACGCTCGCCGGCGTCGCGATCCCGTGGTTCAACCAGCCCGGCGGCGGGTCGGCGTACCTGCTCCCGGCGTCGATCGAGGAACTGCTCGCCGAGGGCGACCTGATCGAACTCGACCCGGGCGAACCCCCGGTCGACTGAGTGTCACCCCGGGAACCGGCGGCTCCGGCCGCCGGTTCCCGCGTGTTCAGCGGATGACGAGCCCGTGCGCGGCGGCGAAGGCGAGGGCCGTGTCGACGTCGACGTCGGCACCCCGCAGGTCGGCCTGGACGAGGGCGTTCGCGTCGAGGCGCGCGCCGCGCAGGTCGGCGCCGTCGAACTTCGCGCCGTGCAGGCGGGCGCCGGTCAGGTCACTGCCGCGGAGGTCGGCGCCGGAGAGGTCGGCGTCGGTCAGGTTGGCTTCCCGCAGCCGCAGCCCCGACAGCCCGAGCTTGCGCAGCCGCGCCTTCGCCAGCGACGCCAGCGAGAGGTCGCATTCGGTGAGCGCGATCCCGCCGAACCCGCAGTCGGTGAACGCCGTGCCGAGCAGCGAGCACGACGTCCAGCGGCTTTCGGCGAGCACCGTCCGCTCGAAGGTGCACGAGCGGAACGCCGACGCGTCGTGGCGCGAGCGCGAGAGGTCGGCCCGGCTGAACACGCAGTCGTCGAAGGTGCAGCCGCGGGTCCGCAGCCCGCTGAGGTCCGCCCCGGTGAAGTCGCAGCCGGTGAACCGGCGCTTTTCCCACCACTGCCCCGACAACACCGCTTCGCGGTAGTCCTCCCCGGTCTCCAGCACCGGCCCAGGGTGCCACACCGGCCGTCAGGGCAATGCACCCTGGACGTACTTCATCGCCTCGACGTACTGGGGCAGCTGCGCGCGGCGGGCCATTTCGGTTTCGTCGAGGTCTTCGAGCCGGGTCTGGATCCACCACAGGTTGCCGAACGGATCCCGCACGCGGCCGACGCGGTCGCCGAAGAACAGCACCGTCTGGCG
The DNA here is from genome assembly GCF_033441515.1 of Amycolatopsis solani. NCBI lineage: Bacteria > Bacillati > Actinomycetota > Actinomycetes > Pseudonocardiales > Pseudonocardiaceae > Amycolatopsis > Amycolatopsis solani. The sequence goes on from NZ_JAWQJT010000001.1 coordinate 408,823, forward strand.
CGTCACCTCGGTGGCGCCCGCGGCGATGGCCCGGCGCTGGGTTTCCTCGCTGTCGGGCACGTAGAGCCGCAGGAAGGCCGGGGTCTCGGCCCAGTCCGCGGGCCCGTCGAACGCCATCACGACGGCGTCGCGGATGCGGACCTCGGCGTGCCCGATGCTCCCGTCCTCGCCCATGACCCGGCCGAGTTCTTCGGCGTCGAAGGCCTGCTTCAGGAAGTCGAGCAGCGCGGCGGTGTCGCGGCCGATGATCCACGGGGTGACGGTGGTGTAGCCGGCGGGTACGGGGCTGGCCATGGTGTTCCTCCTCGGTTGGCTGGCGGCGACGTTATTGCGGAATTAGGACAGTTCCCGGCCGCTGCATACTGGGATCCATGGGAGTTCCGCTGCGGCCGACGGCGGTGGCCGCGTCGGCGCGGTCGGTGTACCGCGAGGTCGCGCCGCCACCCGCGCTCGCGGCGGTGCTGGCGTGCGGCTGGCACGGGCGCACCGGCTGGGCGCGGCCGCTGCGCGTCCTCCCCGACGGCTGCGCGGACCTGGTCTGGGACGGCACCGCGCTGACGGTGGCCGTTACCGTCGGCGTTCCGGTGCGGATGTGGCTCCCGGCGTCGGAAACCCGCGTCGGCGTCCGGCTGCGCTGCGGCGCCGCGGCGGCGGTCCTCGGCACGCCGATGCCGGAGCTGCCCGCGGGCGCGACCCGGCTGAGCGACCTCTGGGGCGACGGCGCCCGCCGGGCCGAGGACGCCCTGGCCGCTACCGCCGATCCTGTTGCGCAGCGCGAAATCCTCGAAGCGCTCGTCGCGGGCCGGGGCGTGACACCGGACCGCCGGGTGCTGGCCGCCGTCCTCGTGCTGGGCCGCCCTTCGGTGCGCGCCGCGGAAGTCGCGGGCGAACTGGGCGTGAGCGAACGCGCGCTGCGGCGCCACCTCGTGCACGCGGTCGGCGCCGGCCCGAAGCAGGTGCACCGGATCCGGCGGTTCCAGCGTTTTCTGCACCGGCTCGAGCCGCTCGCGGCCCACCGGACGTCGCTGGCGGCGGTCGCGGCGGACCTCGGTTACGCCGACCAGTCTCACCTCGGCCGCGACTGCCGCCGCCTGTCGGGGTCTTCGCCCGCGGCGCTCGTCCGGGTGGCCGAAAAGTTCCAGACGCGGCCGGTGCCGCCGGGCCAGGATCGGCGGCATGGCTTTCCAGGTCACGATCCCGGTGCGCTGTGACGACATCGACGCGAACGGCCACGTCCGCGGCCCGGCTTACCTGGCGTACGCCGACCACGCGCGCTGGTCGTGCGTCCAGGCCGCGGGCATCGACCTGGCGGAGCTGACCGCACGCCGCATCGGCCCGGTCAACCTGGAGACGACGGTCCGCTTCCACCACGAGCTCACCCCGGGCGGCGAGGTGTCGGTCAGCTGCTCGTTCCGGTGGGGCACGGGGAAGACTTCGCGGGTGGTGCAGGAGTTCCACGACCCTGGGGGCACTTTGGTGGCGTCGGTGACGTCGGTGTCGGGCCTCCTGGACTTCGACCGGCGACGGCTGGTGAGCGACCCGGCGGCGTGCTGGCGGGAGCTGGCCAAACATCCGGAACTGCTGGGGCTGGCTTGACTACGGTGTCGGCATGCCCGACCAGCACTTCGCCGATCCCGGCCTGGCTTCGCTGTACGACGCGATGAACCCGCGCTCCGGCGACTTCGCGTTCTACCTGCCGATGATCCTGGCCGCGGAGTCGGTGCTGGACGTCGGCTGCGGCACGGGTTCCCTGCTGCACTGGGCTCGCGAGTCCGGCCACCTCGGACGGCTCGTCGGGCTCGACCCCGCCGAGGGCATGCTCGCGCAAGCCCGCCGCCGCGACGACGTCGAGTGGGTCCTCGGCGATTTGTCGACCGCGTCCTGGGACTGCGAGTTCGACTTCGCCGTGATGACCGGCCACGCGTTCCAGGTCCTGCTGACCGACGAGGAGCTGCGGACGGCCTTCGCGGCGATCCGGCGCGCGCTGAAGCCGGGCGGCCGCTTCGGGTTCGACACCCGCAACCCGGCGGCTCGGGGCTGGGAGCGGTGGACGCCCGGCCACGTGTCCGAAGTGGTCGTAGCCGACGGGAGCACCGTCCGGTCGTGGAACGACGCGGGGCCGTTCGAAGACGGGTACGTCAGCTTCACGACGACGTACGAAAGCCCGGGTTGGGACGCGCCGCGGTACAGCGAGAGCACGTTGCGGTTCCTCGACGTCCCGGCGCTGGGCGGGTTCATCGAGGAAGCCGGCCTGGTGGTCGACGAGCAGTACGGCTACTGGGACCGCACCCCGGTGACCGGCCGCAGTCCTGAGATCGTCACGATCGTTCGGCGGCCCCTCACCTGAAGTCGCGGGACTTCGCCTTGATCCGCATCTGCAGCGGCTCGACGCGGTCGGCGAGGACGCTCACCACGCCGTCGGCCTTCTCCAGCACGCCGCGGATCAGGAGTGCCGGGCTGCTGCGCGCCACGCGGTGGTAGCGCTGCCACAGGCCGAGCGTGCAGATCACGTTCACCATCCCCGTTTCGTCCTCGATGTTGAGGAAGGTGACGCCGGCGGCGGTCGCCGGGCGCTGGCGGTGGGTTACCGCGCCGCCGATGAGGACGCGGGCGCCGTCGTCGAGGGCGGCCAGGCCGCTCGCCGGGACGACGCCCAGTTCGTCGAGGTGGTCGCGGATGAACTCGGTCGGGTAGCTGTCCGGGGACACGCCCGTCGCCCAGACGTCCGCCGCCGCGAGGTCGAGGCCGTCCATGCCCGGCAGTGCCGGGGCCTGCGCGCCGACCAGGCCGGGCAGCTTCTCCGGCCGCTCGCCGGCGACCGCGCCCGCGGTCCAGAGCGCCTGGCGGCGGTCGCCGCCGAAGCTCGCGAACGCGCCGGCCGTGGCGAGCGCTTCGATCTGCGGGGTGGTCAGCCGCACGCGGCGGGCGACGTCGGCGAGGTCGCGGTACTCGCCGTTTTCCCGCCGCTCGGCCGAAATCCGCTTCGCGACGTCCTCGCCGATCTTCCGCACGGTGCTCAGCCCGGTCCGGACCGCGTGCAGCTTGCCCCCGTCCGGCAACGGTTCCAGCGTCGCGTGCGGCAGGCTGCGGTTGATGTCCGGGCCGTGCACGGTGACGCCGTGGCGCCGCGCGTCGGCGACCAGCGACTGCGGTGAGTAGAACCCCATCGGCTGCGCGCGCAGCAGGCCCGCGAGGAACGCGTCCGGGTGGTAGAACTTGAAGTAGGCACTGGAAAACACGAGATGCGCGAAGCTCAGCGCGTGGCTCTCCGGGAACCCGAAGTTCGCGAACGCCTTGAGCTTCAAGAAGATCTTCTGCGCGAGCTCGTCCTCGACCCCGTTCGCGGCGGCGCCATCGAGGAACCGCTGCCGCAGCCGCTCCATCTTGCGGTCCGAGCGCTTCGACCCCATCGCGTGCCGCAGCTGGTCGGCCTCCGCCGCGGTGAAGTTCGCGACGTCCAGCGCGATCTGCATCATCTGCTCCTGGAACAGCGGCACGCCCTTGGTCTTGTGCAGTGCCTTCGCCAGCAGCGGGTGGTCGTAGCTCCACTCCTCGCGCCCCTGCTTGCGGCGGATGTACGGGTGCACCGAGCCGCCCTGGATGGGGCCGGGCCGGATCAGCGCCACCTCGACGGCGAGATCGTAGAACTCCCGTGGTTGCAGCCGCGGCAGGGTCGCCAGCTGCGCGCGGCTCTCGACCTGGAACACGCCGATGGCGTCGGCGCGGCACAGCATTTCGTAGATCTGCTGGTCGGCGAGGTCCAGCTCGGCGAGGTCGACGCGCTCGTCCTTGTAGTCGCGGACGAGGTCGATCATGTAGTGCAGCGCGGAAAGCATGCCGAGGCCGAGCAGGTCGAACTTGACGAGCCCGGCAGCCGCGCAGTCCTCCTTCTCCCACTGGATGACGCTGCGGTCGGCCATCCGCGCCCACTCGACCGGCACCACCTGGCTCACCGGCTCCTGGCACATCACCATCCCGCCGGAGTGGATGCCGAGGTGGCGCGGGAAGTCCTCGAGCGCGAAGGCCAGCTGCACGACCTCGTCCGGGATGTCGTGGTCGTGGTCCTTTTCGGTGCTGCGCAGCGAGCCCCAGCGGTCGATCTGCTTGCTCCAGGCGTCCTGCTGGCCCGGCGAGTAACCGAGCGCGCGGGCGGCGTCGCGGACCGCGGACCGGGCGCGGTAGGTGATCACGTTCGCGACCTGCGCGGTGCGGAGGCGGCCGTGCTTGGCGAAGACGTACTGGATGGCTTCCTCGCGGCGGTCGGACTCGATGTCGAGGTCGATGTCCGGGTAGCCGTCGCGGTCCGGGGCCAGGAAGCGCTCGAAGAGGAGTTCGTAGGCGACGGAGTCGACCTTCGTGATGCCGAGCGCGTAGCAGACGGCCGAGTTCGCGGCCGAGCCGCGGCCCTGGCAGAGGATGTCGTTGTCGCGGCAGAACCGCACGATGTCCCAGACGATCAGGAAGTACCCGGGGAAGCCGAGCTCTTCGATGATCCGCAATTCGTGCTCGATCTGGGCGTTCGCCTTGTCCTCGTGGGGTTTGCCCTTGAACCGTTCCCTCGCGCCCGCCGCGGTGAGCTTGCGGAGGTGGGTTGCCTCGGTCTCCCCCTCGGGCACGTCGAACGGCGGCAGCTTGGGCGCGAGGAGCTTCAGCGGGAACGCGCATTCCGCACCCAGCAACGCGCTGCGCCGGACCGCGCCCGGGTACCGGCGGAAGAGGACGTCCATTTCGGCGCCGCTGCGCAGGAACGCCGTGCCGGCCGCGGGCAGCCAGCCTTCGAGCTCGTCGATGCCCCGCCGCGCCCGGATGGCGGCGAGCGCGTCGGCCAGCGGCGCCCGTTCGGGACGCGCGTAGTGCGCGGCGGTGGTCGCGACGGTCGGCAGGCCCAGTTCCCGCGCGAGCTCGGCGAGGAGGTCGTTGTGGGTGCTGTCCAGCGGCTGGCGGTGGTCGGTGAGCTCGACGTAGACGTGGTCGCGCCCGAAGCGGTCGACGAGCAGCCGCAGCTGTTCGGCGGCGGCCGCCGGGCCGTGCGTGACGAGCGCCGAGCGCACCGACCCTTTGCGGCACCCGGTCAGGACGACGCACTGCCCGGCGACCTCCTCGGCGACCGCCCCGAGGTCGTAGGTCGGCTTGCCCTTCTCGGCGCGTTCGTCGATCTGCCCGGCGGTGATGGCGCGGCAGAGGGCCCGGTAGCCCTGGTCGCCGCGGGCGAGCAGGAGGAGGTGCTCGCCTTCGGGATCGGCCACGCCGTTCTGCGGAGTTTGCAGGCCGAAGCTGAGCTCCGTCCCGAAGACGGTGTCGACCCCGAGCTCCCGCGCGGCTTCGGCGAAGCGGACGACGCCGTACATGCCGTCGTGATCGGTGAGGGCGATGGCGTCGAGCTTGAGCCGCGCGGCTTCCTCGACGAGCTCTTCGGGGTGGCTGGCGCCGTCGAGGAAGCTGAAGTTGGAGTGGCAGTGCAGTTCGGCGTAGGGGACGCGGACGGCTTCGCCGCCGTCGTCGCTGCCGCGCGCCGGGAGGTCTTGGGGCCGCTGGTAGCCCTCGCGGTGGCGGCCCCAGGCGGGACTGTCGCCGTGGTCACCGGGCGGGATGTCGCCGGCGAGGGTGCGGGCGAGGTCCTGCCAGCGGACGGGTGGGTTGTTCCAGCCCATTCAGCGACTCCCGGGCTCATCACGCGGCGGTTCGGCAGCGCGGCGACGGCGGTGCCAGTTGGACGGGTGGTTCCAGCGGCTGCGGGCTTCGGCGTCGCTGAGGGGCGTTGGCGGCTCGGCTTGCTCGCGTCGCGGCGAGTTGGAGGGGTGGTTTCGACGGCTGCGGGACTCCGCCTCGCTCAGGGGCGTTGGTGGCTCGGCTTCGTCGCGACGCTGCGAGTTCGACGGGTGGTTCCAGCGGCTGTGGGCCTCCGCCTCGCTCAGGGCCGTTGGCGGCTCGGCTTGCTCGCGGCGCAGCGAGTTGGAGGGGTGGTTTCGTCGGCTGCGGGCTTCGGCGTCGCTCAGGCGGCAGCCGTTTTCGCGTGAGGGGCGGGGCAGCGGGATCACCAGCGCCAAGCCACCTTCGTCGGCTGTCGGTTTGTCGACTGCGGCGTCGGCGTTGTCCGCGGGGTCGGCGGGCGGCAGCTGGCCGCGCACCGACCAGCGGTCCGCTGCATGCCGCTCGGGCGACTCCTCCGAGGCCGGGATCTCCCTCAGCCATTGGTGGGGCGCTGCCTCGGGTTCGGCTCGCAGCCAGTCGCGCAGGCGTCGTGCGTAGTTCTCGTCCATGCTCAGTCGTACACTCCCTCGACCGTCCACAGTGGATTTTCCGTGCCCGCGCAGTGCACCAGCACCGCCTCGGGTGGCTCGTCGCCCTCGCCGGCGAGCACGAGTTGGAGCCGGGCGCGGCGGGGGCCCGGGCGGCGGCGGTCCGGCGTCAGCGGCCACGGGCCCGCCCAGCCCACGACGTTCCGGGGCGGGCCGCCGGCGATCGTCAGGTGGTGCGGAGGTGCCGTGATCCGGTCGCGGGCCGTGAGTCCCACTCCCCGGCCCTCGGCGTCGAAGACCTGGGCGGGCACCGGCCGGTCCAGGACCGTCGCCGGGGACGGAGCCGGCAGGCGGCCCGGCCAGGTCGCGTCCGGGGGGTTCGTGCGCTCGCGTGGGTCGCCCCAGGGCACCAGGCGGACGCGGCCGGCGGGGTCGCGGCCGCCGTCGAGCAACGGGGTGAGCACCCCTTCGGGACCGAGGAGGCCCTGGACCCGGACGAACGCGCGGGCGGCGCGCTCGTCGTCTTCGTCGGAGCCGCCGTTCTGCCAGAGGTCGAGCTGGAGCGACCGGCCTTCGACCGTCTCCTCCGGTTCGAGCCGCAGCCGCACCACGCCGGACGTCGGGCGCCGGCCGGGTGCCGCGCGCAGCCAGCCTTCGAACTGCCAGCGGACGCGGTCGGCGACGCCCGCCGGGGTCAGCGGTTCGGCGCAGCGCCACCCGCGGCCGAGGTGTTCGCCCGCTTCGGTGACGGCGTAGATGCCGAGGCGCGTGCAGGCCAGGCCGTGGGTGGCGAGGCCCGCGCAGAACCGCGTCGCGAGGCCCTTGGCGAGGAACGCGGCGACGTCGACGCGCTCGACGACCGGGTCGAACTCCTCGGTCAGCGTCAGCTCCGGCGGCGGACGGCGGCGCAACGGCGGTCGTTCGGAGCGGCCGCGCGCCAGCCGGTGGGCGAGCAGCCCGGCCGTGCCGAAGCGGTTGGCGACGTCGCGCTCCGGCAACGCGGCGAACGCGCCAAGGGTCTTCAGCCCGAGGCGGCGCAGCAGGTCGACGAGCTCCGCGCGTTCGGCGCCGGGCTGGTCGAGCTCGGTGACGGGCAGCGGCGCGAGGAAATCGGCGACGCGCCCGGGTTCGACGAACTCCCCGCAGCGGGCGGCGAGCGTCGCGGCGAAGAGCCCCTCGGCGATCCCGACCTGGCATTCGACGCCGGTCGCGGCCGAGACCTCGTCGACGAGCCGCTCGACGAGGGCGTGTTCGCCGCCGAAGTAGGGCGCGGCGCCGTCGACGGGCACCGCGACGAGGCCCGGCCGCACGACTTCGACGCCGACGACGAGCCCCTCGACCGCCCGCGCGACGGCCTCGAAGAGCCGCGCGTCACGACCATCGTCGGCGGCGAAGACGACCAGTTCGGGACAGTTCGACTGCGCCTCCCGCCGCCGCATCCCCCGCCGAATCCGGCTCCGGCGCGCGACGGCGTTGCAGGCGACGACCCGATTCGCGCTGAAGACGGCGGCGGGTTCGGTCACGGGGATCCCGGCAACGGCCGCGGCGGCGACGGCGGGCCAGTCCGGGCACCAGAGGACCAGCAGCCGGGCGGGGGTGTCGGCGGTGCCGCGCTGGGCTGGGACGGTCATGTGGCCTGCCCGCAGGCTCGGCCCGGGCGGTCGGAGGACCGGTGGCGCCGAGCGGAAGGGGTGCGCTGAACTGGGAGGGTCGCGCCCACCGAGAGCCGGCGCTGGTGACCGGAAGACCGGCGCCCCCGAGCGGGAGTGGTGCGCTTGACCGGGAGGGTCGGGCCCGCGCACGCCGAGGACCCGCGCAGGCGGAGGACCGGTGCGCTGGGCTCGGTGTGGCCGGCCGCGGGCGAGCGCGCCTCGGAGCCGAGCGAAAGTGCCCGAGCCGGCCGAAGCAGGTGCGGAACGACCCTCATGCCGTTGCCTCGTCGCCGAACCCCGCCGCGCCACGCAACGACCGCTCCGCCCGGGTTACGCCGCCCTCTGGGCCCGGTAGCGACAGCTCCGCCGATACCGGGCGGGCCGCTGCGCCGCGGCCGTGGGCTCGGACCACGGCCTTGCGCTCGCGTAGGTGGCCGTAGCCGCTCTCGGGGCCGGTCCATGCCTCGCGGCGGCAGGACAGCTCGACGTCCGCTCCCGGCCACGCGCCCGACGTCAACAGCACCGCTCCACGGTGGCGGGCTCGGGCCGACAGGCGCCGGGCCACCGCGGGCTGCACCGTCCCGGAATGGACCGCCACCACGTCCACGCCGTCGAGCAGTGCCGCCACCACCGCCGGGAACTCCGCTCCCGGGCGGGGGACCAAGGCCAGCCTGCTCAGGTCCGCGCCGTACTCGGCCGCGGCCGCCAGGCCCAACGACGGCAGGCCGACCACCGCCGCCCATGAACCCGCCGCTGTAGCCGGGGCGAGGAGGGCGAGCAGCAGCGATGTCGAGCCGTGGACCGCCACCGTGCTCCCGCGCCGGAGCCCGGCGGCGGGCAGCAGGCCCGCCAGCGCCTCGGCGACCGGGAGCACCCTTCCCGTCGCCCGCGCGCGCTCGGCCTGGGCCGCCACCCCGCTCGCCGTGCTGACCCCGGGCAGGGCCGCCAGCCGGGCCACCGGCGGCTCCACCACAGCGGTCACCGCACGCACCTCCCCACCACGGACTGGGCCGGCGGTCGGGCCTCTCCCAAAACACGACCGACGGCTCTGGTCCGCCGCGGGGAAGGCGGCGGTATCGAACGCCTGTTCGACAAGAACCAGTCAACCGCGAACCACCAGACCTGTCAAGTCACCCGATAGCGCACCGCAAACCAGTTGCCCGAGCCGCGTCGGAGCAGCTAGACACACCGCGTGGAGCTCACCGACGCCCAGCCCGAAGACGCCCCGGAGCTGCTGGTCCTGCAACGCTGCTGCTGGGTCCAGGAAGCCATCCTGAACGACACCCTCGACATCCCCGCGCTGCACGAATCCCTCGAGGACGTGCGCGACTGGACCAAGACGTGGTCGGTGTGGACCCTGCGCGAGGACCGCCGCCTGATCGGCGGCGTCCGGGCCCGGCTCGAAGGGGATCGCTGGGAGCTCGGCAGGCTGATGGTCGCGCCGGACTTCACCGGCCGCGGGCTCGGCCGCCGCCTGCTCGCCCACGCCGAAGCGCAGGCGCCGGCAGAAGCCCGCCGGTTCGCGCTCTTCACCGGGGCCAAGAGCGTCCGCAACATCACGATGTACCAGCGCGCGGGCTACCGGCTGACCGACGCGGCCGAGGCCGGCGGCCACATCGCCGGCGCCGTGTACCTGGAGAAGGACCGCCAATAGCCCGGTCCGCCCACCGGCCGCCGCGGGGTCGGCTAGATTGCCCGGTGGACTTTGGGGGTGGCGATGACCGAACGGCGGAGACAGGCGGTCCTGTGGATCGCCGGCGCGCTCGTCGCGGTGGGCGCGGTGGCCGCCGTGGTGCTGACCGCCGGCGGCGGGGTGCCCGGCGCCACGGCCGCGGCCCCGGGGCCGACGACCATGGGCGCGGAGTGGCGCTCGTTCCGCGCCGACGTCACCGGGATCCGCCCCGGCCCCGATGAGACCACCCTGTTCGTGCAGGTCGCGCTGCCCGGCAAGGACCCCGGCTGCGTCCGGGAGCCGCGGATCGAGCAGCTCGTCGAGGCGAAGACCGACATCCGCGCCGACGTCGTCTACTCGACCCGGCCCGCCGCGGGCGGCTGCCAGGACAAGGTGCCCGCCGAACTGCGGCTGACCACTTCAGCGCCGATCGCGGACCGGACCGTGATCCTCAACGCCGACACCGGCAACGCCTGGCACAAGCTCGGCGCCGGCTGGGGCCACTGCGACCGCCAAGGCACTTGCGCCCCGCCCGCCGACCACTGCGACCCCGCGTGGATCGGCGCCGCGGTGTCCGCCGCGGGCGCCGAAAGCGCCGGAACCACCCGCGCCTGCGACCCGGCCTGGCTGGTCGTCGACCTCCTGCTGCGCCAGACCGAAGCGCCGTCGCGCACCGCGTTCCGCTGGGGCGACGGCGGGTGGACGTCGTTCGCGCAGACCAAGTCCGGGGGCTGCGCGGAGATCCGGGCGGCCGACCCGAAGTTCCCGGTCGCGCTCTGCAAGGCGCTGCCCGCGCCCGCCTAGCGCGGCAGCTTCTTGACGATCTCGGCGCCGACCGCCTTCACCGTCGCGTCGGACTCTTCCTGCGGCATCGGCGAGTTCGAGAAGAACCCCTTGTCCCACCCGGAAACCTCGACCGTGACGAGGTTCGAGCCGGCGAGGACGTTCAGTTCGGCGCCGCTGAACGCGCTCTTCGTGATCAGGCGGACCAGCACCGCCTTGTCGCCGATGCCGGGCACGTCGACCGGCGGCACCTCGGGCTTCGTCGTCATGAAGTTGTCCTTCGCCTGCGCCTCCGCGTCTTCGCCGGAGTACTCGACGACGCGGACGTTCAGGGTGGCGTCGCGGACGTACTCGTCGGGCCCCGGCTTGAAGCCGCAGCCGATCTGCTTCAGCCCCGGCAACGTCTCGCCGCCGGCCGGCTTGCCACCGACGTAGCTCGGGAACCCGGCCTTCGCCAGCACTTCCGCCGGGATCGCGCACTCGGCCGCCGGCCCGTCCGAGCTCGGCGCCTTGCCCGTGCTCGCGAAGTAGTCGCTCGCGAAGATGCCGAGCGGGATGCCCGCGCCGAGCAGCACGACGACGCCGCCGATGATGCCCAGGACCAGCCCGGTGCGCTTCTTCTTCGGCGGCGGCATCGGCGCGCCGTAGCCGGGCGGCGGGTAACCCTGCTGCGGCGGATAACCGGGGTGACCCGGGTACCCGGGCTGCTGTGGATAGCCCGGGTACCCCTGCTGACCGTGTCCGTACTGCGGCGGTTGCTGCATCGAGCCCTCCCTCTCGAAGCGCGGGTCAGTGCGCGAAGTGGCGCGTCCCCGTCAGGTACATGGTGACGCCCGCCTTCTCCGCGGCCGCGATGACCTCGGCGTCGCGGACCGAGCCACCGGGCTGCACGATCGCGCGGACACCCGCCTCGACCAGCACCTCCAGGCCGTCCGGGAACGGGAAGAAGGCGTCCGACGCGCCCACCGAACCCTTGGCCCGGTCCCCCGCCCGCGAGACCGCGAGCCGCGAGGAGTCGACGCGGTTGACCTGGCCCATGCCGACGCCGACGGTCGCGCCGTCGGCGGCCAGCAGGATCGCGTTCGACTTGACCGCGCGCAGCGAGCGCCACGCGAACTCGAGGTCGCGCAGGGTCTGCTCGTCGGCCGCGGCACCGGTGGCGAGCTGCCACGACGCCGGGTCGTCGCCCGGCGCGTCGATCGCGTCGGCGGTCTGCAGCAGCACGCCGCCGGAGATCGGGCGGAACTCGATCGACGACGCCGGGGCCGCCGGCAGCTTGAGCAGCCGGATGTTCTTCTTGCGCTGCAGGATCTCCAGCGCTTCGGCGTCGAAGTCCGGCGCCAGCACGACCTCCGTGAAGACCTTCTCGATCTGCTCGGCCGCCTCGCGGGTGACCGGCCGGTTCGTGGCGATGACGCCGCCGTAGGCCGAAACCGGGTCGCACGCGTGCGCCTTGCGGTGCGCCTCGGCGACGTCCGCGCCGACCGCGATGCCGCACGGGTTGGCGTGCTTGATGATCGCGACGGCGGGCTCGGCGAAGTCGTACGCGGCGCGGCGCGCGGCGTCGGTGTCGACGTAGTTGTTGTAGGACATGGCCTTGCCGTGCAGCTGCTCGGCGTGCGCCAGGCCCGGGCGGTCGCTCTTGTACAGCGCGGCCTTCTGGTGCGGGTTCTCGCCGTAGCGCAGGACGTCGGCGCGTTCCCAGGTGGCGCCGAGGAAGTCCGGGAAGCCGGCGTCGTCCGCGGGCGCATAGGCGCTGGCGAACCACGAAGCGACGGCCGTGTCGTACGCCGCCGTGTGCGCGTACGCGCGCGCCGCGAGCCGCTTGCGGTCCTCGAAGTCGAAGCCGCCGTCGGCGACGCGCTCGATGACCCAGCCGTAGCGGGCCGGGTCGACGACGACCGCGACGCTGCCGTGGTTCTTCGCCGCCGCGCGGACCATGGCCGGGCCGCCGATGTCGATGTTCTCGACGCAGTCCTCGGCGCTCGCGCCGGACGCGACGGTCTGCGCGAACGGGTACAGGTTGACCACCAGCAGGTCGAACGCCGCGATGTCCAGCTTGCGCAGCTGCTCGACGTGGTCCGCGTTGCCCTGGTCGGCCAGCAGCCCGGCGTGCACGTTCGGGTGCAGCGTCTTGACGCGCCCGTCCAGCGACTCGGGGAAGCCGGTGACCGCTTCGACCGGCGTGACCGGGACCCCAGCGTCGGCGATGGCCTTCGCCGTGCCGCCGGTGGAGACGATCTCGACGCCGGCCGCGTGCAGCCCGGCCGCGAGGTCCAAGAGGCCCGCCTTGTCCGAGACGCCGATCAGCGCCCGGCGGACCGGGCGCCGTCCCAGGTCAGTGCTCACGAAATGTCACCTTTCGTCCGTCCACGGTGCAGCCACCGCGGCCGAGTCGCTCGATCGTTTCCACCAGCAGCCTGCGCTCGACGGCCTTGATCCGTTCATGCAGGACGTCTTCGGTGTCGTCGTACTCCACGACGACGGCTTCCTGGGCGATGATCGGCCCGGTGTCGACCCCGGCGTCCGCGAAGTGCACGGTCGAGCCGGTGACCTTGACGCCGGCCTCCAGCGCGTCGCGGACCGCGTGCATCCCGGGAAACGACGGGAGCAGCGCCGGGTGCGTGTTGACCACGGTGAAGCGGCCGAGGAACTGCTCACCGAGGATCTTCATGAACCCGGCGGAGACGACGAGGTCGGGCTGGTACGCCGCGACGGCCTCGGTCAGCGCCTTGTCCCAGGCCGCGCGGTCGGGGTGGTCGGCGACGCGGACGGTGAACGACGGGATGCTCACGCGTTCGGCGCGGGTGAGGGCTTCGATGCCGGTGCGGTCGGCGCCGACGGCGAGGACCCTGGCCGGGAAGCCGGACCGGGCGGTGGCGTCCAGCACCGCCTGCAGGAGGGTGCCGGAGCCCGACGCGAGCACGACGAGCTTCACCGGAGTGGGCAGCTCCAACCGTTGAGACAGAGCAGGCTCCTTGCCGCGGGCGGTGCGCCGCCGGGGCGCACGGCGCTTCACCAGGTCGCGTCAACCCTAACGGTCGGTCTCGTCCGGCTCGACGTCGCCGCAGGTCTCGGTGCCTCCGGTCACAGGTTCGTCCTCAGCGGGCTCGTCTTCGAGCCCGAGTTCGGCGTCCGCTTCGGCTTCGAACTCCGCGTCCTCGCCGGGTTCTTCTTCGTCCTCTTCGGACAGCTCGGACGGCTCGGCCGCTTCCAGTTCCGCGACGGCTTCGGCCGCTTCCTCGGGGTCGACCTCGTCCGCGTCTTCGAAGGCTTCGTTGTCTTCGAGCGCTTCCGGCGGCGGCGCGGGCGGCTCGTGCTCGCCCGTGAAGAACGCGACGAACGAACCCGGGATGACGATCCAGCAGAACGCGACGACGGACGCGACGCCCATCGGCACGCTCACCGGGTCGAACGGGCCGTCGCCGAGCCGCCCGCCGGACAGCGTGCCGAGCAGGACGCAGCCGAGCGCGACGACCGCGCCGGCCACCGCGACCGCGCGGATGCGCTGCGCCGGGTCGGCGTCGACCTTGCGCAGCGACCAGCCGACCAGCGCGCCGGCCGCCGCGGGCAGCACGAGCAGGGCGGGCCACCAGGCCGCGTGCTGCTCGGGCAGGCCGCCGAGCAGGGGGACGCCGGGCACGGCGCCGCCGCGGTAGCCGAACATCCCGACGTTCAGATCACCGATCGAGAACCCGGGCCCGGTGACGAAGGACAGCGTGGCGGCGACGGCGTTCGGGAGGTACAGCACCGACAGCAGGAAGAGCCCGAAGCTGGTGCCGAAGGCGGGCTCGTAGACGTCGGACACGGTCGCCCAGGACACCGCGGTCGCGACGGTGAACACCGCGGCACCGCAGGCCACCAGCACCGCGAAGCCCAGCGCGCCGGCCCGGAGCCCGCGCAGGGCGAGGGGGTCGAGGCGGGCCGCGACGACGTCCGGCAGCCCGCAGGTCCGGATGACGCCGGTGCCGGCGGCCACCGCGGCGAGCAGCCCGGGCACGACGAACGCCACCACAGGGTTCGCCGACACCGGCGAGCCCTGCGCGCCGAGCGCGATGACCAGCCCGAACACGGCGTGCGCGCCGGTGATCGTGAGCAGTACGGGCAGCGCTTCGCGGGCCGAGCGGCAGCCGAGGCGCTGGGCGGCACCGGCCGCCGTCCGGGCGGCCAGCAGGGCCGCGCCGAGCGTCGCAAGGAGCGGCAGCACGCCGAGCGGGTGACCGCCGAGGCCGAGCCGGACCTGGTGCGCGGCGAGCCAGCCGGGCCCGGCGGCCAGCAGCACGCCCGTGCCGGAGAAGACAGCGCGGCCCGCGGTGAGCGCGACCAGGGCGAGCACGGTCGCGACGACGGCGTAGCCGGTGACCAGCGGGCCGAGGGCGGCGGCGAGCAACACCCGCACCCGCGCCGCCCGGGAGAGCCCGACGTCGGGATCGAGGTCGCTCACCGGCTCCTCGCGGGCGTCGGTGAGCAGGTCCATGATCCGCACCCTGACATCCGGGCTGGTCCGTCCGGGTGAGCCACGCCGCCGCCGTCCGACGTGGGGAAGCTAACCCACCCGGTCGAGTAACCCCCGGAGTGCAAAACACCCGCCGTGACACTCTGCGTCACAGCGGGTGTTTCGGGGACCTCGTCAGTTCGACTTGCCGAAGCCACCGGGCGGGGTGCCCGGGTTGTCCGACGGCGGCTGCTGGAAGAACGAGCCCTGCTGCGGGGCGTACGTCGTGGCCTGCTGCCCCGGCGGCGGCGTGGTCGACGGCGGGTTCGGCGAGCCGTACTGGCCCGGCTGCGAGAACGGCGCCGACGGCTCCCCGGCCTGGGCGACCGGGCCCGGGCCGTGACCCGGCTGGCCGAACTGCTGACCCGGCTGGCCGTACTGCTGCTGTCCGGGCTGGCCGTACTGCTGCTGCTGACCGCCGTAGGACGGCGCGGCCGGCTTCGGCGACGGCGGCTTGATCACGTCGTGCTCGATGAGCAGCGCGCCGACCGAAACGGCCATCTGCAGGATCGCCAGGATCAGGATGACGGTGACGATGCCCGGCGTCGTGGGCAGCGCGACCAGCGAGTCGAGGGCGTCGAGCGCACCGAGCACGCTGAACAGCGCCACGAACGGCAGCGTCTTCGGGCCCTTCGGCAGCACGTGCAGCCCGGCGAGCAGACCGGCGACCAGCAGGAACGTGGTGGCCAGGCCGACGTCGGCGTTGTCGGAGAAGCCCAGGAAGTACTGGACGAGGCCGAAGACCGCGACGACCAGGGCGAGCAGCAACGGCAGGTTCTGCGGCAGGCCCGCCGGGCCCGACGCGGGGGGCGCCTGGGGCGCGTGCTGCTGCTGGAAGCCACCGGTGGGCGGCGGTCCGGGGGGCTGCTGGCCGCCACCCTGCTGGGGGTAGCCAGGCCCGCCGCTGGGGAAGGTCATCGGATGCACTCCTGTCGGTTCGACCGGCACTCCGGGGCACGCGGGCACCCGGGGGAAGACGAGGCGGCTTGTGTGCGCAGAACGCTAGCGCACTCTCAAGCCCTCAGCCCACCAGACGCGTGAATACCTCGGGAGGTTTCGTGCCCGAAAGCAGGAGAGCCGGGCACCTTGTGGGTGCCCGGCTCTACCTGCGGTTACGACCCCCGGCTTTTACGGGGGTCCGGGGGCAGGCCCCCGGCCCCGGGGGCCTGCCCCCGGGGTTGACACTGTCGTCAGCCGAGGCTGTTGTACAGCTCACGCGCGAGGACGGCGGTCTCGCTCGGGGTCTTGCCGACCTTGACGCCGGCGGCCTCGAGGGCCTCCTTCTTCGCGGCGGCCGTGCCGGAGGAACCCGACACGATGGCGCCCGCGTGGCCCATGGTCTTGCCCTCGGGCGCGGTGAAGCCCGCGACGTAGCCGACGACCGGCTTCGTCACGTTTTCCTTGATGTAGGCCGCGGCGCGCTCTTCTGCGTCGCCACCGATCTCGCCGATCATCACGATGACCTTGGTCTCGGGGTCCGCCTCGAACGCCTCGAGGGCGTCGATGTGCGTGGTGCCGATGATGGGGTCACCGCCGATGCCGACCGCGGTGGAGAAGCCGATGTCCCGCAGCTCGTACATCATCTGGTAGGTCAGCGTGCCGGACTTCGACACGAGGCCGATCTGGCCCGGGCCGGAGATGTCGGCCGGGATGATGCCGGCGTTCGACTTGCCGGGGCTGATGACGCCGGGGCAGTTCGGCCCGATGATCCGGGTCTTGTTGCCCTTGGCGACCGCGTGCGCCCAGAAGTAGGCCGAGTCGTGCACCGGGATGCCCTCGGTGATGACGACGGCCAGCGGGATCTCGGCGTCGATGGCCTCGAGGACGGCGTCCTTCGCGAACTTCGGCGGCACGAAGATGACCGACACGTCGGCGCCGGTCTCCTTGATCGCCTCTTCGACGGTGCCGAAGACCTTGAGGTCCTTGCCCTCGATGGTGACGGTCTGGCCGGCCTTGCGGGCGTTGACGCCACCCACGATGTTCGTGCCGGACTTCAGCATCTTGGTCGCGTGCTTCGTGCCCTCGGAGCCGGTGAGCCCCTGGACGATGACCTTGCTGTTCTCGTTGATGAAGATCGACATCTCACGCACCTGCCGCGGCGAGCTCGGCAGCCTTGTCGGCCGCGTTGTCCATTGTGTCCACCACGGTGACCAGCGGGTGGTTCGCGTCGGCCAGGATCTGGCGGCCCTCGACGACGTTGTTGCCGTCCAGGCGGACGACCAGCGGCTTGCTGGCCTCGTCACCCAGGATCTTCAGGGCCTCGACGATGCCGTTCGCCACCGCGTCGCAGGCGGTGATGCCGCCGAAGACGTTGACGAAGACGCTCTTCACGTCGGTGTCGTTGAGGATGACGTCCAGCCCGGCCGCCATGACCTCGGCCGACGCGCCGCCGCCGATGTCGAGGAAGTTCGCCGGCTTCACGCCGCCGTGCTTCTCGCCCGCGTACGCCACGACGTCCAAAGTGGACATCACGAGGCCCGCGCCGTTGCCGATGATGCCGACCTGGCCGTCGAGCTTGACGTAGTTGAGGTTCTTGGCCTTGGCCTTCGCCTCGAGCGGGTTCTCCGCTTCCTTGTCCACCAGGGCCTCGTGGCCCGGCTGGCGGAAGTCCGCGTTCTCGTCGAGGGTGACCTTGCCGTCGAGGGCGATGATCTTGTCCTGCGGGTCGCGGACCAGCGGGTTGACCTCGACCAGGGTGGCGTCCTCGGAGACGAAGGTCTCCCAGAGCTTCACGACGACGTCGGCGGCCTCGTCGATGATGTCGGCCGGGAAGTTGCCGGCCTTCAGGATCTCGAGCGCCTTCGCCTTGTCGACCCCGGCGATCGCGTCGACCGGGATCTTCGCGAGCGCGTCGGGGCGCTCGACGGCGAGCTGCTCGATCTCCATGCCGCCTTCGGACGAAGCCATCGCCAGGAAGGTGCGGTTCGCCCGGTCCAGCAGGAAGGAGAAGTAGTACTCGGACGCGATGTCCGACGCTTCCGCCACGAGCACGCGGCGCGTGATGTGGCCCTTGATGTCGAGGCCGAGGATGGCTTCCGCCTTCTCCTTCGCCTCGTCCGGCGTCTGGGCCAGCTTGACGCCGCCCGCCTTGCCGCGGCCGCCGACCTTCACCTGCGCCTTGACGACGACCTGGTTACCGATCTGCTCCGCGGCGGTCTTGGCTTCTTCGGGGGTGCTAGCCACCGAGCCCGGCAGAACCGGTACTCCGTGGGCGGCGAAGAGATCCCTCGCCTGGTACTCGTAGAGGTCCACTACTCCAGTCTCCTGACGACACGCCACTGTGGTGGTCCGCGTTACCGGACCGCGCTGTCGGACCAGTCGAGGTTAGCGACCTGCGTGAACGGCGGGGACTCCGCACCTGGTGAAGTCGGTCACCGTGCGCGGTCAGACGGTGTTCTCGCGGTGTGAGACCGCCCACCGGGCGCCTTCTTCGGGGGTGGTGAAGACGCGGAAATCTCTGAGCGCGGCTTGGAGTTCGGCTGTGGGCGGGTCGCCGAGGACGGCGATCGCGTCGGGGTCTTCCTGCTCGGCGGTGCGGAGGATTTGCTCGCCGGTGCCGAGGGGGCCGGCGTGGATGACTTCGAGACCTTCGTCGCGCAGGAGGCGGCCGAGTGCGACGGCGGCGGGGTCGGGACGGGCGAACTCGACGAGCAGCACCCGGGGCCGGTCACGCGCCACGGCGGCCGCCGTCGGTGGTCGGGTGGGCGGTTCGAGCGTGGACAGCGGGGGTGGTTGGGCCGGGCGCGGTCAGGTCACGCGTCATGGCGTCCGCCTGGGTCGCTGCGGTTCGACCGCGCCTGCTGGGAAGGGCGGTATGACGGCGCCGGCCGAGAGCGGACAGGCCGAGCGCGATCACGTCACGCGTCACGGCGTCCGCCTGCGGCTGCGAGGCCGGCTGCGATCAGGAGGGCGGCCGTGGCGGCGAGGGCGAGCCAGAAGCCGGTTGCCGGGGTTGCGCCGCCGAGGGTTCCGCCGACGAGCGGGAGCTCCGCGGCGTGCAGGGCGGTGAGCACGGCGGCGCCGGTCAGGAGTGCCGCCGCGGGCTTCGGGCGGGCCCGCAGTGCGAGCGCGGCGGCGCCGACGACCGCCACGGCGGCGGTCAGCAGCCCCCACGACGGGGTGTCGAAGTCCGACCAGAGCCCGGCGGTGACGTAGCCGGGCACGGTGAAGACGGGCAGTCCGAAGGCGGCGACGGCCAGCACCGCCCCGGCGACGACCGGCGTGAGCACGTTCTTGCCCGGCTCGGCGGCGTTCCCCGCGTCCTCGCGTTCGACGACCCCGGTCCCGGCGGCGGCGAGCGCGGTCAGTACGGCGAGCACGAGCGCGGCGAACGTCCAGGCGGCGCCGGCGCCGAGGTCGTAGGTCAACGCGGGGGCGGCGGTGCCCCCGAAGCCGCCGAGGTTGCCGGCCTGGGTGGCGGTGAGCGCGGTGTTGAGGACGGCCGTGCCGGCGAGGACGATCCCGGCCCAGAGGAGCCCGAGCAGCGGCCGCGCGCCGGGGGCGGTCTTGGGGACGAGCACGCCGAGGGCCGCCACGGCCAGCACGACGGCGGCGACGAGCAGGAACCACCGCGCGGGACTTTCGGCGGCGGCGCTGACCGGCGCGGTGGCCCCGGGGTTCAGCGCGGTGACGGCGACCTGCGGCGCGAAGCTGCCGATCACCGCGGCCAACGCCGTGGCGAGACCGAGCAATCCGGTGACGAGCCGCCACCAGAAGAGGCCGGGGATCTTCAGGTCGGCTTCGTCGTCGGCGGGCTTCTCGGCGAGCCGGGTGAAGGCGAGCGCGCCTATGACAGCCGTCATAAGGAGGACGAGGACGGGTCCCCAGGTGACGCCGAGGTCGGCCCGGGACAGTCCGGCCACCACGGGCGGCACGGCGACGCCGAACGCGCCGGCGGCCAGCCCGAGCAGCGCGCCACGCGCGGTCCGCTCGGCGGGCGCGGCGAGCGCGAGCGCGGCGGCCAGCGGGAGCGCGGCGGCGAGCAGGAGGTAGCCGCCGAGGGCGGGCCAGGGTCCTTCGAAGGACGCGCGGGCGAGGAGGAAGCCGTTGGCGGAGTGGACGGGCGCGGTCAGCAACCCGACCGAAGCGGCCACGGCGAGCAGCGGCACGAGCAGTCGCCACCGCCGCCGTTCGGGCTCCTCCCCGGTCTGGCTCGCCCGCCAGGCGGCGACACCCGCGGCGAGGGTGAGCAGGTGCCCGGCGATCAGCAGCCAGAACCCGGCCCCGACGGCCGAGCCGCCGACGAACCGGTCGGCGAGGTAGAGCTCCGGGCGGACGGCGAGCGGTCCGTTGACGGCGAACTGCAGGTCGAGCACCAGCCGCCCGGGCGCGAGAGCGGCGAGGCCGAGGACGAGACCGCCGGCCAGCGCGGGCCGTTTCCCGGCGGCCACGATCGCGGCGACGACGGGGGCCAGCGCGAGAACAGCCAGCCACGGCCAGCTGGTGAACCCGGGACCTGCGTCCGGGGAGACGCGGGCGACGGCACCGGCGGCGAGTGCGACGGCACCGGCGGCGGCGAGGCCGAGGGCGATTGTCTGGGGGCGATCGTTCTCGACCCAGGACGGCGGTGGTGTCTCTTCGCCGGTGGGACGGGCCGCGGGAGCCGGGGAGCTCGGGCCTGGGGGATCTGAGCGTGGGGGCATCGCGGGCGACGCTAGCAAGGTTGCGCGGGATGGGAGGTGCCAGCGGGTCGCGAGTCGGCGAACGGGCCAGGAGGGGTGACGGAAGTCGACGAGTGGCGCGGACGGGGCAGTGGGTTGGCGGCGACCGCGGCAGGTCTGGGTGGCGGACTCGACGAGCGAGGCCGCGCGCAACGGGAGGGTGCTGGCGGCGGGTTGGCACTCAGGAGAGGGCTGCGACGGGGAGACGCTGCGATGAAGAGGAGTAGGCGAGGCGGGTGGCGGGGAGCCGGTCCGGGCGAGGCGGGTGGCGGGGAGCCGGTCCGGGCGCGGCGGGACGGCGGCCGAGGCAAAGCGCCCGTCAGCGGGCGTGATCTGGGAACGGCGGCTGGCGGGCCGAGCGTGACTGACGAGCGAGGACGAGAAACGTGACCTGCGGCCCGTCTGGTGGCCGAAGTTCGGGGCGCAAGGGGACAAATCTGGCAGTCAACCGCGATCTTGCCGACTCAGTCGGCGAGCGGTTCTCCTGCGTCGATGAACGGTCGAGTCAGACCGCCTCGAGAGGAACCACAACTCGAGCCGGAAGGGCGTCGGGAGCGCGGTTCAGGAGTCGAATGGCTTTGAACATCCCCTGGCAAACCCTTATTCCGCCGCTTCCGGGCGTCTGTGGCCGTTGGTTGTCTTAAACGGTCCGCAAGAGCTGTAAGGCAAGTCACAACCAAAGCAGTAAACCCCTTCTAACTTTGGGTAATTCCCACAGGTGAGCGTCGCTTGGGCGCCACCCGATCGGCCGACCGGCGGGGCAGATCTTGCCGACAACGGTGCCCCTTCGTTACTGTCCCGGGGTCCCCATTACAGTCAGGTCACGAAGTAGGACACCGAGCGAACCACCCCCGAGGTTTGCTCACCGGGTTCCCCCGCCCGCAGTCCTCGACCCGGCTCCCCGACGATGGAAGGCCCTGTCTTGGCTTCACACCGCTCCCCCGGCGGCCAAGCTCCTTCCCCGGCACTGAAGGACGCACTGGAAGGTGCGGTCGTTCGTGTCCGGGGTGCGCACCGCATCGCCCCGCCCTCCTCGGCCCTTCGTGGCCGGGTCGTGGTTGCCGCGGTTGCGGCCGGAGCCTTCGCTGCCGCAGCGGCAGGGCAGACCCTCAAGACCGTCACCGACTCCGACGCCGCCGTGACTCCCCTGGCCAACAGCCAGGACGCCAGCGCTTCGCTGACCGCGGGAGGTGCGGGCACCGGGGGCGCTCCGGAGCTCCTGCCGACCGGCCACGCCGTCGACGCTTCCGCCGAGGCCGCGAAGATCGCGGACTCCGCCTCCATCACGCAGGCCCGTGAGCAGCGTGAAGCCGACGCCGCCAAGAAGGCCGCCGAAGAAGCCGCTCGCCCCAAGACCTGCCTCCCGGCCCACGGGACCTTCACCTCGGGCTTCGGTGCCCGGTGGGGCACGAGCCACCTCGGCATCGACATCGCCAACGCCATCGGCACCCCGATCTACGCCGCCTCCGACGGCACCGTGATCGACGCCGGCCCGGCCAGCGGCTTCGGCCTCTGGGTGCGCGTCCAGCTCGACGACGGCACGATCCAGGTCTACGGCCACATGAACAGCTTCTCCGTCAAGGAGGGGCAGAAGGTCAAGTGCGGCCAGCAGATCGCCGAGATCGGCAACCGCGGTCAGAGCACCGGCCCGCACCTGCACTTCGAGGTGTGGCAGAACGGCACCAAGAAGATCGACCCCCGGCCCTGGCTGGCCGCGCGCGGCATCGTTCTCTGATCCGATCGCTCCACCCCGGCCGTCCGGCAGGACGGCCGGGCACGTCGAAGTTCGGGTACCCGCATTGGTCCGGACCTCATCGGACGCGGTGTTCGCCTCAGCGGCGTCGTAACCCGCTGACACGTCCGGAACCACGCCGAGGCCGCGAAAAACCCGCCACAAGCCCCTCAGCGCCCGCAACGCCCTAGCGGTGCCCGCCCGGCAAACGGCGGATGAAGTACGCCACCGCGACCTGCCACACCGAGCACAGCTCGGTCGGCCGTCGCACGGGCAACCAGCCCCAGGGCGCGACGCCCCCGGCGGAGCGGACACGCGCGGCACTCCGGGCCCTGGTCGTCCAGCGGCGTCCCCGGCCGCAGGTGACGCAGTGCCCGTCCGCGCCCAGCTCGTGCTGCCTGAGCAGCGCTCGCCAGGCGGCGGCCAGCCGGCACGCCTCCGCTCCCGCACGCGGGGCACTTCCTGAGGCCCCCGATGGCTCCGGACCCCGATCCCGAACCGTCGACCGCAGGACTCCCCGCAGGTATTTTTGTACCCCTTCGGCCAACAGGTGAAACAGCACCGCGTCCACACCACACTACCCCCTCCGTCGAACCTTTGTTCGATCGTGGGGTCAGTTGTACCGGGTGGGTACGACGATTCCGGCGGCGATCGCGGGGATCGCCGCCGGATTCACTCGTCCGGGTTGCGCTAGAGCTTCACCATCGGCACGCTGCCGATCAGCATCAGGCGGACCTTGCCCGCCGCGCCGAAGTCGATCGTCGCCGTCGCGCGCGGGCCGACGCCGTCGCAGGAGATGACCGTGCCGAGGCCGTACTTGTCGTGGCTGACCCGGTCGCCGACGTCCAGCTTCAGCGCCACCGTGTCCTTCCAGCCCTTGCCGAACGACGGCGTGCCCGTCGATGTCGAAGGCGACGAAGTCCGGCGGCCGCCCCAGGTGGTCGCCGCGCGCGGGGTGCCCCGCGAGCCGCCGCCGAAGCCGAAGCCGGGGCTGGAGGGCTCCAGGCGCCGCCAGTCGACGAGGTCCGGCGGCAGCTCGTCGAGGAACCGCGAAGCCGGGTTCATCGACGGCTGGCCCCACGCCGAACGCGTGATCGCGCGCGAGACGTACAGCCGCTTCCTCGCCCGCGTGATCGCGACGTACGCGAGCCGCCGTTCCTCGGCCAGCTCGGTCGGGTCGCCCAGCGCCCGCATGTGCGGGAAAACGCCGTCCTCCCAGCCGGTGCAGAACACCACCGGGTACTCCAGGCCCTTCGCGGTGTGCACGGTCATCAGCGTGACCACGCCCGCGCCGCCGTCGCCTTCCTCGCCGCCGTCCGGCGAAGGCACCGAATCGGCGTCCGCCACCAGGGAAACGCGCTCCAGGAACGCGGGCAGCGAGCCCGGCGCGGGCACCCCGGGTTCCACGACGAGCTCGGCGTTCTCGTCCGCGACGACCTCGGCGGTGATCTCGGTGAACTCGCGCGCGACCGTCACGAGCTCGTCGAGGTTCTCCACCCGCGTGTGGTCCTGCGGGTCGTCCGACTCCTCGAGTTCGACGCGGTAGCCGGTCTTCTCCAGCACGGCTTCGAGGACGTCGTGCACCTCGGCGCCCTGCTCGACCAGCAGCCCCAGTTCGTCGAGCAGGCCCACGAACCCGCCGATCGCCTTGACCGAGCGCGGGTTCAGCAGCGGCACCTTGCCTTCGACGGCGTCCCGCAACGCGGCCGCGAACGAGATCCGCTCGCGCTCGGCGTGCGTCGCCACGACGGCTTCCGCGCGGTCGCCGATGCCGCGCTTCGGCACGTTCAGCACGCGCCGCAGGCTGACCGTGTCCTCCGGGTTCGCCAGCACGCGCAGGTACGCGATCATGTCGCGGACTTCGCGCCGCTCGTAGAACCGCACGCCACCGACGACCTTGTACGGCAGGCCGAGCCGGATGAAGATCTCTTCGAAGACGCGGGACTGGTTGTTGGTGCGGTAGAAGACGGCGACGTCGGAGTAGTCGGCCTCGCCGCGCTCCGCCAGCGCGTCGATTTCGCCCGCCACGAACGCGGCTTCGTCGTGGTCGTTGTCCGAGACGTAGCCGACGATCTTCTCGCCGTCGCCCGAATCCGTCCACAGCCGCTTCGCCCGGCGGTTCGGGTTGCGCTCGATGACGGCGTTGGCCGCGGACAGGATCGTCTGCGTGGAGCGGTAGTTCTGCTCCAGCAGGATGGTGTGCGCGTTCGGGAAGTCGCGCTCGAACTCCTCGATGTTGCGGATCGTCGCGCCGCGGAAGGCGTAGATCGACTGGTCCGCGTCACCGACCACGACCAGCTCGGCCGGCTCGACACCCGACTCGTTCGGCGCGGTCCCGGCCAGCTCGCGCACCAGCGTGTACTGCGCGTGGTTCGTGTCCTGGTACTCGTCGACCAGCACGTGGCGGAACCGGCGCCGGTAGTACTCGGCGACGTCCGGGAACGCCTGCAGCAGGGAGACCGTGCGCATGATGAGGTCGTCGAAGTCGAAGGCGTTGGCCTGGTTGAGCCGCCGCTGGTATTCGGCGTAGACCTCGGCGACGCGGCGCTCGAGGTCGTTGCCCGCGTTCGCCGCCGCCGTCTCCGGGTCGGTGAGCTCGTTCTTCAGGTTCGAGATGTGCACGGCGAGCGTGCGCGCGGCGTACCGCTTCGGGTCGATGTCGAGGTCCCGCGCCACCAAGGTGATCAGCCGCTTGGTGTCGTCGGAGTCGTAGATGGAGAAGCTCGACGACATGTCGAGCGTTTTGGCTTCACGGCGCAGGATCCGCACGCACATCGAGTGGAACGTCGACACCCACATGGCGTTCGCGCGGCGCCCGACGAGCGCCGCGACGCGCTCGCGCATCTCGGCGGCGGCCTTGTTGGTGAACGTGATCGCCATGATTTCGCCGGGGTGCACGCGGCGTTGCCCGAGCAGGTAGGCGATCCGGCGGGTCAGCACCCGGGTCTTGCCCGATCCCGCACCCGCCACCACCAGCAGCGGGCCACCGGCGTGGGTGACGGCTTCGCGCTGGGCGGGGTTGAGGTCTTCGAGCAGCTCGGCCTGCCCGCCGGAAGCGGGCTTGCGCGCGGGGGTCTCGGCGGGGAGATCGAAGAGGGTGTCCATCGTCCGTCCACGCTACCCCGGGCGGGTAGGAGGGCGGCAGAGCGTGCCGACGCGGCGGGTCAGGGTGCCGCCGACCCGGCTCGCTTCACCGCCGGCAGGCAGGGTGGGCGGTTCGAGCGAGGTCGCGAATGAGTCATTGGCGGCTTCGGAGGTCCCGAATGAGTCATTCGCGACACCGCCTTCGGCAAGCCTCCGCTGGGCGCATGGGAGGTGGCACCCGGGGACCGGTGGCCGAACGTCGTGAACGAGTCATTCACGTCAGTACGGGCCGGGTACCGCGCCGGGCGTAGCGGGGAGTGTCGCCTCGTGCCCGACGCGGTGGGGGCTGCGCGCGCGGAGCATCGGTGGGCATGAACGCACCGAACCCCGCCCGCATCCGGGCCGCCGACGCCGATCGCGAGCGCGTCGCGAAGACCGTCCAGTCCGCCGGTTCCGAAGGCCGGCTCACCCTCGAAGAGGTCGAAGAGCGCCTCGCCCGCGTCTACGCCGCGCGGTTCACCGACGAGCTGGCCGCGCTCACCACCGATCTGCCGCGGCCACCGGCGCCGCGGCCGGGGTTCCCGCTGACCCGGGACGCGCTGCGGCACCCGGCGGTGCGCCTGCACCTCGCCGTCGTGGTCGCGATCTCGGTGCTGGCCATCGTGCGGTGGGCGGTGCTCGGGGCCGGCTTCTTCTGGCCCGCCTTCCCGATGTTCTGGCTCACCGTGAGCCTCCTGGTGCACGCGGGCGCGCGGTCGTTCCGGGAGCGCGCCGGTGCCGCTGTGCCATACTGAAGGCGTGCGGCACCACGCAGAGCGATTTTTTTACGGGACCCGGACTCCGGCTCCCGTGATCGCGTAGTGCCACCACCGCCATCACCGCCAGCCCCGGAGTCCTCGGACCCGGGGCTGTCGCCGTCCCTGGGGCCGGGCGGGTCCGGGATTCGAGGAAGAGGTCCCGATGAACGCACAAGCGACGAACGCCGACGGCCAGCCCGCCGAGCACACCCCCGCCGCCGAGGACATCTCGTCGCTCCGCGAGGAGATCGACTGGCTGGACAAGGAGATCCTCCGGTTGGTGAAACGCCGGGTGGAGGTGTCCAAGACGATCGGGGCCGCGCGGATGGCCGCGGGTGGCACGCGCATCGTCTACAACCGTGAGATGGACGTGCTCGCGCGCTACCGCGAGCTCGGCCCGGACGGCCGCCAGCTCGCCATGGCGCTGCTGAACCTCGGCCGGGGCAGGCTCGGCCGGTAACGGTTGGCCGAATTCGGGGACTTCCCGGAGGCACCGGCGGCCCCGGCACGGGCAGACTGGGGTCATGGACTGGCTCGTGAACCTCATCGCCGTCATCGTCGCGCTCGCGAGCGTGCTGGCCGCGCTGGGCCATGTGGGTTATCTGGCGCTGCTGAACAGCGCGGCGGGCAAGCGCGGCGCCAGCGGCGCTCCGGTCGGGCAGTACGTCCGCAGCCGGTGGGCCGTGGCCGGCGGCACCACCGCGGCTTCGCTGTTCGCCTGGTTGCTCACGTCCGGGGGAACGACCCTCGACATCGTGGCGATCCTCGTCGCTGCGGGTAGCGGCGCGGTGGCCACGAAGGCCCTGCAATCCACCCGGGATCGTTACCGCACCGGCGGCTGAATCCCCTGAGCTGGCTTGATGGCGCTGCGTAAAACTTCGCAGCGTGACCTTCGCCCGATCGGTCGCGCCCGACCGAGTGAAACCTCTGCAACTTGCAAGTTTGGGGGCGACTTTCTCCGCCGGATGCTTTTAGGGTTGACGGCGTGAGGACCCTTGCGTCTGGGTCGGGCACGGCCCGTCGGACGCGCGGGGGCATCGGCCCCGCGCGTCCACTGTCGCGTGCGCGTGCATCTGCGCAGGATTCCGAACGAGATTCCGCTCGTGAGGGTGCTCCTTTCGGGTCGTTCCGCCGCCGGATGGCGTCAGGACCGATCGGCCGGGTGGTCGAGCCCACATGAGCAACGGCACGGAGTTCCACGGACGCGGCGCCGCTCCCGCACACCCCGGGCGGCACCGGCCCGGCGGCGCGGACGACTGGACGCCGCCACTGCCGCCGCACCGCCCGGTGCGGCACCGCGCGGCCCCGGTCGACCCGCCGGTGTCCGGTTCACTGCCCCTTCCGCAGCAGGGCGGGTATCCCCCCGCCCCGGGTTCCGGCGCACGTCCCTTTCGTCCGCAAGGCGTCCTCGGGGCGACGGCGACCGGCTCGCTCCCGCAGCCGGGTGGCGGCGCGTTCGCGCCGGTCTCCGGGTCGCTCCCGCTGCCCCAGCCGCGGGACGGGCGGCCGCTGTTCCCGGCCGCGCACGGCAGCCTCCCCCTCGACACCGGCCGAGACGAGCACGACGACCACGAGCCGCAACCGGCCGAGTCCCGCGCCGACCAGGCCGCCCGCCGCACCCGCGTTTCGCTGGCCGCGCCGAAGCCGCGCCGGGTCGACCTCGACGAGGAAGACGTCCGCGTCTACAGCGCGCCCCCGATCGACGGGCTGGGCGGCTTCACCATCGGCTCGGTGCCCGCGTCCGTGACGCCGCCGAAGACGTGGCGGAAGGCGGCCTGGTTCGCCACCGGCGCGTCCGGCGCCGTGGTCGTCGGGCTGCTGTGCGCCGGCTCGTTCCTGGTCGGGAAGCCGCCGGTGGACCAGGCCGTCCAAGGCTCGTGGCCCGGCTACCAGGGCGTGCCGACGGTCGTCGACCCGACCGGCGAGCACCAGCCCCCGTCGGAGGGCGGTTCCGCGTCGGGCCCGGACAGCTCGGCCCGGCCGGACAACGACAACGCCGGCGAGAAGAAGACCGGCGGTGGCGGCACCGGGCCGGTCGACGGCTCGGCCTCGGGCAGCAGCACGTCCGGCCCCTCGGGGACGACGCCCGGCACGGCCACGCCGAGCAGCAGCCAGCCGCAGAAGCCGCCGGTCACGCCCGCGCAGCGCGAGACCCCGGTCAAACCGCCGTGGTGGTACTCCTTCCCGCCGGACGCCCAGACCATGGGCGACAACTCGGAGAAGTTCTTCAACACCGTCACCACCGACCCCGCCTCGGCGTCGGCGGTGACCACCGGCGAGCTGCACGACCAGGGACCGCAGGCGCTGGCGGAGCGGTACGCCGGCATCGCCTACTTCGAGGTCAAAAAGGTCAGCATCGACCAGCAACGCGGCGTAACCGTGAACACCGTCGAAGTCACCCACACGGACGGGACCAAGACGATCGAACAACGCACGCTGACGTTCGGCGACGGCGACAAGATCGCGGCTGACGGCCAGTAACCACTCCTGCACGTGCGGTTCGCCCGTTCTGATGCACGTGCGGATCGCCGAGCGGTAATGCCTGGTCCAGGTGGGTGACATAAGCTGCCGCTCGTCGTATCGCGACGGCATTCCGGCGACAGAGCCTGGTGGTCGCCGTCCGCACAGGGTTACCTGACGACAGCGAATCCGGATCCGGCCACGAGTCGGCCATCCGGACCAACGGAAGCCCGGCGAACGGCCGAGCGACCGTCCCCGGAACCCAGAGCGAGGACTTTCGTGCTTGATCGGCAGCGCACACGGCGTGAGACACCCCACGCCGTCCGCGTCGAGGATGTCATCCCGGCCGAGATTCTCGACGGCGTGGGAGACGCCGACCGCGACTATCTCGAGCAGGTCTTCCGCGACCCGCAGAAGTTCCTGCCGCCGCGGCCCGAGCCGGTGCGCGAACCGGAGCAGGCCGAAGACGCCGGTGAGCCCGAAAGCAAGTTGTCCCGCCGCGCCAAGCTGGCCGGTCTCGTCGCCGCGGGCGCGCTCGTCGCCGGCGCGGTCATCGCCGCCCCGATGCTGACCAGCTCCCACCGCGCGGTGTCCGCCGGCGGCCAGTCCACCCCGGCCGGCTTCAGCGGGGCCGCGGAGCTCGGCGGCCTCGCCGTCCCGCAGCACCAGGCTGGCGGCGGTACCCCGGCGCGGCCTGGGCAGTCGTCGCAGGGTTCGCCCGCCGACGGCGGCACGCCGGTCGCCGAGACCGCCGAGGGCCCGCGGCAGGAGACGGCGCCGAGCGCCACCGAGCCGATCCCGGACAAGGCGGCCGACGCGCGCAGCGCGAGCCGGAAGATCCAGGCGGTCAAGGACTTCTACGCCGCCATCGCGCGGGACTCCCGGGGCGCGCTCGCGCTGCTGAGCCCGGACCTGGCGGGCGGCGCGGCCGGCGAACTCGTCCGCACCTGGAGCTCGATGGACGCCATCGACGTGCAGGAAGCCGACACGCAGATCAAGCCGGACGGCTCGATCCTCGCGGTCGCGACGCTGCACCGGCCGGACGGCGCGCTGGTGCGCGTCACCCAGCTGTTCCGGGTCGCCGACACCGGCGGGCTGATCACCGAGGCCGAGCTCGTTTCGGCCCAGTACATGTAGCCCTCGGCGATCATCCCTTCACCCCTGGTTCAAGTGCCCGTGCCGGATTCGTGTGCGCAGAGTGAGCGCCTAGCCTTGTCACGGGCCGGTCTCGGAAAAGCCGGCACAGAGCCCACGACATGTGCATACGCTCCAGCGACGCGGCGTGTTCGTGGCCGCGTCACCAGGCACCTATCCTCACGCCCTGGTGAAGTCGGAGCCCAAAGGGAGGTCGCGTGAGCGACGAGGGTCGTCTGGTCGCCGATCGGTACCGCATCGTCGGCCGGATCGGCACGGGCGCGATGGGGGCCGTCTGGCAGGCGCACGACGACGTCCTGGGCCGCACCGTGGCCATCAAGCAGCTCCTCCTCCAGCCGCACCTGGACGAGCACGACGCCGAAGACGCCCGGCAGCGCACGATGCGCGAGGGCCGGATTGCGGCGCGGCTGCACCACCCGAACGCCATCTCCGTCTTCGACGTCGTCACCGACGACAACGGCCAGCCCTGCCTGATCATGGAGTACCTCAACTCCACCAGCCTGGCCGCCGTGCTGCAGGAACGCCGCACGCTGCCGCCGACCGAGGTGGCGCGCATCGGCGCCCAGGTCGCCGCGGCGCTGCGCGAGGCGCACGCGGTCGGCATCGTGCACCGCGACATCAAGCCGGGCAACATCCTGCTCGGTGCCAACGGCGTCGTGAAGATCACCGACTTCGGCATCTCCCGCGCCAAGGACGACGTCACGGTCACCAAGACCGGGATGATCGCCGGCACCCCCGCCTACCTGGCCCCCGAGGTCGCCATCGGTGGCGAGCCCGGCCCGGAGTCCGACGTCTTCTCGCTCGGCTCGACGCTGTACGCCGCGTGCGAGGGCCAGCCGCCGTTCGGGCTGTCCGAGAACACGCTGAGCCTGCTGCACGCGGTCGCGGCCGGGCAGATCAACCCGCCGCGCCAGTCCGGGCCGCTGGCCAGCGTGCTGGCCGTGCTGCTGCACCCGGACGTCGAGCACCGCCCGACCGCCGAAGAGTGCGAGGAGCTGCTCGCGGCCGTCGCGCGCGGCGAGACGCCGCTCGGCGGCCCCGCGGAAGAGACCATGATGGCGCCGGCCGCCGGCGTCCTCGGCGCGGCCGCCCTCGCCGACCCGAACGCGACCCAGATGTTCGACGAGATCCCGGCGGGTCACTCGGGCAGCCTGCTCGACGGGCAGGCGCCGACCCAGGCCGTCCCGTACTACGACGAGGACGACTACCCGGAGGGCACCGGCTACCCGGAAGACGACTACGACGGGTACGACCACTACCCCGAGGACAACCGCCACGGGGGCGTGCCGCCCGGGCTGGCCGCGACCCGCGCGGTGCCGGTGCCGCCGCCCGGCCAGGACCCGTACGCGGACGACCTGTACGACGACTACGACGACGAGCCGGCCCCGCCGCCCCCGCCGCGGCCCCGCCCGCAGACGCGGCCCGACGATGACGACGAGAAGCCCGGTGCGTGGAAGCGCCCGGCGATCATCGGCGGTGTCGTGGTCGTGGGCCTGGTGGCCCTCGTCGTCTGGCTGCTGAGCCCGAACAACCCGGAGGCGCCGGCCGCGCCGGTGTCGAGCAGCAAGCCGAAGCCCGCCGCGACGTCGGAGTCGCTGCCCTCGACGACGGACCTGCCGACCAGCACGGTCGACCTGCCGTCGAGCACGGAGGAGGCGACGTCTTCGTCGAAGAAGACGACCTCGCGGGCCAGCGAGCCGGAGAAGACCACGACTCCGAAGACGACGCCGAAGACAACTACTCCGCCGGACACGACCCCCGTCGAAACGACGCCGACCACTCCCGTGACGCCGACCTCCACCCCGGCTGGCGGATGACCGAGGATCCGAGTTGAGTTCTGAAGGCACCATCGTCGGCGGCCGGTTCCGGCTGGACCAGCCGATCGGCCGCGGCCGCGCGGGCATCGTGTGGCTGGCGTTCGACACGCGGCTGTTCCGCACCGTCGCGATGAAGCGGATGTACCTGCCGGTCGGCGGCGGTGACCGCGCCGAGCAGGCGCGCGCGGCCGCCATGCAGGAGGGCAAGGACGCGGCCCGGATCGAGCACCCGTGCGCGATCAAGGTGTTCGACGTGCTGCCCGAAGGCCAGGACGTCTGGCTCGTGATGGAGTACATCCCCTCGCGCAGCATGGCGACGTTCCTCGCCGAGCACGGCAGGCTCACCTCGGACCAGGCGGCGGCGCTGGGCATCCAGCTCGGGAACGCGCTGGCCGCGATCCACACCGCCGGGTTCGTCCACCGCACGCTCGAGCCGGGCACCGTGCTGCTGGCCGACGACGGCGGCGTGAAGCTCACCGACATCGGCATCAGCGGCGGCGGGCCCCACGCGGCCTACGTGGCGCCCGAGGTCGTTCGCGGGCTGCCGCCGACGCCGGCCGCGGACGTCTTCTCCCTCGGCGCGACGCTGTACACGGCGGTGGAGGGCGTGCCGCCGTTCGGGGACGACGGCCAGTCGTCCGAACGCCCGCCGCAGAACGCCGGTGTCCTCACCGAGGCGCTGCGCAAGATGCTGCGCGCGGACCCGACCACGCGCCCGACGATGGCGGACACCGTCCGCTCGCTGAAGGCGATCACCGAAGGTCGTGAGACGGCGTTCATCCCGCCGACGGCGCCCGGGCTGCCGCCGCCCCCGCCGCCACCGTTCAACCCGGGGCTCGCGCCGGCCGCGCCGCCGATGCCGCCGTCGGGTCCGCAGTTCCAGCAGCACATCCCGGTCGCGCCCGGCTACTCCCCCGCGGAGGAAACCCAGCGGATGCAGCCGGTTCCCCCGCCGCAGGCGACGCAGTACGCGCCGCCGCCCGCCGCCCCGGCGCGGCCCGCCGAGGCGTGGACCCTGCCGGTGTCGAAGAAGACGCTGGTCACCGTGGCCGCGATCCTCGCGGCGGTGCTGGTCGGCATCCTCGTTTCGGAGCTGTTCTTCGTCTAGGCCACCTTGGCGGTCGCTGCGCGCATGGCTTCCAGCAGCGTGCGGACGGCCGGGGAGCCCCACGCGCGGGACGCGACCGCGGCGTGGATCGCGCGGACCGGCTCCGGGTTCCGGATCCGGCGGACGACGACGCCGGGGTGCTGCGCGCCGAGGCCGAGTTCCGGGACGAGCCCGACGCCGATGCCGGCGGCGACGAAACCCTGCGCCGTCTGGTAGTCCTCGGACTCGACGACGATGTTCGGCGTGAACCCGGCGGACGCGCACGCGCTGTCGAGGATGTCGCGGCAGATGCCGGGCAGGCCGTCGACGCCGACCCACGGCTCGTCGGCGAACTCCGTCAGGTCCAGCACGCGCTTGCGGGCCAGCGGGTGGGCCTTCGGCAGCACGGCCCGGTACGGGTCGTCGAGCAGGTGCACCAGCTCGACGCCCTTGCCGGGCGGGGTCTTGCGCGGGAAGACGGTGATCGCGACGTCGGCCTTGCCCGCCTCGACGTCCGTCATCGGGTCGTCGGGCTCGACGAGCTTCAGGTCGAGGTGGACGCCGGGGTGCTCGCGGCGGACCGCGGCGATCGCGGGCGGGACCAGTGACGCGCCCGCCGTGGCGAAGTAGCGGATCGAGACGCGGCCGGTGCGGCCCTCCTTGAGCTCGGCCAGCGCCGCCTCGGCCTTGGCGAGCTCCATGCTCAGCGTCTCGGCGTGCTCGGACAGCAGCGCCCCCGCCGGCGTCGGCCGGACGCCGCGCCCGACGCGCTCGAGGAGTTCGGTGCCGGCTTCGCGTTCCAGCGCGGACAGCTGCTGGCTGATCGCGGACGGCGTGTAGCCCAGGTTGCGGGCCGCGGCGGTGATCGACCCGCTGGTGATCACGGCACGGAGGACCTGCATGCGGCGGACGTCGAGCATGGCTCGATCGTACAGCTGGGCTTAAGTGTTCCTGCAGTTATTTTCGCTTGTCCTTACGTCTGAGGAGAGCGAAGCTGGCGCTTGATCGGCTGAGGAGGACTGGGTGGGCGAGACGAAGACCCTGCTGAGGATCGGCGCGCTGGCGTTGATGTGGGGCTCGAGCTTCTTCTGGATCAAGCTGGGGCTGGGGATGTTCTCGCCGGTCCAGCTGGTGCTGGCGCGACTCGTGCTGGGCGCGGCCACGCTGCTGGTGCTGTGCCGGCTGCAGCGGGCCCGGCTGCCGCGCGACCGCCGGATGTGGGGACACCTGGCGGTCGCGGCGTTCTTCCACAACGCGCTGCCGTTCCTGCTGTTCGCGATCGGCGAGACGACGGTCGATTCGGGGATCACCGGCGTGCTGAACTCGACGACGCCGTTGTGGGTGCTGCTGGCGGCACCGCTGATGGGGACGTCGTCGCGGATGTCCGGCGCGCGGTTCGCGGGCCTGCTGATCGGGCTCGGCGGGATCCTGCTGATCTTCGCCCCGTGGCAGGCGTCGGGCCTGCTGAGCTGGGGCGCGCTGGCCTGCCTCGCGGCGGCGGCCAGCTACGGCTTCGCGTTCGTCTACGAGGGCAAGTACCTGTCGGACTCGTCGCTGTCGCCATACGCGACTTCGGCCGGGCAGATGCTGCTGGCCAGCGGGATGCTGGTGCTCGCGCTGCCGGCGGGCGGGTTCACGCCGGTGCACGTGTCCACCGGGCCGCTGCTGGCGATCCTGGTGCTCGGGGTCGGGTCGACGGGCTTCGCGTTCGCGCTCAACTACCAGCTGCTGGCGAGCGAAGGCGCGGTGGCGGCGTCGGTGGTGGGTTATCTGCTGCCGGTCGTGTCGGTGCTGCTCGGCGCACTGTTCTTGGGTGAGCAGCTGCACCTGCGGGTGATCGCGGGCATGGTGATCGTGCTCGGTGGGGTCGCGCTGACGCGGCTGCCGAAGCGGGCGCCGGTGGAGCCGGTGCTGGAACGCGTCTAGACGAGGCGGCGGTCGGAAGCCCAGCGGGAGAGCTCGTAGCGGTTCGACAGCTGGGTCTTCCGCAGCACGCTCGAGACGTGCGTCTCGACCGTCTTCACCGAGATGAACAGCTCCGACGCGATTTCCTTGTACGCGTAGCCGCGGGCCAGGAGGCGCAGGACGTCGCGCTCGCGGGGTGTCAGCAGGTCGAGTTCGGGGTCGTTGATCGGGGCCGAGCCGGGGCGGTCGGCGAACGCGTCCAGGACGAAGCCGGCCAGTCGCGGGGAGAACACCGCGTCGCCGTCCGAGACGCGGACCACCGCGCGGACCAGTTCCTTCGACGAGATCGTCTTCGTCACGTAGCCGCGGGCGCCGGCGCGGATGACCGCGATGACGTCCTCGGCGGCGTCCGAAACCGAAAGCGCCAGGAAGACGACGTCCGGCAGCTCCGGGCGGACGCGGCGCAGCACCTCGGCGCCGCCGCCGTCGGGCATGTGGACGTCGAGCAGCACGACCTGCGGCTTCGTCCGCGCGATGCCGGCGACCGCCTCCGCGACCGACCCGGCCTCACCGACGACGCGGACCTCGTCGGTGATCGAGTCGAGCTCGGTGCGCACCCCCGCGCGGAACAGGGCGTGGTCGTCGACGAGGAACACCTTGACCGGTTCACGCTGGCTGTCCGTCACGTCGTCGAGCATAGCCGCCTCACGCCGCTCCCTTGCCCGCTTTCACCGGCATGGCGAGCTGCACCTCGGTGCCCTCGCCCGGCGCGGTCCGGACCTTGCACGTGCCGCCGTGGCGGGTCATCCGGCCGCGGATCGAGTCGGCGAGGCCGTGGCGGTCGTCTGGGACGAGGTCGGGGTCGAAGCCCTTGCCGCGGTCGCGGACGAACACCGTGACCGCCGTCGGCTCGACCTCGGCGAAGACGCTGACCTCCTCGACGCCGGCGTGCTTGGCGGCGTTGACGATGGCCTCGCGGGCGGCCTGGACGAGCGCGACCAGCGACTCGTCGAGTTCCGCGTCGCCGACGACGACCTGGCCGACCGAGATCGCGAAGGTGTCCTCGACCTCGCCGCACGCCGTCGCGAGCGCTTCGGACAGCTGGCCGGTGGCTTCCTCTTCGTTTTCGGTGGGCTTGCCGTAGCCGTTGGGGCCGTAGAGCCAGCCGCGCAGTTCGCGTTCCTGGCTGCGGGCCAGGCGCGCGACCTCGCGGGGCTGCTCGCTCTGCTTCTGGATGAGCGCGAGGGTCTGCAGCACGGAGTCGTGCAGGTGGGCGGCGATCTCGGCGCGCTCGTCGGTGCGGATGCGGGCCTTGCGCTCGTCGGAGAGGTCGCGGACCAGCCGCAGCCAGAAGGGCACGGTCAGCACGGCGACGCCGATGAGCGTCGCGAGCACCGCGATGAGCGCGAACTGGACCTGGTCGAGGGTGCCGCTGCGCAGCACGACGACGGTGATGCCGGTGATCACCAGCGCGACGCCGGCGACGATCCGGATGGCGGCCGACCAGCCGCCACCGCCGAGGAAGGCGCCCGCGAAGCCGTCCTTCGCGCCGACCCGCCAGCGACGGCGCTGCGACTCGTCGGCTTCGCGCCAGACGACCGCGAGACCGATCATGGCGACGGCGAGCGGCACGGCCACCCAGCCGCTGATGAACCCGGTGAGCGTCCCGCTGGCGACGGCGAGGCCGACGCCCAGCGCGATCAGGCCGAACGCCTGCTGCCGTTCCTTCGGCGTCGGCGAGTCGGTGGCTTCCTGGGACTGCTGCTGCACGAACACCCAGAGCAGCCCGTAGGCGAGCAACCCGGCCCCGTTGAGCGCGGCGAGCAGCGCGAACGCCGTCCGCACCCAGAGCACCGGCACCCCGAGGTGATCGGCGAGCCCCCCGGCGACCCCGGCGATCGCCCGCCCGTTGCGGCGCCGGAACATCTTCGGCTTTTCCGGGACGGCGACCGCCTGGTCGGTGGCTACGAGGTCGAGGGAGTCCTGCACGGGGTCCATGGTCACACGCAGGGGCCTGGGGTTCCATCGGGGAAACCCCTGATCCCCAGGTCAGTGCCAAGGCGCCGGACCGGTGCGGCCGGCCCATGCGGCCAGACCGGGCCCGTCGAGCAGGCGGATGCCGTGGTGGGCGGCATATTCACGGGCTTGCTTCGTGAACGTCGAAGTGGTGACGACGGCGGCGACGCGGGCACCGTGCACGGAGTAGCAGGTACCGCCGAAGCGCTGGAGGTCCGGACCGGTGACCTTGGACGTGCCGCCGTACCGCTTGGCCTGCAGGACGATCTTGCGCCCGTCGGGCGCGTAAGCGGTCACGTCCGCGCCCAGGTCACCGGCGCGGCCGGTGACCGTCGCTTGCGAGCAGCCGTCCCGCGAGCAGAGAAAAGCGAGGGCGCGCGCTCGAACTCGTCGGGTGCCATCGCGTGGTAGCGGGCGATCTCCTGGGACCGCGCGACCTCGAGCTCCCACGCCTGCCGCGCTTCACGGGCCTGCTTCTGCCGCCAAAGCACGACCCCCCAGATCGTCACGCCGATCACCACGGTGCCCCCGGCGAGCGAGGCGACCGGATGCTCCGAGACGAACCGCACGATCAGCACCACGATCCCGACCACGGCGATCCCGACCACGGCGCAGCCGTTGTCGCCTGCCGATTTCTTCCTCCGCGCCATCGCGGGTTCCTCCTCCGAAGCGGACTCGGAACAAGGTCGTGCCGGAGAGCCGCCTGTTACGCGACCCTCTCCGGGAAACCTCAGGGACCATCCCGGATGTCCCGCCGTCGCCGGTGCCGCATGCTTCTCGGTATGAGTGGTGTGAGCGAGAAGCCGGGGGTCCTGAACGGCTTCGAGGAGACCGTCAAGGACTTCTGGGCCAGCCGGCCGCGGCGGCCGCAGGCCGGGCGGAAGGTCGCTGGGGTGGCCGCCGGGATCGGGTACCGGTACGGGGTCGATCCCGTCGTCGTGCGGATCGCCTTGGTCGTCGCCACGGTCTTCGGGGGCTTCGGGCTGACCTTCTACCTGCTGGCGTGGCTGTTCCTGCCCGGCGAAAACGACGAGGTGTCCGGCTTCGAGGGCCTCATCGGGCGTGGCCGGTCGACCGTGTCGCCCGCCTTCGCCGTCGTGCTGGCCGTGCTCACCGTCGTCAGTGCGGGCGGGATGTTCAGCTCCACCTGGTTCGACGGTGGCGGGCTGATCGGCTTCGCGCTCGTCTCCACCGCTCTCTACCTGCTGCACCGCAGCCGTGGGCACCTAAACCGGCCGGCGCGGGTCGTGCCGCGGACGCGGACCGAGTCCGTCACCGGGAACGGAGCTTTCACCATGACCGACACCGCCGAGGCGCAGTCGCCGGCGCGGGGGTTCGACCCGCTCGCCGCCGACCCGGCCGGCTGGGACCTGCCCGACGCGCCGGCCGAGCCGCCGCCGCCGACCGCGCCGCCGTCCTACCGCGCGCCTGAGCGACGGCCGCACTCCAAGGTCGGGTCGGTGACCTTCGCGTTCGCCGTGTTGACCGCCGGCGCCGGGGTGCTGCTGAACCTCAACGACGTGGACTGGTTCTCCGCGCAGCACATCATCGGGCTGGTGCTCGGCGTGACCGGGATCGGTCTCGTCGCCGGCGCGTTCGCCCGCGGCGGGCGCGGCCTGATCGGGCTCGCCGTGCCGCTGGCGATCGTCGGGATGATCCTGACGACCGCGCCGTTCGAGCACATCGACTTCCGCGGCGGCGTCGGCGACATCAAGGCGACCCCGGCCACCATCGCCGACGTGCAGCCGAGCTACCAGCACGCGGCCGGCGACATCGACATCGACCTGAGCAAGCTGCCCGTCGGCGACCCGTACTCGACGACGATCTCCAACGGGGCCGGCGACACCAAGGTCACCGTGCCGGAGAACGCCGACGTCACCTACGAGTGCCACACCGGCGCCGGCTCGACGGACTGCTTCGACCGCTCGACCG
This sequence comes from Amycolatopsis solani, assembly GCF_033441515.1. Taxonomy (NCBI): domain Bacteria; kingdom Bacillati; phylum Actinomycetota; class Actinomycetes; order Pseudonocardiales; family Pseudonocardiaceae; genus Amycolatopsis; species Amycolatopsis solani. The sequence continues at coordinate 447,309 of NZ_JAWQJT010000001.1, forward strand.
ACGGCATCAGCCAGGCCGCGCTCAAGGGCACGGACAACGGCCCCGACGGCGTCGGCGGCCAGAAGATCACCCTGAAGGTGGACAACAGCGTGGGCAGCGTGGAGGTGCGACGTGGCTGAGCAGAACCCTTACGCCTACGACAACCCGGCGGACGCCCAGCCCGCCAAGCGCGGCGGCCTGGACGTCTTCACCCTGATCGTCGGGGTCGCGACCCTGCTGGTGTCGGCCTACGTCCTCTCGGACGGCGCCAGCTGGCTGCCCTCGTTCGACTTCCGCTGGGTGATCGCCGGCGGCGCGGTGTTCGTGGGGCTGCTGCTCCTCGGCGCGTCCTTCGGCGGCAAACGGCGGCGCTGACCGCGCGCACCACTCACTCTCGAGGCCCTGGATCCCACGCCAGGGCCTCGAGTCCTGTCCAGGCCCTTATTCCCACTCGATGGTGCCCGGCGGCTTGGACGTCACGTCCAGCACCACCCGGTTGACCTCCGCGACCTCGTTGGTGATCCGCGTGGAGATCCGCTCCAGGACGTCGTAGGGCAGGCGCGTCCAGTCCGCGGTCATCGCGTCCTCGGACGACACCGGCCGCAGCACCACCGGGTGCCCGTAGGTCCGGCCGTCGCCCTGGACGCCGACGCTGCGGACGTCCGCCAGCAGCACCACCGGGCACTGCCAGATGCTGCGGTCCAGCCCGGCCGCCGTCAGCTCCTCGCGGGCGATCAGGTCGGCCGCGCGCAGGGTGTCGAGGCGCTCCTGGTCGACCGCGCCGATGATGCGGATGCCCAGGCCGGGGCCGGGGAACGGCTGGCGCTGCACGATCGTCTCGGGCAGGCCCAGCTCGGTGCCGACCTTGCGGACCTCGTCCTTGAACAGCAGCCGCAGCGGCTCGACCAGCTCGAACTCCAGGTCGTCCGGCAGGCCGCCGACGTTGTGGTGGCTCTTGATGTTGGCCGTGCCCTCGCCGCCGCCGGACTCGACGACGTCCGGGTAGAGCGTGCCCTGGACCAGGAACTTGTAGTCGCCCTGCGCCTTGAGGTCGCGCTCGGCCTGCTCGAAGACGCGGATGAACTCGCGGCCGATGATCTTGCGCTTCTGCTCCGGGTCGGTGACGCCGGCGAGCGCGTCGAGGAACCGCTCGCGCGCGTCCACGGTCACCAGGTTGACGCCGGTGGCGGCGACGAAGTCGCGCTCGACCTGGGTGCGCTCCCCCGCGCGCAGCAGGCCGTGGTCGACGAACACGCAGGTCAGCCGGTCACCGATGGCACGCTGCACGAGCGCGGCCGCGACGGCGGAATCGACGCCGCCGGACAGGCCGCAGATCGCGCGGCCGTCACCGATCTGGTCGCTGATCCGCTGGATCTGCTCCTCGACGATCGACGACGTCGTCCACTGCGGCTTGATGCCCGCGATGTCGTGCAAGAACCGGCGCAGCACCTCCTGGCCGTGCGGCGAGTGCGCGACCTCCGGGTGGTACTGGACGCCGGCGAAGCGGCGCTCGACGTCTTCGAAGCCGGCGACCTCGGCGCCGTCGGAGGACGCGGTGACGACCGAGCCTTCCGGGGCCTTGGTGACGCTGTCGTTGTGGCTCATCCACGCGGGCTGGTGCGCGGGCAGGCCGGCGTGCAGGACGCCGCCGTCACCGGTCACGCGGACCTCGGTGCGGCCGAACTCGCGGACGCCGGTCGGCTCGACGACGCCGCCGAGCGCGCTGGCGAGCAGCTGGTGGCCGTAGCAGATGCCGAACATCGGGACGCCGGCTTCGGTGAGCTTCGGGTCCATGCCCGGCGCGCCTTCGGCGTACACGCTCGAGGGGCCGCCGGAAAGGATGATGGCCGCGGGGTTCTTCGCGAGGATCTCTTCGGTGGACGCGCTGTGCGGCACGACCTCCGAGTAGATCTGCGCCTCGCGGACGCGCCGGGCGATCAGCTGCGCGTACTGCGCCCCGAAGTCCACGACGAGAACCGGACCGGTGGGACTGGGCACCTGGCGACCTCCTGGCGAGAAGCGGGAATCCCCTCCATCGTCCCAGGTGGGCTGGGTCACCCGGGATTCAGGGCCGCCCCTGTCCGCGATCGGACCTACGGTCCGCGTATGGCTGTGAACTGGACCAAGGAACTGACCGACCAGCTCGACTTCCACTGGAACGTGCACACGCGCCCGAAGCTCGAGGGGCTCACCGACGACGAGTACTTCTGGGAGCCGGTCGCGGGCTGCTGGACCGTGCGGCCGCGGAAGTCGGACGACGAGCCAGGCACGGGCCCGTTCACCATCGACTTCGCCTTCCCAGCGCCGGTTCCGCCGCCGGTCACGACGATCGCGTGGCGGCTCAACCACGTGCTGGTCGGCGTCCTGGGCATGCGGACGGCGTCGCACTTCGGCGGTCCGGCGATGACCTACGAGGACTACCCGTACCCCGGCACGGCCGGCGAAGCGCTCTCGCTGCTGGACGAGTACTACGCCCGCTGGATCGAAGGGGTGAAATCGCTCGACGGTGAGGCGCTGGCGCGGCCGTGCGGACCGGCCGAGGGCCCGTATGCGGAGTACCCGATGGCGACGCTGGTGCTGCACATCAACCGCGAGGCGATCCACCACTGCGCCGAGGTCCTGCTGCTGCGCGATCTGCACCGCAGCCGGTGAGCTGTAACGGGGAGTCATCGTCGGCCCGATTCACCGGGTATCGAGGACGGCTTCCGAGGGGGACCTGCGCATGCTTTACCGACTCCGGCCGAAAGGCGCGCTGACCTGGTGTGACGTGCCCGGTTACGTGGTCTGCCACGCCGACGACCAGCCCCCGCCCGACTGGGAACGGCTGTCGTGGGTGCCGGCCGAGACGCGCGCGTTCAGCGCCGACCTCCTGCGGATCGCCGTCCGTTACGGCGCGCGCTCGGGCAGCGGGATCGTGCTCGACGCCCGGCACACCGAGGACCTGGGCCGGGCGGACGAGCTGCGCTGCGAACGGATCGCCGCCGCGCAAGCACGGGCGGAGCAGCTCGAGAGCGCGGACGAGGACCTGGAGTGGGAACGCACCGAGCGGGCGGCCCGCCAGGCCGAAGCGGACCTCGCCGAGCTCCTGGCGGTGCCGCCCCAGCCGCACCTGGTCGCGCACTGGTGCCGGCTCGGCGGCCGCTACCCCGACTGACCGACGTCGTGAGTGTTCAGTCGGGTTAGAACCCGACTGAACACTCACGACGGGATGCGGGACGCGGGCTCATGGACGAAAATCCGGACGCGTCCCCGCACCACCGACGTTTGTCACGGTCAGCCCAGGGAAGGCCCCAGTATGCGAGCGACAGTCATCTACGGCGCCGGCGACGTCCGCGTCGAGACCGTGCCGGATCCGAAGCTGGCCGAGGCGACCGACGTCGTGTTGCGGGTCGTGCGGTCCTGCATCTGCGGCAGCGATCTCTGGCCGTACGCCGACATGCCGCCGCGCGAGGACGGGCGCCGGATCGGGCACGAGTTCCTCGGTGTCGTCGAAGAGACCGGGGCCGACGTCACCACCCTCAAGAAGGGCGATCTCGCCGTCGCGCCGTTCGTCTGGTCCGACAACACCTGCGAGTTCTGCCGCGAAGGCCTCCAGACGTCCTGCCTGCACGGCGGTGGCTGGGGCGCGAAGGGCGTCGACGGCGGCCAGGGCGAGGCCGTGCGCGTGCCGCAGGCCGACGGCACCCTGGTCAAGCTGCCCCCGACCGAGGACGACGACCTGCTCGCGTCCCTGCTGACGCTGTCGGACGTCTTCTCCACCGGCCACCACGCCGCCGTGAAGGCACGCGTGAGCGAGGGCCAGAACGTCACGGTGATCGGCGACGGCGCCGTCGGCCTTTCCGCCGTCCTCGCCGCGAAGCGCCTGGGTGCCGCCCGGATCGTCCTGATGGGACGCCACCGGGCCCGCACCGATCTCGGCCGCGAGTTCGGCGCGACCGACGTCGTCGCCGAGCGCGGTGAGGAAGGCGTCGAGAAGGTGCGCGAGCTGACGAACGGCCACGGCACGCACGCCGTGCTCGAGTGCGTCGGCACGAAGGCCGCGTTCGAGATGGGCGTCGGGGTCGTGCGCGCGGGTGGGGCGGTCAGCCGCGTCGGCCTGCCGCAGTACGAAGACGCGCCCGCGGGCGTGGGCGTGTTCCGCCGCAACGTCACCATCACCGGCGGCGTCGCGCCCGCGCGGCACTACATCCCCGAGCTGCTGCCGGACGTCCTCGGCGGCAAGTACCAGCCGGGGCGCGTCTTCGACCGGACCATCGACATCGAGGGCGTGCCGGACGGCTACCGCGCGATGGCGAACCGCGAAGCGCTGAAGGTGCTCATCAAGCCGTGACCCGTCCGGGCGGGGATGTTCTTTCGAGGGTTCCCACCCGGATTACGTTGGTGGGCATGGACATGATCACCCCCGAGCCGCGCCCCGCCTGGATCGCCGGCCGCCCCGAGGCGGGCGCCACCACCCTCGTCGTGCACCACCCGTACGACGGCAGCGAGGTCGCTACGGTCGCCGTGCCCGGGCCGGAGCAGGTCGAGCGCGCGGTCGCCGCGGCGGTTTCGGTCGCCCGCGAACTCCGCGGCGCGCCGGCGCACGTCCGCGCCGGCGCGCTCGAGCACGTGTCCCGGGTGCTCGCCGCCCGCGCCGAAGAGATCGCCGAGGTCATCACCGCCGAGAACGGCAAGCCGCTCAAGTGGGCCGAGGCCGAGGTGAAGCGCGCGGTTTCGGTGTTCCGCATCGCCGCCGAGGAAGCCCGCCGGTTCACCGGCGACGTCCAGCGTCTCGACACCGACCCCGCCGGCGAAGCGCGGCTGGCGCTGACCCGCCGCGTCCCGCGCGGGCCGGTGCTCGGCATCGCGCCGTTCAACTTCCCGCTGAACCTGGTGGCGCACAAGGTCGCGCCCGCGCTGGCGATCGGCGCGCCGATCATCGTCAAGCCCGCGCCGCGGACGCCGTTGTCGGCGCTGATCCTCGGCGAGATCCTGGCCGAGACCGACCTGCCTGCCGGTGCGTTTTCGGTGCTGCCGCTGGGGAACGAGGAGACGCAGGCGCTCGTCGCCGACCCGCGGCTGCCCGTCGTGTCGTTCACCGGCTCCGGCCCGGTCGGCTGGTCGCTGAAGGACGCGGCGCCGCGCAAGCACGTCGTGCTCGAACTCGGCGGCAACGCGGCGGCCGTCGTGCTGCGCGACTGGCCCGACCCCGAAGGCGCGGCGCACCGCATCGCCACCTTCGGCAACTACCAGGCCGGCCAGTCCTGCATCGCCGTGCAGCGGGTGATCGTGGACGCCGCCGTGGCCGAGGAGTTCGTGCCGGCGCTGGTGGAAGCCGTCGAGTCGCAGCGCACCGGCGATCCCTACGACCGCAACACCGACGTCGGCCCGGTCGTCGACGAGGCCGCCGCCGAGCGGATCGTCGCGTGGGTCGACGAGGCCGTCCAGGCGGGCGCGAAGGTGCTCACCGGCGGCACCCGCGACGGCGCGACCGTCGCCCCGACCCTGCTCACCGACGTCCCGCCGGACGCCAAGGCGTGGCGCGAGGAGATCTTCGGCCCGGTGCTCGCGGTGTCCGTTGTGGACGGTGTCGACGAGGCCTTCCGGTCGGTCAACGACTCCGCGTACGGCCTGCAGGCCGGCGTCTTCACCACCGACGTCCAGCTGGCGTTCCACGCGTCGGCCGAGCTCGAGGTCGGCGGCGTGATCATCGGCGACGTGCCGTCCTACCGCGCCGACCAGATGCCCTACGGCGGCGTGAAGGGCTCCGGCGTCGGCCGCGAAGGCGTGCTGGCGGCGATGCACGACCTGACCGAAGAGCGCGTCACGGTCTTCACCGGCATCGACCTCTAAGCGACGACGCTCTGCCCGAACCGGAAGACGTTGTCGGGGTCGTACTTCCGGGCGACGTCCTGCAGCCGCTTGGCGTTTTCGCCGTAGTAGGCGTTCTTCCAGTCGGGGAGGGCCGGGTCGATGTAGTTGACGTACCCGCCGCCCGCCCCGGCGGCGGCGAGCCCCGCGACGACCTCCCCGACGGACTGCGCGACCTTCTGCTGGGTCTTCGCCGTCGCGGGCGCGTAGATCTGGACGCTGGCCAGCGCGTCGCGGTGCCAGAACGCCGTCGCGTCCTTCGCCGGTTCGCCGACCTTGCCGCCGAGGCCGTCGATGAGCAGGTCGGTGCCGGTGCGGCCGTCGGCGAGCGCGACGACCTTCGCGGCGTCCACCGGGCTGGTGATGATCCGCGACGACGCCACGAACGACTGCCGGTTCGAACTGCCGGAGAAGTAGTTCATCGCGCCGAGGTAGTCGAGGCTCTTCACGGTGCGCTGGGTCGGCCGCGCGCCGGCGTTGGTGGTCAGGTTGTTGAGCAGCGTGTTCAGCCCGGCCGCCCCGCCGACGTAGCAGCCGCCGACCCGGACCTGGACCGGCGAACCGCCCGAAAGCACGCAGTTCGCCCAGAGCTCGGGCGGCATCGCGGCGATCCACTGCTGCCACGCGGACAGCACATCGGCCGCGGAGCCGGCCGGGAAGTGCAGCGAGAACACCGTCACGTCCGGCGCCGGGTCGGTGTCGAAGGTGAACTCGGTGACGATGCCGAAGTTGCCGCCGCCCCCGCCGCGCAGGCCCCAGAAGAGGTCGGGCTCGGAGTCCGCGGCCGCCTTGAGCACCCGGCCGTCGGCCATGACGACCTGCGCCGAGCTGAGGCGGTCGCAGGTCAGGCCGTACTTGCGGGAGAGCACGCCGATGCCGCCGCCCAGGGTCAGCCCGGCGATCCCGACCGTCGGGCAGGACCCGGCGGGCAGCGCACGGCCGGCCTGCGCCAGCGTCGCGTAGACGTCCTTCAGCTTCGCGCCCGCGCCGATGACGGCCTGGCTGCCCTGGACCTGGACCTTGTTCAGCCCGGCCAGGTCGACGACCAGCCCGCTGTCGGGCACCGAGTAGCCGGCGTAGCTGTGCCCGCCGCTGCGCGCGGCGATGGAGGCGCGGCCGGCCACGGCCTGAACGCTCGCCTGGACGTCCTTGGTGTTCGCCGCCGCCACCACGGCGACGGGGTTCTTGCTGTCGAAGAGCGGGTTGAACGCGCGCTTGGCGGTGTCGTAGCCGTCGACGCCGGGGCGCAGCAGGCTCCCGCTCAGCTGGCCGCGCAGGTCGTCCCAGTTGGGCGGCGAGGTGGGCAGCCTCGTGGCGGGCGGCCCGGACGTCGTGGGCGCCGGCGTGCTCGAGGCGACGGGCGCGGGCGAGCCGCCCGGCCCGCACGCGGCGGCGACGGCACCGGCCGCCGACACACCCGCCACCCGGAGGAACGTCCTTCTGTCCACGAGGTGGTGGACGTGCGGCCGTCCGGCGGGTTGCGCCTGGTCAAGCTCACTGTCCACAGCGGACTCCTCGGGGCCGGGGACGCCCAGTCTAGGTCGGCGGGCGGACGGCATCACCTCGGCGGCCCACCCGGTACACGCGCCGCGGCGGCGCGGCGTTCAAGACCAGGCCGGTATCGGTGGCACGGCACCGTCCAGGTCCGCCCCGTCGGAACGCCCGCTGAGCCAGGCGAGCAGCCGCCCGCCGGTACCGGAGACGGTCCCGCCCGGCGCGGCACCCATCGTCCACTCGAAGCCGTCCGCGACCAGGCGCAACGCGGGCAGGTGCGCACCACGGGAGCTGATGGCGTGCTGCACGACGTCCTCGGCGAGCGGGCCGAGCAGGCCGAGCACGCGATCGAGGTCGTAGCCGACGTCGAGGTCGGCGAGGTGGATGGTCAGCTCGGACAGCCGCATCCGCACGACGACGGCCCCGCTGACCGGCGCGCCCTGCCGGTTGCGGGCCTCGCGCGCCCAGGCGTCGTCCGGCATGCCCGCGGCGTACCGCTCGAAGCGCCCGGCGGAGGCGACGAAGTCGGCCAGGATGTCGGCGGCCGAGTGCCGCGCGCTGGCCTCGATGTCGGCTTCGCGCGCCTCGACACTGGGGTACATCGGCGTCTCGACCCCGGTGTCGGCCCAGGTCAGCAGGTTCTTGAGGCCGTCCGCGTTGCGGGCCAGGTGGGCGAGCACGTGCGCCCGCGACCAGCCGGGCAGCGCACTGGGCGCGCGCAGTTCGGGCTCGCCGAGCCCACCGATGGCCCTGGCCCACTCGTCGTCGAGCTGCCGCACCCCGTCGAGGAGCGCGTGTGCTTTCTCGGATGCCGTCGTCACGGCCCCGAGTCTAGGAGGATCGGCGCAGCGCGGCGGGTGCTTCCGCCGGGACGGCCGGGTTCTTCGGGGCGATCGGCTCCAGCCGGGTGTACGGCGCGTCCTGCTGGGGCCGGGCGTCCGGTTCGCCCTTGTTCGGCCAGAGCGAGAACGCCCGCTCGGCCTGCGCGGTGATCGTCAGGGACGGGTTCACCCCGAGGTTGGCCGTGATCGCCGCGCCGTCGACCACCGAGAGGCCCGGGTAGCCGAACACGCGGTGGTACGGGTCGATGACGCCCTCGTCGGCCGTTGCGCCGATCGGGACGCCGCCGATGAAGTGGGCCGTCAGCGGGATGTCGAAGATCTCGCCCCAGGTGCCGCCCGCGATGCCGCCGATGTGGCCCGCCGTGCGCTCGTTGGCCTCGTGACCGGCCGGGATGAAGCTCGGGTTCGGCTCGCCGTGGCCCTGCTTCGACGTGTACTTGCGGCGGCCGAACAGCCCGCGTCGCGTGTACGTCGTGATCGAGTTGTCGAGGCTCTGCATCACCAGCAGGATCACCGTGCGCTCGGACCAGCGGTAGCCGTTGAGCAGCTTCGCCGTCTGGAGCGGGTGCTTGATCATGAAGCTGACGGCCTGCCGCCAGCGCGGCACCGGCGAAGCGCCGTCGGTCGCGATCGTCTGCAGCAGGCTCATCGCGTTGCTGCCCTTGCCGTAGCGGACCGGCTCGATGTGGGTGTTCTCGTCGGGGTGGATCGACGACGTGATCGCGACCCCGCGGCTGAAGTTCCGGCTCTCGTCGACGTCGGTCCGGGCGGCGCCGATGATGGCCTCGGAGTTCGTGCGGGTCAGCTCGCCGAGCCGGCGCGACAGCTTCGGCAGCGTGCCGGTGTCCTTCATCGCGTGCAGGAGGTTCTGCGTACCCCAGGTGCCCGCGGCGAAGACGACCTTCTCGGCCGTGATCGTCGTCCGGAACTTCTTCGACGTCGTGCCGGTCTTCTTCAGGTCGATCGCGTAGCCGGTCTCGGTCGGGCGCACGGAGGTCACCGTCGTCAGCGGGATGACCTTCGCACCGTCCTGCTCGGCGAGGTAGAGGTAATTCTTGACCAGGGTGTTCTTCGCCCCGACACGGCAGCCGGTCATGCACGAGCCGCACTCGGTGCAGCCGACGCGCTCGGGCCCGGCGCCGCCGAAGTACGGGTCCTTCGCGCGCTCGCCCGGCTTGCCGAAGTACACGCCGACCGGCGTCGGGTGGAACGTGTCGGCGACGCCCATGTCCTTGGCGACGTCGCGCATCACGACGTCCGACGGGGTGATCGTCGGGTTCGTGACGACGCCCAGCATCCGGCTCGCCTGGTCGTAGTGCGGCGCGAGCTCGGCTTCCCAGTCGGTGATGTGGGACCACTGCCGGTCGCGGTAGAACGGCTTGAGCGGCCGGTACAGCGTGTTCGCGTAGACGAGCGAGCCGCCGCCGACGCCGGCGCCCGCGAGCACCATGACGTCGTTGAGCATGTGGATGCGCTGGATCCCGTAGCAGCCGACCTGCGGCGCCCAGAGGTAGCGCTTGAGGTCCCAGGAGGTCTTCGCGAACTCGTCGTCGGCAAACCTCCGCCCGGCCTCGACGACGGCGACCCGATAGCCCTTCTCGGTGAGCCGCAGCGCCGCGACGCTGCCGCCGAACCCCGACCCCACCACGACGACGTCGTAGTCGGGGCCACCCGCACTGGTGGTGGTGTTACTGGCAGTCACACCCAGGAGCGTAACCCGGGGTCCGCGTTCTGACCAGAGGTAAGTTACTCGCCAGTCACCCTTCTGGAGGCTTACACGAGCGGTTTTGGTGGGTACTTATCAAGGCGCTCGATGTTCACGTCGGCGACACACCGCCGGGCGGGACACGATCCCAGGAGGCACCACGATGAGCCCACGAAAGCTCACCGGTTGGCGCAAGTCGAGCCACAGCCACTTCGAGGAGAACGCCTGCGTCGAGGTCGGCACCGCTCCAGGCGTCGTCGGGGTACGGGACACCAAACAGGCGGCGCTGGCGACCCGCCCGGTGCTCGTCTACTCCGCGGCCGCGTTCACCGCGTTCCTCGACCACCTCACCGACGGACGGTGAGGGCGTAGCAAACCCGAGGTGGGGCCGGTCGCGGCCTAGTTCCCGTTTCGCGCGTTGTCCAGGACCATCGCGGTGACCTGACGGGCGGCCTGACAGGAGTCGCTCTTGCCGATGTTCTTCTCGGACTGGTTGACGCTGATGTCGATGGCTTGCGTGTCACTGGTTCCGACGGCGACCGTGCACTCACCCCTCGCCCGCTGGTCGCCGACGCCGTCGTAAGCGACCAGCGGGTACCCGTCGACGGGCTCCAGCGGCTCGACGAAGGGATAGGCACTCCCCTTCGCCGCGTAGACGCTCGTCAGGCCACGCCTGTCGAGGTGACCGAAGATCACTCCGATGCCGGACCTTCCGGGAGCCTCCCAATTGCAGGTCGGGCCGGCCGGAGCGTCGAGCTCGGGTTTCGTCTCCGCTTCCGAGCCGAGCAACCCGGCAACCTGCGCCGGCGTCAACGCCTCGCACGGCGCCCGGTCGAACCTGGTCATGTCGATCGGGTTCGCGACCTTCGGCACCCCCGGACCGGGAACCTCGTCCACCGACCCGGAAGGCGGAGCACTCGGCACCGACGTGACCGGAACCGGCGTACCCCCGTTCGTGGTGCCGCAAGCGCCGAGCACCAGCACCGCGGCGGCCAGCGAAACAACCACGCGGAGCGTCACAGGCTGCCTCCGGCCTGATCGATCCCGGTCCGGTGCGTGTCTTCGGCGGCGGCGTAGTCACCCGCCGCAGCCCGGAACCTGCTCGCCATCGCCCGGCAGTACTCCTCACGCGCGATCAACGTCTCCAGCAACGCCTCACCGGACGCCCGGACGAGCTCCGCATTGCCCTGGCTGGCGTACTCGACTCCCGGCCCCTGAGCACGCGCGATCCTGTTCGCCTGCTTGCGGTCTTCCCGGAACTCGTCGGCCAGGTCGTCCCAGTCGTTGGCCAGCTCGCTCAGCGTCGCAAGCGAACCCGAAACCCCCGCCGGTCGGCACCCCGTAGGTACCTGCCGCCGGAACGCCGTCCGGCCCGGGCATCGACCACGTCCGGTTCGGGTCGTACGCGGGCTGGCAAGGGTTCCCGGCCCGCACACCTCACCGACGGACGGTGAGGCCCACCCGCTGGAACTCCTTCAAATCCGAGTACCCCGTCTTCGCCATCGCCCGGCGAAGGGCACCGAACAGGTTCACCACGCCCTCCGCGTCGGACGACGGGCCGAACAGCAGGGTCTTCAGGTCGACCGCGTAGTCCGGGCCGGCCGCCACTCGGGAACGGGGCAAGGACGGGTGGGCCGCCGCCGCGGTCCAGTACAGGCCCTGGCCTGGGGCGTCCTGGGCCGCGGCCAGGGGGGAGCCGAGCATCACCGCGTCCGCGCCGCACGCGATGGCCTTGGCGATGTCGCCCGAGGTGGTCATGCCGCCGTCCGCCAGGACGTGGACGTAGCGGCCGCCGGTTTCGTCGAGGTAGTCGCGGCGGGCGGCCGCCGCGTCGATGATCGCCGTGGCCATCGGGACGCCGATGCCGAGGACGCGGTCGGTGCTGGTGACGCCCGGGGTGTAGCCGTGGCCGACGATGACGCCCGCCGCGCCGGTGCGCATCAGGTGCATCGCCGTGCGGTAGTCGCTGACGCCGCCGGCGATCACCGGGACGTCGAGGCGGCCGATGAACTCCTTGAGGTTCAGCGGCTCGGCGTCGCGCTGGACGTGCTCGGCGGAGATGATCGTGCCCTGCACGACCAGGATCTCGACGCCGGCCGCGATGAGGTCGGGGGTCAGCTCGGCGGCGTGCTGCGGGCTGACGCGCGCGGCCACCGTGACGCCGGATTCGCGGACCGTCTTGATGGCCTCGCTCAGCAGGTCGAGCCGGATCGGCGCGGCGTGCAGCTCCTGCAGCACGCGGCCGACCGCGGTCGGGTCCTCGAGGTCCTCGGCCGCGCGGACCAGCTGGAAGATCGCGTCCTCGACGTTGGCGTGCCGTGCCCAGAGGCCCTCGGCGTTGAGCACGCCGAGGCCGCCCAGCTCGCCGACGGCGACCGCGGTGCCGGGCGACACGATCGCGTCGGTCGGGTGCGTGATCAGCGGCAGGTCGAAGCGGTACGCGTCGATCTGCCAGGAGGTGGACACCACCGAAGACGACCGGGTCCGCCGTGACGGCACGATCTCGACGTCGTCGAGGTCATACGCCCGCCGCGCGGTGCGGCCCATCCCGATCTCGACCAGGTCCCGCACGTGAAGCCTCCTCGAACGACGACGATCTGCCGTGCCCCATTGTCGCTAGTCCGCGTGGGTGACCTGCGCACGGGGGTCCGGACGCCGGCGCTACACCCGGACGAACACGGCGATCGGCGCCAGCATCGCCCCCAGCGCCAGCGCCAGCCAGGTCGCCACCGGCGGGTAGACGTTCAGCCGGACCGCGCCGAAGTAGACCGCGCCCAGCGCGAGCAGGGCCGCGGCGATCAGCAGGACCGGCCGGACGACGCCCGGGCGCAGGTCGACCACGCCGCCGCCCGCGCGCAGGTAGGCGATGCCGCCGTCCGCCGTGGACACGTCGAGGACGATCGGCTGCCCGGCCGGCAGGTCGAGGCCGGGGTCGACGGCGGTGACGCGGTACTGCCGGCCGCCCGCGACGATCGAGAGCGTGTGGCTGACCCCGCCCTCCCCGCCGACCGGGAGGGCGCCGCGCTCGTGGGACACCACGAACCCCTCGACGCGGTACGTCGGGGCGTCCCGGCCCGCCAGCACCTGGCACATCAGGCAGACGATGCCGCCCAGTGACAACGACACCAGCGCGACGGCCGTGAAGAACACCGTGCGCAGCACCCGCGTGAAGCGGCCGACCGTCATGCACCCCAGTGCACACCACGACCGCCACGCAAGGCGATAGGCCGATTACCGTAAGCACGCTAGGTCACGGTAACTCAGAAGGAAACCTTCTCCACGGAATCCGAACGCAGTACCGACTCCTGCTGGAACTGCTTGCGGTAGCCGGCGCGGATCCCTTCGATTTCCCGTTCGGCGGTACCGTCGGCGAACGGGTACAGCAGCACGATCACGTGGGTGTGCTCCCGGACGATCGCCCCGGACCCGCCACGCCACTGGCCGCTGCCGTCGAGGCGCGTGAAGCCGTCCGGGAACGCCGGGGTGATCTCGCGATCGGAGAACGCGGCGAACTCCTTGTCGGTCACCTCGGAGCCGTCCGGCTTGCCGGTGCCGAAGAACAGCTCGGTGCGCTTCCAGATCTCCCCTGGCGACTGCTGCGCCTGCGCCGGCGCGGCCGGGGTGTCGGCGGCGGACGCGGTCAGTCCGCCGCCGAACCCGACGAACGCCGCCGCCACCGCCGTCACCAAGGTCCGTCGTGGCATCGCCATGCGTCTCCTCCCCGATCGCCGCAGCCGAGTTTCGCGGCCGCGGCGATCGGGGGGAACGATCGAAAGGGCGGACTAACGAGTCGTGTAGTTGGGCGCCTCGACGGTCATCGTGATGTCGTGCGGGTGGCTCTCCTTGAGCCCGGCCGCGGTGATCCGCACCAGCTGCGCCTCCTGCAGCTGCGCGATCGTCTCGGCACCGGCGTAGCCCATGCCCGCCCGCAGGCCGCCGATCAGCTGGTGCACGACGTTCGACAGCGGCCCGCGGAACGGGATCCGGCCTTCGATGCCCTCCGGGACCAGCTTGTCCTCGTTGAGCACGTCGTCCTGGGCGTAGCGGTCCTTGGAGTACGACTTGGCCTGACCGCGGGACTGCATCGCGCCCAGCGAGCCCATGCCGCGGTAGACCTTGTACTGCTTGCCGCCGACCAGGATCAGGTCACCGGGCGACTCGGCGGTACCGGCGAGCAGGCTGCCCAGCATCACCGTGGACGCGCCGGCCGCGATGGCCTTCGCGATGTCGCCCGAGTACTGGATGCCGCCGTCGCCGATCACCGGGATGCCCGCCGGGCGCGCGGCCTGGTCGGCTTCGTAGATCGCCGAGATCTGCGGCACGCCGACGCCCGCCACGATCCGGGTGGTGCAGATCGAACCCGGGCCGACGCCGACCTTGATGCCGTCCGCGCCCGCGTCGACCAGCGCCTGCGCGCCCGCGCGCGTCGCGACGTTGCCGCCGACGATGTCGACCGAGTCGCCGAGCTCCTTCTTGAGCAGCGAGACGGTCTCGACGACCGCGCGGGAGTGCCCGTGCGCGGTGTCGACCATCAGCACGTCGACCCCGGCGTCGGCCAGCGCCATCGCGCGCTGGTGCCCGTCCGGGCCGACGCCGACCGCGGCGCCGACGATGAGCCGGCCGTCCGGGTCCTTCGTCGCCTTCGGGTACTGCTCGGTCTTGACGAAGTCCTTGACCGTGATCAGCCCGCGCAGCTTGCCCGCGCCGTCCACGATCGGCAGCTTCTCGATCTTGTGGCGGCGCAGCAGCCCGAGCGCCGCGTCCGCCGAGACGCCGACCTGGGCGGTGACCAGCGGCGCCTTCGTCATGACCTCCGACACCGGGCGGCTGTGGTCGACCTCGAACCGCATGTCGCGGTTGGTGATGATGCCCACCAGCGCCCCGGACGCGTCGGTCACCGGCACGCCGGAGATGCGGAACTTCGCGCAGAGGGCGTCGACCTCGGCCAGCGTCGCGTCCGGCGAACACGTGACCGGGTCGGTGACCATGCCGGCTTCCGAGCGCTTGACGACCTCGATCGCCGCGGCCTGCTCGTCGATCGGCAGGTTGCGCTGCAGGACGCCGATGCCGCCCTGGCGGGCCATGGCGATCGCCATCCGGGCTTCGGTGACGGTGTCCATCGCCGCGGACACCAGCGGGACGCCGAGGGTGATGTTCCGGGTCAGCCGGGAGCTCGTGTCGACGGCGCTGGGGACGACGTCCGATTCGGCCGGCAGCAGCAGCACGTCGTCGAATGTCAGGCCGAGCATGGCGAACTTGGCCGGAACGGGGGCGGTGGTGCCGTCGCTGGTCATAGCGGGTGAAGGGCCTTCCTGGCGCGGGATGAGCGGGGTCGCTGTGGCGACTCGGAGCCTTCTCCTCATGATATCCGGGCGGCGCGCCCGCCCCGGGCGGTGGGCGAGCCGTCGCGACCGCCGGGTACCGTGCTGGCCGTGGCGCACGATGTCCTGCCCCCAGACCCGTTCGCGGACGACCCGGACGACCCGGCCCGCGCCTTCGGTGACGACGAGGACCGGCTGGACGAGCCGATCAGCGACTCCGAACGCACCGAACTGCTGGCCGACCTCTCGGATCTCGCCGTCTACCAGGCCCTCCTCGAGCCCCGCGGGGTCCGCGGGATCGTGGTCGACTGCGGCGAATGCGACGAACCGCACTACCACGACTGGCACCTGCTGCGGGCCAGCCTCGAGCAGCTGCTGGCCGACGGGCGGATGCGCCCGCACGAGCCGGCCTACGACCCGAACCCCGGCGACTACGTCAGCTGGGACTACTGCCGCGGCTTCGCCGACGGCGTGACGGCCAACGAAAGCGCCTACTGAGCGCACCAAGACATACGAAAAAGCCCTGGTGAGATTGCTCACCAGGGCTTTTCCGTACGGGCTATTCGCCGCTGACGCTCTGCTGGCCGCCCACGGTCTCGCTGCGCGGGGTGCCGGGCTCGTTCCCGGTCGCGCCCGTGGTGGTCGGCGGCGGGGTGGGCGTCGGGGTCGGGGTCTCGGTGGTCGGCGGCGGGGGTGTCGGCGTCGGGGTCCCGCTGCCGGGCAGGCTGGTGGTGCCGCTGCCGCTGCCGGGGATGGACGTCGCCGAGCCGGCCGGCGGCACCTGCGTCGAGGAGGCACCGGGCGGTGCCGGCGGCACCGAAGTCTGGATCGGGCCCTGTACCGGCGCTTCGGGGTTCTGCAGCTGCGCGGCGAGCTGCCGGTGCTGCTCCATCAGCTGGGTGCGGTTGTCCTCGTCGCTGACCTGCGACAGCGCGGCCTGGGCGGCGTCGAGCGCCTCGCGCGCGGCGTCGAGGTTGCCGCCCGCGATGGCCAGGTTCGCCTTCTCGAGGTCGAGCTTCGCGTTCGCGGCGGCCTCGACCGAGCGGGTGTGATCGGAGTACAGGACCTTCGCGAGGCCCCAGAGGGTGTCGCCGGGTTCGGCGGAGCGCGCGGCCAGCCCGGTCCCGGTGAACGCGATCGCCAGCACGGCGGCGGCGACGGCGACGGGGACGAGCAGCCTGCGGCGGCGTCCGCTCGAGGCGTGCCGCTTCGCCAGAGCGGCGGTGCTGACGGTGCGCACGGCGGTGTCGACGTCGACGAGTTCGGCCAGCGGCTCGCTGTCGATGTCTCTTCGCCACGCGACCAGCAACGCGTTCAGCTCGTGGTCGCCGAGTCCGTCGGCCAGCGCCGGGTCTGAACCCCCGAGCGCGTCGAGCAGCGCGTCATCGGCCTGTACAGCCGACAGGTCGGCGGCGAATTCCGCCTCCGACGCCGTCAAGCCACTGGCGAAGACGTCATCCGGCTCGAAACCTCTCTCGTGACCGGTCACTCAGATCACCTCCTCCGCGGCCAGGACCTTTCTCAGCCGCGCGAGGGCGCGGTGCTGAGCGACTCGGACGGCACCCGGCGTGGAGCCGACCGCGTCCGCGGTCTCCTCCGCCGACAGGCCGACGACCACGCGCAGCACCACTATCTCCCGCTGCTTGTCCGGCAGCACCTGCAACAACTGGGACATCCGCTCGTTCAGCTCACCTTGCAGCGCACGCTGCTCGGGGCCGACCCCGCCTTCGACTTCGTCGGGGATCTCGGCCACCGGTTCGGCCCGGTTGCGCGCCGCCGCGCGGTGCGCGTCGGCCACCTTGTGCTGAGCGATCCCGTAGACGAAGGCCAGGAACGGGCGGCCTTGATCGCGGTACGAGGGCAATGCCGTGAGCACCGCGAGACACACCTCCTGCGCAACGTCGTCCGCCGAAGCGAACGATCGCTCCTGCCTGCCAACCCGGGCGCGGCAATACCGCACTACCAGTGGACGGATAGCAGCCAGCAGCCGCTCCACTGCCTGGGGATCTCCCTCGACAGCAGCGGCGACCGGTTCATCCAGTCCATCCCCCACATTGGCCATCGCAGACAACAGTCCCAGTGTTACGTGTAGGTGTGCAAAGAACCCGGCCCGTGGTCGCCTCCACCTCGAACCGGTGACCGCTACCGTACCTTCGGCCCGCTGCGGGCCGACGCGCGCGGTGTTCCCCGGCGCGCCGTGCTCGCCGTAACCGCGTAAGTACGGATTGTCCTGCAGACCCGGGGCCGGATCCGACGATTCAACGAACGAACGGGGCCACGGGTACGAGATCCGTCGGAGGGACGGGTGCCGCGACGGCGAACCGTCGCGGGGGCTGCCTCATCGGGCGCCGGAGTGTGATGGGGACCACACAGGTACGGGCCAGGGCGATGCGCCCTGGCCCGTCGTCACCTGTATTCCGGCCGTCAGGATCGGGGAGAACTGCCGCGGGGACGGTCAGCTGACCAGACCGCGGCGGAAGCCGTGCGCCACGGCCTGCGCGCGGTCGCGCACGCCGAGCTTCCGGAACAGCCGCCGGGCGTGGGTCTTGACCGTGTCCTCGGACAGGTACAGCTCGCGGCCGATCTGGCCGTTGCTCTTGCCCTGGCTCATCCCGCGGAGCACCTGGAGCTCGCGCTCCGTCAGCTGGACGCCCGGGTCGGACGGCTGACGGGGCGCGGGCACCGAAGTGCTCGCGAGGGTGTGGGCGAGGGCGGCGACGAGCTCCGGCCGGGACGCGTCCCAGCGGAGGTAGCCGCGCGCACCGCCGGCGATCGCGGCAGCGATGCTGCCCGCGTCGTCCGGGGCGCCGAAGACGATGACGTTCGCCTGGGGGTTGGCCGAGACGAGCCGCCGGGTGGCTTCGACACCCGTCGGGACCGCGCGCTGCGTCCCGACAAGCACGACGTCGACGGGCTGACGGGAGTACCGGGCCAGCAGCTCGTCACCGTGCGCTACGCAGTCGATGCGACTGACCCCAGGGACCGCGGACATCACTCGGGTGAGCCCTTCACGGACACTGCGTCGGTCATCGCAGATCAAGACCGTCGTCACGGGGTTTCCTTCCTGCAGCCGGGTGACATTCCTCTTCCCCTATCGGACGCTTTAGCCCGAACCTTGACACGATCCGGTGGCTTTTTTTGAAGTTTCTTAGCCCGGATGCCGGAACACCCCATTCCGACGGCTCAACCACCCGGGTCGGGCACCCACGGCGATTCCCCCGCGATCCTCCTCCCGCAAGGATCTGCGCTTCGTAACACTGCGTGCAACACCTGGGCGACTCTGAATCGATACTCCTCGGCGTGTCCTGGGCGCAGATCGGCCGCGACGAGGGCAGCAGGCCACAAAAGTGAAAGCAGTTCGCATTCCTCGGCGGTCGCCAACGCATTTCCGACAAGGCCGTCCGAAATCTCCCGGTGATCGGGAAGCCCGGCCGCCCGCACGGCGACTGCCAGCACGATCCCGGATTTCACCGCATGGCGCCGCGCACCCCGCGCGACTGCCGTTTCGAATGCGCGCTCGGCGTGCGGCACGGCGGCGGCGCCGTGACCTGCGGCGAGCTCGATCTCGGCACCGACCCAGCCCCCACGGACCCGCGCCCGCCACCCGGCGTGCTGATCGGCGGCCCTGGCGGCGAGCCTCCGGGCGGCGGAGAGGCGGCCGAGGGCGAGGTTGTCGGCGGCGAGACCGAGGAGGGCGTCGGCTCGCGCGCCGGCGGCGTCGAGGCCGTCGGGGTCGGGAGGAGCGGCGGCGGCTTTCGCGCGGGCGCTGTCACCGGGGCCGGGTTCGGGGGTGGGGGCGCTCGCGGGGGGCTCGCCACCGGGGCCGGGGCCAGGACCGGGCGTGCCTGCTCTCGCGCCAACCCGGCCGTCACGGCCCGGACCGGCTTCGAGGGCGGCGTCTCCGGGGCCGAGCCCGGGGCCGGGGCCGAGCGTGGCGGCCTTCGCGAAGGCCTCGCCGTCGAGGGCTCGGGCTTGGCGGTGCCCACCGAGCTGCCTCCGGTGCGCCCCGAGCGTGCTGGCCGCCAGCGAGGCCATCACCGGATCGCTGTCCCGGCGGAGCCGCTCAAGCAAGGCAGCGGCCGCCGCATAGCGGCCCTGGGCGCCGAGCACGATGGCGGCGAGCAGCCGTTCCCGCGAACTCGCCTCACGGCCGCTGGCGGCGCGCAGGGCTGCGGGGTCGGGCAGCGGGTCGCTCCCGAACGCGGCGGCCCTCAGGGCGGGTTCGTGCACCCGTCCTTTCTAGCGGTTACCCCCGACAAAAACATGATCGCTAGCGACGGCCGCCCACCAGGACGTGCTCGATGCGGTCCGCCGCGCCCGGGAGGTCGGCCAGCAGCTCCACCTTGTCCGGCAGGGCCGCCGGGTCCCAGCCCGGTCCGCAGGCGAACAGCCGGCTCCGCTGCCTCCCCCGCGAAACGCGCGCGAACAGCCGCGTGTCCGCCACCCCGCGCCGGTGCGCCCACAGCACCACCGCGGCCGGCGCGCTTCGCCGGACCGCCACCGCCAGTACCTCCGCCGGGAGCGGGACGCCGAACAGCTGGGCGCCGATCCGGCGGCCCGCCAGCGACGCCGCGAGCGCGTACATCGGCATCGAGTCGCGCTCCTCCGGGACGCAGCCGAGCAGCACCGGGCGGGTGTTGCGGGGCTCGTCGAGCACCGGGGTGGCGCGCACCAGCGCCGCGAACACGCACTCAGCCAGCAGGTACTCGACCTCCGCGCCCGCGCTCGCGCCGCGCCAGCGGGCCCCCAGTGCCGACAGCACCGGTTCGAGCACGCCCGTCCACGCGGGGAGCACGCCGAGCTCGGTGATCGTGTCCGCGAGCATGCGCTGGACCGCGCCGACGTCCATCGCCAGCGCCGCCGTGCTCAGGCGGCGGGCGAGGCGGGAACGGACTTCCGAACCGTCGTCGGCCACCGACGGGTCGGCGGGCTGCTCCGGTTCCTCCGGCTGCGGTGGTCCGGAGCGCGGCATCTGCTCGAGGGCGTAGCGCGCGGCCTCGGCCGTCGACGCGCCGCTCAGCAGCGCACGCTGCATCAGTTCGAGCCGTCCGATGTCGGAGCTGCCGTAACGGCGGTGGCGGCCGTCCGTGTGGCGGCTGGGGCCCAGTCCGTAGCGACGGTCCCAAGTTCTGAGGGTGGACGGGGCGACCCCGAGCCGGCGGGCAACCGAGGCCACCGGCAGGGTGGGTTCTTCGGTACCCGACCCAGCTCCCACGAGCCTCAATATCCAGGCACTCACCGCGGTCGGCAACCGGAGGCGAAACCCCTGCTCACACATCCGGGGGATGCCTAACGGCTGAATCGAACCGAATCGCTTGAACAACTATTGGCGCGCTTCTAACGTTACGGCCGTTGCACCGAATGGAGTATCGGCACCACAGCAGAGCAGCTAGCGGCATCGACCGAATGACGGAGGCGGTCAGGATGGCAGACACGCGCAGGCTCCCAGGACCCAACGCCGACATGTGGGACTGGCAGCTCGAAGGGTCGTGCCGGGGGATGGACAGCGCGTCCTTCTTTCACCCGGACGGCGAGCGCGGCCCGGCGCGGGCACGGCGGGAGGCCAGGGCTAAGGCGGTCTGCCTGAGCTGTCCGGTCTTGGAGATGTGCCGCAGCCACGCGCTGGCGGTGCACGAGCCCTACGGCATCTGGGGTGGACTCTCGGAGTCCGAACGCGAACACCTCATCAAGTCCGACAAACGCGCGCTCAGCATGTCCGGCGGCTGAGCGCCCCCGAAAACATCGAAGGGCGGCACCGGGTGGGGTGCCGCCCTTCGTGCTGTCCAAGGACGCGAAAGCGGGGCAGCACGAGTGCTGCCCCGCTTTCGGTGGAGCGTCAGTGCGAGTGGCCGTGGCCCGCCGCGGCGGGCTCTTCCTCGGCCGGCTTCTCGACGATCGACGACTCCGTCGTCAGCACGA
This sequence comes from Amycolatopsis solani, assembly GCF_033441515.1. Classification (NCBI taxonomy): domain Bacteria; kingdom Bacillati; phylum Actinomycetota; class Actinomycetes; order Pseudonocardiales; family Pseudonocardiaceae; genus Amycolatopsis; species Amycolatopsis solani. Next base: position 468,419 of record NZ_JAWQJT010000001.1, read on the forward strand.
GACGCGCGATCGAGGCGGCGTTCGCCACCGCGGACCGGGTCACCTTGACCGGATCGACGATGCCGGCGGCCAGCAGGTCGGTCAGCTCGCCGGTGGCGGCGTTGAAGCCGTGGCCCCAGCTCTGCTCCCGGACCTTGTTGACGATGACCGCGCCCTCGTGGCCCGCGTTGGTCGCGATCCAGAACAGCGGGGCGGACAGCGCGTCGCGCACGATGCGGACACCGGTCGCTTCGTCGCCCTCGAGGCCGAGGCCGCCGTCGAGCTCCTTGACCGCGTGGACCAGCGCCGAACCGCCGCCGGGCAGGATGCCCTCTTCGACGGCCGCCTTGGTCGAAGCCACGGCGTCCTCGATGCGGTGCTTGCGCTCGTTCAGCTCGGTCTCGGTGGCCGCGCCGACCTTGATGACCGCGACGCCGCCGCCGAGCTTCGCGAGCCGCTCCTGCAGCTTCTCGCGGTCCCAGTCGGAGTCGGTCGTCTCGATCTCCTTGCGGATCTGCGCGACCCGCCCGGCGATGGCGTCCTTGGTGCCGGCACCGTCGACGATCGTGGTGTCGTCCTTGGTGACGACGATCCGGCGGGCCTTGCCCAGCGCGCCGAGGTCGACGTCGGCCAGCTTGCGGCCGATCTCCGCGGAGATGACCTCGCCGCCGGTGACGACCGCGAGGTCGTCCAGGAACGCCTTGCGGCGGTCGCCGAAGAACGGCGCCTTGACCGCGACGGCGGTGATCGTCTTGCGCAGCGAGTTCACCACGAGGGTGGACAGCGCTTCGCCGTCGACGTCCTCGGCGATGATGAGCAGCGGCTTCTTGGCCTCGACGACCTTCTCGAGCACCGGCAGCAGCTCGGCCAGCGACGAGACCTTCTCGCGGACGAGCAGGATGTAGGCGTCCTCGAGGATCGCCTTCTGCTCCTCCGGGTTGGTCGCGAAGTGCGCCGAGAGGAAGCCCTTGTCGAACTGGACGCCCTCGGTGATCACCAGCTCGGTCGCCAGGGTCGACGACTCCTCGATGGTGATGACGCCGTCCTCGCCGACCTTCTCGACGGCTTCGCCGAGCAGGGCGCCGATGGTGGCGTCACGGGAGGTCACGGTGCCGACCTGGGCGATGCTCTCGCGGCCCTTGACCGGGGTGGCCTTGCTCTTGAGGATCTCGACGACCTTCTCCGCGGCGGCTTCGATGCCGCGGCCGATCGAGGTCGGGTTGGCGCCGGCCGCGACGTTGCGCAGGCCGACCTTGACCAGCGACTGCGCGAGCACGGTCGCGGTCGTGGTGCCGTCACCGGCGACGTCGTTGGTCTTGGTGGCGACGCTCTTGGCGAGCTGCGCGCCGAGGTTCTCGAACGGGTCGTCGAGCTCGATCTCCCGGGCGACGGTCACGCCGTCGAGGGTGATGGTCGGGCCGCCGAACTTCTTGTCGAGCACGACGTGGCGACCGCGCGGGCCGAGGGTGACCTTGACCGCGTCGGCGAGCTTGTTCACCCCGCGCTCCAGCGCGCGACGAGCGTCCTCGTCGAAACTGATCTGCTTGGGCATAGCGTTTTCCGCTTACCTTTCGAAGTTTCCGGACGCAAGAACGCCCCGTCCCCCGGCGTTGTGCGGGGCCCGGGGCGTCATGCGCTGCGAGCGGACGTCAGTTGATGACGGCCAGCACGTCGCGGGCGGACAGGATGAGGTAGTCCTCACCGTTGTACTTGACCTCGGTGCCGCCGTACTTGGAGTAGATGACGACGTCGCCGACGTTCACGTCCAGCGGGACGCGGTTGCCCTTGTCGTCGATCCGGCCCGGGCCCACGGCCAGAACCTTGCCCTCCTGGGGCTTCTCCTTGGCGGTGTCGGGGATGACGAGGCCGGAGGCGGTCGTCTCCTCGGCCTCGCTCGTCTGGACAACGATCTTGTCCTCGAGCGGCTTGATGTTCACGCTCACCGGGTTGACCTCCACGGTCGTCGAAAGCGTTGGCAGGATGTGGTTACGGCTCTACCACCCCCGCCGTCGCGGGTGCCGGGGCTGTCGGGCCGTGCGATTAGCACTCTAGCCACGTGAGTGCCAGCTTCGCAAGGAGGGTCCACCCGACGTGCCGAAAAGCCTCCCGCGATCGCTTGACCGGCGGTTTCAGGCCCCGCCGCGCCGGGCCGGGGGCGAGCCCGCGGCCGGCTCCTCCCACCGGTCCAGCCAAGCCCGCAGGTCCAGCTCCGGCACCAGCTCCCCCAGCTCGGTCAGGCCGAGCCGGGCCGCCGGCCGGAGGTGCGGGTGCCGGTCCGCCAGCGAAGCGACCAGTTCGGCCGCCGCGATCTGGGCCGCACCGCCGACCGGGCCGTTCACCACCGCCACCTGCGTCAGCCGCTTCAGCAGGTTCAGGTCGGGCTCGCCGCTCAAGGCGTCCGTGAACACCTGGTGCTCCGAGACGGCCTTCGCGACCGGCTCCACCAGCACGGCGGCACCCCGGGCGTTGGCCAGGTCCATCAGCTTGACGAACAGCTCCGCGGTCCGGAGGTCGCGCTCGAGGTCGGCCGCGGCGCTGAGCCTCGCTTCTTCGCGGCGCTTGACGCGGTAGGTCACCCAGGAGCTGACCACGGCCGACAGCACGGTCGACCCGAGCACCGACGCGACGATCGTCACCCAGAGCGGCATGACGGCACTCTAGGGCCGGACGCGCCGCGCGGGGCGGGTTTCGCCGGCTCTTACCCCCGGCGTGAGTTTCTGGTTAGGTTCTGACGTCTGGCACCTGAACCCTGGGGGTTTATGCCCATGTCCCGTCCAAGATCGGCCGCGCTCCTCGCCGCCGTCGCACTCACGACCGCCCTCGCCACTCCGGCGCACGCGGACACCACCAGTCAGCGGCAACGCGACTTCGCGGCCGCCGCCGCCGAGTTCGGTGTCCCCGAGAACGTCCTCCTCGGCGTCTCCTACCTGGAGTCCCGCTGGGACACCAACGGCGGCACGCCCAGCACGTCGGCCGGCTACGGCCCGATGCACCTCACCGACGTCCGCGAAGCCGGGGTGGCGACCAGCCACCACGACGAAGGCACCGAGGACCCCCGCGGCGACGACGCCCGCCCCGCCCGGCACCCGCAGGCCGGGCCCGCCACGCCGCCCGCCGGGCTGCAGACGGTCGACGAAGCGGCCCAGCTCACCGGCCAAAAGGCCGAGACCCTCCGCACCGATGCCACCCAGAACATCCGGGGCGGCGCCGCGCTGCTCGCGAAGTACCACGCCGGCCAGACCGGCTGGTACGACGCCGTCGCGAAGTACAGCGGGTCCACCGGGGACGCCGCGCATGCCTTCGCCGACGAGGTCTTCGAGACCGTCAAGACCGGCGTGGCCCGGACCACCGACGACGGCCAGCAGGTCACCCTCGCGGCCGCCCCGGACACCGCGGTGCCGGCGCGCGCCGGGAACCCGCCGGACGTCGAGTGCCCCCGGACCGTCGCCTGCGAATCCGTCCCCGCTCCCTACCAGGAGCTGCCGAACGACGACTACGGCAACCACGACCTCGCCGACCGGCCGAAGAGCCAGAAGATCGACCACATCGTCATCCACGACACCGAGGGCTACTGGGACAGCGTCCTCAAGCTCGCGCAGGACCCGACGTACGTGAGCTGGCACTACACCATCCGCTCGAACGACGGCCTGATCGCGCAGCACGTGCCGGCCAAGGACGTCGCCTGGCACGCGGGCAACTGGTACGTCAACGCGAAGTCCATCGGCATCGAGCACGAGGGCTTCGCCGCGAAGGGCACCTGGTACACCGAGGCGATGTACCGGTCGAGCTCGAAGCTCGTCGGCTACCTCGCGCGCAAGTACGGCATCCCGCTCGACCGGGCGCACATCATCGGCCACGACAACGTGCCGGGCACGATCCCGTCGACGATCAAGGGCATGCACTGGGACCCGGGCCCCTACTGGGACTGGTCGCACTACTTCGACCTCCTGGGCGCGCCCCTCGGCGGCTTCGGGCGGCCCGGCTCGTCGCTGGTCACCATCGACCCGGCCTTCGCGAAGAACCAGCCCGCGTTCACCGGCTGCGACAGCCCCGGCACGCCGTGCGCGCCGCGGGGCTCGGAGGCGGTCGTGCTGCACTCGGAGCCGAACGACGCTTCGCCGCTGCTGAAGGACGTCGGCCTCCACACCGACGGCTCACCGTCCACGATGGACGTCTCGGACGTCGGCAGCCGCGCGGCGACCGGGCAGCAGTACGCCGTCGCGGACGTCAGCGGCGACTGGACGGCCATCTGGTACCTCGGCCAGAAGGGCTGGTTCCACAACCCGCGCACCGCCCGCGTGGCCAAGCCCGCGATCGGCTGGGTCGTGACGCCGAAGCCGGGACTGGCGACGGTGCCGGTGTACGGCCGCGCCTACCCGGAGCCGGCGGCCTACCCGGCGAACGTGCCGGTGCAGGCCATCACGCCGTTGCCGTACACGCTGTCCGCGGGCCAGAAGTACTCGTCGGCCGGCACGGTCGGCTCCGAGTACTACTACGCGGTGACGTTCGACGCGGCCGACCACGTGGTGGTGAAGGGCAAGCTGAAGTACGTCCAGATCCAGTTCGGGCACCGGATCGCCTTCGTGAAGGCGGACGACGTCCGGCTCGTCCCGGCGTTCTAGTCCGGATCGGCGGAGGTCGCGCTCACGCGTCGAGCGCGACCTTCGCCCCCGCCGTCCGCTCGGTGTTGCGGCGCGTCTTCGCCCAGCCGTTGCGGCCGCGGACCAGCCGGAACAGCGCGCGCCACGACGTCACGTAGAACGTGTAGATGTAGGCCGCGTACGCGAAGCCGAGGCCGACGCCGCGCAGGATGTTCCGGCTGCGCAAGCACTTCAGCTGGTAGATCGGGCCCCAGACGAGGAACGGCAGGAGCCCGAACGAGCCGTAGATGGCGAAGAGGATCCAGGCGCCGCCGGTGAACCACGTCCACATCTGCGCCGGGTCGCCCGCGGTGCTCACCACCAGCAGGATGAACGGGATCGGGTACAGCAGCGAGCCGAGCAGCTGCAGCCACGGCTGGGCGAGATAGTACATCATCTCCGCCGCCCCGAGCGTGCTCAGGTGCGGCGAATCCCAGATCCGGCGCAGGTACCGCGCGCACTGCATGGTGCCCTGGCCCCACCGGGTGCGCTGCACGAGGAAGCGCCGCAGGCTGTAGAGCCCTTCCTGCGCCACGTGGGAATCCGGCGTGAAGCCGGTGCGCCAGCCGGCCGTGAGCAGGTGGACGCCGAGTTCGAAGTCCTCCAGCAGCGAGCCGCGCCACGGCTGACCCTCGGCGCCCGCGATGGAGTCCAGCGCGGTGAGCCGGGTGAACTGGCCGTTGCCGCCCATGGAGATCGTGCCGGTGAAGCCGCGGGAGGTCTGGATCGCCGCGATCGCCGTCCGGAACTCCAGGTCCTGCAGCTGCGCCAGCTTGAGGCCGAACCAGCGCCCGACCGGGTTCCGCGACGGCGGTGGCGTCCCGGCGTTGCTCATCCGGACGTCCAGCTGCACCGCGCCGATGCCCGGGTCGCCGAAGAGATGGTCCGCCGCGCAGACCTCCAGGCAGTTCGGCGCCGGGCGGCCGTCGGCGTCGACGACCACCACGACGACGTCGTCCCGCGCGGCCTCCGGGCCCATCCAGTCGTTGAGCGCGCGGTAGGCCGCGTTGAGGGCGTCGCCCTTGCCCGTCCTGGCCTCGGGCCGCGTGCGCGGCACCAGGTGCAGGTACGGGTCGTACCCGCCGTGGCGGCGCCACAGCATCCGGACGACGCGGGCGGTGCGGTCCTCCGAGTCGTCGTCGACGACCCAGACGTGCGCCTTGCGGAACGTCGTGCGCAGGTAGCGGATCGTCTCGCGGATGACCGTCTGCTCGTCGCGGCACGGCACGAAGAAGTGCCACGTGAAGTCGGCCGGGTCGCCGACCGCGGCGGGCTTGCGGCGCAGGTACGGCACCACGATCACGACGACGTAGACGAGGAACGCCACGCTCATCGTGAGCGCGAACGCCTGCGTGATGGCCAGCAGGACCTTGACGCTCATGCCTTCTTCTTCCGCGTGGCCAGCCAGACGAACAGGACCAGCGAGACGGCGCCGCCGAACACGCTGACCATCGAGCCGAGCAGCGTGTGGCCCCAGTAGTAGCCGTCGTCGGTGCCGAACTCGTGGACGAGACCGACGATCGTGAGAATGCGCAGCTGGTTCACCAGCACGACGACGAGCGCGGAAATGCCGAGCGAAAAGAAGAGCCGCTTCGCATTCGCGGGCCGGAAGTACAGCATGATCATGGTCACAACGAGCAGTGGCAGCAAAAGGAACGCCGACGAACATTCCGGCGTCATTCTCAACCCGAACGGAGTAGCGCTCGTCAACCCAAAGTAAACGGACTCGCGATCGGGGGCCACATAAACACCCGATGTAGTGATCACGTCGAGGATCGCGCCGGCGAACCGCACTTCCAGTTCGCGGTAGAACCGCTCGGCCAGCACCACGACGGCACCCGCGGCCGCCAGCGCGCTCAGCGCCATGACCAGCGGAAACCGTGCCATTCCTGCGTTCGGAGCGCTCGCTACGGCCACGACGGTCCTCTCGGTGTCGGTTCTCGGATCAAGCTGCGGACCCCGGAGCGAGCGTAAAACACGAGTGGCCCCCGCTTCTACCCGGAGGGGTGGTTTAGCGGCCCATTCGGCAGTTGTGACCGCGAACTTGCTAGGCCATCCGAGTGATACGGGAACGACCTGCGGAAACTTCGCCCGGTCATACCCGATCCGGTGATTCGGGAAATTTTCTGTGCTATTCGAGCCGCCGTTCGCGATAGTCGATTCGCGTGCCGAATCGAGGCAAGCCGGTTGATCCGCGCCGCCGTCACGCACCCCCCGATAAACTCCAGCGAATTCGGAGGACCAGTTGATGAAGAGCTCCCTCGTGCGACGCGGCGGCCTGCTCGCCGCGGTCGTGGCGAGCGTCGTGCTCGCCGGTGCCACGCCCGCTTCGGCCGCTCCCGGCGACGGGTCGGCGTACGGCGTGAACGTCGACGTGACGCTGCTCGGGCAGCCGGCGGTGAAGGCCGGGCCGCTCGCGGCCGCGAACACCGCCGGCCCGACGAGCAACAGCACGGCGACGGTGAACCTGACCGGGATCCTGACCACCGGTGTGATCAACACCGAGGCCAAGCGGGACGACAACTCCGGCGCGGTGACGGCGAAGGCCAGCACCGCGGACGTCGGCCTGCCGCTGCTCAAGGCCCTCGGGAACAACGTCGGCGCCAAGGCCGTCGAAGCGGTCTGCACGGCGACCCAGGCCGGCGTCACGGGCAGCACCACGCTGGTCGGCGCGAACCTCGGCAGCGCGGGCGCGGTCGACGCGACCCCGGCGCCGAACACCCAGGTCAAGGTGGCGATCGCCGGGATCAACGTCGCGACGATCATCCTCAACGAGCAGATCTCCAACAAGGACGGCAGCCTCACGGTCAACGCCATCCACGTGAAGCTGCTCGGCGGGGCCGTCGGCGCGCTCGGCTCCGGCGACGTCATCGTGTCCTCGGCGACCTGCGGCCCGGCCGCGCCGCCGATGCCGCTGGCGTCCGGCGCCGGCCTGTGGATCGGGCTCGGCCTGCTCGGCGCGATCGCGGTGCCGGTCGGGACGCGCATCTTCCGCCGCCGCTCCGCTCAGGCCTGAGCGAGGTCCGGATGTACAAGATGCCGGGCGCGGGTGTCGGGGTGGCCGGTGGCGGGGTGGGCACCCTCGCCGCCACCGGCGCCGACATCGGGTGGTGGCTGGCCGTCGGCGTGCTCCTGGTCCTGCTCGGGACCATCGCGCTGATCGCCGTCCACCGCCGCAACCGCCGTCTCTCCCAGGCGCGGGATTGAGATAAGGGCCGTCGGCGTGTGCCCCTCGCACGCCGGCGGCCCCCTCGGTGGAAATTTTCGGGAAAGATGGACTATGTGGATAAGGGGCACCGCGGGGTGGATGTGATGTTGCTGGCCGGTACGCGGCCCGAAGCGCTCAAGCTCGCGCCGCTGGCACTGGCGCTGGACGAGCACCCGGCCCTGCGGCCGGTCCTGGTCCACAGTGGCCAGCACCCGGGCATGGTCGAGCAGGCGCTGGAACCGTTCGGGCTGGCCGTCGACGCGTGGCTGGACGTGCCGCCGCGGGTCACCGGCGGGCAGGCGGAGCTCGTCGCCGGCCTGCTGCCCGCGCTCGACGACGTGCTGCGCCGCCACGCCCCGGCGGCGCTGGTCGTCCAGGGCGACACCACGACGACGCTCGCCGGCGCGCTGGCCGCGTTCTGGCTGGGCATCCCGGTGGTGCACCTGGAAGCCGGGCTGCGCACGCACGACCTCGCGGCGCCGTTCCCGGAGGAAGGCGCCCGCCAGATGGTGTCGCGGCTCGCCGCGCTGCACCTGGCCCCGACCCTCGGCGCGGCGGCCGAGCTGCGCGCGGAAGGCGTGGCGCGGCAACGCATCGCGGTCACCGGCAACACGGTCGTCGACGCCGTCCTGGAGATCGCGGCCCGCGACCTGCCGGCCCGTGACACGGCGCTGGCGTTGCTGGAGATGGAGATCGCCGAGGCCGGTGAACGGCTGGTGCTCGTCACGTCGCACCGCCGGGAGTCCTGGGGCGAGCCGCTCGAGCGGACGCTGGCCGCGGTGCAGCTGATCGTCGCCGAGCACCCGGACGTGCAGGTGCTGTTCCCGGCGCACCCGAACCCGGAGGTCCGTGCCCAGGTGGAGGCGGCGCTCGACGGCCTGCCGCGGGTGACGGTCACCGACCCGCTGGAGTACCCGGACCTGGTGCGCGCCCTGCGGCTGGCGTCGCTGGTGCTGACGGACTCGGGTGGCATCCAGGAGGAGGCGCCGACGTTCGGCACCCCGGTGCTGGTGCTGCGCGACGTGACCGAACGCGCCGAGGTCGTGGCGGCGGGCTGCGCGTGGCTGGTCGGCACGGACACCGAACGCATCGCCGACACGGCGGCCCGCCTGCTGAGCGGCGAGCTGCGCCCGGCCCAAGTCGGAAATCCCTACGGCGAAGGCAATGCGGCCGTGCTGGCGGTGGCGGCGATCGAGGAACTCCTGGGCGTGCGGACGGCGGCTCCCCGCCACGCCGCGGCCTCGTGAGCTCGCGCTAGAGCGAGACCACGTTCACCGGCAGCGCCGGGTTCGCGCTGAAGTCCAGTGCCGCCGTCGGGCGCTTCGCCGCCACCACGTGCGCGCCCAGCGCCGCGATCATCGCGCCGTTGTCCGTGCACAGGCGGGGGCGCGGGACGCGCAGCTCGATCCCGGCCGCCGCGCAGCGTTCGGCGGCCAGTGCGGACAGGCGCGAGTTCGCCGCCACGCCGCCGGAGATCACGAGGGTGCCGATCCCCTGCTCCTTCGCCGTGCGGACCGCCTTCATCGTCAGAACGTCCGCGACGGCCTCCTGGAACGACGCCGCGACGTCGTCCACCGGGATCTCCTCGCCGCGCCGGGCCGCGCCTTCGACCCAGCGCGCGACCGCGGTCTTCAAGCCGGAGAAGGAAAAGTCGTTCTTGGCGTCGCGCGGGCCGGTCATGCCGCGTGGGAACGCGATCGCCGCCGGGTCGCCGTTCTTCGCCGCCTTGTCGATCGGCGGGCCGCCCGGGTACGGCAGGCCCAGCACGCGGGCGACCTTGTCGTAGGCCTCGCCCGCCGCGTCGTCCACAGTGGACCCCAGCTCGGTGATCGACGACGCGATGTCGTCGACGCGCAGCAGCTGCGTGTGGCCGCCCGAAACCAGCAGCGCCAGGCACGGCGTGGGCAGCGGCCCGTGCTGCAGCGTGTCCACCGCGATGTGGCCGGCCAGGTGGTTGACGCCGTAGAGCGGCACGTCCAGCGCCGTCGCGTACGCCTTCGCCGCCGAGACGCCGACGAGCAGCGCGCCCGCCAGGCCCGGGCCGGCCGTCACCGCGATCGCGTCCACATCGGACAGTGTCAGGCCGGCCTTCTCGAAGGCACGCGTGGTCGTCGGGACCATCGCCTCCAGGTGCGCGCGGCTGGCGACCTCGGGCACCACGCCGCCGAAGCGCGCGTGCTGCTCGACGCTGGACGCCACCTCGTCGGCGAGCAGCTCGACCGTGCCGTCGTCGTGCAGGCGGACCAGGCCGACGCCGGTCTCGTCGCACGAGCTCTCGATGCCCATGATGATGCGTGACATCAGCCCGCCACCCCGTCTCGCGTCCGCGCCGGGCGGACCATCGTGTACGCGTCGGCACCGGAAGGCTGGTAGTAGCGCTTCCGGATGCCGAGCCGTTCGAAACCGTGGCTCTCGTACAGGGCGAGTGCCGTCGTGTTGTCCGTGCGGACCTCGAGGAAGACCGGCGCTTCGAACTCGTCGGCCCGCTCCAGCAGCGCTCGGAGCAGCGTCTTGCCGATGCCCTGGCCCTGGTACTCGGGCGCGACGCCGATCGTGTGCACGGTCGACTCGTACTCGCCGCGGCGGCGCCCGACGACGGCCAGCCCGGCGTAGCCGAGCAGCTCGTCGCCCTCGTCCGGGCGCGCGGCGAGGTAGAAGTGGCCCGCGTCCAGCTCGGAGTGGAACGCGCGCGACGTCCACGGGTCGTCGCCGGGGAAGAGGATCTGCTCGATCTCGACGCACCGGGGGATGTCCCGGCGGCGCAGCGGCTCGAGTCTCACCTCGCGGTCACCCGTTTCGGCGAGCTGGGCTCGGCGGCGTCCGGGCGGCGCAGGTAGAGCGGTGTCAGCGGGGCCGGCGTTTCGTTCGCCAGCAGCGCGCCGCGCGCGGCCTTCACCAGCCCGGCGGGCGAGGGGAAGCGCGGCTCGATCGGCTGGACGCCGAGCACCTCCGCGTACAGCACGGCACCGTCGCCGGCCGCCACCTTCACGTCGGTCCCGACGTCGGCGGGGCGCTGGACGTGCGGGCCGTCGGTGCGGTTCCCGGCGCCGTCGTACGCGGCCCAGTAGACCTCGCGGCGGCGCGCGTCGGTGCAGACCAGGAAGGGCCCGGCCGGGGTGACGTCCGCGGCCAGCGCGTCGAGGCTGCAGACCGGGTACACCGGGAGGCCGAGGGCGTGCCCGAACGCGGCGGCGGTCGCCATCCCGGCGCGCAGGCCGGTGAACGGACCGGGGCCGACCCCGGCGACGATCGCGCCGAGGTCCTTGAGCGCGACCCCCGCGGCTTCGGCGGCGGCCAGCGCGTGCGGCGTGATCAGCTCGCCGTGGGCGCGCGGGTCGACCGTGACGCGCTCACCGCGCGTCTCGACGCCGTCGCCGTCCACCTCGACGACGCCCGCGGTGACCGCCGGGGTCGAGGTATCGATCGCCAGTACCAACACGGTGTCCCAGCCTACGACCAGCGTCTTCGACAGGTCTCTGCAGGGGACTGATCCGCACGGTAACGTGCGGAAGGAGTCCGACTCTGGGAGGTCCCCGCGGTGCCCGCCCCCTTGTTCCCCACCCTCGCCGGCGGTTCGGGCCAGGAGGCCCTGCGTTTCGGCGACCACGTCCTCACCTACGACGACCTCGCCGCCGTGGCCGGGGGTCTCGCCGCCGAGCTGCCACCCGGCCGCGTCGCCGTCTGGGCGACCCCGACCGTGCACACGAGCGTCGCGGTCGTCGCCGCGCTGCTCGCCGGCGTGCCGGCCGTGCCGCTCAACCCGAAGATCGGCGAGCGCGAGCTCGCGCACATCCTCACCGACAGCGAGCCGCGGCTGGTGCTGGCCGAGCCGGGCGCCGAGCTGCCCCCGGCTCTCGCGGAGCTGCCCCGGCGGGACATCCCGCTGACCGGCGGGAAAGCGTTCGCCGCGGAAGAGCCGGATCCGGAGACGCCCGCGCTGATCGTCTACACGTCGGGCACGACCGGGCCGCCGAAGGGCGTCGTCCTCCCCCGCCGCGCGATCGCGGCCACGCTCGACGCCCTCGAAGACGCCTGGGGCTGGACGTCCGATGACGTCCTCGTGCACGGGCTCCCGCTGTTCCACGTGCACGGCCTGATCCTCGGCATCCTCGGGCCGCTGCGCCGCGGCGGCTCGGTGCGCCACCTCGGCCGGTTCTCGACCGAAGGCGTCGCGCGCGAGCTGGCGAACGGCGCCACCATGCTGTTCGGCGTCCCGACGATGTACCACCGCATCGCGGGCGAGGTCGGCGCCGACCCCGCGCTGGCGGCCGCGCTCAAGGGCGCGCGGCTGCTCGTGTCCGGGTCCGCGGCCCTGCCGGTGCACGACCACCAGCGGATCACCGCGGCGACCGGCCAGCAGGTCGTCGAGCGCTACGGGATGACCGAAACCCTGATGAACACCAGCGTGCGCGCCGACGGCGAGCGCAAGCCCGGCACGGTCGGCGTCCCGCTCGGCGGGGTCGACCTGCGGCTGGTCGGCGACGCCGGCGAGGTGATCGACGACCTGGAGACGGTCGGCGAGATCCAGGTGCGCGGGCCGAACCTGTTCACCGAGTACCTCAACCGCCCGGACGCGACCGCGGCCGCGTTCGACGACGGCTGGTTCCGCACCGGCGACATGGCGACGCGCGACGCCGACGGGTACGTCAAGATCGTCGGGCGCAAGGCGACCGACCTGATCAAGAGCGGCGGCTACAAGATCGGCGCGGGCGAGATCGAGAACGCGCTGCTCGAACACCCCGGCGTCGCCGAAGCCGCGGTCACCGGCGAGCCGGACGACGACCTCGGCGAGCGGATCGTCGCGTGGATCGTGCCGGACGGGCCGCCGCCGTCGGCCGAGGAGCTCGCCGACCACGTCGCGAAGCTGCTCGCGCCGCACAAGCGCCCGCGGGTCGTGCGGTACCTGGAGGCGTTGCCGCGCAACGACATGGGCAAGGTCATGAAGCGGGCGCTCGGTGTCTAGGCTGCCGGCGCGCGAAGTCGTCGGAGCGATCGCCAACGGCTTCACGGAGTTCCCCACGCCGTTGCGCGACGAGCCGGCCGACGGGCCGATCGGCTGGCCGGGTTACCGCGAAGCGCGGGCAGCGGCGGAAGAGCGCACCGGCGAGAAGGAGTCGGTCGTCTGCGGGACGGCGAAGATCGGCGACGTCGAGGCGGTGCTGATCGCGTTCGAGTTCGGGTTCCTCGGCGGGTCGCTCGGGCAGCGCACCGGCGACCGGATCGAGGCGGCGTTCGCGCACGCCCGCGACGCGCGGCTGCCGGTGGTTTCGCTGATCGCGACCGGCGGCAGCCGCATGCAGCAGGGCATGCGGGCGCTGATGCAGCTGCAGCGCGTGGCGCGGGCAGCGGCGCTGACCCGCGCGGCGGGCATCCCGCAGATCTCGGTGCTGCGCGACCCGACGACCGGTGGCGGCTGGGCCACCCTCGGCGCGGGCGCCGACGTCGTGCTCGCGCTGCCGGAGGCGCAGGTCGGGTTCGCGGGCTCGCGGGTGCGGCCGCCGGAAGCGCCGGAGGCGTACACCGCGGAGGCGAAGCTCGCGTGGGGCCAGGTCGACGCCGTCGTCACGCCGGACGAGCTGGGCACCACGCTGGAACGGTGGCTGCGGCTGCTGATCGCGCGCTCGTCGGCGGCCGCTCCCCCGCCTCTCGCGCTGCGGGCCGCTGCGCCGCCTTCGACGGGCTGGGAAGCGGTCCAGGCGGCGAGGTCACCTTCGCGAGCCCGGGCCGCGGAGTACCTCGACGCGTACTTCGACTGGCGGGAAGACATCAGCGGGGACCGCGCCGGCGGCGTCGACCCGGGTGTCGCGTGCGGCTTCGGCTGGCGCGACGGCCGGACGATCGCGTACGCCGCCCAGTGCGGCACTCCGACGTCCCCGGCGGGCTTCCGCACGGCCGCGCGGCTGGTGCGCTTGGCGTCCCGGCTGGGCTTCCCGGTGCTGACGCTGGTCGACACCCCGGGCGCGGCGAACGACGCGGCGGCCGAGCAGGCGGGCGCGGGCGCGGCGATCGCGGCGATGTTCGAGGCGGTCGCGACGGCGTCGATCCCGGTGACGACGCTGGTGATCGGCGAAGGCGGCTCGGGCGGCGCGCTGGCGTTCGCCGCGGCGGGGTCGACGTGGGTGACCCCGGACGCCTACTTCTCGGTGACGTCCCCGGAAGCCGCGGCGGCGATCCTCAAGCGCCCGGCGGCCGAGGTGCCGGACATCGCCAACCGGCTGCACCTGCGGCCTCAGGACCTGGTGGACCTGGGCGTGGCTCGCGCGGTGGTCAAGTCCTCGTGAGTGTTTAGTCGGGTTCTAACCCGACTAAACACTCACGAGGTCTTGGGGAGCTCAGGCGTGGTTGGATCTCGCGATGGGGTATCGACTCACCAGGCGAGCGGCGTTCGGTTTGGGAACCGCCGTCGTCGCCGGAAGCGTTCTGACCGGCTCTCCCGCGTTCGCGCAGGAAGCAGACATCGAGGCCAGCCCGGCCACACCGGACCGGGCCAGGCAGAGGGTGAAGCGCGTCTACGACACCGGCGCCGCTGAGGCAGGCGGTGTCTGGAACTCCTGCATCAGCGTGGCCGACCAGGTCGCCGTCGACGTGGGTTCCGACGAGATCGTCGAGGCGTACAGCGTCAACAAGGTGGCCGTCGCGGTCACCTTGCTGGACAAGGTCGACCGTGGCCTGCTCACGCTGGACCAGCAGGTCCAGGTGCCGGAGAGCATCGTCGTGCCGGGTGGCGACGGCATCATCATCCTGGACAAGGCGTACCCGAGCGCGTTCACGCTGGGCCACGTCCTTTCGCTGTTCCTCACCGTCTCGGACGACACGTGCGTCCGGCTGGTGGGGCTCGTGGTTCCGGCGGCCGAAATCAACCAGATCCTGGTGGCCAAGGGCTTCCCCAAGACCCAGGTCACGCCGGTGGCCAACCCGAACCGCTACTTCCTCGGCCAGACGACGCCGCGCGAGACCCACGACCTGTTGAAGGCGCTGGTCGCGGGCACCCTGCTGAGCCCGGCGTCGACGGAGTACCTGCTGTCCCTCCTGCGGTCGCAGGTGGCGTTCACCGACGGCATCCGCCGTGAGATGTCTTCCGTCGATCGGGCCAGGATCGCCACGAAGGCGGGCTGGCTGAACGACGGCCGCAACGAGGCGGGGATCATGTTCGACGCCGCGGGCAAGCCGGTGGTGATCTACTCGATGTTCGCGCACGGCCAAGCGAACCCGGAGGACTTCGGCGCCACGCACCCGGTCCGGCAGGCCACCGCGAAGATGGGGCCGAAGTTCCTGCGCGCGGTCGACAAGATCGCGGGCGCCGGCACCCGGGCGTTCCGGGCACCGGCCTACCAGCCGTCCAACGGCGGCTGAGCGCAGTTAGCTCGTGAGTGTTTAGTCGGGTTCTAACCCGACTAAACACTCACGAGGTCTTGGCGAGCTCCGGAGTGCGGTCGGCCCAGGTGCCGTGGGGTTCGAGGGTGAGCTCGCGGACGTCGTCCTCGCGGCGGTCCAGCCGGACCACCAGGTAGTCGTCCGAGAGCCGCTCCGCGGACCCCTCGCCCCACTCGACCACGATCGCCGAGCGCTCCAGGTCCGTGTCCAGGTCCAGGTCGTCGAGCTGGGACAGGTCGCCGCCGAGGCGGTACGCGTCCACGTGCACCAGGGGCACGCCCGCGGTGCCGGCCGGGTGGACGCGGGCCAGCACGAACGTCGGGGAGCTGACCCGGCCGCCGACGCCGAGGCCGTCGGCGATGCCGCGGGTCAGCGTCGTCTTGCCCGCGCCGAGCGGGCCGGCCAGGAGGACCAGGTCACCCGCGCGCAGCGCGCGACCGAGGGCCCGCCCGAAGTCCATGGTCTCTTCGGGCGTGGGAAACACCATGCTCAACGCTGCCACCACCAGTTTCGCCGGGACGAGTCTTCGCCGTCCACACCGGAACAGCGTTGCAGAAGATCGATCAGGTGGCTGTTCACCACCTCGGGTTGCTCGAGCTGGACCATGTGGCCGGCGCCGCGGACGCGCACGAGCTCCGCGTCGGGCAGCTCGGCCGCGATCCGCTCGGCGTGCGCGAACGGCGTGAACCGGTCCGAGTCGCCGCCGATGACCAGCACTTGCGCGTGCTTCAGCCCGGCGAGCGCGGCGTACCGGTTGTGGCTGCCGAGCGTGTCGACGAAGTTGACGAGCCCGCGCACCGGCGTCACTTCGAGCATCTCGAGCATGAAGTCGACGAGCCGGGGCGCGACGTCGCGGCTGCCGAACGCCAGCCGCCGCACGGCCTGGCGCGTCAACTGCCCGCCCGCCGCGCGGACGAACTCCACCAGCCCGGGCTGCCAGCCCGCGAGACCGCCGGCGGCGCGAGTCAGCGGGTTGTACTTCGAGAGCAGCGAGCGCGGCAACCCGCGTGCGCCCACTTCGCCCGCCGCCGTCGCGATGAAGGCGACCCCGCAGACGCGATCTTCGAAGAGCGAAGGGAACTCGGCGGCCAGCTCCATGATCACCATGCCGCCCATCGAGTGCCCCATCAGCACGATGGGCCCCTCCGGCACCACGGACCGCAGCACGACGTCGAGGTCGCGCGCCAGCTGCTCGATGGTCGACGTCTCCGTCGAAGCCGCGCCGGAAAGGCCGTGGCCGCGGTGGTCGTAGTACACCTGACGCACGCGAGGCAGCCGCAACGAAGCGAGGTCGCGGCGCTGGAAGTGCCAGCAGCGCCGCGAAAGCGCGAAGCCGTGCACCCCCACGACGGTCAGTTCCGGCTTGCCCCCGTCTTCCGGGTCGATCTCTTCGACCGAAAGCGGTGTGCCGTCCTCGGCCGCGACCGTCGACGTGCGGTCCGGCTTCAGCTCCCCCAGCGGCTCGTCCACGTACGGATCCTCACTGTGCCGCCGCTGCTGCGCGGCGACGATTGCGGCGGCGGCAGTCCCGGTGGCGATCGCCCCGACGCCCCCGGCGATGGCCAGCAGTCGTCGTGAAGGTGTCACGAGCGGTCCCCCAGATACCGGCGCCGCACCCGCGGCCGGTACATCGAAGTCACGATCTCGTAGTCGATGGTGCCCAGCTTGTCGGCCCATTCGCGGGCCGTCGGCTCGCCCAGCGACCCCGGCCCGAAGAGCACGACCTCGTCGCCGACCGCCGGTTCGAAGTCGCCGCAGTCGACGACCAGCTGGTCCATGCAGACCCGCCCGGCCACCGGCCGCCGCTGCCCGCCGAGCCAGACGTCCATCCGGCCGGACAGCGACCGCGGGACGCCGTCGGCGTACCCGGTCGGCACCAGCGCCAGGTTCGTGTCGCGCGGGGTGGTCCAGGTGTGCCCGTAGGACACCGATTCGCCGGCCTCGACCCGCTTGACCAGCACGACCGAGGACCGGAACGTCATGGCCGGGCGCAGGTCTTCGGCCTGCGGCACCGGGTTGAGCCCGTACATCGCGATGCCGGGCCGGACGATGTCGAAGTGCAGGTCCGGGCGGGTGAGCAGGGCCGCGGAGTTCGCCAGGTGCCGCTTCGGGTCGAGCCCGGCGGCGCGGGCGGCGTCGTAGGCCTCTTCGAACCGCTTCGCCTGGTGGTCGGTCGCCGGGTGTCCCGGCTCGTCCGCGCACGCGAGGTGGGACCAGATCGCGACGACGTCGACGCGCGGTTCGGCGGCCGCCGCTTCGACCAGCTCGGCCCACGCGGCGGGCGGGCAGCCGTTGCGCGAGAGCCCGGTGTCGATTTTGAGATGCACACGCGCCTGAGTACCCGCTGGAACGGCGGCCGCGATGCGGCGTAGCTCACCCAGCGAGCTGACGGCGAGGTCGATGCCGGCCTCGACGCCCGGCGCGAAGTCGACGTCCGGGGCGTCCAGCCAGCTGAACAGGCGGGTCGTGATCCCGGCCTCGCGCAGAGCGAGGGCTTCGCCGAGCGAGCAGGTGCCGAGCCAGCTCGCGCCGGCCTCGACCGCGGCGCGCGCCACCGGCAGCGCGCCGTGGCCGTAGGCGTCGGCCTTCACCACGGCCATCACCTCGGCGCCGGGCGCGCGGGCGCCCAGCAGCGCGAGGTTGTGGCGGATCGCGCCGAGGTCGATGTCGACCTGGGCGCGAGGACTGCGCTCATGGGGAAAACTGGAGGTCATAACGCCCTCCAGTTTCCCATGACCCGAGGTCAGGGCAGGCGCAGCCCGGACGTGGTGGAGAACACGTGCAGCGCGTCGGGGCGGATCCGCAGGTGGAGCGTGTCGCCCATGGCGGGCGGCGTGCGCGGGTCGACCCGGGCGACGACGTTGGACTTGTTGTCGTCGGCGTCGGTCTCGGCGAGCTTGCCGTAGACGTAGGCGTCCGAGCCGAGCTCCTCGACCAGGTCCACCTTGACCGGCAGGGTGCCGTCCTCGCCGGTGGCGACCTCGAGGGCCTCCGGCCGGAAGCCGAGGGTCACCGTGTCGCCGTCGGCCGCGGCGATGGTCTCGCGGGTCAGCGGCACGCGCGCGCCACCCACCTCGGCACCGTCGGCCGTCAGCTTCGCGGTGACGAGGTTCATCGCGGGCGAGCCGATGAAGCCGGCGACGAAAGCGTTTGCGGGCCGGTCGTACAGGGCGCGCGGGGTGTCGCACTGCTGGAGCAGGCCGTCCGACAGCACGGCGACGCGGTCACCCATCGTCATGGCCTCGACCTGGTCGTGCGTGACGTACACGGTGGTGACGCCGAGGCGGCGCTGCAGCGCGGCGATCTGCGTGCGCGTCGACACGCGCAGCTTCGCGTCGAGGTTCGACAGCGGCTCGTCCATCAGGAAGACCTGCGGCTCGCGCACGATCGCGCGGCCCATCGCGACGCGCTGGCGCTGACCACCGGAGAGCGCCTTCGGCTTGCGGTCGAGGTAGTCGACGATGTCGAGCAGCTTCGCGGCCTCGAGGACCTTCTGCTTGATCTCGGACGCGGGGCGCCCGGCGATCTTCAGCGCGAAGCCCATGTTCTGCGCGACCGTCATGTGCGGGTACAGCGCGTAGTTCTGGAACACCATCGCGATGTCCCGCGAGCGCGGCGGCAGCTGCGTGACGTCGCGGTCGCCGATCCAGACGGCGCCGTCGTCGATGTCCTCGAGGCCGGCGAGCATGCGCAGGCTGGTCGACTTGCCGCAGCCGGACGGGCCGACCAGCACCAGGAACTCGCCGTCGGCGATTTCCAGGTCCAGCGCGTCGACCGCGGGGCGCTCCGAACCGGCGTAGCGCCGGGTCGCCTTGTCGTAGGTGATGGAAGCCATCGGTCAGTCCTCTCCGAGATTCCGCCGGACCCCGTACGCCGCTTCGCGGGCTTCGAGGTGGCGCTGCTGGATCCGGTGGCCCGCGGCGCGCTGCGCCTCGGTCGGCTCGTCCAGCTCGAGCGCTTTTTTGTTCTCTTGCCAGGACGGGGGTTCCGCGCTGGAAGTCAGGGCCCACGCCGCCTGCCGCGCCGCGCCGATGGCGACGTACTCGGCGACTTCGGGCAGCTGCACGGGCACGCCGAACACCAGCGGCGCGACGGCGCGGACGGCGGCCGACTGCGCGCCGCCGCCGATCAGCAGCACGCGGCGGACGTCGAGGCCGTGCGCGCGGACCGCGTCGAGCCCGGCGGCGAGGCCGCAGAGCATGCCCTCGACGGCGCTGCGCGCGAGGTTCTGCGGGGTCATGTTGGCCCTGGTCAGGCCGCTCAGCGAGCCGGTGGCGTCCGGCAGGTTCGGGGTGCGCTCGCCGTCCAGGTAGGGCAGGAACGTGAGGCCCTCGGCGCCGGGCTCGCCGTCCAGCGCGAGCCGGTCGAACTCGCTCAGCGTGGCGCCGAGCATCGACGCCGTGGCGGTGAGCACGCGGGCGGCGTTGAGGGTGCAGGCGAGCGGCAGGAACCGGCCGGTGGCGTCGGCGAACCCGGCGACCTCGCCGGTGGCGTCGGCCGCGCCGGTCTCGGCGACGCCGAACACGGTGCCGCTGGTGCCGAGCGACACGACGACGTCGCCGGCCCGCAGTTCGAGCCCGAGCGCGGCGGCCATGTTGTCGCCGGTGCCCGCCGAGACGAGCACGCCGTCGGAGGTGTGGCCGGCGGCCTGGGCCGGGCCGAGCACGGCGGGCAGCTCCGGCGTCCGGCCACCGAAGGCGTGGCTCAGGACGTCGAGGCGGTAGGCGTTGTCGGACGGCGAGAAGTAGCCGGTGCCGGACGCGTCGCCGCGGTCGGTGACCGGGTCGCCGCCGGTGAGCTTCCAGGTCAGCCAGTCGTGCGGCAGCAGCACGCGCGCGACGCGATCGGCCAGCTTCGGCTCGTGGTCGGCCAGCCAGCGCAGCTTCGTCACGGTGAAGCTGGCGACGGGCACCGAGCCGACGGACTTGGCCCAGACGGACGGCCCGCCGAGCTCGTCGATGAGGTCGAGTGCCGACTGCGCGGAGCGGGTGTCGTTCCACAGCAGCGCGGGCCGGACGACCTCGCCGTCCTCGTCGAGGGTGACCATGCCGTGCTGCTGCCCGCCGACGCCGATGGCCTTGACGTCGTCGAGCAGGCCCTTCGTGGCATCTCGGAAGGCGTCCCACCAGGCGGCGGGGTCGACCTCGGTGCCCTCGGGGTGCGGCGCGCGGCCGGTGCGGACGATTTCGCCGGTTTCGGCGTCGCACACGACGACCTTGGTCGACTGCGTGGACGAGTCGATGCCGGCGACCAGCTCAGCTGTCATAGGGCTGCCCCTCTGCGACGTGTTCGACGATCTCGATCGAGGTCCCCGCGTTGAGCGCGGCCTCGATCTCCTCGGTGGGCGTGGC
Source organism: Amycolatopsis solani (assembly GCF_033441515.1). Taxonomy (NCBI): domain Bacteria; kingdom Bacillati; phylum Actinomycetota; class Actinomycetes; order Pseudonocardiales; family Pseudonocardiaceae; genus Amycolatopsis; species Amycolatopsis solani. Next base: position 488,971 of record NZ_JAWQJT010000001.1, read on the forward strand.
TTCGCCGGTGATCAGCAGGTCGTAGTCGCCGACGTCACCGTGCGCGTAGGTCGCGGTGCGGCCGAACTTCGAGTGGTCGACGACGAGGACGTTGTGGTTGGCGACCTTGAGCGCCGCCTTCTTCAGCTCGGCGTAGTCGCGATCCGGGTGGAAGAGCCGCCCGACCGCGACCGCGGTGACCGAGACGAAGGAGACGTCGGCGCGGATCGAGTCGAGCAGGTTCAGGACCTCGGGACCGGCGCAGGAGTCGTACTCGTGGGAGTAGCGGCCGCCGGCGAGCACGACGTCGACCTTCGTCCCCAGTACGCGCGCGGCCTGCAGCGAGTTCGTCACGACGGTGAGGCCGCCGATCTCCGCGAGCCGCTTGACCAGCGGGAGGAGCGTGGTGGAGTCGTCGACGAAGACGGTCTGCCCGGGGTGGACGTGCTTCGCGGCGGCGTCGCCGAGAGCGTCCTTCTCGCCGTGGTGGAGGGTGTCGCGGAAGCGGGCGGCGGACTCGATGGTGAGCGCCGGGTAGGCCTCGACCTTGCCGCGCAGCTTGCGCAGGAGCCGGCGTTCGGCCAGGTCGTCGAGGTCGCGGTGCATGGTCATGAGGCTGACCTTGAAGCGCGCGGTCAGGTCGTCGATCCGCGCTTCGCCCTCCTCGATGACGTGGTCGAGGATCTCCTGCCGCCGCTGCTCGACGGCAGCGTCGGACGGCCGGGTCTTCCGGTCTCCGGGTGCTGTGCCGCCGCTCACACGGCATTCTTACCAGATTTGACGGCGGGAGTTAACAGAGAACTCGATATCTCTTCTCAAGACGTCAAGGAGCGGATCGCGCGGATCGCCTCCGGGATCGCGTGGACCAGCACGGACGACGACGTCGGGGCGTTCTGGGCCGCGATCGCGCCCGCCAGCGAGTGGACGTGGGCCGCGGCCGCCGCGGCCAGCCAGGGGTCGAGGCCCGCGGCCAGCAGGGCGCCGAGCAGGCCCGACAGCACGTCGCCCGAGCCCGGCGTCGCCAGCCAGGCACCGCGCGGGGTATTGACCGCCGCACGGCCGTCGGGCGCGGCCACCACCGTCACGTGCCCCTTCAGCAGCACCACGGCGTCGTACTTCTTCGCCGCTTCGCGCGCCGCCGTCACGCGGTCGGCGCCCGGCTTGCGGCCCATCAGACGCTCGTACTCGCCCGCGTGCGGCGTCAGCACCAGCGGTGTGTCCGGGTCACGGGCGTCGAGGACCTCGGGGGACTTCGCGATGATCGTCGTCGCATCGGCGTCCGCGCAGACCGGCAGGCCCTGACCGAGGACGTACCGGACGACGTCGCGGCCCTCCGAGCCGGTGCCGATGCCGGGGCCGACCGCCCACGCCTGGACCCGGCCGGCGTCCGCGACCGTGCCCGTGGCGATGACCTCCGGCCACTGCGCCCGGACGACGTCGGCCGCGTGGCCCGCGTACCGGACCATGCCCGCCGTCGCGCGCACCGCCGCGCCCGCGGTCAGCACCGCCGCGCCCGGGTACGTCGCCGAGCCCGCCGCGACGCCGACCACGCCCTGGCTGTACTTGTCGTCCTCCGGGCCGGGCACCGGCCAGGCCGCGGCGACGTCCACGATGTCGAGCCGATGCAGGTCGGGGTCCGCCAGTTCGAGGCCGATGTCGACCAGCACGACCTCGCCGCAGTGGGCGGGCGCGAGCGCGTGGACCGGCTTGAGCGCGCCGAAGGTCACCGTGCGGGCCGCCTTCACCGCCGGCCCGTCGACCGCGCCGGTGTCCGGGTCGACGCCGCTGGGCAGGTCGACCGCCACGATCGGCGCTTCGACCAGCTCGACGAGCCGGGCCGCGTCGGGGCGCAGCGCGCCCTTGCCGGAGATGCCGATGATCCCGTCCACGACGACGTCGGCCTTCGCGATCCACTGTGGACCGTCTTCGGCGGGCACCGCGCGGCCACCGGCTCGCTTGAGCGCTTTCAGACCGGCGGCGTGGGTCTTCTCGGGCTTGAGCAGGATCGCCGTCACGGCGACACCACGTTTGCGCAGGAACGCCCCGGCCCAGAGCGCGTCGCCGCCGTTGTCGCCCGAGCCGACCAGGAGCACGACCCGGCGGCCGGACACTCCGCCGGTGTGGTCTTCGAGGAAGTCCGCGACGTGCACGGCGAGCCCGAAAGACGCCCGCCGCATCAGCTCGCCATCGGGCGTGACGGCGAACGCCCGCCCCTCCGCCTCGCGAATCCGTTCCGTGGTCCAGATTCCCTGCACGGCGGGGCCTCCCGCTTACTCGACGGTGACGGACTTCGCCAGGTTACGCGGCTTGTCGACGTCGTACCCGCGGGCGCGGGCGATCTCCGCGGCCAGCACCTGCAGCGGCACCGTGGACACCAGCGGCTGCAGCAGCGTCGGCACCGCGGGGACCTCGATGAGCTCGTCGGCGAACGGCCGGACGGTCTCGTCGCCCTCTTCGGCGATTACGATCGTGCGGGCGCCGCGCGCCTGGATCTCACTGATGTTCGACACGAGCTTCGAGTGCAGCACCGCGCGTCCCTTGGGCGACGGCATCACGACGACGACCGGCAGGCCGTCCTCGATCAGCGCGATCGGGCCGTGCTTGAGCTCGCCGGCCGCGAAGCCCTCGGCGTGCATGTAGGCGAGTTCCTTGAGCTTGAGCGCGCCTTCGAGCGCGACCGGGAACCCGACGTGGCGCCCGAGGAACAGCACGGCCTTCGAGTCCGCGATCCGGCGGCCGAGGTCACGCACCTGGTCCACAGTGGACAGTACCTTTTGGACGGCCGCGGGCATGGCCTCGAGCTCGGCGAACTCGCGCGCGACCTCGTCCGGGTACTTGGTGCCGCGGGCCTGCGCCAGCGCCAGGCCGACCAGGTAGTTCGCCGCGATCTGGGCGAGGAACGCCTTCGTCGAGGCGACGCCGATCTCGGGTCCGGCGTGCGTGTAGAGGACGGCGTCGGACTCGCGCGGGATCTGCGCGCCGTTGGTGTTGCAGACGGCGAGGACGCGCGCCTTCTGCTCACGCGCGTGCCGGACGGCTTCGAGCGTGTCCGCCGTCTCGCCGGACTGGGACACGGCGACGACCAGCGTGTCGCGGTCGAGGACCGGGTCGCGGTAGCGGAACTCGGACGCCAGCTCGACCTCGACCGGCAGGCGCGTCCAGTGCTCGATGGCGTACTTGGCGACCAGCCCGGAGTGGTAGGCGGACCCGCAGGCGATGACGAAGACCTTGTCGACGTCGCGGAGGTCCTGGTCGGAGATGCGCTGCTCGTCCAGGATGATGCGGCCGGACTCGAAGTGCCCGCGCAGCGTGTTGGCCAGCGCCTCGGGCTGCTCCTCGATCTCCTTGAGCATGAAGTACTCGTGGCCGCCCTTTTCGGCGGCGCTGAGGTCCCAGTCGACGGTGAACGGCTTGGCCTGGGCGGCGTCGCCGTGGAAGTCGCGGACGTCGTAGCCCTCGCGCGTGATGACGACGAGCTGATCCTGCCCGAGCTCGACGGCTTCCCGGGTGTGCTCGATGAACGCGGCGACGTCGGAGGCGACGAAGTGCTCCCCGTCCCCGACCCCGACGACCAGCGGCGACGACCGCCGCGCGGCCACGATCGTGTCCGGCTCGTCGGCGTGCGTCACGACCAGCGTGAAGGCCCCTTCGAGCCGGCGGCAGACGGCGGCGACGCTGGCGGCGAGATCACCCTTGGTGTCGCCTTCGGCGTAGGCGCGGGCGACGAGGTGCGCGGCGGTCTCGCTGTCGGTGTCACTGGCCATCTCGACACCGACGGCCTCGAGCTCGGCCCGGAGAGCGGCGAAGTTCTCGATGATGCCGTTGTGCACGATGGCGACGCGCTGCGAGCCGTCCCGGTGCGGGTGCGAGTTGCGGTCGACGGGCGCGCCGTGGGTGGCCCAGCGGGTGTGCCCCATGCCGGCTGTCCCGGCGAAGGCGTCCCGCCCGACCTTTTCGAGCTCGGCCTCCAGGTTGGCGAGCCGGCCGGCCTTGCGCTCGACGGTCAGCGCACCGGCCCCGTCGAGCACCGCGACGCCGGCCGAGTCGTAACCGCGGTACTCCATGCGCCGGAGCCCACCGAGGACGACGTCCAGAGCCGGGCGGTGCCCGACATATCCCACGATTCCACACACGCGCACCAGCCTAACGAGGGATGTTCGGCGGGTTGATGGGGTGTGGGATGGGGGGTTGACCTGGTCTTTCTTGGGGTTCGGTGGTTCGGACCAATACGGGTTCACCCACACGTGTGCTCGGGTGTACCCGCCACCCCGAAGCGTGGATTGTGACTACGGACGGCAACACCGCGTCAAGGCGGGAAAGATGCCTTGACCCGGTGCTGCCGTCCGTGTTCTGGCTTCGGATCGGGGTTGCGGGGAGGTCTGGGTGGCGGTCCCTCAGCTCTCGTCGAGCCGGCCCCCTTCGCGTGGTGCGGTGGGCGAGCATGTGAAGGCCGCCTTGCAGGCGTCCGGGGCTTGCCGGGGCGGCACCGCGCCGTGCGCGAGCCGGCACAGTAGGGTTCCGCCATGGCCAGCAAGCCCAAGCAGCTGCTCGCGGAGTTGACGCACCCCGGTCCGCACGAGGTCCTGCGGGGCAACCTCGCCCTGGTCGGGCTGCCCGGTGTCGTCTTCACCCCCCGGGCCGGTCTCGGTCTTCCCGCCGTTGCCTTCGGGCACGGGTGGCTGCAGCCGCCTGAGCGGTACCGGGAGTTGCTGCGGCACCTCGCCAGCTGGGGCATCGTCGCCGCCGCGCCGGCTACCCAGCGCGGTCCGCTGCCGTCGCATCGGTTGCTGGCCGCCGATCTGCTGACCGCCCTCGACGTCGTCACCACCGTGCGGCTCGGGCCGGACGGCATCAGCGTGGATCCCGGCAAGCTCGGGCTCGCCGGGCACTCGACCGGGGGTGGCTCCGCCGTGCTCGCCGCCGCGCAGGACGCCGTGGCCGAGAAGCCGCGGATCCGGGCCGTCGCCACCATCACCGCCGCGCAGACGCTGCCGCCGGCGCACGAGGCCGCCAAGGCCATCACCGTGCCCGGGATGCACCTCGCCGCGGACGGGGACCTCGTCGCGCCCGCGGTCGGGCACGCCGAAGCCATCGCCACCAGCTGGGGCGGGGACGACGTCCAGCTGCGGCTGCTCGGCAAGGCGTCGCACCTGGGAGTCACCGAGGGCAAGCACTGGTCGCAGCTGATCATGCACGGCAAGCCGCACCGCGGGACGCAGCAGCTGACCCGGGCGCTGTTCACCGCCTTCTTCCTGACGCACCTGACCGGCACCGACAAGTACCGGCCCTTGCTCGAAGCGGACGTCAAGCGCGCCCCCATCGAGCGCGAGGAAGAACCCGCCGCGCAGTGACGAAACAGGGCCCGGCCGAAGCCGGGCCCTGCTCAGACCAGCCAGCTGGTGCTGGAGAAGTCGTCGTCGTCATCCGGTTGCCGGGCGTGCCTGCCACGCCGCGGCGGCTCCGGGGCCGGGGGCTCCGGAACCGGCTCGGGACGCGGTGCGACCGCGGCCGGCGCCGGTGACGGCGTCCCGTAGCTCGGCGTCGGGTACGCCGTGTAGCCGGTGTCCGCCTCTTCGTCGTGGACGCCGAACTCCATCAGCGACTCGCGGGACTTGTCGGCCAGCGTCTTCTCCGTCGCCCAGCCGCCCGCGCTCTGCTTGCGCTTGTTGAGCTCGTCCATGTGCTCGGCGTACTTCTGCGCGGCACCCATCTCGCGCTTCAGCCCCTCGCGCGCCTCCGCGGTGGCCTCCGCGACGCGGCGTTCGCGCAGCCCCCGCTGCTCGTCCTGCTCCCGCGCCGCGGCGTCCATCGTCGAGATCGCCGCGCGGTACCGGTCTTCGGCGCTGGTCATCGCCCCTCCTCAGCCCTCGTCACCGGTCGTACCGGATCGAACGGTCACCCTCGTCGTCGAGCGAGCCGCTGATCCGGCCCTTCGCGCCGCTCGTTTCGAACACGCTGCCCTCGATGCGGTACTGGCTGGGCCCGCGCTGCTGGTCGCCGCCGCCACCGCCGCCCGGGGCACCGCCCATGCCGCCCATCATCCCGCCCATGCCGCTCATCCCGCTCATGCCGGACGAGCCGCTCGCCGCCGCGGCCTGGTGCGCGCCGGCGTCGACCGGGGTCGCGCCCAGCCCGCCGCCGTCGGACATCGGCATCGACGCGTCGCTGCCCGTCTGGGCGCTCGGGTCGAGCGACACCGCGCCGGCGAAGTCCGCCGTCCCGCCGCCGGTGACGGCGGAGCCGAAGTCGCTCGCGCCGGCCGTCGTCGTCGAGTCGCCGCCGGCTCCGGCACCCGCGTCGGCCGTCGCCACCGCGGGCTCCGCGCCGACGCTGCCGCCGCCACCGAGGTCGCCACCGACGTCGACGCCGCCCGGCGCGCTGAACCCGCTCGCCCCGCCACCGGCCGCTTCGCTGCGCGTGAAGCCCGGGTCCGGGTTGGCCGGTGCCGGGTCCTTCGTCAGCGGGGACTCGGCCTTCGCGTCGTGCTTGACGTCGGAGGCCGCCGGGTCGGTCTTGCCGTCCGCCTTGAGGTCGTCCGCCTTGGGATCGTCCTTCTCGTCCAGCGTGTAGGTGGTCGGCTCGCCCTTGCCGTCGTCGACGGTCACGATCGTCGGGCCGCCGGGGCCCTCCGGCCGCTCGGCCGTGATCTTGAGGTTGCCGTCCTGGATGTGGATCTTGCCGTCCGGACCGGGCTTGTAGCTGCCGTCGGCCGAGGGCTGCCCCTCCTTGACCGCCTTCTCGCTGCCCTGCGGGCCGAAGCTGCCGTCGGCCTTCGCGCCGTCCTTGCCGTCCTTGCCCGCTTCGGCCTTGTCGTCGTCACCCCAGTCGAGGTGGTAGTCCTTCTTGTTGCCGTGGCCGTCGTCCACGGAGATGTCCTGCTTGCCCTCCTTGTCGGGCTCGGACATCTCGATCGTGTTGTCGCCCTTCTTGACCGACACCGTGTCGGTGTCGTCCATGTCCTTGATGGCTTCGCCGGTCTTCGGGTCGATCGGGTACGGCTCGCCGGTCGCCGGGTCGACTTCGAGGGGCTTGCCGGTGATGGGGTTCTTGCCGTCCTCCGGCTTCGCGGCGTCGTCGGTCTTCGGCGGCTCGGTCGCCGACGGCGTCGTGCCGCCACCGCCGGTGCCGCCCCCGGTCCCGCTGCCCGTGCCGCCGCCGGTGTTGCCGCCCTTGTCGCCGCCACCGGTGTTGCCGGTCTTGTCGCCGCCGCCGGTGTCGGGCTTGCCCTCGCTCTTCGCCTCGGTCAGCTGGTTGCGGTAGCCGTCCATGAACCGCGCGAGCGCGCCGAACTGCTGGTCGATGGTGTCCTTGGCGGTCTTGCAAGAGCCTTCGAAGGCGCTGATCAGGCCCTTGTACTCCTTCGAGAACGCACCGTCGCGCCAGTAGCGGGTGACCTGGCGGCCGTAGGTGATGTTCTCGTCGTTGAAGCAGCCGTCGTCGTTCTGCAGGCGCTCGGCGAGGTTCGACGGGTTGTTGTTCTTCGCGTTGACCGAGTCGATCCAGCCGGCGACCTTCATGAAGTCGTCGAACTCTTCGGTCTCCTCGTTGGCGATCTTGAGGACGTCCTTCGCCATCGGGATGTCGGCTTCGGCGATCACCGGGCGGTGCAGCTGCAGGACCTCGTCGACCTTCTTCTTGACGGCGTCGTAAACGTGCGTCACGGTCTCCGGGATCAGCTTCGCCGCCCCTTCGATCTGCTGCGAAAGCTCTTTGGCGTGCGGCTTGATCGTCTCGTCGTACTTGATCTCCGCCGCGTTGGCGCCCTTGCCCTTCCACTCCCCGAAGAGGGTCTGGAGCTCGGTGTCGCTCTTGCCGAGCGCCTCTTCGACGACCTTGTGCGCCTTGCCGAGGTCGTCGGCGTCGGAAAGGAACTTCTGGTACTGGATCCCGCGGTTCTCGTGGAACTTGTCCTTGAGTTCCGTCTGGGAATTCTTCTTCTCGCCGTCCTTGATGTGGTTCCAGACCTCGTCGGTCCACTTCGCGAGCAGGTCCACCGCGACGTTGCCCTGGTCGAGCTGCTCGTCGGAGCTCTTCGCGCCGGCCCCGAGCGTCGGCGTGGTGATCCCGTCCAGGTTCTTCTTCGCCTGGTCGCGAGCGTCGGTCTGGCGCTGGTGTTCCTGGTTCTTGGACGCGGCTTCCTGCTGGGCCTCTTTCAGCGCTTCGTCGACGTCGTCGGACGAACCCGGAAGCCAGTCGTCGTTGAAGGCCCAGGTGTCCGAGTAGTTTTCGATGTACTTCTTCGCGTACTCTTCTTCTTCGTCGTTGAAGTTGAAGGTGTCCTCGCCGTATTCCTCCATCAGCTTGGACTTGGCTTCCATCGACACGTTCGGGTCGTCGAGGACCTTCTTGATTTCGGCCCATTCAGCCATCAGCGGTTACCCCCGGCCTGGTTCGCCTGCGCGCCGGCGTTCGCTTCCTGAGCGGTGTACTTGGAGCCGGCCGACCCGATCCCGCTGCCCAGGTTCATGAGGGCGTTCGACAGCCCCGTCATGCCCGCGCCGATCTCGTCGATCCCGGCCTTGTACTTGCCGAAACCCTCCTGGTGCACCCGGCCGAAGTCACCGGCGGCGATCTCGGTCGGCGCGACCTTCTTCGCTTCCGTCCCCGGGTCGTCAGCGGCGTCCGCGAGGCGGATCTGCGCCCGCGTCATCGCCTCCGAACTCGCCGCATAGCCGTCTGGCATGGTCGCTGCCCCCTTCGATCCCACAGTCCCTGGCTCGGGTTTCAGGACTGTGACGCGCCCGGCCGCCGTTCGGTGCCGTCGCAGATGCACACAGAGTCTAGCGGTCGGTCCCGCGGTCTACCTGGGCTTCAGCCGAACTGCCCTCACCCGGTCGGGCGTTGCGCGGCGACCGCCTCGGAGATCACCTCGGCGACGCCGCGGATGTCCACGAGCCGGTCGAGCTCGTCGAGGTCGACCGAGACGCCGTAGGTCACCTCGACGCGTGAGAGCAGCTGGATCCGCTGCCGGGAGGTCATGCCGAGCTCGTCGAACGGCGTCGACTCCGTCAGCCGCTCCGGCGGGATCTCCAGCGCGAAGCAGATGGTCCGCCTGATCTCGTCGACGTAGGTGCCCGGGTCAGCCATGCCGCCCATTCTCGCCCCACCAGCGGTCGCGGGCCGCGGCGCGGGCCACCTTGCCGCTGGAGGTCCGCGGCACCGCGCCCGGCGGGACCAGCCACAGGGCGCGCAGCGGCAGGTCGTGCCCCGCCGAAACGGCCCGGCGCACGGCCTGCGCCACGGACTCGTCCGCCGAGGTGCTGCCGGCGACGACCGCGACCCCTTCGCCGTCCGCCTCCTCGACCGCGAACGCGGCGACCCGGCCCGCCCGGACCGCCGGGTGCGCGGCCTCGACGGTGGCCTCGATGTCCTGCGGGTAGTGGTTGCGGCCGTCGACGATGATCAGGTCCTTGAGCCGGCCGGTGACGTACAGCAGTCCATCGTGGACGAAGCCGAGGTCGCCGGTGGCCAGCCAGCCGCCGTCCGCCAAGGGCGTCTCCTGACCCCAGTAGCGGTCGGCGACGTTCGGCCCGGACACCTGGATCTCGCCGGTCTCGCCGTCCGGCCGGAGTTCGCCGGTCTCCGCGTCGACGATGCGGATCCGCTGCCCGTACGGCCGCCCCGCGGACACGAGGCCGGACGTCGTCACGGTCGGGCCCTCGTCGCCGGTGCTCGTGACGAAGACCGTCGCCTCGGCCAGCCCGTAGCACGGCTTGTGCGCCGCGCGCGGCAGCCCGAACGGCGCGAAAGCGCGCTCGAACGCTTCGACGGTCGCGGCGCGGACGGGCTCGCTGCCGTTGAGCACCGAATTGACGAGCGAGAGGTCGACGGGCTCCAGCTCCCCCGCCGCCTCGGCGGCCAGGTCGAAGGCGAAGTTCGGCGCGGCCGTGACCGCGCCGGGGTGGGCGGCCAGCAGGCGGATCCAGCGCAGCGGGTCGCGGACGAACTCCATCGGCGTGAAGAACACCGACCGGGAGCCGAGGAAGACCGGCGTGGCGATGAGCAGGACCAGACCCATGTCGTGGAAGAACGGGACCCAGCCGGCCAGCGGCGTCGACGCGTCGGCGCGGTAGCAGCGGGTGGTCTGCCAGCAGCTGGCCACCAGCGCGCGGTGGGAGATCACCGCGGCGGCCGGGCGGCGCGTCGAGCCCGACGTGTACTGCAGGTAGGCCGGGTCGGCCATCGCCACGCCCGTGGGCGGCTCGGCGTCGTCGGGCCCGATGTCCTCGATCGCGAGCACGACGTCGGGCCGTCCGGCCAGCGACGCGGTCTTCTCCAGCAGCTTCTTCGAGGTCAGGCACACCGCAGGCCGGGCGTCGGCGAAGGCCGACTCGATCCGGGCGGCGTGGGTGCGGCCGGTCGGGACCGACAACGGCACCGCGACGAGACCGGCGTAGAGCGTGCCGAGGAAGGCGACGACGTACTGGAGGTCCTGGCGGGCGACGATCGCCACGCGGTCACCCGGCCGGGTGTGCCGCTTGAGCTCGCGGGCGACACCGCGGACGCGGCCGAGCACCTGCGGCCAGGTGAGCGTGTGCTCGACCGGGCCGGGGAAGGTCAGGCAGGTGAAGGCCGGGCGGTCCTCGGCGGCGTTGCGGAGCAGGTGGTCCGTGAACGGCGTGGCCAGGACCTCGTCCGGGACGGCTGCGGGCGGCACGGCCCTATCCTGCCCTACCGTTGGCGGGCGATGGACCAGTTCGAAGAGCACGGGATCCGCGTCGTCACCGGACGCGACGCGAGCGCGCGGGCCCTGCGCGCGCCGGACCTGACGTCGGATCCCGGTGGCGGCTCGCCCAGCGTGCTGCTGCGCGACGGTGAGGGCCACACGCGGCTGCGCGGGGTGCTGCGGGAGATCATCGCTCGCCTGGAGCCGCTGCCGGCGCCGGTGCTCGCCGGGATCGAGGCCGTGGTGGCGGGGCTGGGACCGGCGTTCGACCTGGTGCGCGACTTCGCGCGGCCGATCGCGGCCTCGGTGACGTCGGCGGTGCTGGGCCTTCCCCTCGACGACGCCTTCCTGGACCGCCTGGAGGCCACGACGGCGAACCTCGACGTCTTCGGCGGCACGGACCGGGCCGGGCAGGCGGCCGCGTTCCGGCTCGCGGTGCAGCTCAGCCGCACTCCGGCCGGGCCGGGTGGCCTGACGGCGCTGCGGGACGCGCACGCGGCCGGGCGGCTCGACGAAGACGAGCTGATGTTCAACCCGGTCGTGCTCGCGCACGCCGCGTACGAGAACTCGCTGAACTTCCTGGCGTGCGCCGGGCTGGCGCTGGCCACTTCGGGGCCGCGGACCGTGCGCGAGCTGGTGGCGGAGATCTGCCCGGCCCGGTACGTCCTGCGCTTCGGGCCGGACGGCCCGGTGGCCGTCTCCCTGGCCGACGGCCTGCCGTTCGGCCTGGGCCGCCACGCGTGCCCGGGTTCCGGAGTGGCGCTGGCCGAAGGCGAGGTCGCGCTGGGAGCGCTGGCCAGGCACCTCACGCCCGGCTGCCACGTCACCGACGTCCGCTGGAAGACCCACCCGGTGTTCCACGGCCTGGCCTCGGCGCAAGTGGTCGTGAGTGTTTAGTCGGGTTAGAACCCGACTAAACACTCACGAGCGGTTACGAGACGGCGGAGACCACGCCGGCCAGGCGGTCGGCCGCCGCCTGGGCGGTGGCCTGGGCCGGGGCCTCGACCATCACGCGGACCAGCTGCTCGGTGCCGGACGGGCGCAGCAGCACCCGGCCCTCCTCGCCCAGCTCGGCTTCGACCGCGCCGACGGCGTCGCGGACCTCGGACGAGCCGGCGACCGCGGCCTTGTCCGCGACGCGGACGTTCACCAGGACCTGCGGCAGCCGGTTCATCACGGCGGCGAGGTCGGCGAGGGACTTGCCCGTCTCGGCCATGCGGCTCATCAGGCGCAACGCCGTCAGCAGGCCGTCGCCGGTGGTGGCGTGGGCCGGGAGCACGACGTGGCCGGACTGCTCGCCGCCGAGGGCGAAGCCGCTGGCGCGGAGCTCTTCGAGGACGTACCGGTCACCGACCGCCGTCGTCACGACGTTGACGCCGTTGGCCTTCATCGCCAGGTGCAGGCCGAGGTTGCTCATCACGGTCGCGACCAGCGTGTCCTTGGTCAGCTCGCCGGACTCGGCCAGCGCGAGCGCCAGCACCGCCATGATCTGGTCACCGTCGATCAGCTCGCCGGCGGAGTCGACGGCCACGCAGCGGTCGGCGTCGCCGTCGTGCGCGATGCCGAGGTCGGCGCCGTGCTTGACGACCGCCTCGCGCAGCTTCTCGGGGTGGTTGGAGCCGCAGTGCTCGTTGATGTTGACGCCGTCCGGGTCGGCGTGCAGCGCGACCACTTCGGCGCCGGCGCGGCGGTAGACCTCGGGCGCCGCGGCGGACGAAGCGCCGTTCGCGCAGTCGACGACGACCTTCAGCCCGGTGAGCGAGTGCGGGGTCGCGCCGAGCAGGTGGGCGGCGTAGCGGTCGAGCGCGTCGTCGATGGTCGTGACGCGCCCGACGCCGGTACCGGTCGGGCGGACCTTGCCGTCGGCAAGGCCGGCCTCGATCTCGTCCTCGATGCCGTCGGGGAGCTTGTGCCCGCCCGCGGCGAAGAGCTTGATGCCGTTGTCCGGCATCGGGTTGTGCGACGCGGAGATCATCACGCCGAGGTCGGCCTCGAGCGCGCCGACCAGGTACGCGACCGCGGGCGTGGGCAGGACGCCGACCAGGCGGACATCGGCCCCGGCGGACGTGAGGCCCGCCACCACCGCGGCTTCGAGCATCTCGCCGCTGGCGCGCGGGTCACGGCCGACGACCGCGACCGGCCGGTGCGAGCGGTCGTGCGCGGCGAGCACCCGGGCGGCGCTGGCCGCCACCGCGAGCGCCAGCTCCGGCGTCAGCTCGGCGTTGGCCAGGCCACGAACCCCGTCGGTACCGAACAGGCGTGCCATCGATCGACCTCCTTGTGGAACCACCACGACAACCTAGCGATCCTGACGGACCGCGTTCCCCCACCCCCGAGTGTCGCTCCCAGCTCGGGAAACGACACAACGACGAGCATAAAAACACCGGAGCGCCCATCCGATGGACGGATGGGCGCTCCGGTGGGTTGCGCCTGAGGGCGCGATCAGCGCTTGCTGTACTGCGGGGCCTTGCGGGCCTTCTTGAGGCCGTACTTCTTCCGCTCCGTGGCGCGCGCGTCACGGGTCAGAAAGCCGGCCTTCTTGAGGGCCGGGCGGTCGTCGGCGTCGACCTCGATGAGCGCACGGGCGATCGCCAGGCGCAGCGCGCCGGCCTGACCCGAGACGCCGCCACCGTGGAGGTTGGCGAAGATGTCGAACGAGTCCGGCTTCTCGACCAGGACCAGCGGGTCCTTGATGAGCTGCTGGTGCACCTTGTTCGGGAAGTACTCCTCGAGGGTGCGGCCGTTGAGCTTGAACTCGCCGGTGCCCGGGACGACCCGGACGCGGACGACGGCTTCCTTGCGGCGGCCGACGGTCTGCGCGTTGCCGCCGGCGGCACGCGACGGGCGCGGCGCGGCTTCCGACTCGCTGGTCGCGACCGGGGTCTCGCTCGTGGCGACCGGGGTCTCGCTGGTGGCCACGGCGCCGGTCTCGGTCGCCTCGGTGGCCTCGACGACCTCGGGGGTCTCGTTCTCGGTGCTGGTCACAGTCTGTTCCTCACTCACTGCGCGACCTGCGCGATCTTGGTGATCTCGCGCACCTGCGGCTGCTGCGCGGTGTGCGGGTGCTGCGGGCCGGCGTACACCTTGAGCTTCTTCGCCTGGGCGCGGCCGAGCTTGTTCTTCGGCAGCATGCCCTTGACGACCTTTTCGACAAGGTGTTCGGGCTTGGTGTCCAGCAGCTCGCCGAACGAGCGCTTCCGCAGACCGCCCGGGTAACCGCTGTGCCGGTACGCGAACTTCTGCTCGCGCTTGTTTCCGGTGAGCGCGACCTTCTCGGCGTTGACGATGATGACGAAGTCACCGGTGTCCACGTGCGGGGCGTAGGTCGGCTTGTGCTTGCCGCGCAGCAGCGTGGCGACCTCGGTCGCGAGCCGGCCGAGCACGACATCCTCGGCGTCGATCACGTGCCAGGCACGAGTGACGTCGCCGGGCTTGGGGCTGTACGTGGGCAAGGGTCTACCTCGTCGTCAACATTGCGTGTGGGTTCTGTGCGGGCCTAGCGCTGTCGCGCCGCAACGCACAACGACATATGAAGATACCCCCACGTCCACCGCACCCGTGCATCGGGGGTGGGTGGCCGCGCCCATACTAGGCTTCCACCGGCCCGGGCGCAGCCGGACTCTACCCGGTTTTCCGGTCGAACCGCCTGCACGCGCAGCCACGACACGCGAGGATGGGACCATCCGGGCGGCACACGCGAGCAGGGGACGGCATGAGGAAACGACCGACGGCGATCTTCGTCCTGGGTGCCCTCCTGGCCCTGGTGAGCGCCTGCGGCCAGGCGAAGGCGGGCACCGCGCTGGCGAAGGGCGACGACGCGGCGGACTACGTCGGCGGCAAGTTCGAGCAGGTGATCGGCAAGCTGAGCGACGCGATCACCGACACGCGCGACGTCACCAACTCGCTGGACGCCTACTTCAAGTTCGACGAGAAGTGGATCCACAGCACGGTGACCTCGGCCCGGACCGGCAGTCCGGAGAACCGCGTCGTGCGGCACCGCTCGCAGAAGAACCCCGACGAGATCATCGACACCTACACGCCCGCCGACGGCACGGTCGAGTACACCTACCTCGGCCCGATGTACGTCCAGAAGGGCGTCTCGCCGACGGCGTGGGTGTCGATGCCGAAGCCGGAGGCCGGGCTCGTCCAGCCGTGCGTCTGGGGCGGCGTGCTGACGCCGTGCCGGATGGCCGACTCGACCGTCGACGCCTACAAGGCCGACAAGCGGGCCGTGCGCGGCGCGAAGAGCCTCGGTGACGGCAAGACCGCGCTGACCGTCACCGTGCCGTTCGAGGTCTTCGTCAAGAACCGGGTCGAGATCCTGCCGAAGAGCATCACCGACCAGATCGGGCCGGAGCTGAAGAAGGCGCCGGTCCCGGCGACGATCACGCTGAACCCGGACGGCAGCCTGGCCTCGTTCGGGATGGAGGCCAAGTTCTCCGGCGACGGGCACAGCATCGAGCTCAAGTACGACTTCCGGTTCACCGGCAAGGCGAGCCTGCAGGACATGCCGAAGCTGCCGGACGCGGCCCAGATCACCGTGCTGCCGGACCGCGCCGCCATGAACGACTTCTACCGCCGGCTCGGCGAAGCGCAGGGCAACTGAGGCGTGACCACGACCCGAGGTGATCTCCGATGACCCAGCCGCCGGACCAGCAGCAGCCGCAGTGGTGGCAGCCGCCGCAGAACCAGCAGCCGAACCAGCCCGCGTGGCAGCCGGAGCAGCAGGCGACCGGCCCGCACGCCGGGCAGTGGCAGCAGCAGGGCGACCCGGGCACGGGTTCCTACACCGGCCAGTGGAACCAGGGGCAGCAGCCCGGCACCACCGGGTCGTTCTCGGGACCGTGGCAGCCGGGCGCGCCCGCGCCGTGGCAGCCGCCGTCCCAGCCGACGCCGCAGCAGCCGGGTACGCCCGGCGGTGGCTGGCCGGCCCAACCCGCGCCGGGCCCGGGCCAGCCCGGTCAGCAGTACGGCGGTGGGTTCCAGCCGACGCAGTACGGCGGGCTCGGCGCGTTCGCGGCGGAACCGGGGAAGAAACCGAAGTCCAAGAAGCCGGTGCTGATCGCGGGCGCGGCCGTCCTGGTGCTCGTGCTCGGTGGCGGCGCGGCGTGGCTGCTGGGCGCGTTCCGCGGCGACGTCCTCGAGCAACAGTCCCTTCAGGACGGTGTGGTCAAGGTCCTCAACGAGAACTACGGCGAGCCGGACGTGAAGAACGCGCAGTGCCCGGCGAACGAAGCCGCCGAGAACGGCACGACTTTCGACTGCACCGTCACGATCGGCGGGCAGGCCAAGAAGGTGACCGTGCGGGTGCTCAACGACCGGCCGGAGTACGAAGTCGGCGCCCCGCACTGAGTTTTCCCCGCCACACTGAATTTTCCTTGCTGTAAAACGGAAAACGGCGGGCCCCGCACCGGAGTGCGGGCCCGCCGTGGTTTCCGGGGCTAGCGGCTCAGAACAGGCCCTCGACGGCCTTGTCCGTGCTCTGGTAGCCGTCGGCGATCTGCGGCAGGGCGGCGGCGATCTGCGCCAGAACCTGCTTCAGGTCCTCGAACTTCTGGTCCCAGTTGCGCTGGGCCTGGTCGTACTGGTCCTTCGCGGCACCGGTCCAGGTGGTGACCAGCGGCTTGAGGTCGTCCTTCAGGCGGTCGAACGCCTGCTGCAGCTCGTTGCCGGTGGTGCTGCAGTCTTCGGCGGCCGCGTGGATGGTGGCGTAATTGACGACAATGCCGGCGCCATCAGGCATGATGTGCTCCTTCTGAGAATGCGGAAGTCAGGTGGTCTGGGGTGGAGGGGTGGGTCAGCCGAGCCGGTCGAAGCCGCGGTTGACGGCCTGCATGATCTCCTGCTGCTGCTGCTCGGAGCGCTCGTACTTCGAGCCGGCTTCCTTGAGCAGCTCCGCGATCTTCTGCAGGGCCTGGTTCATGCCGCGGGCGTCCTCGTCGAAGCGCTGCATGACGTGGTCGAACGCCTTCTGCGCCTCGCCCTGCCAGCCGGCGCGGGTGGCCTCGATGCGGTCGCGCAGCGTCGAGAGGTTGGCGTCCATCGAGGCGCGAACCTCGGTGACGCGGCCTTCGGCCTCGGTGAACTGAGCCGGTGTTCCCTGGAATCCGACAGTCATGCCGGAACCCCCTTCGCAAGATTGATGGTCGTCCGTACCAGGCTTGTTCGTTTGTACGGCCCTACGACGCAGACATTGCCATGCCCGGTTCCCCCTTGTCGTGCTTTGCCCGCAAGTAGTTGCTTGCGTTAACGCTCCCCGCGGGAACCGATCGCCGCGGGTATTCGGCAAGCGACACGGCTCGGCGATGCGTCACCCGAAAATGTGTTCTCTACCAGCGGGGTTAGCACACGCACAGCGACCGTCGGACCGCTCTCACCGATCACGATTCATGATTCGCATCTGGGAAAAGTCTTCGTCTTCCTCACCCGATCGAGGGGGCCGGGCGGCAGGTTGCGAAAGCGAAGGAACCGGATCGGGAACCGCCGGGACGGCCAGTCCGCGGGCGCGGCGGAACCGTTCGGCGGCCGCGCGCAGCGCACCGGGCGTCGGGTCGCCGGACTTCGTGCCGCGGCCGCTGCGCTTCAGCAGCTCGGCGTTTTCGCTCCGGCGCCGCTGGTTGCGCGCCTTCGCGGTCCCGGCGACGCGGCGGGCGTGCGTCACCGCGTCCTGCCCGGCCCGCTTGAAGGAAGCCGCAGCGCTTTCGAACTCTTCGGACGGCACCGCGTGCCCTCTCAGTTGAGGATTTCGACCGTGGACACGGCTTGCGTGCACGCGACGGCGACCCGGTCCCGCAGCTGGGCGGTGGCGTACTGGCAGCCGATGTGCACGCGCACCTTGCCCTTCGCCACGACGTACCAGTCGACCTGGAGATCCGATCGGCCCGGTTTGCTTTCGTGGTAACCGATCACGGTCCGGCCGGCGTAGGACAGGCTCGGGGTGAACCCGCTCCAGCGCTCGGTGTCGGCGTCCGCGCCGCGCTTGAGCTCGTCGACCAGCTTCTGCGGATCGGCGGTCGCGTCGTAGTCCATCACGTATTCCTGCGCGACCAGCAAGTCGTTGCCGTCGCGGGATTCCTGCGGGTGGATCACGACCTGCCGGTCGGCGACCCGGTCGTCGGTCTGGACCCAGTCCGGCGGCGAGACGAACTTGAAGTCGTACTGCGAGAGCGTGCGGCCGCTCGCGGCGTCGTCCCCGGAGCCCTTGAAGAGGAAGAAGCCGGCGACGACGAGCGCGGCCACCACGACCACCGCGATCCCGGCGACCCCCCACAGCTTCCGCTTGTTCTTCGCGGGTGGTTCGGGCGCGGGACGGCCGGGGCCGGACGACGGGCCCGGCTGCCCGGCGGGCGGGGTCCACGGCCGGGCCGCCGGCTGGCCGCGGGGCGGCGACGGCGGGGGCACCGGACGGTTCGGGAACCCGCCCGGGGCGGGCGGGGTGCGCGGCGGGGCGGGGCGCGGGGCGACGTCGCCGGGCCGGACGACCTCCGTGCGCTGCGCGGCGGGGCTGTGCGCGCCGCCCGGTACCGCGCCGAGCCGCGCCATCGTTTCGCCGGGGAGGGCGCCGGTGCGGTCCGGGTCCACCAGCACCGCCCGCAGCGCGCCGCGCGCCACGACCGTCTCGGGCTGGTCGAGGCTCGTCGGCACGACGCCGGTGCGCTCGTGCACCAGCCGCGAGATCATCGGGATCCGGCTCGACCCGCCGACCAGGAAGATCGCCGTGAGCTGCTTCGGCCGCAGCCCCGCGTCGCCGATGGCCGCGACGGTCAGTTCCACCGCGCGGCCCAGCGGCGCGCCGATCAGCCGCTCCAGGTCCTCGCGGGTGACGTGCGCGTCGGCGAACGGCGGCGGCATCGGCACGTCCGTGTAGGCGTGCCGCGAGAGTGTTTCCTTGGCGCCCCGGACGTCTTGGCGCAGCACACGGCGGCGGCGCCGGTCGACCAGCTCGCGCCCTTCGACGAGCTGGCGCCACGCGTCCGGGTCCGCCGCGCCGACCAGCGAGCCGACGTGCTCCAGCAGCGCCTGGTCGATGTCCGCGCCGCCGAAGGCCGGGTCGCCCCGGGTGGCGAGCACCTGGAAGCCGCCGCGCTGCGGACGGCCGGCGCGGTCCCGCGCGGTGTCCGGCGGCAGCCGCCGGACCACGCTGACGTCGACCGTGCCGCCGCCGAGGTCCAGCACCGCGAGCGCGTCGCCGGGGCGGCCGCTGAACTCGACGGTGCGGTCGTTCGTCACGTCCTGCGGCGCGAACGTCGCCGCGTGGTAGACCGCTGCCGCGACCGGCTCGGGCACCAGCGCGACCTCGCGCGCCAGCCCGCCCGCCGCCTGCCGCAGCAGCCGGGTGCGGATCGCGCCCCAGTCCGCGGGGTGGGTGAGCACCAGCAGGTCGACCTCGGCGTCCCCGGCGAGGCGGCGTGCCTCGGCCACCGCGCGCCCCAGGACAGCGTGCACGACGTCGGTCACCCGCAGGACGCTGTCCCCGAGGAGCAGCTCGCCTTCGTCGATCCGGCGCTTCGGGTTCGGCTCGTACCGCGACGGGTCGACCGCCGCCTGCCGTTCGGCCTCCTGGCCGACGAACAGCGTGCCGTCCGCGGCCGCGAACACCGCCGAGGACATCAGCGGCTGGCCGTCGATGACCACGACCTGCGGCTCGCGCCCGTTCACCGAGGCGACGACGCAGGTGCTCGATGTCCCGAAGTCCACCGCAACCCGGACCGTCACCAGCAGCTCCCGCAGTTTTCGTCGCGATCCCCCGCGCCCGGCCGACGGGGCGCGCCCACGGGGACGAACCTACCGTCCGCCGTCGCGCGCCCCATCGCCGTGCCTAGTCGGGCTGGATCCACGACACCTGGATCAACTGCTTGCCGTTCTTCCGGGTCAGCAGATTCCCCCGCCCCGGCGGCATCGCCGACGGCTTGATGTTGCCGACCAGCGCACCCTCATCACGCGAACCGTTCATCACCATGCCCGGCGCCGCGATCTCCTTCAACTTCCCGATGATCGGGTCATACATCGCCTTGCTCGCACCACCCGTGCGGCGCACCACCACCAGGTGCAGACCCACATCCTTGGCCTGCGGGAGGAAGTCGGAGATCTTCCGCAGCGGGTTGGCCGTCGAGGTGGCGACCAGGTCGTAGTCATCGACCAGGATGAACAACTCCGGGCCCTTCCACCACGACCGCGTCTTCAACTGCTCCTGCGTCACATCCGGACCCGGCAACCGCCGCGTCATCGAATTGAAGACGTCCCCGACCATGCTCTCCAGCTGGTTCGCCGACACCGCATACCCCAACAGCGCGTCACCTTGGACGAAACCGAGCATCGTGCGCCGGTAGTCCACCAGCAGGATCAACGCCTCCGAGGAGGTGTAGCGCTCCGAAATACCGCGGGCGATCTGCCGCAGCAGGTTCGTCTTGCCGGATTCGCCGTCGGCGAAGGCGTAGAAGTGCGGCTCGGCGTTGAAGTCCAGGTAGATCGGCTGCAGGTCTTCCTCGTTGACTCCGATCGGGACCAGCTTCGACTCCCGCGCCGTGTCGAGCTTGAGGACCTCCTCGTAGGTGATCATCTCCGGCAGCAGCCGCACCTGCGGCGCCACCCGGCCCCGCCACGCACCCTTGATCTTGCCCACCGCGTCCGCCACGCCGGCGGCGATGGTTTCGGGGTCGCTGGAGCCGTCGATGCGCGGGAGACCGCCGAGCATGTGCAGCTTCTCCCGGGTCAGGCCGCGGCCTGGGCGTCCGGCCGGGATGTTCACCGCCACGCGGCGGTCGATGTCGGACTCGGTCGGGTCACCGAGGCGCAGTTCGAACCGGGTGCCGAGCATGTCCTTGATCGCCGGGCGGATGTCGGCCCACCGGTTCGCCGCCACGATCACGTGCACGCCGTAGGAGAGGCCCTGGGTGGCCAGGCGGGTGATCGTGGTTTCCAGCTCTTCGAAGTCATCGCGCAGGGCGCGCCAGTTGTCAACCACCAGGAACGCATCGCCGAACGGGTCCTGATCCGGGCGGATCTCCCCGCGGCGTTTGCGGTTGCGGAACTCGGTCATCGAGTCGATGCCCATCGCCCCGAACCGGCCCTCCCGCTCGGTCAACAGGGTGGTCAGCTCCGCCACGATGCGGCGGGCCTTGTCCGGCTCGCGGCGGGCGACGGCGACGCCACCGACGTGGGGCAGGTCGGCGAGGCCGGTCAGCGTGCCACCACCGAGGTCCAGGCAGTAGAACTGCGCCTCCTCCGGCGTGTGGGTCAGCGCCATCGACATGATCAGCGTCCGCAGCATCGTCGACTTCCCCGACTGCGGACCCCCCACGATCACCCCGTGCCCGGACGCCCCGGAGAAATCCGCCCAGAGCGGGTCACGGCGCTGCTCGTATGGCCGGTCGATGATGCCGAGCGGGACCTGCAGGCGGCCGTTGCCGAAAAACCCGACCGGGGACAGACCCCGGTCGTCGGTGGGGTTGAGGTTGGGCAGCAGCGTGTCGAGGGAGTTGGGGTCCTTCAACGGCGGCAACCACACCTCGTGCGCCGGCGGGCCTTGGCCCACCAGCCGCGACACGATCACATCCAGCTCCGAAGGCTCCACCGCCTCCTCGGACTGGCGCTGCTCCTCCTTGGGGGCTTCCTCGATGAACTGCGGCTCCGGTTCCTTCGGCAGCTCCACGAAGTCCGGCACGAACAGCTGCGGCCGCTTGTCGGCGCGCACCACGGTCGCTGCCGGCCCGGCCGCTTTCAGCCCGGCCGGGCGGTAGGGGCCGGAGACGTAGGAGGCTTTGAACCGCACCAGGGTGGAGGTGTCGTACTTGAGGTAGCCGCCACCGGGGACCGAGGGGAGTTCGAACGCGTCCGGGACCCCGATCGCGGCCCGGGACTCCGCGGCGGAGAAGGTTTTGAGGCCGATGCGGTAGGACAGGTGCGAGTCCAGGCCGCGCAGCTTGCCTTCCTCCAGCCGCTGGGAGGCCAGCAGCATGTGCATCTGCAGTGACCGGCCCAGCCGGCCGATCGCGACGAACAGGTCGATGAAGTCCGGTTTCGCCGAGAGCAGCTCGGAGAACTCGTCACACACGATGAACAGGGCGGGCAGCGGGTCGAGGTCGGCGCCGTTTTCGCGGGCTTTCTCGTATTCCCAGACGTTTTTGAAGTTGCCGCCGTTCTTCAGCGCTTCCTGCCGGCGGTTCATCTCCCCGGCCAGGGCGTCACGCATGCGGTCGACGAGGGTGACTTCGTCGGCGAGGTTGGTGATGACCGCGGAGACGTGAGGGGCCTTGTCCAGGCCCATGAACGTCGCGCCACCCTTGAAGTCGACCAGCACGAAATTCAACGTGCTGGACGAATGCGTGGCGAGCAGGCCCAGGACGAGGGTGCGGAGGAACTCCGACTTACCCGACCCGGTCGCGCCGATGCACAGCCCGTGCGGGCCCATGCCTTCGGCGGCGGCTTCCTTGATGTCGAGTTCGACCGGCTGGCCGTATTCGCCGACGCCGAAGGGGACGCGGTAGCGGTCACGGATCGGGCGGGGCCGCCACGCCTGCTGCACGTCGAAGGTCATCGGGTCGCCGGGGATGCCGAGCAGCTCCAGCAGCGACGGGTTGGACAGCAGCGGCTCTTCGTCGCCGACGTCCTGCCCGGCCGCGCCACCGACGCGGTAGGGCGAGATCAGGCGGGCCAGCGACTCGGTCTCGACCAGGCTCAGGGTGTCCGGGCGGCCGAACCACTCGACGCCGCCGGCGCTGCGGGCGCCGAGCCGGTCGGCTTCCACGACCAGCCGGAGGCCACGGCGGGCGGCGAGGTTGCCGAGGGAGTCGGACAGGTCGATCAGCGTGACGCCGACCAGTCCTTCTTCGAGGATGATCTGCTCTTCGCGGGTGACTTCGGCGTCGTCGATGATGATGACGACGTGCGGCTGGTCCGGCGCCGGGGTGGCGTTGCGGGAGAAGCGCTGGCGGTCACGCAGTTCTTCGTCGAGCCAGTTTTCGATCTGGGCCAGCGAACCGGCCATCATGCGCAGCTGGCCGATGCCGTCCGACAGCGTGGGGTGCTGGGCGTGCGGCAGCCACTTCGCCCACTCCCACTCCTCCTTCGCCCGGCCCGCGGTGGCGACCGCGACCAGGACGTCGTCGGGGCTGTGGAAGGTGACCATCTGCGCGAGCATCGCGCGGGTCAGGCCGCGGGTCAGCGCCCGGTCGCCCTGCATGCTGACCGCGGCGAACCCGCGCAGCGTGATCTGGGTGGGCAGGTCCGGCACGATCGAGTGCGCGCGCACGAACCGGCGCAGCGCGAGGGTGGCGATCGGCTCCAGCTCGTCGACCGGCCCGGTCTGCGGCGGGACCAGCCGCGTCGCGAGGCGGTGCGAGCTGCGCCCGACGCGCAGGTGCAGGAAGTCCTGGTCGTTCTGCCGCCGCTCCCACATCCGCCGGGACGCGGCCAGCGACCAGAGGGACTGCGGGTCGGGGTGCACCCACTCGAGCGCGGCCCGCTGGTCGACCATCGCCTCGCGGGCGCGGTCGCGCATCTGGCCCAGGTAGCGGAGGTAGTCCTTGCGGTCTTCGTCCATCTCGGCGCGCTTGGCACCGCCGCCCTTGCCACCGCCGCCGGCCATCATCCCGAGCGTCCCGACGACCATCATGCCGCCCATGGCCATCATCATCGGGTTCCGGTTGCTGGCCTGGAACATGAAGACCATCATCCCGAGCGACGCGACGATCATGACGACCGGAAGCGCCTTCATCACGATGTTCCCGGGAATGACCCGGGGCACCTCGGGCGGCGGCTCGAGGTGCACCTCACCGCCCGGCGGACGCGGTGCCGCCAGCCGCGGCGACTTCTTGAACTGCAGCGTGCTCATCGAAGGACCCCTCATTCAAACTCGACGATGGCGGCCACCGCTTTGGTGCGCAAGGTGCGCGGATCAACCTATCGAACGCCGCGCCGGAATTCCGGCGGATGCCGTAACGCCCTCGTGAACCCGGTCCTGACCTCGCAACGCGAGTGTACGGCGCGGCACCGACAGTAACGCCCCTGTCCGCCTTTCGGTGCCGGTCCCGGTCCTCGCCCCGGGGAGGCGGGTCGCTGCTGCGGTGGACGGCTCGCCGGCCGTGGCTCGCCGGTCGTGGGAGGGTGTCGGCTCGCCGGGCGTGGGCCGGGGCAGCGCGGCCGGTCGGCACCTCACCGGGGCGCGCGCAGGTCGCGAATGACTCATTCGGGACCACCAACGCCGCCAATGACTCATTCGCGACCGCTCACCCCCACCGGCGCGCGACCGAAGGCCCGGCCGCTCCCCCCGGCCGACGGTGGCCCGACCTCGGCTCGCCGGCCGCGGGAGGGTGCCGGCTCGCCGCGCGCGGCCGGCTGCGGGAGGTGTCGGCTCGCCGGGCGTGGCTCGGGCGAAGTCGGGGGTGGCGCGGCCGGCCGGCACCTCACCGAGTGCGCCGAGGTCGCGAATGACTCATTCGGGACCACCAACGCCGCCAATGACTCATTCGCGACCTCTCACCCCCACCGGCGCCCGACCGGAGACCCGGCCGACGGTGACCCGGCCTCGGCTCGCCGGTGAATTTCGGACGTTCGGTGATGCCGGTGCCGGGGTTCGGTATAAGTTCCCCCGGGAGCAGTCTCAACCGAGCGGGGGCAGTGCAGTGGCTACGGGCACGACAGTTTTCAGCAGGGTGACGGTCGTCGCGCCATCCACGCGGATCGACGTGGCGCTGCCCGCCGACGTCGCGGTGGCCGACCTCCTGCCGATGCTGCTGGACATGGCCAAGGAAACCGCGCCCGACGGTGGGGCCCGGCACGGTGGGTGGGCGCTCGCGAAGCTCGGGGACGCGCCGCTCGATCCGAGCCGGACGCTGGCGTCGCTCGGGGTCGTCGACGGTGAGCTGCTCCAGCTGCGCAAGCGCAACGAAAACCCGCCGCCGCCGCTGTACGACGACGTCGTCGACGCCATCGCCGAGTCCTCGCCGGACAGCTTCCGGCCGTGGACCAAGGAGACGGCGAACCGCTTCGGGCACGTCGCGGGCGGGCTGGCGCTCATCGCGGCCGCCTTCGCGCTGTTCATGAGCGGGTCCTTCTACGGCGGCAGCGCGCTCGGCGCGGCCATCGCGGGCGGCATCGGCGCGATCGCGTGCGTCGCGGTCGGCGCCACGCTCGCCAAGGCCTACCAGGCGGAAGCGACCGGCGTCCTGATCGCCGCGGCCGGCGGCCTGCCGCTCGCCTTCGTCAGCGGCTTCTACATCGTGCCCGGCCTCTCCCTGCGGGCGAACCTGCTGCTCGGCGCGGTCCTCGTGATCATCGTCGCGTCCGTCTGCATCATGGTCATCGGCGCCGGCATCACGACGTTCATCGCGGCGGCCACCGCGGGCACCTTCGGCGGGCTGGCCTTCCTCTTCGGCACGCTCGTCGCGCACCCGGCGCCCGGCATCGCGGCCGGCACCGTCGCGGTCGCGCTCGCCTGCATCTCGATCCTGCCGCGCGCCACGATCTGGCTCGCGAAGCTGCCGCTGCCGCACGTCCCGGGCAGCGCGGAGGAGCTCAAGGAAGACTCCGGCTTCCCCGACTACCGGGCGATCGAGCGCCGCACGGCGATCGCGCACAACTACATGACCGGCCTGATGGTCGGCTGCGGCGCCACCGTCGCCATCGCGGCGGTCATCGCGGCCAGCGCGCCCGGCGCGTTCGGGATCATCCTCGGTGTCGTCGCGACGCTCGTGCTGCTCCTGCGCGCCCGCGCGTACGCCAACGGCAGCCAGGCCATCGCGCTGCTCACCACCGGCCTCGTCTCGGCGACCGGGATCGGCGTCGGCTGGCTGCTCTCGGCCAGCGCCCAGAACCGCCTGCTCTACGTCTTCGGCGTGCTGATCCTGCTCGCCGCGGGCGCGCTCGTGGTCGGCGTGATCTTCCCGAACCAGCGCTTCTCGCCGCCGCTGCGCCGGACCGTCGAAATCATCGAGGCGCTCTGCATCGCGTCGGTGCTCCCCCTCGCCCTGGGCGTGATGGACCTCTACACGACCCTGCGGCACCTGAACTTCAAGTGACCGGATCGGGTGAATCTCGGATGTCAGTGGCACGGCGGACCACGACGGCTTTGCTGGCCGGCACGATCGGCGTCCTGTCGCCGCTGGCGATCGCGGTGCCGTCGTGGGCGCAGCAGTCGACCGACGGCTACTTCGCCACGCCGCCGCCGGTCGACATGTCCAAGCTGGTCCCGGACGAGCGGAAACCGGACAAGAACTACAAGCCCTCCAAGGGCTGCGTGCAGCGCAGCACCCTCGGCGAAAACATCGTGCTCAAGAACCGGCCGTGGGGCCAGGAGTACCTGCAGATCTCCAAGGCGCAGGACATCGTCAAGGCGGCCACCGGCGGCGTAGCGGGCAAGGGCGTCCGGGTCGCGGTGGTCGACACCGGCGTGACGCGGCACCCCTGGCTGACCGACCTGCGGCCCGGCGGCGACTACGTCGCTCCGACGACGAAGAACCAGCCTCCGGGGCTCGAGGACTGCGACGGCCACGGCACCGAGGTCGCCGGGATCATCGCGGCCAAGCCGGACAACCCCGAGGTCGGGTTCATCGGCGTCGCGCCGGACGCGACGATCGTGTCCTACCGCCAGCTGAGCGAGAACTACGAGCCCAACACCGAGACGGCGGCGCCGCCCGCGTCGTCCAGCACCGGGGGCGCGCCCTCGTCGAGCACCAACCCGCCGTCCGGGTCCGAGTCGTCGCTGCCGCCGTCCAGCGGTGGTGGCGGGAGCAGCGAGGGCGACCAGACCTCGCCCGGGCAGTCCAACGGCGGGCGCCAGCTGGAAAAGGCCGGCACCGCGGGCACGCTGAAGACGCTGGCCGAGATCATCCGCGGCATCGCCGAGCGCAACGAGGCCGACATCATCAACATGTCGGTCGACAACTGCCGTCCGGCGACCGGGTCGATCACCGAAGGCGAGCAGCAGGT
The DNA here is from genome assembly GCF_033441515.1 of Amycolatopsis solani. Classification (NCBI taxonomy): domain Bacteria; kingdom Bacillati; phylum Actinomycetota; class Actinomycetes; order Pseudonocardiales; family Pseudonocardiaceae; genus Amycolatopsis; species Amycolatopsis solani. The sequence goes on from NZ_JAWQJT010000001.1 coordinate 515,543, forward strand.
CCAGGCCGCCGTGCACTTCGCGGCGGAGAAGGGCGTCGTGATCATCGCCGCCGCGGGCAACGCGACGGACACCTGCCCGCAGAACGACCAGCCCGACGCGAAGAAGCCGAAGACGATTGTGACGCCGCCGTGGTTCGCCGACGACGTCCTGTCGGTGGGCGCGATCGACGAAACCGGTGGCGTGGCCGCGTTCAGCGTGCACGGCCCGTGGGTCGGGGTCGCGGCGCCCGGCACGAAGATCATCTCGCTCGACCCCGCCGAGGGCTCCAACAGCCTCGCGAACCTGACGTTCGAAAGCGGCGACAAGGCCAGCGAAATCCAGGGCACCAGCTTCGCGGCGCCGTATGTCGCCGGCCTGGCGGCGCTGGTCAAGGCGAAGTTCCCGAACCTCGACGGGCGGGGCATCGTCAACCGCATCAAGCAGACGGCCCAGCACCCGGCCGCACCGGGCGGGCGCGACAACTTCGTCGGCTTCGGCGTGGTCGACCCGGTGGCGGCGCTGACGGCGACCCTGCCGTCCGAGGTCGGCGGCATGGCCCCGATCCCGTCCCAGCAGATCGCCCAGCTCCCCCCGGCGAACGACCGCAGCTCGACACCGGTGATCGTGGCGCTGGCCGGCACCGGCGGTGGCGTGGTGGCGCTGCTGATCACGCTGTTCGTGATGCACACGATCCGCCGCAACCGCACGGCCGAGACCGGCCCCACCCGCCGCTGACGCCACTCCCCCGGCCCGCGTTTCCCGCGCGGGACGGGGGACAAGCTCACTGCGTGGGCGGCTTCTTCTGCTCCTGCGCGGGTTTCTCGTCCTCGCCGATCACCGGCGGGGCGACCATGCCGGGCTCTCCCAGCAGTTCCGACGACTTCGTCATCGGCCGCGTCTTCGGCTGGCGCCGTCCCTGCCCGCCACCGCCGCCGAACGCGCCGAAGCCCATCATCGGCATCATCGGGACACCGGAAGACGTCTGGTTCGCCGCGGGTTCCGGGGCCGGTGCGGGCTGCGGGGCGTCGGCGGGCTGCGCGTGATCCGGAGTACCCGCGCCGGTGTGCTTCGGCTCCGCCGAGGACGGCGTCATGACGTCGTCCGCCGAGTCCCCGGCCGCCGACGGCGTCGTCGCTTCCTCGGCCGCGGCCTCGTTCAGCGCCCCGTCGTGCAGCTTGAACCGCTCCTGCGGGTAGCGGTGCCGGATCTCGATGCTCCGCGAAGCCGCGTCGGGGTCGTCGACGCCGTCGCAGAGCCGGTCGAACGCCTCCATGACGTCCCGCGCGGTCTCGTACAGCGCCTTCGCCGACTCCTGCGTCTCCTCCAGCTGGGCCCGCGCGCGCCGGGCGCCGCCGCTCGGGAGGAGCATCGTCTCCGACGTCAGGTCCGCCGTGTCCACCAGGACTTCGACCAGGTCGACGACGACGTGGCGGACTGACTCGACCAGCTCGTCGAGCGCGCCCGCGAGGACGTTCAGCGCTTCCTCGAGGTCACCGCCCGCCGCCCCGATTTCGCGGATGTAGGCCACGAACGAATCCGCGTCGCGCCCCTCCCAGCCCGCGTCGAGGCGGCCCAGCTGGTCGTCGAGCCGCGTGGACACCTCGGCCGCGACGGACGCCGCGCCGCGCAGGCGGTCCGCTTCGGCGCCGAGGTCGGCCCAGCGGCCGACCAGCGGGCGGAAGTACGTCTCGACGGGGTCGAGGACCCCCAGCTGCCGGCACAGGTCCGTGAGGTAGCCCAGGTACGGTTCGGCCGCCGCGGTGATGTCCTCGCCCTGCGGCACCGCCACCGCCACCGGCTGCGGTTTCGCCAAAGGGTGCGGGATGGACTCGGTCGAGCTTTCGGCGATCATTCCTCGAGCCTCCCGGCGCGCTTGATCAGCTCCGCCGCGTCGGCGTCCTGGCCGTCGTGCCGCACCGTGACCTGCCGCAGCGCCTCCGCGGCCGAGCGCAGCGCTTCCGCGCCGTCGGTCAGCTGGCGCCGCAACGCCCCGGCCGCGCGCCCGTACGACTCACCGAGGCCGATCCCGGCCCCCAGCGGCCCGTAGGACTCCGCGGAAACGCCCGCGCCCCCGACTTCGCCCGCCGCCGCGTCCAAGTCGCCGGCGGCCGCCTCGGCCGTCTTGGCGTACTCGGCGACGACGACGCCGTCCATCCTCAAGCCGGCCACGGCACCTCCGCTCAGCGATTGCCTCCGGGCTGTGACGCCCGGAGCGGACCGGCGGTTCCGGTCAGTTCCCCGCGGGGGCGGTCGGCGTCCCGAACGAACCGGCGTTCGGGTCGATCGGCACCGAGTCGAACTGCTTGAGCACGTCCTGGGTGTTCAGCGAAGCCCCGGTCGGGAGCAGTCCGATGACCGACTCGGGCGCGGGCTGGCGGTTGTTCAAGCCGATCGCGTCCGCCGTCGCCGCGTCCGGGACGCTGTAGCGGATCCCGCGGTCGGAGATCAGCTGGATGGTGCCCTTGCCGAAGCTGTCCTTGCCGGTCGCGGACTGGACCACCGCGGCGAAGCCCGGCTTGAGGTAGAAGCCGTTGATCGGCACGCGGTTCGGGCCCGGCGTGGTCACCGTCATCGGGGTGAACTTGTCGCCGCTGCCCTTCTGGCCCGGCAGCTGCGTGTCGACGTACACCGAGGTGTGCGCGTCCTGGTCGGCGCCGGACCCGACCAGCGACCAGCCCAGGCACGCGACCGAGGAGTTCTTCGTCGCGTCGAGGACCGTCGGGACCGAGCGCGGGAAGTCGTCGACCGCGATGTAGTCCTTGTCGGTGGGCTGCAGGACGTGCACGCCGGCCAGCTTGTCCAGGCCGAGGATCTGGATCCGGCCCGCACTGCCGTTCTTCGCGACGCGGATGATGTCGGCGACGGCGTTCGACACCTTCTGGATGCCGCTGGTCGTGATCGCCCAGTAGTCCGGCTGCGCGCCGGTCGGCTGCGTGGAGAAGACGTCGCCGGCGGTCAGCCCGTCGAAGTCCGCCGGGGCCGGCCCGCTGGGGATCCGCGGCGGGGTCAGGCGTGCGACCTCCGGGATCGCGTTGAGCAGCCCCGGGGTGATCTTCCGCCCGGTCGGCGGCAGCTGCAGCGCTGTCTGGACGGCGTTGTTCGCGTTGTCGGAGTCGATCTCGGCGCGCACGGTGTTGGCGTTCGGCCGGTTCCGCGAACTCGGCAGCCGGTAGACGAGGTACGTCTTGCCGTTGTCGGCCTTCGCCAGCAGGGCTTCGTTCTCCCCCAGTTCGGTGCCGAGCCCGCTGGGCGCGATGCCGCCGAAGACGTAGGTGTTGGTCTTGCCGGTGTCGGGGTTCGGCAGCGAAGGATCGAGCTGGACCTGGTCGCACACCGCCCAATTCGGGGAAATGCGCTGGGAATCCGACGGGATCAGCTGCGGGCCGTCCGGAATTCCGGTGAGTTTGTCGCGCGGAATGGACTCCAGCTGCGCGTCCGAAACGACAGTGGGGTTCTTCACACTCGCCGGGCTCGCCGCCGCCGGCGCGGCCGGTGCCGCGGGCGCGCCGCCGCTGCCCGCGCTCGACTGCTTCGACTGCGCCAGCAGCAGAAGCCGCGCGGACGCGAGGTTGAACGTGGGGATCAGCTTCTTCGGGTTTCCCGTGACGACGTAGACCGTGCCGGACTGCTCGCCGATCACGATGTTCCCGGCCTCCGGCACCGAAGGCGCCGGGCTGAGCAGGCCCCAGACGACGAACACGATCATGCCGAGCGCGCCCAGCACGACTCCCACGATGGTGGCCCTCGTGTGGGTGCGCATCGGGTCGTGCAGCATCACGGCGTCCCGCCGGACCAGCGCCGACTGCATCCGCCGTAGGACGAACTTGTACGCCTGAACCTGAGACTTAGTCGTGGGTGTTGATGGCATTCTCGACCTACAGCTCTCCCCGTCGCGGTACGGTTCCGCAGGATAGCCGTACGGGGACCGTCTGGTGTGGGGTTTCTACCAACTCAAGCTAGTGTCGGACACCCCGGGACCCGGCTTCCGGGTACGCAGCAAGCACGAGGGGAAGAGAAAGCGCGGATGTCCGTCACCAACCCTCCACGTCCGCCTGGCCCGCCCGGGCCCCCGCCGCCCGGCCGCCAGCCGGGCCCGCCGCCGCGCCCGGTGAGACCCGGAGGTCCCGGCGGCCCTGGAGGGCCCGGTGGGCCCGGCGGCGTCCCCGGTGGACCTGGCGGACCCGGGGGGCCCGGCGGCGGTCCCGGTGGACCCGGCATGCCCCCGCGTGGCCCCGGCGGTCCCGGTCCTGGTGGTCCCGGTCCCGGCGGGCGTGGTCCCGGCGGCCCCGGCCCCGGCGGTCCTGGCGGTCCTGGTGGGCCTGGCGGTCCCGGTGGACCGGGTGGTCCCGGCGGCCCCGGCGGCGGTGGTCCTGGTGGACCCGGCGGCCCGGGTGGCCCCGGTGGCGGTGGTCCCGGTGGACCCGGCGGCCCGAGTGGCCCGCAAGGCCCAGAAGACAGCAGCAGTCCCACTCCCTCGCCCGGCGCGGTGCGGGTGGCCCCGCCGGCGCGGCGCCGCTCGTCCGGCGTCACCCTCGGCCCGCTGCCGGTGGCGAACCTCGTCGTGCTCGAGGTCGGCCTCGCCGTCGGGCTGGTGCTGCTCGCGATCGACATGTCGCTCAAGTACGTCGGGATCGGCATCGTCGGCTTCGCCCTCATCGTCGCGCTGCTGCGCTGGCGCGGCCGCTGGTTCACCCAGTGGATCGGGCTGACGATGCGCTACTCGTTCCGGTCCCACGACCGGTCCGCGAACCCGCTGCCGCCGAGCACCGTCGAGGAGCTGGCGGCTGAAGAGACCGCCGTGACCGGCCCGGACGACGCCCGCGTGAACCTGCTCCGCATCGCGGTGCCGGACCTCGTGGTGGCGCACGGCGTCGACCACGAGCGCCAGCAGGTCGGCCTCGCCTGGAACGACGGCACGTGGACGGCGGTGCTGCTCGTCGAGCCGACACCGGCGTTGATCACCCAGGCCGGTGGCGCGCCCAGCCTCCCGCTGTCGGCGCTGGCCCCGTGCCTCGAAGACCGCGGTGTGGTCCTCGATTCCATCCAGATGATCTGGCACTGCTACCCGGGCAGCGCGGCGCTGCCGTCGGACTCGCCGGCGCTCAGCTCCTACATGGAGGTGCTCGGGCCGCTGCCCGCGGCGGCGCGGCGGACGACGTGGGTCGCGATCCGGCTGGACCCGAAACGCTGCCCGGCGGCGATCCGCGAGCGCGGCGGCGGTGTCGTCGGCGCCCACCGCGCGCTGATCGGCGCGCTTTCGCGGGTGCGCAACGCGCTCGAGTCGCAGGGCGTGCCGACGCGGCCGCTGGACCCGGACGAGCTGCTGCGGGCCGGTATCTCGGCCGCCGAGCTCACCGCCGTCGCCGGCTCGCCGAACAAGGTCACCCTGCAGGAACGCTGGTCCGGGGTGACCGCGGCCGGCATCGGCCACGCGAGCTACGCGATCACCGGCTGGCCGAAGGGCAAGATCTCCGGCAGCCTCGACGCGCTGACGAGCGTCCGCGCGCTGTCGGCGACGCTCGCGATGTCGATTTCCCCGGCGTCCGACGAAGGCAAGATCGGGCTGCGCGGCGTGGTCCGGCTGAGCGCGCGCAACCCGCGTGAGCTCGACGCCGCCGACCAGCGGCTGCACGGGCTGTCCGAGCGGCTGGGCGTGGACCTGACACCGTTGCGCGGGCTGCAGGTCTCCGCGTTCGCCGCGACGTTGCCGATCGGAGGTACGGCATGACTTCCCGCGTCCGTGATGCCGGGCAGAACACCGGGGTGTCGCCGGAGTTCACCGTGGACCCCGCGATGCTCGACGCGATCAGCCCTTCGGGTGACCGCGGCGGCATCGTGCTCGGCTCGGGCCTCAAGGGCGAGCCGCTGACGATCTCGGCGCTGCGCTCGACCCCGACGCGGATCGTGCTGGTGGGCGGGCTGTACCTGGCCCGCCAGGTGGCGATGCGCGCAATGGCGGTCGGCGCGTGGGTTGTGGTCGCGACGGGCCGCCCGACCGAGTGGCAGGTGCTGTCCCGCGCGGCCGGCAGCCGCGACGGACGGCCGTCCCCGCTGGTGCAGATCCGCCGGCTGTCCCCGGTCGAGCTGCCCCGCCCGTCCGAGGACGCCCCGCTGCTGGTGGTGACGGACGGCGGCCCGACCCCGCAGGACCTGTTTCCCCCGCGATCGCCGTGGCAGACGACGATCTACGTCCTCCCGTACCTGCACCCGCAGGCGGGCGCGACGGCCAACGCGGCGGACCTGGTCCTGATGCAGCGCCTCCCGGCCGGCCAGGCCGAGCTGGCGGCCCGCATCTGGCGCCTCCCGCCGCAGATGATGCGGCAGCTGACGACGTTGAAGGACGACCAGGTGGTGGCCCTGGGCCGCAACCTGTGGCGGCCCCTGCGCCTGGTGACGACCGGCAAGGAGCAGCAGCTCCTGGGCCCGGTCCGCCGCGGCGACTGAGTCGTTTCGAACAGCGGAGAGCGGGTGGTTCCCTCGGGGGAGCCACCCGCTTTCCGCTGTCAGGGCCACGCTTGTGAGTGACATACGCACTATCGAGCTTCCTTGACAGAACCCGGCAGGTCCGCCCAAGATCAATTCGCGGCCGCACTCAGCGGCCAGGCGCAGAATTCTTGGGAGGGGTTTCATGCGCGTCTTCAAGTCCGCTGCCGTTCTGGCGGCGTCGATCGCTTTGCTCACAACGGGTTTCGCCGCCGAAGCCGGCGCACAGGCCGCCTGCCCGGCAGGCAAGATCTGCCTCTACACCGGCGCGAACTCGACCGGCCGGATGGCGACGTTCACCTGGGGTTCCCCGGATCTCCGCGGCCAGGGCGTGGATCGCGCGATCTGGGTGGTCAGCAACCATCCGCGGGGCATGTGCCTGTACCCGGGTTACAACTACACCGGCTGGCCCAGCAGTGTCGGGGAGACCGTCGCGCGTGGCTTCCAGGTCAGTCCGACCAGCTCCGTCAAACCCTGCACGGGCTGAGCACGGCCTCGAGCCGAGCCCCTCAGTTCCCCGGACTCTCGACGGACGTGCGGACGTTGCGGGTCTGCTCCGCGCGGGCCGCCAGTTCGGCGTCCGGCGGGTAATCCACGCCGAGCAGGGTGAGGCCGTGGGCCGGGGCCACCGCGCTGTCGCGGATGCCGCTCTCCAGGAGCTTCGACGGCCACGCGTCCGTGCGGCGGCCGTCGCCCACCAGGAGGAGGACGCCGACCAGGCTGCGGACCATCGAGTGGCAGAACGCGTCCGCCGAGACCTCGACCTCCAGCAGGTGCTCGTCGAGCCGGCGCCAGACCAGGCGCTGCAGCTCGCGGATCGTCGTGCCCGTGTCACGCTGCTTGCAGTACGCCGCGAAGTCGTGCAGGCCCAACAGGTCAGCCGCGGCCGCGTTCATCGCGTCCGTCGACAGTGGACGGTTCCAGGCCAGGGTGTCGTGGCGGCGCAACGGGTCCACGCCCCACGGCGCGTCCGAGACGCGGTAGCGGTAGTGACGGCGGATCGCCGAGAAACGCGCGTCGAACCCCGCCGGGGCGACGCGGGCACCCAGCACCCGGACGTCACCGGGCAGGAGGCGGTTCCAGCGGCCCACCATGCGCGTCAGGTCCGGGATGCCTTCGGGCGACACGGGAATCCGGCCGGACGGCGAAGCGAGCGGGACCACGTCGACGTGCACGACCTGGCCGGTCGCGTGCACCCCGGCGTCCGTGCGGCCCGCCACGACCACGGACTTGGGTACCGACGCCCCCGGTGGCTGGCGCCGCAGCGCCTCCTCCAGGAGCTCCTGGACCGTCCGGCGGCCCGGCTGGCGGGCCCAGCCCGAGAAGTCCGTGCCGTCGTACGAGACGTCCAGGCGCAGACGAACGAGCCCGCCCTCCCCGGGGGGAGTGGCGGGCTCGTCCGGTGTCGAAGCGGCCGTCAGGACGTCAGTCCTTCTTGGCGTCCGCGTCCGCGTCGTCCGAAGCCGGGGCCTCGGTCTCGGCAGCGGCGGTGTCTTCGGCCTTGGTCTCGTCGGCAGCCGGAGCCTCCTCGGTGGAGGTGGTCTCCTCGGCGACCGGAGCGGCGGCCTTCTCGTCCTTGGCGAACTTCGTCTTGCGAGCGCGCTCGGCTTCCGAAGTCACCGTCTTCTCCGGGACCAGTTCGATGACCGCCATCTTGGCGTTGTCGCCCTTGCGCGGCATCGTCTTGGTGATCCGGGTGTAGCCGCCCGCCCGCTCCGCGAAGTGCGGACCGATCTCGGCGAACAGCTTGTGCACGACGTCCTTGTCACGGACGATCTTCTGCACCAGACGGCGGTTGTGCAGGTCGCCCCGCTTCGCCTTCGTGATCAGCTTCTCGGCCAGCGGGCGGACCCGGCGGGCCTTCGCCTCGGTGGTCGTGATCTTGCCGTGCTCGAACAGCTGCGTGGCCAAGTTGGCCAGGATCAGCCGCTCGTGCGCGGACGACCCGCCGAGCCGGGCTCCCTTGGTAGGGGTGGGCATTGGTTCTCCTAGTTCAGCTCACAGCGTCCAGGCACACGGCCTCAGAGCTGCTCGGTCTCTGCGTAGTCCTGGCCATCGTCGTGGCCGTCCGAAATCCCGTCGGCGATGCCACCGACACCCTCCGACCAGCCTTCACCGTCGTAACTGGCGGCCGCCGCGGTCGGGTCGAACCCGGGCGGGCTGTCCTTCAGCGCGAGGCCGAGGCCGACGAGCTTGAGCTTGACCTCGTCGATCGACTTGGCGCCGAAGTTCCGGATGTCGAGCAGGTCCGCCTCGCTGCGCGAGACGAGCTCGCCCACCGTGTGGATGCCTTCGCGCTTCAGGCAGTTGTACGACCGGACGGTGAGGTCCAGGTCCTCGATCGGCATCGCGTAGGCGGCGATGGTGTCCGCCTCCTGCGGCGACGGGCCGATCTCGATGCCCTCGGCGTCGACGTTCAGCTCGCGAGCGAGACCGAACAGCTCCACCAGCGTCTTGCCGGCCGACGCGACCGCGTCGCGCGGCGTGATCGACGGCTTGGTCTCGACGTCCAGGATCAGCTTGTCGAAGTCGGTGCGCTGCTCGACACGGGTGGCCTCGACCTTGTAGGTCACCTTGAGCACCGGCGAGTAGATCGAGTCGACCGGGATCCGGCCGATCTCCGCGCCCGCCTGCTTGTTCTGCAGGGCCGGAACGTAACCGCGGCCGCGCTCGACGACGAGCTCGATCTCGAGCTTGCCCTTGCCGTTCAGCGACGCGATGTGCAGATCCGGGTTGTGCACGGTGACACCCGCCGGCGGCACGATGTCGGCCGCCGTGACCTCACCCGGGCCCTGCTTGCGCAGGTACATGGTGACCGGCTCGTCCTCTTCCGAGGACACCACGAGCTCCTTGAGGTTCAGGATGATGTCGGTGACGTCTTCCTTCACCCCGGGAACGGTGGTGAACTCGTGCAGCACGCCGTCGATGCGGATGCTCGTCACGGCCGCGCCCGGGATGGACGACAGCAGCGTACGACGCAGCGAGTTGCCGAGCGTGTAGCCGAAGCCGGGCTCCAGCGGTTCGATGGTGAACCGGGAGCGGGTCTCGTTGACCGTCTCTTCGCCGAGAGCCGGCCGCTGGGAAATCAGCATTTCTTCCTGGTTCCTTTCCAGACGACGCCCGCCATATGACGTCGAAGGGATGGCGCGACGGCGGCGCACCTGTTGCGCCGCCGCCCGTACTCCAGCCGGGGCCGGACTACTTCGAGTAGAGCTCGACGATCAGCTGTTCCTGAACCGGAACATCGATCTGCGCACGCTCCGGCAGCTGGTGGACCAGCACGCGGAGGTTGGACTGGACGACCTGCAGCCACGCCGGGATCGGGCGGTCGCCGAAGGACTCCTTGGCCACGACGAAAGGCAGCATCGCGAACGACTTCGGCCGCACGTCGATGATGTCCCACTTCGAGACCTGGAAGGACGGGACGTTGACCTTGACGCCGTTGACCAGGAAGTGGCCGTGGCTCACCAGCTGACGCGCCTGACGGCGGGTGCGGGCGATGCCGGCGCGGTAGATCACGTTGTCCAGGCGGGACTCGAGGATCTGCAGCAGGTTCTCACCGGTCTTGCCAGGACGCCGGACGGCTTCCTTGTAGTACCGGACGAACTGACGCTCGAGAACGCCGTAGGTGTAGCGAGCCTTCTGCTTCTCCTGCGACTGCAGGAGGTACTCGGACTCCTTGATGCGCCCGCGGCCGTGCTGGCCCGGCGGGTAGGGGCGACGCTCGAAAGCCTGGTCGCCGCCGATGAGGTCAACCTTGAGGCGACGCGAAATACGCGTCGCGGGGCCGGTGTAACGAGCCATTTCTTCTTACTCCTCCCCGTTCCTCAGACCCGGCGCCGCTTGGGCGGGCGGCAGCCGTTGTGAGGCTGCGGGGTCACGTCCTGGATGGTGCCGACCTCGAGGCCGGCCGCCTGCAGCGAGCGGATCGCCGTCTCGCGGCCCGAACCCGGGCCCTTCACGAAGACGTCGACCTTCTTCATGCCGTGCTCGGCGGCCTTGCGGGCAGCGTTCTCGGCGGCCATCTGCGCGGCGAACGGGGTGGACTTACGGGAGCCCTTGAAGCCCACGTGACCACTCGACGCCCACGCGATCACGGCACCGGTCGGGTCCGTGATCGAGACGATGGTGTTGTTGAAGGTGCTCTTGATGTGCGCGTGACCGTGCGCGACATTCTTCTTTTCCTTGCGGCGGACCTTCTTGGCCCCGGCCGCAGTACGAGACTTCGGTGGCATGTTCTGAGGGTTCTCCTGTTAGCGCGCGTTCTCTTGGTGAGCGGCGACCGCTTCGGCCTGGCCGCGCCGGATGATCGAACCGGCGTCGGTGTACAGGTTGCGGAGCGCCATCGGGCGGGCGTAGAGCGCCTTGGGCGAAACGCAAGCCGTGCCGCGGCGCTGCGCGCCGCCCATCCGCACGACCTTCTTGCCCTGGACGCTCACTTCTTGCCAGCCTTCTTCTTGCCGGCGACCGTCTTCTTCGGACCCTTGCGGGTACGGGCGTTGGTCTTCGTGCGCTGACCACGGACGGGAAGTCCGCGGCGCCAGCGAAGGCCCTCGTAGCACCCGATCTCGATCTTCCGACGGATGTCGGCGTTCACCTCGCGGCGAAGGTCACCCTCGACCTTGAAGTTCTCTTCGATGTACACACGCAGCTTCGCGAGGTCGTCATCGCTGAGGTCTTTGACGCGGGTGTCCGCGTTGAGCTCGGCAGCCTTGATGAGCTGCTTCGAGCGGGTACGGCCGATGCCGTAGATGTACGTAAGCGCGATCTCCAACCGCTTCTCGCGGGGGAGGTCTACGCCAGCGAGTCGTGCCATTGGCGCTGATGCTCCTTCATTGAATTCATCTTCAGGTCTGCTCCCCGTCCGGTTCCGGGACCGACTCGCCTGTCGTGCCCTCGGCTTGCGCCTCGGGTGTCCCAGCCCCGGCCTGAAGTCCGGGGGTGAACCGGTCCACTCGCGTGGCCCGGCAGGTGCGGGGAGGTTGTGTAGCCGTCAATCCACTCTGGTCGAGTGCGAGTGATCAGCCCTGCCGCTGCTTGTGCCGCAGGTTCTCGCAGATCACCATGATCCGGCCGTGACGGCGGATCACCTTGCACTTGTCGCAGATCTTCTTGACGCTCGGCTGGACCTTCACGTCTTCTGCTCTCCTGCTTCTGAGCTGCTCTCTGTGATCACTTGTAGCGGTAGACGATGCGACCACGAGAGAGGTCGTAGGGCGAGAGCTCCACGACAACCCTGTCCTCGGGCAGGATGCGGATGTAGTGCTGCCGCATCTTGCCGCTGATGTGTGCCAGGACCTTGTGACCGTTCTCCAACTCGACGCGGAACATCGCGTTGGGGAGCGGCTCGACTACGCGGCCTTCGACCTCGATGGCCCCGTCTTTCTTCGCCATGTCCTCCGCATTTCCTTGTCAACAGCGTCTGTCGCCACACCTGATCAACTCGAGCACTAGTGCTGGGTTGGGTGTTGCGTGGCACACTGGTGCCCGAGTCCCAAGATCGTGAATTCACGAGCGCGCAGGATCCAGGCACGATAAGTGCGCCGACTTGACAGTGTACGCATGCCGTGTCGCGACCCCCAAACCGGGGGTGAACATGGTAGGAGATCACCACGCGCGGGAGCCACCAACGGGTGAAAGCGCAGGTCAGGCGTCTTCCGGGGCGGTGAGGACCCACGGGCCCTCTTCGGTGATCGCCACCGTGTGCTCCCAGTGGGCCGCGCGGGAGCCGTCGGCCGTGACTACCGTCCAGCCGTCGTCCAGCTCGCGGGTCTCGCCGCCGCCACCGGTCAGCATCGGCTCGATCGCCAGCGCCATGCCGGGCTTGAGCCGCGGGCCCTTGCCGGGCTTGCCGACGTTCGGCAGGAACGGGTCCATGTGCATCTGGCGGCCGATGCCGTGGCCGCCGTACTCGAGGATCATCCCGTACTCGATGCCGTCGTCGCGGCCCGCGCGTTCGGCGGCCGACTGGACGGCGTAGGAGATGTCGGTCAACCGGCCGCCGGCGCGGACCGCCTCGATGCCGGCCCACATCGCCGCCTCGGTCGCCGCGGACAGCGCCAGGTCGGCGCCGGAGACGTCGCCGATGGCCAGCGTCACGGCGGAGTCGCCGTGCCAGCCGTCGAGGATCGCCCCGCAGTCGACGGAGATGATGTCGCCGTCGGCCAGCACCTGCGTCTTCGCCGGGATGCCGTGGACGATCTGCTCGTTCACCGACGCGCAGATCGACGCCGGGAAGCCGTGGTAGCCCTTGAAAGACGGCACCGCGCCGGCGTCCCGGATCGTCTGCTCGGCCAGCTCGTCGAGCTCGGCCGTGCTGACGCCCGGTTTCGCCGCGGCGCGGACGGCCGCGAGCGTACGGGCCACGACGAGACCCGCCGCCCGCATCGCCTGCAGCTCGTCCGGGGTCTTGACCTCGATCATGCGCCCGCGGCGGAGCACTTGCAGAACACGCAACCCTCCGAGATTCACGTGCGGTCGCGCAGCGCTTCCAGCACCCGGCCGGAGATCTCCTCGACGCTGCCGACGCCGTCGACGGTCACGAGGATGTCGGCGTAGTACTCCAGCAGCGGCGCGGTGTCCGACACGTAGATCTGCTGACGGCGGCGGATGACCTCTTCGGTGTCGTCCGCGCGGCCGCGCGACATGAGCCGTGCGACGACGACGTCCTCCGGCACCTGCAGCTGGATCACCGCGTCGAGCGAGGCGTCCGTTTCGCCCAGGATCTCCCCGAGCACCTCGGCCTGCTTGGTGTTGCGGGGGAAGCCGTCGAGCAGAAAGCCGACCTTGGCGTCCGGCTCCGCGAGCCGCTCGCGGACCATTTCGTTGGTCACCGAGTCGGGCACGAGCTCGCCCGAGTCCAGGTAGCGCTTCGCTTCCTGGCCGAGCGGGGTCTCCTGGCCGACGTGGGCGCGGAACAGGTCGCCGGTCGAGATGTGCGGGATCCGCAGCTGCTCGGAGAGGGCCACCGCCTGGGTGCCCTTCCCCGCGCCGGGCGGACCCACGAGAACCAGCCGCGTCACTTCAAGAACCCTTCGTAGTTGCGCTGCATCAGCTGGCTTTCGATCTGCTTCACGGTGTCGAGCCCGACACCGACCATGATCAGCACAGCCGTGCCGCCGAACGGGAAGTTCTGGTTGTTCCCGCTACCGGTCAACGACAGGAAGAAGTTCGGGAGGATCGCGATGATGCCCAGGTACAGCGAGCCCGGCAGGGTGATCCGGCCGAGCACGAAGCTCAGGTACTCCGCCGTCGGGCGGCCCGGGCGGATGCCCGGGATGAACCCGCCGAACTTCTTCATCTCTTCCGCACGCTCGTCCACGTTGAACGTGATCGTGATGTAGAAGTACGTGAAGAAGATGATCAGGGCGAAGTACAGCGCGATGTGCACCCAGTTGGACTGGTTCACGATGTAGTTCTTGATGAAGACCTGCCAGCCGGAGTTGGCGTTCTGGTCGCCGACGAGGCGGCTGATCAGGTCCGGCAGGTACAGCAGGGACGACGCGAAGATGACCGGGATGACGCCGGCCTGGTTCACCTTGATCGGCAGGTAGGTCGACGTGCCGCCGTACATCCGGCGGCCGATCATGCGCTTGGCGTACTGCACCGGGATCCGGCGCTGGCCCTGCTCGACGAAGATGACGCTGGCGATGATGATCAGGCCGAAGATGCAGACGACGGCCAGGCCGACGCCACCGGCGTTGCTGAGGATGTTGCCGCCCTCGGCCGGGATGCGCGCCGCGATGTTCAGGAAGATCAGGACGGACATGCCGTTGCCGATGCCGCGCTCGGTGATCAGCTCGCCCAGCCACATCATGACGGCGGTGCCCGCGGTCATCGTGACGACGATGAGGGACAGCGAGTAGATGCTGTTGTCCGGGATGATCGGCTGGTCGCAGTCGGGGAAGAGCTGCTTGCGGTCCGCGAGCGCGACCACGCCGGTGGCCTGCAGGATCGCGAGCGCGATCGTCAGGTACCGGGTGTACTGGGTCAGCTTGCCCTGGCCGGACTGGCCTTCCTTCTTCAGCTCCTCGAACCGCGGGATGACCACGGTGAGCAGCTGGATGATGATGCTCGCCGTGATGTACGGCATGATGCCGGTCGAGAAGAGCGACAGCTGCAGCAGCGCACCGCCGCTGAACAGGTTCAGCAGCTGGTAGACGCCTTCCTGGCCGCCCTGGGAGCTACAGGCCTGCACGGCTCCGTACGAGATCCCGGGTGCCGGAATGGTCGCACCGATTCGGTAGACCGCGACGATGGCTAGCGTGAACAGGATCTTCTTGCGTAGATCCGGCGTCGCGAGAGCCGAGCGGAAGGCGCTGAACACGCGGGGGACCTCCTCGGCGTCGTCGGCCGTCCTCAACCGACGATCGGCTTGGCCGGCACGGTGGCCGGCGGGAACACACAGCACTACTGGCACGCAAGCCAGGAACGCTTCGGGGCACACTCGTCCCGAAGCGTGTCGCCGACTCTAACAGCTTCACCGGGCGGGTCCGCAGTCCGTGTGCGTTTTCCGTACCAAGGTTGCTCCGGCGGGTTGATCCACATCGTCGTCTCGGCGGTAATCCTTGACAGATCGCGGGTCGAGCGGCGGTTGTTCGCCGGTGGCGAAAGCACTCGCAAAGCCGTCGGTCAGTCGGGTTCTTCGGGCGGGAGGACGGTGATGGCGACCCCGCTCGGCGGCGTCGGCGTATCGGCGTAGGCGACGGCCGGGTCGGCCCAGTCGCGGTTCCGCCGGGGCAGCTGGGCCACCACCGCGGCGGCGACGGCCGCGGCGGTGGCCAGGATCAGCACCCACATGCCGGCCGCGGTGACGACTTCGAGGTCGACGGTCCCGACGAGGGCGCTCAGCTCGAACCGGTTCATCCCGACGGTGGTGACCACGCCGGCGGTGAAGGCGGCGCCCGCCCCGATGAGCCACCGCCCTTTACGGGAACGCGAGAAGGCTGTGAAGGCGGCCACGAACAGCAGGACGGCGGCGAGGACGAGCGGCACGCCGAGGGGCGCGCCGGCCCGGTCGGTGACGTCCTGGCCGGGGATTTCGATGGTGGTGCCCCAGGCGGTCTGGGTGATGGACAGGCGGGTCTCGAACGCCCGCTGGCGGATGCTGAGCTCCTCCTGGACGCGGAACAGCGGCAGCAGGGTTCCGACGACGGTCAGGAGGGCCGCCAGGAGGGCGAGGGCGGGCGGGAGGAAGCGCAGGAGACCGGCGGCTGGGGTGGCTGCGGGGGCTTCAGCGGCCTCGACGGGGGCCTGCTGGGGCGGTTGTGGCGGCTGGGGTGGCAGGCCGGGCAGCTGCGCGACGGGGAACGGCGCTGGTAGCGAAGGCTGTGACGCGTCCGGCGCGAACTCCAGCGGCGCGGCCGCACCCGGCGACCGCGGCCCCTCCACCGGGAACTCCGACGGCGCAGGCTGCGACGCGTCCGACGCGAACCCCAGCGGCGCCGCTGCACCCGGCGAGCGCGGCGCCTCCACCGGGAACGCCAACGGCGCAGGTGGCGAAGGCTGTGCGGCCTCCGTCGGGAACTCCAACGGCGCCGGCGGCGCAGGCTGTGCGGCCTCCGTCGGGAACTCCAACGGCGCCGGCGGCGCAGGCTGTGCCGACTCCACTGGGAACTCCAGCGGCTCGAGCCGTGGCGGCTCGCCCGTCCGTGCGCCCGCGCCGGGCTCGGGGCCGTCCGGCCGGGAGGCCTCGACCGGGAAGCTCAACGGCGATTCGGGCGATCCGGGCGCTTCCGGCGGCCCTGCCGGGTCGGGGGGCTCCTGCGGTGATCTGTCCACTCCCCGATCCTGGCGTCCGGATCGTCCTCCCGGCAAGGAACCCGGAAACGCCGAAGGCCCGCCTGGCACGAGCCAGGCGGGCCTTCGAAAACGCGGAACCGCTCAGTTGGTGGTGGCCGAACCGCCGGCCGCCTCGAGCTTCTCCTTGGCGGAGCCGGAGAAGGCGTCCGCCGTGATGTCCAGCTTGACGCCGTTGAGGTCGCCGTTGCCGAGGACCTTCACCAGCTTGCCCTTGCGGACCAGACCGCCCTGCACGAGCTCCTCGGCGCCGATCTTGCCGCCGTCCGGGAAGACGCGGGCGATGTCGCCCACGTTCACCGGCTGGTACTCGGTGCGGAAGCGGTTCTTGAAGCCACGCAGCTTCGGGAGCCGCATGTGGATGGGCATCTGCCCACCCTCGAACCCGGCGGGCACGTTCTTCCGGGCCTTGGTGCCCTTCGTACCGCGACCGGCCGTCTTGCCCTTCGAACCCTCACCACGACCGACGCGCATCTTGTCGCGCTTGGCGCCCGGAGCCGGACGCAGGTGGTGGATCTTGATGGCCGTCATGCCTTGACCTCCTCGACCTCCACCAGGTGGCGGACGGTGTGGATCAGGCCGCGCACCTGGGGGGTGTCTTCACGCACGACGCTCTGGCGGATCTTGCGCAGCCCGAGGGTGCGCAGCGACTCGCGGTGAGCGTGCTTCGTGCCGATCTTGCTCTTGACCTGGGTGACCTTGAGCTGAGCCATGTCAGACCCCCTGGCCGGCACGCTGGCGCAGCATCCGGGCCGGGGCGACGTCCTCGAGCGGCAGGCCACGGCGGGCCGCAACCTCTTCGGGACGCTGCAGGCCCTTGAGGGCCGCCACGGTCGCGTGCACGATGTTGATCGCGTTGTCGGAGCCGAGCGACTTCGACAGCACGTCGTGGACACCCGCGCACTCCAGCACCGCGCGCACCGGGCCACCGGCGATGACGCCGGTACCGGCGGACGCCGGACGGAGCAGCACGACACCGGCGGCTTCCTCACCCTGGATCGGGTGCGGGATGGTGCCGCCGACGCGCGGGACGCGGAAGAAGTTCTTCTTCGCTTCCTCGACGCCCTTGGCGATGGCCGCGGGAACTTCCTTGGCCTTGCCGTAGCCGACGCCGACCTGACCGTCGCCGTCGCCGACGACCACCAGGGCCGTGAAGCTGAAGCGACGACCACCCTTGACGACCTTGGCGACGCGGTTGATCGTCACGACCTTTTCGAGGTGCGGGGTCTTGTCCTGGGCCGCCCCGCCACGACCGCTGTCGCGCCGGTCACGGCGGTCGCGACGGTCACCGCGGTCGTTGCCGCCCTGCCCGCCGGGTCCACCCTGGCCGCCGCCGAATTGCCGTGTACGTCCCGGCATCAGGCTTTCCTTCCGTTAACAAGCTTCTGCATCGTCAGAACTCCAACCCCGCCTCGCGGGCGGCGTCGGCGAGCGCGGCGATGCGGCCGTGGTAGGCGTTGCCGCCACGGTCGAACACCACAGCCGAGATCCCGGCCTCCTTGGCACGCGCGGCGACGAGTTCCCCGACCTTGGCGGCCTTGGCCTTCTTGTCGCCGTCGAACGTCCGCAGGTCCGCCTCGAGGGTGGACGCCGAGACCAGCGTGTGGCCGGCCAGGTCGTCGATCACCTGCACGGCGATGTGCCGCGAGGACCGCTTGACGACCAGGCGCGGACGCTGGTCCGTGCCCGAAACCTTCTTGCGGAGGCGGAAGTGCCGACGGGCCTTCGCGACGCGGCGGCGGGTCGAGATGTCCTTGCCCACCGGCTTGCGCTTCGTAGTCGTGTCGCTCATGATCACTTACCCGTCTTTCCGACCTTGCGGCGGATCTTCTCGCCCTCGTACCGCAGGCCCTTGCCCTTGTACGGGTCCGGGCGCCGCAGCCGGCGGATGACCGCCGAGATCTGGCCGACCTTCTGCTTGTCGATGCCGGAGACCGAGAACCGGGTCGGGCTCTCCACCTTGAAGGTGATGCCTTCCGGCGCCTCGATCTTCACCGGGTGCGAGTAGCCGAGGGCGAACTCGAGGTCCGAGCCCTTGGCCTGCACGCGGTAACCGACACCGTGGATCTCGAGCTTCTTCTCGTAGCCCGAGGTCACGCCCACCACCAGGTTGTTCACCAGGGTGCGGGTGAGGCCGTGCAGAGCCTTGCTGGTGCGCTCGTCGTCCGGGCGCTTGACCAGCAGGGTGCCGTCTTCGTCTCGCTCCACCTTGATCGGCTCGGCGATGGTGTGCTCGAGGGTCCCCTTGGGGCCCTTGACGCTGATGTGCTGACCGTCGATGGTCACCTCGACCCCGGAGGGGACGGCGACCGGCAGCTTTCCGATGCGTGACATGTCTGTGCCCCCTTCCTTACCAGACGTAGGCGAGGACTTCGCCGCCCACGCTGTTGCGCTTGGCCTGCCGGTCGGTCTGGAGGCCGCCGGACGTCGAAATGATCGCGATGCCGAGGCCGCCGAGAACGGACGGCAGTTCGGTCGATTTTGCGTAGACCCGCAGACCGGGCTTGGAGACGCGCCGCAGGCCGGCGATGCTCCGCTCACGGTTGGGGCCGTACTTGAGTTCGACGACGAGGTTCTTGTGCTTTTCGCCCGGCTCGTCGTGGTAACCCGCGATGTAGCCCTCGCGCTTGAGGATCTCGGCGATGTTCGCCTTGAGCTTCGAGTGCGGGAGCTTGACCTCGTCGTGGTACGCCGAGTTCGCGTTACGCAGACGAGTCAAGAAGTCTGCGATGGGGTCGGTCATCGTCATGGTGACCTGTCAACCTTTCTCGCCCTGGTTCCCCGCCCCCGGAGGGGCGGGGCCTGTGGCGAACTGGAGTTATAGAAAAAAGCTCTTACCAGCTGGACTTGCGGACGCCGGGCAGCTCGCCCGCGTGTGCCATCTCGCGAAGGCAGATCCGGCAGAGCCCGAACTTGCGGAACACGGCGTGCGGGCGGCCACACCGCTGGCAGCGGGTGTAGGCGCGCACGGCGAACTTCGGCTTCTTCGCGGCCTTGTGGACCAGTGCTTTCTTGGCCATCGGCTCAGTTCTCCTTGAACGGGAAGCCGAGCTTGCGCAGCAGCGCCCGGCCCTCGTCGTCGTTCGTGGCGGTCGTGACGACGGTGACGTCCATGCCGCGGGGGCGGTCGATGGAGTCGGGGTCGATCTCGTGGAACATCGACTGCTCGTTGAGACCGAACGTGTAGTTGCCGTGGCCGTCGAACTGCTTCGGCGAAAGCCCGCGGAAGTCGCGGATACGCGGCAGCGCGATGGTCAGCAGCCGGTCGAGGAACTCCCACATCCGGTCGCCGCGCAGCGTGACGCGCGCGCCGATCGGCTGGCCCTCGCGCAGCTTGAACTGCGCGATGGACTTGCGGGCCTTCCGGACCTCGGGCTTCTGACCGGTGATCAGGGCGAGGTCCTTGACCGCACCCTCGATCAGCTTGCTGTCACGGGCGGCGTCACCGACACCCATGTTCACGACGACCTTCACCACGCCCGGGATCTGGTGGACGTTGGCGAAGGAGAACTCCGCCTGCAGCTGGCCCTTGATCTCTTCGCGGTAGCGCACCTTGAGGCGCGGCGCGACCTTCTCTGCGGTGGTCATCAGATGTCCTTACCGTTCCGGCGCGAGATCCGGACCTTCTTGCCGTCCTCGCCGATGCGGTAACCCACCCGGGACGGCTTGCCGTCCGAGTCGACGACCATCACGTTCGAGACGTGGATGGGCGCCTCCTGCGTGACGATGCCGCCGGACTGCGCGCCGCGCTGGGTCTGGCTGATCCGCGTGTGCTTCTTGATCCGGTTCACGCCCTCGACCAGCACGCGGTCGCGCTCGGGGTAAGCCTGGATGACCTTGCCCTTGGCGCCCTTGTCCTTGCCGGCGATGACGACGACCGTGTCGCCCTTCTTCACCTTCATCACAGCACCTCCGGCGCGAGCGAAATGATCTTCATGAACTTTCGGTCGCGCAGCTCGCGGCCCACCGGGCCGAAGATGCGGGTGCCGCGAGGCTCGTTGTCGTTCTTGATGAGCACGGCGGCGTTCTCGTCGAACCGGATGTAGGAACCGTCCGGACGACGACGCTCCTTGACCGTGCGGACGATGACAGCCTTGACGACGTCGCCCTTCTTCACCCCGGCAGCCGGGATGGCGTCCTTCACGGTGGCGACGATGATGTCGCCGATGCCGGCGTAGCGCCGCCCGGAACCACCGAGAACGCGGATGCAGAGGATTTCCTTCGCACCCGTGTTGTCGGCTACCCGAAGCCGCGACTCCTGCTGGATCACGTCAACTCCTGTATGTCGCGCCGGTTCTCGCCCGACGAGCGAGCCTTGCGGAACTAAGAACTCTTAAAGAGCCCTGCTTACTTGGCCTTCTCCACGATCTTCACCAGGCGCCACCGCTTCGTCGCCGACAGCGGGCGGGTCTCCATCAGGAGGACCCGGTCACCCTGGCCCGCCTCGTTGTTCTCGTCGTGCACCTTGACCTTGGTGGTGCTGCGGAGAACCT
Source organism: Amycolatopsis solani (assembly GCF_033441515.1). Classification (NCBI taxonomy): domain Bacteria; kingdom Bacillati; phylum Actinomycetota; class Actinomycetes; order Pseudonocardiales; family Pseudonocardiaceae; genus Amycolatopsis; species Amycolatopsis solani. The sequence continues at coordinate 536,297 of NZ_JAWQJT010000001.1, forward strand.
TCGAGTAACGGGGGTGCTTCTTGCGGTCTTCGAGCTCGACCACGATCGTCTTGTTCATCTTGTCCGAGACGACGTAGCCCTCGCGGACCTTGCGGTCGTTCCGGGCCGGCGACTCGGTGGTGGGCTCGCTCATGCGGCACCTTCACTCTCGGCGTCGGGGGCAACGGACAGGCCGAGTTCGCGCTCGCGCATGACCGTGTAGATCCGCGCGATGTCCGTGCGGACGGTGCGCAGACGGCGGTTGTTGTCGAGCTGCCCGGTCGCCATCTGGAAGCGGAGGTTGAAGAGCTCCTCCTTGTATTCCTTCAGACGCAGGACGAGCTCTTCCGCGGTGAGCTCACGCAGCTCCGATGCCAGAGCACCAGCGTTCGCCATCAGAACTCACCACCTTCACGGGTCACGATGCGGCACTTCATGGGCAGCTTGTGGATCGCGCGGCGGAGCGCCTCACGGGCGGTCTCCTCGTTCGGGAACGAGATCTCGAACATCACGCGGCCCGGCTTCACGTTGGCGATCCACCACTCGGGCGAACCCTTACCGGAACCCATGCGGGTTTCCGCCGGCTTCTTGGTCAGCGGGCGGTCCGGGTAGATGGTCGTCCACACCTTGCCACCACGCTTGATGTGACGGGTCATGGCGATACGAGCGGACTCGATCTGCCGGTTCGTCACGTAGCTGTGCTCAAGCGCCTGGATGCCGTACTCGCCGAAGCTGACCTTCGTGCCACCCTTGGCGGCGCCGTGGCGCTTCGGGGAGTGCTGCTTCCGGTGCTTGACCCTGCGCGGGATGAGCACGTCTCAGCCCTCCGTCTTTTCTGCGGTCTCGGTGGCCGGGGCCGCCGGGGCCTCGGTCGTGGCGGCGGCGGCCGCACGACCGGCTTCGGTCGAGGTGGCGGTCGTGCCCGAGGCGCCGGAACGACGCGGGCGGGACGGCCGGTCGCTGCGGTCACGGTCGCGACCGCCACGCGGCGCACGCTCGGCGGCGTCGCGGGCCTCGCGGGCCTTCAGGCCACCGACGAGCTCACCCTTGTAGATCCACACCTTGACGCCGATGCGACCGAACGTCGTCTTGGCCTCGAAGAAGCCGTAGTCGATGTCGGCGCGCAGCGTGTGCAGCGGGACGCGGCCATCGCGGTAGTGCTCGGAGCGGGACATCTCGGCACCGCCGAGACGACCGCCGCACTGCACGCGGATGCCCTTGACCTGCGGCGAGCGCATGGAGGTCTGGATCGCCTTCCGCATCGCGCGGCGGAACGCCACGCGGTTGGAAAGCTGCTCCGCGACCGCCTGGGCGACCAGCTGGGCGTCGGCCTCGGGGTTCTTGACCTCGAGGATGTTCAGCTGGACCTGCTTCTTGGTCAGCTTCTCCAGCGCGCCACGGATCCGGTCGGCCTCCGCGCCGCGGCGGCCGATGACGATGCCCGGCCGGGCGGTGTGGATGTCGACGCGGACGCGGTCACGAGTGCGCTCGATCTCGACCTTGGAGATGCCGGCGCGCTCCATGCCCGTCGCCAGCAGCTTGCGGATCTTGACGTCCTCGGCCACGTACTCGGCGTACTGCTTGTCGGCGTACCAGCGCGACTTCCAGTCCGTGGTGATACCCAGGCGGAAACCGTGCGGGTTGATCTTCTGGCCCACTACCGGCCACCTGCCTTCTTCTTGCTCTGAGCCTTCTGCGCGACGGCGGGACGCGACTCCACCTCGACGGTGATGTGGCTGGTCCGCTTGCGGATCCGGTACGCGCGGCCCTGGGCCCGCGGGCGGATCCGCTTGAGGGTCGGGCCCTCGTCGGCGTACGCGTTCTTGACCCAGAGGGTGTCCGGGTCCAGCTGAAGGTTGTTCTCGGCGTTGGCCACGGCGCTGGCGAGCACCTTCGCGACCGGCTCGCTGGCCGCCTGCGGGGCGAACCGGAGCACGGCCAAGGCGTCGGCGGCGCTACGTCCCTTGATGAGCTCGATCACCCGGCGCACCTTGGTCGGCGAGTCCCGGACGAAGCGAGCCCGCGCGTACGCCGTAGGCAGTTCAGCCTCGGTCGTCACGTCGTTCTGGGCGTTCATCGCTACTTCCTGTCTTGTTTCGTGCCCGCTCAGCGGCGGCGCGACTTGCGGTCGTCCTTGATGTGACCCTTGAAGGTCCGCGTCGGGGCGAATTCGCCCAGCTTGTGACCGACCATGGCCTCGGTGACGAACACCGGGACGTGCTTGCGGCCGTCGTGCACGGCGATCGTGTGACCCAGGAAATCCGGGATGATCGTCGAACGACGCGACCAGGTCTTGATCACGGTCTTCTTGCCCGATTCGTTCAGCGCGTCCACCTTCTTGAGCAGGTGGTCGTCCACGAACGGGCCCTTCTTGAGGCTACGTGGCATGTTGTTCTACCTCCCTGCTCAGCGCTTGTTCTTGCCGGTGCGGCGGCGGCGGACGATGAGGGCGTCGCTCGGCTTGCGCCGGCGCGTGCGACCCTCGGGCTTACCGTTCGGGTTGACCGGGTGGCGACCACCGGAGGTCTTACCCTCACCACCACCGTGCGGGTGGTCGACCGGGTTCATGACGACACCGCGGACCGTGGGGCGCTTGCCGCGCCAGCGGTTGCGGCCGGCCTTGCCCCAGTTGATGTTCGCGTGCTCGGAGTTGCCGACCTCGCCGATGGTGGCGCGGTTGCGCACGTCCACGTTGCGGATCTCACCCGAGGGGAGACGCAGCTGGGCGTACGGACCGTCCTTGGCGACGAGCTGCACCTTCGCGCCCGCGGACCGCGCCATCTTCGCGCCGCCGCCGGGGCGGAGCTCGATCGCGTGGATCACGGTGCCGACCGGGATGTTGCGCAGCGGCAGGTTGTTGCCCGGCTTGATGTCGGCCCGGGGGCCGTTCTCGACCGTGTCACCCTGCTTGAGCTTCTCCGGCGCGATGATGTAGCGCTTCTCGCCGTCGGCGTAGTGCAGCAGCGCGATGCGAGCGGACCGGTTGGGGTCGTACTCGATGTGCGCGACCTTGGCGGGAACGCCGTCCTTGTCGTTCCGGCGGAAGTCGATCAGCCGGTACGCACGCTTGTGGCCGCCACCCTTGTGCCGGGTGGTGATCTTGCCGGACGAGTTGCGACCGCCCGTGCCGCTCAGCGGACGCAGCAGCGACTTCTCGGGAGTCGAGCGGGTGATCTCGGCGAAGTCCGAGACGCTCGAACCGCGACGACCCGGGGTCGTCGGCTTGTACTTGCGGATGCCCATTGTCAGCTCAGTCCTTTACGCGGTGGGTCCGCCGAAGATCTCGATCGCCTTGCTCTCAGGCGAAAGAGTCACGATGGCGCGCTTGGTGTCCTTGCGCTTGCCGAAGCCGGCGCGAGTCCGCTTACGCTTGCCCTTGCGGTTGGCCGTGTTGACACTGACCACCTTGACGCCGAACACCTTCTCGACCGCGATCTTGACCTGGGTCTTGTTGGCGTCCGGACGGACGATGAACGTGTACTTGTGGTCCTCGAGCAGCCCGTAGGACTTCTCGGAGATGACCGGCGCGAGCAGGATGTCGCGGGGGTCCGGAATGGCGACCGAACTCACTTCTCGTCACTCCCTTCCGTGACCTCGCCCGACCGCGCGGAAGCCTTGACGCTCTTGCCGCGGGCGGGGCCGGCGACGAACGCGTCGTACGCGGCCTTGGTGAACACGACGTCGTCGTTGACCAGCACGTCGTAGGTGTTGAGCTGGTCCGCCCAGAGGAGGTGCACCTCGGGCAGGTTCCGCAGGGAAACCCAGCTGTACTCGTCGTCCCGGTGCAGCACCACGAGCACGCGCTTCGCCTGCGTCACCGCGGCGAGCACGGCCTTGGCGGCCTTCGTGGACGGCTTCTCACCCGTCACCAGCTCGGTGACGATGTGCAGCTGGCCGGCGCGGGCCCGGTCGGAGAGGGCGCCACGCAGAGCGGCGGCCTTCATCTTCTTCGGGGTCCGCTGGGAGTAGTCACGCGGCGTGGGGCCGTGGACGACGCCACCGCCGACGAACTGCGGCGCGCGGGTCGAACCCTGGCGGGCACGGCCGGTGCCCTTCTGCCGGTACGGCTTCTTGCCGCCACCGGAGACCTCACCACGGGTCTTCGTGTCGTGCGTGCCCTGGCGCGCGGCGGCCTGCTGGGCCACCACCACCTGGTGCATCAGCGCGACATTGGCCTGCACGTCGAAGATCTCCTCGGGGAGGTCAACGGTGCCGTCGGCTTTACCGGCCGGGGTCTTCAGCTCGACGCTTGTCATTCGGAGTTACCACCCTTCGCGGCGCTGCGCACGAACAGCAGGCCGCCCTTGGGACCGGGCACGGCGCCCTTGATCAGCAGCAGGCCGTCCTCGGCACGCACGGCGTGCACGGTCAGGTTCTGCGTGGTGACCCGGTCGTTGCCCATCCGGCCCGCCATGCGCAGGCCCTTGAAGACGCGGCCGGGGGTGGCGCAGCCACCGATGGAACCCGGCTTGCGGTGCACGGCCTGGGCACCGTGGCTCGCGCCCTGGCCCTTGAAACCGTGGCGCTTCATGACACCGGCGTAGCCCTTGCCCTTGCTGGTACCGGTCACGTCGACCTCGACGCCGGCGGCGAACACCTCAGCGGTGATCTCCTGACCGATCTCGTAGGTCTCGGCGTCGGTGGTACGCAGCTCCGCGAGGAAGCGCCGCGGGGTCACGCCCGCCTTGTCGTAGTGGCCGGTGCGCGGCTTGTTCACCTTGCGCGGGTCGACCGCGCCGAACGCCAGCTGCACGGCCTTGTAGCCGTCCTTCTCCTGGGTCCGAACCTGGGTGACCACGTTCGGACCGGCCTTCACGACGGTGACCGGGACGACCCGGTTCTGCTCGTCGAAGACCTGGGTCATGCCGAGCTTGGTGCCCAGGATGCCCTTCATTTGCCTGTCAGACATGACTCTCTGTCTCTCCGCCGCTCGCCAGCCGCTACTGGATGTTGACGTCGACGCTCGCCGGCAGATCGATGCGCATGAGCGCGTCGACCGTCTTCGGCGTCGGGTCGAGGATGTCGATCAGACGCTTGTGCGTGCGCATCTCGAAGTGCTCGCGCGAGTCCTTGTACTTGTGCGGCGAGCGGATGACGCAGTAAACGTTCTTCTCGGTGGGCAGCGGCACCGGCCCGACAACCCGGGCGCCGGTGCGCGTGACCGTCTCCACGATCTTGCGCGCCGAGGTGTCGATCGCCTCGTGGTCGTAGGCCTTGAGCCGGATGCGGATCTTCTGTCCCGCCATGGTGGCTGCTCGTTCCTTGTCGTCTCGTGCCGCTATCTCACAAACCCGGCCGGGTGTTGCCACCCTGGGCCTGGGTTTCCGCAGTTCAACGGCCCTGTCCCCGGTCCACGCGGTCGGGCGTGTCGCGCCCGACGCACAGACGGATCCCGTGGGATCGTCGTCTTGCCTGGTCTTCCTCAACGTGAGGAGGCGATGAGCCGGCGTCGCTCTTGCGAGCGTGACCGCCTCACTGCCTTTGCCCGCTCGCCTGCAACCCGAAGGAAGAGCTCGGCGGACCGTGGCCACTCGCACCGAGGCGGCCGGACCCCCAACGGAGAAAACCCCGACAAGGATCGGCCGCCCCAGGACGAGCAACCTGAATAGTGTCGCACACGTGATTTGACGCCCTTGAGCCGGGGGTGTATTACCCCCGGCCGGGGCGTGAAATCACTTGTTGATCTTGGTGACCTGACCCGCACCGACGGTCCGGCCACCCTCGCGGATGGCGAAGCGCAGACCCTCGTCCATCGCGACCGGCTGGATCAGCGCGACCGTGATGTCGGTGTTGTCGCCCGGCATGACCATCTCGGTGCCCTCGGGGAGGGTCACGACGCCGGTCACGTCGGTGGTGCGGAAGTAGAACTGCGGGCGGTAGTTGTTGAAGAACGGGGTGTGACGGCCACCCTCGTCCTTCGACAGGATGTAGACCCGGCCCTCGAAGTCGGTGTGCGGGGTGGTGGTGCCCGGCTTCACGACGACCTGGCCGCGCTCGACGTCCTCGCGCTTGATGCCGCGGACGAGGAGGCCGACGTTGTCGCCCGCCTGGCCCGAGTCGAGCAGCTTGCGGAACATCTCGACACCGGTGACGGTGGTCTTGGTCGACTTCTCGCGGATACCCACGATCTCGACCTCTTCGTTGACGTTGATCTGGCCGCGCTCGACGCGACCGGTCACCACGGTGCCACGACCGGTGATGGTGAAGACGTCCTCGATCGGCATCAGGAACGGCTTGTCGAGCTCGCGCACCGGGTCCGGCACGTTGTTGTCGACGGCGCTCATCAGCTCGAGAACGGCCTCGGCCCACTTCTCGTCGCCCTCGAGGGCCTTGAGACCGGACACGCGCACGACCGGGGCGTCGTCGCCGGGGAACTCCTGCGAGGACAGCAGCTCGCGGACCTCGAGCTCGACGAGCTCCAGGATCTCCTCGTCGTCGACCATGTCGGCCTTGTTCAGCGCGACCACGATGTAGGGCACGCCGACCTGGCGGGCGAGCAGCACGTGCTCACGGGTCTGCGGCATCGGGCCGTCGGTGGCGGCCACGACCAGGATCGCGCCGTCCATCTGCGCGGCACCGGTGATCATGTTCTTGATGTAGTCAGCGTGACCGGGGGCGTCGACGTGCGCGTAGTGACGCTTCTCGGTCTGGTACTCGACGTGCGAGATGTTGATCGTGATGCCGCGCTGCTTCTCTTCCGGCGCGTTGTCGATCTGGTCGAACGCCCGCGACTCGTTCAGCTCCGGGTACTTGTCGTGCAGCACCTTGGTGATCGCCGCGGTCAGAGTCGTCTTGCCGTGGTCAACGTGGCCGATGGTGCCGATGTTGACGTGCGGCTTGGTCCGCTCGAATTTCGCCTTCGCCACTGGAATGTCCTCCTGGACTGATTTGCTTGGTGCTCAGCGGGCGGCGTGGCTGCCGCCCGCTGAATGTTCCTTCGTCGGTGCTGCGGACGTTCAGGAGTGTCCTTAATGCCCGCGAGCGCTGGGGGGAGTTACTCCCCCGTCGCCTTCGCGATGATTTCCTTCGCGACGTTCGCGGGAACCTCGGCGTAGGAGTCGAACAACATGGAGTAGTTCGCCCGGCCCTGGGTGCGGGACCGCAGGTCGCCGACGTAGCCGAACATCTCCGACAGCGGGACCAGCGCCTTCACGACGCGGATGCCCGACCGCTCCTCCATGGCCTGGATCTGACCACGGCGGGAGTTGAGGTCACCGATGACGTCACCCATGTAGTCCTCGGGCGTGGTCACCTCGACCGCCATCATCGGCTCCAGGATCACGGGGTGGGCCTTCTTCGCGGCTTCCTTCATCGCCATGGAACCGGCGATCTTGAACGCCATCTCCGAAGAGTCGACCTCGTGGTAAGCACCGTCCAACAGGGTGAACTTCAACCCGACGAGCGGGTAGCCGGCCAGGACGCCGTACTGCATCGCGTCCTGCGCGCCCGCGTCGACCGACGGGATGTACTCCCGCGGCACGCGGCCACCGGACACCTTGTTGTCGAACTCGTAGAGCGCGCCGTCGGTGCGCTCGAGCGGCTCCAGCTTCACGATGACCTTCGCGAACTGGCCGGAACCACCGGTCTGCTTCTTGTGGACGTAGTCGAGCTTGTCGACCGTCTTCTTGATCGTCTCGCGGTAGGCGACCTGCGGCTTGCCGATGTTCGCCTCGACCTTGTAGTCGGACTTCATCCGGTTCACCAGCACCTCGAGGTGCAGCTCACCCATACCCGCGATGATCGTCTGGCCGGTGTCCTCGTCCAGCTTGACCTGGAACGTCGGGTCCTCTTCGGCCAGCTTCTGGATCGCCAGGGACAGCTTCTCCTGGTCGGCCTTCGTCTTCGGTTCGATCGCGACCCGGATGACCGGCTCGGGGAACGTCATCGACTCCAGCACGATCGGGTTCTGCGGGTCCGCCAGGGTGTCACCCGTGGTGGTGTCCTTCAGCCCGATGACCGCGTAGATGTGGCCGACCTGGGCGTCGTCGACCGGGTTCTCCTTGTTGGAGTGCATCTGGAAGATCTTCCCGATGCGCTCCTTGCGCTCCTTGGTCGCGTTGATGACCTGAGCGCCGGCGGCGACCTTGCCCGAGTACACCCGGATGTAGGTCAACTTGCCGAAGAACGGGTGCGCGGCGATCTTGAACGCGAGCGCGGCGAACGGCTCGTCCACCGACGCCTTGCGGGAGGCCACGGTCTCGCCGTCGGGCAGCAGGCCCTCGACGGCCGGGACGTCCAGCGGGGTCGGCAGGTAGTCGATGACCGCGTCGAGCATGGGCTGCACGCCCTTGTTCTTGAACGCGGAACCGGCCAGCACCGGGAAGACCTGGCTGGTGATCGTGAGCTTGCGGATGCCGGACTTGATCTCGGCTTCCGTGAGCTCCTCACCCTCGAGGAACTTCTCCATCAGCGCGTCGTCCGCCTCGGCGACGGTCTCGACGAGCTTCTCGCGGTACTCGGCGGCCAGCTCGGCCAGCTCGGCCGGGATGTCCTCGACCGAGTAGTCCTCGCCCTTCTGGACCTCGCCGCGCCAGGTCAGCGCCTTCATGCGGACGAGGTCGACGACGCCTTCGAAGTTGTTCTCGGCGCCGATCGGCAGCTGGATGACCAGCGGGCGGACGCCGAGGCGCTCCACGATGGTCTTCACGGTGTAGTAGAAGTCCGCGCCCAGCTTGTCCATCTTGTTGACGAAGCAGATGCGCGGGACGTCGTACTTGTCCGCCTGCCGCCAGACCTGCTCGGACTGCGGCTCGACGCCTTCCTTGCCGTCGAACACCGCGACCGCGCCATCGAGCACCCGGAGGTTGCGCTCCACCTCGACGGTGAAGTCGACGTGCCCGGGGGTGTCGATGATGTTGATCTGGTGGTCGTCCCAGAAGGTGGTGGTCGCAGCCGAGGTGATGGTGATACCCCGCTTCTGCTCCTCCTCCATCCAGTCCATGGTGGCGGCGCCGTCGTGGACTTCACCGATCTTGTAGTTGACCCCGGTGTAGAACAGGATCCGCTCGGTGGTGGTGGTCTTGCCGGCGTCGATGTGGGCCATGATGCCGATGTTGCGGACCTTGTTCAGGTCGGTCAGCACTTCACGTGCCACGAGAGTGTTCCCCTGTTCTCAAGCTTGGGGCCCGGCATGGCTTGATCGACAGCCGGGCGGTCATCACCAGCGGTAGTGCGCGAAGGCCCGGTTGGACTCGGCCATCTTGTGCGTGTCTTCGCGACGCTTCACGGAGGCACCGAGGCCGTTGGAAGCGTCCAGGAGCTCGTTCTGCAGGCGCTCGATCATCGTCTTCTCGCGGCGAGCCTGCGAGAAGGAGACCAGCCAGCGCAGGGCCAGCGTCGTGGAGCGGCCCGGCTTGACCTCGATCGGCACCTGGTAGGTGGCGCCACCGACGCGGCGGCTCTTCACCTCGATGGTGGGCTTCACGTTGTCGAGGGCGCGCTTCAGCGTGACGACCGGGTCGGTGCCCGTCTTCTCGCGAGCGCCTTCGAGCGCGCCGTACACGATGCGCTCGGCCAGGGACCGCTTCCCGTCCTTCAGCACCTTGTTCACCAGCTGGGTGACCAGCGGGGAGGCGTAGACGGGGTCGGAGATCAGCGGCCGCTTCGGGGCCGGACCCTTGCGGGGCATTAGCTCTTCTCCTTCTTCGCGCCGTACCGGCTGCGCGCCTGCTTGCGGTTCTTGACACCCTGCGTGTCGAGCGAGCCGCGGATGATCTTGTAACGGACACCCGGAAGGTCCTTCACACGACCACCACGCACGAGCACCATCGAGTGCTCCTGCAGGTTGTGGCCCTCACCGGGGATGTAGGCGGTGACCTCGATGCCGCTGGTCAGCTTCACACGCGCGACCTTGCGCAGCGCCGAGTTCGGCTTCTTGGGGGTGGTCGTGTACACGCGGGTGCACACGCCGCGCCGCTGCGGGCTCCCCTTGAGGGCCGCGGTCTTCTGCTTGGCAGCCTTGTCCTGGCGGCCCTTGCGGACCAGCTGCTGGATCGTGGGCAATGGACCAGCTTCCTGTCGTGATCTGCTTCTTCGTGTCTTCACCGGCCCCCGCGGTCGGGCGTGTCGGCCCGCGTCACGGTCTGACGACCGGTAACTTCCCGGAGGGATTTCCGTCGGAACCCCGACCTGCCGAAGCCGGTGACCGGGTGCCTGAGCACCCCGCCCATGCCGCACGGCACGCGGAGCGGCCCGACGCATGCCGGGCACGGTCTCCAAAGATACCCGCCCGGATCCGGACGGAACGCGGCGGGGGGTCTGAAGGACGGCGAACGTCCAGCGTACCTCTCCGCACCGCCCGGCCGGGGGATGTTCCGAAGTCCGGTCACACCGGGGTGGCGACCGCGGTTTCCGCACGCGGGCCCTCGGCCGACAGTGTTGTCAACGCACGTGGGCCTCGGGATGTTCCGGGGGTGGCTGGTGGCTTGGGCGGGTCGGCCGCCGCCGCTCCCGGCGGCTCGCCTGCCGGCGGTCGCGGCCCGGGGTCAGGCCGCCGAGATCGCCGCGGCGGACGTCTTGAATGAGTCATTCAGGGCGCGGGAGGTCCTGAATGACTCATTCAAGACGTCCCGGCACGTGCTCGATGCAGCCGGTGGACGGTCGTCGGGCGTGGTGGACGAGTCGTTCACCACGCCGTGGGTGGCTCGGCCGGGCCGGGCCGGGGCGGGCCGGGCTGGGGCGGGGCGGGGCGGGCCGGGCTGGGGCGGGGCGGGGCGGGCCGGGCTGGGGCGGGGCGGGGCGGGCCGGGCTGGGGCGGGGCGGGGCGGGCCGGGCTGGGGCGGGGCGGGGCGGGGCGGGGCGGGGCGGGGCGCGAGTGTCACCCCAGCGGCGCCACTCGCCCGGGTCGGGCCCGGGGCGTGCCGTGCCGCGAGTGTCACCCAGCGGCGCCCACTCGCCCGGGCCGGGCCGGGCGGGCCGGGCTAGGCCGAGCCGGGGCGAGGCGGGACGGGGCGGGCCGCCAGTGTCACCCCAGCGGCGCCACTCGCCCGGGTCGGGCCCGGGCGCGCCCAGGCCGGCCAGGCTGGGCCGCGGGTCGCTGCCCCGGCGGCGCCACCCCCTCGGTGGCCGCCGCCCAGCCGCTCCCCGCGCCCCCGACCGAGGTCGCCAATGACTCATTCGGGACCTCCGACGTCCCGAATGAGTCATTCGCGACCTCCCCTGGCCGCCGCCCAGCCGCTCCCCGCGCCCGCGACCGACGTCGCCAATGACTCATTCGCGACCTCCCCTGGCCCGGAAAGCGGGTGCCGCGTCAGTCCTCTTCGGGCTTCGCGTGGTCCGGCTTGCCCGGGTTCGGGTCGCGCGAAAGGTCGATCAGCGGGTGCACCCCGGCCCCCTCGGGGGCCGCGTGGCTCCCGGTCGACTTCGGCTCCTCGTCGGGCCGGCCGGCCCCTTCGGTGCTGGTCATCACACACTCCTAGCGTTCATCCCTGCTTCCCCTTGCGGCCGGAAACCTACCCATTACCCGACCGGGTGATGCAGTGGGATCGGATCGGCCGTTCCGTGCGTCACACCGCCACCAAGGGGCCACGATGAGTGGACCACGCACGGGCGATCGGGAGGGACGAGCGGCATGGCGGCCGAGTTCGACCAGCTGGTGACCGAGTTCGAACGGTTCCAGTCGAGCATCCGGAACGTCGACGACCGGTTCGCCGGGCTCGGCGCGATGCAGCAGGAGCTGTCCGAACTGCGGGCGGGTGCCTCGTCACCGGACGGGGGCGTGACCGTGGTCACCGGGCCGGGTGGGGCGGTGCTCGACGTCAAGTTCACCGACGCCGCGCTCGCGAAGGGGCCGCAGGCGCTGTCCGCGGCCCTGATGGCGACCTTGCGGGAGGCGGTCGGCGAAGCGGCCCGGCGGCAGGCCGTGCTCGTCCAGGAGCACCTCGGCGACGACCTCGGTCTCGTCGACCAGGTCCTGGAGACGCAGGCGGAAGCGTTCGGAACCACCGTCGAGGAAATGCGGTCGAAGCTGGCGGAAGAGCCGCCGCGGGCGGCCGCGCCGGAGGACTTCTCCGAGGAGCGGGTGCTGCGCCCGGCCGAGGACGCCCCGCCGCCGACGGCACCGCCGTCGGGTGGCGGGTCCGCGGGTGACGCCTTCCTGCGGAACCTGTTCGACGAGGAGGACTGATGCCCGACGGGACCGGCGGCTACCAGGTCGAGGTCGACGCGCTGCGCAAGTACGTCGGCGTGCTCGGCAAGTACAAGGACCAGGGCGCGAAGTTCACCGAGAAGGTCGGGCAGGCCGACGTCGGCGACAAGTCGTGGGGCGTGGTCGGCCTGTTCACCAAGCACGGGTACGACGAAACGCTGCACGAGCTGCGCGACCTGCTGGCGTCGATGGCCGAGGGCCTGACGTCGGCGCAGGGCAAGTTCACCGACGCGGCGAACGTCTACCAGGGCACCGAAGACGACCACACGGCCTTCTTCGGGCAGGTCGAGGTCCTGCTCGACGGCCCGAAGAAGCCCTGAGGGGGCCACGACGATGGCGGAGTTCCAGGACGTCGCGAGCGGCGTCAGCGTGAAGAGCGACGATCCGAACACCGTGCTCGGGGTGAACGTCGACAACGCGGTCAAGGCCGTCCCGTTCGTCGGCAGCGCCGTGACCGTCGGCAAGGACGTCGGTTCCGTGTACCAGGCGGTCACCGCGCCCCACCCCGACGGCGTCGACATCGCGCTCGGGGTCGCCACGATCGCGAGCGACACGACGTCGTTCATCCAGTCGAGCGCCAGCACCATCACCGACATCGCCACCGACCCGCTCGGCTGGCTGGTCGGGCAGGGGCTGAACTTCCTGATCAGCGCCGTCCAGCCGATCCAGGACGCGATCCACTTCGTCAGCGGCGACGGGCCCGCGCTCGCCACCGCGGCCGGCAACTTCGGCGCCATCGCCACCGGGCTGGACGAGCTGGCGAAGAACTTCGCCGCGGTCGCCGACACGTCGCTGTCGGCATGGCACGGCGACGCCGGTGACGCCGCCCGGAAGTCGCTGGGCGAGTTCGCCCACGGCATCGCCGGCGTCTCCGCGAAATCCGGCGACATGGCGCAGATGCTGCAGCTGAGCAGCATGCTGATGAGCTTCATCGAGGACCTGATCAAGGCGATCCTCACCGAGCTGATCACCTGGCTGATCATGATCTGGATCCCGGCGCTCGCGGCCGCGGTGCCCACCTGCGGGGCGTCGGTCGCCACCGCGGGCACGGCGTCGGAGGTCAAGCTCGGCACGACCGCCGCGAAGACGACCAAGAAGGTCTCGAAGGTCCGCGAACTGCTGCAGAAGATCCTCGACTGGCTGCAGAAGATGAAGGCCAAGCTCGCGGCCTCGAAGCTGGGCAAGGTGTTCACCGAAGGCAAGACCGCGGACAAGCTCAGGGAGATCGCCGAGGGCAACGCGGGCAAGAGCGTGGTCGACAAGCTCAAGGGCGCCGAGGGCATGATCGGCAAGCGGGCCGGGAAGAACGCCCTGTCCGAGATCGCGAAGAAGACCGGCGAGGCCGCGGCCAAGGGCGTCATCGGGTACAACCCGGCCAAGCCCGGCGACAACCCGGCCAAGACGCTCAACGACCACCTCGGCAAGCTCAACAGCCACGTCAAGAACGCCAAGAAGGCGAGCGACTACGGCGAGACCGGCCGGAACCAATCCGACGACGAGACGCGCGAGGACTTGGACTTCTGATGGCAGGCGTGGTGGCGGTCGTCCTGATCGTGGCGGTGTTCGCGGTGGTGGCGGCGATCTGGTGGCGGTCGCACACGAAGTACGTCGAAGGCCGCAAGGAGCACTGGTTCAAGGCGTTCGCGGCCGAGCGCGGCGGCACGTTCCACAGCGGGGTCGCCGGCGAGCCGGCCCCGGCACCGTCGTTCGGGGTCATCCACCCGACCGGCCGCCCGCTCGCCGGCAGCGGGCACAAGTCGTGGGTCGAGTTCCGGCAGCGCGACCGGGCGGTCATCGCCGTCGACGGGCAGGAGCCGTACCGGCACTTCGACGACCACACGTACTTCCGCGACATCCACGTCACGCAGGTGCAGGTCCCGCCGTCCCCCGAACTGCGGATCACCGGCGGCGCCGTCTCGATGCCCGGCTCCCCGCTCGAGGGCGAGCTGACCCGGTGGCTCGCGGCGAACCCGCGGTTCGCGCAGCGGGACGTCGTCGTCGAGCACGGCTCGGCGCGGACCTGGGGGCAGGGCTGCGCGACGCGGCAGAACATCGCCGCCGAGGCCGATTACCTCGCCGACCTGGCCGACCGGCTGCCCGCCGCGCTGTGGAGCGTCAGCGGCGGCGCGTCGTGAGGTGGGTCAGGCCCGCCGACAACGCGAACACCAGGCCCAGTCCCACCACGTAGGGGCCGGCCAGCAGGGCGAAGCCCGCGCCGATGTTGGCGTCGGGCTGGTCGGACGTCGCCCGGAAGCCGATCGCGCCCACCGACAGCAGGACCGCGCCCACCGTGATCAGCAGGACGGCCACCACCGTGAGGCGCTTCGTGACAGTCGTCATGTCCCCATGGTGCCGGTGGCCGCACGAATTCGCTGGACAGCTTCCCCAGGATGAGGACGTGGACTGGAAGATCACCCGGGTCGACGTCACCCACCCGGACGCCGTCGCGATCATGCGCGAGTACATGGACGAAGTCGCTTCGCGCTATTTCGGGCGCCCCGTCACGGAAGCCGAGCTCACGCGGTACGTGGCCGAGGCGCCGGGCACGGACCTGGTGCCGCCGACCGGGGCGTTCTTCCTCGGCAGGCGGGACGGCGAAGTCGCGGGCTGCGCCGGGTTCCGCGTCGTCGCGGCCGGGATCACCGAGCTGACGAAGGTCTTCGTCAAGCCGGCCCACCGCGGCAGCGGCGGCGCGCCCGCGCTGGTGGCGGCGGCCGAGGAGGCGGCCCGCGGGTTCGGCTCCGCGCTCATGCGGCTCGACACCCGCCACGACCTCGTCGAAGCCCGCGCGCTCTACGCGAAGATCGGCTACGACGAGGTCGAGCCCTTCAACGACGGGCAGTTCGCCGAGCACTGGTTCGCGAAGGCGCTCAGCTGAGCCGCCCGGTGCACGCGGCGACTTCGCCGGGCGCCGACTTCTGCGACGTCACGACGCGCCCGCCGAGCGAGATGCGGAACTCGACCGCGCCGCTCCCCTGCCCGAGCAACTGCACCGAGCCGGCCGAAGCCCAGCTGAGCTCCTTCCGCCACGGCAGCGGGACCTCGAGTTCCTGGTGGACCAGGCCGAGGCCGTTCGAGTCGTAGACGACCGTCGCCGTGCCGGTGCCCGCCAGCTCGTAGGTCACCTGGTAGCCGGACGGCGCCGGCGGGGTCGAGGTTGAGGTCACCGTCGCCATGACCGTGCGCGGCGGGACGGACGACAGCGAAGGCTCCCCCACCACGGCGACCGCCGGGGCGGGCGGGGCCGAGCCGTCGTCGCCGAGGATGAAGATGCCCGCGGTCACCGCCGCGATCGCGATCACCGCGATGCCGAGCCTGCCGGCCAGCTGCCGGTTCATGGGGACTCCCTGGAGAAGGAGGCGGCCCCTCTCGCGAGGGGCCGCCCGCGGGTCAGAACGAGGGCAGGAGCTTGCCGGGGACGCCGTTGACCGACTGGATGAGGCCGAGCACCGGGACGCCGAGCGGGGCGAACGTCCAGATGTTGTTCAGGCCGCTGGTGTCCGGCTCGTCGACCACGACGACACCGGGAGCGTCGGCGGCGAGCGCCGGCCCGGCCGCGGTGAACAGGGCGGCACCGGCGAGGATCGCGACTGCGAGGGTCTTCTTCATGGGTTTCTGCCTTTCAGGAAACAGCGGTGATCAGGTCGAAGACGGGGGCGAGCAGGTCGACCGGCTGGCCGATCGGCCCCAGCACGCTGCCGAGGTCGACGCCGGGCACGAGCCAGACGGAACCGTCGGTCGGGTCGGCACTGGCGACGCCGGCGGCCAGGCCCGTGAACGCCGTCGCCGCGACGAGCGGCAGCAGCACGCGGGCAGCAAGACGCTTCATGCGTTTTCCTTTCCTCACAGGGGTTTTCAGCGGAGAACCGACGTGATCGGCACGATGGTTCCGTCGGGGACCCACTGGCCCGCGTAGTCGCGGTCCATCACCATTCCGGTGGCGTGGGGTTCGGTGGGGTACATCGGCATGGCGTTGACCTGGGCCGCGGCGAAGATCTGGACGTCCCCGGCGGCGCCACCGCCACCGAGCCAGTTCCGGAAGCCGCCCAGCGTCGGGCTTTCGCCGCCGAAGCGGTCGCCGACCGCGACGGCGTACCCGACCGCGGTCGCCTCCCGCGGGTCGAAGCGCAGCGGCAGCGACGCGCTCGCGACGGAGTTGACGATCGGCCCGTTCAGCAGCCACGGGGCCAGGTACAGCCCGTACTGGTGGGTGGGTTCGAGGCGTTGCAGCTCGGCGGCCCGCGTCATCGCGGTGTACCCGGCGGACCAGCCGGAGACGACGACGAGCGCGGTGTCGGGCCCGGCGTCCGGCCGCACGGCGAGCCCGGTGCGCGCCGCGGTTTCCCGCACCAGCTTCGCGGCCGCCACACCGCGCGGGGAGTCGTCCTCGACCAGCGTGATCGCGGACGGCTTGCGGGTGGCCAGGAACTCGACCAGTTTGACCAGCGCTCCGCTGTCCTCCGGCGTCAGCGCGTCGGCCGGGCAGGCGGTGAGGACGTCGGCGCGGCCGGCGACCAGGCCGCCGAGCGCCGCCGCCGCGCATTCCGGCGCGTCGGCGTCGAGGATCGACGGGCCGGGCGCACGGCCCGCGTCGACCTCGACGACCGTCGTCGTGTCGCCGCGGCGGATTTCCAGGTCGCTGCGGCCGGGCGGCAGCTCGACGTCGGCCCACGTGCCCTCGGCCCCGGGCCGCGCGACGGCCTTCGTGACCAGGCCACCACGCACGCCGGCGGAGAGGTCGTCGCCCGCGCCCGGCGGGAAGTGCACGAGGTTGTGGCCCGGCCGTTGCGGGCTGACCAGCACCGGGAAGCCTGCGTCGTCGGCCAGCAGCGGCACGCCGGGCACGGGCAGCGGCGGCGGTGCCGGGATCGCGCCCAGCGCACTCCACGCGACGAACGCGGCCGCGACAGCCACGGCGCCGAACCGGTAAGCGCGGCCCTTGAACACCCCGGCGAGCACCGTGACCACGACCGGCAGGACCGCGACGGCGACCACGGCGAGCCCGAAGAGCGTCGTGGCGAGCCGGCGGTCGAACCCGAGGCCGGACAACCCGAACCGGACCGCGCCGGCCAGCACCAGCAGGCCGCCGAGGGTGAGCGCGAGGGGCCCGGGCCGGACGGCCGCGGTCGTCACCGGCCCGAGCAGCGCGAAGCCGAACCACACGGCCGCGGCGGCGACGAACACCGTGTCGATCGCGAACTCGACGCCGGTGCCGCCGAGCGACGTCTCCAGCACGACGAGCACCAGCAGCGCGGCCGACGTCCAGCGGGTGACCCGCGGGAAGACCGGCACCGCCACCGCGAGCACGACGTGGATCGCCAGCGCGACCACGTTGATGTCGACGGCGAAGGCCGACACCACGGCGAGCAGCGCCGAAACCCCGCCGAGGACGTACAGCGTGCGCGGCGGCCGCTGCCCCGGCGGCCGCAGGAGACCGCCGCCGGCCAGGAACGCCGTCGAAAGCAAGAGGGCCAGCCGGAGCACCAGCGCAAGGAAGTCCACTGTGGACGAGCCCGTGGGCGCGGGGTGGTCGTGTTCCATCGAGACTCCTCGGTGCAAGTTTGTCGTGAGTGTTTGGTCGGGTTAGAACCCGACCAAACACTCACGACCGCGTTACTTGATGTCCGCGTCCGCGACCACGAACAGCTCGGAGTGCGGCTTGGCGTTGCCGAAGTCCCCGTGCGGCCACGACTTGCGGTTGAAGTTGATGCCGACCTGCCCGGTGAACTCGTCCCGGAAGTTCGAGTCGACCGCGACCTTCCCGTCCGGACCGAGGTTCAGCAGGTTGACCTTGTGGTCACCGTCCAAACCGGACCGGGCGACGAAGTAGTTCGACACCGCGAGGTGCTGCGGCGACGTGGTTTCGTGGTAGAAACCGTCGCTGCCGAGCGCCCAGTTGTCGTAGGCGCCCCAGTGCGGGCCCGCGCCCGGCGTGCCGGGGTTGATCGGGGCCGCGCCGACGACGGTCGGCAGGTCGCCGCCCCCGCCCTGCTGCGCCTTCGCCTTGGTGTCGACCCGGCCCTGGATGTCCTCGATCCGGTCGCCGGCGTTGACCAGCTTCTGGATGTCGAGGACGTAGACGCCGCCGGTGGTGCCGGGGTCGTCGGCCGAGAGGGTGCCCTTCTGCCGCCCGACGATCGCGCGGTAGAGGTACTTGTCGTCCGGGCTCGTCTGGATCCAGCCACCGTTGGAGCTGGCGCCGTTCGAGTCGTTGTTGGCGTAGATGGACTTGTTCGCGGTGCCGTCGTCGAACACCTCGATCCAGTGCGGCTCGGCCGCGGTGATGTCCGGCGTGTAGAACACCGCGCCGCCCTGCATGGTCTGGGCGAACGCGCCCTTGTGGCCGGCCACGTTGGTCACCGTGGTCTCCATGACCGCGCGGCTCTCGGCGTGCAGCGGGTCGGCCGGATCGGCGCGGGGGCCGTCCTGCAGGTACGACACCGACTTCAGCTTCGGGTGGTTGCGGTCGGAGATGTCCCAGGTCCGCACGGTCGGCCGCCGCAGGTACGGCGACGGCTGCTTCACCGGGTCGAGGATGATGTTGCGCGGCTCGGCGTAGTCGGACGTGACCAGCGTGTTCAGGTCCTCGCGGGCCTGGATGCCGTGCGGGTTGGCGCAGGTCGGCTTGCCCAGCTGCGGCAGGTTGTCGCAGAGCTTCTGGTTGTCGCCCTGCGGGGTCGCCGCCGGCGACTCGGAAAGCACCTCGGCGTTCTGTCCGAAGTGGACGACCTCGCCGGGGCTGCCCGCGAAGCCGTTGCCGATCTGCGTGGAGCCGTCGGCG
The DNA here is from genome assembly GCF_033441515.1 of Amycolatopsis solani. NCBI lineage: Bacteria > Bacillati > Actinomycetota > Actinomycetes > Pseudonocardiales > Pseudonocardiaceae > Amycolatopsis > Amycolatopsis solani. The sequence goes on from NZ_JAWQJT010000001.1 coordinate 555,202, forward strand.
TAGGCGTGCGGCCCCGGCACGACCGGGCCGCCCATGTAGGTGCCGTACGCGGTGCCGTCCTTGAGCACCCAGTAGGCGTCGGGGACGCTCCCGCCGAGCGTGTTCGTCGGCAGGCTGACGCCCTTGAGCTTCAGCTGCGGCAGCGCGCTGACGTCGAAGGCGTACGTCGCGGCGGCGAACAGCGCGCCGGCGTAGATCGTGTCGCCCTTGTGCCACACGTACTGCATGTGGTGCGGCTCGTTCTCGACGAGCGGCCCGACGGTGGCGGTGTTGACGACCTTGCCGTAGGTCGGCGAACCCTGCGTCGCGTCGATCACGGCGAGGAAGTCCGGCCCCGGCAAGGCGTTCTTGATCTTGTTGAGCCCACCGCCGAGCGTGCCCGGCAGGTTCTTGACGTCCTTGACGAGCGTGTCGGCGATGTTTTCGTCACCGGCCCAGACGAGCAGCCACTTCTTCGGCGTGCCGTCCGCGGACCGCGACTCGGCGGTCAAGTCCTTGGACACCAGGTGGTTCTGCACCCAGTACTGCTTCCCGTCGGACGCGGTCTTCGCGTCGGTGACGGTCTGGACGTCGGCGTAGGCGCCGGTCGACGAACCGGTGTACGTGACCGCACCGGCCGCGAGAGCGAGTGCCGCGGCGCCGGTCACCACCTTCCGCCACCGGCCCGGGCGCAACGGGGTTGATCGCATGGTTCTCCCAGTTCTTGTTCACGGACGGAAACCGTTGGGACACAACGGAAAGCTGACGTCAGCCGACCTGGACGGGATATTCGCGCCAAGCGGACGAAGCGTCCAGCCGTGATCAAAGAATGGGACTCGCCCCAATCGGGTGAATCTCCCACGAGGTGGACCGAGTTGACGGACACCTCTAGGCCGAATGGGTGGGCAAGACGTCTAGACCAACCGGTCGTGTCACGGTTGGTCACAATGGCGCAGCCCCGGCACCTGAACGCCGGGGCTGCTCGTTACGAACTCGTTATGAAGTGCGGGGAACTTTGGTCAGAGTTTGCTGCCGCAGTCCGAGCAGAACAGCGCGCCCGGCTTGTTGCCCTCGCTCCCGCAGCCGCCGCAGCGGACCTTGAGGGCCAGGGACGTGCCGCAGGACGAGCAGAACTTGCCGCCGTTCGCCTTCAGGCCGCAGCCGGGGCAGGTGACCTTCGCGCGGGTGTCGAGGTCGAGGTCGGTGGTCCAGTCCTTCTCGCGGGCCTTGTCCCAGATCTGGTCGCGCTGGGCCGACGCCTGGGCGCGCGAAATCTCCTCCGCGACGCTCGGCGAGCAGCGCAGGCACTGGCCGATCTCCTCGTTCCAGCACTGGTCGTGGCACATCCAGTCCCCGCAGCCTCGGCACTGGCGGAAGCTCGGGGTGATCTCCTGGACGGCGGCGGCGAGCGCCTTGTCCTTGGCGGGCGAGTTGGTCGCGCGGTCGTAGCGCCACTGGTCGGCCGAGTTGCTCAGGTCGCGCAGGGTGCCGCCGAAGAACGAGCCCACGGCGCGAAGCACGCTTCGCCCGGTCTCGACGTTGTCGCGCTGGAACGCGGAGCGGAAGCCGTTCCCGCAGCGCTCGCAGCGGAACTCGAACTGGTACCCCTGCGTGTTCGAGAGGTCGGAGAAGTTGTCCGTGAAGGGCACAGAGTCAGCCACGGCCCATCTTCGCCAGCCGCCCGCGGCGCCGGGGACGAGAGATTTGCCGACAACGACCCGGCTACCAGCCGTTACGGATCCCGAAGTGCTGCCCGAAAGGCGGCTGAATGTCCGGCACCGGAGGTGCTAAACGAGAGGCATGCCGATCTTCCGGGCGCTCGCCGCCGTCACCCTCGCCGCCGCCACGGCCCTCGCCGTCCCCAGCGCGGCGCAGGCCACGTCCACCGGCTTCGTCGCGCTCGCCGACGTCGCCCCCTCGATCCTGCAGGACATGCGCTACGCGACGCAGCACAACTTCGTCGGCCGGCGCGTCGACGGCTACCTCGCACCCAGCTGCCTGCTGACCCGCCAGGCCGCCGACGGGCTGCGGAAGGCCCAGCACGAACTGCGCAAGCAGGGCTACACCCTCAAGGTCTACGACTGCTACCGCCCGCAGCGCGCGGTCGACCACTTCGTGCGGTGGGCGAAGGACCTCGCCGACGAGAAGATGAAGGCCGAGTTCTACCCGAACGTCGCCAAGGACCGGCTCTTCGCCGACGGGTACATCGCCGAGAAGTCCGGGCACAGCCGCGGCAGCACCATGGACCTCACCATCGTGAAGCTCCCGCCGCGGTTCCAGCGGCCGTACTTCCCCGGTGAGCCGCTCGAGCCGTGCTTCGCGCCGCGGCGGTTCCCGGACAACACGGTCGACATGGGCACCGGCTACGACTGCTTCGACCCCTTGGCCCACACCGACAACCCGGCGATCACGGGGGTCGCCCGGGAGCACCGTCAGCTGCTGAAGACCACGATGGCGGCGGCGGGGTTCCGGAACCTGCCCGAGGAGTGGTGGCACTTCACGCTGAACGACGAGCCGTTCCCGGACACCTACTTCGACTTCCCGGTGACCCGCCACGCCTCGCGCTGAGCCCGGGCCGGAAACGGGAAAGGCCCCCGCCGGAAACCCGGCGAGGGCCTTTCTCGTGACTCAGCTTCAGCGGAAGTCGCGGCCGAAGTCGTAGTCGTCCAGCGGAACCGCGGCACCGGTGCCCGTACCGAACACGTCCGGGGTGTAGTAGCCGTCGTCGTAGGACGGGATCGCGTACGCCGCGACCCGGGCCTCCTCGGTCGGCTGCACCTGGATGTTGCGGTACTTGTTGATGCCCGTACCGGCCGGGATCAGCTTACCGATGATCACGTTCTCCTTGAGGCCCACGAGCCGGTCCGAGCGGCCGTTGATGGCCGCGTCGGTCAGGACGCGCGTGGTCTCCTGGAACGACGCCGCCGACAGCCACGAGTCCGTGGTGAGGGACGCCTTCGTGATACCCATCAGCACCGGACGACCCGAAGCCGGCTCGCCGCCTTCGGCGACCGCGGCCCGGTTCGTCGCCTCGAACTTGGTCCGCTCGGGCAGCTCGCCCGGGAGGAAGTCCGTGGCACCGGAGTCGATGATCGTCACGCGGCGCAGCATCTGCCGCACGATGACCTCGATGTGCTTGTCGTGGATCGACACACCCTGCGCCCGGTACACCTTCTGGACCTCGTCCGTCAGGTGCATCTGCGCCTCGCGCGGCCCCATGACCCGCAGGACCTCGTGCGGGTCCGGCGTGCCTTCGAGCAGCTGCTGGCCGACGTTGACGTGGTCGCCGTCGCCCAGCGGGCCGTTCGGGGTGTTCGCGAGCCGCTGACGCTTGGACAGCTTGTCGAAGACGATCTCTTCGCCGCCGTCGTCCGGGATCAGCGTGATCTTCCAGAACCGCTCGCTCTCCTCGATGCGCACGCGGCCATCGACGTCGGCGATCGGCGCCTTGCCCTTCGGGACACGAGCTTCGAAGAGCTCCTGCACACGGGGCAGACCCGTCGTGATGTCGTCACCGGCGACACCACCCTGGTGGAACGTACGCATCGTCAGCTGCGTACCGGGCTCACCGATCGACTGGGCCGCGACGATACCCACGGCCTCGCCGACGTCGACGAGCTGACCGGTCGCCATCGAGCGGCCGTAGCAGGTCGCGCAGATGCCGACGGCCGACTCGCAGGTCAGCACCGAGCGGACCTTGACCTTCGAGATGCCGCTGGAGAGCAGCTTGTCGAGGGCCGGGTCGCCGATGTCGTCGCCCGCGTTCAGCACGACGTTGCCCTTGGCGTCCACCGCGTCCGTCGCGAGGTTCCGCGCGTACACGGAGGTCTCGACGTGCTGGTCGCGCAGGACCTTGCCGTCGCCGATGTCCTCGCCGATCGGCATCATGATGCCGCGGGTGGTGCCGCAGTCGACCTCGCGGACGATGACGTCCTGCGAGACGTCCACCAGACGCCGGGTCAGGTAACCCGAGTCGGCGGTCCGCAGCGCCGTGTCCGCCAGGCCCTTCCGGGCACCGTGCGTCGCGATGAAGTACTCCGCCACCGACAGGCCTTCACGGAAGTTGGCCTTGATCGGACGCGGGATGTACTCACCCTTCGGGTTGGACACCAGGCCACGCATACCGGCCAGCGACCGGACCTGCGTCATGTTGCCCGCCGCGCCCGACTTGACGATCATGGCGATCGGGTTGTCGTCCGGCAGCGCCGTCTCCATGATCTTGTGGACCTCTTCGGTGGCCTGCGTCCACACCTTGACGAGCTCGTTGTTGCGCTCGGTGTGCGACAGCTGACCACGCTGGTAGCGCTTCTCCACCTGGGAGGCCTTGCCCTCGTACTCGTCGAGGATGGCCTTCTTGCCCACCGGGGTGAGCACGTCCGAGATGGCGACGGTGACGCCCGAGCGGGTCGCCCAGTAGAAACCGGCGTCCTTCAGGCGGTCCAGCGTCTGCGCGACCTGGGTCATCGAGTACCGCTCGGCGAGGTCGTTCACGATCGCGGCCTGACGCTTCTTCGGCATCGGCTCGTTGATGAACGGGTAGTCCGCCGGCAGCAGCTCGTTGAACAGCACGCGGCCCAGGGTCGTCTCGGCCAGCCACGCCTTGCCCGGCTCCCAGCCCTTCTCCGCGAGCGCCGCTTCGTCGGCCTTGGCCGGCTGGCGGTCGGTGACGCGGATCTTGACCGGGGCGTGCAGGCTCAGCGCCTTGCGGTCGAAGGCCATGATGGCCTCGGCCGGCGACGAGTACGCGTTGCCCGCGCCCTCGGCGTCCTCGGCCAGGCGGGTCAGGTGGAACAGACCCGTGACCATGTCCAGTCGCGGCATGGCGAGCGGACGGCCCGACGCCGGCGACAGGATGTTGTTCGCCGACAGCATCAGGATCCGGGCCTCGGCCTGCGCCTCGGCCGACAGCGGCAGGTGCACCGCCATCTGGTCACCGTCGAAGTCCGCGTTGAACGCCTCGCAGACCAGCGGGTGCAGCTGGATGGCCTTGCCCTCGACCAGCTGCGGCTCGAAGGCCTGGATGCCGAGGCGGTGCAGCGTCGGCGCGCGGTTCAGCATCACCGGGTGGCCGGTGATGACCTCTTCCAGCACGTCCCACACCTGCGGCCGCGAGCGCTCCACCATCCGCTTGGCGGACTTGATGTTCTGCGCGTGGTTCAGGTCGACCAGCCGCTTCATGACGAACGGCTTGAACAGCTCGAGCGCCATGTCCTTCGGCAGACCGCACTGGTGCAGCTTCAGCTGCGGGCCGACGATGATGACCGAACGGCCCGAGTAGTCGACGCGCTTGCCGAGCAGGTTCTGGCGGAACCGGCCCTGCTTGCCCTTGAGGAGGTCGGACAGCGACTTCAGCGGCCGGTTGCCCGGGCCGGTGACCGGACGCCCGCGGCGGCCGTTGTCGAACAGCGCGTCGACGGCCTCCTGCAGCATCCGCTTCTCGTTGTTGACGATGATCTCGGGCGCGCCGAGGTCGATCAGCCGCTTGAGGCGGTTGTTGCGGTTGATCACGCGGCGGTACAGGTCGTTCAGGTCCGACGTCGCGAAGCGGCCACCGTCGAGCTGCACCATCGGGCGCAGGTCCGGCGGGATGACCGGGACGGCGTCCAGCACCATGCCGCGCGGGTCGTTGCCGGTGGCCTGGAACGCCGCGACGACCTTGAGCCGCTTCAGCGCGCGGAGCTTCTTCTGCCCCTTGCCGTTGCGGATGGTGTCGCGCAGGTTGTCGGCCTCGGCGCTGACGTCGAACTCGGTGGCCAGCTTCTGGATGGCCTCCGCGCCCATGCCGCCAGTGAAGTACTCGCCGTAGCGGTCGACGAGCTCGCGGTAGAGCAGCTCGTCGGCGATCAGCTGGCGGGTGTCGAGCTTCGTGAAGGTCGTCCAGACCTCCTCGAGGCGGTCCAGCTCGCGACCGGCGCGGTCACGCAGCTGACGCATCTCGCGCTCGCCGCCTTCCTTGACCTTGCGGCGGACGTCGGACTTGGCGCCCTCCGCCTCCAGCTCGGCCAGGTCGGCTTCCAGCTTCTGCGCGCGGGCCTCGATGTCCGCGTCGCGCTTGGTCTCGAGGTTCTTGCGCTCGACGCCGATCTCGTTCTCGAGGGTCGGCAGGTCGTTGTGGCGCAGCTCCGTGTTCACGCCCGTGATGACGTAAGCAGCGAAGTAGATGATCTTCTCGAGGTCCTTCGGCGCCAGGTCCAGCAGGTAGCCGAGGCGCGAGGGAACACCCTTGAAGTACCAGATGTGGGTGACCGGGGCGGCCAGCTCGATGTGGCCCATCCGCTCGCGGCGCACCTTGGCGCGGGTCACCTCGACGCCGCAGCGCTCACAGATGATGCCCTTGAAGCGGACGCGCTTGTACTTGCCGCAGTAGCACTCCCAGTCCCGGGTCGGACCGAAGATCTTCTCGCAGAAGAGGCCGTCCTTCTCGGGCTTGAGCGTCCGGTAGTTGATGGTCTCCGGCTTCTTGACCTCGCCGAAGGACCACTGACGGATGTCGTCAGCCGTGGCGAGACCGATGCGGAGCTCATCGAAGAAGTTGACGTCCAGCACGTCTAGATCCCCTTGGGGTTGTTTCGGCTAGAGAGGGGTGGCGGGCGAGCGAGGAGGGCCTGCGGGAGGCCGGCCCTCCTCGCTCAGCTCGCGATCAGTGCACGACGTCGTCCACCGAGGGCGACTCGTTGCGGGACAGGTTGATGCCGAGGTTCGCGGCGGCGCGCTCGAGGTCCTCGTCGTCGGAGTCGCGCATCTCGATCGCCGCACCGTCGCTGGAGAGCACCTCGACGTTGAGGCACAGCGACTGGAGCTCCTTCAGGAGCACCTTGAACGACTCCGGGATGCCCGGCTCGGGGATGTTCTCCCCCTTGACGATGGCTTCGTACACCTTGACGCGACCGACCACGTCGTCCGACTTGATCGTCAGCAGCTCCTGCAGCGTGTAGGCGGCGCCGTACGCCTGCATCGCCCAGCACTCCATCTCACCGAAGCGCTGGCCACCGAACTGCGCCTTACCACCCAGCGGCTGCTGCGTGATCATCGAGTACGGACCGGTGGAGCGGGCGTGGATCTTGTCGTCGACCAGGTGGTGCAGCTTCAGGATGTACATGTAGCCGACCGCGACCGGGTACGGGTACGGCTCGCCGGAGCGGCCGTCCAGCAGGGTCGCCTTGCCGTTCTCCTTGACCATGCGCTCGCCGTCACGGTTCGGCTTGGTCGCCCCGAGCAGCCCGGTGAGCTCCTCTTCCTTCGCGCCGTCGAACACCGGGGTGGCGGTGTTCGTGTTCGGCGCGACGTCGTAGAGCTCCTCGGACAGGTTCTTCGCCCAGTCCGGGTTGCCTTCGATCGTCCAGCCCTGCGAGGCCAGCCAGCCCAGGTGCAGCTCGAGGATCTGGCCGATGTTCATCCGTCGCGGCACACCGTGCGTGTTCAGGATGATGTCGACCGGGGTGCCGTCCTCCATGAACGGCATGTCCTCGACCGGCAGGATCTTGCCGATGACGCCCTTGTTGCCGTGGCGGCCGGCGAGCTTGTCGCCCGGCTGGATCTTGCGCTTCTGGGCCACGTAGACGCGGACCAGCTCGTTGACGCCCGGGGGCAGCTCGTCGTCGTCCTCGCGCGAGAACACGCGGATGCCGATGACCTTGCCGGTCTCGCCGTGCGGCACCTTCAGCGAGGTGTCGCGGACTTCGCGGGCCTTCTCGCCGAAGATCGCGCGGAGCAGGCGCTCTTCCGGCGTCAGCTCGGTCTCGCCCTTCGGCGTGACCTTGCCGACCAGGATGTCGCCGTCGCGGACCTCGGCACCGATCCGGATGATGCCGCGCTCGTCGAGGTCGGCCAGGACCTCCTCGGAGACGTTCGGGATGTCCCGGGTGATCTCCTCGGCGCCCAGCTTGGTGTCGCGGGCGTCGATCTCGTGCTCCTCGATGTGGATCGACGTCAAGACGTCGTCCTGCACCAGGCGCTCCGAGAGGATGATCGCGTCCTCGTAGTTGTGGCCCTCCCACGGCATGACCGCGACGAGCAGGTTCTTGCCGAGCGCCATCTCACCGTTCTCGGTGGACGGGCCGTCGGCGATGACCTGACCCTGCTCGACCCGGTCGCCCTCGTTGACGATCGGGCGGTGGTTGAAGCAGGTGCCGTGGTTCGAGCGGCGGAACTTGTACAGTCCGTAGCTCTTCCGCGTGCCGTCGTCGTGCATGATCGTGATCAGGTCCGCCGAGAGCTCCTCGACGATGCCGGCCTGCTCGGCGACGAGCACGTCACCGGCGTCGACCGCGGCGCGCAGCTCCACACCCGTGCCCACGTACGGGGCCTGGTTGCGCAGCAGCGGCACGGCCTGGCGCTGCATGTTCGCACCCATCAGGGCGCGGTTCGCGTCGTCGTGCTCGAGGAACGGGATCATCGCCGTCGCGACCGAGACCATCTGCCGCGGCGAGACGTCCATGTAGTCGATGTCGAGCGGGTCGATCAGCTCGACCTCGCCACCCTTGCGGCGGGCCATGACCCGGTCTTCCACGAAGGTGCCGTCGTCGGTGATCGGCGCGTTGGCCTGGGCCTTGACGTACCGGTCCTCTTCGTCCGCCGTCAGGTAGTCGACCTGGTCGGTGACCCGGCCCTCGACGACCTTGCGGTACGGCGTCTCGATGAAGCCGAACGGGTTGACCCGCGCGTACGAGCAGAGCGAGCCGATCAGGCCGATGTTCGGGCCTTCCGGCGTCTCGATCGGGCACATGCGGCCGTAGTGCGACGGGTGGACGTCACGGACCTCCATGCCGGCGCGCTCACGGGACAGACCACCCGGGCCGAGGGCCGACAGGCGACGCTTGTGCGTCAGGCCCGACAGCGGGTTGTTCTGGTCCATGAACTGCGACAGCTGCGAGGTGCCGAAGAACTCCTTGATCGCCGCGCCGATCGGGCGGATGTTGATCAGGGTCTGCGGCGTGATCGCCTCGACGTCCTGCGTGGTCATGCGCTCGCGCACGACCCGCTCGGTGCGGGAGAGGCCGACCCGGATCTGGTTCTGGATCAGCTCGCCGACCGTGCGCAGGCGCCGGTTGCCGAAGTGGTCGATGTCGTCGGTCTCGACCGGGATCTCGGTGCCGTTGTCGGCGTCCATCTTGTCCTCGCCGGCGTGCAGCCGGACCAGGTACTCGATGGTGGTGACGATGTCCTCTTCGGTCAGCGTCCCGGTGTCGTAGGGCGTCGACAGGCCGAGCTTCTTGTTGACCTTGTACCGGCCGACCTTGGCCAGGTCGTAGCGCTTCGCCTTGAAGAACAGGTTCTCCAGCAGGGTCTGCGCGCTCTCCTTGGTGGGGGGTTCGCCCGGGCGCAGCTTGCGGTAGATGTCGAGCAGGGCCTCGTCGGTGCCGGCCGTGTGGTCCTTTTCGAGGGTCGCCAGCAGCGTCTCCGAGAAGGAGAAGCGCTCGCGGATCGCCTCGGTGGTCCAGCCCAGCGCCTTCAGCAGCACGGTGACCGGCTGGCGGCGCTTGCGGTCGATGCGGACGCCGACGGTGTCGCGCTTGTCGACGTCGAACTCGAGCCACGCACCGCGGCTCGGGATCACGCGGACGCTGAAGACGTCCTTGTCGGTCGTCTTGTCGACGTCCTTCGAGTAGTAGACGCCCGGCGAGCGGACCAGCTGGGACACGACGACACGCTCGGTGCCGTTGATGATGAACGTGCCCTTGTCGGTCATGACCGGGAAGTCGCCCAGGAAGACCGTCTGGCTCTTGATCTCGCCCGTGTTGTTGTTGACGAACTCGGCCGTGACGAACAGCGGCGCGGCGTACGTCATGTCCTTGTCCTTGCACTCCTCGATCGAGGCCTTGACCTCGTCGAAGCGCGGGGCGGAGAAGGACAGGGACATCGAACCGGAGAAGTCCTCGATCGGGGAGATCTCGTTCAGGACCTCTTCGAGGCCGCCGACCGGGTTTTCTTCACCTTCTTCGACACGGCGTTCGAACCACGCTTCGTCCCCGGTGAACCACTGGAACGACTGGATCTGGACGTCGAGCAGGTTGGGGGTGTTGAGGGGTTCGCGAATCTTTGCGAAGGAAACCCGCTTGGGCGCGCCGGGGATTCCCGTGGACTCCGAGCGAGATTCAGCCGAGGTGGTCGCAGCAGTGGCCTGGTTCGCGGGAGAGACTGCCAAGATGCGTCCTTCCGGGGACAATGAGCGGTGACGGCCGCCATAGCAACAGCTATGAGCGACTGTCAAGGGTGCCGTGTGCCCACTATCCTAACTACCGGCTCCGGGCAGCCTGAAAGAGGGCAGCGCAAAGAGGCAGTCTAGCCCGAACGGCGCGGTCTGTCCAGGGGGCGCTCCCGATGGGGCCCAGCCTGCCTCGCGACGTCTTCAGGTATGCCTCCAGGCGAGCCGGTTGTCCCTCCCGCAAGGGCCGCCGGTTTCGCCGTCGGGAGTAAGCGTGAACCCACCGGCGCCGAGAGTCAAGATGCCACACGGGGGTCCCGCCGGTTGGCGCAGCGTTGAAGAGGTTCAGCGGAGCGTAAGCGGCCGAATATCATGCAGGTTACTGGCCGGTAGCGCCAGTAAAGTGCTTGGACCTGCGGTTCTTCCGCGGATTTCGTCGTGCGAGCTGTGCCGCACGCCACCCGGCACGGGCGGAGAAGTTCTCCACGGGGTGCTCGGGAGGGCGTCGCGGAGGGCCATTCGGGCGCCGGTTCGGGCGAGTCCCAGCGGTCACTCGTGCCCCAGGCGCCACGGAGGCCGGAAGCGGCCGCTGAACGCCGTACAAGAGCGTCCGGGTCCTCCGCACGACGAAGGGCCCCCTCCGCTCGTCTCGTGCGCGGAGAGGGCCCTTCAGCGCGTTTACTTCGTCGGGGAAGGCGGCGCGGACGACGCGGCCGGGGCCTGGGTGGCCGCCGGGACCTTCGGCGCGTTGTACGTGTCCATGTCCGTGATCTTCCACTTGTCCCCCTGCAGCTGGGCGTTCAAGTGGAGCTGGGCCGTGCCCGCCGTCGTCTTCTTCGTGTCCGTGCGGGTCGAGGTCTGGTCGACGAAGACCATCACCTTCGCCAGGTCGCCGTTCAGCATGATGACGGCGGAGCGCGTGACCTTGCAGGTCACGATCATCTTCTGCGCCGGCGCGAGCCGCTTGACCTCGCCCATCAGGGAGTTGTACTTGGCGCGGACGTCGTCGTTGGCCAGCAGGTCGTTGGCCGCGTCCTCGGTCTTCTTGATGTTGTTGAAGTCGTACGAGAACAGCGCCTCGGCCGCCTTCGAGACGGAGTCCTTGACCTGCGCCGTCTTCGCGACGTCGAGCAGCGCGGTGTTGCTGGTCGCCGAGGAGACCTGGACCTCTTCGTACTTGAACCAGAACGCCAGCCCGCCCAGCACCAGCGCCACCAGCACCAGCGCGCCCGCGACCACGTACGGCCGCGGCACCTTCGGCTTCGCCGGGTCCGCCGCCGAAGCCGCCGAAGCCGCTTCGGGGACCTCGACCTCGGACTCCTCAGTCGGCTTCGCGATGCCCGAGTCCCGCTTCTTCCGCCGCGGGGCCGGCTTCTCCGGCGCCGCCTCGGGCTGGGCGTCGACCGCCGGCTCCGCCTCGGTACCGACGGCCGCGAACACCGCCGTGTCCTCGGCGGACGGGGCCGTGTCGAGCTGCCCGCTCGCGGCTTCGAACGACTCGGGCTTGGCGGCGGGCCGGGGCACCGGGCGCGGGGCCGGCCGGGGACGCGGCTTGCGCGGCTCGGCGGGCACGGCGGGGAGCTGGCCGGTCCGCTCGGCGGCGGACTCGTCCGCCGGCTTGCGCAGACCGGCCACGCGCGGCCGGCGCGACGGCGGGGTGCTGCTGCTGCGTGGCGGCTGGCGGCGGGAGGGGGGCACTACGGGCTCCTAACGGGGTGACGCTACTGGCCGGCCGCGACGAGCGGGACGCTGTCGATGCCGGACAGCTTCCACGCGTCGCCCACGCGGGTCATCGACACTTCGAGGCGCAACGGCTTGGCGCTGCTCTTGTCACCCTGGGTGACGGTCGTGGCGATGGCGGCGAGGAAGCTGGCCTTGCCTTCGTGGTCGTCCAGCTCCTCGACGGCGATGTCCTGGACGTCCGTGGTGACCTTGGTCTTGGCGTCGGCGAGCGCCTTGCGGAACGTCGGCGCCGACTGGTCGATCTGCTGGGCCATCTTGTCGTCCGACACCGACTTCTGCCGGGCGAAGAAGCCGTCGAGGTCGGTGTAGTCGACCTCGGTGTAGGCCTTCAGCGCGTTGCCGCCCGCCTTGACGACGGCCTCGCGCGAAGCCGCCAGCTCGGCGTTGTCGTCGGCCGCCGCCGCCCACCACTGGATCCCGAAGAACGCGGCGGCGATCAGCGCGGCCAGCGCCAGCGCGCCGGCGCCGAGCACCAGGATCCGCGAGGAGGACGGCTCCTCGGCGGGCGTCGGGGTGACGTCCGCGTCGTCCTCGACGGCGGCCGGCTCGTCCGTACTCATGGCACTCCAGGGTAGGTGGCGGTCATCAAATCCACGTCAGGCGAGCCCGAGCAGCGAACCCAGGCTGTTCAGGCTGACACCCGGGCTGCCGACGATGCCCGGCACCCCGCGGGTGTCGCGCTCCTCGGCCAGCTCCTCGGCGGGCCGGTTCGCGTTGGCCGAGACGTCGGCGTCGGACGGCGCGACCGGGACCCCGCCATACGGCGCGTTCTGCGCGCCGCGGACGTTGATCGGGCTGCCCTTCGGTTCGGCACAGTACGCGTTGTCGTCCGCGGGCCGCGGCGACAGGTTGTTCCCGGTCCGGTACTGCGAGTACGGCAGGTAGCCCTTGGTGCAGGCCGGCGGGTTGAACAGGTTGAGCACCAGGCCGAGGTGGGCGGTCCCGTCACCGGGCGCGACGCTGCTCGCCGCGCCGGCCAGCGCCGGGTAGGTGACCAGGCCCTGCTCGATGCCGTCGAGCCGGGTCACGGTCAGGTTGGCCGTGGTGAGCAGGTTCGCCGTGAGCGCGCCCAGGCCGGGGCCGGACTCCTTCAGCACCTGGCTGACCTGGGCGGCCACCTGCGGCGTGATGCCGATGAGCTTGCGCAGGTCGCCGTCGGAGTTCTTCAGCGTGCCGGTGAGCTCGTTGAGGCTCTTGCTGAACGACGCGAAGTTCGCCGCCTGGTCGTTCTGCGTGTCGAGCACCTTGCCGCCCTGGTCCAGCAGCTGGATCGTCTGCGGGAGGTACTCCTGCGCGGTCGTGGTGAAGCTGCGTGCGGTGTCCAGCAGCTTCTGCAGGTCGCCGCCGGTGCCGCGGAAGGCGTCGTAGGACTCGTCGACGACCGTGCGCAGCGAGTCGACCGGGACCGACGCGGCGAGCGAGTCGAGGTCGCCGATCAGCCGGTCGGTGCTGACCGGGGTGGTCGTCTTGGCCGCCGGGATCACCGAGCCGGCCGCCAGGTACGGGCCCTTGTCGGCCTTCGGCTTCAGGTCGACGTACTGCTCGCCGACCGCCGACCGGTTGGCGACGACCGCGTCGAGGTCCGCCGGCACCTGGGGCGCCGACGGGTCGATGTTCAGGTCGGCTTCGAGCCCGGTCTGGGTCAGCCGCATCTCGCCGACCCGGCCGATGTTGTAGCCGCGGTAGGTGACTTCGGCGTTGGTGAAGATGCCGCCCGATTCGTTGAGCTGCAGCTTCACCGTGTAGCCGTCGTTGCCGAACACGGTGCCGAGCCCGGCGAACCGGATCAGCGCGTAGACGATCGCGACGACCGAAATGACCGCGAAGGCGATCAGCTGGATCTTCGTCCGGCGGATCAGCATCAGCCCGCACCTCCCGACAGGAGCCCGAAGAGATTGCCGAGGCCCGGCTGCGACTGCCCGGACTGCTGCCCGTCACCCGGGATCGGCAGTGGCGGCGGCTGGTTGGCGGGGGTGCCCTCGACGCCGCCGGTGAGCCCCGGCAGCGGGATCTGCCCGGCGAGCGCGTTCTGCCTGCTGTTGCCGAGGTTCTCGACGACGGTCTTCAGGTTCAGGTCCACCTTCGCGAACAGGTTGAAGTAGTCGCCCTTGACGCCGTTGACGGCCTGGTCGCTGAACGGGAACGTCAGCAGGATTTCGAGCGCCTTCGGCAGGTCGTTGCCCGCCTCGCCGAGCTTCTGCAGCGTCGGCGTCAGCGCCTTCAGGTCGGCGACGAGGTCCTTCTGCGACCGGTTCACGGTGTCGGTGGCGACGCCGGAGAGGTTGTCCAGCGCCTGCAGCATCGTGACCAGCTGACCGCGCTGCGACTCCAGCACGCCCAGGCCGGGCCCGAGGTTGTCGACCGCGCCGACCAGCTTGTCCTTCTGGCCGTTCAGGGTCGAGGACAGCCGGCTCAGCCCGTCGATCGCCCGGGTGATGTTGCGCGACTGCTGGTCGAGGTTCGTGACCAGCTGGTTCGCGTTGTCCAGCAGCGCCTTGATGTCCGGCTCGCGCCCGGACGTGGCGTTGTTGAGCTCCTTGGTGATGGTGTTGAGCTGGTCGACGCCACCACCGTTGAGCAGCAGCGACAACGCGCCGAGCAGCTCTTCGACCTCGACGCTGCGGTTCGTCCTGGCCAGCGGGATGGTCGCGTTGTCGGCGAGCTTGCCCTGGGCCTGGTCGTCGCCCGGCGAAGCCAGCTCGACGTACTTCTCCCCGAGCAGGCTCGACTGCTTGACGTTGGCCAGCGCGTTGGACGGCAGCTTGACGTCGCCGTTGACCTTCAGCGTGACCAGCGCGTGCCAGCCGTCCTTGGTGAGGCCGACGTTCTCGACCCGGCCGACCGGCACCTCGTTGACCTTCACCCCGGCCTGCGGGGTCAGGTCCAGCACGTCCCGGAACTCGACGTTCACCGTGTACGGGTGGTCGCCGAGGTCGGCGCCACCGGGCAGCGGCAGGTCGTAGATGCCCTTGAACGCGCAGCCGGAGAGCACCAGCGCCGACGCCGTGGCGAGCGCGCCCACGGTCAGGAGCTTCCTCACTGGCCACCTCCCGAGCCGTAGAGCTGCCCGGCGATGGGCAGCGGGAGCGGCGGCAGCTGGCCCGCCTGCAGCGCCTGGACGGTCTGGGCCAGCGACGGCAGCGGGACCAGCCCGTCGACCACGCCGGCGATGCCTTCGCACGCGCTGCCGAGCGCGTCCGGAATGCCCTTGCCGGCCTGCTTGAGCAGCCGGCAGATCATCACCAGCGGCGGCTGGGTCAGTTCGTTGAGGTTCGGCCGGGCGTCGAGCGTGCCGGACGCGCCGTTGTAGGTGTTGACCAGGTTGCTCAGGCCGACCGGGGCGACGTCGAGGATCTCGGCGAGCGAGCTGCGCTGGTCGACGAGCACCTTGGTGACCCCGGCCAGCTTGTCGACGTTGGACTTCAGCCGGTCGTGGTTGGCGTCGATGAACGACTGCACCGCGGTGAGCGTGGTGCCCAGCTGCTGCACGGTCGCGGCGAGGTTGTCCTTTTCGGACGCCAGGTAGCCGCTGACGTCGGCGAGCTGGCTCTCGAAGTTCCGGACCGACTTGTCGGAGTCGGCCAGCGTCTGCGAGAACTTGCCGAGGTTCTCCACCGTGGAGAACAGGTCGTCCTTGTTGCCGGCCAGCGTCCCGGCCGCCTGGCCGAGCTTGGTGATCGTGTCGTGCAGGGCCTGCCCGTTGCCGTCGACGTTGGCCGCCGCGGTGGTCAGCAGGTTCGACAGCGACCCGTTCTTGTTGGCGCCGTTCGGGCCGAGGGTCTCGCTGACCCTGGCCAGGCTGGAGGCGAGCTGGTCGACCTCGAGCGGCACCTCGGTGCGGTCGAGGCCGATGACCGCGCCGTCGGAGATCCGGGGGCCGCCGGTGTAGGCCGGGGCGAGCTGCACGTACCGGTCCGACACCAGCGACGGCGCCACGATGAGCGCCTTCGCGTCGGCCGGGACGGCGACCGAGCGGTCGTACTCGAGCTCGACCTTCACCTGGTTGCCCATCGGCTGGATCTTGGTGACCGTGCCCATGTCGACGCCGAGCATCCGCACGCTGTTGCCCTCGTACAGGCCGACGGCGCCGGCGAAGTACGCCGTCACGTGGTTCCGGCCGGCGTCCTTCAGGGTCCACCAGATCCCGCCGGCGACGACGAGCGCGAGGACGATCGCGATGGTGAAGCCCTTGGTCAGGGTCTGGCCGAAGCGGGTGTCACTCATTTCGTGTAGCACCCCTCTTCGTTGATCGGGCCGAACGACGGCAGCAGCAGGCCGCAGATGTAGTTGTCGAACCAGCGCCCGTTGCCGATGGTGTTGGTGAAGACGCGGATGAACGGCGCGAACTTCTTGATGCCGTCGGCGAGGGAGTCCTGGTTGCGCTGCAGCATCGAGGTGAGCTGGTCCAGCGACGTCAGCACCGGGTCGAGCTGCTTGTCGTTGTCGTCGATCAGGCCCTGCAGCTGCGTCGCAAGCTCACGCGAGCCGTCGAGCAGCGCCGTGATCGCTTCTTCGCGCTTGGACAGCTCGTCCAGCAGCTTGTTGCCGTCGGTGAGCAGCTTCTGCACCTCGGCGTCGCGGTCGACCAGCGTCTGCGACACCTCGCGGGTGTTCGCCAGCAGGTTGGACAGCTGCTGGTCGCGCGAAGCGATGGTGTCCGACAGCTTCGACAGGCCCGAGAGCGCGCCCTTCACGTCTTGCGGCGTGTTGGCGAAGGTCTGCGAGATGGTGTCGAAGCTCTGCGCCAGCTGCTGGGTGTCGATGTTGTCGACGGTCTCGGAGAGCCCGCGGAAGGCGTCGAGCACGTCGTACGGAGCCATCGTGCGGTCCCGCGGGATCGCCGTGCCCGGGTTGAGCGCGCCCTGGCCCTGCGGGTCCAGCGACAGGTACTTCTGGCCGAGCAGCGTCTTGATCTTGATCGCGGCGCTGGTCCGGTCGCCCAGCCAGGCGTCCTTGACCTTGAACGACACCTTGACCGATGCGCCGTCGAGCTCGATGTCGCTGACCTTGCCGACCTTGACGCCGGCGACCCGGACGTCGTTGTCCTTCTGCAGCCCGGAGGCTTCGCTGAACTCGGCGGAGTAGGTGGTGCCGCCGCCGATCACCGGCAGGTCGTCGGAGTTGAGCGCGGCGAGGAAGCCGAGCCCGAGCACGACGATGCCGACCAGTGCGATCGGGACGGGGTTGCGCTTCTGGAAGGACTTCATCCCTTGCACCTCGCCCGGTTGGCCGGGATCAGGGGCAGGGCGACGTCGTTGATCAGCGGCGGCAAGCTGACGCTCCCGGTGAACTCGCAGGCGTAGAAGTTGAACCAGGAGCCGTAGTCCGCGGTGCGGGTCAGCGTGCTCACCTTGGTGGGCAGGAACTGGATGAAGTGCTCCAGCTCCGGTTCGTTCTTGTTGAGCTTGTCGGTGAGCGACCCGAGCGCGCTGATGTCGTTCTTCAGCGGCTCGCGGACCTCGCTGAGCAGCCCGGACGTCGTCTGGGCGAGGTTGCCGAGGCTCTCGATCGCGTCGCCGATCGGCTTGCGGTCGGCGGCGAGGCCGGAGGTCAGCTGCTGCAGCTTGACGATCAGGTCGTTGAGCTGCGGCGTGTGCGCGTTGACCGTGTCGAGGACCGAGTTGAGGTTGTCGATGACCTCGCCGATGACTTGGTCCTTGTTCGCGATCGTGGTGGCCAGCGACGCGGTGTGCGAAAGCAGGCTCTCGACGGTGCCGCCCTCGCCCTGCAGGACCTGGATGACCTCGTACGACAGCTTGTTGACGTCGTCCGGGTTGAGCGCGGTGAACAGCGGCTTGAAGCCGTTGAACAGCTCGGTCAGGTCCAGCGCCGGCGTGGTCCGCTCCAGCGGGATGGTGCCGCCGGGGCCGAGCGTCTTGCCCCCGCTGTTCTCGCCTTCACCGAGGGAGACGTAGCGCTGGCCGACGAGGTTGCGGAACTTGATCTGCGCGGTCACCCCGGCCGGCAGCTGCCGGCCGGCGTCGACCTCGAACTCGACCTCGGCCTGGCGCTTGTCGACGATCTTGACGTCCTTGACCTGCCCGACCCGGACGCCGGCGATGCGGACGTCGTCGTTGGGCAGCAGGAGCGTCGCGTCGGTGAAGCGCGCCTTGTAGGCGTTGGTGCTGGTGGTGTTGATGTTGGCGATGCTGATCCCGAGGATCGTCGTGAGCACCACGGTGACGACCACGAAGACGCCGAGCTTGATCAGCGGTGCGAGCAGGCCCCTCACTTGACCGTCACCTCCGCGCCCCGGTACAGCGGGCCGACGAGCAGGGCGCTCCAGCCCGGGACGTCCGCCGCGTTCATGCCCAGCTGCGGGCCGAGCAGGTCGGCCAGGAAGCCCTGTTCCGCGCTCGAGTACGCCAGGTCACCGGCACCCGCGCCGTTGCCGGCCGCGTCGGCCTTGAACTTGGCCGGGTTGAGCCCCTCGCCGACCGTCTTCGGCGCGGCCTGGTGCTTGGTCCCGTCCTGGAAGGCGCCGTCCGGCGGCTCGGACGGGAACGGCTTCGGGATGTCCTTCATGTCGTAGCAGCGCGGCCCGCGCTTGTCCTCGAACCGCGGCTCTTCCTTGCCCGCCTGGTACGGCGCGCGCGGCACGATGATCTCGATAGTGGCGTGCAGGCCGGGCTGGTCGGTGCCCTTGCCGAGCGCCTGGTCGATCAGCGGCACGTTCCGGGCCATCTGGGAGATGACGCAGGGGTACTCCGGCGCGTACTTCGCCAGCAGCTCGGCCGTCGGCCGGGCGGTGTCGGCGAGGGAGATGATGTTCTCCTTGTTGTTCTGCAGGAACGTCTGCAGGTCGGTCGACGCCTGGGTGAGGCTGCCGTAGAGGTTCGACAGGTTCTGCTGCTGGTCGACCACGGTCCGGGTGGTCGTGCTCAGGTTGTCGAGGCTCTGCACCAGGTCCGGCGCGGCATCCTTCAGGTGGTCCGAGAACTCCGCGAGCGCCTTGAGGTTGTGCTGCAGCTCCGGCTCGTGCGGGTTCAGCTCGCCGATGTAGGTCCCCAGCTGCGTCAGCGTGTCGCCGAGCTGGTCGCCGCGGCCCTGCAGCGCGGTGGAGATCGCGGTGAGCGTCGCGGACAGCTTCTGCGGCTGCACCGCCTGCAGCACCGGCATCAGGTGTTCGAACGCCTGGTCCAGCTCGACCGCGTTCGACGTGCGGTCCTGCGGGATGACGTCACCGCTGGCGATCGTCTTCGCCGACGGGTCCTTCGGGATCTCCAGCGAGACGAACCGCTCGCCGAAGAGCGTCTTCGGCAGGAACCGCGCGGAGACGTTCTCCGGGATCAGCTTCGCCGACTCCGGCTTGAGCGCCAGCGTCAGCTCCGCGCCTTCGGCGGTGGCGGTGATGTCCTCGACCGAGCCGACGATCAGGCCGCGCACCTTGACGTCGGACTGCTTGATCAGCTGGTTGCCGATCTTGTCGGCCTGGAGCTTGACCGTGACGACCGGCGTGAACGCCTTGTCGTAGAGCGCGATGGACAGCGCCACCCCGCCGACCATCACGGCGATGAGCAGCAGGCCGAGCAGCCTGCGTCGGAGCGTCCTCATCCCGCGATCCTTACCGTGACGTCGGTTCCCCAGATGGCGAAGCCGATGAAGAAGTTCATGATCGACACCGTGACGATGGAGAGCCGCACGGCCTTGCCGACGGCCACGCCCACGCCGGCCGGGCCGCCGGTCGCCCGGTACCCGAAGTAGCAGTGGGACAGGATGATCAAGACGCTGAACAACAGCACCTTGATGAACGAATACAGCACGTCCTGCGGTGGTAAGAACAGGTCGAAGTAGTGGTCGTAGGTCCCGGCCGACTGGTTGTAGATGTAGATGACGACCAGTCTCGACGCGAGGTACGAGCTCAGCAGGCCGATGATGTAGAGCGGGATGACCGCGACGAACCCGGCGATGATCCGCGTCGTCACCAGGTACGGCAGGCTCGGCACGCCCATGACTTCCAGCGCGTCGATCTCCTCGGAGATCCGCATGGCGCCCAGCTGCGCGGTGAAGCCGGCGCCGACCGTGGCGCTCAGGGCGAGGCCGGCGACCAGCGGGGCGATCTCCCGGGTGTTGAAGAACGCGGTCAGGAAGCCGGTGAAGGCCGACGTCCCGATCGAGTTCAGCGCCGAGTAGCCCTGGAGGCCGACGAGGACACCGGTGAACAGCGTCAGGCCGACCATCACGCCGACCGTGCCGCCGATGACCGCGAGCGAACCGGACCCGAAGCTCACCTCGGCCAGCAGCCGGAGGACCTCTTTGGTGTACCGGCGCAGCGTCCGCGGCGTCCACAGCAGCGCACGGCCGTAGAACGACATCTGGTCACCCAAGGTGTCCAGTGTCTGGAGCGGACGGTTGGCGACGCGTTTCGCGCCCTGGAGGAACGTCATGGCGCTAGTCCAGCTTTCCGGGCACGATCTGCAGGTAGATCAGGGTGATCACGAAGTTCACGACGAACAGCAGCAGGAACGTGATGACCACCGACTGGTTCACCGCGTCCCCGACGCCCTTCGGGCCGCCGGAGGGGTTGAGACCCCGGTAGGACGCGACGACGGCGGCGATGAACCCGAAGATCAGCGCCTTGAGCTCACCGACCCAGAGGTCGGGCAGCTGGGCCAGTGCGGAGAAGCTCGCCAGGTAAGCGCCCGGCGTCCCGCCCTGCAGCACGACGTTGAAGAAGTAGCCGCCCAGCACGCCGATGACGCTGACCATGCCGTTGAGCAGCAGCGCGACGAGCATCATCGCCAGGGTGCGCGGCACGATCAGCCGCTGGACCGCGGAGACGCCGAGCACCTCCATCGCGGCGATCTCCTCGCGGATGGTGCGCGCGCCGATGTCGGCGCAGACGGCCGAGCCGCCCGCGCCCGCCACCAGCAGTGCGGTGACCAGCGGACTGGCCTGCTGCACGGTGGCGAGCACGGAGCCCGCGCCGGTGTAGGACTGCGCGCCCAGCTGGCGGGCGAGCGAACCGAACTGCAGCGAGATGACCGCGCCGAAGGGAATGGCCACCAGGGCCGTCGGCAGGATGGTCACGCTCGCGATGAACCACGACTGCTGGATGAACTCCCGCAGCTGGAACGGGCGCTGGAACAGGCCACGGATGATGTCGAGGCCGAGAGCGAACAGGTTCCCGGTCTCGCGGAGCATGCCGATCCCGGGGATCTTCGCTTGTGTTGCGGGAGAGCTCACCGGCCACCTGGCCCGTTGTCCCGCGGCGGCGGCATCCGGTGCGAACCGGGTCTCGGCGGCTGCCCGCCGCCCGGGATGCGCGCCACCTGGTCGGCGGGCAGCTGCCCGTGGTGCTGGTTCGGGACGCCGTCACCCTGCGGCCGGGCCCCGGCCGGCACCTGCTGCTGTTGCTGCTGCTGGGCCTGGGCGACGCGGCGGGGGCTGACGCCGTAGTGGCGCTGCTCCTCCGGGCTCAGGGAGGCGATGATGCCCTCCTGCGCGGGCTGCGGCAGCCGGTGCAGGACCTCCATGACCCGGTCCTTGCGGCGGACCGCGCCCATCCGCTGCGGCACGCCCGGCGTCGTCTGCATCTGCGGCGGCACCCCGGAGATGTCCTCGACCCCGCCCGCGTGGTGGCCGGCGTCGAACATCGCCTGCTCGGCGGCGATCTGGGCGCTGTCCTTCTCCTCGGACATGCCGATCGGGCCCTGCATCCGGCCGTTGAGGAACTGCTTGACGACCGGCTCTTCGCTGGTCAGCAGCACCTCGCGCGGGCCGAACATGACCAGTTCCTTGCGGAAGAGCATGCCCAGGTTGTCCGGCACCGTGCGGGCCAGGTTGATGTTGTGCGTGACGATCAGGAACGTCGCGTCGATCTGCGCGTTGACGTCGAGGAACAGCTGCGAGATGTAGGTGGTGCGGACCGGGTCGAGACCCGAGTCCGGCTCGTCGACCAGGATGATCTCGGGGTCGAGCACGAGGGCGCGGGCGAGGCCGGCGCGCTTGCGCATACCACCGGAGATCTCGCCGGGGAGCTTCTTGTCGGCGCCGTTGAGACCCGTCATGTCGAGCTTCTCGAGGACGATCCGGCGGATTTCCGTCTCGGACTTCTTCGTGTGCTCGCGCAGCGGGAAGGCGACGTTGTCGTAGAGGTTCATCGAGCCGAACAGCGCGCCGTCCTGGAAGAGGACGCCGAAGAGCTTCCGGATCTCGTACAGCTTGTGTTCGGAGCAGGTGACGATGTCGACGCCGTTGATCACGCAACGCCCGCGGTCGGGCTTGAGCAGCCCGATCATCGACTTCAGGAACACCGACTTGCCGGTTCCGGACGGACCGAGCATCGCCGACACCTCGCCTGGCGGCAGGGTCAGCGTGACGTCCCGCCAGATGGCCTGCTTACCGAAGGACTTGGTCAGACCTTCGATGACCACCTCGGCACCCATCGCACCTCCAGGAGCTGTTCCGCGTCATTGCGCCCGCTGCCACACCCATGCCACCCCATGCCGGCGGCGGGTGCGGGCCTGGCGCCCCATGAACCCGCGTCAACCAGGTGCAACGAGCTGAGTGCGAACAGGTTACTCACCAGTTTTCTTTTCTGGCCAGACCCGGGTTGATCGACACCCCGCTGTGATCGGCAACTTGAGGCACGGTAGTCCATTCGGGGCAACAACGCAGATTTCCTGGCCCGGAACCCTCGATTTAGGGACCCGGGGCTATTCGGACACCGCTCCTAGGGGGGCCCGGCGACCAGGCAAAACGGAAGGGGCGGGCATCCAGGTGGATGCCCGCCCCTTCTCGAGGTGGTGCAGAGGCGCTCGCGCGCCCCGGATCACTTGATGGAGATCTTGGCGCCCGCGGCCTCGAGCTTCTCCTTGGCGGCCTCGGCGGCCTCCTTGTCGACCTTCTCCAGGAGGGCCTTGGGAGCGGCCTCGACCAGCTCCTTGGCCTCCTTCAGGCCCAGGCCCGAGACGACCTCGCGGACGACCTTGATGACCTGGATCTTCTTGTCGCCGGCGCCCTCGAGGACGACGTCGAACTCGTCCTGCTCCTCGACGGCGGCCGGGGCGGCACCGGCGGGGCCGGCAGCGGCGACGGCGACCGGCGCGGCGGCGGTCACGTCGAAGACCTCTTCGAACTCCTTCACGAACTCGGACAGCTCGAGGAGGGTGAGCTCCTTGAAGGCGTCGATCAGCTCGGCGGTGCTCAGCTTCGCCATGATGGCTTCCTCTCAGAAAAACGAACTAGACGTTCGGGGTGGGGGTGGTTCAGCTCTCGGCGGGTGCTTCGGCTGCTTCGGTACCGGTGGCTTCGCGCTGCTTTTCCTCCAGCGCGGCAGCCAGGCGGGCGACCTGGGACGCCGGCGCCTGGAACAGCGCGGCGGCCTGGGACAGCTTCGCCTTGAACGCGCCCGCTGCCTTGGAGAGCAGGACCTCACGGCTGTCGAGATCGGCGATCCGGTTGATCTCGTCCACGGACAGCGCTTTGCCGTCCATGTAGCCGCCCTTGATCACAAGCGCGTTGTTGTCCTTCGCGAAGTCGCGAAGCGCCTTGGCGGCGTCCACCGCTTCACCCTCGACGAAGGCGATGGCGGTGGCACCGACGAACAGGCCCTCGAGCCCCGTGACGCCCGCGTCTTCGGCGGCGCGCTTGACGAGGGTGTTCTTCGCGACCCGGTACTTGGCACTGGTGCCGAGAGCGCGGCGCAGCTGGGACAGCTGGGACACGGAGAGGCCGGTGTACTGGGTAACGACGGTGGCCGAGCTGTTGCGGAAGCTCTCCGCGATCTCGGCGACGGCCGCCACCTTGTCGGGCTTCGCCATGGTCGCCTCCTCTCTTGGCTAGTGTTTCCACTGGCGTCGAGGGGCCCCGAAACGACGAAACGCCCTCGCGCAAGCAGGCGCGGGGCGTTGTACGGCACACGATGGTGCCAGCCTCGTTCCTCCTGCGCGGGCCGCCCGGCGAAATGCGGGACCTTCGTTCCCCACGGAAGCGGGGAAAACCAGCGGTCTTCGGTAGAACCGTCGACAACTATACCGGTCGCCTCCCGGCACCTTCTCCCGGGGCCCGCTCTGACCTGCGTTTAGGCGGCTGGGGGTTCCCCAGGCGGGCCCGGAGGGCATCATGGTGACGTGGCGGAGCAGCGCGATGACGGAAAGCCGGGCTCGGAAGTCGAACCGGCGGGCCCTTCGACGCCCGCGGCCCAGCCGATCGACCCGGCGCAACTGGAGGAGTTCCGCCAGTTCCAGCAGTTCCAGGACTACTTGCGGTTCACGCAGTCCCAGCAGGGCAATGCGCCGGCTCCGACGCCGGACGCTGGTCTGGTCCAGGCCCCGCCTGCTTCTCATCCTGGTGGCGGTGCCCAGCCGCCGATGATCCCGCCGGGTTACCAACTGGTCCCGGCGGAGCGCCGCCGCGCCCCGAGGTGGCTGAGCTGGCTGGGGAAGAAGGTCATCGCCTGGGTCCTGGCTTTGGTGATCCTCGGCGTCGCGGGCACGTGGCTGTACAACCACTTCTTCCCGAACGACTCGGGCAAGACGTCGGCCCAGCTCGCCCAGGAGGGCGGCGGGAAGTACCAGACCAACCACATCCTCTCGACCAGCCCGTACGAAGCCGTCCGCGAGGTCTACGACGCCGTCGCGCAGAACCTCGTCCCGCAAGCCTGCGGGCGGATGGACGAGCCGATCCAGCAGAAGTTCGCCCAGGACCTGGGCTACGCGGACTGCCAGGTCGCGGTGCACGAGCTGAACCGCAAGGTCACCAACAAGAACAAGTACGCCGAGTCGATGCCGTCCTACGTCTCGGAGCCCATCCCCGGCGACCGCTTCACGATCAGCTCGTGCCAGTTCGGGATCGAAGGTGGCCCCGCGCTCGGCGCGTTCACCGTGCAGAAGGTCGAAAAGGGCCAGTGGCTCATCACCGCGCACACGAACGAGCCGACACCGTGCCCGGCACCGACGCCCACCACGCGCTGACTCAGCGGGGGTGGGGTGCCGACAGGAACGCCACCAATGCCTCCGAGAACGACGGCGACATCACCGCCGTCATGTGGTCGCCCGGGATGCGGACCAGGCGGGCTCCCGCGATCGCCGCTGCCAGCCGCTCCGGCTCCGCCGCCAGCTGGTCCTGATCCCCCGCCAGCACCAGCGTCGGCACGCCGATCGACGACAGGTCCAGGTGCCCTTCCTTCGACGCCAGCGCCACCGCCGCCAGTGCGCGGCGGTCGGCGCCTACCGCGTCGGCCAGGAGGCGGAACGGGACTCCGGCGGGTGGGACGGTCGACGGGTCCTCCGCCAGCAGGGCCGAGGCGATGTCCGCCGGCTTCACCACGCGGAGGTCGACGCCGCCGAAGTCGACGATGCCGGAGCCGACGCCGCCGGTGGCCAGGCAGCGGATGCGCTTGTCCGCCGCCGTCGCGGCCAGTGCGATGATCGCGCCCATCGAGTAGCCGACCATCGAGACCTCGTCGAGGGCCAGCTCGTCCAGCAGGGCCGAGACGTCGCGGGCCATGCGGTCGCCGGTGTAGCAGGCCTCGTCGTACGGCTTCTCCGAGCGGCCGTGGCCGCGCGCGTCCAGCGAGATCACCGTGAAGCCCGCGTCGCGCAGCGCCGCCACCACGCCGGTGGAGATCCAGTTCGCGTTCGTGTCGGCCGCGAAGCCGTGCTGGAGCAGCACCGGGCGGTGGGCGCCGTCGCCCTCCCACACGGTGTAGTTCAACCGGAGCCCGTCGAACGACGCGAAAGTCGGCATGACGTCCATCAGACACGAAGAAAGGGCGCCCCCGCAGCAAGCGGGGACGCCCTTTCCGGTGATGTCCGACTCAGACGTTCGCGTCCTCGGAGAGGAGGTTGCGGGTCCGCAGCGGGTCGACCGGGATGCCCGGGCCCATCGTCGTGGTGAAGGTGACCTTCTTGAGGTAGCGGCCCTTCGCCGACGACGGCTTGGCGCGGAGGATCTCGTCCAGCGCGGCGGCGTAGTTCTCGACCAGCTTCTCGGTGTCGAAGGAAGCCTTGCCGATCACCAGGTGCAGGTTGGCCTGCTTGTCGACGCGGAAGTTGATCTTACCGCCCTTGATGTCCTTCACGGCCTTCTCGACCGCGGGGGTCACCGTGCCGGTCTTCGGGTTCGGCATCAGGCCACGCGGGCCGAGGATGCGGGCGATGCGGCCCACCTTGGCCATCTGGTCCGGCGTCGCGATCGCGGCGTCGAAGTCGAGCCAGCCACCCTGGATGCGCTCGATCAGTTCGTCGGTGCCGACCGCGTCGGCGCCGGCGGCTTCGGCCTCGGCGGCCTTGTCGCCGACGGCGAAGACGATGACGCGGGCGGTCTTACCGGTGCCGTGCGGCAGGTTCACGGTGCCGCGGACCATCTGGTCGGCCTTGCGGGGGTCCACACCGAGACGCATCGCGACCTCGACGGTCGCGTCCATCTTGGTCTTGGAGGTCTCCTTCGCCAGCTTCGCGGCGTCGAGCGGCGCGTACAGGCGCGCCTTGTCGATCAGCTCCGCAGCCTGGCGGTAAGCCTTGCTGTGCTTGGTCATGCTTCTGTCCTTAACTTCGAATACGGATCAGTGTGGTGACGAGCCAGCACTGGCTCTCCCACAGGTAAAGCTGCAGACGTCAGGCGTCGACGACCGTGATGCCCATCGAACGAGCAGTACCGGCGATGATCTTCGCGGCCTGGTCGATGTCGTGGGCGTTGAGGTCGGTCTCCTTGGTCTTGGCGATCTCGCGGACCTGGTCCCAGGTGACCTTGGCGACCTTGGTCTTGTGCGGCTCGCCGGAGCCCTTTTCGACACCAGCGGCCTTGAGCAGCAGGCGCGCGGCCGGCGGCGTCTTCAGCTTGAAGTCGAACGACCGGTCTTCGTACACGGAGATCTCGACCGGGACGACGTCCCCGCGCTGCGACTCGGTCGCGGCGTTGTAGGCCTTGCAGAACTCCATGATGTTGACGCCGTGCTGACCCAGAGCCGGGCCGACCGGCGGCGCGGGGTTGGCCGCACCCGCCTTGATCTGCAGCTTGATGATCGCCGCAAGCTTCTTCTTCTTGGGTGGCATTTCTTTTCCTGTCCTGTACTACGTTCCCCGCGTACCTGCCGTGGACGCGGGGACTGCGGCCGGAGAAGGCCGGCCGTCAGATCTTGGAGACCTGGGTGAACGACAGCTCGACCGGGGTCTCCCGGCCGAAGATCGACACCAGGACCTTCAGCTTCTGCCCGTCGACGTTGACCTCGGAGATCGTCGCCGGCAGCGTCGCGAACGGGCCGTCCATGACCGTGACCGACTCGCCGATCTCGAAGTCGACCTCGACGGCCGGGCCGCCGAGCGGGGCCGTGGAAGTGGCGGACTCGCCCTTGCCGGCCTTCGCCGGGGCTTCGCTCTCGACCTTCGGGGCGAGGAACTTCAGCACCTCGTCCACGGTCAGCGGCGACGGCCGCGAAGTGGCGCCGACGAACCCGGTGACGCCCGGCGTGTTGCGCACCGCGCTCCACGAGGCGTCGTTCAGGTCCATCCGGACCAGGATGTAGCCGGGCAGCACCTTGCGCTGCACCTGCTTGCGCTGGCCGTTCTTGATCTCGGTGACCTCTTCGGTCGGGACCTCGATCTGGAAGATGTAGTCCTCGACGTCCAGGGTCTGAGTACGGGTCTCGAGGTTGGTCTTGACCTTGTTCTCGTAACCGGCGTAGGAGTGCACGACGTACCACTCGCCGGGCGCGGCGAGGAGCTCGGCGCGCAGCTTGGCGACCGGGTCCTCGTCGTCGGCCTCGGGCTCGGCGGCCTCTTCGGCCACGTCGTCGCCGTCTTCGTCACCGGAAGCGGCTTCGTCGACCTCGTCGGACACCTCGACGGGCTCCAAGTGCTCGGACTCCTCGTCACCGAGTGCCGCGTGCACCTGCTCGTCGGAAAGCTCGGTCAGGTCGTGACCGGCTGATGTGCCGTTGTCGGAGGTCACGTTCCGTCCTCTCAGTTGATCATTCCGGGTCGGTCGGGCCGGCCCGCGCGGCACGGCGGCGGGTCAGCCGAAGATCGCGCCGATGCCCTTCTTGAACGCGAAGTCCAAGACGCTCACCAGTGCCACCATGAACACCACGAAGACCAGCACGACCGCGGTGTAGGTGACCATCTGCTTGCGGTTGGGCCAGATGACCTTGCGCAGCTCCGCCCACACCTCGCGGATGAAGCGCACCAGCCGCGCGAACACGGAGGCCTTTTTCGCCTTCTGGTCCCGCTTCGGAGTCGGCGCGCCCTTCGCGTCGGGGGCGGACTTCTCCCCCGACTTCCCGGCCGGACGGGTCTTGTCGTCCGCACGTGCCGCGGACTTGCCCGCCGGGCGCGCGGTCGCACGGCGCTCACGCCTGGCAGCGGCTGTGACGGGACGGGACGGGCTCTCGGGCTTCTGCCCGTTGCCGTCCTGCTCCTGCTCGCCGCCGCTGGCGTCGCTGTCGCTCACGACCACTCCTCCGCTCCACCAGTTCCGCTACGCAGGGGTGACAGGACTTGAACCTGCAACCTGCGGTTTTGGAGACCGCTGCTCTGCCAATTGAGCTACACCCCTGTGGAGTCCCGATCGCTCGGGGCCCCGGAGGACGCATTCCATCATCCCCACCATCCAGGCGGGGATGACCGTAGTGCGTTCCAAGTCCCGAAGTCTACGGCAAGCCTCGCGGGAGCCCGCAACCGCGCCCCCCGATCGACCGCCGAACCCCGGCCGGCCTGCGGAAAACTCTCCGCCGACCACCTGATCATGCCAGGATGTCCGCCATGACGGACACCCCCGGCCGCGCACCGGTGGACGGGACGCGCCTCGGGCTCGCGCTGCCCCAGTACGGCGCCCTCGCCGACCCCGCCGCCGTCGCGCGCTTCGCGTCCTCCGCGGAGGACCTCGGCTACGGCTCGCTCTGGGTCGGCGACCGGATACTGGCGCCACGGGAGCCGTCGGACCTGTACCCGGGCGGCGGCACGCCGGAGCAGCCGTACCCGGTCGAGTTCGAGACCTTCGCCGACCCGTTCACGACGCTGGCGACCGCGGCCGCGGTGACCCGCACGGCCCGACTGGGCATGAGCGCGCTGACCGGCCCCGTTTATTCCCCCGTCCTGCTCGCCAGGGCGCTGACCTCGCTCGACCTCGCCAGCTCGGGACGGCTGGACGTCGGTTTCGGGCTGGGCTGGCTGCGCGAGGAGTACTTCGCGACCGGCGTCCCGTGGGCGGGCCGGGGCAAGCGGCTCGACGCGGTGCTCGACGCCCTGGACGCGCTGTGGACCGGCGACCCGGCGGCGCACGAGGGCCCGCAGTGGCGGATCGCGCCGTCGACGGTGGGCCTGCGCCCGGCGCAGGACCCGCGGCCGCCGGTGCTGCTCGGCGGGTTCTCCCCGCCGGCGCTGGCCAGGGTCGGGCGCCGTGCGGACGGCTGGCTGGCCGGCTGGATGCCGTCCCAGTACCTCGACGGCCTCTGGTCGGTCGCCCTCGAGGCCGCCGAGCGGGCCGGGCGCGACCCGGGCGAGCTGCGCCGGGTGCTGCGGATCAACCCGCGCCACGGCACCGCCGTCGAGACGGCCGCCGACGTCCTCCCCTGCCTCGACGTAGCCCGCGAGCTGGGCATTTCCGAGGTGCTCGTCGACCTGCACTACGTCGCGCGGGACGTCGGCCACGCGCTGGAACTCGCCGGGGAGCTCATCACCAAGGCGGCCTGACCACCACGCGAAAGTGTGATGCAAGTCTCCTTCGGAGTCCCGCTCCCGGGGAGCAGCGGCCTCGGCCTGCGGTTCAACCCGGTGACCGGCACGACGGCGGACAAGGTGCGCGGCGGGCCCGCGCTGCGGCTGGTGCTCGAGAACGGCCGAACGGTGCTGGTCAGCGTGGACGACCCGGAGACCGGCGCCGGGCTGCTCAACCGCCTGGTCGCGCGGCGGATCACCCGGATTGGCTAGCTCGCCCGTCGCGTTCCTTCGGTAGAAACGAAGAAGTGGCGAAGAAAAGCGGTGGGGGCGGCTGTCTCGTCGTCGTGCTCGTGCTCGCGCTCCTGGGCTTCGGGTACTACAAGTGGCAGCACGGCTCGTCGTCGGCACCGCCGGACGGCGCGGACACCGGCGGCGGCAGCGGCCGGTACGTGGCGCTGGGCGACTCGTACACGTCGTCGCCGCGCACCGGGCGGCAGGCGGGCACCCCGGCGGGCTGCGAGCGCTCGGACGACAACTACCCGCACCTGGTCTCGGCGAAGCTGAAGCCGGCCCAGTTCGCCGACGTCAGCTGCGGCGGTGCGACGACCGCCCACCTGACCGCCCCGCAGAAGACGGACAACGGGACGAACCCGGCGCAGCTGGACGCCGTCACCAAGGACACGACGCTGGTGACGATCGGCATCGGCGGCAACGACGTCGGCTTCTTCACCTACGCGGCGGGCTGCGCGACGGCGCACTCGACCGCGTCGCCCTGCAAGGACAAGCTGACCGCGGGCGGGCACGACCAGCTCGCCGAGCGGATCGACGCGGCCGCCCCGAAGGTCGGCGCGATCCTCGACCGCGTCCACACCAAGGCCCCGAAGGCGAAGGTCGTGGTCGTCGGCTACCCGACCGTCCTCCCGGACGGCGACGGCTGCTGGCCGGTGCTCCCCTTCGGCAGCGGCGACATCGCGTACTTCCGCGACGCGCTCGGCAAGCTGAACAAGATGCTCGAGGACCAGGCGGACAGCCACCGCGCGGGCTACGCGGACACGGCGACACCGGGCAAGGGCCACGACGTCTGCTCAGCGTCGGACACCCGGTGGGTGGAGGGCCTGCTGCCCGCCTCGCCTGCCGCCCCGCTGCACCCCAACGCGAGGGGTGAGCAGGGCATGGCCGACGCGGTCCTGTCGGTGCTGAAGCTGCCCTAGGGTCGTGAGTGTTCGGTCGGGTTAGAACCCGACCGAACACTCACGACCTCAGGTGCGGACGAGGGCCTGCGGCTTGCCGAGCACCGTCTTGCCGTCGAACTTCACCACGAGGTCGATGCGGGCGGTGCCGTCGCCGGAGACCTCGCCGACCTTGCCGGTGATCTCCACCAGCGAGCCCTCGGGCGTGTTAGGGACCACGACCGGGCGGGTGAAGCGGGCGCTGAAGTCGACCAGGCGGCCCGGGTCGCCGAGCCAGTCGGTCACCACGCGGCCGGCCACGGCCATGGTCAGCATGCCGTGCGCGATCACGTCCGGGAGGCCGACGCCCTTGGCGAACGCCTCGTTCCAGTGGATCGGGTTGAAGTCCAGCGCCGCGCCGGCGTAGCGCACCAGCTGTTCGCGGGTGATCCGGACCTCGAGGGCGGGCAGTTCGTCGCCGGTGTTCACGCGTCCTCCCCCCGCACCACGAGCTGGGCGCGCGTGGTGGCGATGTGCGCGCCGTCGCCGTCGGTGATCTCGGCGCGCAGGTTGATGAAGTCGTTGCCCGCCCTGGCCATGATCCGGTCGATGTGGGTCGTCAGCAGCAGCGTGTCGCCGGCGTGCGCCGGACGGCTGTAGCTGAACTGCTGGTCGCCGTGGACCATCCGCGAGTAGTCGAGGCCGAGCTCGGGGTCCGAGACGATCGAGTTGATCGACGCCAGGTTGATGATCGTGAGGAACGTCGGCGGCGCGATGACGTCCGGGTGGCCCGCCGCCTTCGCGGCTTCGGGATCACGGTAGAGCGGGTTGGTGTCGCCGATCGCGTCGGCGAATTCCCGGATCTTCTCCCGGCTCACTTCGTAGCTGGTCTGCGGCGGGTAGACCCGCCCGGTGAACGACTCGTCCAAAGGCACGCCGGCCAGGCTACCAACAGCAAAGAGCCGCCCCCGTTGTCCAGGGGCGGCTCTTCGAAGCTGGTGAACGCGTACGCGTCAGCGGGTTTCCTTGTGCGTCCGGTGCGTACCGCAGTTCGGGCAGAACTTCTTCATCTCCAGGCGATCCGGGTTGTTGCGCCGGTTCTTCTTGGTGATGTAGTTGCGGTGCTTGCACTCTTCGCACGCCAGCGTGATCTTGGGTCGCACGTCGGTGGCAGCCACAGCGTTTCCTTCTCTCTCGGTACTGAGTCCGCCCCGACAGCCTTAGCCGCCCAAAGCGGGGGTCCAGGGGGCTTGCCCCCTGGCGGGGGTCCGGGGGTTCGACCCCCGGGGTTTAAGCGGAGCGGCTGTGGCTCGCGCTTTCCGCGAGCACAATCCTCTCAGCTGCGTAGCGGTGGCCGGACTTGAACCGGCGACACAGCGATTATGAGCCGCTTGCTCTGCCAACTGAGCTACACCGCCCTTACATGACCCAAGCCGCGACACGCAGGCGTGACGCGGCTGAGGTCGTGAGCCCCTTTACGGAATCGAACCGTAGACCTTCTCCTTACCATGGAGACGCTCTGCCGACTGAGCTAAAGGGGCCTGGCCTCTCGCGAGGACTTCGAAAGATTACCAACCCCCGTCACCCCGTCGTGCAACCGGGGTCCCCTTTCCGCAAAACCTCAGGTCAGCAGGGTCAGCACGGTCTCGGAGTGCCGCCCCGGCGAGCGCGCGGTGCGGGCCTGCAGCCACGCCTCCAGGCGATCTTCCGGCAGCGGGCGCGAGATCAGGTAGCCCTGGGCGACGTCGCAGCCCATCGCCTCCAGCTGGTCGCGCGCGACGTCTTCCTCGACGCCTTCGGCCACCACCGTCAGCCCGAGCGAGTGGCCGAGTTCGACGATCGAGCGCACCACCGCGAGGTCACCGAGGTCGGTGCCCATGCCGAGGACGAAGCTCTTGTCGATCTTGACCTGGTCGACCGGCAGCTGCCGCAGGTAGGCCAGCGACGAGTAGCCCGTGCCGAAGTCGTCCACCGCGAGCACGATGCCCAGCGAGTGCAGCTCACGCAGGATCGGCAGCGCCTTCTGCGGGTCGGACATCACGCCGGACTCGGTCAGCTCGAACGTCAGCAGCTCGGGCGGGATGCCGTGGTGCGCCAGCTCGCGGGCGACCTTCTCCGGGAAGTCCTCGTCGGCCAGGTTGCGCACCGAGAGGTTGACCGCCACCGAGATCCGCAGGCCTTCGTCGAGCCACTTGCGGCAGCGCTTGAGCGCCTCGCCGAGCACGAACGACGTCAGGACGCCGATCAGCCCGGCCGCCTCGATGGCCGGGACGAACTCGTCCGGGCCGAGCCTGCCGAACTCCGGGTGCACCCAGCGGACCAGCGCCTCGACGCCGGCGACCTGCCGGTTCGGCAGCGTGATCTTCGGCTGGTAGTGGACGCTGACCTGGCCGTCCTCGAGGGACTGCCGGAACTGCGTGACCATCTGGAAGCGGCGCAGGAAGATCTGGCCCATGCTCGGCACGTAGCCGCGGACCTCTTCGCCCCCCCTTGGTGGCGCGGACGGCGACGTCGGCGCGCTGCAGCAGGCCTTCGATGTCGACGACGTCGCCCGACTCCTCGGGGGTCGTCGTCGCGTAGCCGATCATCGCGTTCGCCTCGACCGAGAGCCGGTCGACCGGGTACGGCGCGGAAAGCCCTTCGCGCAGCCGTTCCGCCGCGTCGTGGGCGTCCTCCGGCGGGCAGCCGGCGAGCAGGGCCGCGAAGGACGCGCCTTCCAGCCGGGCCAGCGGGACGTCGGGCCCGAGCGCGTCGCGGATGCGCCGGGCGGCGGCGATCACCATCCGGTCGGCCCACGCGTAGCCCAGCGCGTCGCTGACCGTGGAGAAGACGTCGAGGTCGATGCGCAGCACCACGGCGTTGCCGAAGTCGCGCAGCGGTTCCTTCGCCACCTGCCGGAAGCCCAGCCGGTTGAGGTGCCCGGTGAGCGGGTCGTGGTAGGCGTCGTGGCGCAGCGTCGCCAGCAGCCGCCGGTTGTCCAGCGACGTCGCGAGGTGGCTGGCCATCGTGCCGAGCAGCTGGACGTCGTACTTGCCGAACCCGCGCCAGCGGGACAGCCGGTCGTGCGCCTCGACCACGCCGAGCAGCTGGTTCGCGCTGCGCAGCGGGACGACGAGCGCCTCCTGCGCGCCGCGGTCGAGCAGCGCCGCGCGGACGTCGGGGTTGGCCTCGGTGATCCGGAAGTGGCGGACGTGCGCGCCGGGCAGCCGCAGCAGCGGGTCGTCGGCGGCGGGGTCGGCGGGCGGCAGGTCGTCGCCCGCGACGACGACCCGCAGCGGGTCCTTCGCCTCGAGCCGCAGCCGGAGCACGACGCGGCCCGCGGCGAGCTGGTCCTTGATGCGCTCGGCGATCGTCGCCCACTCCCGGACGTCGACGCCGCCGACGAGCTCGTCGGCGCGACCGGCCGGGCGGGCCGCCGCCAGCTGCCCGGACCGGGCGACCATCAGGCTGACGTCGGAGAGCGCTTCCATGTCCCGCTGCTCGCGCAGCAGGTCCGAATAGGCCCAGTACAACGCGGTCAGGCCGAGGAAGACGGCGAGCACCAGCGGCCACGCCTTGGGCGTGTTCGAAATGACGAGGTAGCCCGACAGGCCGACGGAGGCGTTGACGAACCCGACGACCAGGATCCGCGCGGTGAGCCGGACGGCGGTGCTGACCCGCATCCGGCGCCGCAGCACGCGGACGGCGGCCAGCGCGAGCAGCGTGCTCACCAGCGGCGCGGTCAGGGTGCCCGCCAGCGCGGCGACCCACGGGAACTTGTCACCGGTGCCGGCGCCGACGGCGTACTTGACCAGCCCGGCGACGGCGAACGCGCCGGTGATCTCGAGCAGGAACGCGCCCGCGTTGTAGAGGACGCGGCCGGAGACCTTGCGCGCGAGCAGTGTGCCGATGCCGGCGACCAGGTGCGCGGCCAGCACGACTTCGAACGGCGCGACGAAGAACCCGATGACGAGCGGGATCTCGGTGAACGAGATGGTCCACGAGATGCCGCTGCGGACGTCGACGTTGATGCCGAGCTGCTCGGCGAGCAGGAACGCGACGGCGAGCACCGGCCCGATCCACAGCAGCTCGCTGTCCCAGTGGAACGGTTGCCACGAGCCGACGGCGAACGCGGCGACGAGCCCGAGGCTCAGCACGGCGAAGGTGTAGACGCGGAACCGGCGTTCGTCCGTCCGGGCTTCGGCGGAGGCGGCGGGTTGCGGTGGTGTCCCGGAAGCGGCTCCCGGCCCGGGCTGCGCCTGCGCGACGGCGTCGCCGTGGGCGTTGGTGTCCGGCATCCGACCTTCCCTCCCGGCTTGTCCACCGGTGCTGATCCGTGACTTCGGGTGTGGACAAGGGCCATACCGTACCCCGTAGGGCGTACCCGTGTCCCTTTCGAGACAGTAGGAGATCACCCCAGGGTTAACAATGCCCCGAACCCGCTGACCTGCGTGGACCAAGGGGTGAAACAAGAGAGGCTCGGCGCTCGAGTGACTCCCTACACACGCGAGCCGCGGTCGCGCTTCAATGTGCCCATGCACAGCGATGCGATCGCCACCGAACACGCGGCACGGCTCGCGGCGGTGGATCCCCTGCTCCCCGGTTCTTCTCCGTTCGAGGCAGCCGAAAACGCCGTGGTACTGGAGGTCGCGACCGGCGGCTCGGCCGCGTCCGGCCTCGCCTCGCGCATCCAGGTCGACCAGGGCGCGCCGAACGCGCCCTGGCGCGCGCTGACCGAACACCGGCTCGACCTCCAGCTCGCCGGGCCGCGGCCGGCGGAGGTCCTGGACGCCCTCCTCACTCGATGGGATGAACATCTGCGCGCGGTCGCCGAGCGTGGCGACACCGAGACCGCCGCGGTCGTCCCGCGTGCCAGTCGTGACGGCGCCGGCGCGCGCGAACTGCTGCACCACGGGTTCGCCCCGCTGCGGGTGGTCGCGGTCCGCCCGTCCGAGCGGATGGTCCCGGCGACGCCGCTCGGCACCCCCGGCGTCAAGATCCGCCGCGGCGAGCCCGGCGACCTCGAGACCGCCGTCGCGCTCGGGATGGAGCTGCACTCCTACGACGCCCAGTACGGCACCGTGAACTGGCGCGAGGGCGTCGAGGACATCCTCACCAAGGACCTGGCCGAGAAGCTGAACCGGCCGGAGCCCGCGGTGTGGATCGCCGAGCTGTACGGCCGCCCGCTCGGCATGGTGAACGTCCAGCACCCGGGCGAGACCGGCTGGATCAGCGACCGCGTCAAGGCGTCCCGCGTCGGCTACCTGTCGTCGCTGGCCGTCGCGAAGGAGGCGCGCTCGTCCGGCGTCGGCACCGCGCTGGCCACCCACGCCCACCACGTCCTCGACGAGGAGGGCGCCGACGTCGTCCTGCTGCACCACGCGGCGGCGAACCCGCTCTCGACGCCGTTCTGGTACGCGCAGGGGTACCGCCCGTTGTGGACGTACTGGCAGCGCCGCCCCGCCGTGCGGTGAACACCGTGCGGTGAACAAACGGAGGATTACCGGCGGCGCGGTGTCCTTATAGGCTGGCTCCCCAAGAGCGAGGGGAGCCGGGAGTGAGCGACCAGCGGGATTCCGCGCCGAGAGCGCCCGAGGGCGTCGACACCGAGAAGCCGTCCGCGGCCCGGATCTACGACTGGTACCTGGGTGGCACCCAGAACTGGGCCGTGGACCGCGAGTTCGGCAGGCGCATGGAGCAGCAGTGGCCGCTGGTGCGGCCCGGCTCCAAGCAGAACCGCGAGTTCATGAACCGCGCGGTGCGGGCGGCCCTGCGGGCGGGGATCCGGCAGTTCATCGACCTCGGCTCCGGCGTCCCGACGGCCGGGAACGTGCACGAGGTCGTCGAGGCCGAGCTGCCCGACGAGCACGACGCCAAGGTCGTCTACGTCGACTACGAGCCGGTCGCCGTGGCGCACGCGACGCTGATCCTCGAGGAGGGCGCGGCGACCGACTGGGCCGGCATCGTCCAGGCGGACATGCGGGACGCGAAGGCGGTCCTGCGCGCGGAGGAGACGAAGCGGCTCATCGACTTTTCGCAGCCGGTCTGCCTGATGATGATGGCGGTCCTGCACTTCGTCGGCCCGGACGACGACCCCGAGGGCATCCTCGAGGCGTACCGCGAGAAGCTCGCGCCCGGCAGCTGGCTGGCCATCTCGCAGATGAGCGAGGGCGACGGCAGCGGCGAGACGCTTGAAGGGCTGCGCTGGTTCGTCGAGCAGTACCGCAAGACGAGCAACCCGGTCTGGCTGCGCGACCGCGACGAGATCGAGCCGCTGTTCGGTGACTGGCCGCTGCTCGAACCGGGCATCGTGCACCTGCCGGACTGGCGGCCCGACCGGAAGCTGAACGCGCTGGAGGCGGAGGCCCGCCCGTACGCCTGGTGCGGGATCGCGGCGCGGCCAAGCTCCTGACCTGCGGTTTCACTGATCGCTGTGGGCGAACGCTCCATCGGAAACAAACACACCCATCGGAGAGTTGAGCAAGGCAGACTCAACTAACCGAGGAGTGCACATGTCCGACACCCGCCTCCTGCCCGTGCTCCCGCTCGATGACGACGTCGTGCTGCCGGGCATGGTGGTCCCGCTCGACCTGAGCGACACCGAGACGCGGGCCGCGGTGGAGTCCGCCCAGGCCGGCACGCCCAGCCAGGCGTCCTTCCCCGGCATCCGGTCGACCGGCGCCACCAAGGCCGAGGTCCTCATCGTCCCCCGCGTCCACGGCGAGTACGCCGAGTTCGGCACCGTCGCCACGGTCGAGCGCATCGGCCGCGTGCCCGGCGGCAAGGCCGCCGTGCTGCTGCGCGGCACGTCCCGCGCGCGCGTCGGGCGGATGGCCGACGGTCCCGGCGCCGCCCGCTGGGTGCACGCCGAGGACGCCCCCGAAACCACGAACGACCGGACCGCGCCGCTCGCGGCCGAGTACAAGGCCGTCGTCATCTCGATCCTCCAGCAGCGCGGCGGCTGGCAGCTGATCGACGCCGTCCAGCAGGTCGAAGACGCGTCCGCGATCGCCGACCTGTCCGGCAACGCGCCGTACCTCGACACCGACCAGAAGGTCGAGCTGCTGACCACGCTCGACGTCAGCGCACGCCTGGAGAAGGCGCTCGAGTGGAGCAAGGAG
The DNA here is from genome assembly GCF_033441515.1 of Amycolatopsis solani. NCBI lineage: Bacteria > Bacillati > Actinomycetota > Actinomycetes > Pseudonocardiales > Pseudonocardiaceae > Amycolatopsis > Amycolatopsis solani. Next base: position 592,937 of record NZ_JAWQJT010000001.1, read on the forward strand.
CACCTGGCCGAGCTCGAGGTCACCGAAACGATCCGCAAGGACGTCTCCGAGGGCATGGAGAAGCAGCAGAAGGAATTCCTGCTGCGCCGCCAGCTCGAAGCCATCCGCAAGGAGCTCGGCGAGCTCGACGGCACCGCCGACGAGACGGACTACCGCGCCCGCGTCGAAGGCGCCGAGCTGCCCGACGCCGTCAAGAAGGCCGCGCTGGCCGAAGTGGACAAGCTGGACCGCACGTCCGAGCAGTCCCCCGAGGGCGGCTGGATCCGCACCTGGCTTGACACCGTCCTGGAGCTGCCCTGGAACGAGCGCACCGAGGACGTCTACGACATCGCGGCCGCCCGGGCGGTGCTCGACGCCGACCACGCCGGTCTCGACGACGTCAAGGAACGCATCATCGAGTACTTGGCCGTCCGGAAGCGCCGTGCGGAATCGGGTCTCGGCCCGGTCGGCGGACGCCGGTCCGGCGCGGTGCTCGCCCTCGCGGGCCCTCCCGGGGTCGGCAAGACGTCGCTGGGTGAATCCGTCGCGAAGGCGATGGGCCGCAAGTTCGTCCGGGTCGCCCTCGGCGGCATCCGCGACGAGGCGGAGATCCGCGGTCACCGCCGCACCTACGTCGGCGCGCTGCCCGGCCGGATCGTCCGCGCCATCAAGGAAGCCGGTTCGATGAACCCGGTCGTGCTGCTCGACGAGATCGACAAGGTCGGCGCCGACTACCGCGGCGACCCGACGGCCGCCCTGCTCGAAGTGCTGGACCCGGAGCAGAACCACACGTTCCGCGACCACTACCTCGAGGTCGAGCTGGACCTGTCCGACGTCGTGTTCCTGGCGACGGCCAACGCGCTCGAGACCATCCCCGGCCCGCTGCTGGACCGCATGGAGCTCGTCACGCTGGACGGCTACACCGAGCACGAGAAGGTCACCATCGCCCGCGACCACCTGCTCCCCCGCGAGCTGGAGCGCGCCGGGCTGGGCACTTCGGACGTGGTTTTGACGGACGCGGCGTTCAGCCGGATCGCCGCCGAGTACACCCGCGAGGCGGGCGTGCGCGCCGCGAACCGGACCATCGCGAAGGTGCTGCGGAAGATCACGACCAAGGTGGCGCTGGACGAGGTTTCGCTGCCGCTGTCCGTCGACGCCTCGGACCTGGAGACCTACCTCGGGCGGCCGCGGCACATCCCGGAGTCGTCGCTCCCGGCGTCAACCCAGCGCACGGCGACGCCGGGCGTGGCGACCGGCCTGGCGGTGACCGGCGCCGGCGGTGACGTCCTCTACATCGAGGCGTCGCTGGCCGACGAGGAGTCCGGCGCGTCCGGGCTGCAGCTGACCGGCCAGCTCGGCGACGTGATGAAGGAGTCGGCGCAGATCGCGCTCTCCTACCTGCGTTCGCACGGCGCGGAGCTGGAGCTGCCGGTGGGCGACCTGCGCAAGCGCGGCATCCACGTCCACGTCCCGGCGGGCGCGGTCCCGAAGGACGGGCCGTCGGCGGGCGTCACGATGACGACGGCGCTGGCGTCGCTGCTCTCGGGCCGCGTGGTCCGCGCCGACGTGGCGATGACCGGTGAGGTGTCGCTGACCGGCCGGGTGCTCCCGATCGGCGGCGTCAAGCAGAAGCTGCTGGCCGCGCACCGGGCGGGGATGAAGACGGTGATCATCCCGCAGCGCAACGAGCCGGACCTCGACGACGTCCCGGCCGAAGTGCTGTCCCAGCTGGACGTCCACGCGGTGGCGAACGTCCGCGAGGTCCTCGACCTCGCACTGACCCCGGCGTCCACGCCGGTTCCCCAGGCGGCGTAACCCCGAGCGCCGCCACCTGACGAACGGCCGGTTTCCCCCTTCCCCCAGGGGAAACCGGCCGTTCGCGTGCGTTCAGACCCGCCGGGCGGCGATCAGGTACCCGGTGCCGAGCCGGCCCCGCGCACCGCGCCCGACCGTCCTCTCCGGACGGTCGGACCGGCCGCGGACGAGCCGGTCGAACGGCGGCACCAGCGCGGTGACGTCGTAGAAGAGCGTGTCCTGGGGCTGCAGCCCGGCCCGCCACAGCTCGTGGCGCAGCCGCCCCGGCGCGCAGGCCCGGATCCCGGTGCGGCGCGCCCCGTGGCGCCGCGGGACGTGGAAGGCCTCTTCGAGACCACCGAGCACGCGGCGCGCGGGCCAGTACAGCCCCCATTCCACGAGCCGGTAGGGACTGCGCGGGTTGAGCATGGTGACGACCGCGAGCCCGCCGGGCCGGACCACTCTCGCGATTTCGTGCAGGGCGGGCGCGATGTCCACGTATTCGAGCACGCCCATCGCGAGCACGATGTCGAAAGCGTCGTCGGCGAACGGCATTTCTTCGATGTTCCCGACGGAGAACTCCGCCTCTTTTCCGGCCCGTTGCCGCGCTGCGTCGACCATCGCGGCGGACCGATCGCATCCGGTGACGGCGAATTCCCCCGGCCGCCCGTCGAGCAGGTGCCGGACCATCATCCCCGGCCCGCACCCGACGTCGAGCAAGGCGCCACCGGGCCGTCCGGCGAGCACCCGGTCGACGGCGTGGAGCCGGGAACGGTGGTACCGCGCGGTCGGCCCCGCCCCGGAGTAGGCGTCGGCGTAGTCGGCGACGAGCTGGGCATCGGCGTACTGGACCCGCACGAGCTGCTCCCGCGTCGGGCGGTCGAGCGTCCCGGGTACCGGCATGTGCACCTCCACTTGTTGGCCCCTGCCCCTTGCGGTCGTCGGGCCGATCACGGAGGTCGTTACCGGTTCACGGGAGTATTTCGAAATGCGAGCGAAAGGGGGAACGAATCTTCACCCGTTGCGCGGACGAATGCCCGCCGAATCGTGTGGTCAATCGCGGGCGTGGATTGTTCCTCGACAATTCGAACAATCGCGGCATAGCCGACGAACGTCGACGGCTGGCCTGATGGAGTTCCACACAGGAACTGGGGGTCACTCCGCGGACGCCGCACAGGAGATCATCCGAAAAGGACACACGTGCGGCCGGGGTGCACGCGGGCGTTCATCCCAGCGCCGCGGAATCTTCGCGCGTCAGAGCCGGTCCGCCGGGTCAGGAGCGGCACCCTCGGCGGCCGTGGGGCGCCGGCCGGGGCCGAGCCGCCGGAGGGCGGCCTGCTGCTGCGCCATCACGCGCAGCGCGTTGAGCAGGGCGGAGCCGAGAGCGATGACGGTGACGGCGGACTCCACCGCGCCGTCGCGATCGCCGGCGTCGGCGACCGCGTCGACCTCGTGGGCGGCGACGGCGTTCATGGCTTCGGCGTAGGGACCCAGCAGCGCGGGCAGTGCGTCGTGGCCCATGCGGTGGCAGGTGGCCAGGATGTGGACCGCTGATCGCCAGCCGGGGTTGTCCGGGTCCTCGTGCCATCCGAGCCGGTGCGCGACCTCCGACAGCTGGGCGCGAGCGTGGGCGTGTTCATCGGTTTCGGGCAGCTCGGGAGCGGGCAGGATGGCGTCCTGGGCAACACCCAGCGTGCTGGCCAGGGGGAGCGAGCTGTCCACGGCGGCCAGAACCCGCTCGATCGCCGCGGCGGTCAGCCCGCCGTCTTCGGTCAGGGCGCGCAGCAGCCGCAGCCGCCGCACGTGCGCCTCGGAGTAGCTGGCCTGGTTGGGCGCGCCGGTGCGTTCGCCGGCGGGCAGCATTCCCTGCCGCAGGTAGTACTTGATCATCGGTATCCCGACGCCGGCGTGCCTGCTCAGCTCGGCCATCCGCACCGCGTGCTCCCCTCGGTTGCCCCGCCGTTCGGATAACTCTATTATCCGAACATGGTTAATTCAATTATCCGCTTGCTGCGCGTCGGTCATCGTCCCACGGTGGCCACCGCCGCGATCCTGCTGGTGACGGCGGCGGCGCTGACGGTGGCGCTGACGCTGGATCCCGGCCAGGTGCTGGGGCAGCCGCGATGGGCCAAGCCACTGAAGTTCGCCATCAGCTTCGCCCTGTACCTGGGAACCATCGGGTTGCTCGTCCCCCTGGTGCGCGGCCGGCGAGCCCAGCGGGTCACGCGGTGGGCGGCGATCGCGCTGACCGCGGCCGTGGTGGTCGAGATGTGCGGGATCACCGGGCAAGCCGCACGGGGGCGGCTGAGCCACTTCAACGTCAGCACACCGGTGGATCGCGTGGTGTACGCGGCCTTGGGAGCGGGGTCGGTGGTCATCTGGACGGCCACCGCCGCCCTGGCCGTCGTGCTGCTGAGGCAGCGCACGCTGACCACTTCCCTGTCGCGAGGCCTCTCGCTCGGCGTGCTGGTGTCGTTGCTGGGGATTTCCGCCGCGTTTTTCATGGTCGTCCCTTCCGCCGCGGTGGGCACCGGCGCCGCGGATCCGGGAATGCGGCTCGTCGGCGGCCACGCGGTCGGCGTGCCCGACGGCGGCCCTGGCTTGCCACTGCTGGGCTGGTCGACAACCGGCGGCGACCTGCGGATCGGGCACTTCTGGGGCCTGCACGCCCTGCAGGCGCTGCCCCTGCTCGCCTTCGCGCTGCGCGCGCTGTCGGCCCGGGTGGTGTTCTTGCGTCCGGAACGAGTCCGGGCACGCCTGGTCGCCCTGGCCGCGGCCGCGTGGACGGCGGTGACGGTGCTGCTGGTCTGGCAGGCGCTTCGCGGCCAGCCGCTGCTGAAGCCGGACGAGGTCACCCTCCTCGCCGGCGCCGGCATCGTCGTCCTCACGATCGCCGGCGCGTGGATCGCCGTGCGCGGCTCGCACCCGGCGACCGGCGGGAAACGGACCGGAGCCCGGTGGACGTTCCGCCTAGCCTGGCGAGGTGGTCAATCGCCTGCGCGCCGCCGTGGTCCTGCCGGAGGACTCCGCCTGGAGCCGGCTCGAACTCAAGCTCCTGGTCGACGACCGGGACGTGGTCGGGCCGGTGTTCGCCGAGGGCCCGTGGGCGGACCCCGACGCGCTGCTGGGGCCGGACAGCCCGCTGCTGCCCGGCGCGGAGCCTCGTGAGGTGATGCTCGCCGAGGCGGAGTGCACGTGGGGTTGCTGCGGCGCGGTCTTCGTCCGGATCAGCCGCGAGGGCGGCGAAGTCGTTTGGGATCACACGCCGGCTCGCACCGAAGATTGCCGATCCACCGAAAACGTGAACAGGCAATTCGGGAATAGCAGAAGAGGCCCCGTGCTCGGCGTTTGCCGAATTCACGAAGCCTCTTCACTGGGTGGCGGGTGAGGGATTCGAACCCCCGTAGGCGTAAGCCAACTGGTTTACAGCCAGTCCCCTTTGGCCACTCGGGTAACCCGCCAAGGCAAGCCGGGCGAACCGGCCGTGGAGAAGTTTACCCAACCGCTCCGGACGGGGGTCAACCGGGATACCCATCCCCCGGTGGGGGCTAGGCTGGGTGGCCCCTGACAAGCGAGTACGAGGTGTGAGGACACGTGGCGGATCCCTCTTTCGACGTCGTGAGCAAGGTCGACCGCCAGGAGGTGGACAACGCGCTCAACCAGGCGAGCAAGGAGCTCGGGACGCGCTTCGACTTCCGCGGCACGGGCACGACGATCAACTGGTCCGGCGAGGAGGCGATCGCGATCGAGTCCGAGACCGAGGAGCGCGCCCTGGCCGCGGTCGAGGTGTTCAAGGAGAAGCTGATCAAGCGCAACATCTCCCTGAAGGCGTTCGAAGCGGGCGAGCCGGCCCTCTCGGGCAAGATCTACAAGATCGGCGGCAAGATCCTCCAGGGCATCGCTTCGGACAAGGCGAAGCAGATCGCGAAGTTCATCCGCGACGAAGGCCCGAAGGGCGTCCAGGCCCAGATCCAGGGCGACCAGCTGCGGGTGTCGGGCAAGAAGAAGGACCAGCTGCAGGACGTGATCGCCTTGCTGAAGGGCAAGGACTTCGAGATCGCGCTGCAGTTCACGAACTACCGCTGACGTCGCCGCGGGCACCCGGCCACCGGGTGCCCGCTCAGGACGGCGTCAGCGTCCAGCTCGTCTCGTACCCGTCCACCTTCAGGTACCCCGGACCCCGGACGTCGCGCTCCACCTCGACGTTCCCGATCTGGTTCAGCAGCAGGTCGCGGAAGTCCCCCGCGTTGATCCACAGGGCGACGTTCCCCCGCGTCTTCGCCGTGAACCGCACCTTCGACACCCCCGCCGGCAGGCGGAGGACCGCCTCACCCTTGCCCGACATCGGCTGGCCCGGGGCCGTCATCGGGAGGCTCCGGAAGTCCGAGATCGTCGCCGTCCAGGCCGCGTTCGCGTGGATCGTCACCCGCTTCGTCGGGCGGTCCTCGTACGTGTTCAGCCACGTCGTGCCCTTGTACGCGCCGATCGCGTTGACCAGGCCGTGCTCGCCGCCGTCGGAGTCGATCATCACGTTCGACGTGCACTTCGGGCAGTCGAACGTGAAGAACCCCAGCTGGTCGGCGGGCCAGCTGGTCTCGAACTCGCCGCTGCCCTTGCCCGTGTGCGTCTCCGTCGGCACTTCGCGCGGGGCCGGTGGCGCGGTCGACGTCGGCGGCGCCGGCACGACCGCAGCCGACGAGGCCGCCTCGATCGTCCCGTAGCCGACGCCGGGTGCGCACGCCGACGCGAACGCCAGGACGAGCACGCCGAGCAGCCGTAGTTTCATCGTTCCCCCTCGGGGCCACCACCGGCCCTCCGGTGATCTTTCGACGTTCTTTGTCCCCGCGTTACCGTCACACCCCGCAATCGGTCACCCGATGGCGCACAGCAAACCCCCCGAACGCGCGAATGGGCCGTGTGACTGTCCCCGACGGACCCGATCAGCGTGTTGTAATCGCGCGGTCACCGCGTGGAGAGGGTCCGGATGCGCCGTTTTCTCGTCTTCGTGCTGCCGCTGACGCTCGTCGCGACGTTGCTCACCCCCGCGAGCGCGGCCGAACGCCGGCAGCTCGTGCCCGGCTACGGCTCGTACGCCCGGCTCGTCCGGCTCGAGCACTCCGTGATCGGCCGCGGCCGCATCATCGCCACGCTGACCAGCGAAGACGCCGGCGGCAAGTTCACGCCGGTGATGGAGAGCACGGACGAAGGCGAGTCGTTCCACAAGATCGGCGAGATCCACGACCCCGACGGCCGGTACGGCATGTGCTGCGGCACCGTCTACGAGCTGCCGCAGCGCGTCGGCAAGCTGCGCGCCGGCACGCTGCTGTGGGCCGCGTCCTACCGGCAGGACGCCGGGCCGCAGCGCCGCCTCGGGATCCGGATCTGGGCCAGCAAGGACGGCGGCCGCGCGTGGAGCTTCCTGTCCGAGGCCGCGCGGTCGCACAACATCGACGGCATCTGGGAGCCCGAGTTCACCGTCGACGCGGGCGGCACGCTCTGGCTCCACTACGCCGACGAGACGCAGGCGCCGAAGTACGCGCAGGTGCTCAACCGGGTCGCCTCGACCGACGGGGTGACCTGGGGCACCAAGCAGCTCACGATGGCGATCCCGCCGGACCGCGTCCGCCCCGGCATGCCGATCATCCGGCGGCTGCCGGACGGCCGCTACTACTTCGCCTACGAGATCTGCAACTACCGCGACCGCTACTGCGACCCGTACTTCAAGATCTCGGCCGACGGCGCCAACTGGGGCGACCCCGCCGACCCCGGCACCCGCGTGAACACCGCCAACGGCAACTACTTCCAGCACGCGCAGACGATCACGCTGTTCCCCGGCGGCCCGAACGGCGTGCGGATCGTCATGGTCGGGCAGATCTACACCAACGCCAAGGGCCAGCCGCAGCCCAACAACGGCCAGGTCCTGCTGGCGAACGACAACTTCGGCGCCGGCCACTGGTACGAGCTGCCTGCTCCCGTGCACATCACCGGCATCCACAACAACTTCTGCCCCAACTACTCCTCGACGCTGCTTCCGGTCGACGGCGGCAAGAACGTGCTGGAGATCGCCACCGAGTACAACCTCGGCTGCAAGGCCTACTTCGGCAAAGGACCGGCCTTCTAGCGCTTCTCGATCGGCCGGTCCGGCCCAGCCCGTAGGGTGGGGACGCAGTCGTGGCCGAGGAGAGGGAGGCAGTTCATGAAGGGCATCGTGCTGGCCGGAGGCAGCGGGACCCGCCTGCACCCGATCACCCAGGCGGTGTCGAAGCAGCTGCTGCCGGTCTACGACAAGCCGATGGTCTACTACCCGATCTCGGTGCTGATGCTGGCCGGGATCCGCGAGATCCTCATCATCTCCACCCCCACCGACCTGCCGATGTTCCGCAGGCTGCTGGGCAGCGGCGACCAGTTCGGCGTCTCGTTCTCCTACGCCGAGCAGCCGAGCCCGAACGGGCTGGCCGAGGCGTTCGTGATCGGCGCGGACTTCATCGGCGACGACGACGTGGCGCTGGTGCTCGGCGACAACATCTTCTACGGCCAGGGCTTCTCCAGCCGCCTGCAGCAGGCCGTGCGCGAGCTCGACGGCTGCGTCCTGTTCGGCTACCCGGTGAAGGACCCCGAGCGCTACGGCGTCGGCGAGGTCGGCCCCGACGGCAAGCTGCGCACGATCGAAGAAAAGCCCGCGAAGCCGCGCTCGAACAAGGCGATCACCGGGCTGTACTTCTACGAGAACGACGTCGTCGACATCGCGCGCTCGCTGAAGCCGTCGCGGCGCGGCGAACTCGAGATCACCGACGTCAACCTGACCTACCTGCGGCAGGACCGGGCGACGCTGGTCGAGCTCAGCCGCGGGTTCGCCTGGCTCGACACCGGCACGCACGACTCGCTGCTCGAAGCGGGCCAGTTCGTGCAGGTGCTGGAGCACCGCACCGGCGTGCGCATCGCGTGCCTGGAGGAGATCGCGCTGCGGATGGGCTTCATCGACGCCGACGAGTGCTACGCGCTGGGCGCGAAGCTGGCGAAGTCCGGCTACGGCGACTACGTGAAGGCGGTCGCCGTCGCGGCGGGGGCGTCGGCCTAGAAGCCGCCCGGCCCCCGGCGCGCCATTTCCTCGAGCCGCCGGATGCGGTCGGCGATCGGCGGGTGCGTCGAGAACAGCTTGCTCAGGCCCTCGCCGGGCCGGAACGGGTTCGCGATCATCAGGTGCGACTGCGACACCAGCTGCGGCTCGGCGACCAGCGGCCGCGCCCGCGTGCCGGCGTCGAGCTTCCGCAGCGCCGAGGCCAGGCCCAGCGGGTCGCCGGTGAGCTCCGCGCCGGACGCGTCGGCCTGGTACTCCCGCGACCGGCTCACGCCCATCCGGATGACCGCGGCCGCGATCGGCCCGACGAAGATCAGCATCAGGCTGACCAGCGGACTCCCGTCGCGGTTGTTGCCGCCGAAGAACAGCGCGATGTTCGCGAGCACGCTGATCACGCTGGCCAGCGCGCCGGCCACGCACGAGATCAGGATGTCGCGGTTGTAGACGTGGGAGAGTTCGTGGCCGAGCACGGCCCGCAGCTCGCGCTCGTCGAGCAGGTCGAGGATGCCCGTGGTGCAGCAGACGGCCGCGTGCCGCGGGCTGCGGCCGGTCGCGAACGCGTTCGGCGCGACGGTCGGGCTCAGGTAGAGCTGCGGCATCGGCTGGCGCGCGACGTGCGCCAGCTCGCGCACGATCCGGTACATCGCGGGCTGCTCGACCTCGGACACCGGCCGCGCCCGCATCGCGCGCAGCGCCAGCTTGTCCGAGTTGAAGTAGGCGAACGCGTTCATCCCGAGCGCGACGAGCAGGCCGATGACCAGGGCGCCGCGCCCGAAGAGCCCGCTGATCGCGACGATGATCGCCGACAGCAGGCCGAGCAGCAACGCCGTCTTGAGTCCGTTCTGGTGCCCGTGCACGCCCGCTCGCCTCCGTCCGCTCTGCAAGTGGTTACCCACCGGAAACAACGCGATCGGGGGACGCGAAGTTCCTTCACGTGAGGATCGCGCGGGTTACGCTCAGGAGTGAGTTGATCACGAGCGGAGGCGCCGATGCGAGGTCGCCAGCTAGGCCGGCGAAGCCTCTTCGCCCTGGTCACCGCGGGTGCCGGGGCCCTGGTCCTGCCCGGGCTGGCGCGGGCGGAGGAGGTCCGGTCGATCGACCTCGGCGGCGCGCCGACCGCGGTGGCGGTGAATCCCGTCACCGGCCTCGCCTACGTCACGGATCCGCGGTACGGCGCGGTGTCCGTCGTGGACCCGAAGAGCGCTTCGGTGGTCGCGCTGGTCCACGTCGGCGGCGAGCCGGGTGAGGTCGCGGTCGACGCGAAGGCCGGCCGGATCTACGTCGCGAACCCGCCGGCGGGCACCGTGGTGGTGCTGGACGGCCGCACGCACGACCTGGTGAGCGTGATCGGCGCCGGGACGGGCGCGTCCGCGCTGGCGGTGGACGAGCAGGCCAACCGCGTCTACGCGGCGAGCGCCGGCACCGGCACGCTCGCCGTGCTCGACGGCGTCAGCTGCACGCTGGCGGCCCTGGTGCCGGGCCCGAAGCCGAGCCTCGCCGGGATCGCCGTCGACCCCGGGCGCAAGCTGGCTTACTGCGCGAGCACCGACACGGACTCGGTCGAGGTCTTTTCGATCGACAGCGGGAAGTTCGTCGCGAGCGTGAAGGTCGGGGCGCGGCCGACGGCCGTCGCGGTGCACGCGGCGAGCGGCTCGGTCTACGTGGCCAACTCCGGCATCCACCACATGTCCATTGTGGACGCGGCGACGCACGCCGAGCGCAAGACCGTGTTGCTGCGCAGCGAATCCTCCGCGCTGGCCGTGCACCAGGGCACGAACACGGTGTACACCAACGGCGGCCAGAACGGCCTCAGCCGCGTCGACGGCGCGACCGGCACGCTGACCGGAGAGCTGTCGCTGGGCGTCAACCCCGGCGACGTCGCGGTCGACCAGCGCACGCGCGCGGTGTGGGTGACCGATCCCCTGAACGGGCGGGTTTCGGTCGTCGGCGATTTCTGAGCACGCAGCTGGGGCAACTCCAGGTATACGGTCGGAAAGCATGAAACTCGGACTGCAGATCCCCGACTTCACCTGGCCGAACGGGGCGTCCGCGCTGGGCGCCGACCTGGCCGCCGTCGTCCGCACCGCCGACAGCGCGGGCTTCGACTCCATCGCCGTGATGGACCACTTCTTCCAGATCGGCGGCGTCGGCCCCGTCGAAAACGACATGCTCGAGGCGTACACGACCCTCGGCTTCATCGCGGCGCACACCGAGCGCGCCAAGCTCCTCACCGTCGTCACCGGCGTCCTCTACCGCCACCCGGGCCTGCTGGCCAAGGCCATCACGACCCTGGACGTCCTGTCGGGCGGCCGCGCGATCCTCGGCATCGGCGCGGGCTGGAACGAGGACGAGTCCCGCGGCCTCGGCTTCCCGTTCCCGCCGGTCGCGGAGCGCTTCGAGCTGCTGGAGGAGAACCTCCAGTACGTCCTGCAGATGTGGGCCGACGGCGACGAACCGTTCAAGAGCAAGCACTTCGACGCGTCGAGGTTGCTGAACGTCCCGCAGGCCCTGTCGGACCCCCGCCCCCCGATCATGATCGGCGGCGGCGGCGAAAAGAAGACGCTGCGGCTGGTGGCGAAGTACGCCGACCAGTGCAACCTCTTCAACGGCCCGGAGCTGGAGCACAAGCTCGACGTCCTCAAGCAGCACTGCGAGAACGAGGGCCGCGACTACGCCTCGATCACGAAGACGGTCTACCACATCCTCGACATCGGCGAGGACGGCTCGAAGTCCGGCGAACTGCTGACGGAACTGGAGCGCCTGCACGGCCTGGGCATCGACGTGGCCCTGGGCATGGTCCCGCACGTCCACAACCCGGCGGTCTTGGAGAAGTTCGGCACCGACGTGATCCCGGCGGCGGAGAAGATCGGCTGAGCAATTCCCGCTCGGCAACTTGCCGGAGCCCTCTGCGCCATTCCGGCGCGGAGGGCTTCAGCTGTCTTTGGCGACGACCCGGGTCAGCGCCGCGCTGCCGATCCAGACCACGGCCAGCGCGATCCCGCTCACCGGCCACCCCACCAGCACGAGCACCACTCCGGCGCCCGCGAACAGAGCGAACTCCACCAGGAAGCGGGCCGGTTCCGGGAGCCGGCGGCGGGCGCGTGGGGCGATGAACAGGCCCCAGAGCGCGGCGGCCGCCAGCGGCAGCAGCACGGCGTCGACGATCGCCAGCGCGACGCCGCTGCCGAGCTGCGTACCGGCCAGGGCCAAACCGCCCAGCAGGGCCAGCTCCGAAAGGAAGCGGACCGTCAGCACCACGCCCGCGAGCCCGCTCAGGCGGGGCCCCGTCTCCGAAGTCATCCGGCCAGCCTAGGACCGGTCCACAGTGGACGTTACGGGTCCGGCCAGGCACTCTCGGTGATCTCCGCCACACTTTGCCGCCCCAGGTTGCGGTTCCGAATCGGTCCACCACGCCGACACGCGTCGCTGTAACGACGATCCACCCCTGCTCGACGTGTTAAGCGCACATCGCGACCGCGAGCCAAGGAGCCTGGTAGATGACCACATGTCGACTCTGCGGTTCGACAAACACGGCCAGCGTCGTCGACCTCGGCGCGACTCCCCCGTGTGAGCGATTCTTGACGGCCGAACAGCTCGACGAAGCGGAAGCCACCTTCCCGCTTCACCTGAAGGTGTGCACCGACTGCTGGCTGGCCCAGATCCCCCCGCTGATCGACCCCGACGAGACCTTCACCGAGTACGCGTACTTCTCGTCCTTCTCGACGTCGTGGGTCGAGCACGCGAAGCGCTTCGTCGACGGCGCGGTCGAGCGGCTCGGGCTCGGCGAGAAGTCCTTCGTCGTCGAGGTCGCGAGCAACGACGGCTACCTGCTCAAGCACGTCGTCGGGCACGGCATCCGGTGTCTGGGCGTGGAACCTTCGGTGAACGTCGGGCAAGCCGCGCGCGACGCCGGCGTGCCCACCCTGACCGCGTTCCTCTCCGAGGAGACCGGCCGCCAGGTGCGCGAGGAGCACGGTGCCGCGGATCTGGTGGCCGCGAACAACGTCTACGCGCACATCCCCGACGTCCTCGGCTTCACCAAGGGCCTGCGGGCGCTCGTCGCCGACGACGGCTGGGTCTCCATCGAGGTCCAGCACCTGCTCACGCTGATCGAAAAGAACCAGTACGACACGATCTACCACGAGCACTTCCAGTACTACACGGTCGAATCCGCGCGCCGGGCCCTCGCGACCGGCGGCTTGACCGTGGTCGACGTCGAACTCGTGCCGACGCACGGCGGTTCGATCCGGCTCTGGGCGCGACCGGCCGAGGTGGCGGGCGAGCCCAGCGAGCGGATGACCGACGTGTTGGAGCGCGAGAAGGCCGCCGGGCTGCACGAGCTGTCCGGGTACACCGAGTTCGCCGAGCGCGTCACCCGCGTGCGGCTGGACCTGCTGAAGTTCCTCATCGAGGCGCGCAACGACGGCAAGACCGTCGTCGGCTACGGCGCCCCCGGCAAGGGCAACACCCTGCTCAACCACTGCGGCGTCCGGACGGACCTGCTGCAGTACACGGTCGATCGCAACCCGTACAAGCACGGCCGGTTCACCCCGGGCACGCGCATTCCCGTGCTGCCCCCCGAGCGGATCGAAACCGATCGGCCCGACTACGTGCTCGTCCTCCCGTGGAACCTCCGGGAGGAGCTGACCGAACAGCTGTCTTACATCGGTGCGTGGGGCGGAAAGCTGGTGTTCCCCATTCCCCACCTGGAAATCGTCGAGGTGCAGTGAAGTGAAGGTCGTCCTCTTCTGCGGTGGCTACGGGATGCGGATGCGCAACGGCGCGGCCGACGACGTCCCGAAGCCGATGGCGATGGTCGGTCCGAGACCGCTCATCTGGCACGTGATGCGCTACTACGCGCATTTCGGCCACACCGAATTCATCCTGTGCCTCGGCTACGGCGCGGCGCACATCAAGAACTTCTTCCTGAACTACCAGGAAACCATTTCCAACGATTTCATCCTGCGCAACGGGCAAGCGGAACTGCTGTCGACCGACATCGCCGACTGGACGATCACCTTCGTGCAGACGGGCATCGAGTCGCCGATCGGTGAACGCCTGCGCCGCGTCCGCGACTACCTCGACGGCGACGAAATGTTCCTCGCGAACTACGCCGACGTGCTGTCCGACGCGCCGCTGCCGGACATGATCGAGCGGTTCTCGAACACCGACGCGGGCGCGTCGATGATGGTCGTGCCGCCGCAGTCGTCGTTCCACTGCGTGGAGATGAACGAGGGCGGCATGGTCGGCGCGATCACCGCGGTCAGCGAAATGCCGCTGTGGGAGAACGGCGGGTACTTCGTGCTGCGGCAGGAAGTGTTCGACCACATCCCGGAGAACGGCGACCTGGTCGCCGACGGCTGCGGCGAGCTCGCCAAGCGCGGGCGGCTGCTGGCCTACCCGTACCGCGGGTTCTGGAAGCCGACCGACACGGTCAAGGAGCGCGCGGCGCTCGACGACGCCTACACGCACGGCAAGAAGCCCTGGGCGCTCTGGGAGCGGCCCGTCGCGAGCACCGCGTGATCGGGCTGCGGCCGGGACGGCTCGGCGGCGTCGTCGCACTCGGCGCGCACTGCGACGACATCGCGATCGGCGCCGGCGGCACGCTGCTGACGCTGTGCGAGTCCCGGCCGGGCCTGCGCGTCGACGCGCTGGTCCTCTCCGGCGGCGGCACGCACCGCGAGGACGAGGAGCGGGCGGCGCTGGCCGCGTTCTGCCCGGGCGCGGACGTCGACGTCACGGTGCTCAAGCTGCCCGACGGCCGCTTCCCGGCGCACTGGGAAGAGGCCAAGAACGCGCTCGAAGAGCTGCGGCGGCGGACCGACCCCGACGTCATCCTGGCGCCGCGCACCGACGACGCCCACCAGGACCACCGCGGGCTCGCGAAGCTGGTGCCGACGGCGTTCCGCGACCACCTGGCGCTGGGCTACGAGATCGTCAAGTGGGACGGCGACCTCGGGGCCCCGTCCGTCTACCAGCCGCTCGACGACGACGTCGCCGAGGAGAAGGTCCGGCTGCTGCAGACGCACTACGCGTCGCAGCGGCACCGGCCCTGGTACGACCGCGAGGCCTTCCTCGGGCTCGCCCGGATCCGCGGCATCGAAGCGGCCGCGAAGTACGCCGAAGCGTTTTTCGTCAAGAAACTCACTCTCGACCTGAAGGGCTGAATCCGATGCGGGTGTTGCTGACGGGGCACAAGGGCTACCTGGGGACGGTGATGGCCCCGGTGCTCGCCGCCGCCGGCCACGAGGTCGTCGGCCTCGACTCCGGGCTGTTCGAGTCCTGCCTGCTCGGTCCGGTCCCGGCCGACCCGGCCGGCCACGTCGTCGACCTGCGGGACGTCACCGCTTCGCACGTCGAAGGCTTCGACGCGGTGATCCACCTGGCGGCGCTGTCGAACGACCCGCTCGGCTCGCTCGCGCCGGAGCTGACCTACGACATCAACCACCACGCGTCGGTGAAGCTCGCGAAGCTGGCGAAGGACGCCGGGGTTCAACGGTACATCTACGCGTCGACCTGCTCGGTGTACGGCGCCGGCGGCGACAACCTTGTCGACGAGGACGCGCCGCTGAAGCCGGTGACGCCGTACGCCGAGTCGAAGGTGCGCGTCGAGGCCGACGTCCACGAGCTCGCCGACGACGACTTCACCCCGGTCTACATGCGCAACGCGACCGCGTTCGGCTACTCGCCCCGGCTGCGCGGCGACATCGTGCTGAACAACCTCACCGCGCACGCGCACCTGTCCGGCGAAGTGCTGGTGCTGTCGGACGGCACGCCGTGGCGCCCGCTGGTGCACGCCCAGGACATCGCGCGCGCGTTCACGGCGGCTCTGACGGCGCCGAAGGAGGCCGTGCACGACAAGGCCTTCAACATCGGCACCGAGGACAACAACGTCACCGTCGCCGAGATCGCCCAGGAGGTCGTCGAGGCCGTGCCGGGCTCGACGCTGAACATCACCGGCGAGGCCGGCGCCGACCCACGCTCGTACCGCGTCGACTTCTCGCGGTTCCGCGCGGCCGTCCCCGGCTTCGCCTGCGAGTGGTCGGTCAAGGACGGCGCCGTCGAGCTGATCGAGGCCTACCGCAAGTTCGGGCTGACCCGCGAGTCGTTCCAGCAGCTGTTCACGCGGCTCGCCTGGCTGAAGAGCGAAGGCGAAGCCGGCCGCATCGACGACACCATGCGGCGCAAGTAGTGGCGGGCACGCAGCTGCGGACGGGCGCGGAGCTGCACGCCCTGGTCGAACGGCTGTACCCGATCTGCCGCAGCATCACCGGCGACGGCGTGCGGCAGACCCTGGACGTCATCGGCGAGCACATCGCGCTGGAGCGGCACGAAGTCCCGACCGGCACCGCGGTGCTGGACTGGACGATCCCGCAGGAGTGGAACATCCGGGACGCCTACGTCTCCGCCCCCTCTGGTGAGCGCGTGATCGACTTCCAGGAGTCGAACCTGCACGTCGTCGGGTACAGCGTCCCGGTGTCTCGCCGGATGCCGCTCAGCGAGCTGCGGGAGCACCTGCACACGCTGCCGGACCAGCCGTCGTGGGTGCCCTACCGGACCAGCTACTACGCCCCGGCCTGGGGTTTCTGCCTCGCGCAGGAAAAGCTCGACGCGCTGCCCGACGGCGAGTACGACGTCGTCATCGACTCGACCCTGGCCGACGGGTCGCTGACGTACGGCGAGCACGTCGTGCCGGGGCGGGTCACCGACGAGGTCATCGTGTCCTGCCACGTCTGCCACCCGTCGCTGGCGAACGACAACCTGGCCGGCATCGCGGTGGCGATCTCGCTGGCGCAGCAGCTGGCTCTCACCCAGCCGCACTACACCTACCGCTTCCTGTTCATGCCGGGGACGATCGGCTCGATCACCTGGCTGGCGCGCAACTCGTCCCGGATCGAGAAGGTCAAGCACGGGCTCGTGCTGGCCTGCGCGGGCGACCCGGGGCAACTGACGTACAAGAAGTCCCGCCGCGACGACGCCGAGATCGACCGCGTGCTGCAGCACGTCCTGCGCTCGCGCGAACACCGAGTCGTCGACTTCTCGCCGTACGGCTACGACGAGCGCCAGTTCTGCTCGCCGGGCTTCAACCTCGGCGTCGGCTCGCTGACGCGGACGCCGTACGCGGGCTACCCCGAGTACCACACCTCGGCCGACAACCCGGGTTTCGTCTCGCCGGCGGCCATGGAGGACACCCTCGGCGCGCTGCGGGATGCCTTCGGTGTCCTCGACCGCAACCGCCGGTACGTCAACCTCAGCCCGTACGGCGAGCCGCAGCTCGGCAAGCGCGGGTTGTACGACTCGCTCGGCGGCCGCAGCGACGCCAAGCAGGCCCAGATGGCGATGCTGTGGGTGCTCAACCTCTCCGACGGCGAGCACTCGTTGCTGGACATCGCCGAACGCGCCGGGCTGCCCTTCGACATCGTCGACGTCGCGGCCCGCGCCCTGCACGACGCCGGTCTGGTCAAGGAGTGAGCGACGTGGCCAACCACCGCCGCGCACCGCGCTCGATCTTCCGATCGGGCGCGGTGCGCGCGATGGCCGGACGGCTGAGCTGGGGCCTCGGCGACCAGGCGGTGTCCAGCCTGACCAACTTCGCCGTCGGGCTGTACGTGGCCCGCGAGCTCGGCACGTTCGCGTTCGGCATCTTCAGCCTCGCCTGGGTGACCTACGGCGTGGTGCTGAACGTGTCGCGCGGCCTGGCCACCGACCCGCTGATGGTGCGGTTCAGCGCGGTGCCGGATGACCGCTGGCGCCTGGGGGTCGCCAGCGCGTCGGGCACCGCCATCGGCGTCGGCTGCGCGACGGGCCTGATCAGCCTGGTCGCCGGGCTGGCCGCGGGCGGCCCGCTCGGCAACGCGTTCGTCGCGCTCGCCGTCGTCCTGCCGGGCCTGCTGCTGCAGGACGCCTGGCGGTTCGCGTTCTTCGCCCGCGGGCAGGGGAAGAAGGCGTTCCTCAACGACGTCGTGTGCGGCGTCGCGCTCATCCCGGCGCTGTTCATCGCCGGCCGGATCGGGACGGTCGTCGCGTTCGTCCTCGCCTGGGGCATCGCGGCCGCGCTCGCCGCGGTCTACGGCTGGTTCCAGACCGGGATCCTCCCGCACCCGCGGGAGCTGGCCGGCTGGCTGCGCTCGCAGCGCGACCTGAGCGTGCGGTACCTGGTCGAGAACGTCAGCAACAGCGGCGCGTCCCAGCTGCGCGCGTACGGCCTCGGCGCCATCGCCGGCATCACCGCCGTCGGCGCGGTCCGCGGCGCCGAACAGCTCCTCGGCCCCTTCCTGGCCCTGCTCATGGGGCTGTCCCTGGTCACCGTCGCCGAGGGCGCGCGGGTGCTTCAGCGGGCGCCGCACCGGCTGAAGCACTTCTGCGTCATCCTCGGCGGCGGGCAGGCCGCCGCCGCCCTGTGCTGGGGCCTCGGCCTGCTGCTCCTGCTGCCCGACGGCGCTGGCCGCTGGGTGATGGGCTCGGTGTGGGACTCGTCGTCCCCGCTGATCCTCCCGGTCACCCTGGCCGTGGTCGGCGCGAGCTTCGCCACCGGGGCGGCCGCCGGGCTCCGCGCGCTGGGCGCGGCCAAGCGGAGCCTGCGTTCGCAGTTGATCGCCTCCCTGTTCTACGTCACGTTCGGCATCACCGGCGCCTTCCTCGGTGGTGCGGCCGGGTCCGCGTGGGGCGTCGCGACCGCGACGCTCACCGGCTCCGTCGTCTGGTGGCTGCAGCTGCGGCTCGGGCTGCGCGCCTACGTCCCGCCGTCCGCCGACGAGCCGACCGTCGTCTTCGAGCCGATCAAAGAGCCCATCAAGGAATGAGGACTCCATGACCACCGTCCCGCGGCTGAGCCTCGGCCTCCCGGTGTACAACGGCGAGGAGTACCTCGCCGAGTCACTGGACGCCCTGCTCGGCCAGACCTACGAAGACTTCGAGCTGATCATCTCGGACAACGCCTCCACGGACGGCACGGACGAGATCTGCCGCCGCTACGCCGACAAGGACTCGCGCATCCGCTACGTCCGCCAGCCGAAGAACATCGGCGCGACGCCGAACCACAACTTCGTGTTCGACGTGTCCCGCACCGAGCTCTTCAAGTGGGTGTCGCACGACGACCTGTACGCCCGCGACCTGCTCAAGCGGTGCATCGACGCCCTCGACGAGCGCCCGGACGTCATCCTCGCCCACTGCGACCAGGCCATCATCGACGGCGACGGCCGCATCGTCCAGCCGCTCGAGTACACGCTGGACACCGCGTCCCGGCACGCACCCGACCGCTTCCGCGCGGTCCTGTTCGAGCCCGGCGGCGACGACTTCTACGGCGTCATCCGCGCCGACGTCCTCCGCCGCGTCAAGCCGCTCGACAGCTACCACCACGCCGACCGGACGTACTCGGCCGAGATGGCCCTGCACGGCCCGTTCCACCAGGTGCCCGAGCTGCTCTACTTCCGCCGCGACCACCCGGGCCGCGCGGAACGGGCCAACCCGACCATCCGGAGCCGGTGCGCGAATCTGGACCCGCGGCGCGCGAACCGGCTCCGGAATCCCACCGTCCGCCTGCTCGGCGAGTACGTCTACGGGTTCGCGGACCTCATCCGGCGCGCGCCGATCTCGGCCGCCGACAAGCGCGAGTGCTTCGGGCACCTCGGCGCCTGGCTGACCAACCGGGCGCGCTCCGGCCACGGCGAACGCGTCGAGGACCGCGCGCCGACCGCCTCCGACATCTCCACGGTCAACGAGATCGTGGCCGGCCGCGAAGGCAGGCTCGCGTGAAGCGTGCCCCGCGCGTCGGCGTCTTCGGCCTGCTCGGCTCGGGGAACCTCGGCAACGACGGTTCCCTCGAAGCCGTGCTCGGCTACCTGCGCACCGAACACCCGGACGCCGTCCTGACCGGTCTGGTGGGCGGCCCGGACATCGTCCGCGAGCGGTACGGCGTCGACACCACGCCTCTGCACTGGAACCAGGCCGAGTACGAGACGGCGTCCGGCCTCCGGTCGATCGTCCTCAAGGGACTCGGCAAGCTGGTCGACATCGGCCGCACGGCCGCCTGGGTCCGCGAGCAGGACGTCGTCATCGTGCCCGGCATGGGCGTCCTCGAAGCGACGCTTCCGCTGCGTCCGTGGGGTTTCCCGTATTCGCTCTTCCTCCTTTCCGCCACCGGGCGGCTCTTCGGTACCAAGATCGCGCTGGTCAGCGTCGGCGCGAACCACATCAGCGCACGGGCCACCCGGACGCTCGTCCGCTGGGCCGGCCGCCTGGCCGCCTACCGCTCCTACCGGGACGACATCTCCCGCGACGCCATGCGCGCCATGGGTGTCGACACCAGCCGCGACGAGGTCTACCCCGACCTCGCGTTCTCCCTCCCCACCCCGGACGCCGACGGCCCGCCGGGCACCGTCGGGGTCGGGGTGATGGCCTACTACGGCGGCAACGACGACCGCGCCGACGGCGACCGCATCTACCGCCACTACGTGGACACGATGAACCGGTTCGTCGCCTGGCTCGTTGACCAGGGCAGACCCGTCCGGCTGTTCATCGGTGATCAGATCGACCGGCAGGTCGTCGACGAGATCCTCGAGAAGACCGCTTCCCCGCTGGTGACGGCGGCTTCGGCGGAGACCCTGGACGAGCTGATGCACGAGATGGCGGCGGTGGACAGCGTGGTGGCCACGCGCTACCACAACGTGCTCTGCGCCCTGAAGGTCGCGAAGCCGACCGTCGCGATCGGATACGCGCCGAAGAACGACGTGCTCATGGCGGAGATGGGCCTCGACGGCTTCACCCAGCGGGCGAAGAGCGTCGACTTCGACCGGCTCGTCGAGCAGTTCACCGAACTCGAAAACCGTTCGCCGGAACTGCGCCAGATCCTGGCGGAACGGAACGAGAACAACGTTCAACGGCTCAAGGACCAGTTCGCCGCCCTTTCGGCGGCCCTCTTCGGGGGTGCGCGATGAAGGCCATTCCGGTGCCCGAGATCGAGGGCGTGTACCTGTTCGAACCGACCCCGCACGCGGACGAGCGCGGCTTCTTCAGCCGGACGTTCGACCGCGAGGTCGTCGCGTCGGTGGGCATCGACCCGGACGGCTTCGCCCAGGACAGCCTTTCCCGCTCCCGCAAGGGAGTCGTCCGCGGGATGCACCTGCGCGGCGGGGCCGGCGAGGCGAAACTGGTGCGGTGCTCGCACGGCGCGATCTTCGACGTCGTGGTGGATCTCCGACCGGATTCACCCACGTTCCGCAATGTCAAAACATTCGAACTTTCGGGTGAGACGCAGGTTTCCGTGTACATCCCGGCGGGCTGCGCGCACGGATTCCAGTCACTCACCGAAGTCTCCGATGTGTCGTATCGTATCGATCGACCCCACGACCCGTCCGAAGACATCACAATTTCGTACAAAGACCCAGAATTGGACATTTCGTGGCCACTGTCGGTCACAATGGTCAGTGACCGGGATGAGCGCGCGCCGTCTCTCGGAGAGGCGTTGAAACCAACGAGGTGACCCCCATGGGAACGAACTTGCCCCGCTCCACGGAGGCGAACGAGCGGCTGCACCGGGTCATCCCCGGCGGTGCGCACACTTACGCCAAGGGCTCGGACCAGTATCCCGAAGGGATGGCTCCGGTCATCTCCCACGGCCGCGGCGGCCACGTCTGGGACGTCGACGGCAACGAGTACATCGAGTACGGCGCCGGCCTGCGGGCGGTCATCCTCGGCCACGCCCACCCGCGGGTCCTCGAAGCGGTCCGCGGCGAGCTCGACAAGGGCAGCAACTTCATCCGCCCGTCGATCATCGAGGCGGACGCGGCCGAGCGGTTCCTCGAAAACGTGCCGACCGCCGACATGGTGAAGTTCACCAAGAACGGCTCCGACGCCACGACCGCCGCCGTGCGGCTGGCCCGCGCCGCCACCGGCCGCCGGCTCGTCGCCAAGTGCGCCGACCACGCCTTCTTCTCGACCGACGACTGGTTCATCGGCACCACGCCGATGAACGCCGGCATCCCGGACGAGACGACGGAAGCGGTCCTGTCCTTCCCGTACGGCGACCTGCAGGCCACGGAGGAACTGCTGCAGCGCCACGACGGCGAGATCGCGTGCCTGATCCTGGAGGCCGCGGCGGCGGTTGAACCCCCGCCGGGGTACCTGCAGGGCCTGCGCGAGCTGACCACCCGGCACGGCGTCGTGCTGGTCTTCGACGAGATGATCACCGGCTTCCGGTGGTCCGCCCACGGCGCGCAGGGGCTCTACGGCGTCACGCCCGACCTCTCGACGTTCGGCAAAGCGCTCGGCAACGGCTTCGCCGTCTCGGCGCTGGCCGGCAAGCGGGACCTGATGGAGATCGGCGGCCTGCGCAGCGACCGCGAGCGGGTGTTCCTCCTGTCCACCACCCACGGGGCCGAGACCCACTCGCTCGCCGCCGCGATGGCGGTGATGGATGTCTACCGCGACGAGGACGTCGTCGGCAGGCTCCACGCCCTCGGTGACCGGCTCGCCGCCGGCGTCCGCGAGGTGGCGGCCGGGATCGGCGTCGAGGACCACGTCGTCGTCCGCGGCCGGGCCAGCAACCTCGTCTTCGGCACGCTCGACGAGCAGGGCAAGCCGTCGCAGCCCTACCGGACGCTGTTCCTGCGCGAGCTGATCAGCGGTGGCGTGCTCGGACCGTCCTTCGTGGTCAGTGCCGCGCTCACCGAAGCCGACATCGACAAGACGATCGACGTGGTCGCCCAGGCCTGCACGGTCTACCGCAAGGCGCTCGACGCCGGCGACCCGACGCCGTGGATGGGCGGGCGCCCGGTGCAGCCCGTGTTCCGCAAGTACGCCTGACCCGGCTGCCGGCGGGCCGGATTCACCCCCTGGGTCCGATGAGGACACTTGAGGGGGACTGTTTTCCGGCCCGTCCGTGCGTAACTTCCTGCCATGGGCAGATCTCGTGCGCTTCTCGTCGCTGCTTGCTCGCTCCTGATCGCCGTGGCCTGCCCGGTGATCGCGCGCGCCGCCGACGGGCCCGGGCCGGTGTGCGACCGCCAGCCCGCGGAGCACGGGGAAGCGCCGCCCGGGGCCGTCTCCGTCGATCCGGGCGTCGACGGAGACCTCTCCGCCCAGACGGCGTCGCACCCGCCCGGCACGACGTTCTGGCTCCACCCCGGCACCCACACGCTCGGCACGGACGAGTTCGGCCAGGTCGCCCCTAAAGACGGCGACGTCTACCTCGGCGCACCGGGCGCGGTCGTCGACGGCCGCGGCGTCAACCGCGCGGCCTTCACCCAGCGGGCGCGCGACGTCGAGATCCGCGGGCTCACCATCCGCGGGTTCGCCGCCCACCAGGACCAAGGCGTGGTCAACCACGACTCCGGCGACGGCTGGCTCATCGAGAACACCACCATCGAACACAACGACGGCGCCGGGCTGATGGCCGGGGCACGCCAGATCGTCCGGCACACCTGCCTGCGCGACAACGGCCAGTACGGGCTCAACGCGTACCAGGCGGGCGACGGCATCACCGGGCTCGTGCTGGAGGGCAACGAGATCACCGGCAACAACACCGGCGACTGGGAGACCAAGGTGCCGGGCTGCGGGTGCAGCGGCGGCGCCAAGTTCTGGGCCGTGAACGGGGCCGACATCAGCGGCAACTGGGTCCACGGCAACCACGGCGCCGGCCTGTGGGCCGACACGAACAACAACGACTTCCTCGTCGAGGACAACCTGTTCGAGGCGAACGCGGCCGAGGCGCTGTTCTACGAGACCAGCTACAACCTCGTGCTGCGCGGCAACACGTTCCGCGGCAACACCCTGGTGCAGGGTCGGGCGTTCGCCGCCCGCGGCGACAACTTCCCGGTGGCGACGGTGTACCTCTCGGAATCCGGCGGTGAGCCGCGCGTCCCGGCACGGACCTCGGCCGTCGACATCAGCGGCAACACCTTCGAGGACAACTGGGCCGGGATCACGGTGTGGGAGAACGCCGACCGCTTCTGCAGCAGCCCGGCGAACACGTCTTCGGGCTACTGCACCAAGGTCGCGCAGAAGTCTTCGTGCGCGGCGGGCACGATCGAGAAGCCACCGGCGTACGACGACTGCCGCTGGAAGTCGCAGCTCGTCGAGATCCACGGGAACACCTTCCGGTTCGATCCCGGCCGGGTCGGCTGCACGAGCCTGTGCGGGCGGATGGCGTTGCTCTCGAACTACGGGACTTTCCCGGATTGGTCCCCCTACAAGGGAACCGTGGTCGAGGAGGCGATCACGTTCCACCAGGGAAACCGGTGGCACGGAAACTCCTACGCCGGACCGTGGACCTTCGTCGTGCATGACACCTCCAGGACGGTCGACGCTGCGGGCTGGCGGGCGGAGCCCTACTCGCAGGACGAATGCTCTTCGTTCGGCGGTGGGCCCGCCGGCTGCTGATCACGAGCTTGCCGACCGGGTCCGACAATTTCCAGCGGCACCCCAACGCGATCGACCACTTTTGCCTTGTGCCGCAAGAGAAAAGTCGCGAACGGAGAATTTCGGACACCACTTGCTTCACCCTTTCAAGTGATGGCGCTCGCACGTGTGTTCGGTACCGTCGAAGACATGGCCCCTTCGAACCCCGCCTCCACAGCCCGAGATCGCGACGCGATCGACGTCGTCGTGTTCGACGCCATGGGCGTGCTCTACGCGTGCGCCGACGACGTCGCGGACCTGCTGGTGCCCTACCTCCGCAGCCACGGCTGCGTGCTGGACCGGCCCGGGATCGCCGAGCTGTACAAGGAATGCAGCCTCGGCAAGCTGTCCTCCGCGGACTTCTGGGCGACGGCGGGCGCACCCGGGGCGTCGGACGAGGAGTACTGCCAGAGCCACCGCCTCACCGAAGGCGTGGTCGCCCTGCTCGCCGAGCTCGAGACCACCGGAGTGCGGCTCGCCTGCCTGAGCAACGACGTCAGCGAGTGGTCGAAACTGCTGCGCGATCGGTTCGGGCTCGGCGAGTACCTCACCGACTGGTTCGTGAGCGGGGATATCGGCGTGCGCAAACCCGATCCGGAAGCTTTCGCCACGCTCCGCCGCCGGCTCGACGTGGTGCCCGACCGAGTGCTGCTCATCGACGACCGCGAAGAAAACGTGACCGCCGCCCGCGACGCCGGTTTCCAGGCGTTGCGCTTCGGCGCACCCCACCTGTCTACAATGGACCAACTACGAAAGGAACTCAGACCGTGGTGAAGCGCGCGCTCGACTCTCCCCGAAGACGTCCGGCGGGCAACCGCCGATTGCACAACACGAGCAACAGGTCCTGGGCCGTCCCGGTGAGCGGGGTCCCGGTGCCGTACGACCAGTCGAGGTCATCGGCCCGCAAGGCAACGCCGTCCAGGTCGGTCCCGAAGTACTTGACCTGCTTCGGCTTCATCGCGGCGAAGATCACCTCGAGGCGCTCCGCCGGAACACGGCGTTCGAGACCGAGGGCGGTCGTGATGTCCAGCCCGTGGATCACGTCGTGGCTCAAGGCACCTTCCGGACCACCACCCGGCGGCCGCCACGGGTGGTCGGCGTTGTCGCGCAGCGAGGCGACCAGCGCTTCGCGGGACAGTTCGGCCGCCCCCTGGCGGGCGACGCGATCGGCCATGGCGTGGAAGCGGCCTCCGGACTTCAGCAGCTCACCCACGAACCGTCCGGCCGAGAACCGGAACGGCATCGTCATGTGCGCGACGACCTCCGGCACCCGCCAGCCCGCACACAAGGTCGGCGACACCCAGGCAGCCGGCGAAAGCCCGTCCAGCACAGCGGCCAGCTCCCGCCGCTCGGCGGCGATCATCTTCTGGATCATGGGGATCTCCTTCACGACTCGGACACCCCACCGACGAACAAGACTCCGGCGGACCGACAGCACCGACGCACCGATCCGCGCGAGCCGAGAGGTCGGGCCCGCCGTCGAGTCGATCGACGTTCCCTCTCGGCTGAGACCGCCCCACCAAGCGACCGCCGGCCAACCGGCCGAGCGAATCAGCCGCACCCTCTCGCAACCGAGACCGCCCCATCCGTCGACCGCCGACCACGCCCCCTCGCAGCCGAGGCCGGCCCGTCAAGCGACCGCCGGCTCGCTCTCAGAGCCGGCCGGCGACGCGATCCACCGCCCAGCCGGTGGCCGGGACCGCGGCCAGTGCGGCGCAGAACCCGCCGACCGCATCCGTCGGGTAGTGCGCCCCCAAGGCCACCTCGGCCCAGCCCATGGCGATCCCGGCGACCAACGCCAACCCGAGGATCAGCGGCACCGCGGTCGCCCGGCCGAGCCCCAGCCGATCGGCCAGCAGCAGACCGACGATGAGCGCGAGCGCCGTCGCCAAAGCCGTGTGCCCGCTCGGATACGACAGGAACTCACTGTGGATGGTGCGCCCGACGATCGGCTTCAGGACCGTCGTCACCACCACCGTGACCAGGACGCCCAGCACTGTCAGCACGGCCATCCGCGCGCGGCGGGCGAGGAAGCACAGCCCCGCGATCAGGGCGACCAGCACCACCGACCCCACCGGTTCGCCGCCGAAGTCGATGACCAGGGCGACGTACCGCCACGGCGGCTCGACCCCGTCGAGCGAGGGCAGGACAGCGGCGTCGATCCCCGACAACCCGGAGTCGTGGAAGTGGAGGATGCCGAGCGCCACGAGCACCGCCGTCGCCAGCGCTCCCGACATCGCCAGCGGGGCGCGCAGGGCGGCCGGCAGGACCGCGGGTGCTGTCCGGACCAGCTGCTTCACGCCTTGATCGCCGCCTTGTACCCGGTGATCAGGCGGTCCAGGCCGACCGCCGGGGTGAAGTCCTTCTCGTACCGGACGCGGGCCGCGTCCCCCATCTCGCGGTTGCGGTCGCCGACGACCTCGCGCAGCCGTTCCGCGAGGGAAACCTCGTCGTTCGGCTGGTGCAGGAGGCCGGTGATGCCGTCCTCGACGAGCTCGGGGAACGCCCCGTGGGCGGCCGCGACCGTGGGCACGCCCGCCGCCATCGCCTCGACGACCACGAGACCGAACGCCTCCAGCCACGTCGACGGGGCCACCACCGCGACCGCGTCGGCCGTGAGCGCGCGGCACTCGGCCTTGTTCCGGAGACCGACGTACGAGACGTCGGAACGGCCGGCCGCCCAGGCCGCGACCTCGTCCTGCATCGGGCCCGTGCCGGCGATGACCAGAGGAACGCCCAGGGCACCGCCGAGGCGGTCCCAGGCCCGCATCAGCAGGCCGACTCCCTTTTCTTCGGTGACCCGGCCGAGGAACAGGATGTGCGTCCCGTCGCCGGTGCGGCGGACGCCGGGGTCGGTGACGAAGTTGTGCTTCACCGCCATCCGCTCGCCGGGCATCCCGGCCGATACCAGGAGGTCGCGTTGCGCCGCCGAAATGCAGAAGAACCGCGAAACGCCCGTCCACCACCGGCGGCGGTTCGCGACCATGCTCGCCGCCATCGGGAGCGTGGCCGCGCTCGAACCGCGGTAGCAGCCGTGCTTCACCGCCGGCAACGGCGAGCCGCCGACGCACTCGGTGCAGATGCGGCCGTCGCGGTGAAGCGTGCCAGGCGGGCAGACCATGGTGTAGTTGTGCAGCGTCGCGACCGCGGGCACCCCCGCGTCCGCGCAGGCGGCGACCACCGAAGGCGACAACAGCGGGAACGTGTTGTGGATGTGCACGACGTCCGGGCGCTTCGCGCGCAGCCGGGCGGCGAGTTCCTTCCGCACCGCCGGGTTCCACGGCACCATCAGCGGCACCGCGGCCTTGCGGGGCAACGGCATGGCCGAGATGTCGTCGCTGCGGCGTTCGAACAGCGACACTTCGTGGCCGCCCTCGGCCAGCAGCGAGACTTCGGCGTCGACGACGTTGTTCTCGCCGCTCGGCTGCTCGGACCGGTACCGGTTGTGCACCACGAGCACCCTCACGCGCTTGCCTCCTTCGCCGGGATGAATGCTTGTTCGTCGGATTGCGGAGTCCCGCGGACCAGCAGTGACGCGGCCACGGCCAGGTGCAGCAGATAAGGCGACGCGTCGCCGAGACCAGCTTCGGTGTAGGAGGCCGAAACGCAGTAGGTGATCAAGAAGATCGCGCACGTTCTCGCCAGCGAAGGCGGTCGCAGCACCGCGACGACGATCAGCGTCAGGAGGAACCCGGCGACCAGGGCGATCCCGACGAAGCCCTGCTCGTGGTAGATCGCGAGCCAGCTGTTGTCGATCGGGAGGCCGTCGTAGGACTTGTCGGTCAGCCCCACACCGAAGATGTACTCGGCCGTCGTCCGCGGGGCCTCCAGTAGGGCGTCCCAGACCTTCGCGCGGCCGGTGAGGCTGGAGAAGTTGTCCGCGCTCTGCCCGCGGAGGAACCACGTCTGGAGCGCGCCGGCGAGCACCACGCCGGCGACGCCACCGACGCCCACCGTCCACGCGAAGACCTTCCGCGCGCGGGCGCTGGTCATCAGCATCGACAGGAAGGCCACCGCGAGCCCGGCGACGAGGCCGAGCGTCGCCGTGCGGGTGTGCGTGAGCATCAGCAGTCCTACCACCGGCACCACGATGAACACCGCGCTGCGCCACGTCGTGCGGCGCCCGAACCAGAGGAGGAGCGTGAGCCCGGAGATGACCGCCGCGTACTGGCCGATCTGCGGCGGGGTGAGCGGCCAGATCGCGCCCGAGAGCCTGCCGCCGTAGATGTCCGGCATCGCGTTGCCCGGGGAGATCACCAGGCCGATCGCCACGGACGCGAGCACGATCGCGTAGGTGCGGATGTGGTAGCGGACGAAGGTGAAGCCACCGTCCCACCAGCGGGTCAGCAGCCAGAGCGTGGTCACGAACACCGTCAGCCGGAAGCACCGGAACAGCGCGCCAGCGCCCTCCTGCAGATCGGCGCTGGAAAGGATGCTGGACACCAGCAGCAGCGTCAGCAGCAACAGGTAGGCGCTCGGGCGGATCCGCAGGTGCTTGTTCAGCACCAGCGCGATGACGAAGGCCGTCATCAGCGCGCCCATGGTGACCAGCTGGCTGACCGACCGCGGGAGCGGGATGACCGTCTTCGCGCCGGTCGAGCCGAGCGTGTTGAGGATCAGCAGCGCCCAGGCCAGGCCGGCCCACTTCGGCGTCGCGGAGGTGGGTTCGGCCGCGGCGTCGCCGCGGATGCCCGCCGCCGGTGCGGTGTGCGCGGTCATGTCAGCCCCCGCCCTGTGCGGTGTACGTGCTCCCGGTGTCCTGCGAGTACGGCGAGCCTTCCCACTCGCCGACCTCGAGGACGCGGTCGGTCGTGTACACGATGAACGTCCACGGACCGGTGTAGCTGTTGTCGTGCCAGCGGTTGTCCTGCTTGAACGTGATCGCTTCCTGGACCGCCTCGCCCTTGTACGGCGACCAGTCCGGGTAGGTGCCGAAGTTCGACAGCAGGCCCATCCGGCCGCACGCGGCCTGGCAGCCGACGACCGCCGGGTCCAGGACGAACTTGTTGTCGTGGATGTCGACGTGCTGGGTCTTCCAGCGGCAGTCGGCCAGCAACGGGCCGGCCGAGATGGCCGGGGCCGCGCACTGCTTCACGTTCGGCACCAGCCGGGTGCAGTCGCCGGAGGAGGTGTTGGCCGGGCTGTTGCAGAAGCGGTCGGCGTTCTCCCACAGCGTGATCCCGGACCAGTTGTTCTCCAGGTAGTTGCGGGAGATCTCGATCTTCGCGGTGCGCGCCTTGATCCGCGGCTCACCACCGGACTCGGAGATGTAGATCGTCGGCGTCGGGAAGTTGTCGCCGCGGTCGGCGTACCGGCGGCCGTCGACCCAGTTGTTCTTGCGGATCGTGTTGTCCCGGATGACGGCGTTGTAGCTGATCTCGTAGATCAGCGCGGCACCGTCGTTGTCCTCGATGAGGTTGCCCTCGATGAGGAAGTCGTTGTTGTTCGTGTCGGCCCAGAGCCCGGTGCCGTGGTTGTCGTGCACCCAGTTGCCGCGCACGTCGGCGCCGTTGACGTCCCAGAACTTGATCCCGCCGCTGCAGCCGCAGCCCTCGATCTTCGTCTCCCAGTCGCCGGTGTTGTTGCCGGCGATCTCGTTGCCCTCCACGACGAGGGCTGTGATCGGGGTGCCGCCGGAGTAGGCGTTGATGCCGTACTGGCCGTTGCGGCGCAGGCAGTTGCCGCGCACCTGCTGGCGCGCGCCCGCCATCAGGCCGGCGCCGTCGTTGTCCTGGATGGTCGAGTGCTCGATCACCCAGCCGTCGCCGGAGTCGTGGTTGACGACGCCTTCATCGTGCGGTGCGGCGAAGCCCTGCACGGTCACGTAGGTGATCTTGACGTTCACCGCGTGTCCGGTGAAGGCGTACTGGTTGATCTTGCGGCCGTCGACGATCGCGCCCGGTGCGCCGATGTAGACGTCGCCGTCCTTGGGGGACACCTGGTCGTACTTGTCGTCGCCGAGGATGTGCTTGCCCGGCTTGAGCCAGAACGTCGTCCCCGGCCCGGCCGAGCGCGTCTTCGCGGCGAGGTCGCCCGGCACCGCCGGGTCGACGACCACGGCCCCCGCGGGGGCGGCCGTCGGACCGGCGGGCTCCTTGTCGCACACGGCCGCGACCGAACCGCTGGGCGCCGGCGTCGCCTGGGCCGGCCCCCCGTCGGTATCCGGCCCGCCCGAGCACGCCGCGACCGTGAGCAGGACACCGAGCAGCGGAGCGGCACGGCGGAGTCGGAGGCGGCGGGCTGTCACGGGCGGGTCCTAACTGAAGCGGAGCAGGGTGGTGAGCTGTCCGGGAGTCCCGGAGCCGATCAGGGTGGTCGAGGGTTCCTTCCGGCCGAAGCCCGCGGAGTACCAGCCGAGCGGCGGCTCGACCTCACCGCGGTGCACGCTCCAGGACAACTCGGGCGGCAGCTCGAGCACAGCGGTCCGCACACCCACACCGGCCCCGGCGAGCGAACCGGACAGCTGGCCGACGAGCGGATCGGCCACGGCACCGAGGTGCCCCGCCCGACCGGCGGCGGAAGCGCCGACCTCGCCGCGAGAGGCGGCCTCAGCCCGGCTGACCTGACCGCGAGCGGCGACTGCGGCCTCGCCGGCCTCGCTCGCGGTCGAGACGTCGGCCATCCCACCGGGCGCGGCCCAGCGGAGGTGGACCGTCGTCCCGTCGAGCATGACCGTCACCGCCGGGCCCAGGTGGAACGCCAAGCGTCCCGGCGAGCCCTGCTCGCCCAGGACCTCGTCGACGATCGTCAGCACCTCGCCGTCCAGCTCGACCGTGCGGCGGTGGACCGCCGGGGCGTAGCCGTCGTGGGCCGCCGACCAGTGGCTGGGGCCGTCGGGTGGGGTGCGGACGTCCAGCACCTTCGTCACCGCGTGGCGGGTCCACAGGAACGGGCCGCCCGAGATCGACTGGTCGCGGGCGTTCAGTTCCAGGGTGTTGTGGCCGAGCGTCGAGCGGAAGTACGACCGCCATTGGGGCTCGCCGTGGTAGCAGAACGTGCCCGGGTCGGCCAGGATCTCCACGCCGTCGTGGCGGACCTCCACCGACAGCGCGTCCGCGTGGGCGTGGGCCGCGATCGAGAGGAAGCCGTGGGGGCCGCCGTCGCAGCGGGCCCACACGCGGCCCGAACGCAAGATCGTCATGCCCGCGTCGCGCAGGTGCGCCGGACGGCGACCGGGCCGGATGCCGGTGGCTCGTGGGGTGCGTGCGGCCAGCGATGCCAGCAGCGGCGTGCGGACGTCGTCGCCCGGGACCGGGGGCCACCAGTCCAGGCGGCCGAACAGCACCTCGCCGGAAGCCAGCAACGATGCCCAGCGGTGGGTTTCGACGCCGTCGACGATCAGGCCGAAGCCGTCGTCGGCGTCACCCTGGCGGGGCGGGTGCACCTTGTTGTCCACAATGGACGCCAGGGCGTCGGTCATCCGGAGCAGGACGTCCCACGTCGAGTCCGGCACCGGCGTACCCGCCGCGTCGGCTTCGAGGGCGGCCGCGAGGCCCAGCTCCAGGACCAGGCCGTGGTACTCGGACGCCAGCTCGGCGTTCAACCCCGACGGGAACGTGTTGCGACCGAGCTGGACGTCCAGCGAACGCGTCGCCGAAGCCCGCCACGCCGCCGACTCCGGGAACCAGCCGAACGCGCAGGCCGCCGCCAGCAGGCCGGCGTCCTCGGCGATCACGTGGTTGTTGGCCGACGAGCCGTGGCTGCGCAGGTTCGCGAGCCAGTTCTGGTGGTGCCACAGCTGGAGCTGGAAGTCCGGGTTGTCCTCGAAGAGCTCCGGTGCGCCCGCCCAGCCGTCGAGCAGGCGGCGCGTCCAGACCCACGACAGCAGCCGGATGCCCAGCTCGATGCCGCTCACCCAGTGCGGGCCCTGCAGCGGCGGGTTCTCCGCCCACCACGAACGCAGGTGGGCGGCCACGCGCGTGGCGTAGGCCGGGGTGCCGGTCAGGGCGTACGCGGCGGCCAGCACGGTCAGGTGCTGGTGGCGCGAGGGCTCCCAGATCTGCTTGATGTCGCCGACCTCGTCCTCCGACCGGTACGGGACGTCGAACGCGTACACGTCCGATGGCGCGCGGCGGCCGGTCTTCGGGTCGAGGAACCAGTCCGGCGACACCATGTCCGAGCGCACCACGCCGAAGTACTCGGCGCGGCCCGCCATCAGCTCGTCGGCGGTGGCCAGGAGCCGCGAAACCGCCTCGGCGGACACCTTGCCCAGCACGCCGGCGGGCAACGTCGCGGTGAACCGCGGGTGCCACGGCCACTCCGGCGCCATCGGCAAGCCCGACCGCCACTGCCGCTGCACAACGGCATGCCGCGCGCGGCCGACGACCTCCGCCGGCCCCATGCGGGACAGCCGGCGCAGGTACCAGCCGGGGCCCATCATGTCCGGGCCCCTGCCGTCCGCAGCCGGACCGACGCCACGCCCGCCCGCCGCGACCGCTCGAGCCGCACCGGCGCCACGCTCGCCTTGCGCGAGGGCTCCAGCCGGGCCCGCGCCACGCCCGCTACCGCCGGGCACCCGCCTTCAGCGACCGCCCCGACAAGGCCAGGCTCGCCCGCTCCCCGGCTGGCAGCCGCCGGCGCCACGCCCGCCCGCCCCAGTCGGCCCCGCGCCACGCTCGCCTTGCGCGAGGGCTCCAGCCGGGCCTGCGCCACGCCCGCCATCACCGGGCACCCGCCGTCCGCGACCAGGCCGGCAGCCGCCGGGCCCACGCCGCTCGTCATGCCGGGGCGCCCGTCTTCTGCGGCAGCTCGATCCGCACCGGGGCCGCGTTCGCGACGCTCGACTGCGCGGCCAGGGTCGCCAGCGTGGTCGCCGCCAGTGACGACACCGAGATCGGCATCGGCGCGCCCGTGCGGACCGCCGTCAGGAACGCGTCGACCTCCGCCGCCTGGCCCTTGTCGCGGCCCTTCGGGATGCGGGAACTCGCCCACTTCTTGCGGGAGTACACCGATGCGCGGACGTAGTCGTCGAACTTCAGGACCTTGCCGTCGGCTGTCAGGTCCAGGGTTTCCTTCGGGAAGCCCGATGAGCCCGTCTCGGCGTACGTGATCACCGCCGTCGAGCCGTCCTCGTAGCCGAGGGTGACCTGGAGGTCTCCGGTCGCGTACACCGACACCGGGTCCGCGTCGAGCAGCCAGCTGACCGTGTCGATGAAGTGGCCGCCCTCGCCCGCGAAGCGGGAGCCCTCGGTGTCGGTCTGGTTGTACCAGCTGCCGTGGTCGAGGCGGCCCGCGTTGACCAGGTAGCGGACCGTCGCCGGGCCAACTCGGGGGCCGAACTGGGCCCTGGCCTCGTGCAGCAGCGGGGCGAAACGGCGGTTGAAACCGACCTGGAGGCGGTCGTTGCCGGACTCCTCGATCGCGTCGAGGACCTTCTGCAACTCCGGCTCCGACAGCGCCAGCGGCTTCTCGACGAACACCGTCTTGCCCGCCAGCAGCGCCTGGCGCGTCAGCTCCGCGTGCGAGCTGTGCCGCGTCACCACGAAGACCGCGTCGATCGAGGAGTCGCCGAGGACGTTGTCGATGTCCGTGGACGCCTCGGCGAAGCCGAACTTGCGGCGGGCGTTGGCTCCGGACAGGGCTGAGGTCGTCGCGACGTGCTTGAGCTGGACGTCCGAGCGCTCGACCAGGTGCGGCAGCAGCATCGACGACGCGTAGTTGCCCGCGCCGATGAAGCCCAGGCGCACCGGCTGCCCGGCCGGCAACGCGGCGGCCGGTGACGCCGACGTCACCCCGACCCGCGCGGACGTGACCACCGGCTCCGTCCGGGCGACCGCGTCCGGGTAGCGGAACAGCACCGCCACCGCCTTCAAGGCGCCTTCGTTCAGCGACCGGTACGTCGAAACCGCCTCGGAGAAGTCCGAGACGTGCGTGATCAGCGGCTCGACGTCGAGGCGGTCGCGGGCGATCAGGTCGAGGACGCACTCGAGGTTGCGGCGCTCGGTCCAGCGGACCTGGCCGATCGGGTAATCACGCCCCTCCAGCTCGTACGACGGGTCGTAGCGGCCCGGGCCGTACGACCGCGAGAAGCGAACGTCCAGTTCCTTCTCGTAGTAGGCGTTCCACGGCAGGTCGAGCTTGCACTTGCCGATGTCGATCACGCGGCCGCGGTCGCGCGACAGCTTCGCGGCCAGCTCCACCGGGTCGTTCGTGTTGCCGCCGGCGGCGAGGTACGTCTGGTCGACGCCCGCGCCGTGGGTCAGCTCGGCCACGGCGTTGTCGACGATGCCGGACGCCGGGTGCGCGCAGGTGAGCGCGCCGAGGCTCTCGGCGAGCTTGCAGCGCTCCGGGTCCGGGTCGACGCCGACGACGCGGACGCCGGACGACGTCAGCAGCTGGACGACGAGCTGGCCGATCAGGCCGAGGCCGATCACGAGCGCGACGTCGCCGATCTGCGGTTCGCCGCGGCGGACGCCCTGCATGGCGATCGAGCCGACGGTGCCGAACGCCGCGTGCCGCGGGTCGACGCCGGCCGGGACGCGCGAGTAGAGGTTCTTCGGCACCCAGTTCAGCTCGGAGTGCAGCGCGTGCTCGTTGCCCGCGCACGCCACGAGGTCGCCCACGGCCACGTCGGTGATGCCGTCGCCGACCTGCTCGACGACGCCGCACAGCGAGTAGCCGAGCGGGGTGTAGGAGTCCAGTTTGGACGTCACCTTGCGGTAGGTCGCGGAAAGGCCGTTCGTGGCGACGCTCTGCATCACCTTCGCGACCTGGTCGGGGCGGGCCTTCGCCTTGCCCACCAACGACATGCTGGCCTCGGACACCTTCATCATCTCGGTGCCGGTCGAGATCAGCGAATACACCGTGCGGACGAGCACGCCACCCGGCTTGCAGGCCGGCTCGGGGACTTCCAGCAGCGCCAGTTCACCGCTCTTGTAGTTCTGGACTACCTGCTTCACTTCGCTCCCGCCATCGCGTTCCGGTACCAGTACTCAAGGGTCAAGACGTGCCAGAGGTGCTTGCCGCGGTCTTCCTGGCCGGCGGCGTCCTCGGCGACCATGCGCTGCAGGGCCTCGCGCTGCAGGAAACCGGAAGAAACGAGCACGCCTTCGTTGACGACTTCGCGCACCAACGGCGCCAGGTCGCGGCTCATCCAGGCCCGCAGCGGCGCGCTGAACAGGCCCTTCGGCCGGTGCACGATCTCGCTCGGCAGGATGTTCAGCGCCGCGTTCTTCAGCGCCACCTTGCCGGCGCGGCCGACGATCTTCTTGCTGCCCGGGATCTTGAACGCCGCCCGCACGACCTCTACGTCGACGAACGGCGTGCGCACCTCGGTGGACGCCGCCATCGTCGAGCGGTCGGTGTAGGTCAGGTTCAGCCCTGGCAGGAACAGCCGCGAGTCGGCCAGGCACATCCGGTTGACGAAGTCGTCGAGCGCCTGGTCGTTGTAGGTGTCCGAGTGCTCGGTCAGGACGTCGTCGACGACCGGCGCGAGGTCCGGGTTCACCAGGTCGAGCAGCTCCGCGCGGTCGTACATCGTGTAGCTGCGCCGGAACGCCGTCTCCTCCGGCAGCCCCGCGAAGGACAGGAACCGCTTCGCGAACCGCACCGACCGGTACCCGCGCTTGGCCGACGCCACCGGCAGCCGGTCCACCAGGGACTCGACCGGCTTGCGCACCGCGCCCGGGACCTTGTGGTAGCGCAGCGCGATCAGGTTCGCGAGGTGCTTGCGGTAGCCGGCGAACAGCTCGTCGGCACCCATCCCGGACAGCATCACCTTGACGCCGGCCTCGCGCGCGGCCGAGCAGATCAGGAACGAGTTGATCGCCGCCGGGTCGCCGATCGGCTCGTCGAGGTGGTAGGTCATCTTCGGCAGCAGGTCGAGCACCTGCGGCGCGATCTCGATCTCGTGCAGGTCGACGCCGAACTTCTCCGCCACGATCCGGGCGTACTTGAGGTCGTCCGGCATCGCCTCGAACTTGGCGTCCTCGGCGCGGAACCCGATGGTGTAGGCCGAAATGCCCGGCTGCGAGCGCGCGGCCAGCGCCGTCAGGTAGCTGGAGTCCAGCCCGCCCGACAGGAACGTCGCCACCGGGACGTCGGAGAGCAGGTGCTTGGCCGTCGACTCCGCGATGACGGCGTGCAGGTCGACTTCGCCGTCGAAGGCGGCGCCCTCCTCGGCGACCTCCCGCAACGACCAGAAGCGCCCGCGGTCGACCTGGCCGTCCGGGCGGCAGCGCAGCCACGTGCCCGGCTGCAGCTTCTCCGCGCCCGCGTAGGCGCACCGGCTGTCCGGCACCCAGTAGTAGAGCAGCGACGCGATCAGCGCACCGCTGTCGATCTGCAGCGAACCGCCGAGCTCACCGGCGAGGGCCTTGAGCTCCGAGGCGAACGCGACCCCGCCGTTCCGCTGCACGAAGAACAGCGGCTTGATGCCCAGCTGGTCGCGGACCAGGAACAGCTCGCCGGTGCCCTCTTCGAACATGGCGAAGGCGAACATCCCGCGCAGCTTGGGCAGGCAGTCCGTGCCCCAGCGCCGCCACGCCTGCAGCAGCACCTCGGTGTCGGACGTCCCCCGGAAGCGCACCCCGGCCGCGGAAAGCTCGGCCCGCAGCTCCGGGGCGTTGTACAGCTCGCCGTTGTAGCTCAGCGCGAGGCCGTCGAGGACCATCGGCTGAGCGCCGGTTTCCGACAGGTCGATGATCGACAGCCGTCGGTGTCCCAAGTGGACGGAGCCGGCGCCGGTCGCGTGGTCGTAGCGGCCGGAGCCGTCCGGACCGCGGTGGGCCAGCGTCTTGGTCAGCCGGTCGGTCAGCGGCCCGCCGTCCGGCCAGAGGTAGGTGCCTGCGATGCCGCACATCTCGAGTGGGCTCCCCTTCAGGTCGCGCGCGGTGTCACGAAACTTCCGCGTTCTTTTCTGGCTCGAGTTCGGCGTTCAGTTCGCCCTTGTGGGCGGGCTCGCCGTGGTCGCGCTTGAACGGCGTCGGCCGTTTCGGCGGCTTGACCGGGGCGAACTTCTTCGTCGGGGCGTCCAGGTGGTCCGGGACGCTGACGGAGCCGGGGGCCGGCAGTGGTGCGGCCGGCGGTTTGGGCGTGGCGAGCGCCGGCGGGAGCACCGGCCGGACCGGGACGAACCGGCGCGTCGTCGGCTCGGCCTTGGCGACGCGCTCGGCGATCCGGGCGGCCAGCTCGTCGAGCCGGTCTTCCTGCTCCGCCACGACGTGCGGGGTCGCGGGTGCCTGGCCCGCCCGGCCGCGCAACGCCGTGTGCAGGCCGTCCCACAGCGTGCCGTCGGACTTGTCCCGCGGGTCCGGGTCGACCAGCACCACGCCGATGATCGGGATGCGCTGGTCGGCGAGCTGCCGCGCGACCGTGTGCAGCCAGAGCGTGTTGGCGTGCCCGGCCTTGACGACCAGCACGGTCTCCGCGCCGAGGTGTTCCAGGTCGGTCCACGCCGTGCCGGGGGCGACCGTGCCGACGCCGATGCGGCGTTCGCCCGGCTCGCCCTCCGCCTCGGCGGCGCTGACGACCGGGACTTCGCTCTTGGTCTCCTGCGCGAGCTTGCGGACGTGCTCGCCGGGCAGGTCGTCGACGACGCTCGCGCGGCCGCCGTTCGCCAGCTCGGCCGCGATGTCGAGGGCGAGCGCGGCGGCGACCTTCGGCGCGCCGAGTTCGAGCACCGACACCCCGCGTGGGTCCTTCTTGATCACGCGGGCGAGCGTCGTGGCGACGCGCTCGCGTTCGGACACCACCCGCGAGCGCTTCCACACCCTGGCCAGGCCACGGCGCTTCGACGGCAGCTGGGCGAGCACGGACGCGCCGAGGTGCGCGCAGATTTCGCGGCGCAGCACCGGCCGGTCGCGCGACACCGCGCCGACGGCGACGAGCGCGAGCCCGAGGGCCAGGCCCAGCGCGAACCCGATGCCGGCGTTGGTCGCGGTGGTCTTGAGGAACGCCTTGGGCAGCGCGCGGGGCGCGTCGACGATCTGCGTGCCCGCGGCGACCTGCGGGCTGCCGATGCCGGCCTGCTGTGCACGCGAGTCGAAGTCGGAGACCTGCGAAGCGAGCGCGGCCCGGCGGCCGTAGAGGCCTTCGAGGGTGCTGGCGTTCGCGTTGCGGCCCTTGCCGGTCTCGTCGGCGATCTGCTGGTCGACCTTGGCCAGCTCGTCCTGGGCGTTCTTGCGCTGGTCGAGGATGGCCTTCGACTGCGCGGCCGCGGCGGCCTGGCTGCGCTGGACGTGGTCGGCGATGAACGTGTCGGCCAGCGCCTGCGCCTGCGCCACGGCCTCTTCGTTGCTCTTGGCCTTGACGGTGATCTGCAGGACGTTGTTCGTCAGGCCGAGTCCCGCGTAGTTCTTCATGAACTCTTCGGGCGCTTCGGTGCTGTTGAGCTTCTTCAGCGCGCCTTCGGCGATCTTCGTCGTCGACAGCACGGCGACGTCGGTGCGCATGAGCGTGCCGCTGTCGGTCGGCGAGTCGTCCTGGTGGACGACGATCACCTTGGCGACCGCGGTCGGCGGCGCCGGCAGCACGATCCCGACCGCCGCGCCCGCGATCAGGCCGAGCAGCGCCGTCGCGAGCCAGAAGCGCTTGCGGCGGCGGATCGCGATGAAGAGGCGCTGCAGGTCGACCAGCGGGGCCGCCGGGGTTTCGGGGGTAGTCGTCACGCCGAACCTGCCAGGGCTTTCTCGGGGGCTTCCGCCGCGGGTTCGGGCTTCTTCTCCGGCTCGGCCGGTCGGACGGGGTGGGTGAGGACGGCGCCGACGATCTCCTGGCCGGCGTCGGCGCAGGCTTCGGCGAGCCGGACGAGTTCCCACGCGGTGCGGGTGCCGGCGCCGAGGACCACCAGGACGCCGGAGTCGCTGCCCGCGTCCGGCACGGTCGGCCGCTCGGCCGAGTACTCGAAGACGCGCAGCGGCACGGACAGCCGGTCGGCCAGCCCGGCGAGCTGCTCGGCGGCCAGCCGTCCGGTCTCGTCGTCGTCGCCCACCAGGAGCAGGACGTCGGCGGGACCGGTCGACAGCCGAGCCAGCACCCTCCGGTAGCGGATGTCGCGGTTGACCTCGTCGGCCGAGGTCGCCACCGGCGGCAGCACCCAGGGCCGGTCGCCGCCCAGCAGCCGCCGCACCTTGCCGGCGAGGCCGGTCGCCGGGAGCCGGTCGCCCTGCGGTGTCGTGACGTCGACGCCGGCGAGGATCGGCGCGCCGAGCGCGGACGCGATCTGCGGTTCGCCGCGCAGCCGGCGGTCGGCGCGGGCGGTGAACAGGTGGCCGAAGACGCCGGCGAGGAAGAACAGCACCGCGCCGCCGACAGCGAGCTGCGTCAGCGTCGGCGCGGCCGCCCCGTCCGGGCGCTCGGCGCTGCCCATCACGACGGTGTTGCCGATGCCGGTGGCGAGGTCGGCCTGGTTCAGGTCGTTGATGGCCTGCTCCAGCGACGTCCGCAGCCCTTCGAGCTGGGTGCGGACCTGGACGCTTTCGACGGTGAGGTCCCCGCCGACGTTCTTGGCGATGTCGCTGATCTTCTCGGTGGTCAGCTTGACCTGGTTGCGCAGCGTCTCGCGCAGTTCCTGGGCCAGCTGCACCGACGCGTCGGCGGAGTTGCTCGCCAGCTGCCCGGAGTACTTCACGAACTGCTGCGCGACCTGGTCGGCGAGCTGCTGGGCGTGCTCGGCGGTGTCGGCCGAGACGGTGATCGTCACGACGTTGCCGTTCGACACCGACGTCTTGACCTGCTTCTTCAGGTCGGCGCCGCTGGGGTGCCACGCCAGCTGCGCGGCCGCGCGGTCGAGGACGACCGAGCTGGTCGCGACCTCGGCCTGGGTCAGGAGCTCGTCGGCCTGCCGCGGTCCCTGCAGCAGCACGCTCGACGACGTCTGGTAGCCCGGCGAGAGCAGGAACGACGCCGCGGCGCCGATCGCCGCGCCGAGGACGGCGAGTGCGGTCAGCAACCGCCATCGCCGCCGGATCACCTGCCCGATCAGGGCCAGGCGCACCGTGTCATCAGTCAACGGCTGGATCTCCATTCCTGAGACGGGTACGCCGAACGGGGTCAGTGGATC
Organism: Amycolatopsis solani; assembly: GCF_033441515.1. NCBI lineage: Bacteria > Bacillati > Actinomycetota > Actinomycetes > Pseudonocardiales > Pseudonocardiaceae > Amycolatopsis > Amycolatopsis solani. Next base: position 633,184 of record NZ_JAWQJT010000001.1, read on the forward strand.
GGCCGGTTACCCGAACCGTCGTCGGATCGGGAGCATTGGTTACACGTCCGGTGAGTTCTTGACCCAACGGCGATCAAGACTTAACGGCGTGCTCATACGCGGCGAGCAGGTTCTTCGCCGAGTTCTCCCACGAGAGCGCGCCGGCGACCCTGGCCTGCCCGAGCTTGCCCATCCGGACCCGCTCCTCGGGGTCGTCGAGCAGCTGCGAGACGAGCTTCGCGAACGCCGATTCGTCGTTGGCCGGGGCGTAGACCGCCGCGTCGCCCGCCGAAACGCGCGCTTCGCGCAGCTCGAACGAGACGATCGGCTTGCTCATCGCCATGTACTCCATGACCTTGTTCATCGTGGAGACGTCGTTGAGCGGGTTGAGCGGGTCCGGCGAGAGGCAGACGTCGGCGGCCGAGAGGTAGCGGACGAGGTCCTCGTCGGGGATCCGGCCGGTGAACTCGACCTGGTTGGCCAGCCCGAGCTTCGCCGAGAGCGCGACCATGTCGTCGAAGGCGTCACCGGAGCCGACGAACACCGCGTGCCAGTCGGTGCGCCCGACCTCGTCACGCAGCTTCGCGAGCGCGCGCAGGGCGTAGTCGACGCCGTCCTGCGGGCCCATCACGCCGAGGTAGGCCAGCAGGTGCGGCTTGCCCTTCTTCAGCTCGGGCTCGGCGGGGACTTCGTGGAACCGCTCGACGACCGGGGCGCTGCGCACCACGAAGACGTCCTCGGGCTTCTTGCCGCCGCGGATCCGGGCGACCTGCTTGTAGCTCTCGTTCGTCGAAATGACGACGTCGGCGGCGCGGTAGGTGGCGCGTTCGAGCGCGCACACCCCGCGGTAGAGCAGGTCCTGCCCGCGGTCGAAGCGCGAGAGGTACAGCTCCGGGCAGAGGTCGTGCTGGTCGAAGATGAACTTCGCGCCTTGGCGCTTCAGCACCTTCGCGACCACGTACAGCAGGTCCGGCGGGTTGCAGGCGTGGACGACGTCGACCGGCCCGACCTTGCGGGCCAGCCGCAGGGTGTGCCAGAGCGCGCTGCCGTACTCCTGCAGGTAGCCGGCGGGGCCGCCGGTCGCCGCCTTCAGCGGGTAGCGGTGGATGTGGACGCCGTCGACGACGGCTTCGGCCTCGGTGTCGCGTTTCGTGCCCTGCGGGCAGATCACGTGGACTTCCCACCCGGCGTCGCGCAGGGTCGTGGACTCCTGCCAGACCCGCCGGTCGAAGGGAACGGAGAGGTTTTCGACGAGGATGAGCGCTTTACCAGGCAAGGCCGGCATATCCCTCTTCAAGGCGACGCGTCGCCGCGTCGGGCAGGCGGACGAGGTCGACGAGCACCCGGTCGCCGCCGTGCGGCAGGGCCGCCAGCACGTCCGGGTCCTTGCAGCCGACGACGAGGACGTCGGCGTGGTCCATGACTTCTTCGACGGACCCGGCGAGCAGCTGGCCGAGGTGCGGCAGCCGGCCCTCGATGTACTCGCGGTTGGCACCCATCAGCCGCGACAGGCTCACGTTCGCGTCGTAGATCTTGAGGTCGTAGCCCTTGCCGAGCAGCTTCTCGGCCAGCTCGACCAGCGGGGACTCGCGCAGGTCGTCGGTGCCCGGCTTGAAGGAGAGGCCGAACAGCCCCACCTTGCGCTTCCCGGTGCGAGCGACCAGGTCGAACGCGCGCTGCAGGTGCTCGTCGTTGGACGCGAGCACGTGCGACAGGATCGGCACGCTGACGTCGGCGCGGTGCGCGGCGTAGACCAGCCCGCGCAGGTCCTTCGGCAGGCACGAGCCGCCGAAGGCGAAGCCGGGCTTGAGGTAGGCCGGGCTGACGTTGAGCTTGGTGTCGGCGAGGAAGACGTCGATCACCTGGTGCGAGTCGAGGCCCAGCGCCCGGCAGATCGAGCCGAGCTCGTTGGCGAAGCCGATCTTCAGGCCGTGGAAGGAGTTGTCGGCGTACTTCGTCATCTCCGCGACCGGGATCGGCACACGGAAGACGGGCCCGGGCAGGCCCTCGTACAACGCCGCGACGGCGTCGCCGCTGGCTTCGTCGATCTCGCCGATCACGGTCTTCGGCGGGTCGAAGAAGTCCTTGACGCTGGTGCCCTCGCGCAGGAACTCGGGGTTCACCGCGACGCCGAAGTCGACGCCGGCGGTGCGGCCCGACGCCTTCTCCAGGATCGGGATCAGCAGGTCCAGGCAGGTGCCCGGCAGCATCGTGCTGCGGAAGACGACGGTGTGCCGCTCGGTCTTCTTCGCGATCGCCTCGCCGATTTCCTCGGCGACGCGCTCGAGGTAGACCGTCGAGAGGCTGCCGTTCGGCGCCGACGGCGTGCCGACGCAGACCAGCGAGATCTCGCTGTCGGCGACGGCTTCCGCGACGTCGGTCGTGGCTCTCAGCGCGCCGCTCGCGACGACTTCGGCGGTCAGCTCGCCGATCCGCTCCTCGACGACCGGCGCCTTGCCGGCGGCGATGAGGTCGATCTTGACCGGGTTGACGTCCACGCCGACCACCCGGTGCCCCTGCCCCGCCAGGCAAGCGGCGGAAACACAACCGACGTAACCGAGTCCGAAGACACTGATCTTCACGCCAAAACCTCCGCTTTTCCGCGCGACCCTCAGGTTGGTCGGCGGGACCCCCTGGATCGTTACCGCACGGGCGGCGAACGGGGTAAAGCGTGAGAGGACCGTGAGGCGCAACGGATTACTCGCCCGAAACGTGTCTCGATTCAGTCCCGGAATGCATCTTGCAGTGGGTGATCAACACGGTCGGCGCGTCGGCGGTCAGTGGTTACCGCACCACGGGGCCGATCCGCTCGCTCGCGGACCGGCCCCGTGAATGCGCGGGTTCAGTTGTTGTTCACGAAGGTGGTCGCCAGGCTCTCGCCCTTGCTGATCGCGTTGGAGTGGTTCTCGATCGGCGAGACGGTCGAGTTCTTGAAGCAGATGTACGTCACGCCGGAGTCGGTGCCGCCGTTGGACGGGTCGGGGTTGATGCCGAGGTCCTTCGCCGTCGCATAGGACGCTTCGCCGATGATTTGCGACGGGCCGGTGTCTCCGATGACGGCGTACTCGACCTTGCCGTTGTAGATCACCGCGCAGGACCCGCCGCCCTTCAGCTGCGACGACGTGTACTTCCAGATGCTGCTGGAGCTCGGCACGACGATGTAGGGCAGCTTCGCGGCGTTGAGCGGCTTGCCGTCGGACTGGTGGAACGCCGTGTCGTCCTGGTAGCAGCAGTCGGTGTCTTCGTTGCACTGCGTCGAGCGCTGGCCGTCGCAGTCGATGTCCATGTCGGCTTTCCAGAACACGGCGCCGTTGGCGTCGCAGACGGCGACCGTCTTGCTCGAGACGTCTTCGTCGGTCTTGTACTTGCCGTTCGAAATCTGGCGGCAGCTGTTCGTCTTCGCCAGCAGCTGGGCCGCGGTCGGGCCGGCTTCGACGGTCGCCGGCGTGGCCGGTGCCGCCGGCGCGGCGGTGGCGAGCGTGGCGGGCATCATGGCCGAAGCCAGCGCCAGGGTCGCGAGCAGGATCAGTTTCCGCATTTCCCGGTGCTCCCTTTAGTTAGGAAACTTTCCTTACGGCGGCGGGGCACCAGGATGCACCGCGGAAGGCGCCGGGTTCAAGACCTCCGGGTGCGGGAATTTCCCATCATGCGGCCGGATTTGACGAAAACGCTGCTCATCGGACGCGGGCTGGGAATATTGGTCTGGACCGTGTTCCGATCACCGGCAAAGCGACCGGTCGGCCGACCGGACAAAACCGGCGCTAACCGCGGCGGAACAGCCGCGTCACCCAATGCGGCCGCCGGTGACTGCCTTCCAGCACACCCTCGAGCCAGTCGCCGTCGAGGTCGTGGCGGAGCTCCGTGCGCGCCTGCAGCCAGCCGTCGCGCTCGGCCGCTCCGCCGTCGCTCGTGTAGACGCGCGTCGCGCCGGCCTGCCGCAGCCGCTCCAGCACGCGCTTGTCGTAGGCGCCGAACGGCAGCGAGTACCGCCGCACCGGCTGCCCGCACAGGTCGCCGAGCAGTTTCGGCGCGTCGGTCAGCTCGCGGCGGGCGTGCCGGTCGTCGAGCCGCCGCCAGTCACGCGGTTCCCAGCCGTGCGAGCCGATCTCCATCCCGGCGCGCACGAGCTCGCGCAAGCCTTCGCGGTCGAGGTAGCCGCGCTGCCCGAGGCGGCCGGCCAGCGGGAAGAACTCCGCCGTGAGCCCGCGGTCGAGCAGCCGCGGCAGCGCGATCTCGACGTCGGACTCGTTGCCGTCGTCGAAGGTCAGGTGGACGTCGTCCCGCTCGGCGACGTCGAGCACGTCGTCGAACTGCTCGACGGTGAGCCAGCGCTCGTCCTCGCCCGGGTCGAGCTGGCGGGCGGGCCGTCCGATCCCGTGCACAGCGAGGACGACCGCCACCACTTCCACCGCCTGCCACCGCGAGTAGTCGATTTGTTACTTCGATTAATCGCCGTGGCAAACGGGTGAGTTACAGGTTTCGGACGGATTCACCCTTTGCGAATCTCCAGGGTGCAGCATTTCGGGCCGCCACCGGCTTTCCGCAGCTCGGAGATGTCGACGTAGACCGGCTCGTAACCACGCTCCGCAAGCAACTCACCCAATCGAGTGGCCTCCGTGGGGAGGACGACATTACGACCATCGGACACCCCGTTGAGGCCGAAACATTCGGCGTCTTCCTTCGTCGCGCGCACGGCGTCCGGGAACAACCGCTGCAGCACGCGGCGCGAGCCGGCCGAGAAGGCCTCCGGGTAGTAGACGATCTGCGCGCGGGTCGTGTCGGTGGCTTCGGCGAGCACGAACAGCGCCGTGTCTAGGTGGTAGTAGCGCGGGTCGACCAGCTGCAGCGAGACGACCGGGACGCCGAGGACCTCCTGCGCCTCGGCGTGCGCGGCCGGGTCGGTGCGGAAGCCGGTGCCGGCGAGGAGCAGCGTGCCCGTCCAGGCGAAGTCGCCCTCGGCTTCGTTGACCTTCTCGGGCATGGTGATGTCGCGGTAGCCGTGTTCGACGAACCAGCGGCGGAAGTGCTCGGCCTCGGCCGTCCGCTGCGGCGCGCGGAACCGCGAGCCGAGCACGCGGCCGTCGACGACGGTGCCGGAGTTCGCGGCGAAGACCATGTCGGGCAGCCCGGGCTGGGGGTCGATCTCCTCGACGGTGTGGCCGAGGCGGCGGTAGGTGTCGCGCAGCTCGGTCCACTGCGCGACGGCGACGTCGGCGCTGACCGGCCGGGTCGGGTCCATCCAGGGGTTGATGACGTAGTCCACCGCGAAGAAGCGCGGCGGGCACATCAGGTATCGACGGGTGGTCGGTACACGCATCTCCTGCATGATTGCAGGGTAAGGTCTGCCTAATTCCGCAATCAATCGCTGTTCGCTGCGCACATCTGTGCTAAGTGTTGCGTGTGAACACCATCGACCAGCGAATCGTTTCGTGCCTCGTGGCGAACGCGCGCTCCAGCTACGCGGAGATCGGCAAGGTGGTCGGCCTGTCCGCCCCGGCGGTCAAGAGGCGGGTCGACCGGCTCCTGGAAACGGGCATCCTGCGCGGCTTCACGGCGGTGGTGGATCCGGAGGCCCTCGGCTGGGGAACGGAGGCGTTCGTCGAGGTCACCTGCCAGGGCAACATCACCCCGGCCCGCATCCGAGCCCGCCTGGAGCCGCTGCCGGAGGTGGTGGCGGCGTACACGGTGTCCGGCGCGGCGGACGCGATCGTCCACCTCCGGGCGGCGGACATCCACCATCTGGAGACGGCTTTGGAGCGGCTGCGGGGGTTGGAGATCGTGGACCGGACGGTGTCGACGGTGGTCCTTTCGCGACTGTTGGAGCGGCCGCCTACGCCGGAGAGTTGAGGTGGGCGCGCCTCCGGCCCCCGGCTTCCAGCTTATCGGCGGGGACCGACAGTTCCGGGACGCTCAGCCCGCCAGCGCCCGCAGCACCAACGACGCCTCATCCGGGTGCAGCCGCAGCTCCGTGCGCCCGCCCGCCGCGTGGAACGTCACCGACTGCCGGTCCACCGCCTGCATCGTCAGCTCACCCGGGTCGAACGGCACCGGCTCCGCGCCCGGCGTCCGCCAGGTCACCGGCCCCTCGCCCACCGCGACCCACCCGCGGCGCTCCCGGCCGGCCGTCAGCTCCTCGGACCGCAGCACACACGGGACCGACACCCGCTCCCCCCGTGCGGAAGCCGCCCGGCGCGAACGTCGGCGGCGGCCGCCGAACAACTCCGTCATGTCGATCATCGTCAGCAGATTGCCGACCAGCACCACCAGCATTTCCCCCATGCCCCACTAATACCCTGGCCCGATGACCGACAGCATCGTCAGCGAGCACGCCGGCGGCGTCGCGCTCCTCACCGTCAACGCGCCCGGCAGCCGCAACGCGCTCACCCTCGACCTCTCCGCCCAGCTCGTGGCCGCCGTCGAGGCCGCCGAGCGGGATGCTTCCGTGCACGCCGTCGTCGTCACCGGGACTCCGCCCGCCTTCTGCGCCGGCGCCGACCTCTCCGCGCTCAGCCACGCCGACGAAGCCGGCCTGCGCGCCATCTACGACGGCTTCCTCGCCGTCGCGCGGTGTGCGCTGCCGACCATCGCCGCCGTCGGCGGGGCGGCCGTCGGGGCCGGGCTGAACCTCGCGCTCGCCGCCGATGTGCGGCTCGCCGGGCCGCGGGCGAAGTTCGTCGCCCGGTTCCTCGAGCTCGGGCTGCACCCCGGCGGCGGGATGACCTGGATGACGCAGCGCCTGGCCGGGCCGGGCCGCAGCAGGCCGCCGCGATGACGTTGTTCGGGCAACCGCTCGACGCCGAAGCCGCGGTCCGCGCCGGGCTGGCGCTGCGCGTGGTGGACGGCGAGCACGACGACCTCCTCGCGGCCGCCCGCGAGCTCGCCGCGCCGGCCGTCGCCGCGCCGCGCGAAGCTCTCCTGGCCACCAAGCGCAGCCTCCGGACGACCGCGTCGCTGGCCGCCCACGCGGACGCCGTCGACGTCGAGATCGAGCCGCAGCTGGCGTCGCTGGCCTCGCCGGAGTTCGCCGAGCGTGTCGAGGCGCTGCGGGCGCGGATCCGGTCGCGCTCCTGAATCCCACGGTGTGGACCCCACCCGCGAGATGCGCATCACAACAGGGCCCCTAAGTTAACCGTTACCATCGGTCACAGGTATTTGTCGGACCAGCACAGAAGACCGACAGCGCATGACAGAGGTCGCCAGCGACCCCGGACGCGCGGAAACATGGTCGCCGGGCGCGAGCTAACCTCGTGGTAGTGCCTGGTGATCCGCGTGTCACGGCGCCGGGCGGGCGATCGACGGCCGCAACGTCGGGAGAGAGGGAATCCCTGACTCATGAGCACGAGTGCGAACGGCAACGGCGCTGGTCACGGCTCGCTCGCCGCGACCAGGACGACCGAGGTCAGCAAGCTCGACCGGGTGGTCATCCGGTTCGCCGGCGACTCCGGTGACGGTATGCAGCTGACCGGTGACCGCTTCACTTCCGAGGCCGCCGCCTTCGGCAACGACCTGTCGACGATGCCGAACTTCCCCGCCGAGATCCGCGCCCCGCAGGGCACCATCCCCGGCGTCTCTTCCTTCCAGGTGCACTTCGCCGACTACGACATCCTCACGCCCGGCGACCGGCCGGACGTCCTGGTGGCGATGAACCCGGCCGCGCTGAAGGCGAACCTGGCCGACGTCCCGCAGGGCGGGACGATCATCTTGAACACCGACGACTTCATCAAGCGCAACCTGGTCAAGGTCGGCTACGCGACCGACCCGCTCGACGACGACACGCTCGCGCCCTACCAGGTGCACCGCGTCGCCATGTCGACACTGACCCAGGGCGCGCTCGCGGACACCGGCCTCGGCAAGAAGGACGCCGAGCGCTGCAAGAACATGTTCGCGCTCGGCCTGCTGTCCTGGATGTACCACCGGCCCACCGAGGGCACCGAGCGGTTCCTGCGCGAGAAGTTCGCGAAGAAGCCGGACATCGCCGAAGCGAACATCCTCGCCTTCCGCGCGGGCTGGAACTACGGCGAGACGACCGAGTCCTTCGCGACGACGTTCGAGGTCGCCCCGGCGAAGCTGGCGCAGGGCACCTACCGGCAGATCACCGGCAACACGGCGCTCGCCTACGGGCTCGTGGCCGCCGGGCAGCGCTCCGGCCTGCAGATCCTGCTCGGGACGTACCCGATCACGCCGGCGTCGGACATCCTCCACGAGCTGTCCAAGCACAAGAACTTCGGCATCATCACCTTCCAGGCCGAGGACGAGATCGCCGGCATCGGCGCCGCGCTCGGCGCGTCCTACGGCGGCGCGCTCGGCGTCACCTCGACGTCCGGCCCGGGTGTCGCGCTGAAGTCCGAAGCCGTCGGTCTCGGCGTGATGGTGGAGCTGCCGCTGGTCGTCGTCGACGTCCAGCGCGGCGGCCCGTCGACCGGCCTGCCGACCAAGACCGAGCAGGCCGACCTGCTGCAGGCGATGTTCGGCCGCAACGGCGAGTCGCCGGTGCCGATCGTCGCGCCGCTGTCCCCCGCGGACTGCTTCGACGCGGCCATCGAGGCCACCCGCATCGCGCTGAAGTACCGCACCCCGGTGCTGCTGCTCTCGGACGGCGCGATCGCGAACGGCTCCGAGCCGTGGCTGATCCCGGACGTCGAGGCGCTGCCCGACCTGCGCGTCGAGTTCGCGTCCGAACCCAACGCGGACAACGACTCCGGCGAGTTCTGGCCGTACGTCCGCGACCCCGAGACGCTCGCCCGCGCGTGGGCGATCCCGGGCACGCCGGGCCTGCAGCACCGCATCGGCGGGCTGGAGAAGGCCGACAAGACCGGCCACATCTCCTACGACCCGGCCAACCACGAGAAGATGGTCCGGCTGCGGCAGGCGAAGGTCGACGGCATCGACGTCCCGAACGTCGTGGTCGACGACCCGTCCGGCGGCAAGGCGCGCGTGCTGGCGCTGGGCTGGGGTTCGTCCTACGGCCCGATCGGCGCCGCGTGCCGCCGGGTGCGCAAGCTCGGCATGCCGATCGCGCAGGCGCACCTGCGCCACCTCAACCCGCTGCCGGCCAACCTCGGCGACGTCCTGCGCAGCTACGACAAGGTCGTGGTGCCGGAGATGAACCTGGGCCAGCTCGCGCTCCTGCTGCGGGCGAAGTACCTGGTGGACGTCCACAGCCACACCAAGGTCGCCGGCATGGCGTTCAAGGCCGAAGAGCTGCAGGACCTGTTCTCGGAGATCATCACTACGGAGGCGGCGAAATGACCGCGATCGACATCGGGCTCCCGACCGTCGGCGGCCTCGACCTTGTGCCGACGACCGACGAGCCGCAGAAGGCCAAGGACTACAAGTCGGACCAGGAAGTCCGCTGGTGCCCCGGCTGCGGCGACTACGTCGTGCTGAACGCGGTCCAGTCGTTCCTGCCGACGCTGGGGCTCAAGCGCGAGAACATCGTCTTCATCTCGGGCATCGGCTGCTCGTCGCGCTTCCCGTACTACCTCAACACCTACGGCATGCACTCGATCCACGGCCGCGCGCCGTCGATCGCGACCGGGCTCGCCACCACGCGCCCGGACCTGTCGGTGTGGGTCGTCACCGGTGACGGCGACGCGCTGTCCATCGGCGGCAACCACCTGATCCACGCGCTGCGCCGCAACGTGAACATCAAGATCCTGCTGTTCAACAACCGGATCTACGGCCTGACCAAGGGCCAGTACTCGCCGACGTCGGGCCAGGGCATGGTCACGAAGTCGACGCCGATGGGTTCGGTGGACACGCCGTTCAACCCGCTGTCGCTGGCGATCGGCGCGGAGGCGTCGTTCGTGGGCCGCGCGATGGACTCCGACCGCAAGGGCCTGACCGAGGTCCTGCAGGCCGCGGCCGAGCACCGCGGGTCGGCACTGGTCGAGATCTACCAGAACTGCCCGATCTTCAACGACGGCGCGTTCGACGTCCTCAAGGACGCCGACGAGGCCGCGACGCGGCTGATCCCGCTGCGCGCGGGCGAGCCGATCCGCTTCGGCCCGAACCAGGAGTTCGGTGTCAAGCGCGGCGAGTGGGGTGGCCTGGACGTCGCGAAGGTCGCGGACATCGGCGAGGACAACGTGGTGGTGCACGACCCGTCGATCGTCGACACGTCGTACGCGTTCGCGCTGTCGCGCCTGGGCGACCAGAGCCTCAACCACGTCCCGACGGGCATCCTCCGCCAGGTCGAGCGCCCGACGTACGACGACGGCGCCCGCGCCCAGGTCGAGCAGGCCCGCGCGGCCCGCACCCCGGACCTGCAGGGTCTCCTGCGGGGCAAGGACACCTGGACCGTCGCTTAGCCCAACGCCGTGAAGGCCTCCTTACCGGCTCTTATGGCCGGTAAGGAGGCCTTCACGGCTTTCAAGCTCAGGTGAGCGGGCGGAACCCGACGCGCTCGGCGTCCTCGGCGGTCCGGAACCAGACCTCGGCGACCATCTTGGGGAACTGCGCCGATTCCTCCGTGCAGTACCGCAACGCCGTGACGCTCGCCTTCACCGCGAAGCCGTCGCTGGGCGCGCCGCCGCCGGGGCGGGGCATCGCCGAGCCGGGGCCGAACGGGCCGGGCGGGACCGCGTCCTCCGCCGCCTGCCGCGCAGGCGGCGGCTCGGGCGCGGACAGCGCGGCCTGGTTCGGCTGCACCGACGGCTCGAACAGGGAGCCGCTGTGCCCGCCGGACAGGTCCGGGTCGCGGCGCTCGACCGTGCGCATCGACGGCTGGATCGGCTGGGGCGCGTCGAAGCCGCCCCGGACCGTCGCCTCGCGCGGCTGCCGCTTCGGCAGCACCTGGGTCGACTCGGCCGGGGTCTCCGGCGGCACGTCCAGCTCGCCGCCGGTCGCCTCGTCACCACCGAACGCGTACTGCGGCGGCTCGGCCTCCTCGGCCTCTTCCTCCGGCTCCGAACCGGCGTGCGCGCTGAGGTAGCGCGTGCGCTCCATCGGTTCCTCGAACGCCGACCGCTCGGCGGGCGGCTCGTGGTCGAACCAGTCCGGATCCGGCGTGTGCGGCTCGTCCGACGGCGACTGGAACAGCGACCCGGCCGACGAATCGGGGTCGAGCTGCTGCTCCAGGCGCGAAAGCGCCGGGGTGGCGGGCTCGGGCTCGTCGTCCGGGACCAGGTACTCGGTCGCGGCGGAGCGGTAGGGGTCCGCTTCCGGCTCCGGCTCGGGGACCGGCGTCAGGAACTGCGTCGCCGCGGCCCGGTACGGGTCGTCGTCGTCCGCGGGTTCCGGCTCCGGCTCGTAGGTCTCCTCGAGCTCGGGCTCCGGCGACGTCCGCGTCAGCACCTGCGAGTCGAGCTCGGCGAAGTCCTGGTCGATGTCGTCGTGGACGTCGTCGCGGTGGATCGGCGGCGTCGCGACCAGCGTGCCCGGGTAGGACGTCTCCTGGCGGGACGGCATCGGCTCGGGCCGTGGCTCGGGCCGCGGTTCCGGCCGCGAGAACACCTGGGTGCCGGCGGCACCGGCGTTCGCGGGCGTGCGCGCGGCGTCGGCGTGGGCCTGGGCCAGCGAGCTCTCGAGCTTGCGGACGCTCTTGCGGAGCGGCAGCACGAGGACCAGCCAGGTCAGGAGCACCCCGACGAAGAACGCCGCCAGGCTCCACAGCCAAACCTGTCCGAAAATGGACATCTTTCTCTGCCCCTAGTTCAGTGCGTGCGCGCGACCAGGTAGTCGGCGACCGACTCGCAAGCGTCCCGGGCGGGTGACGCGGGCAACGCGGTGAGCTCGGCTCGCGCGCGCTGAGCGTAGTCGGAAAGGGTGACGCGTGCGCGTTCGAGTCCACTACTGGCGCGCAGCAGCTCCAGCGCCTCCTGGACGAGGGCGTCGTCGCCGATCGGGCCGGACAGCAGTTCGACCAGCCGGGGGTCGGTCCCGGGGTCGGCCAGCGCGTACAGCATGGGCAGCGTGCGGACGCCTTCGCGCAGGTCGGTGCCCTGCGCCTTGCCGAGCTCGTCGGACGGCGACGCGATGTCGATGATGTCGTCGGAGATCTGGAACGCGGTGCCGATGATGTCGCCGAACCGGCGCAGCGCCTCGATGTGCTCCTCGGCGGCGCCGGACATCATCCCGCCGAACCGGCCGGACGTGGCGATCAGCGAGCCGGTCTTCTGCGCGATCACGGTGAGGTAGTGCGCGACGGCGTCGTCACCCGGTCCGGGGCCGACGGTCTCGCGCATCTGGCCGGTGACCAGCTCGCCGAAGGTCTCGGCGATGATCCGCGCGGCGTCCGTGCCGAGGTCGGCGACCAGGCGCGAGGCGTGCGCGAAGAGGAAGTCGCCGGTGAGGATGGCGATGGTGTTGTCCCAGCGGGCGTTGACGCTCTCGGCGCCGCGCCGCATGTCGGCCTCGTCCATGACGTCGTCGTGGTAGAGCGTGGCGAGGTGCACCAGCTCGACCGCGGCGGCGGCGATCACGACGTGGTCGTCCTGCTTCGGGCCGAACTGCGCGGAGAGCAGGGTGAACAGCGGACGGAAGCGTTTGCCCCCCGCCTCGACCAGGTGCAACGCGGCGTCGTTGACGGCCTGGACGTCGCTGCGGACGACCTCGCGAAGCAGCTTCTCGACGTCGGCCAGCCCGCCGGCGATGGCGCGGAGCAGGGCGTCGTCGGCGATGCGCAGACCGACCGACGCCCGCAGGTCCTCGAGGGCGCCACCCGGCGCAGCGGGGAGGGATCCCGCCCCGGGGGCTGGGGAAGGCACAGACACGTCGGCTCCGCTTCTACTCGTGCACCGGTCGGGTTGTCCCTTGAGCGTAGTGGCTACCCCGCGCGGTCGTTTACCCGCTGTCCTGCGGAAACGGTGACGAACATGACACCCGGCCGGGTCACCGGAGGGGGTGGTTCATGATCCACGAACGGGTGGTTGACGATTTCGGGCGCAACGGACGTCTCCGGCGGGCGGATATTCAGCCTTGAGGACCGGCAGCACCACCGGTCGGCAAGGAGGACAGCGACATGCGCACCACCACCGTTCTCGCCGGAGCACTGTTGTCGGCCGCACTCGCGGCGACCGCGACCCCGGCCCTGGCCACCCCGCAACCGGGCGTGGCCGACATCGGCTCGGCCCAATTCACGAAAGCGGGCTCGACGATCACTGTGCCTACCCAGGGTCACTGCTCGATCGACGGCCCGACCAGCACAACGGCCGCGGCGGTCACGCAAACGGGCATCAAGTTCGGCGGCGGCACCTCGTCCTGCACCACGACGGTGACGGACCCGGACACGGACGCGACGTCGACCCTCTCGACGGCAACGGGCAAGAACTTCGAACTCTCCGCCCTGGTGAGCGCGGGCGGGCCGCGCGTCAAGCTGTCGACGTTCACGGTGAAGTGCACGGCGACGCAGACGCAGACGAACGCGAGCTGGTCGTTCGGCGGGATGTCGGGAATCGCGAACCCGCCGAGCCCGGTTCCGGTCGGGTATGTGTCGCCGATCAAGAAGTCGAATGGAACGGTTCTGGCGAACGCGGTGTTCAACACGCAGAACCTGCCGGGCGACGGGAGTATCGGGTTGACGATGTTGCGGATCGATTTCCTGCCGGCGTCGGGGATCAGCGGACAGGTGGTGCTGGGACACACTTCCTGTTCTCCGACACCTTGAGGTTCGCGGGGGCCGCCTTTGTGGCGGCCCCCGTTTCTTTCGCGGTCTTTCTTGGTCTTCGCGTTGTTTCGCGTTGTTTCGCGGTGTTTCGCGGTGTTTCGCGGTGTTTCGCGTTGTTTCGCGGAACCCTGGTAGGGTGCGGTGCGTCGGATACGCAGGGTGCTCGGGGTGGAGCGCACTGTTGGCTAGGGGAGAGCTGATGACGACGGGTTTGGTTTCTTCGGTGGTGGCTCGTGGTTGAGCCGCCGGTTTACTCGCCGGATTGGTCACTCCCGGGCCCTGATGGGGTGCGGCGGGCTGGGTCTTACGGGCCCGCCGACGGGGGCTCGGGCGGGGCTGGGTTCGCGTACGACGAGGCGACGCTGCACGAGCTGGTGCGGGAGTGGAACGAGCTGGCGAACGAGTTCGCCAGGGATCAGAGCTATGCCGCCGCACTCCAACAAGCTGAAGGCCCCGGGATCGAGTACGCGAGTAGCGGCAACGCCGAAAAGGTGAGGGCATCCGGCGACAGCTTGCATGCAACCTTGGTGGCACGTGAAGAATACTGCCGGTCGATGGCGAAGAAACTCCAAGCTGCTCTGGGCAAGTACGCAGCGACGGAGGATACGCAGGTCGACAACGTGAACCAGACCGGAGGCAGCCTCTGATGCGCCGCATTCTCATCGCATTGGGCGCATCGGCGCTGCTCCTCAATGCCTGCACGACCTCCACTGGTGGTACTGCATCACCTACGGTTTCGAACTCTGATCAGCCATCGACACTCCCTTCGACCTCGGGCTTACCGGGACCAGGTGTGCCGAAGGTCCAGACACCGATCGATGTCGCACGCTTCAAACAGTCGCCCTGCGACGCGCTGACTGCAGACCAGGTCTCAGAACTGCTGGGGCAAGGCGTCACCCCTCAGGCAGACCTGGAGGCCCCGGCAGGTCCAAGTTGCAGCGCCAATCCACCACAGGTAACCCAAGCATCCGTTCTGGTGATCTTCACCAACGTAAGCAATCGCGGGCTGACCGGCGTCTACGAAGCCAAGTACCGGTTTTTCCTGCCTTTGGCTCCAGTCGATGGGTACCCGGCCGTAGCGTACGGTCTCGCCGATGATCGAGCCGGTCGCGGCAGATGCCAGATAGCGATTGGTACCAGCGACACCCAGACAGTCGACATCGCCGTCGGTCAATCGGAAGCAAACATCGGCAAAAAAGATCCGTGTGAGGCTGCTCGCGATGTGGCCTCACTGGTGCTAGGCAACCTTCGTGGAGCGAAATAATGGTCACGGAAGGACCGCTCACTGCGGCGCAGATCTACGAGCAGCTCACCGGCGGCAAAGGCGTTGACTCGCTCGGTGACGCGCATGACAGTGCCGACCAGCTGACCAACCGGATGGTTGAGCGGGCTCAGCGGATCAGTGCCCTCCGCGCCAAGACCATGTCCGGTTGGCAGGGGGCCGCCGGGGAGGCTGCTGGGGATGCCACTCTTCCTCTTGTCAGGGCTGCCGCTGATGATGCCGTTCATCTCAAGACTGCGCAGAGTGCTGTCAGTGCTCAAATGGGGTCCTTCGGGACCGCCAAGAACTCCGTCAAGCCCGTTGCTCCGCAGCCGCCCGAGCTCACTGCTGATGACGTCATCAACGCGCTGAACGGCGAAGGCTGGAACTCCTACGACACCAAAGTCACCCGGTGGCAGGCCGACAGTCAGGCCAACATCGACGCCTTCAGTGCCTACCACTCCGCCAGTACCGCCAACGGTGGCCGCATGCCGTCGCAGTACGCGCAGCTTGCCGAATCCGGGGCTCCCGTTTCCTTGGATGACGGTACGCAGCACACGACCGACAAGCCTGGCCGGAAGACCTCTGGGCCGACGGACACCGGGGAATGGGCGAGGAAGCCTGCCGTTCCGGTGCAGCAGGATCGGCGGACCGGGCAAGACCAGAGGCCGGATCAGATTGGCGGTCAGACGCAGGATCAGGTTCAGCAGCCGGGGATCGCCGGTGGGATGCATGTGGATCGGCCTGGAACAACAACAGATCAGACGCATGCCGACAGTTACGTTCCCCAGCCTGTCATGCCGCCGGCTGCGCAAGGGGGTTATGAGTTCGGGCCTACTGGGCAGGCCGTCAGCAACCTTGGCGGGAACACCGGGTATAACGCCGGTGGGTACGGCACAGGCGGCTTCGGCACCGGGGGCGCGGGGAACTACAGCACCGGAACCGGCACCGGTGGCACGAACCAGCCCGGCGCACGAAACCCCGCAGGCGGACGCGGCCCAGGACCCGGCATGGGACCCGGCGTAGGCACCGGAGCACGGCTTCCCGAAGAACGCCTCCCCGGCGCCCCCGCGCGGGGCACTGCCGGGCCGCGAGGCGCCAACGGCATGCCCGTCGGCGCCCCCATGGGGAACGGTCGTGGCAAAGAAGAAGACCGCGAAAAGAAGAAAAACCCCTACCTGCAAAACCCCGATCCCGACGACACCTTCGGTGGCTTCATCGAAAAGCCGATGCCCCCGGTGATCGGTGAAAACCGGGCCAAACGGTAATGCTCAGAGCCGACCTCTCGCTCGACACCCTCCTCACCGCCCTCCGCAACGTCGGTAGCGGCGACCCGCACCCCGTCTTCGCCGGCGGGCTTCGCTACATCCCGCCGTCCGCGAAAGGCCGGATCAACCGTGAAGCCTTCGAAGAACTCAGCGAATACGGCTTCACCCAGGGCAACGCCTTCACCCCCGAATTCGAGGACATCCTCCACGTCATCGACCAACCCACGACAGCACTCCACGCCTACGCCCGCGACCTGACTGGGCAAATCGGCATTCTCTCCGCAAGAGACAGCCACACCGGCGTCACCGTCGTCTGCCGGGGCAACCGGGTCGAACTGTGTGACGCCGACGTCCACCCCGCCGACGCGCTGGTCGCGAAGCTGCCGCCCGGCAAACCTGCGCCGATCAAGCCCTTCACGGTGTCGCAAGCAGACTTCCAAGGACCGAAAGAAGTCAGTGACGTCTTCGACGACTCCCCCGCACGCAGCCGTGAGGCTAAGGAGCTCGACGCCCTGCTGAACCAGCACCACTTCGGCGTCGGGCAACTGCACAGCGACGACAAAACCCTCAGCTACCTCGACCTCGAAGCCGGACGCGTGGGCATCGCGCAAGCCGACGGGTACATCAGCGTGGTCCCCGGCGAAGCGAAACAACTGAGCAAACACCTGAAATGAAAAGGCCGCCACCCCACGAAAACGAAAGGGTGGCGGCCAAAACAAATCAGAGCGCGAAACCGCCCGAACCGGCCCAACCCAGTGCGAACGCCGGGACCAGGCCCAGCACCAAGGTCACCGCGGTGCCGAGGAAGATCGCCGTTCCGGTGCCGAAGCCCGGGACCGTTACCGAGGGGCCGTCGGCCGCCGGCTCCGAGAAGTACATCAGGACGATCACGCGGAGGTAGAAGAACGCCGCCACCGCGCTGAACACCAGGGCCACCACCACCAGCGGGGCCATTCCGTCCGACAGCGCCGCCGAGAACACCACGAACTTGCCGACAAAGCCCGAGGTCAGTGGGATCCCGGCCAACGCCAAGAGCAAGAACGTGAAGACGCCGGCCAGCAACGGGGAGCGCTTCGCCAGCCCGGCCCACGCCGAGAGGTGTGTTGCCTCGCCCGAGGAATCGCGGACCAGGCTGATCACGCCGAACGCCGCCAGGGTCGTGAAGCCGTAAGCCAGCAAGTAGAACAGCGTGCTGGACAGCCCATCCTTAGTCATCGAGATCGCGCCGATCAGCAAGAAGCCCGCGTGGGCGATCGACGAGTACGCGATCATGCGCTTGACGTCGGTCTGGGTGAGGCCCAGCACCGCGCCGATCACCATCGAGATGATCGCCACGCCCCACAGAACTCCGCGCCACTCCCACGAAGTCGACGAGAACGCCACCGACAGGACGCGCAGGATCCCGCCGAACGCCGCGACCTTCGTGCACGCCGCCATGAACGCCGTCACCGGCGTGGGGGCGCCCTGGTAGACGTCCGGGGTCCACGTGTGGAACGGGCCGACCGAACCCTTGAACAGGAGGCCGACGACCAACAGGCCGAGGCCGGCGAACAGGAGCGTGTCCGAACGGTCCGAACCGGCCGCCGCGGCGGCGATGTCGCCCAGCTTCACCGAGTTCGCGTAGCCGTAGAGGAGCGCGAGGCCGTACAGGAAGAACGCCGAGGAGAACGCGCCCAGCAGGAAGTACTTGACCGCCGACTCCTGCGAGAGCAGCCGGCGCCGGCGGGCGAGGCCGCACATCAGGTACAGCGGGAGCGACAGCACTTCCAGCGCGATGAACATCGTCAGCAGATCATTGGCCGCGCAGAACGCCATCATGCCGCCGAGGGCGAACAGCGTCAGCGGGAACACCTCGGTCTGCATGACCGTCGCCGTCTGGGCACGGTCCTGGACCGTGCCCGGGCGGATGCCGGCCTGCGCGACCAGCGCGCCGCCCGGCTCGACCACGCGGTCCGAGATCAGCAGCACCGCGCCGAGCGCCAGCGCCAGGAGCGTGCCCCAGAGGAACAGCGCCGGGCGGTCGATCGAGATCGCGCGGCTGAACGTCGTGACGCCGTCCGCCGGGGCGGAGCCGGTCGCGTACACGACCAGTGCGACGCCGGCGCCGACGATCGCCAGCAGGCTCAGGATGACCTGGGAGCGGAACCGCGAGCCCTTCGGGAAGAACGCCTCGACCAGCACGCTCAGGCACGCCGCGCCGAAGACGATCAGCACCGGCAGCACGGCCGGGTAGTCGACCGACGGCACCTGCACCGCCTCCGGTGCCTGGGTCAGGAGGATGTCGAGCACGGTTTACTTGCCTCCCTGGACCGCGGACAGCGTCTGCTGCACCGTCGGGGTGACTGTGTCGAGCACCGGCTTCGGGTAGAAGCCGAGGACGAGGATCAGCACGACCAGCGGGGCGAGGATCGCGATCTCGCGGCCGTTGAGGTCGGTGATCGCCTTCTTCGCACCCAGTTCCGGCGCCATGGCCGTACCGGGGCCGCCGCCGACGCCGATCAGCGCGTCGCCGCGGACCGGGCCCTGCATGACGCGCTGGTAGAGCCACAGGACGTACGCCGCGGCCAGGACCATGCCGACCGTCGCGAGGATCGTGTAGACCGGCTGGTCCACATAGGACCCGATGAGCACCAGGAACTCCGAGACGAAGGAGTTGGTGCCCGGTAGCGAAAGCGTCGAGAGACCGGCGAGGAGGAACAGTCCTGCCAGCAGCGGGGTCACCTTCGCCATGCCGCCGTAGTCCGAAATGCGAGACGACCCGCCGCGCGCGATGACCAGGCCGATCACCACGATCAGCATGCCGGTCGCGAGGCTGTGGTTGAGCATGTACGTCGCCGAGCCAACCATCGCCTGCTCGTTGAACGCGAAGATGCCCAGCGAGATGAAGCCGAAGTGGGCGATGGACACGTAGGCGATGAACCGCTTCATGTCCCGCTGCCCCGCGGCGAGGATCGAGCCGTAGAGCACGCCGATCACCGAGAGCACCAGCACCAGCGGCGCCAGCGTCTTGCTCGCGTCCGGGAACATCGGCAGGCAGTAGCGCAGGAACCCGAACGTGCCGACCTTGTCCAGCACGCCGACGAGCAGGACGGCGACGCCGATCGGCGCCTCCCCCGCCGCGTCCGGCAGCCAGGTGTGGAACGGCACCAGCGGCGCCTTGATCGCGAAGGCCAGGAAGAACCCGAGGAACAGCCAGATCTGCGTGGACAGCGGCGCGTCGCGGACGACCGTCACCAACGTGGCCCAGTCGAACGTGCCGTGCCCGATCTTGTCCTTCGCGAGCGAGTACGCCCCGATCGCCGACGCCAGCATGATCAGGCCGCCGAGGAACGAGTAGAGGAAGAACTTCACCGCCGCGTACTGCCGGTTCGCGCCGCCGTAGCCGCCGATCAGGAAGTACATCGGGATCAGCATGATCTCGAACAGCACGTAGAACAGGAAGACGTCGGTCGCGGCGAACACGCCGATCGTGAGCGCTTCCTGCAGCAGGATCAGTGAGAGGAACCCGCCCGCGCTGCGGCCCGCCGGCAGCTTGTCCAGCGTGCCGAGCCCGCCGACGACGATCGGCACCAGCAGCGCGATCACCGCGATCATGATCAGCGAGATGCCGTCGGTGCCGAACGCGATGTGCACCCCGAAGCTCGGGATCCAGTCGAAGCTCGACGTCATCTGCAGCCGCGCGCCGGAGGGCGAGTAGCTGAGCCAGAACGGGATGATCAGCAGGAACTCGAGGATCGAGAACGCCAGCGCGGCCAGCACCGCGGCGCGGTCGTTCCCCTTGAGGAACGCCAGCACCAGGGAGCCGGCGAGCGGCACCAGGATGAGGATGAGCAACCAGGTCATCAGGAGAACCTCACCAGCAGGAGAGCCGCCAGAAGCAGGAACGTGCCGCCCAGCATCGACAGCGCGTAGGACCGGACGAACCCGGTCTGGAGCCGCCTCAGCCGGCCGGAGCCGCCGCCGAGGGAGGCGGCCAGGCCGTTGACGGCGCCGTCGACGCCGCGGTTGTCGACGAACACCAGTGCCCGCGCGAGCCACGTGCCCGGACGGGCGACCAGGGTCTCGTTCAGGGTGTTGCCGTACAGGTCCTTGCGCGCGGCGCGGGTGACGAACGAGACGCGCTGCGGCTGTTCGACCGGGACGTCGCGGCGGAAGATCAGGTACGCGATCACCACGCCGAGCACGGAGAACACGATCGCGGCGATGGAGATCACCCCGGCGCTCAGTGGCGAGTGGTGCGCTTCCTCGAGTTCGCCGACCGACGGGGTCAGCCACTCGGCGAAGCGGTCACCGAGGGCGAAGAACGCGCCGGCGCCGACCGAACCGACCGCCAGCACCGCCATCGGGATCCACATGATCGCCTTGGACTCGTGCGGGTGGAAGTCGCGGCCGTCGCTGGACTTGATGTCCTTCCAGCGCTCCTTGCCGAAGAACGTCATCACCATCAGGCGCGTCATGTAGAACGCGGTCAGCCCGGCGCCGAGCAGAGCCGCGCCGCCCATCACCCAGCCGCGCCAGCCGCCCTGGCTGAACGCCGCTTCGATGATCGCGTCCTTGGTGAAGAAGCCCGACAGCGGCGGGATGCCGATCAGAGCCAGGTAGCCGAGGCCGAAGGTGATGAAGGTGATCGGCATGTGCTTGCGCAGGCCGCCGAACTTCCGCATGTCGACCTCGTCGTTCATGCCGTGCATGACCGACCCGGCCCCGAGGAACAGCCCGGCCTTGAAGAAGCCGTGCGCCACCAGGTGCATGATGCCCAGCGCGTACGCGATGGGCCCGAGGCCGACCGCCAGCATCATGTAACCGATCTGGCTGACCGTCGAGTACGCGAGGACCTTCTTGATGTCGTCGTACGCGCAGCCGATGATGCACCCGAGCAGCAGCGTCACCGTGCCGACCAGCGTCACGATCAGGCGGCCGTCTTCGGTGGCGTTGAAGATGTCCTTGGAGCGGGCGACGAGGTAGACGCCCGCGGTCACCATCGTCGCCGCGTGGATCAGGGCCGACACCGGGGTCGGGCCCTCCATCGCGTCCGGCAGCCACGCCTGCAGCGGGAACTGGCCGGACTTACCGCAGGCACCCAGCAGGAGCAGGATCGCCATCGCGGTGATCGCGCCCGGCGAGAACTTGCCGTCGCCGACCGCCTGGAAGACCTGCGCGTAGCCGGTCGAGCCCGCGTACTTGAACATGATGAAGATCGCCAGCGCGAGCCCGACGTCACCCACGCGGTTCATCAGGAACGCCTTCTTCGCCGCGGTCGCGGCGGACGGGCGGCCCTGGTACCAGCCGATGAGCAGGTAGGACGCGAGACCCACGCCTTCCCAGCCGAGGTACAGCGTCACGAAGCTGTTGCCCAGCACCAGGATCAGCATCGAGGCGACGAAGAGGTTCAGGTACGCGAAGAAGCGGTACCGGCCCTCGTCGTCGGCCATGTAGCCGATCGAGTAGTAGTGGATCAGCATGCCGACGCCGGTGATGAGCAGCACGAACGTCAGCGACAGCGCGTCGATCCGCAGCCCGAAGTCCACCTGCAGCGCCCCGACCGGGATCCACGAGTAGACCTTGACGTCGGTCGTCGTGCTCGTGTTCGCGGAGAAGAACAGGATCAGCCCGTAGACGAAGGCGAGGGTGACGGTGGCACAGCCGAGCAGATGCCCCCATGCCTTCGCGCGCTTGCCCGCCAGCAACAGGATGAGCGCGCCGAGGCCAGGGAGGGCCACCAGCAGCCACGATGATGCGGTCACTCGGGGGTCTCCTAGTACTTCAGCAGGTTGGTGTCGTCGACCGAAGCCGAGCGCCGGGTGCGGAAGATGGCCATGATGATCGCCAGGCCGACCACGACCTCGGCGGCCGCGACGACCATGACGAAGAACGCCATGATCTGGCCGTCGAGCCCGCCGTTGATCCGGGCGAACGTGACCAGCGACAGGTTCACGGCGTTGAGCATCAGCTCGATGCACATGAACACGACGATCGCGTTGCGCCGCACCAGCACGCCGACCGCGCCGAGCGCGAACAGCAGCGCCGACAGCAGCAGGTAGTACGTGGGGGTCATTCCTTCTCCCCTTCCGAAGCACCCTCCGAGCCGACCAGCGCGTGCGCGTCCGGGTGCGGGCCCTCGTCCGCGACGAGCTTGCGTTCCTTCGCCAGCTCGATCGCCGAGGTGGACTCGATGATCGCCGAGAGCGACTCCGGGGCGACCGAACCGTCCGGCAGCAGCGCCGGCGTCGCCACCGAGTTGGCGGTGGCGAAGACACCCGGGCCGGGCAGCGGCGAAGGCCGGTCGTGCTCGCCGCGGAAGCGCAGCAGCACGAGCTCCTTCTGCGTGAGCTTCCCGCCCTTGCCGTGCCGGTCGGTGAAGGCCAGCACCATCGCGCCGATCGCGGCGGTGATGAGCAGCGCCGACGTCAGCTCGAACGGGAAGAGGTAGTCGGTGAAGATCAGCTTGCCGAGGCCCTTGGGCCCGCCGCCGGCCGGCGTCGCCGAGTCGAGCGGCGTGGCCGGGGTGACGTTCTCCATCGCCCGGTAGATGCCGGTGGCCAGCAGCGCGGCCATCCCGATGCCGAGCACCGTCGCGGCCAGCCGCTGGCCGCGCAGGACTTCGACGACCGAGTCGGAGCTCTCGCGGCCGACCAGCATCAGCACGAACAGGAACAGCATCATGATCGCGCCGGTGTAGACGATGATCTGCGTGAAGCCCAGGAACGGCGCCGACTGGATCATGTAGAGCGCGCCCAGGCTCAGCATCGTCAGGACCAGCCACAGCGCCGAGTGCACGGCGTTGCGGGAGAAGATCATGCCGAGCGCGCCGAGCAGGCAGAGCGGGCCGAGGATCCAGAACGCGATGGCCTCGCCGGTCGACACGCCCGCGGCGGCGCCGGTGGGCGCCTGAGCGAGGAGGGCGGTGATCACTTCGTAGCCTCCCCGCGAGCCAGTTCGGGGCCGTTCACGTAGTAGTCCTGCTCGTTCTCGCCGAGCCGCATCGGGTGCGGCGGCTGCTCCATGCCGGGCAGCAGCGGGGCGAGCAGGTCTTCCTTCGTGTAGATCAGCCGCTGGCGGTCGTCGTCGGCCAGCTCGTAGAAGTTGATCATCGTCAGCGACCGCGTCGGGCACGCCTCGATGCAGAGGCCGCAGCCGATGCAGCGCAGGTAGTTGATCTGGTAGTCCGCGCCGTACCGCTCGCCAGGGGAGAACCGGGCTTCCTCGGTGTTGTCACCGCCCTCGACGAAGATCGCGTCCGCCGGGCACGCCCACGCGCACAGCTCGCAGCCGACGCACTTCTCGAGGCCGTCCGGGTGACGGTTCAGCTGGTGGCGCCCGTGGTACCGCGGGGCGGCGGGTGCACCGGCCTCGGGGTACTCCTCGGTGGCGACCTTCTTGAACATCATCCCGAAGGTGACGCCGAAGCCCTTGACGGGATCAAGAAACCCCATCTTGCGCTCCTTCCTTTGCGGTACCGACGGCCGCCGGCTTGCGGCGGGCCGCCTTCGCCTCGGCCTTGGCCAAGGCCTTCTGACGCGGGGTGGTCTGCGGAACCTTGAGGTCCAGCGGCGGGACCGGGAAACCGCCGCCGGTCACCGGGACGGTCTCGCTCTCCTCTTCGCGGCCCGCGGCGCGGACGTAGAAGAACAGGGCGATGACGATGAAGATGGCGACCGCGGCGATGATGATGGACGCGGTGTTCCAGGCGATGACCTTCGCGAAGGTCACCATGATGATCCACACCAGGTTCAGCGGGACCAGGACCTTCCAGCCCAGGCGCATGAACTGGTCGTAGCGCAGGCGGGGCAGCGTGCCGCGCAGCCAGATGAACCCGAACAGCAGGACGAACATCTTCGCGAAGAACCACAGCACCGGCCACCAGCCGGTGTTGAGCACGTTGTTCCCGATCAGCGACAGCGGCCACGGGGCCATCCAGCCGCCGAGGAACAGCGTCGTCGCGAACGCCGAGACGATCACCATGTTGACGTACTCGGCGAGGAAGAACATCGCGAACTTCATCGAGCTGTACTCGGTGTGGAAGCCGCCGACCAGCTCCGACTCGGCCTCGGGGAGGTCGAACGGCGCCCGGTTGGTCTCGCCGACCATCGAGATCAGGTAGATCACGAAGCTCGGGACCAGGTAGAGGAACCACGCCGGCTGCTGCTTGGAGACGATGTCGGCCAGGTCCAGCGAGCCGGCCTGCAGGATCACCGCGACGATCGAGAGACCCATCGCGATCTCGTAGGAGATCACCTGCGCCGCGCTGCGCATGCCGCCGAGCAGCGGGTACGGCGAGCCGGACGCCCAGCCGGCGAGCACGATGCCGTACACGCCGATCGAGGAGCAGGCCAGGATCACCAGCGCGCTGACCGGCAGGTCGAGCAGCTGGAGCACGGTCCGCTCGCCGAAGATCGACACGACCGGGCCGAACGGGATGGCCGACAGCGCGATCAGCGACGGCACCACGCACAGGACCGGCGCGAGGAAGTACACCTTGCGGTCGGCCGTGTCGGGGATGATCTGTTCCTTGAACGGCAGCTTGATCGCGTCCGCCAGGGACTGCAGGTAGCCGCCGGGGCCGACGCGGTTGGGGCCGGGCCTGTTCTGCATCCGGCCGACGGCCTTGCGCTCCCAGACGATCAGGAAGATCGTGAAGATCGGCCCGATCAGCAGGATGACCACGCACTTGATCAGGATCAGCCACAACGGGTCGTCCGCCAGCAGCGCCGCCCGCGTGGCCGCGTCCGGGACGCTCCCGACAGCGGCCTCGGTCAGCAATGGTGTCACTGCGCACCCCCAGCGAGGTTCACGACGGCACCGTGCCCGGCGCCGAGCGTCTTGAACACGGCGGAGCCGTCGGAGTTGCCCGGCAGCCACACGACGCCGTCGGGCAGGTCCGCGATCTCCACCGGGAGCGTGATCGCACCGCGTTCGGTGCTCACCCGCACGGTGGTGCCCAGGCCTTCCGCGGTCTTCGCGGACAGCCGCGCGACCGGGGTGCGCTGGGTGCCCTTCAGGTGCGGCTCGCCGTCCTGCAGCGACCCGTTGTCGATCAGCTGGCGCCAGGTCGAGAGCACGGCCTGCCCGGCGGCCGGGGTCACCGGGGCCGGCACCTCGACGGCGACGTGGCTCCAGTTCAGCGCCGAAGCCTTGCCGAGCTTCTCGAAGTCACCGCGAGCGGCGGCCGGCGTCTGCGTGAACAGGTCGGCGTCCATCTCGACGGCGAGGGTGTCGAGCACCCGGCAGTCCGGCAGGGCGCCGGTGCCTTCGAGGGTGACGTCGAACGGGCGGGTGCGGCCCTCCCAGTTGAGGTAGCTGCCGGCCTTCTCGTCCGACGCCGCCACCGGGAGCACGACGTCCGCGCGCTCGGTCACCGCGCTGTGGCGGAGCTCGAGGCTGACGACGAAGCCGGCGTTGTCCAGCGCGCGCAGCGCGAGGTCCGGGTCCGGCAGGTCGTACGGGTCGACGCCGCCGACGACCAGGCCGCCGAGCTCGCGGCCCGAAGCGGCCTCGAGGATGCCGGTGGTGTCACGGCCCGGCGTGGCCGGAACCGGGACGCCCCAGGCGTTTTCGACGGCGACGCGAGCGGCGTCGTCGGTGACGCGGCGGCCGCCCGGCAGCAGCGTCGGGACGCAGCCGGCCTGCAGCGCGCCGCGGTCACCGGCCCGGCGCGGGATCCACGCGAGCCGGACGCCGGTGCGCTCCACCAAGTCCTGCAGTGCCGAGAACAGGCCCGGCACCTGGGCGGCGCGCTCGCCGACCAGGACGACCGAGCCGTCGCCGCGAAGAGCCTCGTCGAGGTCCGGCGCGTGCTTGGCGATGCCGTCGATGGCGGCGGCCTCCTGGCCGGGAACGCAGGCGAGCAGCTCGCCGAACGTCTTGCGCACCGACGAGGTGGTCCACTGTCCCAAGTGGACGATGCGGGTGCGGTTCTTGCGGGCCGCCTTGCGCAGCCGCAGGAACACGATCGGGGCTTCGTCCTCGGGCTCGAAGGCGACGCACAGGACCGTGCGGGCCCGCTCGATCTCGCCGAAGGTGACGCCGGACTCCGCCGTGACGCCCACGACCCGCGAGGTGAGGAACGCGAGCTCCTCGGCCGAGTGCGGGCGAGCGCGGAAGTCGACGTCGTTCGTGCGCAGGGCGACCCGGGCGAACTTCGAGTACGCGTAGGCGTCCTCGACGGTCAGCCGGCCGCCGGTCAGGACGCCGACGCCGCCGTTGCCCCGAGCCTCGGTCAGGCCCGCCGCGGCGATGCGCAGCGCGTCGGTCCAGGACGCCTCTTCCAGCTCACCGGTCGCGGCGTTGCGGACCAGCGGACGCCGGATGCGGTCGTCGGCCGAGGTGTAGCGGAAGGCGAACCGGCCCTTGTCGCAGATCCACTCCTCGTTGACCTCGGGGTCGTCGCCGGCCAGCTTGCGCTGGACCTTGCCGCGCCGGAAGTCGGTGCGCTCGGCGCAGCCGGACGAGCAGTGCTCGCAGACGCTCGGCGCGGACACCAGGTCGAACGGGCGGGAGCGGAACCGGTAGGCGGCGCTCGTCAGGGCACCGACCGGGCAGATCTGGATGACGTTGCCGGAGAAGTAGCTCTGGAACGGCTGGCCGGACGTCGTCCGCGAAGCCAGGTCCAGGACATCCGCCGTCTCCGCGGTGCCGATCTGCTGGTGGGCGCCGCGTTCGAGGAGCTCGATGAACGGGTCGCCGGCGATCTCGCGGGAGAACCGGGTGCAGCGCTGGCAGAGGACGCAGCGTTCGCGGTCCAGCAGCACCTGCGTCGAGATCGGCAGCGGCTTCGGGAACGTCCGCTTGGTGTCGACGAACCGCGACTCCGCGCGGCCGTGGGCCAGCGCCTGGTTCTGCAGCGGGCACTCGCCGCCCTTGTCGCAGATCGGGCAGTCCAGCGGGTGGTTGATGAGCAGCAGCTCCATCACGCCCTGCTGGGCCTTGTCCGCGACGCCGGACGTCAGCTGCGTCTTGACGACCATGCCGTCGGCGACGGTCATCGTGCAGGACGCCTGCGGCTTCGGCATCGGCCTGCCGCCCATCTCGACCTCGACCAGGCACTGGCGGCAGGCGCCCGCCGGGTCGAGGAGGGGGTGGTCGCAGAACCGCGGGATGACCGTGCCGAGGCGCTCGGCCGTGCGGATGATCAGCTCGCCCTTGGGGGCGATGACCTCTTCGCCGTCGATGACCAGCTTGACGTGGCCTTCGGGGACCGGCGTCTCCTGGGTTTCAGGCTTGTCGGGGGCGATCGTCATGCCTCTGCTCCCACCAGCTCACGCTTGTTCGACTCACACAGAGCCAAGAATTCGTCCCGGAAGTACTTGATGCCGCTCTGGATCGGCGACACCGCGCCGTCGCCGAGGGCGCAGAACGACCGGCCGAGGATGTTGTCGCAGACGTCGAGGAGGGTGTCGATGTCCTCTTCGGTCCCGTGGCCCTCGACCATCCGCTCGAGGATCTGCGCCAGCCAGTACGTGCCTTCGCGGCACGGCGTGCACTTGCCGCAGGACTCGTGCTCGTAGAACTGCGTCCACTTCATCACGGCCCACGGCACCGACACGGTCTCGTTGAAGACCTGGACGGCGGTGGTGCCCAGCATCGACCCGGCTTCCGCCGCGCCTTCGAAGTCCAGGGGAACGTCGAGGTGCTCGGCGGTGAACATCGGGGTGGACGAGCCGCCCGGGGTCCAGAACTTGAGCGGGATGCCGTCCTTCATGCCGCCCGCCATGTCGAGCAGCTCGCGCAGCGTGGTGCCGAGCGGGCACTCGTACTGGCCGGGCTTCTCGACGTGGCCGGAGATCGAGTAGATCTTCGGGCCGGGCGACTTCTCGCGGCCCATCTCGCGGAACCAGCTCGAACCGCCGTTGACGATGAACGGCGCGCTCGCGATGGTCTCGACGTTGTTGACCGTGGTCGGCGCGGCGTACAGGCCGGCGGCCGCGGGGAACGGCGGCTTGAGCCGCGGCTGACCACGACGGCCCTCGAGCGAGTCGAGCAGCGCCGTCTCCTCGCCGCAGATGTACGCGCCCGCTCCCGCGTGGACGGTGATCTTGAGGTCGAAGCCGGAGCCGAGGATGTTCTCGCCGAGGTACCCGGCGGCTTCGGCTTCGCGCACGGCCGCGTTGAGGCGGCGGATGCAGTGCAGCGCCTCGCCGCGGACGTAGATGAAGCAGTGGTTGGACCGCATCGCGTACGAGGCGATGATGCAGCCCTCGATGAGCGAGTGCGGGTCCGCCATCATCAGCGGGATGTCCTTGCAGGTGCCCGGTTCGCCCTCGTCGGCGTTGATCACCAGGTAGTGCGGCTTGTCGAAGTTCGGCGGCATGAAGGACCACTTGATGCCGGCCGGGAAGCCCGCGCCGCCGCGGCCGCGCAGGCCGGAGTCCTTGACCACCTGGACGAGCTGCTCCGGCGTCCCGGCGAGCGCCTTGCGGACGGCGGTGTAGCCCTCGAGTGCTTCGTACGTCCCGATCTGCCAGGAGTTCGGCGACAGCCAGCGCTTCGTGAGGACCGGGGTAATGGGATCGGCCATTACTTCTTCTCCCCATCTTTAGAGGGCACAGCAGGCAGGGGAACGTCCTGCGCGACGGGCGCGACCCAGCCGCGGTCCTGGGCGAGCTTCGCGCCCCGCAGCGTCTCGACGGCCTGCGAAGGACCGTCGACGTCCGCGCGGTACTGGCGCTCGTCCTCCGGGAAGAACCCGGCGAGCTGCAGCTCGGCGCCCTTGAAGCTGGACAGCGGCGCACCGCGCGTCGGCGCCGGCTTCTTGCCCGCCTGCAGCGCGTCGACGAGCGCGACGGCCTTGTCCTCGGTCTGGTTGTCGAAGTACTCGTAGTTGACCTGGATGACCGGCGCGAGGTCGCAGGCCGCGAGGCACTCGGCGTGCTCGAGGGTGATCGAGCCCGGCTCGTTCGGCGTGCCCGCGGTCTCGTTGTGCCCCAGCGGCTCCTCCTCGGAACCGAGGTGCGTCTGGAGCCGCTTGTAGATCGCGTCGCCGCCCATGGCCGCGCACAGCGTGTTGGTGCAGACGCTCACGAGGTGCTCGCCGCACGGCTTGCGCTTGTACATCGTGTAGAACGTCGCGACCGCGCTGACCTCGGCGTCGGACAGGTCGAGCTGCTTCGCGCAGAACGCGATGCCCTCCTGGCTGACGTACCCCTGCACGGACTGCACGAGGTGCAGCATCGGCAGCAGCGCCGAGCGGGACATCGGGTAGCGGGAGATGATCTCCTGCGCCTGTGCCGTGGTGCCGGCGTCGAAGACGTCCTCGAGCGGCGTCTCGGTGATGATGCCGGCGGCGACCTCGGGGTCCGGCGCGATGGCGACCACGTCGACGTCCGGCCCGGCCGCCGCGTGCGTCGTCACGGCGTCCTTCGAGCCGGGTTCGGGAACTGCTGTGCTCATCGGTCCACTCCCCCCATGACGGGGTCGATCGAGGCGATCGCGGCGATCACGTCCGCGACCAGGCCGCCTTCGGCCATGGCGGGCATCGACTGCAGGTTCACGAAACTCGGTTCGCGCACGTGGACCCGCAGCGGCCGCGTGCCGCCGTCGGACACCAGGTGCGCGCTCAGCTCGCCGCGCGGCGACTCGACGGAGGTGTAGACCTGCCCGGCCGGCACCTTGAAGCCCTCGGTGACCAGCTTGAAGTGGTGGATCAGGGACTCCATCGACTGGCCCATGATCTTCTTGACGTGCTCGAGCGAGTTGCCCATGCCGTCGCTGCCGATCGACAGCTGCGCGGGCCAGGCGACCTTCTTGTCCTCGACCATGACCGGGCCCGGCTCGAGCTTCTCGAGGCACTGCTCGATGATCTTGAGGCTCTCGTGCATCTCGTGCACCCGGATCAGGTAGCGCGACCAGCAGTCGGCGCCGTTGTCGACCGGGACGTCGAAGTCGAACTCGTCGTAGCAGGAGTACGGCTCGGTCTTGCGCAGGTCCCACGGGAGGCCGGCGCTGCGCAGCACCGGGCCGGTGACGCCGAGCGCGAGGCACGCGTCGACCGGCAGGTAGCCCACGCCCTTGAGCCGGTTCCGCCAGATCGGCTGACCGGTGAACAGCTTGTCGTACAGCGGAAGGCGCTTCTTCATCGTCTTGATGAATTCGCTGACCTTCTCGTGGTAGTCCTCGGGCATGTCCTGCGCGAGGCCGCCGGGGCGGATGAACGCGTGGTTCATGCGCAGGCCGGTCAGGTGCTCCAGCAGGTGCAGCACCTCTTCGCGCTCGCGGAAGCCGAGCGTCATCGCGGTGGTGGCGCCGAGCTCCATGCCGCCGGTGGCGATGTAGACGAGGTGCGAGCCGATCCGGTTGATCTCCAGCAGCATCACGCGCAGCAGCTGCGCGCGGCGCGGGGCTTCGATCTGCAGCAGCTTCTCGACGCCGAGGCAGTACGCCATCTCCGTCGAAAGCGGGGCCAGGTAGTCCATCCGCGTCACGAAGGTGACGCCCTGGGTCCAGGTCCGGTACTCGCAGTTCTTCTCGATGCCGGTGTGGAGGTAGCCGATGACCGACCGCAGCTGCGTGACGGTCTCGCCCTCCATCTCCAGCACGAGCCGGAGCACGCCGTGCGTCGACGGGTGCTGCGGGCCCATGTTGATGACCATGCGCTCGTCGTGCGCCGCGTCGGCGATGACGTCGTCCCAGTCGCCGCCGGAGACCGAGTAGACGCGGCCTTCGGTGGTGTCGCGGGAATCCGCGTAGTTGACGTCGTCGGTGCTGTCGCTGCCTTCGGCGGTGGTCGACGTGCCCGTGGTGACGTCGGACAGGTTCTCGGTGCTCACGAGTACGACCTCCGCTGGTCCGGCGGCGGGATCTCCGCGCCCTTGTATTCGACCGGGATCCCGCCGAGCGGGTAGTCCTTGCGCTGGGGGTGGCCGTCCCAGTCGTCCGGCATGAGGATGCGGGTCAGTGCCGGGTGGCCGTCGAAGACGATGCCGAACATGTCCCAGGCCTCGCGCTCCTGCCAGTCGGCGGTCGGGTAGAGCCCGACCAGCGACGGCACGTGCGCGTCCTCGACGTCGAGGGTGACCTCGAGGCGGATCCGGCGCCGGTAGGTCAGCGACGTGAAGTGGTAGACCGCGTGCAGCCGCTGCGGGACGTCGACGCCGTAGTCCACCCCGGACACCGACGACAGCAGCTCGAAGCGGAGGCCGCCGTCGTCGCGCAGCACCTTCGCGATCTCGACGAGGTGCTCGCGGGCGACGTAGAAGGTGATCTCACCGCGGTCGACCGTCGTCTGCAGGATCGCCTCGGCGGGGATCTTGTTGTCCGACAGGGCCGCGTAGAACTCGTCGGCGAACTGGTCGAACCAGCCGCCGTACGGGCGCTCGGCCGGCGCGGGGCTGTAGGCCGGGAGCCGGACGCCGCCGTAGCCGGAGGTGTCGCCGGTGCCGTGGACACCGAACATGCCCTGGCGTTCGCGGCCGGTGACGACCGCCTCCGCGGGCCGCGTGCCGGTCGGCTCGAGGCCGCCTTCCGGCCGGTCGGCGCCGGAGTGCTCGTCGCCGGGTTTCGGGTTCTCAGTCATCGCTCTACTTCTTCGCGTACTTGATCGACGACGCGACGAGCTCGGTGCGGGCCCCGCTGGCGGCGCGGATGGCGGCGCGGCGGGCGTTGATCGGCTCGTCCTGGATCTTGGCGTGCAGCTTGAGGATCGCGTCCAGCAGCATCTCCGGCCGCGGCGGGCAGCCGGGCAGGTACATGTCGACCGGCACGATGTGGTCGACGCCCTGGACCACGGCGTAGTTGTTGAACATGCCGCCGGAGGAGGCGCAGACGCCCATGGCGAGCACCCACTTGGGCTCGGCCATCTGGTCGTAGATCTGGCGCAGGACCGGCGCCATCTTCTGCGTGACCCGCCCGGCGACGATCATCAGGTCGGCCTGCCGCGGCGTCGCGCTGAAGCGCTCCATGCCGAAGCGGGCGATGTCGTAGCGGGAGCCGCCGACCGTCATCATCTCGATCGCACAGCAGGCGAGCCCGAAGGTGGCAGGCCACATCGAGTTCTTCCGCGACCAGTTGACGAGACCTTCGAGGCTGGCCAGCAGGATGCCGTTGGGGAGTTTCTCTTCGAGGCCCATGGGTCTAGTTCCAATCCAGGCCGCCGCGCCGCCACACGTAGGCGTACGCGAAGCCGACCGTCGCGATGAACAGCAGGATCTCCACCAGGCCGAACGTGCCCAGCGCGTCCGCCTGCACGGCGAACGGGTAGAGGAAGACCATCTCGATGTCGAACAGGATGAACAGCATCGCGGTGATGTAGTAGGCCACCGGCATCCGCCCGGCGCCGACGAGCGGCTGCGGGGACGGCTCGATCCCGCACTCGTAGGCGGCGAGCTTGGCCTTGTTGTACCGGCTGGGGCCGACGAGCGGGCCCAGCAGGACCGACAGCACGGCGAAGCCGAGCGCCAGGACGAACAGGATCACGATGGGCAGGTAGGGCTTCAGGCTGGGGGCCTCTTGCGCCAGCTGCACCGTGTCGGTTCGGGTCAGCAACGTCAGCACGGGGTCTTCGCCATCCTTTCCGCGCCGATGCGGTTGTGCTTGTGGTGGGGAACCGCTTGGCCTCGTCGGCACCCTAAGGGACCTGGGTCACACCGCCGAGGGTCAGGGTCTCCTTACGGCCCGTGGCTGTCTTCAGGCCAGCTTGTGAAATAGTTCACAAGCCACTCGTCGTGGATGTGAAGGGATTCACAAAGCATGGGGGGAGTCTAGGACGCGACTCACACTCTTGTCCCTAGGCCCCCGTGTTATAAGGGTGCCCTAAGTTCCGGCGCCATCGTTGTCACGGCTCCGCAACGGCCCGCGCGCGACCTGCGCGAAGGCCGTTCAAGATCGGTTGGCGGCCGGACAATTCGGACATCGTGGTGTGAGCTATCCCACTGACCGCACGGCCAACTTGCTAGGCCACCCGAGTGTCCGCGCGCGCGAAGGGCGGCACTTTCATAGGGAAAGTGCCGCCTCTCGACGGGGGTCAGCGGGGGCTGGGGGCGGCCTTCGCGAGGGCCGAGATCAGGCGGTCGACGCCGTCGCCGCCCTTGGCGTCGTAGCAGCCGGACAGGCCCTTGTAGACCAGCGGCAGGAGCTTGTTGATGCGCAGTCCGTACTTCGTGCACGCGTGCATGATCTTCGGCTTCCCGATGATCTTCGCGAACACGTTCCCCAGCTGGTAGTAGCCACCCATCAGCTCGCCGACCGCGCGCGGGTACGCCTGCAGCGCCCGCTCCCGCGAAGGCCCTTCGCGCCGCGCAAGCGCTTGCACGACGACCTCCGCCGCGATCTGGGCCGACTCCATCGCCGCCGAGATGCCTTCGCCGTTGAACGGGCTGACCATGCCGCCCGCGTCGCCGAGCAGCAGCAAGCCGTCGCGGTAGTGCGGGGTGCGGTTGAAGCCCATCGGCAGCCCCGCGCCGCCGACCTTGCCGATCGCGTTCTCCTCGCGGTAGCCCCACTCCTCCGGCGTCCCGTCGAGCCACTGGCGCAGCAGCGCGCGGTAGTCCGTGTTCCGGAAGGAGGCCGACGTCGAGAGCATGCCGAGGCCGACGTTGACCGTGCCGTCGCCGAGCGGGAACGCCCAGCCGTAGCCCGGCAGCAGCTTCGGGTCGCGCGGGTCGGACTTGTCCCACAGCTCGAGGTGGCCCTCGATGAACGGGTCGTCGTGGCGCGGGCTCTTGTAGTACTGGCGCACCGCGACGCCCATCGGCCGCTTCTCGTTCTTCTGGATGCCGACGCTCAGCGCGAGCCGCGCGGACACGCCGTCGCAGGCCAGGACCAGCGGCGCGTAGTACTTCACCGGCGTGCGCTCCGGGCCGACCTTCGCCTCGACGCCGACCACGCGCCCGGTCGCGCTGGTGATCGCGCCGGTGACGGTGGTGCGCTCGTACAGCCGCGCGCCGGCCTTCACCGCGAGCTTCGCGAGGAGGTCGTCGAAGTCGTGACGGGTGCGGGAAACGCCGTACGGCGGGTAGCTCGTCAGGTCCGGCCAGTCGAGCTCCAGCGTCAGGTCGCCGGTGAGGATCCGCAGACCTCGGCTGTGCACCCAGCCGGCGTCCTCGCTGGTGTCGATGCCCAGATCGATGAGCTGTTTCACGCCGCGCGGGGTCAGGCCGTCGCCGCAGACCTTCTCGCGGGGGAATTCGGTCTTCTCCAGCAGCAGGACGTCGACGCCCGCGCGGGCCAGGTAGGTGGCCACCGTGGATCCGGCGGGCCCGGCGCCGACGACGATGACTTCGGCGTCTTGGTCTGCGGTGCGTCGCGTCATATACGCGAGTTTATGCAGGCTTGCGCGCGCGGTGGATCGCCACGACCCCGAATGTGAGGTTCAACCACTCGACGTCGGCCCAGCCCGCGCTCGCGATGATCTCGCCGAGCGTGCGCTGATCCGGCCAGGCCAGCATGGATTCGGCCAGGTAGGAGTACGCCTCCGGGTTGGACGACGTCCGCTTTCCGACCCAGGTCAGCAGCTTGAGCATGAACCGCCGGTGGATGAACCGGATCGGGGCGAACGGCGGCGTCGAGACCTCGCAGATCACCAGGCGGCCGCCCGGCTTGACCACGCGGGCGATCTCGGTCAGCGCCGCCTTCGTGTCGACGAAGTTGCGCAGGGCGAGGGAGATCGTCACGGCGTCGAAGCTGTCGTCGGCGAACGGCAGGTTGAGCGCGTCGGCCGCAACCATGGGCACGTTGCGGTGCAGCCCGGCGCGGAGCATGCCGAACGAGAAGTCCGCGGCCAGGCACCAGGCGCCACCGCGGGCGTACTCGACGGTGGACACCCCGGTGCCGGCCGCCAGGTCCAGCACCTTCTCGCCGCGGCGGGCGTCGAGGATCCGGGCCGTCGTGGTGCGCCAGCGCCGGTCGAAGCCGAAGGTCATGAACGAGTTCGCCCGGTCGTACCCGTCCGCGACGCCGTCGAACATCGCGGCGACTTCGTGCGGGTCCTTGTCCAGGCTTGCGCGTGACATGGGTCCGAGATTAGTCCGGGACGCTCAGCGGAAGGTCGCCAGCATCCCGGCCACCGCCGCCGGCCAGGTGAACTCCTCCGCCCTGGCCCGGGCAGCGGCACGCCTAGCCTCCTCCGGGCTGTCCAGAAGGCTGGTCACCGCCGAAGCGAACGCCGGCGCGTGGTCGTCGACCGCCGCACCACACCCCGGACGCACGATCTCCCGCAGCGCCGACGACGCCGACACCACGACCGGCGTCCCCGAGGCCAGGGCTTCCAGCGCGGCGAGACCGAACGTCTCGTGCGGGCCCGGCGCTAGCGAGACGTCCGCGCTGGCCAGCAGCCGGGCGACATCGCCGCGGCCGGACAGGAACCCCAGGAACGTCACCGGCAGCCCGCGCGCCCGGCGTTCCAGAGCACGCCGGCGCGGTCCGTCCCCGGCCACCACGAGCCGGACGCGAACGCCGGCCTCGGTCAGCGAAGCGACGGTGTCCACGCTGCGCTCGACGTGCTTCTCCGGCGACAGCCGTCCACAGTGGACGATCAGCGCGTCCGCGCCGCCGGCCAGGTCGGTGCGCCAGCCGTCGTCGCGCATGGCGGGCCGGAACGTCGCGAGGTCGACGCCGAGCGGCACCCGGTGCACGTTCGGGGCCGCGATCCGGTCGAACTCCGCCCGCGCGAACGCCGTCGTGCACACGACCGTGTCGTAACTCTCGGCCATCCGCCGGTTCGCGACGTCGGCGACGCGGCGCGCGACCGGCTCCGGCAGCAGGAACTGCTCCAGCAGCCGGTCGAGGCGCTCGTGCGAGATGACCGTGCTGGGGACGCCGTGCCGCCGCGCCCAGCCACCCATCCCCCGCAGCGTCAGCCGGTCCGAGACCTCCAGCCGGTCCGGCTCGAGTCTTCGCAGCACCGCGCGGACCCGGTGGGGGTCGACCGCGCGGTACCCGCCGGTGCCCGGGATCTTGGGCGCCGGCAGTGAAAACCGCCGCACGCCGGTCGGCAGGACCTCGTCGGCGTACCGGGTGCCGGGCACCACGAGCGTCACCCGGTGGCCGCTCGCGACGTAGCCGGCGCCGAGGTGGTGCAGTGCCGTACGGAGGCCGCCCGAGCGCGGCCCGTAGAAGTTCGCGAGCTGGACGATGTGCATGTCAGGCCGCGCGGACGGCCCGCACCCGCACGGCTTCGTAGTGCCCCATCAGCTCGTGGCAGACGGCGGGCCAGGTCCGGCCGAGCACCACCTTGCGCGCCTTCTCGCCGAGCCTCGCCCGCAGCGCCGCGTCGCGCAGGGCGTCGACCTTCTCGACCAGCGCAGGCCCGAACAGCTCGCGGTCCGCGGGCAGCAGGTAGCCGGTGCGGCCGGGCAGGACGAGGTCCTTCGGGCCGCCCGCGTCCGGGGCGAGCACGGGCAGGCCGGACGCCATCGCTTCCTGCACGGCCTGGCAGAACGTCTCGTGCGGGCCGGTGTGGACGAAGACGTCGAAGCTCGCGTACGCCCTGGAGAGCTCGTCGCCGTACTTGGCGCCGAGGAAGGCCGCGCCGGGCAGCTGCTCCTTCAGCGCGGGCAGCTCGGGCCCGTCGCCGACGACGACCACCCGGATCCCGGGCACCCCGGCCAGCGCGGCCAGCCGGTCGACCTCCTTTTCGGGCGCCAGCCTGCCGACGAACCCGACGAGCAGCTCGCCGTCCGGCGCCAGCTCGGCCCGCAGCGCCGCGTCGGCGTGCGACGGCGAGAAGCGGTCGATGTCGACGCCCCGCGCCCACCGGTGCACCCGCGGGACGCCGTGCAGCTCCAGCTGCGCGACCGAGTCGCTGGACGGGGCGAGGGTCCGGTCGGCGCGCGAGTGCAGCCGCCGCACCCACCGCCACGCGGCGCGGGCGGCGATGCCGAAGCCGTACGCGGCCGCGAACCCGGCGATGTCGGTCTGGTAGACGGCGATCGACGGCACGCGCAGCCGCCGCGCCGCCGCCAGCCCCCTCGCGCCGACGACGAACGGCGACGCCAGGTGCACGACGTCCGGCCCGAACGCGGTGAGCGCGTTCAGCACCGTGCGCGTCGGCACGCCGATCGGCAGGGAGTTCACGCCGGGGAAGTCCAGCGCGGGGATCCGGACGACCGGGGCGCCGCGGTAGGAGTCCGGGCCCGGGCCGGGGGCGATGATCAGCACGTCGTGGGCGCGTTCGCGCAGGTGCTCGACGACCCGCAGGACGGAGTTGGTCACGCCGTTCACCTGGGGCAGGAAACTTTCGGTGACTATGGCGACTCGCACGTCTTGGACGATCGCACCCGATACTGGCGACGGCGTGACACGGCGGCCAACGCTGCCGGAACAGATCGGCTACGACATGTCATCTCAAGGTCGTGTCCCGGAAACCAGCGGGGCCCAGACTAAGCAGGCATGACCCTCTTGTCCTCCCGGCCGCCGCGGCCCGTCGAGCCCGGCCTGCTGTCGAGGGCGCTCGAAGTGGCCGGACGGCTGGCCAACGACGCCACCGACGTGATCACCGCGACCGCCGGCCGCGGCGCCCACCCCTCGACGCTGGATTCGCCGTTCGACTGGGTCACCGACACCGACCGCATCCTGGAGCGGCACACGCGGCGCGTGCTGACAGCGGAGTTCCCGGGCATCCCGGTGGTCGGCCACGAGTTCGGCGCCGACCACGGCGCGGACGTCGCCGAGTACCGCTGGGTGGTGGACTCGGTGGACGGGACGGCGAACTACGTGGCCGGGGTGCCCTGGTGCGCGTACAGCCTGGCGCTGGTGGACGCGGCCGGACCGGTGGTGGGGGTGGTCGCGGACCCGTACCGCGCCCAGATCTACGCCGCGGCGCGCGGACGAGGGGCCCGCGCGAACGGCAAGCCGGTCCAGCTGACCGACCGCTGCGTCACGGCAGGGGCGCTGGTGTGCACGGAGTTCGCCCGGCGCGGCCCGTGGCCGGGAATGGGCGGCTTCATCGAGCGAGCCGCGGCGGCGCACGCGGGCGTCCGGGTACTGGGGTCGGCGGCGCTGTCGATCGCGCAGGTCGCGCTGGGTCACGCGGCCGCGGCGGTGCTGCACAGCTACCACGAGTGGGACGTGGCGGGCTCGGTGGCGATGGCGATCGAGGCGGGCGCGGTGGTGCTGGACCGGCACGGGGAGGACACGGCGCTCCCGACGGACGGCCTCCTGGTGGCGGCGCCGGGGGTGGCCGACGAGGTGCTGGGCTGGTGGCAGGAGACGGTCGAGCCGGCCTGAAGATCCGATGAGCTGAAGGGCGCTTTCATGGTGCGCGGGCTCCGGCAAAGTCGGAGCCGACGCGGCGGATCGTTGCGTCGGCGGGCTCGCCTGAAGTCTTGAATGAGTCATTCAGGTCGCCGGAGGTCCTGAATGACTCATTCAAGACTTCCCGGGCAGGGCTCCGGCAAAGTCGCCGGCCTCGGCTCGCTTCACCGCTGGCAGGGAGGGTGGGCAGTTCGAGCGAGGTCGCGAATGAGTCATTGGCGGCCTCGGAGGTCCCGAATGAGTCATTCGCGACGCCGCCTTCGGCAAGCCGCTCGGTGCGCGGGATGGTCCGACCTGCCACGTCGGGTGCCTGTCGGCGGCGCCGACAGGCACCCGAGCTGCTCCGCGACCCGGGATCGTCAGTACGTGCTGCGGGCGGTCACCCGTCAGGTCGGCGCCACTCCGCCACGCGGCCGAGGCCGGGCGCCTGGCACCTGACGCGGGTAAACGACTTGCCCGCGCTGTGACGATCGATCCATGCCCACCCTGCGCACCCCGCGGCTCACGCTCGTCCCCCTCGCCGACGAGCACCTCGACCTGGAGTACGAACTCGACTCCGATCCCGAGGTCATGCGCTACCTCACCGGCCGGGCCTCGACCCGCGCCGAGGTCGAGCGGGCGCACCGGCGGCGGATCGAAACCGCACCCGGGTTCGGCTTCTGGATGGGCTTCGCGAACGACGACTTCGTCGGCTGGTGGATCCTGCGCCCGCCGCACGGGCCCGACCAGCCCGACGTCGAAGGCGAAGCCGAGCTCGGGTACCGCCTGCTGCGGCGGCAATGGCGGCAGGGGTACGCGCGCGAAGGCTCGCTCGAGCTGATCAGGTACGGGTTCGAAGTGCTCGGCCTGGACCGGATCTTCGCCCAGACCATGGCGGTCAACACCCCGTCCCGCGCGACGATGGCCTCGGCCGGGCTCACCTTCGCGCGCGCCTTCACCTCGGCCGCCGGCTACGAAGACGTGATCGACGGCGCCGAGCAGGGGGAAGTCGAGTACGAGATCACGCGGGAACGGTGGCTCGCTTGTTCACCCGGCGGATCCACCACAGCAGCGGCCCCGCCACCAGCCACGTGAAGAACACGAAGCTCCCCAGCGGCAGCAGCGTCAACGTCGCCGAGCGGCCGGCCACCCGGGCCAGCTCCGGGTCGGACGCGTCGTACTCGATGCGGACCAGCTGCCCCGCGGCGAGGCCGTCCGGGTAGAGGACGCCGTTCGCCGGGCTGTGGACGATGCCGTCCGGGGTTTCGAAGTGGATGATCGTGCGGTCGAACGCCACCGAGTCGACCGTCGCCGTCGCCGTGCCGAGCTGGGCGGAGATCGCGCCGTCGTTGCGGATCGCCGCGAACAGCAAGCACACGCACATCACGGTGAGGAGCGAGGCGACGCCGAGGGTGGCCCACCACCCGACGCGCCTCGCCCGCTCACCTCTCGTGCTCACGCCGCGAGCGTAGCGGTCTCGCTCAGTGCGCGTGTTCCGTGGCGAGCAACCGGTGGTTCGCCTGGATCTGGTCGAACGACTTGGGCTTCACCGAGGCCGAGCGAGCGGCGAAAACCGCGGCACCGTTCGGACCCACGGACGGCTTGCCCGCGGTGTACAGCCAGGTCTGGAACAGGTCGTGCAGCGGCTTGCCCGAGATCTTCTCCGCCAGCGCGATGAACTCCAGGATCCGGCCGTCCTTGCCACCCTTCTGGACCTGCCACGTCTGCAGGATCTTGAAGAACGCCTCGTCGCCGACGGCGGTCCGCAGCGCCTGCAGCGTCAGCGCGCCGCGGTCGTACACGGCGTTGTCGAACTGGTTGTCCGCGCCCGGGTCGGCCGGGACGAGCTTCCACAGGTCGGCGTCGGCCGCGTTGGAGTCGTACGTGTACTGCGCGAGCTCGGCGACCGTGCCCTCGCCCTCGTGCTCCGACCACAGCCACTCGGCGTAGGACGCGAAGCCCTCGTTCAGCCAGATGTCGCTCCAGCGGCCGAGGGAGACGTTGTCGCCGAACCACTGGTGCGCGTTCTCGTGCGCGATCAGCGTCGTGTTCGAGCCCGCGCGGAAGTTGCGGGCGCCGTAGGTCGGCCGGGTCTGGTTCTCCAGGGAGAACGTGATGCC
The DNA here is from genome assembly GCF_033441515.1 of Amycolatopsis solani. NCBI lineage: Bacteria > Bacillati > Actinomycetota > Actinomycetes > Pseudonocardiales > Pseudonocardiaceae > Amycolatopsis > Amycolatopsis solani. Next base: position 673,579 of record NZ_JAWQJT010000001.1, read on the forward strand.
GCTGGTGACGACACCGCCCTCCGCCTCGAACGGGTACGGGCCGAACTGGCTGGCCAGGAACTCGTTGATCTCCGGCGTCCGCTCGACGCTGGCCTTCGCCGCGTACAGCGAGTCACCGAGGTCGGCGCCGTACGCCGTGACGAACGGCTTGCCGTCCGGCGTCGTGGACTGGACCAGCTCGTACTTGCCGACGATGAACGACGTCAGGTAGGTCGCCTGCGGCTTGGTGCTGCGCCACTGCCAGCGGGTCCAGCCCGCCCGGCTCTTCTGCGTGCGGACCAGCGAGCCGTTGGAGATGGCAACGTTGTCGTCCGGGGCTTCGATCGAGACGTCGTAGGTCGCCTTGTCGGTCGGGTGGTCGTTGGCCGGGAACCACCACGCCGAGCTCTGCGGCTCGTCGATGCCGAGCGCGCCGAACGACCCCTTCTTCCACGCGTTGAGGCCGTCCACCTTCTCCGTCGACGGCGTGTCCGAGTAGGCCACGACGACGGTCGCGGTCTGACCCTTGAGCAGCGGCTGCGCCGGCGTGACGACGAGCTCGCCGTTGCCGGTCTGGTTCGTGAACTGCGCCGGGCGGTTGTTCACGCGCACGCTCGACGCCTTCAGCGCGAAGTCGAGGTCGAACCGCGAGAGGTCCTGCGTCGCCGTGAGCAGCAGCGTGGTGGTGCCGGCCAGCACGTCGGTCGCGGGCTGGTAGCTCAGGCGGATGTCGTAGTGGAGCACGTCCGTGCCGCCGTTGCCGGCGTTCGGGTAGTACGAGTCGCCGGCACCGGGCGCACCCGGTGCCGGGGCCGCACTGGCGGTACCGGCGAGCAGCACCGAGGCGACCCCGGCCGCGAGCACACCGAGGCCGGTGCGAGTTCTTGCACGCATTCGAATCCCTCCAACGGGTGAGGTTCAGCGCGCTCGAAACTAGCCAGCCAGGAAGCACCCAGGAACAGCCGAAGGGAGGATCTTGCCTGCTGGGATCCCACCCGGAAAGCGGTTGACCGAAGTCCGGTGCCCGGGGGCGGGAACGACAGGAATGAGTCATTCACGTCGTCCGGCGAGGTGAATGAGTCATTCACGGCGTCCGGCGAGCCCCGGCGCTCAGGCCGAGGAGACGGCCGCGGACACCGCCGCGCGCAGGCGGGCGTGCAGGTCGCGGTGCCGGGCGCGGTCCACCCGCACCTCGACGACCCGCAGGCCCGGGGCCGGGGCCAGGGCGGCCCGGAACTCCGTCAGCGTCTCCGCCACGACGTGCGGGACGCGGTAGCCGGCGCACAGCGCGCCCAGGTCGGCGCCGTGCGGGGTGCCGAAGACGCGCTCGAAGCTCGCCGCGTGCTCCGGCGCGCCCTGCTCCAGCAGCGAAAAGATGCCGCCGCCGTCGTCGTTGAGCACCACGATCGTCAGGTCCGGGCGCTGCTCCGCGGGCCCGGTCAGCAGGCCGGACGCGTCGTGCAGGAACGTCAGGTCGCCCAGCAGCGCGTACGCCGGGCCGCGGTGGACGTACGCCGCGCCGATCGCCGTCGACACCGTGCCGTCGATGCCCGCGACGCCGCGGTTGCGGTGCACGAGGACGTCCGGGCGCAGCCGGCCGGCCAGCGCCACGTCCCGGGTCGGGTTGGACGAGCCCACCACCAGCAGCGAGTCCGGCGGCAGCGCGTCCACCAGCTCGGTGGCCACCCGCAGCCCCGAGGGCCACGGCTCCGAAGCCAGCGTCTCGGCGACGGCGGACGCGGCCGCGGCGTCGGCTTTGCGCCAGCTCGCCAGCCACTCCGGGTCGGCGGGCTTGGTCGGCTCGTCGAACCACTGCCCGACCTGCCGGACGTTGTGCGCGGGCGCCGGCCAGTCCGAGTCCGGCCGGACCAGCAGGACCTCGACCGAAGCGTCCGACAGCACCTTCTGGATCTGCCGGAAGACCGTCGGCCGCCCGAGGCAGAGCACCTGCTCCGGCTTGTGCCGCGAGATGAACTCCTCCACGCCCAGCAGCCACGCGCCCGACGAGATCGCCGTGCCGCCGGACAGCCCGATCCCGCCGGTCTCCGAGATCACCGGCCAGCCGTGCTGCTCGGCCCACTCGCTGGCCGCCTGGACGCCGGTGTCGCACGCGATCACCAGGCCGTGGCGCGCCGAAGGCACCACGAACGACGGCAGCGCGCCGAAGTCGGGCAGCTCGGTCCAGCGGGAGCCGTCGGGACGGCCGTCCAGGGACTCGTACCACTCGCCGTCGTCGTCCGGATCCGGCACGAGCGGCTCGCGGAACGGGATGTTCAGGTGCACCGGCCCGCAGCGCCACTCCCCGTAGGCGGCGTTCCACGCCCGGCAGATCTGGCTGCGCCAGTACGAGTTCTGCCCGGCCCGCCGCTCGGCGACGGCCAGCTCGTCGAAGTACCGGATCGCGTTGCCGTAGAGCTGGTGCTGGTCGATGACCTGCGACGCACCCGCGGCCCGCAGCTCGGGCGGCCGGTCGGCGGTCATGACGATCAGCGGGACGCCGGCCCGGTCGGCCTCCAGCACGGCGGGGTGGAAGTTCGCGGCCGCGGTGCCGGACGTGCAGAGCACGGCCACCGGACGGCCGGTGCGCGCGGCGATGCCGAGGGCGAGGAAGGCGGCGCCGCGCTCGTCGATGCGGACGTGGAGCTGGAGCTTCCCGGCCGCCGCGGCGTCATAGAGCGCGATCGACAGCGGCGCGTTGCGGGAACCCGGGCAGAGGACGACGTGCGAAACGGTGTTGCGGACGAGTTCGTCGACGATGACCCTGGCCTGCGCGGTGGAAGGGTTCACCGGCAGGCCTCGCATCCATCGAGATCAGTTGTGTCCACAGGTCCTATTCTCCCAAACGTGGATGACGCCCGAGTTTCCGAGCTGTTCGACCCCGCCGCGTGGACCGAGGTCGAAGGTTTCGCCTTCACCGACATCACCTACCACCGCTCCGCTGAGAGCCGCGGCGGCAAACGCGTGGTGCGGGTCGCGTTCGACCGTCCGGAGGTCCGCAACGCCTTCCGGCCGCACACCGTCGACGAGCTCTACCGGGCGCTCGACCACGCCCGGATGAGCTCGGACGTCGGGTGCGTCCTGCTCACCGGCAACGGCCCCTCGCCCAAGGACGGCGGGTGGGCGTTCTGCTCCGGTGGTGACCAGCGTATTCGCGGACGCTCCGGCTATCAGTACGCCAGCGGCGAGACCTCCGACACGGTCGACCCCGCGCAGGCCGGCCGGCTGCACATCCTCGAGGTCCAGCGGCTGATCCGGTTCCTGCCGAAACCGGTGATCGCGGTCGTGCCGGGCTGGGCCGCCGGCGGCGGGCACTCCCTGCACGTCGTGTGCGATCTCACCCTCGCCTCCGCCGAGCACGCCAAGTTCAAGCAGACCGACGCCGACGTCGGGTCGTTCGACGCCGGCTACGGCTCGGCCTACCTGGCCAAGATGGTCGGCCAGAAGTTCGCCCGCGAAATCTTCTTCCTCGGCCGCGAGTACTCCGCCGAGCAGATGCACCACATGGGTGCCGTCAACGCCGTCGTCCCCCACGCCGACCTGGAAAAAGAGGCGCTGGACTGGGCGTGGACGATCGTCGGCAAGTCGCCGACCGCGCAGCGGATGCTCAAGTACGCGTTCAACCTCACCGACGACGGCATGGTCGGCCAGCAGCTGTTCGCCGGCGAGACCACCCGCCTGGCGTACATGCAGGACGAAGCCGTCGAAGGCCGTGACGCCTTCCTCCAGAAGCGCGACCCCGACTTCAAGGACGTCCCCTATTACTACTGAGCTGCTCCCGGTCCACCTCGACGGCTCCCCCGGCGCGCTCGAGACCCTCAAGAGGGCCATCGCCCGCGCGCTGGGCGGCGGCCCGGCGGTGCTGCCCTTCACCGACCCCGCGCTGCGCGACGCGATGGCGCCGGACGAGCCCGCCGAGCCGGAAACCGCCGTGGTCATCGCCACGTCCGGCTCCACCGGCGCGCCCAAGGGCGTGCTGCTCTCGGCCCGCGCGCTGACCGCGTCCGCCGAGGCCACCCACGCCCGGCTCGGCGGCCCCGGCCACTGGCTGCTGGCGACCCCCGCGCACTACATCGGCGGGTTGCAGGTGCTGGTCCGGTCGCTGCTCGCGGGCACCGAGCCCGCGGTGCTGACCGGCACCGGCTTCCGGCCGGACGACTTCGCGGCCGCGGCGGCGACGCTGACCGGCGGCGGCCCGCGCTACACCGCGCTGGTGCCGACCCAGCTGGTCCGGCTGCTCGACGACGGCGGCGCGGGACTGGCCGCGGCGAAGACGTTCGACGCGATCGTGCTCGGCGCGGCCGCGACGACGCCGGCGGTGCGCGAACGCGCGGCCGACGCCGGGGTCCGGATCGTGCCCGCCTATGGGATGAGCGAGACCGCCAGCGGCTGCGTCTACGACGGCTTCCCGCTCGACGGCGTCCGCGTCGAGCTGGCCGACGGCCGGATCCGCATTGCCGGCGACGTCCTCGCGCACGGCTACCGGGGCCGGCCGGACCTGACGGCGGAAGCCTTCGGCGACGGCTGGTTCACCACCTCCGACCGCGGGATCCGCCACGACGACGGCCGGCTGGAGGTGCTGGGCCGCGCCGACGACATGATCAACACCGGCGGGGTGAAGGTGTCGGCGAACGCGATCGAACGCGTGCTGTGCGCGCAGCCCGGGGTGCGGGACGCCTGCGTCGTCGGCCTTCCGGACCCGGAATGGGGCGAGGCGGTGGTGGCGCTGGTCGTCCCGGCGGGTGAGCCGGGTGACCTGCGCGCGGCGGTCCGCGCGGAACTGGGCCCGGCGTCGGCTCCGAAGCGCATCGAGTTCGGCACCGAGCTGCCCCTGCGCGGGCCGGGCAAGATCGACCGGGCGGCGGTGAAGACCCGACTCCAGTCGGGTTTCAGCGGCTGAATGGTGGCACTTCGTTGACATTCACGGCGTGCGCACGCTTGGCTACCCACCATGACGCGCTGGCTTCGCACCGCTCTGATCAGCACCGCCGTCGCTCTGGGGGTCCTCCTTCCCGCGGGCGCGGCGCTGGCCGACGGCCCCGCCGTGGACCCCAACAGCGGCCAGCTCACCTGGCAGTTGCCGCCTACGGACTGAGCTCCCGGGCGGCCCGGCGAGAACCGTGCCAACCCCTCGATGGCACGGGCCCCGCCGGACGCCCGGTGTTCCCCCACCGTGCACCGGCGACCTTGCGCACACCTTGCAGACGGCTTGAACGAGCTGGTCGAATGCGGGGGCGAGGGGAGGCGCGGTGGTGGAATTCCGGTTGCTGGGCCCGGTCGAGGCCCGGGTGGACGGCGAGCCGGTCGAGCTCGGGCCGGCGCGGCAGCGGTCCGTGCTGGCGGCGCTGCTGGCCGACGCGAACCGGCTGGTGCCGGTCGACCAGCTGATCGACCGGGTGTGGGCGGACCGCCCGCCGCTGCGCGCGCGGGAGTCGTTGCACAGCTACCTGTCCCGCCTGCGGCATTCGCCCGCCGGCGCGGGGCTGGAGATCCGGCGGCTCCCCGGCGGCTACGTCCCGCAGGTCGACCCCGATGCCGTCGACCTGCACCGGTTCCGCCGGCTCGTGGCCGAAGCGCGCGAAGCCGGGGACGACGAAGCCGAGGCCCTGCTCGAGCGGGCGCTCGGGCTGTGGCGCGGCGACGCCCTCGCCGATCTGGACACGCCGTGGGCCGGTGACCTGCGCCGGACCCTGCGCGCCGAACGGTGGGCGGCGCGGCTCGACCACGCCGACGTGCGGCTGCGCCGGGGACGGCACGCCGAGCTGCTCGCCGACCTGACGGCGTGGACCGCGGAAGACCCGCTCGACGAGCGGCTCGCCGGTCAGGTCGTGCTGTGCCTGTACCGCGGCGGCCGCCAGGCCGAGGCCCTCGAGCACTACGAGCGGCTCCGGCACCGGCTCGCCGAGGAGCTGGGCGCCGATCCCAGCCCGCCGCTGCGGGAGCTGCACCAGCGGATCCTGCGCGGTGATCCCGAGCTGACCGGCGAGGACGCGGCCGCGGTCCCGGACCGGTTCCCCGCGGCACCGCCGTCGTTCGTCGGCCGCGCGGGCGAGCTCGCGGCGCTGACCCGCGACGCGGACGAAGGGCCCGTGGTGCAGATCTCCGCGCTCGCCGGGGCCGGCGGGGTCGGCAAGACCTGGCTGGTGCTGCACTGGGCGGCCACCCACCGCGACCGCTTCCCGGACGGACGGCTGTTCGCCGACCTGCACGGCTTCTCCTCGGCGAGTGCCCCGCTGGAACCGTCGGTCGTGGTGCGGGGCTTCCTCGGTGCGCTGGGCGTCGCACCCGCCCGGGTCCCGGCCGACCCGGAAGCCCGGACCGCGCTGTACCGGAAGCTCGTCGCGGGCAAGCGGATACTGGTGGTGCTGGACAACGCGGCCGACGCGGACCAGGTGGTCCCGCTGCTGCCGGACAGCCCCACGTGCACGACCGTCGTGACCAGCCGCCGCCACCTGGCGCCGTTGATCACGCGCCACGGCGCCCGGCACCTGCAGCTGGACATCCTCAGCCACGGCGAAGCCAGGGCGCTGCTGACCGAGCGCCTGGGCCCGGCCCGGCTCGCGGCCGAACCGCAAGCGGCCGAGGACCTGATCGGCCTGTGCGGGCGCTACCCGCTGGCGCTGGCGATCGTGGGCCGCCACGCGCACACGCGCCCGCACATCCCGCTCGCGGAGTTCGCCGCCGAGCTGCGGGACATCGGCCTCGACGCCTTCGACCACGAAGACCCGAGCGTGAGCCTGCCCGCCGTCCTTTCGTGGTCGCTGCGGGCCCTCACGAGCGAGCAGCGGACGGTGTTCGCCCTGCTCGGCATCGCGCCCGGGCCCGACATCGGGCTGCCCGCCGCGGCCGCCCTCGCCGGTTCGTCCCCGCAGCGGACCGCGAAGGCGCTGACCATGCTGGAGGAGGCTTCGCTGCTCAGCCGGCGGCCGGGCGGGCGCTACGCCATGCACGACCTGATCCGCGACTACGCCGCGGCGACCGCCGGGCACGAGCTTCGCCCGCCCGAGCGGGAAGCGGCCCTGCGGCGCGTGCTCGGCTGCTACCTCCACACCGCGCACGCCGCCGACCGGCACCTGGACCCGCACCGCCAAGCGGTCCCGCTCGCCGCCGCCGGCGCGCCGCACCCGCTGCGCGACGACGCGGCCGCGCTGGACTGGTTCGACAGCGAGCACGCGAACCTCCTGGCGGCCCAGCGCGCCGCCGCGGCCGCCGGGTGGCACGACGTCGTGTGGCAGCTCGCGTGGGGCCTGCACACCTTCCAGAACCGGCGGGGCATGCTGACCGACCGGCTGGCGGTGTGGCGGACCGCACTGGACTCCACCGCGCACCTGGCCGACCCGGTCGCGACGTGCCGCGCGCACCGGCTGCTCGCCGACGTCCAGGCGAACCTCGGCCGGCACGACGAAGCCGTCGGGCACCTGCGGGAAGCCGTCTCGCTCGCTGAGGGCACCGGCGAGCAGACCGAGCAGGGCCTCGCCCAGCACGGGCTTTCGTGGGTCTGGCAGCTGCGTGGCGACGACCGGCGGGCGCTGGACCACGCCACGCGGGCACTGGAGCTGTTCCGCGCCCTCGGCAAGCCGGTGTGGGAGGCGCGCGAGCTCAACCAGGTGGGCTGGCTGGCCGCCCAGGTCGGCGAGCACGAAACCGCGCGAAGCCACTGCGAGGCCGCGCTGGCTCTGCACCGCCGCCACGGCGACACGCACGCCGAGGCGGACACCCTGGACAGCCTCGGCTACATCGAGTGCCGCACCGGCCACCACGAGCCCGCGATCGCGTACTACCGGCGGGCGCTCACGCTCTACCGCGACCGCGGCAACACCTTCCAGGTCGCCGACACCCTCGACCGCCTGGGTCAGCCGCTCGCCGCGCTCGGCCACCGCGGCGAAGCCCGCACGGCGTGGAGGGAAGCGCTCGAGCTGTACCGGCAGCAGAACCGGGCTCGCGAGGCCGAGCGCGTCCGGCGGCAGCTCGACGCCCTGGACGGCGAACCCGCGACGGCCCGGGTTCCCGCCGGGCACTGATCGACATGGCGTTGAATGGCGCCATGGCTTCAGTGAGCGAGTGGATCGAGGGGGCCCGGCCGCGGACGCTGCCCAACGCGGTGGCGCCGGTGGTGGCGGGGGTCGGCGCGGCGATCGCGCTGGACGCGTTTTCCTGGTGGCGTTCGGTGCTGGCGCTGCTGGTCTCGCTCTCGCTGATCGTCGGCGTCAACTACGCCAACGACTACTCCGACGGCATCCGCGGCACGGACGAGAACCGCGTCGGGCCGCTGCGGCTGGTCGGCTCCGGCGTCGCCGCGCCCAAGGCCGTGCTGACCGCCGCGCTCGTCTCGCTGGGGCTGGCCGGCGTGCTCGGTCTGGTGCTGGTGATCAGCAGCGGGCACTGGTGGCTGCTGGTGATGGGCGCGCTGTGCATCCTCGGCGCGTGGTTCTACACCGGCGGCAAGAAGCCCTACGGCTACTACGGCTTCGGCGAGATCGCCGTGTTCGTGTTCTTCGGGCTGGCCGGCGTGCTCGGCACGGTGTACGTCCAGGCCGGCCGGGTCAGCTGGGCCGCGCTCGCCTGCGCGGTCGCGGTCGGTTCGTTCTCCACGGCGGTCCTCACGGCCAACAACCTGCGGGACATCCCGACGGACATCGAGTCCGGCAAGCGCACCCTGGCCACCCGCCTCGGCGACGGCGGCACCCGGCGGCTGTACCTGGTGCTGATCGCGGTGCCGTACGTGCTCAGCGTGGCCCTCGGGGTCTTCCACCCGCTGCTGCTCATCACGCTCGTGACCGCGCCCCTGCTGCTGAAGTCGGTCCGCGCGGTGGGCGGTGGCCAGCAGGGGCGGGCGCTGATCCCAGCGTTGCGTGACACGGGCCTGGCGATGCTCGCCTGGGCCGTGCTCGCCGCCGTGGCGCTGAGCTTCTAGACCTCCGGGACGAAGAACTTCCCGGACGTCAGGAACTCCTCGAACAACGCCGTGTGCGGCGCCAGGTCCAGGCCCTGCTGGGCCAGCCACTCGTCGTTGTAGTACGTGTGCGCGTACCGCTCGCCGCCGTCGCACAGCAGCGTCACGACGCTGCCGGCCTGGCCGTCCTCGACCATGCGGGAGATGAGCCGGAAGGCGCCGTAGAGGTTGGTGCCGGTCGAGCCGCCCGCCCAGTGGCCGGTGCGCTCGCGCAGCAGGCGGATGGCCGCCAGCGAACCCGCGTCGGGGATCCGGAACATCTCGTCGATGACGCCGGGCACGAACGACGGCTCGCAGCGCGGCCGCCCGATGCCTTCGATCCGCGACGGCATGCCGGTCGCGTAGTCGGTCGCGCCGGTTTCCCAGGCACCGTAGAACGACGAGTTCTCCGGGTCGACCACGCAGATCTTCGTCGTGTGCCGCTTGTAGCGGACGTACCGGCCGAAGGTCGCGCTCGTGCCGCCGGTGCCCGCGCCGACCACGATCCAGCTGGGCACCGGGTGGCGTTCCGAGCGCATCTGCGCGAACACCGACTCGGCGATGTTGTTGTTGCCGCGCCAGTCGGTCGCGCGCTCGGCGTAGGTGAACTGGTCGAGGTAGTGCCCGCCGCACTCGGCGGCGAGCCGCTCGGCCTCCGGGTACATGGCCGGGGCTTCGTCGACGTAGTGGCACTCGCCGCCGTAGAACTCGATGAGGGCGATCTTCTCCCTCGACGTCCGGCGCGGCACCACGGTGATGAAGCGGAGCCCGAGCATGCGGGCGAAGTAGGCCTCGGACACCGCGGTCGAGCCGCTGGAGGCCTCGACGAGCACGGTGTCCGGCCCGATCTGGCCGTTGACGAGCCCGTAGAGGAACAGCGACCGGGCCAGGCGGTGCTTCAGCGAGCCGGTCGGGTGGACGGACTCGTCCTTGAGGTAGAGGTCGATGCCCCACTCCGGGGGCAGCGGGAAGACGTGCAGGTGGGTGTCGGCGCTGCGGTTGGCGTCGGCCTCGATGATGCGGACGGCTTCGCGGACCCAGCTGCGGCTGTGGCTCATTCCGACTGGCCCGCCGCGTCGCCGCGGAGCTGGGCGCGCAGCTGGGCACGGGCCCGGGCGCGCTTCTCGTTGCGCTTCGCCAGGCCGGCCGTGACGCGGGCGTTGAGGCCGCGGAACAGCAGCAGGCCCAGCGGGAGCCCGACGACCAGGCCGATGAGGAGCGCGACGAGCAGCGGCACGCCGGCCAGGGACAGGCCCCAGGCGATCGCCCCGACCAGCACGAACCGCGCCAGCAGGTACAGCGTCAGGTCACGCGGCAGGTTTCCGGCCTTCTCGTCGCTCACACCAACGCAGGCTACGCCCCGCCCGCCCGGTCCTTCTGCAGGCCCGCGTTGTTCGGGCGGCCCTCGAAGCGCGTCGAGAGCACGACCGTGGTGTTCGTCCGCCCGACGCCGGGGATGCGGCGGAGCCGGCCCAGGGTCCGCTCCAGCTCGTCGACGGTCGGCACGCGCACCTTGACGACGAAGGCCTCGTCGCCGGCGACCGCGTAGCAGCTCTCGACCTCGTCGAGTTCGCCGAGCGCCTGGGCGACGTCGTCTTCGGTCGCGGTGTCGGTGGGATGGATGCCGACGAGGGCGGTGACCCCGAGCCCGACCGAGCTCGGGTCGACGACCGCGTGGTAGCCGGTGATCACGCCGGCGGCTTCCAGCTTGCCCACCCGTTCGTGCACCGATGACGCGGACAGCCCGACGGCCCGCCCGAGATCGGCGTAGGTGGCCCGTCCGTTGATGCGCAACGCCGCGATGATCTTCCGGTCCAACTGATCCACGGGGATCACTCTATGCGGTTGGACAATCCCCCATTGGCACCACACCTGGCGGCCGGTGACCCGCAGGAACGGCGTTCTCGCACGTCACGTCACCAAATGATAGTTGCAGACCGTAAACAAACTGTCCGTTTTGACCTTTAAGGGCTCTTTACTCTTGGACAACCGTTCGAGTACCCGACGGGTGAAGTGCAACGATTGCCGTGTTGGCTACCCCGGCGCGACGGGCAGAAGGGCCCGGATGCCTCCGGTATAGCAGTGAGTTCGTTAAGGAGGCGGAAAATGACCGCGACGATGGGCGGACGCCTGCTCACCCCAGGAGAGGTGGCAGCGCTGTTCCGGGTGGACCCGAAAACGGTGACGCGGTGGGCGACGGCGGGCCGCATCGGCTCGATCCGGACCCCGGGCGGGCACCGGCGGTTCCGGGAGTCCGAGGTGAACGAGCTCCTGGCCGAGCTGACCACCGACGCCAGCGAACCGGCGCGCAACGCCTGAACCAGCTCCGGCGCGGGGCCGTGTCGGGTACGGGGAAGCACCCCGTCCCGCGCGGCCCCTTTTCGTTCCCCGCGTCACCCGCCTGACGCGGCAGGAGCCGAAACCCGGCCGAAGAGGCTAACCTCGTGGGACCCACACGGAAGGATCCGGCATGCTCGCTCTGCTCGCGGCGGTCGGCGCGCTGGTCGTCGCCCTGCTCCTGTGGCGGTCGTTCGCCGGCCAGCGGATGGTGCCCTCGACCCCGCGCCGCGCCCCGCTCGCCCCGGACGACGACCCCGACTTCCTGCGCCAGCTGGCCGAACAGCAGCGCAAGCGCCGGGACGAAGACGGCTGAGCCGCGCGGTCTGCCCCGGCAGGTCGTGAGTGGAAAGTCGGGTTAGAACCGTCCTTAACACTCACGACCGGGTGGGCGAACGGCTCAGCGGTAGCCCTGCGAGAGCGGGGTCGCGAAGCCGTCGGCGACCGTCGCCGCAAGCTCCAGCAGCGCCAAGCGCGTGTCGCCACTCAGCCGGTCCAGCTCGATCTCCGCGCCTTCCTCCAGGTGCGGGTCGAACGGCACCTTGCAGACCGCGCGGACCTTCGCGCCGAAGTGGGCCGACAGCTTGTCGAGGTCGACCGACCCGCCCTTGGGGCGGACCGAGTTGATCACCGCGACCGAGCGCTTGACCAGCTCGCCGTAGCCGTGGGCCTCGAGCCAGTCCAGGGTCGCCGAGGCGCTGCGGGCGCCGTCGACCGAGCCGGACGAGACCACCACCAGTGCGTCCGCCACGTCCAGGACGCCCTTCATCGCCGAGTGCATCAGGCCGGTGCCGCAGTCGGTGAGCACGATGTTGTAGAAGTGCTCGAGCAGGTTGACCGTGCGCCGGTAGTCGTCCTCGGAGAAGGCCTCGGACACGGCCGGGTCCTGCTCGCTGGCGAGGATTTCCAGCCGGCTGGAGCCCTGGGACGTGTAGGACCGGACGTCGCTGTAGCGCGTGATGCGGGCCGCGTCGCGCAGCAAGTGGCGGACGGTCGCCGTGGTCTCCAGCGGGAGCTTCTGCGACAGCGTGCCGCGGTCCGGGTTGGCGTCCACCGCCACCACGCGGTCACCCCGCAGGGAGGCGAACGTCGCACCCAGCGTCGTGGTCACCGTGGTCTTGCCGACGCCGCCCTTCAGCGACAGCATCGCGATCTTGTAGCAGCCGCGCAGGGGCTGGTTGACGCGGGCGATGAGCTCGCGGCGACGGGTGTCCGCCGGGCTCTCCCCCGGGTTGACCAGCTTGCCGCTGCCGACGTAGAGCGCCTTGCGCCAGCCGGACTGCGGGGGCCGCTTCACCTGCTTGACCAGGTGCGCGGTGGACAGGTCGTGGCCGTGGCCCGGCGGCTGCGCCGGTGCCGCGTGCCGCCCGCCCTGGGGCTGCGGCAGGCCCGACGGCTGCTGCGGGTACTGGCCCTGGGCGTACTGCTGCGCCGGGTCGCCGTACTGCGGCTGCAGCGGCGGCAGGTTCTGGTCGTAGCCGTACTGCGGTCCCGGGGGCACCTGGTGCGGCCCGGACACCGCCGGGTTCACCTGGTGCGGCCCCGACACGGCCGGGTTGACCTGGTGCGGGCCGGACACCGCCGGGTTGGGCGGCGGGACGGCCTGCGTGGGCTGCACGTCGTAGGCCCCGGACGTCTCCGGGTGCGGGTGGGAGTCCGTCCGGTCGTCGGCGAACAGGCCCGGTTGCTGCGGTGCAGCCGCCTGTTCAGCCTGTTCGGGGTGGCCAGGAGCCGATTCTTCGCTGGGTCCGGTCACCGGTGTAAACCTCCGCGCACTCGCCCCGACATCGCTCTCCCCCGGTCACGACGGTAGTCGGAGTCCTCGCGGGACGCTCAGCCCACCCCGGCGTAGGAGTGCAGGCCCGCGGTGACGAGGTTCACGAAGAACAGGTTGAAGATGATCGCGGCGAACCCCACGATGTTGATGGCCGCGGCCCGGGCCCCGCGCCAGCCCGCGGTCGCCCGCGAGTGCAGGTAGGCCGCGTAGACCACCCAGGCGATGAACGCGACGGTCTCCTTGGGGTCCCAGCCCCAGAACCGGCCCCACGCCGATTCGGCCCAGACGGCGCCGCAGAGCACGCCGAAGGTGAAGACCGGGAAGGCGAAGATCGTCGTCCGGTAGGCGATCCGGTCGAGGACGTCGGCCGCGGGCAGCTTCGAGGCGAACCGGGCGAACTTCGTCTCGTCCTTCTCGTACGCCGCGCGGAACAGGTAAAGAACGCTGGCGACACCCGGCACGAGGAAGACGCCGGAGCCGATGATGGCCGCCGAGACGTGGATGACCAGCCAGTACGACTGCAGCGCGGGCTGGACCGGCGCCGCGATCGTGTACAGCAGCGTGCCGTTGATGAACATCAGGATCACGACGGGCAGCAGCAGGAAGCCGGTGAGGTGGCGGACCGGGAACTTCCACATCACGAGGATCCAGGTGACCACCGTGATGAAGGTGACCGCCATGCCGTACTCGTACATGTTGCCCCAGGGCGCGCGGTGCACGGCGAGCCCGCGCAGCACGATCGCCGACAGCTGCAGCAGCGCGCCGAGCACGAGCAGCGAAGCGCCCATGCGGCCGATCCGCTCGGGGCGGCCGACCTCGCGGGGCGCGGCCGGGGCCTCCTCGGCCGGCGGGCCACCGGCGCCGACGAGCTCGCGCGAGCGGCGCTGGGCGCGCTCCATGGCGAGCCGGCCCTTGGCGCCGAAGCCCTGCTCGATCAGCGTCATCATCAGCGCGACGACGTAGATCGCCGCGGCGGTGGTGTACAGCCAGTCGCTGTACTGCGACAGCGTCTCGTTGATCGGCATTGCCTCAGCCCTTCTGCCCACTGATCAGGCGTTCGCTGATCCGGTGGAACTCTTCGCCGTACCCGGCCTGGTCGGTGCGGGCCAGCCCGGCGACCTCGATCACGGTACCCGGGTCGTTCTCGGTCCCCGGCTTCACCCGCACCCACAGCCGCCGCCGCTTGACCAGCAGTGACGCGCCGAGACCCAGGAACATCGAGATGGCGAAGCCGAGCACGAACCCCTGCGTCGGGTCGTGGGAGACCTGCAGGGACACCCAGTGGTTGACGCCGTCGAAGCGGACCTTCGTGCCGTCGTCGAGCTTGATCTCCTGGCCGACCTTGAGGTTCTCGCGGGCGACCTTCTTCAGCCTGCCGTCGTCCACGAGCGACTGGTCGATCTCGAACACCGACTGGCCGCGCCCGGCGTCGAGGCCGAGGTCGCCGCGCATGATGTCGACCGCCACGGACGGGTCGTTCAGCTCCGGCGCCGACGACGTCAGGACGTTCCCGTGCATGAAGGATGTCGGGGCGAAGAGGCCGGTGATGGCCAGCTGGCGGGTCCGCCGCTGCACCTCGTCGGTGACGCCGGGCTGGTCGAACTTCGTCGCGCCCTCGGCGAGCATCGTGGTCGGGTCGACCGTGCGCCACTGGGTGTTCTGGGTGCGCTTGTCGCCGTTGGGGAAGGTCACCGTGAACTGCGGCGAGTAGCCCTGGCCGAGCAGGTAGACGCGGTCGCCCGCGGTGCGCAGCGGCGAGTTGACCTCGAGGCCGTAGGGGCGCCACGTGTTCGTTTCGAGGTCTTCGCCGGACTGGTACTGGATGTTCGCGTGGTAGTACTCCGGCTCGCCGGCCGGGGTGTACCGAACGGTAAAGTCGTTGACCTTCACGCAGAACGGGTCGAGGTCGGTGCCGTCGACGCGCAGGCCGGCGTTGAAGGAGTCGTAGTTGTAGATGCCGGAGTTGCAGAAGCTGTCGCCGTCGGCCTGGACGATGACCTGGCCCTCGTAGCCGAACATCTTGCCCAGCGCGAAGAACACGATCAGGCCGAGCATGCTGAAGTGGAAGATCAGGTTGCCGGTCTCGCGCAGGAACCCGCGTTCGGCGGAGATCGTGCGGACGCCGCCGGCTTCCTCGCGCTCGACGCGGCGCCAGCCGGACAGGTGCTTGTGGACGGCCGCGATTTCGGCTTCGACGTCGGACTTGCCGCGGCCGAGCCGGTGGTGCGGCATCCGCGCGAGGTTGCGCGGGGTCAGCACCGGCTTGGCGCGCATCGCCTTGACGTACTCGAAGCTGCGCGGGGTCAGGCAGCCGACCAGCGAGATCATCAGCAGCAGGTAGACGGCCGAAAACCAGATGCTGGAGTAGACGTCGTAGAACTCGAGCTTGTCGAGCAGGGTGCCCCACCAGCCGTGGGCGCTGATGTACTCGTCGACCTTGGGGGCGTTGAGCTTCCGCTGCGGCAGGAGCGCGCCCGGCAGGGCGGCCAGCGCGAGCAGGAACAGCAGGACGAGCGCGGTCCGCATCGACGTCAGGCCGCGCCAGGTGTTGCGGAGGAACGCGAGGGTGCGCTGGGCGGGCGTCGGGCCTTGCGGGGTCTTGGGGGGCGCTTCGGTGGTCGTCACAGCGGTAGCTCCAGGTTGACCGCGAGCTCGTTGCGGAGCCAGCCCATCAGATCTCCCCACACGCCGGTGACCAGCAGGATGCCGACGATCATCAGCAGCACGCCGCCGAAGATCTGCACCTGGCGGCCGTGGCGGCGCACCCAGTCGGTGGCGCGCACGGCCCAGCGGGCGCCGAGCGCGATGAGCAGGAACGGCAGCCCCAGGCCGAGGCAGTAGACGGCGATCAGCACGTACCCGCGGACCGCGGCGCCGCCGGTCGCGCTGGCCAGCGTGGTGACCGCGGACAGCGTCGGGCCGATGCACGGCGTCCAGCCGAGGCCGAAGATGGCGCCGAGCAGCGGCGCGCCCCAGACCCCGCCGCGCGGCACGTGGTGCGAGCGGACCTCGCGCTGCAGGCCGGGGATCCAGCCGAGGAAGACCAGCGCCATGGCGATGGTCAGGACCCCGCCGATGCGCTGGAGGAGGTCCTGGTTGAGGGTGAGCGTCGCGGTCAGCCAGACGAGCGTGCCGAAGGTGGCGACGAACACGACGGTGAACCCGAGCACGAACAGCAGCGCGGCCCCGACCACGGCCCACCGGCCGTTCTTCCGCTCTTCGTCGGCGCTGACCGCGGGCGCGTCGGCACCGACGAGCGCGGCGAGGTACGCGAGGTACCCCGGCACGAGCGGCACCACGCACGGCGAGGCGAAGGAGATGGTTCCGGCCAGCAGCGCGACGCCCGCGGCGAGCAGCAGCGGTCCGGAGATCGCCAGCTCGGTAACGGAGTTCACCCCGTTGAGGGTAGGGAGTGAGGTCCCGGTGAGAACGCCGGGGCCGCTTCACAGGACGTCGGTCACAGCAGTTCAGGACCTTGGTCCCACCCGCTCGCCCCCGCCCGGACGACGTGAATGACTCATTCCTGTCGTCGGACGACAGGAATGAGTCATTCACTGCATCGCGGCGGGCGCGGGCGGGTCAGGCGGTCTCGGACTCGAGGCGCTGCGTCACCGGGAGGAGGTCCTGGGCCAGGACCGGGCGCAGGAAGACCGCCGCCACGCGGTGCTGCTTGTCCAGCACGATCGTCGACGGGATGATGTTGCGCGGGTAGCCGCTGAGCTTCAGCAGCACCCGGCCGTCCGGGTCGTAGATCGACGGGTACGTCAGCTGCCGGTCGCGGACGAAGTCCTGCGCCACCTCGCGCGCCGGGTCGCGGACGTCGATGCCGACGACCTGCACGCCCGGGGCCTGCTTGGCCAGCGACTCCAGCTCCGGCACCTCCGTGCGGCACGGCCCGCACCACTGGCCCCACAGGTTGAGCACGACGACCTTGCCCGGGAAGTCCGCCAGCGACAGCTGCTTGCCCTCCTGCATCAGGTCGTCGCCGGCGAGCACCGGCGCGGTCTGGCGCTGGGCGACGTCGTAGGTGATGTCGACCTTGCCGCCCGGGGAGACGAAGCTGAAGCTGCTCCCCTGCACCACCGCGTCCTTGCCCGCGCTGCAGCCGACCAGCGCCAGCACCGCGACGGCCCCGATGAACAGCCGTTTCATGCCCCGGTCACCTTCGGGTCCGTGGTGCCGGCGGGCTCGCTGTAGACGATCTCGCGCAGCGAGTCGCCGTCGAAGACCAGCGACGTCAGCGACGCCAGCGAGCACTGGCGGCGGCGCGGGTCGTGCCACAGCTTCTTGCCCTCGAGGAACCGCCGCAGCGTCCAGATCGGCAGCTGGTGCGACACGCAGAGAGCTTCATGACCGTGAGCCGCCTCGCGGGCCCGGTGGACCGCGCCGAGCATCCGGTGCGCGATCTCCAGGTACGGCTCGCCCCACGACGGCTTGAACGGGTTGACCAGCTTCGGCCAGTGCTTCGGCTCGCTCAGCGCGCCGTCGCCGACCGCCACGTGCAGGCCCTCGAACTGGTTGCCGGCCTCGATCAGGCCCTCGTCGGTCGCGATGTCGAGCCGGTGCGCCGCGGCGATCGGCCCGGCCGTCTCCTGCGCGCGCTGCAGCGGCGACGCGACGACGTGCACCAGGTCGTGGCCCGCGACGGCCTCGGCGACCGTGAGCGCCTGCCGCTGCCCGCGCTCGGACAGCCGGTAGCCCGGCAGCCGGCCGTAGAGGATCTTCTCGGGGTTGTGCACTTCGCCGTGCCGCAGCAGGTGGACGACGGTGGTCACTTGACCGCCTCCGCCGCCGCGCGCGCCGCCGCGGGCAGGGCCGCTTCGATCACCGAGAACGCTTCGTCGTCCATGGCCGCGTTGACGAACCAGGCCTCGTACGCGCTCGGCGGCCCGTACACGCCCGCCTCGAGCAGCGCGTGGAAGAACGCCGGGTAGCGCCACGTTTCGGACGCCTGCGCGCCGGCGTAGTCGCGCACCGGCTGGTCGCCGAAGAACACGCTGACCAGGTTGCCCGCGTACTGGACGTGGTTCGCGACCCCGGCCGCGCTCAGCTCGCGGCGGAAGAGGTCGCCGAGGCGCTTGGCGTTGGCGTCGAGCGCCGCGTACACGGCGTGGTCGGCCGCGCGCAGCGTCGCGAGGCCCGTGGCGACCGCGACGGGGTTCCCGGACAGCGTCCCGGCCTGGTAGACCGGGCCACCCGGGGCCAGCTTCGCCATCACGTCGGCGCGGCCGCCGAAGGCCGCGGCCGGCAGCCCGCCGGACATCACCTTGCCGAACGTGTAGAGGTCGCCGGCCACGCCCTCGAGGCCGAACCAGCCCGCGCTCGAGACGCGGAACCCGGTCATCACCTCGTCCATGACCAGCAGCGCGCCGTTTTCGTGGGCGATGTCACGCAGGCCCGCGTTGAAGCCTTCGTCCGGCGCGATCGCGCCCATGTTCCCGGCCGCGGCCTCGGTGATCACCGCGGCGATCTCGCCCGGGTTGTCCGCAAAGGACTTCCGGACGGCGTCGAGGTCGTTGTAGGGCAGCACCAGCGTGTCCCCGGCCTGCGCGCCGGTGACGCCCGGCGACGTCGGCAGCCCGAGCGTCGCGACGCCGGAGCCGGCCTGCGCGAGCAGCGCGTCGACGTGACCGTGGTAACACCCGGCGAACTTCACGATCTTCGAGCGGCCGGTGAACCCGCGGGCCAGCCGGATCGCGCTCATCGTGGCCTCGGTACCCGAGTTGACCAGGCGTACCCGCTCGACGGGCTCGACGCGGTTGATGATCTCCTCGGCCAGCTCGACCTCGCCGATCGTCGGCGTGCCGAACGACAGCCCGGACGTCGCCGCCGCGCGCGCCGCCTCGACGACGTGCGGGTGCGCGTGGCCCAGGATCATCGGGCCCCACGAGGAGACCAGGTCGACGTAGCGGTTGCCGTCGGCGTCCCACAGGTGCGGGCCTTCGCCGCGGACCATGAACCGCGGGGTGCCGCCGACGGAGTTGAACGCCCGGACCGGCGAGTTCACCCCGCCCGGGATGGCCGCCTTCGCGCGTTCGAACCATGCCTTGGACTGCTCGGTTCCAGTGCTCACACCTCCAGTCTCGCAAACGTCAGCGCGAGGCCTGCTGGGTGATGGCCTGCGCGGTGACCGTGCCGTCTTCGCCCGCTTGGCCCTGGACGACGACGGTCGAACCCGGCTTGAGGTCGGCCAGCTTGCCCGGCTGGGTCACGCCGACCGTGGTCGAGTCCGATGTGGACACCTTGACGTCGGTGCCCTGCGCGGTCTTGACGTAGACCGTGGTGCCGTCGACGTGGTCGACCGTGCCGGTGGTGCCGCGCCCGCCCGCCCCGCGGAAGCCGCCGCCCTGCTGCCCGGCGCCGGCCTGCTGACCACCTTGAGCACCGGCGGCGGGCCGGTTCGGTGTCGAGGACGACGAGCCGAACGCCGCGTGCGTCCAGGCGCCGCCGCCGAACGCGATGGCGAGGACGACGAGCCCGGCCAGCACGAGCGTCGTGCGGGAGAAGGGCTTCGCGGCACGCCGCATTTCGGCGTTGAGGTCACCCTCGACCGCCGGACTGGCGACGATCTCCTCCGCGGAGCTTTCACGTGAAAGCTCCGCCCCCTGGTGGTCGCTTTCACGTGAAAGCGGCGGGTTGGTCATCTCGAAGACTCCTTATTCGTGACGCAGGGCGTCGATGGGCCGCAGCTTGGCGGCCCGGTTCGCCGGGAAGCTGCCGAAGAACAGCCCGATCAGGGCCGACACCGCGAAGGCGAGCAGTATCGACGAGGGCACCACGACGGGTTTGATCCCG
Source organism: Amycolatopsis solani (assembly GCF_033441515.1). Lineage (NCBI taxonomy): Bacteria > Bacillati > Actinomycetota > Actinomycetes > Pseudonocardiales > Pseudonocardiaceae > Amycolatopsis > Amycolatopsis solani. The sequence goes on from NZ_JAWQJT010000001.1 coordinate 693,396, forward strand.
GAGATGGTGAACCGGCTGCCGATCAGCCCGATCGCGACGCCGAGCAGCCCGCCGAACAGGCTGAGCATGGTCGCTTCGGCGAGGAACTGGCCGAGGATGGCCCCACGCGGGGCGCCGATGGCCTTGCGGATGCCGATTTCGCGGATCCGCTCGGTCACCGTGACGAGCATGATGTTCGTGACGCCGATGCCGCCGACCAGCAGCGAGATCGCCGCGACCGCCGCCAGCAGCACGGTGAACGTCTCGGTCGCCGACGTCCGCGTCGCCAGCAGCTGCTCGGAGTTCTGGATCTGGTAGTCCGCGGTGCCACCGAGCCGGATGCCGTGGCGGGCGTTGAGGATCGCGGTGATCTCCGACTGGGCCAGCGAGACGGAGTCGGCGCTGGTGGCCTGGACGGCGATCTGGCTGAGGCTGCCGTACCCGGCGAGGGAGTTCTGGACGGCCGAAATCGGCGCGATGGCGACGTCGTCGGCGTTCTGCAGCCCGGTGCTGCCCTTCGCCTGCAGCACCCCCACCACGGTGAACTGGATGCTGTTCAGCAGGACGTTCTTGCCGACCGCGGCCGAGGCGGTGCCGAAGATCGACTCCGCCGTCGTCGGGCCGAGCACGACGACCTTCCGCGCGGCCGTGACGTCTTCGTCGGTGAACAGCTGGCCCTGGGCGAGCTCGCGGTTGGTGGTCGCGAAGTACGCGGGTTCGGTGCCGGCGACGCTCGAGATGTCGTACGACGTCTGCCCGTAGGTCGCGGTCGCCGTGGTGTTCACCACCGGCGACGCGGCCTTGACGTCCGGCGCGCCGACGGGGTCGACGAGCGCGTGGGCGTCCTGGACGGTCAGCGGCCGCGCCGACGCGCCCTGCCCGCCGCCTCGCGCCGGGGAGACGTTGACCACGTTGGTGCCGAGGCCCTGGATGCTGGCCGCGATGGCCGCGGACGCGCCGTTGCCGACCGCGACGAGCAGGATCACCGCGGCGACGCCGATGGTGATGCCGAGCGTGGTGAGCGCCGAGCGCAGCTTGTTCGCGGTGAGCCCGCGGACGGCGAAGCGCAGGATTTCGAGGAGGTTCACGAGACCGCTCCGACTGCGCGCGTGACTTCGTCCGACACGATGAGCCCGTCGTCGACCCGCACGACGCGGTGCGCGTGCGCGGCGACCTCGTCTTCGTGCGTGATGACGACGATGGTGCGGCCGAGCGCGTTGAGCCGGTCGAACACGCCGAGGACGTCTTCGGTGCTGCGCCGGTCGAGGTTGCCGGTCGGCTCGTCGGCCAGCAGCATCGCCGGGCCGGTGACCAGCGCCCGCGCCACGGCGACGCGCTGGATCTGCCCACCGGAGAGCTCGCTGGGGAGGTGCTTGGCCCGGTCGGACAGCCCGACCATCTCCAGCGCGGCGAGCGCGCGCCGCCGCCGTTCCGCGCGCCGGAGTCCACTGTAGACGAGCGGAAGCTCCACATTGGACAAGGCGGACGTCCGCGGCACCAGGTTGAAGGACTGGAAGATGAACCCGATCTTCCGGTTGCGCAGCAACGCCAACTGCCGCTCGTTCAGCTTGCCGACGCCGAAACCGTCCAGCAGGTACTGGCCGGACGTCGGGACGTCGAGGCAGCCCAGCATGTTGAGCAGCGTCGACTTCCCCGAGCCGGACGCGCCCATGATGGCGACGTACTCGCCCGGCCAGACGGTGAGCTCGACGCCGCGCAGTGCGTGCACCGCCGTCTCGCCGGCACCGTAGGTCTTGCGCAGCGCGGAAACCGCGATCACGGGCTTCACCCGCGGCCGCCGAATCCGCCGCCGGCACCCGTGCCCGTGCCGCGCTGGCCGCCGCCCGGGAACCCGCCGGTCCCGCCGCCGGGGAAGCCGCCGGTGCCGCCCGTCCCGGTGCCGGTCCGGCCGGTGCCCGTGCCGCCGGTCGTGGCGGTCCCGGTGAGCACGACGTTCTCGCCCTCGGTCAGCCCGGACGTGATCTGCACGGTCGACTCGCCGCGGAGGCCGACCTGCACCTGGCGCGTCACGTTCTGGCCGTTCTCCTGCACGGTGACGACGTTGGTGCTGCCGACGGTCTGCACCGCCGCGGCGGGCACGCTCAGCGCGTTGTCGGCGGAGGCGACGGTGATCACGACGCTCGCCGACTGGCCGGGCCGCAGCCCGTCCGGCGGGTCGGTCAGCGCGAGCTGGGCGCCGTAGGAGACGACGCTGCCGCTCGTGGTCGGCGTCAGGTTGACGCTCGACACGGTGGCCTGGACCGGCTTGTCCGGCAGCGCGTTGAGCGTCACCGTGGCCTTCTGGCCGGCCTTGACCTTGCTGACGTCGATTTCGGCGACGGAGGTGTTCACGACCAGGCCGGTCATGTTCGTGATGGTGATGAAGCCGCTGCTGCCGGAAGAACTGCTGCTGCTGCTCGCCGCGGTGCTGTTCGCCGAACCCTGGCCGCCTTGACCGCTGCTCGACGACTGGGAGCCACTGCTGCTGCTCGCCGAGCCGCTGGAGGACTGCTGCCCGACGGTGCCGTTGACCGCGGTGACGGTGCCGGCGCCGGGTGCGTAGAGCGTCGTGTTGTCGAGGGTTTCCTGCGCGGTCTGGACGTCCAGCTGGGCCTGGTCGAGCTTGGCCTGCGCCGAAGTGACGCTGTTGGCCGCCGACTGCGAGCTGTTCTGGCCGTTCTGCCCGGTCGCCGGGGTGTCCTCGGCGTCTTCGGCGGCGTCCAGGCTGTCCTGCGCGACCGCGAGGTTCGCCTTCGCGACCTGAAGTTGTTTCGCCGCCTGCGTGCTGTCGACGGTGGCGAGCTTCTGGCCCGCGCTGACGACGTCACCGACCTTCACGTCGATCGAGGTGACCTTGCCCGCGCTCGAGAAGTTCGCCGCGCCGGTGTAGCTGCTGGCGAGCGTCCCGGCGGCCGAGATGGTCTCGGTGACCGTCGCGCGGCGCACCGGGGTGCTGCGCGACTCCGCCTGCGCCGTGCTCGGTTCGGGGCTGAATGCCTGGTATATCCCGAAACCCGCTCCGGCCAGCAGTACGACCAGAGCACCGTTGATCACCCATGCCTTCGAGGCACGCACCCGCGTCATGCGGCAACCTTGGGACCGCCGCTTAGCAATTGACTGGGGGTTCCCTGTGCGGGAGCTGTGTATCAGTCCTTGCGCTTGAGCTGCCGCGCACGCATCGCGAGCAGCAGCTGACGCACCGCGTCGACCAGCAGCAGCGCGGCCACCGTGCCGAGCCCGATGCCGGCGGCGAGCGACCCGCCGAAGTACCGGTGCGATTCGAGCACGGCACCGTCGTCGGTCCGGGTCACGACGGTGGCGACGCCGGCGTGCCAGCAGGCGTAGGCCCCCCACCCGGCGGCCACGGCCAGCACGACTTCCACGACGGCGACGAGCATCCGCCACGGCTTGTTCAGCCGCGCCTGCGGGCCGGCTTCTTCCGGCGGCCAGAGCTCGGCCCCGGTGGGCTGCGGAAGGTCGATCACAGCAGGGATTTTCTCATGCTTCCTTCGGCGTCGCCCGGACGAGCCGGTCGAGCGCGTCCCGCAGGGCCTCGACGTCCTTCGCCCACGCCAGCACCACCGTGCCGTCGGCGAGCTCCACCGGCAGCGAGTCGTACTTCCGGGGCACCGACCAGCCGCCGCCGAGGACGCGGGCGCCGACCGGGGCGCCGACGTCCGTCACCGAGGCCAGCTGGTCCGCCGGGACCTGCTCACGGCCCTGGCGCAGCTGCTTCGTCGTCACCTCGAGCGAGAGGAACCGGCGCCGCGCGTACACCCACGGTGCCGTGATCACGCACAGCCCGGCGCCGACCAGCAGCCAGCCCACGACGTGCACCGGGCCGCCGGTCACCAGCTCGAACAGCGCGCCGGCCACGGCGAACACCGGGCCCCAGAGAACGGCGCCCCAGCTCACGCCGGACTCGGCGTAGAGCCGGTCGCTCACGGCTTGCGGCCGGCCTTCGGGAAGTAGCCCGCCACCGACGGCAGGTACATCAGGACCAGCGCGATCACGAACAGCAGCACCGAGACCAGGGTGAGGTAGTTGATGATCGGCGCGATCGTCATGATCAGCAGCAGCATCACGATCGGCAGGATGGTGAGCACCGTCCTGGCCGAGCGCGTGCCTTCGCGGGCCTTGTACGCGAAGAGCAGGAACAGCAGCACGAACACGACCGCGCCGCCGAGCAGGTACCACAGCAGCGTCGTGACGCCGTCCGCGATCATCTGCGGCGTGTACTTCGGGTCGGTGGTCGCCTTCACGAACTGGTCGATGACGGCCGACTTGCTGCTGAGCAGCTGGACGTAGCTGAGGATGAGCACCACGCCACCGGCGAGCCACAACCAGAACGAGATGGCCACCGGCCGCGGCGGGGTCGCCTTAGGCGCTTTCTGCCCCGGCAGCACCGGGTCCGGCGAGCGGCCCTTCTTGCGGCGTTCGTCGTCGGTCAGACCGGTGAGGTCCTCTTTGTCTTCCACGCGAGGACTCTAACGGGTCAGTCCAGCCACGCAGCGGCTTCCGCGGCCCAGTACGTCAGGATCATGTCCGCGCCCGCCCGCCGGATCGACGTGAGCACCTCGAGGACGGTCCGTTCCCGGTCCAGCCAGCCGTTCGCCGCGGCGGCTTCGACCATCGCGTACTCGCCCGAGATGTTGTACGCCGCCACCGGGACCGGCGAGATGTCCGCGGCCGCCTTGATCACGTCCAGGTAGGCCAGCGCGGGCTTGACCATGATCATGTCCGCGCCCTCGGCGAGGTCCAGCTCGATCTCGCGCAGCGCCTCGCGGCCGTTGCCCGGGTCCTGCTGGTAGGTCTTGCGGTCGCCCTTGAGCTGCGAGTCGACGGCCTCGCGGAACGGGCCGTAGAACGCGCTGGCGTACTTCGCGGAGTAGGCGAGGATCGCCTTGTCGCTGTGCCCGACCTCGTCGAGCGCCCGGCGGATGACGCCGATCTGGCCGTCCATCATCCCGGACGGCCCGAGCACGTGCGCCCCGGCTTCGGCCTGCGCGACGGCCATCTCGGCGTACACGCGCAGGGTGGCGTCGTTGTCGACCCCGCCGTCGGCGTCCAGGACGCCGCAGTGCCCGTGGTCGGTGAACTCGTCGAGGCAGGTGTCGGCCATCAGCACGGTGGCGTCACCGAGCTCGTGGCGCAGGTCGCGCAGGGCGACGTTGAGGATGCCGTTTTCGTCGACGGCTCCGGAGCCCTCGGCGTCGCGGGTCTCGGGGATGCCGAACAGCATCAGCCCGCCGACGCCGGCGTTGACCGCGTCGACGGCGGCCTTCCGCAGCGTGTCACGGGTGTGCTGGACGACGCCCGGCATGCTCGAGATCGGCCGCGGCGAGTCGAGGCCCTCGGCGACGAACATGGGGAGGATCAGCTGGCGTGGCCGCAGCGTCGTTTCGCCCACCAGCCTGCGCATGGCCGGGGTGGTGCGAAGCCTGCGGGGACGATGCTCGGGGAACACTCCTACCAAGGTACTCCCGCCGCTTCCCGAAAAGCCGTGAAGGCCTCCTTACCGGCCACAAGAGCCGGTAAGGAAGCCTTCACGGACCAACGAACCTCAGGAGCGGCGGGCCCGCTTCGCCTTGCGCGGCGGCGGCAGGGCGCCTTCCGCACGCAGGCGCGCGGCGTGCTCGGCCAGCGCGTCCACCAGGTGCGGGACGTCGGCCTTCTCCGGCTGGACGTCGACCCGGAGCCCGAACTCCACCGCGGTTTCAGCGGTCTTCGGGCCGATGCACGCGACCAGCGTGCGGGTGTGCGGCTTGCCGGCGATGCCGACCAGGTTCCGCACGGTCGAAGACGAGGTGAAGCAGACCGCGTCGAAGCCGCCGGTCTTGATCATCTCGCGGGTCTCGGCGGGCGGCGGGGCGGCCCGGACGGTCCGGTAGGCCGTCACGTCGTCGATCTCCCAGCCGCGCTCGCGCAGGCCGGCCGACAGCGTCTCGGTGGCGATGTCCGCCCGCGGGAGCAGCACGCGGTCGACCGGGTCGAGGACGTCGTCGTACGGCGGGAACTCGGCCAGCAGGCCCTCGGAGGACTGCTCGCCGGACGGGACCAGCTCCGGGATGATGCCGAACGAGCGCACCTTCGCCGCGGTCGACTCGCCGACGCAGGCGATCTTCACGCCGGAGAACGCGCGGGCGTCGAGCCCGAACTCCTCGAACTTCTCCCACACCGCGCGGACCGCGTTGGTGGAGGTGAAGACGATCCACTGGTAGCGGCCGTCGACCAGGCCCTTGACCGAGCGCTCCATCTGCGCCGGGCTGCGGGGCGGCTCGACCGAGATGGTGGGCACCTCGTGCGACGTCGCGCCGTGGCCGCGCAGGCGCTCGGCCATCTCGCCGGCCTGCTCCTTGGTGCGCGGCACCAGGACCTTCCAGCCGTAAAGCGCGCGCGACTCCCACCAGGACAGCTTCGAGCGCTGCCCGGCGGCCTGGCCGATCGTGACGATCAGCGGCCCGACGAGCTCGCCCGCGTCGTTGGCGACCTTCTCGAGCGTGGTGTCGAGGGTGCGCTGGGTGTTGATGGTGCCGTTCGCGGTGACCGCGACCGGGGTCGACGCCGGGACGCCGTTGCCGGTCAGCGCCGACGCGGCCTCGGCCAGGTGGGCCGACGTCGCGTGCAGCACCAGCGGGCCGGGCGAGGCGGCCAGTGCCGCCCAGTCGACGTCGCCGCGGACGTCGGCCTCGACGTGCGTGCCGCCGAGCGCGACGCCCGCGTACGCCGGGACGGCCGCGCCCGGGGACACACCCGGGATGACGTCGAACACGGCGCTCGTGCGCGCGACCGCCTGGACCTCGGCCACGACGGCCGGGGTGGTCAGCGGGTCGCCCGCGACCAGCCGCAGCACCAGCCGGCCGGCCTTCGCTTCGGCGGTCAGGTCCTTGGCGACCTCGGTGGCCTCGCCGACGGCGGGCCGGACTTCGGCGCCCTCGGCGGCCATGGCCAGCACGGCCTGGGGCACGTCGGGGTCGGTCACCACGACCTCGGCCTTGGTCAGCAGCTCCTGGGCACGGACCGTGAGCAGGCCGGCGTCGCCGGGCCCGGAGCCCACGAACGCTACGCGCCCAGTGGTCTTTCGCGCGGGGGTCATTTCTCTCCTCTTGCGGCGGCCGTGCGCGATCGCACTGCCACAGGTCTCCTACGTGTTCGAAGCGCTCGCGAGAGCGCTACTGGGTGGGACCGGAGAGGGCTCCGGCTCCGAGGTCCAGCAGTTCGGCGGCCAGGTCCTTGCCCAGCTGGGCGGCCTGGTCCTTGTCGGCCAGCGCGATGGCCCGGACCATGTCCACCGCGCCGTCCTCGCCGTCGACCGCGGCGGTGCCGCGCAGCGAGATCCGTTCCACGACCTTGCCCTCGGCGTCGAGATCTTCGACGATCTCGGCGAGCGCGCCCACCGGCGCGCTGCACCCCGCCTCGAGCGCGGCCAGCAGAGCACGCTCGGCCGTCACCGCGGCCCGCGTGCCTTCGTCGTCCAATGTGGATGCGAGCAGGTGCTCCAGGTCCACGTCGGCGGACCGGCACTCCACCGCCAGCGCGCCCTGTGCGGGCGCGGGCAGCATCTGGATCGGGTCGAGGGTCTCGGTGATCGCCTCGGCCAGTCCGACCCTGGCCAGTCCGGCACGCGCGAGCACCACGGCGTCGAGCTCGCCGTCGGTGACCTTGCGCATGCGGGTGTCGATATTGCCGCGAATCGGCACGATTTCCAAACCGAGACCCAGCGCGCGCAGTTGCGCGGTGCGGCGCGGCGAGCCGGTGCCCACTGTGGACCCGGGCAGCAGCTCGCCCAGCGTGAGCCCGTCGCGCGCGATGAGCGCGTCCCGCGGGTCTTCCCGCGGCGGCACGGCGGCGAGCGAAATGCCCGCTTCCGGCGCGGTCGGCAGGTCCTTGTACGAGTGCACGATGACGTCGACCTCGTTGCGCAGCAACGCTTCCCGCAAAGCCGACGTGAACACGCCGACCCCGATCGTGGGAATCGGCGCGGAGGACTGGTCACCGGGCGTGGTCACCTTGACGATCTCGACCTCGGCACCGGTGGCGCGCAGGGCGTCGGCGACGGTCCCGGTCTGGGCGAGCGCGAGCTTGGAGCCGCGCGTGCCCATGCGAATGACTCTGGTCACTACTACTTCTTCTCTGCTGGGGGCTTCGGGCTCGCCACGGCGGCCGGTGCCTGCGGGTCGAGGCAGAACAGTTCTCGCAACGCGTTCGCGTAGTCGGTGTCGGCCGTCTCGGCGGCCAGCTGCTTGACCCGCACCGTCGGCGCGTGGAGCAGCTTGTCGACCACCCGGCGGACCGTGCGGCCGACCTCTTCGCGGACGCCGGCGTCGAGTTCGGGCAGGCGGTTGTCCAGCCGGAGCAGCTCGGCGTCGACGACCTCGGCCGCGCGCTTGCGCAGCGCCGTCACCGTCGGCGTCACCTCGGCGCTGCGCTGCCCGGCGAGGTAGTCACGCACCTCGTCGAGGACGATCCCGGTCGCCTTGGCGGTCTGGCGCTCGGTGGTCGGGGTGCCGGCTTCGCGCATCCGGCGCTGGACGGTGGCCAGGTCGACCACGCGGACGCCGTCGAGCTCGCCGACCGCCGGGTCGACGTCGCGGGGCAGGCCGAGGTCGCAGACGACCAGTTCGCGCCCGCCGCGCGGCCGCACGTGCTCCGGCGTGAAGACGGCGTCCTGCGCGCCCGTGCAGCAGATCACTACGTCGGCGTCGCGCACCGCGTCGGCGACCCCGGACAGCGGCACCGCGCGGGCGGGCACGCCCTGCTCGGTGACGTTCGCGGCGAGCCGGCGGGCGCGGGCGTCGGTGCGGTTGGCCACGGTGATCTCGCCGATCCCGGCCTTGCGCAGCTGGGACGCGCTCAGCGCGCCCATCGAGCCGGCGCCGACGATGACGGCGTGCTTGCCGGTGACGTCACCGGCCGCGGCCAGCGCCTCGGACACGACCGACGCGCCGAGCTGGTCCAGCCCGGTCTCGGAGTGCACGCGCTTGCCGACGCGCAGCGTGGTCTGGATCAGTTCGTGGAGCGTGCGGCCGACCGTGCCGGCCTCGCGCGCGGTGGCGTAGGCGGACCGGATCTGGCCGAGGATCTGCGTCTCGCCGACGACCATCGAGTCCAGGCCGGAAGTGACCGAGAACAGGTGCTCGACGGCGGCGCCGGCGTAGTGGACGTACAGGCTGTCGTAGAGCTCGGCGGGCTCCATCCCGGCCTGGCGGGCGAGCACGTCGGAGACGTCGTTGAGGCCGCCGTGGAAGGTCTCGACGACCGCGTAGACCTCGATCCGGTTGCACGTCGAGACGAGCATGACCTCACTGACGTGCTGGGCCTGCTGCAGCTCGTCGAGCACCTTGCCGACCTCGGGCGCGGGGATCGCGGCGCGCTCCAGCGTGCTCAGCTCCGCACTCCGGTGCGAAAGACCGACCGCCAACACGCTCATGCCGTCACCTCGCTGCCGCTCGGTGATCGCATCAGCGAGCGCGCCGTGTTGAATGATTCACTCGCAGGCTCGCTCATGAGCGCACCACCATTTCCCGTCCGCCGTCCGGACCCGATCCGTTCCCATTCTCGGACGGCGCACCGTGGGCGCGTAATCCGGAATTGCCCTGATCCGCGGCGGCGTCATCCGCGCGGCGGGCCACATGGAACGAGAGTATCTGCAGCTCCACAGCCAAATCCACTTTGCGGACCTCGATGTGAGCAGGAACCTGCAATACCACCGGGGCGAAGTTGAGGATGCACTGGACACCGCCCGCGACCAGCCGGTCACACACCGATTGCGCGGCGGTCGGCGGGGTGGCGATCACGCCGATGGAGATGCCGCGCTCGGCGCAGACCCGCGGGATGTCGTCCATGTGCGACACCGGGAGCCCGCCGACTGGCACGCCGATCAGGTCCGCGTCCAGGTCGAACAGGGCTTCCACCGGGAAGCCGCGCCCCGGGAAGCCGCCGTAGTTCGCCAGCGCGTGACCCAGGTTGCCGATCCCGACCACGGCCACCTTGTGCTGCCGGGTCAGGCCGAGGATGCGCTCGATCTGGCTCACCAGGACGCTGACTTCGTAGCCGACGCCGCGGGTGCCATAGGAGCCAAGGTACGAGAGATCTTTGCGCAATTTCGCGGAATTGACGCCCGCGGCTTGGGACAGCTCTTCGCTCGACACCGTGGTGGCACCCTGGTCACGCAGCCCGGACAGCACCCGCAGGTAGACGGCGAGCCGCGCGACGGCCGCTTCGGGGATCGACTTCGCCCGGACGGCCTCGGGGGCATCCCCGTTGCGCTCGGCGGGCACGGCCGGTATCTCGGCGGTGGGAGCGTTGTCGGCATCCGGCACGGCTTGACGGCGGGGCCGACGTGGCGCCCGGCCCGGGGAGTCCGCCGCGTCGCGCCTCCCCCGCTGTGTCACCACGCCCGTCGTCTCCTACCCGCTGTGCACCCGGCGGCCATCGCCACGGCCATGCCGAACTGTGTCTTGACCCAGGACGCGGAGTCCGGTTCGATGCCGGACCGCCCGGGGGCGATGGCCCTACGGTAGACCACTTGTGAACGCACGCACAAAGTCACTGGTCGGAGGCGGTTCTGGGAGGTGGCCGATCATGACACGGCGTCAGAATCCTTGCCCGCCAGGCTTTTCCGACGGGCGGGGGTTGCCTGGTTGCTTCGCTGCGGCGGGGCTGGGATGTCTTGAATGACTCATTCATGTCGTTGGACGACATGAATGAGTCATTCACGTCATCCGGCGAGGGGTGGGCAGCGGGTCCGCGCGAGCCGATCGGTTCGGACCGGGGCGGGGCCCGGCCGGGCGGGATGGCCGGGCGAGGGCGGGCCGAGCCGGGTGGCACCGAGCCGGCCGCGGCGAGGTCGCGAATGACTCATTCGGGACGTCAGAGGCCGCGAATGAGTCATTCGCGACCCACCGGAACCACCGCGCCAGGCCGGGTCGGCCCCGCCCCCACCCGAGCCGAACCGGCGGCCGGGACGTCTTGAATGACCCATTCACCTCATCCCACGACATGAATGAGTCATTCAAGTCATCTCCACCCCAGAACCAGACAGCGTCAGCTTGCGTCGAGGCTCACCGAGTGCCAGCCCGTCGCGCCGTCCGGGACCGGGTCTGCTCGGTTCTCCGTCTGCGTGTACCCGTCCTGGTCCGTGGCCCGGACGAACGCCTGGTGCGTCCCCGGCGGCACGTCGAGCTCGATCCACCACATCCGCCACGTGTCCTTGCTCACCTCGGCCGACAGCACCGCCGGTTGCCAAGCGCCCTGGTCGAGGCGGACCTCCACCTTCGCGATGCCCGTGTGCTGGGCCCACGCCGTCCCCGCCAGGCGGACCTTGCCCGCCGGGACGCGCGCGAAGCCGCTCGGGGTGTCGATGCGGGACTCCGTCTTGATCGGGGCCTGCTCGCCCCAGCCCCGGCTCAGCCAATACGCCTGCCGGTCGCTCCACTTCGTGAACTCCAGCGACTGGACCCACTTCGTCGCCGACACGTAGCCGTACAGCCCGGGGATCACGAGCCGCGCCGGGAAGCCGTGCTCGATCGGGAGGGGCTCGCCGTTCATGCCGATCGCCAGCATCGCGCCGCGCTGGGGGTCGAGGGCGACGTTCGCCGGGGTGCCGCACGTCCAGCCGTCGACGCTGGTGGCGAACATCTGCTCCGCGCCCGCCTGGACGCCGGCCTGGTCGAGCAGGTCGACGAGGTCGACGCCGAGCCAGGTCGCGTTCGAGATCAGCGGGCCGCCGACCTCGTTGGACACGCACGTCAGCGTCACCCGGCGCTCGACCAGCGGCCGGTTGCGGATGTCCGCGTAGGAAAACGTCACCTCGCGGTCGACCAGCCCGTGGATGCGCAGGCTCCAGTCCTCGGTCCGGATCTGCGGCACGACCAGCGCGGTGTCGATGCGGTAGAAGTCGCCGTTCGGCGTGATGAACGGCGGTGAGCCGAGCTTCGCGAAGTCCGCGTCCGCGGGCAGCGGCGGCGCGGTCCGCGCCGGCACCAGCGGCCCGACGGCGGCGCGGGAGTCCTCGGCGTTCGAGCTGGTCCCGGCCACCTGGCCGACGACGGCCGCGACGCCCGAGCCCGCGACGACGCCGACCCCGGCGCGCAGGAACTTCCGGCGGTCGAAGCCGCGGTCCTGGACCACGTCCTGGGGCAGCGCGATCCGGTGCAGCCAGGTGAACACCGCGAGCCCGGCGACGAGGGCGGCGACCGGCGCGAGCAGCGACACCTGCCCCAGGTCGGAGCGCGCGTACACGGCGGCGACCCCGGCCGCGCCGAGCACGAAGACCAGGATCTGCCCGGCCCGCGGCGTCCGGCGCGAAAGCTGCCCGGCCAGCAGCGCGAACAGGACCAGCACCACGGCGAGCCCGAGCTTCAGCACCGGCTTGTCCCAGGTGCCCAGCGTCCGCTCGGCCCACTTCACGATGCCGGTCGGGCTGTGGTCGATCACGTAGTTCGCCACCGCGATGAACGGCGAAGCCGTGTACCCGACGAAGCCGGCGACCAGGTGCCCCACGCCGAGGGCAGCGGCCAGCGCCAGGATCCCGATCAGGGTCGCGACCGGCAGCGAAAGCCGGCGCGCGGCCGGTGGTGCGTCCTGCAGAGTGCTCACGCCTCCATCTTCGGAGCGCAAGCCCGCCAAGGCGGCCCGAAGACGCTTACGGACGTGTTACGGCTCAGGCCAGCGCTCGCCGCAGCCGGTCCTCTTCGACGCGCCAGTAGCCGTGCTCGGCGCCGTCGACCAGGATCACCGGGACGCGGTCGCCGTACTCCGCGCGCCACTCCGGGTCGGTGTCGACGTCCTCGGCCTTCCACGCGACGCCGAGCTCCCCGCAGATCCGCGCGACGTCGGCCTCCGCGACCTCGCAGAGGTGGCAGCCCTCGCGGCCCATGACCGTCACTTCGTGCGCCATGACGTCCTTCCTACCGCAGCCGCAGGCGGCGCAGCTTCCCGGTGGCCGAGTGCGGCAACGACTCGGCGAACTCGACCAGGTGCGGCACCTTGTACCCGGCCAGGTGGGCCGCGCACTGGTCGACGACCTGCTGCTCGGACAGCGCCGCCCCGGCCGCCGGCACGACGAACGCCTTCACCGCTTCGCCACTCCGCTCGTCCACGACGCCGACGACCGCCGCCTCGGCGACCTCGGGCAGCTGCCCGATGACCTCCTCGACCTCGTGCGGGAAGACGTTGAAGCCGTTGACGATGATCAGGTCGTTGGCCCGGTCGACCAGGTGCAGGTCGCCGTCGACGTCGAGGTAGCCGACGTCGCCGGTGCGGTACCAGCCCTCGTCGTCCGGCCCGTGCTCGCCGTCGGGCCAGTAGCCGGAGAACAGGTTCGCGCCGCGGATCGACACCAGCCCGGTCTCGCCTTCGGCCTCGAAGACGTCGTCGACGTCGTCCGGGTCGAGCGGCACGGACTGGTCGCTGCCGTCGCTGTCGACCAGCCGCAGCTCGATCCCGGGCAGCGGGCGGCCGACCGAGCCCGGCTTCGGGTAGCCCGTGACCAGCGTCGACGTGACCACCGGCGCGCATTCGGTGAGGCCGTAGCCCTCGTAGACGTCGACGCCGGCGGCCTCGCGGATGGCGGTCAGCACCTTCGGGTGCAGCGGCGCGGCGCCGGACGTCATCCGGCGCACGGTGGCCAAGCCGCGGCGCAGTTCGTCGGCGCCGAGCGCGGCGAACTCGGCGTACATGGTCGGGACGCCGGTGATCGTGGTGACGCCGTGCTCCGCGCAGTCGTCCAGGGTGCGCTGCGCCTCGAAGCGCTCGGACAGGACGGCGGTCGCGCCGACGGCGACGGCGTGCAGCAGCCCGGGCCCCAGGCCGTAGACGTGGAAGAGCGGGATGGTGAGCAGCACGCGGTCGTCGTGCTCGAGGCTGCCTTCGACGTGGCTGAGCTGCTCCAGGTTCGCCAGCAGCGCGCGGTGCGACAGCATCACGCCGCGCGGCGGCCCGGTGGTGCCCGAGGTGTACGAAACGACGGCGATGTCCTCGCCGGCGCGGCCCGCATCGACGAATTCGACTACTCCATCCGGGTCGCTTCGCGGAGTGACCCCGCTCACGCCGTCCGGCAGCTCCGCTTCGGCGTCCCGCTGGATGACAACCTTGGCACCGCTGTGCGCGAGCAGCTTCGCCAGTTCGGGGCCGGGCACCTGCGGCGACAGGGGCACGACGACCGCGCCGGCGCGCAGCGCGCCGAAGAAGGCGACCGCGAAGTCGACCGACGTCGGCAGCCGCAGCGCGACCGGGTCGCCGGGCGCGACGCCCGCGTCCGCGAGTGCCTGGGCCTGGACCTGCGCGGCCGCTTCGAGCTGCCGGTGGGTCAGTGCGCGGCCCGACCCGGTTTCGCGCACGGCCGGGTGGTCCGGCCACGTGGCCGCGGCCCGCGTGAGCAGCCCGCCGACCCCCGACGTCGTCCCCTCTGGAGCACTCACCCGCGGCCCGCCTTTCTCCGATCCCGGCCAAAGCGTTGCAAGTCTGTCATTCGGAGCGACGTCATGGGTGCTGACCGCGAGCGTCGCTTCTTCGCAACCCCGGAGCCACTACCTACTTCGCGGTAACTACACGTATGCTGCACTGCGTCGCGGGGTGGTGTTGATCACCGCCGCGACCGGAGAGAGGGAGTCGCCGTGACGAACTTGCTTGCCCACGAAGTCGTGGGGCACGCGAGCCGGCAGGCCCCTGCTCGTCCGGGTTCCGGGGGTCCAGTGGCCCGTGGGGCCAGCTTCGCCGCCGGAGGTGCCGCCCGATGACCGTGCCGACCGCCGTGGGCCACGGGCCCGTCTTCATGTTCGCCGAGCGCGTGTTCGGCCGCTCCGCGGCCGTGCCGGTGAGCAGGCAGGCGTCCGACGACGAACGCGCCGAGGCGGCGAAGGCCGAGGCGTGGGAGCTCGTGCGCGCCGCCCAGGACGGCGACTCGTCCGCCTTCGGCCGGCTCTACGACCGCTACGTCGACGTCGTCTACCGGTACGTCCTGTTCCGGCTCGGCGACCGCGACCTGGCCGAGGACGTCACCAGCGAGACGTTCCTGCGCGCGCTGCGCCGGATCACGTCGGTGAGCTACCAGGGGCGTGACGTCGGCGCCTGGTTCGTCACCATCGCCCGCAACCTCGTGCTCGACCACGTGAAGTCGAGCCGGTTCAAGCTCGAAGTGGTCACCGACGAAGTGACCGAGCCGGGCTCGGCGCCGTTCAGCGTCGGCGCGACCGCCCAGGCGGGCCCCGAGCAGGAGGCCATCTCCCGCGCGACCCGCACCGAGCTGCTGCGCTGCGTCGCGGAACTGGGCGACGACCAGCGGGAATGCATCATCCTGCGCTTCCTGCAGGGTCTGTCGGTGGCGGAGACGGCCGAGATCATGAACCGCAACGAGGGCGCGATCAAGGCGCTCCAGCACCGCGCGGTACGCCGATTGGCACAACTCCTGCCCACCGGATTGCGCTGATCCCGCGAACTTTCCGGTCCGTCGACCGGAACCGGTAACCCCCGCGCCTTCTGGATCGTTACTCCTGCCAGACCGGTTTGTCAGGACCGGTCATGGCCGGAGATGGAGCTGCGCAGTGAGGTTTGCGCGTGAGCGAGCCGAGATCGACCGGTTCGCGCGTGCCCTGGAGCCGTCCCCGGTACGCCGGGACGGCGAGTTCGCCGACGAACTGGCCCTCGTCGGCGCGCTGCGCGACCTCGGTGCGGCCGGGGCCCCGGACCTGGAAACCCGGCAGCGGATCCGCGCGGAGATCGCGGGCCGCCTGGAGACGGCGGCGGCCACCCCGCGTCGGAGGTGGCGGCCGCGGACCGCCGACCTGGTGGCCGCCGCGCTCTTCCTCGTCCTGGTGCTCTCGGGCCTGACGCTGGTGCTGTCCCGGAACGCGCTGCCCGGTGACGCGCTGTACGGCGTGAAGCGGGCCGGGGAGTCGACGGCGCTGGGCCTGACGTTCGGCGACCAGGCGAAGGCGCAGAAGCACCTGGAGTTCGCCACCAACCGGATCACCGAACTCGGCGAGCTGGCCGAAGCGGGCGCGAGCCCGGCCGACTACCGGACCGCGTACGACGACTTCGCCGCCGACCTCAAGGCGGGTGTCTCCCAGCTGGCCGCGGTCGCGACGAGCGACAGCGGCGGGGCGCAGGCACTGGCCGACGTCCGGCTGTGGGCGCGTAACCAGGCGGCCCGCCTGGCGTCGCAGCCGCTGCCGGCGGACGCGGCGCCGGTGTTCGGCGACGTCCGCGACCTGCTGGGGAAGGTCCAGGAGCGCACGAGCGGGCTGGTCGCCCGGCTGAACTGCTACGAGATCACCACCGGCACCTCCGACGACCTCGGCCTGCTCCCGGCGACCGGCGAGTGCACGGCCCGGCCGGCCCCGGCCGCCGGCGAGCAGCCGTCGTCTGCCCCGGCTTCGCCGTCGTCGGGGGAAAGCACCGCGCCGGTGGTGACGGGCACGCAGCTGCCGCCGTCGGACGCGGCCGCCACCCCGGGCATCCCGGCGCCGACCGGTGGCGTGACGCCGCCGCCGGTGTACGGCGGTCAGCCGACGACCACCACCCGGCCGCCGTCGACCACCCCGACGACGTCGTCGCCGCCGCTGGTTTCGATCCCGCCGTTGCTGCCGGGGCTGCCCCCGATCGTCATCGGCTGAGGTCCCGGCCACACCTGCGACGGGACCGTGGGCGGCTCGCTACCCTGTGCGAAGGTCCCGGAGGTTCACGGGGACGTGGCCGGACGTGGGCAGACGTGGAGGCGGTGTGCGTGTCAGCTTGGCGTGGCAGGGATAAGAGTCAGGAGCTCGAACGGCTCGCCGCGCTCGCGGGCGAAGCGTCGGCCGAAGCCGCGCACGCCCGCGTGGTCGCCGAGCCCCCGGCCCCGCCCGCGCCGCCGGACCTGACCGCGGCGGCGTTCTTCGACGTCGACAACACGATGATGATGGGCGCGTCGATCTTCTACTTCGCCCGCGGGCTCGCGGCGCGCAAGTTCTTCACCTCCGCCGACCTGGCCGGGTTCGTCTGGGGCCAGATCAAGTTCCGGCTCGGCGGCCGTGAGAACAAGGAAGACATCAAGACCCACCGCGAGCGCGCGCTGTCCTTCGTGGCCGGCCGCACGGTCGCGGAGCTGACGTCGATCAGCGAAGAGATCTACGACGAGCTGATGGCCGACAAGATCTGGTCCGGCACGCGCGCGCTGGCCCAGATGCACCTGGACGCCGGCCAGCGGGTCTGGCTGGTGACGGCGACCCCGATCGAGCTGGCGGCGATCATCTCCCGCCGCCTGGGCCTCACCGGCGCGCTCGGCACGGTCGCCGAGACCCGCGACGGCGTGTACACCGGACGGCTGGTGGGCGACCTCCTGCACGGCCGCGCGAAGGCGCACGCCGTGCGCGCGCTGGCGTCGCGCGAAGGGCTGAACCTCAAGCGCTGCACGGCGTATTCGGACTCGGCCAACGACATCCCGATGCTGTCGTCGGTGGGCACGGCGGTGGCCGTCAACCCGGACGGCGGCCTGCGCGACGTGGCCCGCGCCCGCGGCTGGGAGATCCGCGACTTCCGCACCGGCCGCAAGGCGGCGAAGATCGGCGTGCCGTCGGTCCTGGGCGCCGGCGCGCTGGCGGGCGCGGTAGCCGCGGGCATGGCCTACCGCCGCCGCTGAGGCCCGGTGCAAGTTCTCGTGAGTGTTTAGGACGGTTCTAACCGTCCTAAACACTCACGAGGCTCAGCCGCGGAAGACCGACTTCCGCTGGGAGAGGCGCTGGTACAGGGTTTGCTGGATCGACTCGCGGACCTGGTCGGTCAGCTGGAACACCAGCATCGGGTCCTCCACCGCCTCCGGCTCGAACTCGTCCGTGCGGATCGGCTCGCCGAACTCGATGCTCCACTTCGTCGGCAGCGGCAGCGCGCCCAGCAGGCCGAAGTGCGGGAAGAACGGCGTCACCGGGAAGTACGGCAGGCCCAGCATCCGGGCCAGCACCTTGATGTCGCCGAGCTTCGGGTAGATCTCCTCGGCGCCGATCACCGACACCGGGATGATCGGCACGCCGGCGCGCACCGCGGCCGACACGAAGCCGCCGCGGCCGAAGCGCTGCAGCTTGTAGCGGGACGAGAACGGCTTGCCGATGCCCTTGAAGCCCTCCGGCCACACGCCGACCAGCTCGCCCTTGCGCAGCAGGCGTTCCGCGTCCTCGTTGCACGCCAGCGTCTGGCCCGACTTGCGCGCGAACGACCCCACCAGCGGCACCTGGAACACCAGGTCGGCGCCGAGGCCGCGCAGGTGACGGCCGCCGGTCTCGTCGTGGACCGCGACCGCCGTCATCAGCGAGTCCAGCGGCACCGTGCCCGAGTGGTTCGACACCAGCAGCGCGCCGCCCTCGGCCGGGAGGTTCTCGACGCCGTGGGTATCGACGCGGAACCAGTTCTTGTACAGCGCGCGCAGCGGCGGCAGGAACACGGCGTCGGTCAGCTCGGCGTCGAAGCCGAACTCGTCGACGGTGTAGTCGCCGGTCAAGCGGTCGCGGATGAAGCCGAGCGCCGAGCGCGCGGCAGCCGAAAGGGGCTCTTCCGGGGCTTCCTTCTCAGCACCCGGGAAGGCGACGACCGGCGCGTCTCTCCGCGCGGCCTCTTCCTCGCGGAGGTCGCGCTCGGCCGCCGGTTTCTCCCGGCCCGGTCCGTGCAGCGGGATGACCTGAGCTTCGGCACCGCCCACCGTTTCCGCCTCGCTTCCGAAGTCGTCCAAGTCGTGCGGCCTGCTGTGACAACCGGAGCTTCGCTCCGGGCTGGGGGCTTCGCCACCCAGACCCCCGAAAGGCCTGCTCATCGGTTCGCCTGCCCCGTCGCCGCGGCGACGAGGACCTTGCCTGCCAGGCCCGCCAGCTTGGCGCCGTCGAGCACCGGCCGCAAGCCGCGTCCGACGATGTAGTCGTCGAACGCCTCCCGCGTGGTCCACCGCGGGGTGTACCCGAACTCGTTCTTCAGCTTGGTGATGTCGACGACCCGGCCGAAGTTCAGCAGCCGGACCTGGTCGGCGGAGAAGTCCACGACCCGCGCGCCGCGCAGGACCTTGCCGACCGAGGGCACCACGCTCCGCGGCATCGGCAGCTCGACCCGGCCCGCTCGCCGGATCGCCTGCGACAACGTGAGTACCCCTTCGGAACCGACGTTGAACACGCCGGGCCGGTCGGTCAGGGTCGCGCGTTCGAGCACGGCCAGCGCGTCCGAAGAGTGCAGCAGCTGGATCCGGGCGTCGTAACCGAAGACCGTCGGCACCACCGGCAGCGCGAAGTAGCGCGAAAGAACGGTGTCCGTCGACGGCCCGATGATGTTGGCGAAGCGGAACAGCGTCGTGGTGATGTCGGGGCGGCGGCGCACGAGACCGCGCACGTAGCCCTCCATCTCCACGGCGTCCTTCGCGTACCCGCTGGTCGAGGTCGGGATGAGCTCGGAGTCCTCGGTGAACACCGCCTGCGAGCGGGCGCCGGCGCCGTAGACGGCCGCCGTCGACTTCACCACCAGCTTGCGGACCAGGGGCGAGCGCTGGCACGCGGCGAGCAGCCGCATCGTGCCGATGACGTTGACTTCCTTGATCGCCGTGCGGCGGCCCGGCCCGGCCGGGTGCGCGGTGCAGGACGCGTGCACCACCGTGTCGACCTTGGCGGTGCTGATCACCTTGGCGATCAGCGGGTTCCGGATGTCCGCGCGCACGAACTCGGCGTGGCCCATGCGCTGCAGGACCGTCTTCGCCGGGGGGACCGTGTCGACGCCGATGACCCGCTCGAAATCGGGGTTGTTGCCCAACCGGGCGAGCAGTTTCCCGCCCAGTTCGCCGGCTACCCCGGTGACGAGCACGATGTTCGACGGCATGCGACTCCCTGCGGCGTAGGGCGTGGTGGGGGTGGACGATCACCCGAAGTGCGCGGGCCTGCACTCACTGGAAGCATCGCGCGGACGCCCTTGAGATGTTACCGCTCTTCAGTGGTAGCTCCGGGGTGTCTTACGTGCTATTAACCGCTTTCCCCCGGGAAAGCGACGAAGACCTCACTCGAACGGGGGGAACGGCCCACCACATGGACGTGGCCCGTCCAGAGACTGGACGGGCCACGGTCACACCGAGCAGGATTACTTGCCGGCCTTACGACGCTGGACGCGCGTACGGCGAAGCAGCTTGCGGTGCTTCTTCTTCGACATGCGCTTGCGGCGCTTCTTGATCACAGAGCCCATGGGCGCTCCTTAGGTCGTCGTCGGTCACGCTGCCCGGCGCAGCGTCCAACGGGTGGAGCGCACAGGCACGAGCGGTTTTCCAGGTTACCCGGCACCCGGCGCGGGCCGGTCGGCGGGCACGTCGTAACGCGACGTGCCGCCGGCCGAGGCGTGGATCAACCCACGTCGTAGTAAGCACCCTGGAGGTACTCGTGCACTGCTTTCTCCGGCACCCGGAAGGACTTCCCGACCCTGACGGCGGGCAGCTCACCCGAGTGCACGAGACGGTAGACGGTCATCTTGGAGACCCGCATCAGCGTGGCCACCTCCGCGACCGTCAGGAACTGGACCTGCCCGACTGCCGGCAGATCCTCCTTCTTGTTCGGCGACATGTTTACCGCGTCCTTCGACACGCGTCGCGCCACGAGGCTTCCCCACCTGTGGTACCGACACGCACGTGCTCTATCGAGAGTAGCGGGACTGGTGGGACTAATGCGACGCCTGTCACCGAGATGGGCCCCTACCAGCGCTAACGCACAGGCACCCGCGCGTGCAAGACCCGAGTAATCGCCCATTTCGGCGAATCCGGACCGGTTCGGGGCGCGCTCAGGCCTCGTCGTGAGCCTTGCCGAGCTCCACCGAGCGGTCCTTCGCGGCTTCGATGGCCGCCAGGAGAGCCGCGCGCACGCCGTGCTTCTCCAGCTCGCGGATGGCGTTGATGGTGGTGCCCGCGGGCGACGTCACGGCCTCGCGCAGCAGCACCGGGTGCTCCTCGGACTCGGCGAGCATCTTCGCCGCCCCGACGGCCGACTGGATGATCAGCTGCCCGGCGAGCGCGCGCGGCAGCCCGAGCAGGATGCCGGCGTCGATCATGGCCTCGACCAGGAAGAAGAAGTAGGCCGGCCCGGACCCCGACAACGCCGTGACGGCGTCCTGCTGCCCCTCCGGCACCTCGACGACCTGCCCGACGTGCGAGAGCAGGTCCCGCACCACGGCGAGGTGCTCCGCGGTGGCGTACCGGCCGGCGGAGATGGCGCTCATGGCCTCGTTGACCAGCATCGGCGTGTTCGGCATGACCCGCACGACCGGCACCCCGTCGGCGAGCCGCCGCTCGTAGAGGGAGGTGGGCAGCCCGGCGCACAGCGAGACGACCAGCGACGACGGCCCGAGCAGCGGCGCCAGCTCGTCGAGCACCGGGTCGATGTCCTGCGGCTTCACGGCGACGACCAGGACGTCGGCCTGCTTGGCCGCGTCCTCGACCTCGACGCCGCGGACGCCGTAGCGCGCGGTGAGCTCTTCGACGCGCGCCGGGTACCGCTCGGTGAAGAGCAGGTCGCCCGGCTCGTGGCCGCCGTGCAGCAGCCCCGAGAGCAACGCCTCGCCGATCTTGCCCGCACCCAGCACCGCGATGACCGTCATGTACCCAAGCGTGCCAAACCCGCCTCGGCCGCCCGGTGCCGGGGCGCGGCCTGCGTCGCCTGCTCCCCTGGGCGGTCACCGCACGCCGGTTCCGGGTCTCGCTCGAAAGGTCGCGAATGACTCATTGGGGACCTCCGACGTCCCGAATGAGTCATTCGCGACACCGCCGCCCGCCCTCGGAGCCCAAGCCGCAGCCGGACCGGGGCCGGGCCTGGTCCTCGGCACCCGCGGCGGGCTCTGCCCGCGCCACCGACCGCCACCTCGGCGAAGCTGCGCTGTTGGGCACCGCGCCTCCGCGCAGCCGCCGGGCGCAGCCCGGCACGTCCCGCGCCGGCGGGCGTCACCCGAGGCTTGCTCCCCCGGTGGTCGGGGCACGCCGGTTCCCGGGTCTCGTGGGACGCCCGCCCAAAGGTCGCGAATGACTCATTCGAGACCTCCGACGCCCCGAATGAGTCATTCGCGACACCGCCGCCCGGCCCGAGCCGCCGCTCAGCCGCCCGCGGCCGGGGCGCGGCCACGCCGGTTCCCGACGCCCTGAAGGGGATGTTGCTCTCATCTCACGCCCTGAAGGGGACTTTCCTCGCATCTGATGCCGGCAACGTCCCCTTCAGGTCAGCCGCCCGGGGCCGGGGCTGGGGCGAGGCCGAGCTGGCGGGCCTGGCAGACCAGCCGGCCCTGGGAATCCACCACCGTCGCGTCCGAGTCGAACCACGACTCGTGGACCGACCTCGACTCCACCACCACCCGCAGCCAGCCCGGGGCCGGGCGCGTGCGCAGCAGCGCCGTCAGCTGGACCGTCGGGGCCCAGCCGATGCGGCCCAGGTTCATCACCACCGGCGGGTTGACGTCCGAGGCCAGCAGCGTGAAGTACGGGTCGACCAGGCTGTGCCGCGGCCGGACCCACAGGCGCATGCGGGGTGGCTCGTCCGTGCGGCCGGCCAGGTAGCCCGCGGTCGCCGGGTCCAGGCGCACCTCGCAGCCCTTGGCCAGGTTGAACGGGCCCTCCGTGCTCTCCGCCATGGCGAGCGCGCCCGGGGGCGGCTCCGCGGCCATCGCCGGGACGTCCGTCCACTCCGGGCGGCGCATCGGGAGCCGTCCGGTCGTGACCCTGGCCTCGACGCAGCTGCGGCCGCGCTGCTCCAGCCGGACCTCCACGACCGTCGCGCGGCGGCCGACCTTGCGGACGTCCGTGCGCAGGAGCACCGGGCCCAGCGCCGGGGCGTGCAGGAACTCCGCGCTGACGACGAGGGGTTCCGCGTGCGGCTCCCCGCGTTCGTGCAGGGCGGCGATCGCCGCCTTGGCCAGGAGGGCCAGCAGGAAACCCCCGTGCGGGTGCGAGCCGATGGCCCATTCCGCGCGCAGCACCGCGGTGAAGGTGCCGTCCCCCAGCGACCGCGCCGCACTGGCCGTGTCGAAGGACACGGCGGTGCCGTCCGTTCCGCTCACGAACGCTCCGCGCCGATCGGGGAATCCGGGAAGGGGACGATCAACGCGGGCGACGGGTTCACGGTCCGAACTTTACGGGTTGTGCCCGCGGAAATGGAGTCGGGCGTAGTCGTGTCCTGTCGGAACGTGCTCGTTCATTGCCCGAGGTGGAAACGAGCGAACAAAAGTGCCTCCGCCAGATCACGCACCCGCTGGGCCGCCGTCACCGCGTGCCGGGTGTTGATCTCCAGCACGATCTGGCCGCCGAAACCGCTGCTGACCAGCTTTTCGAGGAGTTCGGCGCAAGGCTGGTCACCCCTTCCGGGTACCAGGTGTTCGTCCTTCGGGACGCCGGTGCCGTCCGCCAAGTGGACGTGCGTGAGCCCTTCACCCATCCGCTGCGCGAGGGCCAGCGCGTCCATTCCGGCTGCCGCTGTGTGGGACAGGTCGAGCGTGTAGTGCCGGAACCCGACGTCCGTGGGGTCGATCGACGGCCGGAATGCCGACACCCGGGAAGTGCGAGAACCGCCGGGCGGCCGGACCTTGAACATGTTTTCCACGCCGATTTCGATGCCGCTCGACTCTTCGAGCTCGTCGACGAGATCACCGAAGGCGTCGCCATAACGCCGCTGCCAGCGGAACGGCGGGTGCACCACCACGGTGCGGGCCCCGAGTTCGAGCGCGGCGTCGACGGACATCCGCAGCCGGACCACCGGGTCCGGCGACCAGATCCGCTGCGTGATCAGCAGCGACGGCGAGTGGATCGACAGCACGGGCACCCCGGTGCGCCGCGACCAGCGCCGCAGCGCCGAGAGGTCCTGGCTGACCGGGTCGGCCCAGACCATCACCTCGACGCCGTCGTAGCCGAGCTCGGCGGCCAGCTCGAAGGCCGAGCCGGCTTTGAGGGGCCACACCGACGCCGTGCTCAGGCCGACCGGCACCGGCTTCTCGTCTGTCACGCGCGCCATCCTGCCTGGTCACCGAACGCGCATGGGCCGAAGGGGACCTCAGCGGCCGACGAGGAGCAACGCGGCCGGTGACACCGTCACCACCAGACCGACCAGCACGGCCAGCACGGTGGTCTGCAGGTCTTCGGCGCGGCGGATCTTCCGCACGATCCAGACCAGCGCGACGACCACGAGCAACGCCGCGACCAGCGCCGCGGCCGGGATGTTCACCCAGAGCCAGTTGAAGCCGAGCCAGACGGCGGCCCCGCCGACCACGCCCATCGCCAGCTGGCCGGCCAGTGCGAGCCACGCCTTGCCGGGCGAGGCCACGACCGCGGGTTCCGGCGCGGGCTCGGGCGCGTCGTCGTACTCGTCGTCTTCGTAGCCTTCGCCCTGCTCGTAGCCGTAGTCGTCCTGCTCGAAGTCCGGGCCGCCCGCCGGGTAGCCGTCGGCGAACTCGCGTTCGTACGGCTCGAGGTCGTCCGGGATCGGCGCGCGCGAGGCGCGGTCGCCGGGTGCGAACGGCATCGGCGGCGGGTACGCGCCGGTCGGCGGGCCCGCGTCGTAGGCGGCCTGGTAGCCGCTGCTCTCCGGGGCGAACCCTTCGGGCTCGAAGTCGTCCTCGGGGTAGCCGTCGCCGGGAGCGTCGGTGGGCACCACCGGCATGACGCCGATCTCGGTGTCCTCCATCTGCTCCTTCTGGCGGCGCTTGCGCCAGTTCGCGAGGCCCGCGGGCGAAGAGGGCTCGTCGCCCTTCTTCGGCGGCGCGGGCGGCTCGTCGTCGGGCACCGCGGAGAACTGCTCGGTGTACGCCTCCTGCTGGGGCTGCGGACGGCGGCTCGGGGCCCGCCGCGGCCGGCCGGGTGCGGCGGGCGGGGTCGGGAACGTGCCGCTGGCCATCGGGCCGGGCGGGACGTCGACGTCGGCGTCCGGGGTGCCGTTGAGCCCGTCCAGCCGCGCCGACAGCGGGCCGGCGGCCGGCGGGGGCGTCGGCAGCTGCTGCGACGGCTGCGGCGGGGTGGGGAGCTGCTGGGACGGCTGCGGCGGGCCGGGCCGACGCCGGACCGGCGGGACGGCCCCGCGGGTCTCCTCGGCGGCGGGCGGGACCGGCAGCTGCTGCGACGGCGGCGGCGGAGGCGGCGGCTGGCGCCGGGGCGCGCGCGGCGGCACGGGCAGCTGCGCGGACTCCTGCGGCCGCGGCGGGGCGGGCGGCTCCGGCGGGGCCGGGCGCGAAAACTGGCCGGACTCCTGCGGCGGCCGGACGTACTGGCTCGACTCCGGCGGCGGCACCGGCCGCTGGTACTGGCCGGACTCGGCGCCGCCGGGCGCGGGCCGCGCCGGGGGCGGCGGCACCGGCCGGGGCAGCGGCTGGGAGTCCTGCGGGACCGCGCGGGGCGCGGGCGGCGGCGGTTCGGCGCGACGGCGTCCGGTGGGACGGCCGGGGGGCGGCGGGGGCGGGGTGCCCTCCGAGGCCACCCGGTCGATGATCGCCTGCGGGCCGGTGTCGCTCACGCCGGGGCGCCGGTGCGAGCCGGTCGCACCCGGTGCGGCTTCGGGCGTGCCGGGTTCGTCGTCGTCATCGGCCGCGCGCCGACGGCGGCGTCGCCCGCCGTCGACCTGGGCGCCGTGCTGGGCGAGCAGCTCGGCCACGGTCTTCTGCGGCTGGTCGCCTCCGGTCTGGTCCGTCATACCTGGCATTCCCTCGCGCGCACCGAGTCGTCACTGGCGGCACCTCGCGGGGAGGCCCCCGACGGCATTCCGGTGGCGCAGCGCGCGCTGTACACCGACCTCTGCATGTCCGTCACCTCTCCACCGTGCCCGTTCTCCGTCCGGGAAGTCCAGCCGGGTGCTTTCACCGGTCCTCCTGTGCGCCCAAGCGTCCCGCGAGGGCGGCTCCAGTCTCATCCGCGCCGGTGGAATGGTCCAGCCGCCGCAGGATGACACCCTCTCGCAGAGCCCACGGGCAAATCTCGAGTTCCGGAACACCGAGCGCCCGCATCGTGGCCTGGGCGACGAGCGCGCCCGCCACCAGCTGGTGGGATCGGCTCGAGCTGACCCCTTCGAGCTGGGCCAGATCGGCCGAGGGCATCCGCGAAATGAAGGCCAGGAGCTGGCGCAACGCGGTGTCCGTGAGCGTACGTCGCACGCGCGGGCCCGCCGCCGAGGGGGCGGCGCCGGTCAGCCGGGCGAGTGACCGGAAGGTCTTCGACGTCGCGACGACGCGGTCGGGTTCACCCCATTTGGTGACTTTCCGCGTGAGGTCGGTGAGCTGGTCGTCCAGCCACGCCGACGTCGCGACGAGTTCGGACCGCGTCGGCGGGTCGTGCTTGAAGCGGGTGCGCGTGGTGCGCCCGGCGCCCAGCGGCAGCGATTCGGCCAGCACGGGTTCTTCGTCGCGGCCCATCGCGACTTCGAGCGAGCCGCCGCCGATGTCGAGCACGAGCAGCTGCCCGGCCGACCAGCCGTACCACCGGCGGACGGCGAGGAAGGTGTGCCGCGCTTCGTCGACACCGGAGAGGACCTGCAGCTCGACGCCGGTCTTGTCGGCCACGCGAGCGAGCACCTTGGCGGAGTTCTTCGCTTCGCGGACCGCGGAAGTGGCGAAGGCCATCAGCTCTTCGCAGCCCAGCCGCGCGGCGGAGTCCTTCGCGGATTCGACGGCGGTCACCAGCTCGTCGGCCCCGGCCTTCGTGAGCTCGCCACCGGGGGTGATCTGCTCGGCCAGCCGCAGCACGGACTTCTCGGAATGCATCGGCGTCGGGTGGGCGCCACGGTGGGCGTCGACCACGAGCAGGTGGACGGTGTTGGAACCGACGTCGAGTACCCCTAGGCGCACGGGGGTCCAGCGTACCGGGCCCAGCGCCAGGTCTCGAACTTGTAACCGAAAACACTCGGTGCGGCTTCGTCCCGGCGCGCCTCCCGCCGGGACGAAGCCGTACGAATGGGATTTACGTCTCGAACTTGTAGCCCAGCCCGCGCACCGTCACCAGGTGCCGCGGCGAGCCCGGGTCCGGTTCGATCTTCGAGCGCAGCCGCTTCACGTGGACGTCGAGCGTCTTCGTGTCGCCGACGTAGTCCGCGCCCCACACCCGGTCGATCAGCTGCCCGCGGGTCAGCACGCGGCCGACGTTGCGCAGCAGGTACTCGAGCAGGTCGAACTCCTTGAGCGGGAGCGAGACCTCGGCGCCGTCGACGGTCACCACGTGCCGCTCGACGTCCATCCGCACCGGTCCGGCCGAGAGCACCAGCGGGGCCAGCTCGCCGTCCGAGCCCGGCTCGCCGCCGCGGCGCAGCACCGCGCGGACCCGCGCGATGAGCTCGCGGGCCGAGTACGGCTTGGTGACGTAGTCGTCCGCGCCGAGTTCCAGGCCGACGACCTTGTCGATCTCGCTGTCGCGCGCGGTCACCATGATCACCGGCACGGCCGAGCGCTGGCGCAGCTGCTTGCAGACGTCGGTGCCGCTCATCCCGGGCAGCATCAGGTCGAGCAGCACGATGTCGGCGCCGTTGCGGTCGAACTCCTCCAGCGCGGCCTGGCCGGTGCCGGCCACGGCCGCGGTGAACCCTTCCTTGCGCAACAGGAAGGCGAGGGGGTCGGCGAACGACTCCTCGTCCTCGACGATGAGAACCCTGGTCACAGGTTTCCTCCATGATCTGGGCTGTCCTGCCCGGTAACCACGAGCCTCTGGGTGCGCTCGGGGGTCTTCTCCTGCCGCGGTGCCGGCGAGGTCTTGGCGGCCCTGGCCGGCTCCGGCGCCGGCTCGGGGCGGACGTGCG
Organism: Amycolatopsis solani; assembly: GCF_033441515.1. Lineage (NCBI taxonomy): Bacteria > Bacillati > Actinomycetota > Actinomycetes > Pseudonocardiales > Pseudonocardiaceae > Amycolatopsis > Amycolatopsis solani. The sequence goes on from NZ_JAWQJT010000001.1 coordinate 721,103, forward strand.
CGGGGATGCGCAGGGTGAACGTCGAGCCGGTGCCCGGGCGGCTCCACAGCCCGACCGAGCCGCCGTGGTTGGCCGCGACGTGCTTGACGATCGCCAGGCCCAGCCCGGTGCCGCCGGTGGCGCGCGAGCGGGCCTTGTCGGCCCGGTAGAAGCGCTCGAACACGCGCTGCTGCTCGTCCTCGGCGATGCCGATCCCGCGGTCGGTGACGGCGATTTCGACCATCCCGTCGGCCAGCCGCCTGCTGATCGAGACCGGGCTGCCGGCCGGCGAGTACGCGACGGCGTTCTCCAGCAGGTTCGACAGCGCGGTGACCAGCAGCGTCCGGTCGCCCTCGATGAGCAGGGAGCTGGGGCTGTCGGTGGTGATCCGGATGTCGGCCGACTCCGCCGAGAGCGTGGTGCGGCCGAGCGCCTCGCGGACGACCGCGTCGACCTCGACGACGTTCAGGTCGGGCAGCCGCTCGGCGCCCTGCAGCCGGGACAGCGCGATCAGCTCGGTGACGAGCTGGCCGAGCCGGGTGGACTCGCGCAGGATCTTGCCGCCGAAGCGGCGGACCTCTTCGACGTCCTCGGCGGCGTCCAGCACGGCCTCGGTGAGCAGCGCGATCGCGCCGACCGGGGTCTTGAGCTCGTGGCTGACGTTGGCGACGAAGTCGCGGCGCACGGCCTCCAGGCGGATGGCCTCGGAGTGGTCGACGGCCTCGACGACGGTGAAGCCGTCGCCGAGCGGCCGGACCTGGCCGAGCACCGCTTCCGGCTGGCGGCCGCGTGCTTCGAGCGGCGAAAGGTCGATCTCCATCGGCTCGTCGGTCTCGACGACCTGCTCGGCGGCCTTGCGGGCCCGCGGATCGGCCTGGTTGACCTTGACGAGACCCAGCTCGTAGGCGCGCGGGTTGTGCAGCACCATGTCGCCGAAGCGGTTGAGCACGACGATGCCGTTGGCCGAGGAGCGGACCAGCCGTTCGAGGAGTTCCGCGACGGTCGGGCCCGGCGGCCGGGCTTCCTCGCGCCGGGTGCGGGCCCGGGCGAGGAAGTAGCCGACCACCGCACCGGCCACCAGTGCGCCGATGGCCAGTGCGAGTGAAACAGGCGTGGTCACGGGCCGATCGTAAGCTGCGAAGTGGCCCTTCGGCCTAGCGTTGTCCGCCTTGTCGTGAGCACCGCGACACCTGCGGAGGACATGTTCGCCGGGGCTTCAGGTGGCGTTCACCCGATCGATTCCGCGGCGAGACATTCCGGGTGAATTCACCCTTTCGAGTCGAGCGTCGCCAAATCGGCTTCGGTGAGCTCCAGCGCCGCCGCGGCGACGTTCTGCTCGAGGTGCGCGAGGTCACCGGTACCGGGGATCGCGAGCACGTGCGGGCCCTGGTGCAGGGTCCACGCGAGCCGCACCTGCGCCGGGGTGGCGTCGTGGCGGCGCGCGACTTCGGCGACCCGGGCGTCCTCCCCCTGCCCGCTGGCGACGGCGAAGAACGGCACGAAGGCGATCCCGCGCTCGGCGCACATCCGGACGATTTCGTCGTCCTCCCGGCGGGCGGTGAGGCCGTACTGGTTCTGGACGCAGACGACCGGCGCGATCTCGAGCGCCTCGGTGAGGTGTTCCGGGCCGACGTTGGAGATGCCCAGCTCGCGGATGAGGCCTTCCTCGCGCAGTTCGGCGAGCGCGCCGAAACCGTCGGCGAGCGAGCCTTCCCCGCGGTCGAGCGCCTGGCCGATCCGGTAGTTGGCGACGTCGAGGTGGTCCAGGCCGAGCTGGCGCAGGTTCTCCTCGACCTGGGCGCGCAGCTGGTCCGGCCGGGCGGTGTAGAACGCGCCGGTGAAGTCGCGGCCCGGGCCGACCTTGGTGGTGATCGTCAGGTCGTCGTAGGGCGCCAGCGCGGTGTTGATCAGCTCGTTCGCCGAGCGCGGGCCGTCGAAGTAGAAGACGGCGGTGTCGATGTGGTTCACGCCGAGCTCGACGGCGCGGCGGAGCACGGCGATCGACGTCTCGCGAGCGCGGATGCCGCCGTCCGAAGTGGACATCAGGCGCATCGCGCCGAAACCGAGCCGGTTGACTTCGAAGGAGCCGAGCTTCCAGGTACCCGCCGCGGCGGCGGGAGTGTTCGTGGTCATGGCTCCAGCCTTCCGATCCGGTTCGCGGGGCGCCGGTTTTGGCATTTAGCTGCCAAACTGGAATGCGTGGAGAGAGTCAGTGACGTCGTCGTGGTGCGGGGCGAAGCCGAGCTGTTCGAGCGGACGAAGCACCTCTTCGCGACCGCGACCGAAGTCTCGTGCGCGGCCCGCGACCTGCACACGTGGTCGGTGGCGCACCCGACGCCGGCTGCCCGCGAGCAGGCCGCGCGGGCGACGAACGTGCGCAAGATGTACCTGCCCGGCGTGCTGTTCGACCCGGCGCTGGCCGACCACCTGCGGTTCATGGCCACGCACGGCGCCCGCATCCGGATCACCGAGCGCGAGGTCAACGAGACGATCCTGCTCGACCGCCGGATCGCGATCGTGGCCGGCGACGAGGTCGGCGGCGTCCGCGGCTACACCGTCGTCAGCAACCCGGGCCTGGTCCAGGGCATCCAGTCGCTGTTCGAGGCGGCCTGGGCCGGCGCCACCGACCTCGAGTCCTACCAGGCCCGGTTCACCGAGCTGGGCGCGCGCGAGATCCTCGAGCAGCTGGCGTCCGGCTGCAAGGACGAGACGGCGGCCCGCGCCCTCGGCGTCGGCCTGCGCACCTACCGGCGCCGGGTGGCGGAGCTGATGGACATCCTCGGCGCGTCGTCCCGGTTCCAGGCCGGGGCGCGGGCCCGCGAGGCCGGGCTGCTGTGAGGCGAGCGCTGCTGGCGCTGGTCCTGACGACGTCGGCGTGCTCCTCGGCCGTCTCCGGGACGGCGCAGCCGCTGACGGGCAACCTCGCGGTCGTCAACGCGCCCGGCACGGCCGCCGCGCTCGCCGCCGTGAAGACCGCGGCCGAGGCGGTGTTCAGCTACGACTCGGCGAACCCGGCGGCGTTCGACCAGGCCGTGGCTGCGAACGTCACCGGCACCGCGAAGGCTCAGCTCACGGCGTTGTTCGAGCAGGTCAGGAAGAGTGCGCAGCCGGTGCGCCTGACCACCACCGTGGCGCGAGCGGCGGCGCTGGAGCTGACCGGCGGGAAGGTCCGCGAACTGGCGGTGCTGTCGCAGGTCAACGGCACGTCGAAGGGCCTGGCGACGGCCGCGTTCACCGCGCTCGAGGAGGGCGGGCACTGGCGGCTGTCGGACATCGCGGTGAACCCCGCGCAGCCGTCCCCCGCCCCGCACCCGGACGACGGCAGCCTTCCCGGCCTGCGCGATTCGGCGCTGGCCGGTGCCCGGACGGTCGCGGGCGCGTTGTTCACGACCGACAGCGGCGACCCGGACGGTTCGTACACGCGCGCCGAGGCGGCCGCGGCCGAGCCGTTGCTGAGCGACTACCGCGCGAAGAAGGCCACCTACGTCGAGGCGATCCGCAAGAGCGGCACAAAGGTGGCCTTGGGCCCGAACCCGATGGCCGCGGTGGTCACCCTCACCGGCGGCGGCGCGACCGTCCTGTTCACGACGATCTTGCAGGTCACCGCCGCCACGGGCCCGACCACCAGCAAGCCCTTCACGGCCGAGTTCGACGTCGTCCGTGAAGGGGCGAGCTGGAAGGCGACCGCCGTCCGGCCGGTCACCGCGGCGTGAGTCAGCGGCCCTGGTTGGCGACCGCGGCGGCGGCTTCCTTGGCGGCCTCGGGGTCGAGGTACTCGCCGCCCGGCTTCAGGGGCTTGAGGTCGTCGCTGAGGTCGTAGCGCAGCGGGATGCCGGTCGGGATGTTGAGGCCGGCGATGTCCGCGTCGGAGATCCCGTCGAGGTGCTTGACGAGCGCGCGCAGCGAGTTGCCGTGCGCGGCGACCAGCACGGTCTTGCCCGCACGCAGGTCCGGCACGATCGCGGACTCCCAGTACGGCAGCAGCCGCTCGACGACGTCCTTGAGGCACTCGGTCAGCGGCGCGGCGTCACCGAGGTCCGCGTAGCGGGGGTCGCCGGCCTGGCTCCACCGGTCGTCCGGGTCGATCGGGGGCGGCGGGGTGTCGTAGGAGCGGCGCCAGAGCATGAACTGCTCCTCGCCGAACTCCTCGAGGGTCTGCTTCTTGTCCTTGCCCTGCAGCGCGCCGTAGTGGCGCTCGTTGAGCCGCCAGTCGCGCTTCACCGGGATCCAGTGCCGGTCGGCGGCGTCCAGCGCGATGTTCGCGGTGGAGATCGCGCGGCGCAGCAGCGAGGTGTGCACCACGTCCGGCAGCAGGCCGGCGTCGGCCAGCAGCTGACCGCCCTGGCGGGCTTCGCCTTCACCCTGCTCCGACAGCGGCACGTCCACCCAGCCGGTGAACAGGTTTTCCGCGTTCCACGTGCTCTGCCCGTGGCGGAGCAGCACCAACGTCCCGAGTTCAGCCATGGTGCCAGCCTGCCAGAACCGGTCCGTGAATCCACCAGTGACCTCGACCTACGCAGAGTGCGTTACCCCCGGGTAACACCTCACTCTTCGACAAGTCCGAGCGCCAACAACGCGCAAATTCCGGGCTACAAACTGCACACCGTTATCGCTCACCGGTAAATTCACTCGAACGGACTAGTGAGTAGTCTTGTGATTACAGGTCGAGATCTGACAGGTTGACTACGTCCCGAGCGGCCGGATTCCACGCACTCCCCGGCCGGTTTCGGGCTTTGACCGCGGCTCGTCTCCCCCCTGCCGAGCCGCGGCCCGCCGGCCCCGTTGGCACCCCCCTCGTCACCGGGTCCTGATCGGCGGGAACTTCAGCGGGGCGGCTCGAGATCGCGACTCCCCCCTCCCTCGAGCCGTCCCGCCTGCCCGCTTCACCCCTCGGTCGGCTCCGGCCGGGCCGCGCGGCGACGCCGGTTCAGCCACCAGCCCGCCCAGGCCAGCGGTCCCACGATCAGCAGGAACGGCGCGATCGCGCCCAGCACCGTGAGCAGCCCGCCGCCGAACGTCAAGAACGCGTCCCAGCCGCCGGCCAGCCCGCCCAGGAAGCCGCTGCGGTCCTCCGACGGCGGCGGGGGCGCCGCCACGCTGCGGATGCTCATCGCCACCGTCGCCATCGCGACGCTGCCCGCCAGCGAATTCCGCTGCTGCTCCAGCGATTCCAGCGCCGACTCGCGGCTGGTCAGCTCGCTTTCGACCGACGCGATCTCCGACACCGAAGTCGCCCGCGCGAGCAGCGCGCGGATCCGCTCCACCGACGCCCGCTGCGTCTGCAGCCGCGCGTCGACGTCGACGACCTGCTCGGTCACGTCCTGCGTGTTCAGCTCGCGCTTCACCAGGGTCGTGCCCAGGTGCGAGAGCTGGTCGAGCGCGCCGTCGAGCTTGTCGGCCGGCACCGCGAGGCTGAGCGTCGCGTACTCCTCGCCCGTGCTCTCCTGCCCGGTGTAGCCGCCCGCGCCCTGCGCGATCCCGCGGGCCTGCGCGACGACGTCGACGACCTTGGTCGCGGTCAGCTCCAGCCGCGCGCTGCGGGACAGCTTCCGGTCGGTGGCGCCCGCCTGGGGCGGTGTCACCTTCGAGTCCGCTTTGCCGCTCGTCCCCTGCTTGGGGACGGCGGGCGCGACCCCGGCACTGTCCGCCGTGGACGATGCCCCGTTCTCCGAAGCCGAGCAGCCGGCCAGCGCGAAGGCCACGGCGGCCGCCGCGAGCCCCGCTCTCCATCGAGTCCGCATCCTGGTTCTCCCTCCAGTTTCGACTGGCGGTGAGACGGATGTCCGGTTCAGGGCCGTTGCACGGCCCGGGTCACGACTCGGTCAAGCCCGGCTCGTGCGGCGCCGCGGGCGCGACGAGGTGCTTGAACGCCTGGAGGTTGGCGAGTGACTCGCCGCGGGAGACGCGCCAGTCCCACTCGCGCTTGATCGACGTCGCGAAGCCGATCTCCAGCAGCGTGTTGAAGTCGCCGTCGGCGGCTTCGAGGACCTGGCCGAGCACCTTGTCGAGCTCGTCGGCGGACATCGTCTCCTTGCCGAACCGGCCGACCAGGTAGATGTCCCCGAGACTGTCCACTGTGTAGTGCACGCCGTACAGCTTCGCGTTGCGCTGCAACAGGAACCGGTAAACGTCCTCATGGGACTCGTCGGGACGGCGGCAGACGAAGGCCTCCACCGAAAACGCGTGGTCGCCGTCGACCAGCCACGCGTTCGTCTGCAGCTTCTTCGTGCCCGGCAGGGTGACGAAGTACTTGCCGGGACCGCGTTTGTCGTACTTCAGCTCGGCGGAGTCCAAAGTAGACTGGATCAGCTGGTCCAAGCTCACACCGCCACCTCCGCGCGCAGTTCCAGCGCCTGCCGGAAGGCGCTCGTGGCCTGAGCATAGATGTCGAGCAGCGCGTCGGTCGTGCGGCGCCAGGAGAACCGCCGCGCGTGCACGATGGCGTTGGCGCCCAGTTCGGCGCGCCGGTCCGGGCGCAGCGCGACCGCGGCCAGCGCGTCCGCCCACTCGTCCGCGCCGTGGCCCGGCACCAGCAGGCCGGACACGCCGTGCGGCACCGCCACCGGCAGCCCGCCGACCTCGGCGGCGACCACCGGCGTCCCGCAGGCCTGCGCTTCCAGCGCGACCAGGCCGAACGACTCGTTGTAGCTGGGCACCGCGACGACGTCGGCGGCGCGGAAGACCCGGGCGAGGCGTTCGCCCGGCTGCGGCGGCAGGAACCGCACCTGCGCCTCGATGCCGAGTGAAACCGCCAGCTCGCGCAGCGCCTGCGGCTGCTCCAGCCCGGTCCCGGACGGCCCGCCGACGACGAGCACGACCAGCCGCGAAGCCAGCTCGGGCCGGCGCCGCAGCATCGCGGCCGCGGCGTGCAGGAGCACGTCCGGCGCCTTCAGCGGCTGGATGCGGCCGGCGAAGGCGAGCACGACGTCGTCGTCGGCCAGGCCGAGCGCGTCGCGCGCCGCGTGCCGGGACCCCGGCGTGAAGCGTTCGAGGTCGACGCCCGGCGGCACGGCGTGCACCGCGTGCGGCTCGGCGTCGTAGAGGTCGATGAGCTGGCGCGCCTCGACCGCGGTGTTGGCGACCAGCCGGTCGGCCTCGGCGACCACCTGCTCCTCGCCGATCACGCGGGTGCGCGGCTCGGGCTTGTCGCCCTCGGCGAGCGCGGCGTTCTTCACCTTCGCCAGTGTGTGGGCGGTGTGCACCAGCGGCACGGACCAGCGGTCGCGGGCGAGCCAGCCGACCTGGCCGGAGAGCCAGTAGTGCGAGTGGATGAGGTCGTAGTGCCCCGGCTCGTGGAAGGCCTCGGTGCGCAGCACGCCGGAGGTGAACGCGCACAGCTGCGCGGGCAGCTCGTCGCGGCTCAGCGGCTCGAACGGCCCGGCCTGGACGTGCCGCACCGTCACCCCGGGCGCCAGGTCGGCGACCGGCGGCTGGTCGGACGCGGTCGCGCGTGTGAAGACCTCGACCTCGACGCCGCGGCGGGCCATCTCGGTGGCGGTCTGGCTGACGTAGACGTTCATCCCGCCGGCGTCGCCGGTACCCGGCTGCTCGAGCGGCGAGGTGTGCACGGAGAACACCGCTATCCGGCGCGGCGCAGCCCGAAACCTCGGGTTGGAGCTGGTCACCTGGTCACGTCCCCTGCGTACTTCAGCATTCCTCGGCGAATTGCCGCAGTACCGCGTCGAACTCGGCCGCGGACTCGGCGAAGGGCGCATGCCCCCCGTCAGCGAACCAACGCCCGACGGCACCCGGAATCTTCCCGAGTGCGTGTTCGGCTACCGAGGGTTCGATCACGCGGTCGGCCGTTCCGTGCGCGACCAGAGCCGGTTTGTCCACCGTGACCAGCACTTCTTCGCTGCCGATGTCGCGGCGGAAGAGCGCCGAACGAATTGCGGGCGGCACGCTGAGAGACGCACCGAGCATGGCCTGCGCCAGCGCGCCGGGCACCGGCCCGGCGGCCATCCCGCGGCAGAACTCGGTGAGCGCCGGGACCGCGATGTCCGGATCGTCCGAAAGCATCGCCCGCATGTGGTCGCGCATCAGCGGTCCGACACGTCCGCCTGGCCGGTCGCGGCCGATCTCGGTGATGGCGCCGACGAGCACGATGCCGCCCAGCCGTGCGGTGCCGTGCACGCGGATGTGGTCCGCCAGCACCAGCCCGCCGTACGACCAGCCGACGACGATCGCGTCCGGCCCGGCGAAGTCGAGCACCGCGGCGAGATCGTCGGCCCAGGCGCGCGGGTCGTCGTAGCCCGACAGCGGGACGTCGGAGGCACCGTGGCCGCGCAGGTCCACCGCGACCAGCCGGAAGCGCTCGGTCAGTTCGGGATCGGCCAGCTGGGCCGCCCAGCAGCCCGCCGACTGCGCCCAGCCGTGCACGAACACGATGGGCCTGCTGTTCTCGGCGCCCTCGACCCGCAGGCCGAGGCGGACCCCGCCGTGCCCGACGACTTCGGTGCGCACGGGTTACTTCGCACCCAGCCCTTGCCAGGCCGCCCAGCTGTAGTTCCAGTCCTTGACGTCGGAGTTCATCGGCGGGCCCAGCTTCGAGCCGGTGATCTCGACCGGGTCGCCGACCAGCGCCGAGTCGAAGTAGTCCTTGGCGTCGGCTTCCAGCAGGTTGACGCAGCCGTGGGAGTTGTTAGTCTTCCCGATGTTGGCCGCGTTGTCCTGGTTCTCGTGGATGAACTCGCCGTGGTTGGAGAACCGGCAGGCCCACTTCTTGTTGACGTTCGTGTAGCCGTAGCGCGCGTTGTCGAAGATCGCCGACGGCTCCTTGCTCATCACGATGTAGGTGCCGTTGGGGGTGTTGCGGTCGACCTCGCCGTCCAGGCCGTTCGCGCACGGGTAGCTCTTGACCTGCGAGCCGCCGCGGTAGACGTGCATCTGGTGCTCGGGCGTGCTGATCTTGACGACCTGGTTGCGGCCGATCTTGAACTTCGTGGTGACGTCGGCCTTGCCGTACGCGCCGCCGCCGAGTTCGACGCCGTAGAGCTTCGCCTCGACGTTCACGGTGATGTTCTGCGGCCAGTACTCCTTCGGCCGGTAGTCGACCTGGCTGTCGGACAGCCAGCCCCAGGCGCCTTCGACGTCCTTGTCCGTCTTCACGGACAGGGCCTTCTCGACGGCCTTGCGGTCCTTGACCGGCGACGCGAACTTGACGCTGATCGGCATGGCCACGCCGACTGTCTGGTTGTCCGCCGGGTTGAGCGTGGCGCGGACCTGCTTGGCCGGGTTGATCGTGGTGAACGTGCCGGTGAACTCGGCCGGCTTGCCGTCGCTGCCGGTGGCCTTGGCCGTGTAGGTGTAGGTCTTGCCGTAGCCGAGCGGCTCGGAGCTGGTCCAGGTGAGCCCGTCGGGCGCGGTGTCGCCCTTGACGGCCTTGCCGCCGTCCGTGGTCACCTTGCACTCGGTGAGCTTGCCGTCGGCGACCTTGATCACGACGGGCTTCAGAACCGAGACGTCCTTGGCGTCGGCGGCGGGCTCCGCCGTGATCTTCGCCACGGGCTGGGCGCTCTCGCCGTCGGCGCCCGCCGCCCCGGTGGGCAGCGCGGTGCCGTCGTTCGTGCTCGAACAAGCCGCGGCGACCAGTGCGGCCCCCGCCGCCAGTGCGGCCTTGAAGACCGTGCGCCGTTCGATCACCGAAACCTCCCGTGTTTCCCCCGCAAAACCAGCGGGGTCCAAGCCCTTAGCGCTGGTAGCCCGTCCGACGTTACCCGTCGAAAGGTAAAGACCATCCGATCAGGTGGCCACGCCCTATGTCGACAAAGACGTCCTGAACACGTACAGGTTGCCCGGTTCGGCTCAAATGCCGCAGTTGATCAAGAGTGGTTCCGGGTGCAGCGTGACGCCGAAGCGCTGGTGCACGCCGTCGCGCACCTCCCTGGCCAGCGACAGCAGGTCTTCGGTGGTCGCGCCGCCGCGGTTGGTCAGCGCGAGCGTGTGCTTCGTCGACAGGGAGACGCGGTTCCCCGGCCCGGGGTACCCCTTGGCGAAGCCCGCGCGCTCGATCAGCCAGGCCGCCGACAGCTTGGTGCCGCCGTCGGCCGGGTACTGCGGCGCTTCCGAGCCGACCGCCGCCGAGATCCGCGCGAGGACCGCTTCCGCCTCGGTGTCCGGGACGATCGGGTTGGTGAAGAACGAGCCCGCGCTCCACGTGTCGTGGTCGGCCGGGTCGAGCACCATGCCCTTGCCGCGGCGCAGGCCGAGCACGGCCTCCCGCGCTTCGGCGGCCGGAACGCGCGAGCCGGTCTCGACGCCGAGGGTGCGCGCAAGCTCGGCGTAGCGGATGGGCGCGGACAGGCCGTCTTCGCGGACCTCGAAGCGGACCGAAAGGACGACGCCGGTGTCGGTGCCCTTGAGGACGCTGGTGCGGTAGGCGAAGCCGAGTTCGTCCGCCTTGAGCGTGCGCACTTCGCGCGTCACGCGGTCGTAGAGGTCGAGGCTGACCAGGGACTCCGCGACCTCGCAGCCGTACGCGCCGACGTTCTGGATCGGTGTCGCGCCGACGCTGCCCGGGATGCCCGAGAGGCATTCGAGCCCACCCAGCCCGGCCTCGACCAGCCCGGCGACGAAGGCGTCCCAGTTCTGGCCGGCCTGGACCTCGACGACGTCCCCGTCCCGGTGCCAGCCGGTGTTCGCCACCTCGACGAGCGTGCCGTCGAACCCCGCGTCGGCGACCACCAGGTTGGAGCCACCGCCGAGCAGCAGCACCGGCTCGGCCGCCGCGTCGGCGTCGCGGACGGCCTCGACGAGGTCTTCGCTGGTCACGGCGCTGACGAACCGGCGGGCGGGGCCGCCGAGGCGCAGCGTGGTGTACGCCGAGAGCTGCGGGAGCGCGGGAGTCGGGGCGGTGTTCACCCGTCTGACGGTACTGTCCGGCTCATGGGATCCCGGATCGAGCACCGTGCTGAGTTCGCCGCCGACGTCGCCGCCGTGTACGCCGCGGTGTCCGGCGAGGACGCGCTGCGGGCCCGGCTGGCGGAGCTCGGCGGGCACGACGCCGAGCTGCTGTCGTACGAGCTTTCCGAGGCGAACCTGCGGTACGAGCTGCGGCAGGGCATCAGCGCGGACAAGCTGCCGTCGGCGGTGCGGACGCTGCACAAGGGCGACCTGATGGTGACCCGCACGCAGACCTGGCGCGTGAGCAACGACGGCACGGGCCACCAGGGCCAGGCGTCGGTCGAGGTCGGCGGGGTCCCCGGCGAGATCGTCGCGCGGACGGCGGTGCTGGCCAACGGCGCCAAGACCGTGCTGCGGACGAGCGGCGAGGTGACGGTCCGGATCCCGCTGTTCGGCGGGAAGCTGGAGAGCGTGATCGCCGAGCAGGTCACGAAACTGCTGGAGCGCGAAGCCGAATTCACCGCGAAGTGGCTGGCCGAGGCCGCCTGAGCCCGGTCGGCGCGCCGACCCGCGGCACGACCAACCCGAACCGCCTGCGCCGGGTCGACCGGTGGATCGCCACCGCGCCGACGACGTCCCGGCTGCTGCGCGCGGCCGACGCGCCGCTGGTCGTCGACCTCGGCTACGGCGCGTCCCCGGTGACGACGGTCGAGCTGGCCCGCTGGCTGCGGCGGGTCCGGCCGGACGTCCGGGTGCTGGGACTGGAGCTGGACCCCGCTCGCGTGGCCGCTGCCTTGCCCGCGGCGTCGCCGCCCTCGCTGGACTTCCGCCGCGGCGGCTTCGAGCTGGCCGGCACGCGGCCGGTCCTGGTGCGGGCGTTCAACGTGCTGCGGCAGTACGCGGAGGACGAGGTCGCGGGCGCGTGGGGCCTGGTGCTGGCCTCGATGGCCCCGGGCGGCCTGCTGGTCGAAGGCACGTGCGACGAGATCGGGCGGCTCTCGACGTGGGTGCTGGTGTCCGCCGCCGGCCCGGTGTCCTTGACGCTGTCGATGCGGCTGGCGGGCCTGGACCGGCCGGCCACGATCGCCGAGCGGCTGCCGAAGGCGCTGATCCACCGGAACGTGCCGGGCGAGCGGGTCCACGCGCTGCTGTCGGCGCTGGACACCTGCTGGGCCACGGCGGCCCCGCACCAGGCGTTCGGCGCCCGCTCCCGCTGGCTGGAGACGGTCCGGCTGCTGGCCGCCCGCGGCTGGCCGGTGCTCGGCCCGCCGTCCCGCATCCGCCTGGGCGAGCTGACGGTCCCCTGGGCTTCGGTCGCGCCCGCCTGAACGTTCATCACCCGCACCCCACTGCGTCACCCTGAAGTGACCTGCGGTGATCACCATTGAGCCGTGGAACTCCTGGGGCAGGTCACCGAGCTGCTGCGCGGCGCGCTCGGCTCGCCGTGGCTGTGGGTGGTCGTCTTCGCCGTGTCCGGGTTGGACGCGCTGCTGCCGTTCATGCCCAGCGAGACGGCGGTCGTCACCGTCGCGGTCCTGCTCGGGCCGGATCCCGCGCAGCTGACCCTGCTCGCCGCCGTCGCGGCCGGGGGCGCGTGGGCCGGTGACTGCCTCGGGTACGCCGTCGGGCGGGCCGCCGGGCCGCGGGCGATCGAGCGGCTGCAACGCGGACCCGAAGGCCAGCGCCGGTACGCCTGGGCGCGGGACCAGGTGCGGCGCCACGGCGGGCTGCTCATCATCGCCGCGCGCTACCTGCCCGGCGGGCGCGTCGCCAGCTCGCTCGCGAACGGCAGCCTGGGGTACCCGCTGCCGAGGTTCGCCGCGCTCGACCTCGCCGGCGCGGCGATCTGGGCGGTGTACAGCACGCTGATCGGCCTGGCCGGCGGCGCCGCCTTCGCCGACGAGCCGGGCAAGGGACTGCTGCTGTCCTTCAGCCTCGGCCTGGGTCTGGTCTTCGCCATCGAAGCGGGAAGGCGGCTACGGTCGGCCCATGCTCGAAGCGATCGACGTCCACGCCGACGCGCTGAAGCGGGCGGCGCTGAAAGCCGGCCCGGCGGCGCCGGTGCCGAACTGTCCGAAGTGGACTGTCCATGACCTGGTGACGCACATCGCGCTGGTGCACTGCTTCGCGATCGGCCTGGCCGTGAACCGGCCCACCGAACCGGCACCCCCGCCGGAGTGGGACGACGTGCTCGGGTGGTGGGACGGCCAGCGCCTGGCCCTGCGCGAAGCCCTCGCACAAGACCCGGGAACCCCGGCCTACTCGCCGTACCCCGGCTTCGCCGTGACGGTCGGCGACTGGACCCGCCGGATGGCCCACGAGACGGCGATCCACCGCCTCGACGCGGAATCGGCACTCGACGACGTCCCGCCGACGCGCTTCTCCCCCGAGTTCGCGAACGACGGCATCGACGAGTTCCTCGTCTACCTGACCCCGCGCCTGGGCCGGAAGGCCGACGTCCGCGTCACGACGCCGGAGCGCACGTGGGCCATCGGCGAGCCCCTCGCCGAAGTCGACGGCCCCGCCGACGACGTCTACCGCGCGCTCTGGGGCCGGCCGCACCGCGCGTCCGTCACGGGCGACCTCGCACCCGTCGAGGCCCCCTGACCAGCACGGGGGAGAATGCCGACGTGACCGCTCCCGAACGCCGCTACGTCATCACCTTCGGCTGCCCCGACCGCACCGGCATCATCGCCCGGATCTCCGGGTTCCTCGCCGAGCACGGCGGCTGGATCGTCGAAGCGGCCTACCACACCGACCCGGACACCGGCTGGTTCTTCACCCGCCAGGTCGTCCGGGCCGACTCGCTGCCGTTCGACGCCGCCGGGCTGCGCGCCCGCTTCGGCGAGGTGGCCGCGGACCTGTCCGCGGAGTCGAGCTGGCAGGTCAGCGACACCGGCGAGCGGCGCCGCGCGGTGGTTCTGGTCTCGAAGGCCGGGCACTGCCTGTACGACCTGCTCGGCCGCGTCGCGTCCGGCGAGCTCGACGTCGACATCGCCGCGGTGATCGGCAACCACGAGTCGCTCGCCGACATCACCCGCGCGCACGGCATCCCGTTCCACCACGTGCCGTTCCCGGCCGGTGGCAAGGAAGCCGCGTTCGAGCGGGTGCGGAAGCTGGTCGACGAGCACGACCCGCACGCCGTGGTGCTGGCCCGGTTCATGCAGATCCTGCCCGCCGACCTGTGCCGCGACTGGGCGGGCCGCGCGATCAACATCCACCACAGCTTCCTGCCGTCGTTCATCGGCGCGAAGCCGTACCACCAGGCGCACACCCGCGGGGTGAAGCTGGTCGGCGCGACCTGCCACTACGTGACGGCGGACCTCGACGCGGGCCCGATCATCGACCAGGACGTCATCCGCGTCGACCACGGCGACTCGGTCGAGGACATGGTCCGCAAGGGCCGCGACATCGAGAAGGTCACGCTGGCGCGCGGCCTGCGCTGGCACCTGGAGAACCGGGTCCTGGTGCACGGCAACCGCACCGTGGTCTTCTGACGCGGCCGGTCGTGAGTGTTTAGTCGGGTTCTAACCCGACTAAACACTCACGAGCCGGGGAGCTCAGGCGCCGATGGTCGAGGCGTCGATGACGAAGCGGTAGCGCACGTCGGAGTTCTCCACGCGCTCGTAGGCCTCGTTGACCTTGTCGGCCGAGATCGTCTCGATCTCCGCGCCGATGCCGTGCTCCGCGCAGAAGTCCAGCATCTCCTGGGTCTCGGCGATGCCGCCGATCATCGAGCCCGCCAGCACCTTGTTGCCGCCGAGCAGCGAGAAAGCGTTGTACGACAGCGGTTCGCCGGGCGCGCCGACGTTCACCATCGCGCCGCCGACCTTGAGCAGGCCCAGGTAGGCGTCGATCGGCAGCTTGGCCGACACGGTGTTGAGGATGACGTCGAACTTGCCGCGCAGCACGTCGAACGTCGACTCGTCACTGGTCGCGTAGTACTCCGAAGCGCCGAGCTTGAGGCCGTCCTCCTGCTTCTTGAGGCTCTGGCTCAACACGGTCACCTCGGCGCCCATCGCGGCGGCGATCTTGACGCCCATGTGCCCGAGCCCGCCGAGGCCGATCACGGCGACCTTCTTGCCCGGCCCGGCGCCCCAGTGGTGCAGCGGCGAGTAGGTGGTGATGCCCGCGCACAGCAGCGGCGCGGCGATGTCGAGGCTGATGCCCTCGGGGATGCGGCAGACGAAGGCGTCCTTCACGACGATCTGGTTGCTGTAGCCGCCGTAGGTGTTCTCGCCGTCGAAGCCGACGCCGTTGTAGGTCTGGACGTTGCCCTTGACGCAGAACTGCTCGGTGCCGGCCAGGCAGTATTCGCACTCGCCGCAGGAGTCGACCATGCAGCCGACGCCGACGCGGTCGCCGACCTGGTACTTCGTGACGTCCGAGCCGACCGCGGCGACGACGCCGGCGATCTCGTGGCCCGGGACCATCGGGAAGATCGCCTGGCCCCAGTCCTCCTTGGCCTGGTGGATGTCGCTGTGGCAGATACCCGCGTAGGCGATGTCGATCAGGACGTCGTTCGCGCGCAGGTCGCGGCGCTCGATCGTGGCCGGCGCCAGCGGCGCGCCGGGTGCCGGAGCGGCGATGGCGTTGGTGGTCGTGCTCATGGAACCCTCCGTGTTCAAGTACCGTTGGACCCTGTAAGAGGCCTCTTACATGTTCTACGTAAGAGGGGTCTTACATATTTCGGACGAGAGATGTGATCCAGGTCATGGGCGGCAAGTACCACCACGGCGATCTCCGCGGCGAGCTCGTGCGCGTGTCACTGGACCTCATCGCGGAGCAGGGCCTCGCCGGCTTCTCCGTGGCGGAGGTCGCACGCCGGGCGAAGGTCAGCCCCGGCGCGCCTTACCGGCACTTCGCCGACCGCGAAAGCCTGCTCGCGGAGGTGGCCTGCACCATCGCCTGCCAGCTCGCCGAGCGCGTCGCCGCGGCGGCGAGCGAGCACGAAGACCCGGTGGACGCACTGGCCGCGGCCGCCGGCGCCTACACCCGCTACCTGATCGAGCGGCGGGCCGGGATGAACATCCTCTACGCCGACGGCCTGCACGGCCCCGAGCAAACCCCGCTGCACGAACAGACCCGACGGCTGACCGACGAGTTCCTGCTGCGCTGCCTGGCCGTCGCCCCGGACCCGGCGACGGCGCTGGAGCTGATGGAGCAGCTGTTCACCCAGGCGCACGGCTACGGCACGTTCCAGCTCGACGGCGTCTTCGTGAAGCACGGCTACTCGGTCGACCTGGTCGTGAAGAAGTCCACCGAAGCCGCGCGGATCGCGATCGCGGGCCGGACTGTCGGTGGCACGCGCTAGCTTGGGCGCATGGGGATCATCGACTCACACGAGGCACTGCGCGAGGTCATCGGCGAGACGTCCGAGCGGACGCGGAAGAAGATCATCGACCGGATCGACGAGCACGCGCGCACGCTCATCGAGCACTCGCCGTTCGTGCTGCTGGCCACGTCGTCGCCCGAAGGCACCTGCGACGTCTCCCCGCGCGGCGACCCGGCGGGTTCGGTGCTGGTGCTCGACGACAAGACGCTGGTGCTCGCCGACCGCCCGGGCAACAAGCTGATCGACAGCTTCCGGAACATCGTCGACAACCCGCACGCCGGCCTGCTGTTCCTGGTTCCGGGGATGAACGAGACGCTCCGGGTGAACGGCCGCGCGAAGCTGGTGTCGGACGCGCCGTTCTTCGACGACCTGGTCGTGCAGGGGAAGCGGCCGAAGCTCGCGGTGGTCGTCGAGGTCGAAGAGCTGTACATGCACTGCGCGAAGGCGTTCCTGCGGTCGTCGCTGTGGGACCCGGCGACCTGGCCGGAACGGTCGACGCTGCCTTCGCTCGGCACGATCCTGCGCGACCAGATGGCCCTCCCGATCTCGGCGGCGGACCTGGACGCGGACCTCAACGAACGAGCGCTCAACCAGCAATACTGAACCCATGCTCTGCGTCTTCGACGTCAACGAGACCCTGCTCGACCTGGCCGCGATGGACGCCACCATCGGTGGCCCCGAGCTGCGGCGCGAGTGGTTCGGGCTGGCCATCCACACCGTCCTGACCGTGACGGCGACCGGCGGCTACCGCGACTTCGCGGGCATCGCCGGCGAAGCCGCGATCGAGGTCGCCGCCCGGCACGGGCGGGAGGTGGACCTCGCGAAGGTCGCCGCGGGCCTCCGCTCCCTGCCCGCGCACCCGGACGTCGAGCCGGGGCTGGCGAAGCTGCGCGAACAGGGCCACACCGTCGTCGCGCTGACGAACTCGCCGCTCGCGACGGCCGAAGCGCAGCTGCAGAACGCCGGGCTGGCGCCGCTGCTCGACCGGATCTTCTCGGCCGAGCAGGTCGGCAGGCTCAAGCCGGCGCCGGAGCCGTACCACCAGGTCGTGGCCGCCTACCCCGGGCAGCGGGCGCTGATGATCGCGGCGCACGACTGGGACATCGCGGGCGCCCAGGCCGCGGGCCTCGAGACGGCGTTGCTCACCCGCCCCGGCGTCCACCCGCTGCCCGGCTCGCCCGCGCCCACCTGCACCGCGTCGACGCTGCCGGAGCTGGCCGAACTGCTCTAGTCCGCGATGCGGACCAGCATCTTGCCGGTGTTGGCCCCGGACAGCAGGCCGAGGAACGCCTCGGGCGCGTTGCGGATGCCGTCGACGAAGGTCTCCGAGTACTTGATCCGCCCGTCCTTGACCAGCGGCGCGATGTCGGTGACGAACTGCTGCTGCAGGCCCCAGTGGTCGAGCACCAGCAGGCCGCGGATGGTGAGCCGCTTGGCGATGATCTGCGCGAGGTTGCGCGGCGCCGGGGTCGCCTCGGTGGCGTTGTACTGCGAAATCATGCCGCAGACGGCGATCCGGCCGTGCACGGTGATCGCGTCGATCGCGGCTTCGAGGTGCTCGCCGCCGACGTTGTCGAAGTAGACGTCGATGCCCTCGGGCGCGGCGGCGTGCAGCTGCTCGGCGACCGGGCCGTCCTTGTAGTTGAAGGCCGCGTCGAAGCCGAGGTCGTCGATCAGGTGGCGGACCTTCTCCGCCGAGCCCGCCGAGCCGATGACGCGCTTGGCGCCCTTCAGCTTCGCGAGCTGCCCGACGAGCGAGCCGACCGCACCGGCCGCGCCGGAGACGAACACCGTGTCGCCCGGCTTGAACTCGGCCGACTCCAGCAGGCCCGCGTAGGCGGTGAGGCCCGGCATGCCGAGCACGCCGAGGTAGGTCGACAGCGGCGCGGCGTCGCCGTCCACCTTGACGAACCGCTTGGCGTCGAGGACGGCGTGCGTGCGCCAGCCCGCCTGGTGCAGCACGTGGTCACCCGGCTTGACGTCGTCCACGTGGGACTCGACGACCTCGCCGACCGCACCGCCGGACATGACCTCGCCGACCTCGAACGGCGGCGCGTAGGACTTCACGTCCCGCATGCGGCCGCGCATGGCCGGGTCGACGCTCATGACGAGGTTGCGCACCAGGATCTGACCCTCGCCCGCGGTGGGGATCTCGGTGTCCACGATCTCGAAGTTGTCGTGCGTGGGGACGCCGTGCGGGCGGGACGCGAGCCGGATCTCGGTCGCCTGGGTGGGTGCGTTCACCGTCGAACTCCTCAAGTCGGTCGAAGCGGGGCAGGCGCCCCGGATTCCTCCGGGTGCAACCAGCTAACCGGGGCGCACATTCCGTCTGTGACGCGCTACACGATCTCGTCGAGCTTTCCGAGCACGCCGTCGTAAATCTTCTTCAGCCCACCCGGCGCGAACGTCTTCTCGAAGAAGCCGCCGATGCCGCCGGCGCCGTCCCAGGACGTCTCGATCCGAACGAGGCTCTTTTCGCCCGCTTCGGTGACCGTCCACGTGGTGACCATGCTCGAGTTCGCGTCGGTCTCGACCAGCGTGCCGGGCTTCGGCTCGCTGACCGTCGCCTTGACGTCGCGCACGCGCTTGGACGTCGCCTGCAGCTTCCAGCCCGCCTTGGTCCCGGCGCCGACACCGCCTTCGGTGACCTCGTAGTCGCGGTAGTGCTCGGTGAGCAGCTTCGGGCGCGTTTCGGCGTAGTCGGCGACGAGGGCGCGCACCTTGTCGGCCGGAGCGTCGATCGTGCGCTCCGCGGTGGCCGTGACCTTTCCCATCTCACTCCTTCTGGCGAGCTTCCCGGACAGACTCCACGATTCCACCGCGGCGCGCACCCGCTGCGCGCGGCCCGGACGTCCCAGATAGTGAGCGGCGGAAGTCCGCTCTGGACACCCGTTTTCGCTGGTCAGGGCCTTGATCACCGGCAAAGAAGTGGCGTAACACGGTGTTAACGTGCGCTGGCCATCCTCCCCGCCATGCCCACAGCATCCCGCCGAACGCGGTCCGACGCCGCCCGGCAGCTCGCCGACCTGCTGCGCCGCCAGGTGCTGGCCGACGAGACGCTGCCGTGCGAGGAGGACCTCACGGTGGCGTTCTCGGCGACCCGCAACACCGTGCGGGAAGCCCTCGCGCTGCTGCGCGACGACGGCCTGATCGCGCGCCTGCCCGGCGTCGGCACGGTCGTCGTCGGGCACAAGTACCCGCACGGGCTCAACCGGCTGGCCGGGCTCGCCGAGGTGCTGCGCGAGCACGGCGAGGTCACCAACGACGTCCGGGCGGCGGAGCCGGTGCCCGCGCCGGCCGCCGTGGCGCACCGGCTCGGCGTGCCCGAGCGCTCCGAAGTCGTCTACCTCGAGCGGCTGAGGAAGCTCGACGGCGTCCCGCTGTCACTCGACCTCACCTACCTCCGGCCGGAGATCGGGAAACCGCTGCTCGCGCACGACCTCGCCGGGCGGGACGTCTTCGCGCTCATCGAGGAGACCTCCGGGCAGCGGCTGGGCTACGCCGACATCGACGTCGAAGCGCTCAACGCCGACGCCGAAACGGCCGCGGTCCTCGACGTCCAGCCGGGCGCCGCGCTGCTGCGGTGGGAACGCCTGACGCACTTCGCCGACGGCCGTCCCGTCGACCTCGAGTACATCCGCCTACGAGGCGACCGCCTGACCATGCGGGCCCGCCTCGACCGTTCCTGAAGGAGACCGCCGTGCCCCTCGTGCCGAACCGGGTCGACGTCCCGGTCACGATCGACGAGTCGAAGTGCCTCGACGGCTGCCGGCTCTGCGTCGACATGTGCCCGCTCGACTCCCTCGCCATCGACCCGGACACCGACAAGGCGTACATGCACGTCGACGAGTGCTGGTACTGCGGGCCGTGCGCGGCGCGCTGCCCGACGGGCGCGGTGACCATCAACATGCCCTACCTGCTCCGGTGAAGGCCGTCAGACTGGTCCTCGCCGCCGCGCTGCTGGCCGCGGGCTGCACCGCGAACGCGGCGTCGTCGAGCGACGTCGACGTCGTCATCGGCTACCAGTCGAAGACGATCAACACCGTCACCGCGGGCACGCTGCTGCGCTCGCTGGGCTACTTCGAGCGGCGGCTCGCCGAGCTCGGCGAACGGGACGGTAAGCGCTATCACGTCACGTGGCAGGACTACTCGACCGGCGCCCCGATCACCGCGCAGATGGTCGCGGGCAAGATCGACATCGGCTCGATGGGCGACTACCCCTTGCTCATCAACGGTTCCCGCACGCAGGAGTTCGGCGACGGGCACACCAAGCTGATCGCCGCGACCGGCTACAACCTGCTCGGCGCGCTCAACATGGTGGTCGTGCCGCCGGGTTCGCCCGCGCACACGCTGGCCGACCTCCGCGGGAAGAAGATCTCGGCGAGCATCGGCTCGGCCGGCCACGGCACCACCGTGCACGCGCTGGAGGACATCGGGATCGGCGCGGGCGACGTGCACATCCAGAACCAGGCGCCCGCGGTCGGCGTGTCCGGGCTGCAGTCCGGCTCGGTCGACGCGCTCGGGCAGTTCGTCGCCTGGCCGGGGCAGCTGGTGTTCGCGAACCAGGCCCGGCTGCTCTACGACGGCTCGGCGCTGAAGCTGCCCACCTGGCACGGCGTCGTCGCGCGGGAGTCCTATGCGGACAGTCACCACGACGTCGTCACGGAATTCCTGCGCGCACAACGGGACGCGACGGACTACCTGCACGCGCACCCGATGGACGCGGCGCTGAAGGTCGCGTCCGCCACGAAGCTCCCGCCCGAGGTCGTCTACCTCTACAACGGCGCCGGCGGCATGGTCACCTTCGACCTGCCGCTCAAGCGCCCGCTGGTCGCCGCGCTCGAAACCGACGCGCCCTTCCTGCGGTCGATCGGCAACATCAAGCGGCTCGACCTCGGCGCGTTCGTCGACGACCGCTACCTGCGGGAGGTCTACGGCCCGGCCTACGACACCGCGGTGTCCACCCTGGACAACCCAGCCCCGGTCACCGGCTTCGACACGACGTGCTCCCGGGCCGTCACCGACCCGCGGACCGCCGGTGAGCTGTGGCTGGCGGGCGAACCCGCGACGCACCCCGCCGCAACCCCGGCGTGCCTGCTGAAAGCCGTAGCGCACGCGGGGAAACCGGTCCGCGCCGCCTACGTCCCCGACGCCGCCACCGGCACCCGCTGGTTCGCGGACAAGGCCGTCTGGGTGCGCGACGCGGGCGGCGCGCTGCTGCCGTTCACCACCGAAGACGGCGCCCGCGCCCACCTCGCCGGGCACCCCGGCGCGATCGTCAGCTACGCGCGAGCCGTGGAGGAGTCCCGATGACCCAGACCCTCGAGCACGAACCCACCGCGGTCGAAGCGCCGCCCGCGCCACCTAGACGCCGGTTCGGCCGGTTCGCCGTCCGCGCCGGCAGCGTCGTCGCCGCGCTCGTGCTGTGGGAGCTGCTGACCGCGTTCGACGTCGACCTGTGGCTGCACTTCGACCGCCTGCCCACGCCGGTCGAAGTCGCCCGGGACCTCGGCTACCAGCTCGGCACCGCGGTCTACTACCAGGACCTGCTCGACTCCCTGCGCCGGATCGTCACCGGCTTCGCGCTGGCCGCGGTGTTCGGCATCGGCCTCGGCACGGCGATCGCGCGCTCCCGCGGCACGTCCGACGTCGTCCAGCCGCTGCTGGAGGTGCTGCGGCCGATCCCGGCGATCGCGATGGTGCCGATCGCGATCCTGCTGTTCCCCAGCAACGAGCAGGGCATCGTCTTCATCACCTTCATCGCCGCGTTCTTCCCGGTGGTCGTCTCGACCCGGCACGCCGTGCGCGCGCTGCCGCTGGTCTGGGAGGACGCGATCCGCACGATGGGCGGCTCGCGGCGGCGGGTGCTGTGGAACGTCGTGCTGCCGGGCGCGCTGCCCGGGGTGTTCGGCGGGTTGTCCGTCGGCATGGGCGTTTCGTGGATCTGCGTGATCTCGGCGGAGATGATCTCCGGCGAGTTCGGCGTCGGCTACCGGACCTGGCAGGCCTACACCGTCGTCGACTACCCCGGCGTGATCGTCGGGATGCTCACCATCGGCCTGCTCGGCTGGGTCACCTCGGCCGCCGTGGAACTGCTGGGCCGCCGCGCCACGCGCTGGCTGCCCCGAGGGGAGAACTCGTGACGCTGCGCACCGAGCACCTGACCGTCCACTACGGACAGCGAGCCGTGCTGTCCGGCATCGACCTCGACGTCGCCGACGCGGAGATCCTCGCCGTCACCGGCCCGTCCGGCTGCGGCAAGTCGACGCTGCTGCGCGCGCTCGCCGGGCTGCTGCCGGTGTCGGCGGGCCGGATCCTGTCCGCGGGCGTGCCGGTGACCGGAACCTCGGCCGAACGCGCGCTGGTGTTCCAGGACGACGGGCTGCTCCCCTGGCGTTCCGTGCGGCGCAACGTCGAGCTGCCGCTGGCCATCCGGCGCGTGCCGCGCGTGCGGCGGCGGGCCGAAGCGGAGTCTTGGCTGGCCCAGGTCGGGCTCGGCGGCTACGAGGACCACCTGCCGCGGGAGCTGTCCGGCGGCATGCGGCAGCGCGTCCAGCTCGCCCGCACCCTGGCCGGGTCGCCGCGGGTGATCCTGGCCGACGAGCCGTTCGGCGCGCTCGACGCGCAGACCCGCACGGCGATGCAGCGCCTGCTGGTCGAGGTCTGGCGCAAGCGGCCGACGACGGTGGTGTTCGTGACCCACGACGTCGACGAAGCCCTGTTCCTGGCCGACCGGGTCGCGGTGCTGACCCGCGACGGGCGGCTGGCGAAGATCGTCGAGTCGTCGAGCCCGCGGACCGCCCAACCCGCCGCCGCGGCCGAGCGCGCCGAGGTCCTGGACGGGCTGGTGGCGGCATGACGTTCGAAGCACCCCCGGTGTCCACGCGGACCCACTTCGAGACCGACGTGCTCGTGATCGGCGGCGGGACGGCCGGCACGATGGCCGCGCTGACCGCCGCCGAGCACGGCGCGAACGTGCTGCTGCTGGAAAAGGCGCACGTCCGGCACTCGGGCGCGCTCGCGATGGGCATGGACGGCGTCAACAACGCGGTCATCCCGGGCAAGGCGACACCCGAGGACTACGTCGCCGAGATCACCCGCGCCAACGACGGCGTCGTCGACCAGTCGACGGTGTACCAGACCGCGCGGCGCGGCTTCGCCATGGTGCAGCGGCTGGAGAAGTACGGCGTCAAGTTCGAAAAGGACGAATACGGCGAGTACGCCGTGCGGCGCGTGCACCGCTCCGGCAGCTACGTCCTGCCGATGCCCGAAGGCAAGGACATCAAGAAGGTGCTCTACCGCGTGCTGCGGCAGAAGCACATGCGCGAGCGCATCACGATCGAGAACCGCGTGATGCCGGTGCGGGTGCTGACCTCGGGCGGGCGCGCGGCCGGCGCGGTGGGGTTCAACACGCGGACCGGGGAGTTCGTCACGGTTTCCGCGTCCGCGGTGATCCTCGCGACCGGCCCGTGCGGCCGGTTGGGGCTCCCGGCGAGCGGCTACCTCTACGGCACCTACGAGAACCCGACCAACGCCGGCGACGGCTACGCGATGGCCTACCACGCGGGTGCGGAGCTGTCCGGCATCGAGTGCTTCCAGATCAACCCGCTGATCAAGGACTACAACGGCCCGGCGTGCGCGTACGTCGCCAACCCGTTCGGCGGCTACCAGGTCAACGCGGCGGGCGACCGGTTCGTCGACTGCGACTACTGGTCCGGGCAGATGATGGCCGAGGTCTCGCGCGAGATCTCCTCGGCCCGCGGCCCGATCTACCTCAAGCTGACGCACCTGCCCGAGGAAACGCTCGGCGCGCTCGAAAACATCCTGCACACGACGGAACGGCCGACGCGCGGGACGTTCCACGCCACCCGCGGCCACGACTACCGCACGCACGACGTCGAGATGCACATCTCCGAGATCGGGCTGTGCGGCGGGCATTCGGCGTCCGGGGTCCGGGTCGACGAGAACGGCGCCACGACAGTGCCGGGGCTGTACGCGGCGGGGGACCTCGCCTGCGTGCCGCACAACTACATGATCGGCGCGTTCGTCTACGGCGACCTCGCGGGCGCGCACGCTTCGGAGTCGTTGCGCCCGCACGTGCCCTTGCCCGAGGACCAGATCACCGCGGCCCACGAGCTGATCTACCGGCCACTGTCCACTCCGGACGGTCCGCCGCAGCAGCAGGTGGAGTACAAGCTGCGCCGGTTCGTCAACGACTACGTCGCCCCGCCCAAGACGACGGCGAAGCTGGAGATCGCGCTCGAGACGTTCTCCCGGATGTCCGGCGAGATCGCCGGCATGGGCGCGCGGACCCCGCACGAGCTGATGCGCTGCGCCGAAGTGACGTTCATCCGGGACTGCGCCGAGATGGCGGCGCGGGCGTCGCTGGTGCGGACCGAAAGCCGGTGGGGGCTCTACCACGACCGGACCGACCACCCGGGCCGCGACGACGTGTCGTGGCTGGCGCACCTGGACCTGCGCAAGACCGCGGACGGCGAGATGGAGTTCGTGAAGCGGCCGGTGACGCCCTACGTCGTGCCGGTGCCGGAGTTCTCGGTGCCGTCCTTCGCACCCGAAGTCCTCGGCACGCACACGGCGTTCAGCGGCCACACGCCACCGGACGCGGCCACCGCGGCGGCGCCGGCGCGGACGCATTCGTCGCCGCGGGTGCTGGAAGTCGTCGCGATGGCGGAGGAACAGCCTTCGCTCGCGGCGCTTTCCCCCTACCTGGCCGATCCGGACGCCGAGGTGCGGACGACGGCGATCGCGGTGCTCACCGAGTCGGCGCCGGAGGGGTTCGGCCCGGCGCTGGTCACGGCGTTGCACGACATCGACGCGCGGGTCCGGGCCGCGGCGGCGGCCGGGTTGCGTGAACTGGTGGAGGTGCTGGCGCCGACGCCGTCGCTGGGCGAGGGGCTGCGGTCGGCGCTGGCGGTGTCCGACGCGGACGTGCGGTCGGTGGCCCTGGACGTGCTGCGGGCGTTGCGGCTCGGCGATTCCGCGGTGTTCGCGGCGGCCGCGGCCGATCCGGCGGTGGCCGTCCGGCTGGAGGCGGTCCGCGGCCTGGTGTCGCTGGATGCCGCTTCCACGCTGGCGGACGCGGCTTCCGACGCGGCACGCGAGGTCCGGGTCGCGGTGGCGGCCGGGCTGGGGACGATCGGCGATCCGCGCTCGACCGGGACGGTGGCGGCGCTGGCCGCCGACCCGGACCCGCTCGTGCGGGCGGCCGCGCTGACCGCCGCGGCCGACCTCGGCACCGGCGGCGACCTGGCCCGGCTCGCGTTCGCCGCGCTGGCGGACCCGGCGTGGCAGGTCAGGCGCGGGGCGGCGACGGCGCTGGGTGCGCTGGCCGAGCCGTCGGAACCGCTGCTCGGGGCGCTGGAGGACGAGCACCCGAACGTCCGGCGCGCGGCCGTCCAGGCGCTCGGGAAGTGGGCGGAGGTGCCGGCGGTGGCGGCGCGGCTGCAGGCGCGCCGGGCCGACTCGGACGCCGACGTGCGGGCGTACACGCGGATGGCCCTCGGCGGTTAGGCTGCTTCGAGCCGACTGATACGAGGGTCATATGAGTTCGCACCGCCGGTCGACCGTGGTGGTGAAGGAGTCGCTCCGGGAGCTGCGCAACCAGCTGTCGCTGCTGAACCACCAGGTCAGCGCCCACCTCGCGCTGAAGGACGTCGACCTGGACTGCCTGGAGCTGATCGCGCGGCACGGTCCGCTGAGCCCGAGCGCCGTGGCCCGGCGGGCCGGCCTGCACCCGGCGACCATGACCGGCATCCTCGACCGGCTCCAGAAGGGCGGCTGGATCGTCCGCGAACGCGACCCGGAGGCGGCCGACCGCCGCTCGGTGGCGGTGCGCGCGGTCCGCGGCCGCAACGCGGAGCTGTTCCGGCTGTACGCGGGGATGAACACGGCGATGGACGAGCTCTGCGCGGGGTACAGCGAGGAGGAACTGGCGCTGATCGCCGGCTTCCTGCAGCGCGCGACGTCGGCGGGCCACACCGCGACGGACGCCCTGGCGAAGGACTGACCAGCGCTTTCTGTGCTGTACTCGGAGTATGTGGCAGTCAGGCGACGCTTACGAGGCCTACATCGGACGCTGGAGCCGCCGGATCGCGGAGACGTTCGTCCGCCGGCTCGACGTCCCGGCGAGCCGCCGCTGGCTCGACGTCGGCTGCGGCACGGGCGCCCTGACCTCGGCGGTGCTGGCGGCGGCCGATCCGGCGGAGGTGGTCGGCGCCGACCCGTCGGAAGGCTTCTTGAAGACGGCCCGCGCGAGCGTGACCGACCCGCGGGTGTCGTTCACCCAGGCCGACGCCCGCGAGCTGCCGTTCCCGGACGACCGCTTCGACGTGGCGGTGTCGGGGCTGGTCCTGAACTTCGTCCCGGACCCGGCCCGCGCGGCGGCGGAGATCGCCCGGGTGACCGCGCCGGGCGGCCTGGCCGCGGCGTACCTGTGGGACCTGGCCGGCGGCATGGAGCTGATCCGCCACTTCTGGGACGCGGCCGCCGAACTCGACCCGGAGAAGGTTTCGGAGCTGGACGAAGGCCGCCGGTTCACGCTGTGCCGCCCGGAGCCCCTCGGCAAGCTGTGGACGGCCGCGGGCTTCACGGCGGTATCCGTCGGGGAGATCAAGATCCCGACGGTGTTCCGCGACTTCACCGACTACTGGCAGCCGTTCCTCGGTGCGCAGGGCCCGGCCCCGGCGTACCTCGCGACGCTCCCCGAGGCCCGCCGGAACCAGATCCGCGAACTCCTGCGCAGCCGCCTCCCGACCAACCCGGACGGCTCGCTCCCCCTCTCGGCGAGCGCCTGGGTCGTCCGCGGGACGGCTTAGAGACCGGCCTGCGCCAGCCAGTCCTTCGCGACGTCCTCGGCCTTCTCGCCATCGGAGTCGACGCGCTTGTTCAGGTCCCGCATCACGTCCGTCGTCAGCTTCGCGCTCACCGCGTTGACGGCGGTCGCGAAGTCGGCGCCGCGCTCGTCGAGCACCTTCTTGTTCACCGCGGGCACGACGTTCTCGGTCGGCACGATGTTGAGGTCGTCCTTGAGCACCGTGTAGTTCGAGTCGCCGGTCAGCGGGCTGACCGAGTCGACCGGGATGACCGTGACGGCCCCGGACTTGAGCTGCTCGACCCGCGGCCCGGCTTCCTGGATGGTCTGGAAGGTCGCGTTCGTCAGCTTGTAGGTCTCCTTGAAGCCGAGGAAGCACGGCAGGCGCTTCTCGCACTCCGGCGGGCCCGCCATGACGACCTTGTCGAGCTTCTTCAGGTCGCTGATGGACGCGAGGCCCTTTTCCTTGGCCAGGTCCGACTTCACGATGTAGGTGTTCTTGTCCTCGGCGGGGGCGAAGTCCAGCAGCCCGACCCCGCTCGGCTCGAACAGCTTGGCCAGCTGCTCGTGCTCCTCCTGCGCGGTCTTGCCCGCCTCCTTGCCGAAGCCGGTCGTGATCGCCGCGCCCTGGTACTCCGGGATGAACTGGAGTTCACCGGACTTCAGGGACGGGTAGATCAGCTCCCGCGAGCCCAGGTTCAGCTTCTTCGTCACCGGGTAGCCCTTGGCCGCCAGCGCCTGCGCGTAGATCTCGGCGAGGATCTGGCTGTCGGTGAAGTTGAAGGACGCGACGACGATCGGCGCTCCCCCCTTGCTCTGCGCGGCGGGCTTGTCACCGCTGTCGCTGCCACCCCCACAGGCGGCCAAACCGAGCGTCGCCGCGACGGCCACCGCCACCACGGACGCGTTTCGGAACCAGCGCACGAATCCCACTCCCTCGTCACTCGAACAGACGAAAGGACCCTAGCCCCGCCCACCGACAAGTGCCCACATGTTGAGAGAAAAGTGTCCATTTTCCCAGCGTGCGGAATTCGAACGGCCCGATCGGGGTAAGGTCGCCGGGTGCACTTGAGCGCGGTGACGCCGCTGGCCGCCGACAGCGGGCCGCCGATCTTCCAGTGGAAGTGGGTGGACCGCAACGCCGACGACA
Source organism: Amycolatopsis solani (assembly GCF_033441515.1). Taxonomy (NCBI): domain Bacteria; kingdom Bacillati; phylum Actinomycetota; class Actinomycetes; order Pseudonocardiales; family Pseudonocardiaceae; genus Amycolatopsis; species Amycolatopsis solani. Next base: position 749,240 of record NZ_JAWQJT010000001.1, read on the forward strand.
TCGTCCAGCGCCTGGTCGAACACGTCTCGCTGACCGGGGTCGCGCTCGGCGCCGGGCTGCTCGTCTCGATCGGGCTGGCACTGTTGTCCCTGCGCTTCCGCTGGTCGTACGGCTTCATCCTGAGCGCGGCGGGGGCGTTGTACGTCATCCCGAGCCTGGGCGCGTTCGCCGTGCTGGTGCCGTTCTTCGGGCTGTCATTCGTGTCGGCGGTGATCCCGCTGGCGACGTACACGCTGCTGATCCTGGTGCGCAACATCGTCACCGGCGTCGACCAGGTGCCGAACGAAGTCCGCGAAGCCGCGATCGGCATGGGGTACACGCGCGGACGGCTGCTGTGGCAGATCGAGCTGCCGCTCGCGCTGCCGGTGGTGATCGCCGGCCTCCGGGTCGCGGCGGTGACGACGATCGGCCTGGTCACGGTGACGTCGATGCTCGGCCTCGGCGGCCTCGGCTACTTCATCCGCCACGGCATCCAGACGGCGACGCCGAACCCGACGGAGATCATCGTCGGCGTGGGGCTGTCGGTGGTGCTGGCGGTGGTCGTGGACCTCCTGCTGTGGCTCAGCGAGCGGGTGCTGGCGCCCTGGACCCGGAAGGCGCGATGAGCTTCTTCGACCAGCTGAACGCGTGGCTCGCGGACCCGAACCGCTGGAGCTGGACGGACAAGGCGGGCGTCCCGTACCGGACGCTGGAGCACCTCCGGTTTTCCCTGCTGGCACTGGCGATCGCGGCGGTGCTGACGATCCCGTTGGCACTGTGGCTCGCCCACTACCGCCGCGGCGCGTTCCTGGCCAGCAGCGCGGTCAACATCGGCCGCGCGATCCCGAGCTTCGGGCTGATCATCCTGTTCTGGTTCCTGGCGAGCCGCTGGGAGCTGGACACGACGTTCTGGCCGCTCCTGCTGGCACTGGTGGCGCTGGCGATGCCCCCGCTGTTCACCAACACGTACGCGGGCGTGGTGTCCCTGGAGCAGGAGACGGTCGACGCCGCCCGCGGCACGGGCCACCGCGAGTGGCAGATCATGCTGAGGCTGGAGTTCCCCCTGGCCTCCCCGGTGATCCTGGCCGGCGCCCGGGTGTCGTTCCTCCAGCTGATCGCGACGGTGGCCATCGGCGCCATCGTCAACGACGGCGGCGGCCTCGGCCGCTACATAGTCGACGGCTTCGCCCTGGGCGCCCAGGGCTACGGCCAGATCTTCGCGGGCGGCCTGGCGGCGGTACTGCTGGCCCTGCTGTGCGATGGGGCGTTCGCGTTGATCACGCGGTGGGCCACTCCACGGGGGTTGGCTCTGCAGAACGCCCGCCGTTAGAAGGCACGACCAGGTTCCTGCCCGAGGCGTGAGCTCGGCCATCACCCCAGTGCTTCGGGCAGTGCCTCGATCAACCGCCGCACCTCGGGCCCCAGCGGCCGGTCCTCCGCCACCACCGGCACCACCGACCGCACCCACTCGTACGCCTCCCCCAGCCCCGCAACCCCGTCAGCCGCCAGCCATCGCGCCTGCGACGCCGTGACCAGCTCACAAGCCGTGATCGCGTAAAGCCGCTCGGCCGCCGACCGCAGCTGCTCGCCCGCCGCCCACGCGAACGCCTGCACGTCCTCCTGGCCGGCTGACGTGTCCATCGAACCGAGCGTCGCCGGCGAAGCCAGCCGTCGCAACGCGTGCAGCTCCCCCACCGCTCGCTTGTGCAGCGGAACCAACCCCGCCTGCGGTCCCGGATCCGTCGTCAACTGCGCCGGGAGCCCACTGAAGCGCTCGTCCAGCAGCCGGTGCTGACGCTGGACCGAAACCTCGCCGAGGTGGACCAGCGCCGCCGTCACGGCGTCCATCCGGAGGCCCAGGTCCACCGCGTGGTAGGCCGTTCCCGGGACGAACGAGCCGTCGACGAAGGACGGCGAATCCCCCGGCATCGTCTGCCAGCGAAGGAAAGCCGACTCCAGCTCGCCGTTGACGCGCGAAGCGTGGGCCAGCGCCCGCGGCGCGACCCGCACCGACAGCGGCGCCTGCACGACGCCCGCCCGCACCGGGCCCGGGCCCGCCAGCCCGCTCAACGACGACAGCACGGACCGCAGGTGGTCGTCGCCGCCCGCCATGAGCGGGGAAAACACCTCGCGCGGGGCGCCGAGGACGTCGATCGCCATCGCTTCGGTGAGCGTCTGCAGGCGGATGAGCTGCCGCGCGTCGGCCCAGCCGCGCCGCGCGTGCACCACCGCCAGCGGCGAACCCTGAAGCAGCGAAGCGCCTTCCTTCGGCCCGAGCACGTACGGCGTGGCCCCCCGCGAAGCGAGCGCGGAAGAAGCCGGTACCTCGACGCCGTCCTCGAGCACCGTGCCGATGCCGAGGAACGTCTGGAAAGCGTGCGACAGCGGGATGATCTCGCCCGAGCTGCCGAGCCCGGACCGCGGCACGGCGGGCGTGAACCCGTCGTTGAGCCGGTCCACCAGGAACTGCGCCAGCTCCGCGCTCACGCCCGACCACGGCTGCAGGAAATCCCGCAGCCGCGCCACGAACAGCGCGCGCACGTCCTCGGGCGGGAGCCACGGCGGCCCGCCGACCGCGCGGCCGATCAGCAGGTTCCGCTGGTGCTCGGCCTGCTGCCGCGCGTCGAGCGCGACCCCCGCCAGCCGGCCCATCCCGGTGTTGACGCCGTAGATCGGCGCGCCGGATTCGAGCGCCGTCAAGACCTCTTCCCGACGCCGTCGCAGCTCTTCTACCAGCGGTTTGTCCAGAATCAACCGTTCACTGTCGGCGAAACCGCTGTCGCTGACGATCATCGGTACGGCAGCATGGTGCCGACGCCGGAAGCCTCGGCACGGGTGAGGATCATGTCCGCCACCGCGACGTCCGTTGTGGACAGTCCGCGGTGCCAGAACAGGATCCGCTCGGCGTCGTGCTCGCGGCCCGGCTTCTTCCCGGCTACGACGTCGCCGATCTCGGCGTGGACCCCGTCCGCGGTGAGGAGGCCGGCGTTGAGCTGGGGGCGCAGGGCGCCGAACCGCGGGTTGCCGGACCTGGATTCGCGCCAGTCGTCGACCACGACCTTGTCGATGTCGTCGAGCAGCGTGAGCTCCAGCGCGCTGATCGTGCCGTAGGGCACCAGGAAGGTGCCCGGCCGGAGGAACTCGCGGCGCACCAGCGCTTCGGGTTCGACCAGCCGGGAGGCCTCGACCTGGATGTCCGCGCCGTCCAGGGTCTCCTCGGCCGTGGCGCAGACGCGGACGTCCTTGCCGAGCCGTTCCGACAGCCGGCGGCCGAAGTCCTCGCGGGACTCCGGGCGCTTGCTGGTCACGCGGATCTCGGCGAAGTCGAACAACGAGTCGAGGAGCACGACGTTCCACCAGGCGGTACCGCGGGCGCCGATGTGCCCGAGCACCCGGGAGTCCGGGCGCGCCAGGTACTTCGCGCCGACGGCGGTCATCGCGCCGGTGCGGGCCTCGGTGATCATCGTGCCGTCGACGATGGCCCGCGGCATGCCCGTGTCCGGGTCCAGCAGCAGGATCAACGCCATTTCGGAAGGGAGGCCCCGTTCGAAGTTCCCCACGAAGTCACCGACGACCTTCACACCGCTGACCTGCTTCGACGACAGGTGGCCGCGGAGGATGTTGAAGTGACCCTTGCCGCCGTTGTCCGGCACGAGGTGCGTACGCGGCTCGAAGACGACCTGGCCGCGGCCGTGGTCGGCGAGCACGTCCTCGACCGCGCCGACGATGTCGGCGTCCGTGATGCCGAGCGAGTCGATGTCGGCACCGGTCAGGTACCGGAGCCAGACGGACGTCACTTGGCGAGGTCCTCGATGACCTCGGCCCCGGGCAGCGAAGCCAGCGCGGCGCCGGAGATCAGCAGCTTGCTGCCTCGGATCCCGCTGCCGATGACGAGCTCGGGCGCGTCCGCGACCCGCTTGTCGAGCAGGATCGGCCACTCGGTCGGCAGGCCGACGGGCGTGATGCCGCCGTACTCCATGCCGGTGAGTTCGACGGCTTCGTCCATCGGCGCGAACGACGCCTTGCGGACGTCGAGGCGGCGCTTGATCACGCCGTTGACGTCGGCGCGGGTCGTCGCGAGCACGAGCGCGGCCGCGAAGCGGACTTCGCCCGCGCGCTTGCCGGCGACGACGACGCAGTTCGCGGACGCCTCGAGCGGCGAGCCGTAGGCCTCGCAGAAGGCGGCGGTGTCGGCCAGCGAAGGGTCGATCTCCGTGACGCCGACGGCGTCCGGGTCGTCGAGCGCGGCCAGCGCCTTGGCGACGGGCTCGGCGAGCAGGTCGGTACGGGTGGGTGCGGGAACGACGGTGAGGCTCCCGGCAATCGTCCAGGTCACCCCGCCACCCTAGCTACCAGTTGGAGCCGCCGCGCTGGACCTCGATCAGCTTGGGCCGGACGTCCACGATGTAGACCAGGACGGCGGCCATCGCGGGCACCCAGAAGATCATCCCGGGACCCATCACGTCGAACAGCGCCATGGCGAGCGTCGCGGCGCCCGTGATCAGCATCCAGATCGGCTTGGTCTTGCGGTCGGCCGCGGAGTAGGCGTCGGCGCGCTGCAGGAGCGCGTGCACGAAGGCGAAGAGGCCGACCAGCGCGCTGCCCCAGTGGACGACTTGGAGGATCCAGATGGCGACTAGCACAGCCACAGCTTACGGCAAACCGCCCGAACGACCCCGGCCCCGCCACCGGGGTCCGGTGGCGGGGCCGAGTGTTCACGAAGGCCTTACTTGTCGGTCTTCGGCGCAGCCGGCTTCTTCGCGGCGGCGCTCGTGGTGGTGCGACGGGCCGGGGCGGCCGTCTTCGGAGCCGTCTTGTTCGCGACCTTGCGGCTCGCGGAACGGGTCTCGTGGGCGACGTCGTCACCCAGCTCCTCGATGGCGTCGGCGGCCTCGCCGGCGACCTCGGTCACCTTGCGGGCGGTCTTCTCGCCCACCGAGCGGGTGCGCTTGGTGAAGGTGCCCAGCACGCCGTCGACGCGCTCGCGGACCTCGGTGGTGACGCCCTCGACCTGACCCTGCGCGGTGGTGATGGCCTCTTCGAGCTGCTCGATGGCCTTCTTGACCTGCGGCTGCGCGGCGAACTTGTCCCACGCCTGCTCGCCCGACTCGGCCAGCTTGTTGTACAGCTTGAGCGCGGCCTCGGTGTACTCGTCGATGACCTTGCGCAGCTCGGCCGGGTCCAGCTTCTCGCGGAGGCTCTCGACGTCGGTCGGCAGCTCCTGCAGGTTCTTGCGGGCGGCCTCGCCGCTCTTCGTCACGTTCTCCTTGGCCTTCGCGACGGCGTCGGTGACGGCGTGCGTGGCCAGGTTGCCGGCGCCGAGCGCGGCGAGCAGCGGGGTGCGGACCTGGTCGATGGCGGTGGTGACGGCCTTCTTGACGTCCTCGGTCTTCGGGGTGGTCATGCTGACTCCTTGGTGTCTGCGGCTGGTGTGGTGTCTGGGGTTTCCGGAGCGGGAGCGGCGGCCGGCCGTGCCGCGGCGTTCTCCCGGCGGAAGGACTCGTAGACGTCGAGCAGGACCTGCTTCTGCCGTTCGGTCAGCTCGGCGTCGGCGCGGATCGCGTCGCCCACCGGTCCGCCCGTCGGCAGATCGAGGATCCCGGCCTGCACGTACAGCGCTTCCGCCGAAATGCGCAGGCCCTTGGCGATCTGCTGCAGGATCTCCGCGCTGGGCTTGCGAACCCCGCGCTCGATCTGGCTCAGGTACGGGTTGGACACGCCGGCGAGCTTCGACAGCTGGCGCAACGAGATCTTCGCGGTGTTGCGCTGCTGGCGGATGTACTCGCCGATGTCGGAAGCGATGTCCGCGACCTTCTCCATGGGGCTGCCGGATCCTGGCTGGGCCCCACCGGTTTCTTTCATCCGGTCACCTCCTCGCGACACCATCGACGGTACGCGCCGGTGCTAGCTATTGCAAGCACTCTGCTTGCAACCATCGGGTGTGACGCGCACCGCTAACGTGGTCGCATGACGCGCTCGGCCCGGCTGCGGCGGCGGCTCGTCGAGCACCTGCTCGACGAGGACGTCCTGCACGCCCCGGAGTGGATCGCCGCCTTCCGCGCGGTGCCCCGCCACGTCTTCCTGCCCCGGTTCTTCGCGCCGGCGGGCGGCCTGTGGGCGGCGGTCGACCACACCGACCCCGGCTGGCTGGAGACCGTCTACTCGCGCGACGTCCTGGTGACCCAGCTGGACGACGACCCGGACCGCTGGGCGCTGGCCCGCCGCGACGGCCCGGTGGCGGGCACGCCGACGAGTTCGTCGAGCATGCCCTCGATCATGGCGATCATGCTGGAGGAGCTGCGGGTGCGCGACGGCGACCGCGTGCTCGAGATCGGCACCGGCACCGGCTACAACGCCGCGCTGCTGAGCCACCGCTGCGGCGCCGGCCAGGTGTCCACCGTGGACATCGACCCCGTGCTCGTCGCGCAGGCGCGCGAACGCCTGGCCGCGGCGGGCCACCACCCGGCGTGCGCGGTGGGCGACGGCGCACTCGGCTTCCCGGCCGGCCTGCTCTTCGACCGCGTGCTGTGCACGGCGTCGGTGTCCTCGATCCCGCTCCCGTGGCTGGCGCAGACGAAACCGGGCGGCCTGGTCGTGACGACGCTGAACCGCCCGATCGGCGCCGGGCTGATCCGGCTCGTCGCGGACGCCGACGGCGGTGGCCAGGGCCGCGTCCTGGCGCGGGACGGCCGGTTCATGCCGCTGCGCGCGCACCGGCTGCCCCACGCCGACCCGCTCCCGATGCCGTCGCGCGAGGACTGGGAGCAGACGCGGCTGCCGCTGTCGGCGGTCCTGCAGCCCCGCCGTCAGTTCGAGTTCTTCGCAGGCTTGGCGCTGCCGGGCGTCCGGCCGGTCCGCGACGGCGGCGACGAGGAAACCCCGGGCGTGGCGCTGGTCCACCCGGACGGCTCCTGGGTCCGCCACCGCAAGCGCGCCGGCGCGGACGAGGTGGCCCAGGGCGGCCCGCGCGCGCTGTGGGAAATCGCCGAGGCCGCCTACGTCGACTGGTGCGAGCTCGACAAGCCGGACCGCGAGCGCTTCGGCGTGACGGTGACCGGCGCGCGCCAGGAGTTCTGGCTCGACGAACCCGGCGGCCGCACCTGGCCGCTCGGCTGACCCGAGGCCGCACTTTCACGTGAAAGTGCGGCGTCGGCTAAGGCAGCCGGGCGCGGATCCACTTCTCGACGTGGTCGGCCGCGGCCTCCGTGGAGACCTCCGTCGTGTCGAGGAGCTCGACCCCCAGCTCCCCGGCCGACGAGCGCAGCCAGGCGGTGAACTCGAGCATTTCGTCGATCCGTGGCTCGTCCCACTCCCGCCAGGCCGGACGCGCCCGCAGCCGGGCCCGCAGCGACTCCGGCGTGCCCACCAGCGCGAGGTAGTGGATGTCGCTGAAGAACGCGCGCTCCGGCAACGGCTCGAACTCCGGGGGCGCGACGGTGCCGCAGAGCACGACCGGGCGGCCGTTCTGGTGCAGCATCGCCGCCATCCGGAGCCAGGCCGCGCGGAACGCCGGGACGTCGTCGCGGAGCGCGCCCGTCCAGAGGACGTCCTGCTCCAGCACGACGACTTCGCCGTCGAAGCGGGACGCCAGCAGCGGTCCGAGCGTCGACTTACCCGCGCCGCTCGGGCCGGTCAGCGCGAACAGCGGCAGCTTCCGGAACGGCCAGGTGTGCCCGCAGCGCGCGCACTCCAGCGTCGTGCCGGAGACGACCGGGCGGTCGGCCCGGTCGCCGCACGCCGGGCAGATCCGCAGGTCGAGCCCCACCTCAGTCGAAGAGGTTCTCGAGGAAGCTGCGCTTGCGGTGACCGTGCCCGTACGGGCGCGGCGAATCGGAGTAACCACCGCGGTGCGGCCGCGGCGAGTCCGAGTAGCCACCACGGTGCGGCCGCGGCGAGTCCGAATAACCGCCGCGGTACCCCTTCGGCGAATCCGGGTGGCCACCGCGGTACGGGCGCGGCGAGTCGGGACGGCCGTAGTGCGCCGTCTGACCGGGCTGGTACTGCGGCGGCTGCTGGCCGTAGAACGAGCTCTCCGCACCGACGATCGCCTCGAGCTCACCGCGGTCCAGGAAGATCCCGCGGCAGCCGTCGCACTGGTCGATGTGGATGCCGTTCTTGTCGACGGTCCGCATCTGGTTCTGACACTTCGGACAAATCACACATCAGAGCCTACGCATGTTCGGGCTCGCTGTCCCTCAGCACGCGCAGAGGCAGAACGGGTGCCCGGCCGGATCGGCGTAGACGCGGAACGTCTCCGGCTCGTCGTCCAGCAGTTTCGCGCCGAGGCCGAGCACGCGCTCGTGCGCCGCTTCGAGATCGGTGACGTTCAGGTCGAGGTGCAGCTGCTGCGGGTTCTCCGCGGACGGCCACGACGGCGGCCGGTGGTCGGGCACCCGCTGGAACGCGATCCCCGCACCCCCGAGCGGGTTGGCGAGCGTCACCCAGTGCCCGTCTTCGGCGACCTCGGGCGCGTCCCACTCCAGCACCGCCCGGTAGAACCCGGCCAGCGCCACCGGGTCGGGGCAGTCGAGGGCCACCACGCCCAGCGTCGGTACCGCACTCATCGCGCCACTCCCTTCAAGTAACCGTTGTTCGCATTATGTGGGTTAGCCGACGCGGGGGCAACCACCGGCCGCCGTACACTTGTCACGTGCACACCGACGCCTCCCTCGTGGTGGAGTTCCTCAACACGGTCAACGTCGAAGAGGGCACTGACCTGCTCGAAGATCCCGGGCAGTGGCGCGAGTGGGCAGCCGGGCACGCGGTGCGGGCGAACCCGGCCCCCGAAGCCCGCGCGGCCCGCGACGCCCTGCGCGCGGCGATCGGCGACCCCCGCCTCCCGGGCGGCAGCCTCGACGTCGGCACGAGGATTTCCCTGACCGACGCCGGCCCGGCCCTGGTCGCGGACGACGCGATCGGCGCAGTGTTCGCGGCCTGCGCCCGCCTGGTGGTCCGCGGCGACTGGATCCGGCTGAAGATCTGCCCGGCGGACACGTGCCTGTGGGCGTTCTACGACGAGTCCCGCAACCGTTCCCGCACGTGGTGCTCCATGCGGGTGTGCGGCAACCGCGAGAAGGCCCGCGGCTGGCGAGCCCGCACCGCCGCAGCCGGCTGACCCGCTCCACGCTCGCCCGAGGTTCGCGGACCGCCACCCTTTCCCGCGCAGCCGACTGACTCCGCCCCGGTTCGCGGCCGAAGTTCGCGGCCCGGCGCCCTTCCGCGCGGTCGGCTGACCGGCTCCACGCTCGGCCGAGGTCGCGGACCGGCGCCGCGGCTGGCCGGCCAGCTGACCAGCTCCACGCAAGGCCGAAGCTCGCGGCCCGGCGCCCTTCCCGCGCGGCCGGCTGACCAGCTCCACGCTCGGCCGAAGCCCGCGGACCGGCGCCGCGGCCGGCCCCAGTCCTGCCCTGACTCGCGAGCCACCCGGGCCGTCCGAGTGTCGTGAATGACTCATTCATGTCGTCGGACGACATGAATGAGTCATTCACGACATCCAGCCAGCCCGCGCGGAGCTCTCATCCGAGCAACGAACCCGCGAACAGCTGTGGACAACTCGCCCCCGCGGCACCACATATCCACGCCCCCGCCATCCCCACCCCCACACGTTGTGGACAGCCATTAGGCCATCACCGTGAAAACCTGTGGATAACCCCGGGGATAACTCAGCTTCCTGTGGACAACTGGTTTGAAGCTCCCCCAGGTGTGGTATAGCTCCCGGCCGTCAGAACAGCAGCTCCGCGACGGCGTAGATGACCAGCCCGGCCAGCGCGCCCACCACCGTGCCGTTGATCCGGATGAACTGCAGGTCGCGGCCCACCTGGAGCTCGATCTTCCGCGACGTCTCCTCGGCGTCCCACCGCTCGACCGTGTCGGTGATGATCGTCGTGATCTCGCGCGAGTAGTTCTTCACCAGGTACGCCGCGGCGCCCTCGACCCAGCCGTCCGCCTTCGCGCGCAGCTGATCATCCGAAACCAGCCGCGAACCCAGCGACATCAAGCCCAGCCGGACGCGGCGGCGCAGCTCGCTCGACGGGTCCTCGGCCGCTGTCAGCAGCATCTCCTTCGCCGTGCTCCACGCCGAGCCGATCAGGCGCTGGACCTCCTCGTGGTGCACGATCTGGCCCTTGACCTGCTCGGCGCGGGCCATCACCTCGGGGTCGGTCTGCAGGTCCTGGGCGAACTCGCCGAGGAACTTGTCCAGTGCCAGCCGCATCGGGTGGTTGACGTCGGTCTTGACCGCCCACGCGAACGACAGGACCTCGCCGTACACCTTGTCCGCGAGCATCTCGTCGACGAACTTCGGCGACCAGCTCGGCGCCCGGTCCGAGACCACGCGCAGCATCGTCGTGTGGTTGTCGCGGACCCACTCGTACGCGCGGTCGCACATCAGGTCCACCAGCTTGTGGTGCGCGCCGTCGGCGAAGACGCCCTGGAGGATCTTGCCCAGCGGCGGGCCCCACGGCTTGTCGATGATCCGCCGCGCGACCGCCTGCTCCATGATCGCCTGGACGTCCTCGTCGCGGAGCACCTTGACCGCCGCGCGGACCACCGTGGCCAGCTCGGACGTCACGCGCTCGGCGTTGTCCTCCTGCGCCAGCCACCCGCCGAGCCGCCGCGCGAGCTCGACGCGCTTGAGCTTGTCGCGCACGACCTCCTCGGACAGGAAGTTCGAGCCGACGAAGTCGCCGAGGCTGTTGCCGAGGGCGTCCTTCTTGTTCGGGATGATCGCCGTGTGCGGGATCTTCAGCCCGAGCGGGTGCCGGAACAGCGCCGTGACGGCGAACCAGTCGGCCAGCGCGCCGACCATGCCGGCTTCGGCGGCCGCGCGCACGTAGCCGACCCAGCCCGGCCAGCCTGCCGACTGCGCCCAGCTCGTCAGCAGGAACACGACGGTGGCGCCGATCAGGAACGACAGCGCGACCAGCTTCATCTTGCGCAGCGCGCGCCGCTTTTCCGCTTCGCCGGCTGCGCCGCCCGGCGGGTCGGCGGGCGTCACCTTGGCGGGGGTCAGTTGCTCCACATCGCCATTGTCCGTGAGGATGGCTGATCGTGCGCGAACCTGCTCTCGTCCCCCGCCTCCGGCCGTTCACCTCGACCATCTTCGCCGAGATGACCGCGCTGGCCGTCAAGCACGACGCCGTCAACCTCGGCCAGGGCTTCCCGGACACCGACGGCCCGGCCGGCATGCTCGACGCCGCCAAGAACGCCCTGTTCGGCGGCGCCAACCAGTACCCGCCCGGTCCCGGGCGCCCGGAGCTGCGGGCCGCGATCGCGCGGCACCGGCTGCGCTACGGCACCGAGTACGACCCGGACACGGAGATCCTCGTCACCGCGGGCGCGACCGAGGCCATCACCGCGACGCTGCTCGCGCTGACCGAAGCCGGCGACGAGGTCATCGTCATCGAGCCCTACTACGACTCCTACGCCGCCGCGGTCGCGATGGCGGGCGCCGAGCGCCGGGTCGTCGGGCTGGTCGAGGGCGAGGACGGCCGCTTCGGCCTCGACGTCGAGGGGCTGCGCGCCGCCGTCACGCCCCGGACCAGGGCGATCCTGGTCAACTCGCCGCACAACCCGACCGGCACGGTGTTCACCCGCGCCGAGCTGGAAGCGCTGGCGGCGCTGTGCGTCGAGCACGACCTGATCGCGATCTGCGACGAGGTCTACGAGCACCTGGTGTTCGACGACGCGGAGCACATCCCGCTGGTCACGCTGCCCGGCATGCGGCCGCGGACGGTGAGCATCTCGAGCGCGGGCAAGACGTTCAACTGCACCGGCTGGAAGATCGGCTGGGTCTGCTCGACCCCGGAGCTGGTCGCGGCCGTGAAGGCGGCGAAGCAGTTCATCACGTTCGTCTCCGGCGGCCCGCTGCAGCCGGCGGTGGCGCACGCACTCGACCACGAGCTCCCTTGGGTCGACGGCTTGCGCGACTCCCTGGCGGAGAAGCGCGACCGGCTGTCGGCGGGCCTCGCCGAAGCGGGTTTCGCGGTCCGCCCGACGGCCGGCACGTACTTCGTGTGCGTCGACGTCCGGCCGCTGGGCTTCACCGACGCCGCCGACCTCGCGTGGGAACTCCCCGGCCGCGTCGGAGTCGCCGCGGTGCCCGTGAAGGTGTTCACGGATCACCCGGACGAGTGGAAACACCTCCTGCGTTTCGCGTTCTGCAAGCGCAACGAAGTCATCGACGAAGCCATCACCCGATTGCGCAAACTGGTCTGACGACTCGAGGCGTGTCCCACATCCCGGAAGCGGCCCGGCTCGGGCACCCACCGTTTCCGAAGTGATACCGAAGGCGAGCGCATTCGCGGAAACATCAGGTCAACGGCCGGCCGGGTAAATTGCACGACTCCTCCGAATGGCCGCACGAGAACACCCGAACGGCACTGAGAGTGATCAACTTGTCGGCCGCAGATACCTTGCCCGGTAGGGCCGTTCCGCCTTACGGGCTGGATCGAACGCGGGAGAGATGAAAGACTCCCGAGCGGTGCTAGAAAGAGTGCAGCCCCGGGGGAACTGCGACCTGGCCGGAGAAAGACCCCAGCGAGAACAGACTTCAGGCGCGGACGGTGGTGGTGGCGGTGAGCAGCACGGCGAACGCACGCCACGACGCCCCCGAAACCCGTGCCCCCGAAACCCACGCCTCCCCCCGGACGGCGTTCACAGCGGGTGAAGATCCCGGCGAAAGGGCTTTCGCACCCGGTACGCACCTCGCAGGCCAGGCCGCCGAACCGAGGCGCCGGGGCAAGGTCGCGCTCGTCGCGGGCCACGCGTCCGCGCCGGGATCGCCTCGCGCGCGCGGGCGGGCGCCACGGCCGTGGGCGGGTGCGCTGCAGCGGCCGGCCGCCAAGATCCTCGTCGCCGGGGGCCTGACGCTCGCCGGGTGGCTGCTCACCGCCACCCTCTCCGGGAACACCGCCGGCGCCACCGAGCAGCCGGCGTGCCCGCAGGCTCCCGCCGCTTCCACTGTGGACCACCACAGCGCCAAGCACGCCAAGCACCGCAAGAGCCACCGCGAAACCGGCGCCGCCACCTGCGCGCAGCAGCCGGAAACCGGCGACCAGGCACCGAGCGACCCTGCCGAAACCCCGGCCACCGAGTCCAGGGCCGACAGCGAGTCCACGGCCGAGACCAAGCCGGCCGACACCGAACCGGCCGAGACCAAGCCGGCCGCGACGACCAAGCCGGCCGAAGACACCACCGCCACCGAGAAGCCCGCGGCCCAGACCAGCGGGATCCACGCCACCGAGACCCCGGCCACCCAGAACGCCGGCCTCCTCGGCGGCCTGGTCGGCGGGGTCCTCAACGTGGTCGGCGGCACCCTCACCACGGTCACGAGCACGGTCGGCGTCGTCACGGACACGCTCTCCCACACCGTCCTCGCACCGCTCACCCAGCCGCCCGCGAACAACCCCGACGCGCCCGTCCTGCTCCCGCTCGACGACGTCCTCGGCCCGATCCTCAACGGCGGCTCGAACTCGGGCGGCGCGACCGCCACCGTCCCGGTCGCGACCACCGTCGTCGCGACGACGACGACCGAGGCGCCCGCCACCGCCGTCCAGACCGCGGCCGTCGAAGCCGAGTCGCAGAGCACCGGCCGCGCCACCACGCACTTCGTCGTCGTGCGGCACGTGCAGCCGCAGCAGCCCAGGCCGGAACAGCCGCGCGACTCCGGCGTGCACGCCCGCGAAGGCGGCGGCGACACCACTCCCGGCCTGCCCGGCGGCACCACCGCCCCGAGCGCGCCGGCACCCACCGCCGCCCCCGGCCACGACGGTCCCGGCGGCGCGCGTCACGCGTTCGCCGTCCACACCGACGACGTCACCACCACCCAGCTGAAGCTCATCGGTGCCAGCCGCGACCACGACGTCGACGGCGCGGGCAGGGAAGCCGCCCTGCCCACCACCTCCCCCGACTGACCCCGCACCGGGCAGCCGGGGACACCTGCGTCCAAATCAAGATCAACTGGACGCACTTCCACGCCGTTGATGCGTGACGAATCCCCTGCTCCAGTACGCAATCCGTGACTCTTTCACGTCTCGCGGCGCGCTCGCGCGCCCGACGTACGCCAGGGGTGCACAACCATGCGAAACCACAGTCTTTCCGACCGGCCGACCGCGCCCGGCCGGGTCGGATCCCGGTCCCGGCGCCGCGCGGCCCCCGCGGCGCCGGGACCCACACCGGACGCGCTCCGGGAGCCCTTGCTCACCGCGCCGAGCGAGGACTCGCAGTACCGAGAGCACGTCTGAGCCGCGGGCTTCCCGGCACGTCGAGGGGCTGTGCCGGGAAGCCAGCGGTTACCCGCGAGCGGGGTCACGTCCGCGAGCGGGGGTGTGAACCGCGAACCGGTGCGCTGGATGCACATGAACGCCGCCCATCCCTGGGAGCAGGCTCGCATCCAGCGCACCGGTTCGTCGTTTCAGGCGATCGGCGCGGCCAGCGACTCCGGCGTGCCGCGGACCGACGCTTCCGCCGTGCTCAGGCGGCGGACGGCCTGTTCCATCGTTTCCGGCGGCAGCGAGAACGGCAGCCGGAGCCAGCGCTCCAAGCCGCCGTGGACGCCGAAGCGCGAGCCCGGCGCCACCTGGACGCCGTGGCCCGCCGCCGCGACCGCGAGGCGGGAGCTCACCGGCTCCGGCATCCGGCACCACAGCGACAGGCCGCCCTTCGGCAGCGTGAACGTCCAGTCCGGCAGGTGCTGCCGCACGAAGCCGGCCAGCGCGTCGCGGTAGCCGCGCAGCTCCTCGCGGCGGCGGGTCAGCGCGCTCTCGTCGTCGAGCAGCTCGGTCAGCACGAGCTGCTCGAACACCGGTGAGCCCAGGTCGACCGCGTAGCGCGCCGAAACCAGCCGGCCGAGCAGGTCCTCCGACGCGCGGATCCAGCCGAGCCGCAGCCCGCCCCAGTGCGTTTTCGACGCCGACCCCACACAGATCGCCAGGTCACCGGCGAACGCGGCCAGCGGCGGCGGCCCGTGCAGCGGATCGCCCTCGAGGTCCAGCTCCACGAGCGTCTCGTCGACGACGACCGGGGTCCGGGCTCGGCTGAGCACCGTGCCGAGCCGGTCGCGGCCGACGGCGTCCAGGCGCAGGCCGGTCGGGTTCTGGAAGTCGACGACGAGGTAGGCGAACCGCGGCGACGCCTGCCGCAGCGCCGCGTCGACACCGGCGATGTCCCAGCCGCGCTCGCCGCTCGGGTCGAGCGCGACCGGCACCGGGATCGCGTGCGCGGCGCGGATCGCCTCCAGCGCGTTCGGGTATGTCGGCTGCTCGACCAGCACCCGGTCGCCCGGCCCGGCGAGCATGCGCAGGACCAGCACGAACGCGTGGTGCGCGCCGTTGGTGACCATGACCTGCGCGGGGGTCGTCGGCAGCCCGCGTTCGGTGTAGCGGCGGGCGATCCGCTCGCGCAGGCCCAGCAAGCCGCGTTCCTGGTAGCCGTGGTCGCCGAGGTGGGCGGTGAGCAGCCCACGGGCCGTGTCGACGGCCGCGGCCGTGCCCGCGATCGCCGGCGAGGACGCGTGGGTGAAGTCGATCGAGCCGCCGCCGACCGGCGCGAGCGGGCCGCGGCCCCGCCGTCCCGGCGCGGCGACCCACGACCCCGCGCCGCGCCGGCTCGCGACGAACCCGTTCTCCCGCAACCGGTCCAGCGCCGCGCCGATCAGCGTCCGGCTGGCGCCGAGCGCGTCGGCGAGCTCCCGTTCGGCGGGCAGCCGGGTGCCGAGCGGGAGCTGGCCGTCGAGCACCTGCAGCTCGATGGCCGCGGCCAGGTCGGCCGCGCCTTGCCGGGAGCCTTGGCGCCAGGAGCCCAGCATGACGGCCAATCGCGGCCCGGAGATGCGTCCACCCAGTGGGACTGCGGCTTCCATAAGGCCAATATCCTGGAATTGGCTATGGTTTACAAGGCCACTTGCGGCGGATAGTGCAGGTGTGGCTCAGATCGACCTCCGGCCCGTCCGGATCACCCGTGACCCCGCCCGCCGCAGCGTGCAGCTGCTCGCGGGCCTCGCCCTCTACGGCACCAGCGTCGCCCTCGTCACCCGGGCCGGCCTCGGCCTCGAACCGTGGAGCGTGCTGGCCGAAGGCGTCCTGAAGCACACCGGCCTGACGTTCGGCACCGTGACCGGCCTGATTTCGGTGGTCGTGCTCCTGGTGTGGATCCCGCTGCGCCAGCGGCCCGGCATCGGCACCATCGCGAACGTCGTCGTCATCTCGGTGATGGTCGACGCCGTCCGCGCGGTGGTCCCCGACCAGCACGAGCTGGCCTGGCAGATCGCGCTGCTGGTCGGAGGCATCGTGCTCAACGGCGTCGCCACCGCGACCTACGTCGGCGCGCGGCTCGGCCCGGGTCCGCGCGACGGCCTGATGACCGGCCTCGCGGGCCGCACCGGCTGGTCGGTCCGCCTGGTGCGCACCGGCATCGAGGTCACCGTGGTCGTCGTCGGCTTCTTCCTCGGCGGGACGGTCGGCGTCGGCACCGTGCTCTACGCGCTGGCGATCGGCCCGCTGACCCAGGCGCTGCTGCCGTACGTGGTGTGGCGCGAGCCCGTCGCCTAACCGGCTTTGCGCTGCTGGACGACCCGGCGCAGCGTCGCGTAGTCGGCGCCGCGCCGGGCGAGGACGTCGTCGGTGCCGCGCTGCTGGGCGAGCGCGAGCAGGATGTGCTCCTGCCCCAGGTGCTTGTCCCCCATCCGCACCGCTTCCTTGAGACTCAGCTCCAAGGTCTTCTTCGACTGGGCGGTGAACGGGACGTGCCCACGCTTGGCCGGACCGAGCCGACCGGCCAGAGCCCCTTCGCCGTGGGTCTGCTCGACGCGCTCGACGATCTGCTCGACGTCGATCCCGAACTCCGTGAGCGCCTCGGCGTCGGCGTCGCTGACCCCGCCGCGGCGCCGGGTCCGTTCCAGTTCCGCGGCCAGGTCGTCGGTGGCGATGCCCAGCTCGGTGAGCAGCGGCAAGCCGGTCTTGAGCAGCCCGGCCAGCAGGTCCGACGGCTCGACCCGCACCGAGCCGGACTGCCGCGCGGTCATCTGCGCCTCGACGACCGCGAGCCGCGCGTCCGCCGTGAACCGTTCGAACATCAGTGCCTCCCGTACTTCTTGTGCACGGCCTGCCGGCTGACCCCCAGCTCGGCGGCGATTTCCTGCCACGACCAGCCCTGCACCCGCGCACTGCGCACCTGCACGGCCTCCAGTTGTTCCAGCAGCCGCCGAAGCGCGGCGACCGCGCGCAGCCCCACCCGGGGATCGCGATCACCGGCCCGGGCGGCCAAATCCGTCGCTTCCGTCATGCTGTCAACCTACGTTGACATCATGAGTCTGTCAACTGAAGTTGACGCTTGATGCGAGCGGGTTTGATCGCTTCGACTGGTGGGGCCTGGTGTTCTGGTCCCGAATGCACCCAATGTGGCGTTCGGTGCGTTGGACGCAACCAACGCCACATTGGGGCGCTTGGGGCGGCCACCTCCCCAGTCTGGCTAGCCGAAGTCCTGCGCCCAGCCGAGGCCGGGCCGGCACCGGCGCGCTCAGCGCGAAGCCGCCGGAGGGTCGACGTACAGTCGGGTGATGCCCGAGATCGCGATCGCCGAGCGGGCCGGGGTGGGCGCCGACGGCCACCCGCGCCCCACCGAGGACCACGTCGTCGTGCTGGACAACGCGGTGCTGGTCCTCGACGGCGCCACCTCGTCGGACCCCTCACAACCCCCCGGCGGCTGGTACGCCGAGCGCCTCGCCCGGCACCTCGGCGACGGCCTCCGCGCCGCGCCCGAAGCCGACCTGGCCGAGGCGCTGACCCGTGCGATCGGCGAGGTCACCGCCGACAACCGGCTGCTTCCCCGCCACTCACCCTCCAGCACGGTCGCGGCCGTGCGGTGGCTCGACGACCGCGTCGACGCGCTGGTGCTCGCCGACAGCCCGGTGGCCGCGTTCGGGCGCTTCGGCGTCGACGTCGTCTCCGACGACCGGCTCGCCCGGCTGCGGCGGCGCGGGCTGCTCCAGACCGGCGCCGACGTCCGCCGCCGTCGCAACGCGCACGACGGGTTCTGGGTCGCCGAAGCCGAGCCCGGCGCCGCCGCGCACGCCGTGCGCCGCAGCTGGGCGCGGGCGGACGTCGAAGCCGTGCTGCTCGCCAGCGACGGCGTGTCCATCGGCGTCGACCAGTACGAGCTGTTCGGCTGGCGCGAAGTCCTCGAGATCGCGCGCACCGACGGTCCGGACGCCGTCCTGGACGCCGTCCGGACCGCGGAAAAGCAGGATCCGGACGGCGAGCGCTGGCCGCGGCCGAAGCGCCACGACGACCAGGCGCTCGTGCTCGTCGACTTCACCTCCGGGGGAATTCAGGGTCTTCCCTGATCACCCACCGTGCCGTTCTCCGAGAACCTGGACGGCATGGGGACGGAACAGGGGAAGCGCACGAGACCATGGCGGCTCGTCGCGCTGGGCGCGATCGGGTGGGGCCTCTTCACCGCCGTGGTGCTGCACATCATCAGCTCGCACGACCCGGTGTACGACACGCTCTCGAGCTACACGGTGACCGATCGCGGCGAAGGCATGCTCGCGGCGAGCGTGCTGTCGCTGGCCATCGGGTCGCTCGCGGTGCTCGGCGCGCTGCAGGTCGCCGGGGTCCCGCTGTCGCGGACGACCCGGCTGCTGCTCGCGTTGTGGGCGCTGGGCATGGCCGCAGCGGCGATCTTCCCGGCCAGCTACCCCGAAGCGCCGGACCCCGTGAGCGGCGAAATCCACCTCTACGCGTGCTTGGTCGCGTTCTGCAGCCTGCCCGGCGCCGCGATTTCGCTGCTGGAACCGCTGAAGGGCCACCCGGAACGCGTCGCCGTGGTCCGGGCGATCCGGGTGAGCGCGGCGGCGTTCGCGTTCTTCGCGCTGAGCTTCCTCTTCGTGCGGCTGAGCGAGGCCGGCATCGAGCCGTTCGGCGTGGTCTCCGACGTCGTCCCGATCGGCGTCACCCAGCGGCTGCTGCTGCTCGCCGACGTCGGCCTGCTGCTGACGCTGCTGCGGCTGGCGACCCGGCTCGAATCAGCCTTCGACGGCCGCCGCGAATTCGGGCGCGTAGCCGTACAGGCCGGGCATGCCGCCGGTGTGCAGGAACACCACGTGGTCGTCCGGGGCGAAGTGGCCCGCCCATTCGACCAGCGCGGCGGCCACCTTGCCGGTGTAGACCGGATCGAGCACGACGCCCTCGGTGCGGCCGAAAAGCCGTAGCGCGTGCCAGACGGCGTCGGTCGGGATCCCGTAGCCGGGGCCGAGCGTGGAGTCGCCCAGCCGGACGTGGTCGAACGACGGCGGTGCGACGCCGAGCAGCTTGGCCGCGCCGGCGGTGAGTTCGCGCAGGTTTTCGGTGGCCTCGTCGAGCGGGTGGCTGACGCAGGCGACGCCGACGCCGAGGTTCTTCAGCAGCGACGTCGCCAGCACGACCCCAGCCGCGGTGCCGCCGCTCGCGTGCGGGACGACGAGGTGAGCGCGTTCGACACCGCGTTCTTCCAGCTGCTTCGCGAGTTCGTACGTGGCGCGGACGTAGCCGAGCGCGCCGAGGTCGTTCGAGCCGCCGACCGGCACGGTCGCGACCTTCCGACCCTCGGCGGCGGCTTCGGCGACCAGGCGGTCGTAGACGCGGCCGGTCTCCTCGCCGTCGGCGCAGACGTGGACGGTCGCGCCGAAGAGCTTGTCCAGCGGGATGTTGCCGCCGCGTTCGTAGGCGTCGCCGTCGCGCGGGACCTTCGCGGTGAGCACGAGTTCGCAGCGCAGGCCGAGCTTCGCGCACGCGGCGGCGGTCTGGCGGCCGTGGTTGGTCTGGAGCGCGCCGAACGTGATCACGGTGTCGGCGCCGGCCTCGCGAGCGGCGCCGAGGTGGTATTCGAGCTTGCGGAGCTTGTTGCCACCGGCGCCGAGCGGGTGGACGTCGTCGCGCTTCAGCCAGAGGTTCCGCAGGCCGAGCGCTTCGCCGAGCCGGGGCGCTTCGTGCAACGGCGTCGGCCAGCCACCGAGGTCGACCCGGGGGATCGCGTCGAGGGCGGCGGCGGGGAACCCGGCGAAGTCGAACGTCATCAACCCACTCTAGAGCGCCCGGGGAGTAGCCGGAAACCATCGGTATCCGGTAACGTTCGTTCGAACGAACGAGAGCGCCCGGGAGGTGCCATGACCGCAACGAGCCTCGACTTCACCGGTCTCGCCGCGCAGGCCGCGCGGCTCGCCGCCGGGGAAGTCACCTCGGCCGAGCTGACCGCGACCGCGCTCGGGCGCGCGCACGCTAGCCAGCCGACCCTCAACGCCTTCCGGTACCTGCGCGACGAAGCGGCGCTCGTCGAAGCGGCCGAAGCTGACGAACGGCTCCGGGCCGGCGACCGCGCGCCGCTGCTCGGCGTGCCGATCGCGATCAAGGACGACGTCGACCTCGTCGGCCTGCCGACCTCCTTCGGCTGCGCCGGCGAGTTCCCGGTCGCGACATCCGACGCGCCCGCCGTCGCGCTGCTGCGGGCGGCCGGCGCCGTCATCATCGGCAAGACCAACACCCCCGAGCTGGGCCAGTGGCCGTTCACCGAGGGCCCGGCCTTCGGTGCGACGCGCAACCCGTGGCACCCGGACCACACCCCAGGGGGTTCTTCAGGCGGGAGCGCGGCCGCGGTGGCGTCGGGGGTCATCGCGGCCGCGCTCGGTTCCGACGGCGCCGGGTCGGTGCGCATCCCGGCCGCGTGGACCGGGCTCGTCGGCATCAAAACCCAGCGCGGCCGGATTCCGACCGGCGGCGAGCTGTTCCACGGCCTGACCGTGCTGGGCCCGCTCGCCCGCACGGTCGGCGACGCCGCACTGCTGCTCGACGTCGTCGCGGACACCGGGAGCGCGTTCCGGACCGCCGCCGCCCGCGAACCCGGCCGGCTGCGGATCGGGCTGTCGACGCGGATCCCGTTCACCGCCACCAGGACCCGGCTCGACCCGGTCGTCGAGGCGAACGTGCGGCGGCTCGCCGAATCGCTGGCCGGGCTGGGCCACGAGATCGTCGAAGTCGAACCGGACTACGGGCTGATCGGCCTGACGTTCCTCCCCCGCTCGCTCACCGGCGTCCGCGACTGGACGCTGCGGGTGCCCGACCGCGCCGGGCTCGACCCGCGCACGCGCAGCAACGCCGGCCACGGCCGGCTGCTGGCCGGTCCCGCGCTGCGGCTCGCCCGCGCGCTCGAGCCGGGACTGCACCGGCGGATCGGCTCGGTGTTCGGCCGCGTCGACGTGCTGCTGACGCCGACCACCGCGACCCCGCCGCCGCCGATCGGCACGTTCGACGGGCTGTCCGGCTGGGAGACCGACCAGGCCATGATCGCCGCCTGCCCGTACGCTTGGCCGTGGAACGTGCTGGGCTGGCCGGGGGTCAACGTCCCGGCCGGGCAGACGGCGGCCGGGCTGCCACTGGGCGCGCAACTGCTCGGCCCGTCGCACGCCGAGGAGCGGCTGATCTCCCTCGCCGCGCAACTGGAAGAGGTCGAACGGTGGCCGGAGCGGCATCCCGAGACAAGCTGGTAAGCACCCGGGAAGCCATCCTGCGCGGCGCGCTGACGGTCGTCGGCGAACACGGCGTCGGCGGGCTGACGAACCGTCGGATCGTGGCCGCCGCCGGCGTCTCGCTCGGCACGCTGACCTACCACTTCCCGAGCCAGACGGCGTTGCTGCGCGAGGCGATGCTGCTGTTCGTCGAGGAGGAGACGGCGAAGCTCGGCGCGATCGTCGACGGCTACCGCGCGGCGGGCTTGAGCATCGAGCAGGCGGCGTCGGTGGTCGAGCACGTGATCGCGCAACTGCCGTTCGGCGCCGACGAGCTCGGCGCGCACGAGCTGTACCTCCAGTCCGCCCGCGATCCCGGCCTGCACGAAGCCTCTTCGCGCTGCTTCGCGGCGTACGACGAACTGGCCGTGACGATCCTGGAAGCCCTCGGGGTGCCGGACCCGGGCCGGCTGGCCGGGCCGGTGGTGGCGCTGATCGCCGGGCTCCAGCTGCGCCGCCTGGCGACGGGCGAGACGGACACCCCGGTGGCCGGCCCCCTGATGATGCTGATCCGCGGGGCTGGATGACGCGGGAGATCGTCCGCGGCACGGCGGCGTGGAAGTACTTCGGCGACTTCCGCGACGCGCTCCTGGCGGGTCAGGTACTGGTGCTGCAGGTGGCGCACCCGGTCGTCGCGGCGGGCGTGCGCGATCATTCGGACTACACGTCGGACCCGTGGACGCGGCTGATGCGGACGGGCGCGTCGCTGTCGATCTACGTCTATGGCGGGGTTTCCGGTGCGCGCGTGGAAGCGGCGCGGCTGCGTGCGTTGCACCGGTCGTTCGCGGGGTCCCTTTCGGACGGACGCCGGTACAGCGCGCTCGACCCGTTGGCGTACGCGTGGGTGCACGCGACCTTGGTGATGGTTCCCGTTGACGCACAACGGTTCTTCGGCCGCCCGCTGTCCACTTCGGAGCTCGACGAGTATTACGCGCAGATGTGCGACATCGGGCGTCTGCTCGGCGTGCGGGAGCGCGATCTGCCGCCGGATTGGGCGGCTTTCTCGCGCTACTACGACGAAATGGTGGCCGGGTTCGCCGGCAACCCGACGATCGACCAGCTCTTCGAGACGATCGAGACGGTCCGGAAGCCGGTCGGCTGGCTGCCCGACCGGTGGTGGCTCCCGCTGCGGCGGGCGCAGGCGCGGGGACAGCTGTTCCTGATCCGCGCGACGCTGCCACCGGTCCTTCGCGATCGCCTCGGCCTCGCATGGACCGCGCGCGACCAGCGGCGCTTCGACCGCTCCGCGCGGGTGGTGCGCCTGCTCGCGACCCCGCTCCCGCCCGGCCTGCGGACCGCCCACATGCGCTGGATCGGCAAGCTGAACGTCTGGTTCCGCGCCCACCCGGGCGCCTACCGCCGCCTGGTGGGTGGCAACGGCCCCGGCGCGAAGCCCTGACCGAGCGGCACTTTCCCTATGAAAGTTCCGCCCGGTCCTCGCGGCACTTTCATAGGGAAAGTTGCGCTCAGGTGTCGCGGGTCGTGAGGCGGGCGTAGTGGGCGCGGGCCTTGGCGCGGTTTCCGCAGCGGGACATCGAACACCACTGGCGGTTGCGGCGCGGTGAAGCGTCGCAGAAGCGCTGTCCGCAGTCGTCCGCCGCGCACACCCGTACCGAAGCGTCGCCGGTGGCCAGGTCGATCGCGTCCGCGGCCAGTGCCGCGAACGCCGACGCCACCGGGTCCTTCGGGGCCGGGACCTCGCGTCGCAGCACCCCGCCCACCAGTGCCAAGCGCGGCGGCGGGGAAGGCGCCGACGCCGCCGCGTTGTTCACCAGCTCGATGTCCATCCCCGAAGGCTCCTCGGGTGGGAGCAGCACCCGGTCGATCGCCTCCCGCAACGCCTTCGCGGCCAGCACGTTCCCCGCCGTCACCGGGACCCGCCCCGCCGTGAAACCCGCCAGTGACAGCCATTCCGCCAGCGCGTCGGGCCCGGTCAGCAGCTCGACGCCGTCCTCGTGCCGGCTGCGCAGCGTGTTGACGAGGTCGAGGCACGGCCGTCCGCCGTCGAAGACCCATTCCATGCCGCCGATTCTAACCCTTGAAGACAGTTAGAGGCAGCGCTACTGTCTAACCCCATGAACCGGTTAGAAGATGTGAACGGGATCCGGATGCACTTCCTGCAGGCCGGCGACGGCCCGCCGCTGTTCCTCCTCCACGGCTGGCCGCAGACGTCGCACTGCTGGCGGAAAGTCATCGAGCCGCTCGCCGAGACGCACACCGTCATCGCGCCCGACCTCCGCGGCTACGGCCGCACCGACAAACCGCGGACCGGGTACGACAAGCGCACCATGGCCGCCGACGTCGCCGCGCTCGCGACACACTTGGGCTTCGAACGGACCGCCGTCGCCGGGCACGACCGGGGCGGGCGCGTCGCCCACCGCTGGGCGCTGGACCGGCCGGACCAGGTCGACCGGATCGCCGTCCTCGACATCGCACCCACCCGCGCGATGTGGCAGCGCCTCGACACCGGCGTCGCCAAGGCCTACTGGCACTGGCTCTTCCACCTCCAGCCCGACCTGCCCGAGCTGCTCGCGGGCCAGAACATTGCCGGCTACCTCGGCTACTTCTTCGAGCGCTGGACCCACCAGCGCCACGCGCTCGACGCCGAAGCACAGGCCGAGTACGTCCGCGCGTTCTCCCAGCCCGGCGCGCTGCGGGCCGGCTTCGACGACTACCGCGCCTCCTTCCCGGACGACGCGGAACTCGACGACGCCGACTTCGAAGCCGGGAAGCGCGTTACGCAGCCCCTCCTCGCGCTGTGGGGCGCGAACGGCCTGCTCGGCACCCTGCCCACCCTCGAGATCTGGCAGGAGTACGCCCCCGGCGCGACCGGCACCGCACTCGCCGACTGCGGCCACTTCCTCCCCGAGGAGCAGCCCGGCGAAGTGGTCGCCCACCTGCGGGACTTCCTCCGCCCCTGAGACCACCGGGGGTACCGGTCCCCCGCACTGGGGACCGGGATTCCCTCGCCGCCGTGACGCCCGCCACCGGCTGTGCCGGTTAGGTTCGGGGTCACCATGGGGAGCAAATCGAAAGCGGCACTGCTGATGCTGCTGGCCGTATTGGGGATCGCGGCCGGCGGCGGGACCGCGCACGCCGACGGCGCGCCGAGCGGCACCGACGTCCAGGTCGCGCAAACGCTCGGCGCGCGCGAACTCACCGTGAT
Organism: Amycolatopsis solani; assembly: GCF_033441515.1. Lineage (NCBI taxonomy): Bacteria > Bacillati > Actinomycetota > Actinomycetes > Pseudonocardiales > Pseudonocardiaceae > Amycolatopsis > Amycolatopsis solani. Next base: position 773,920 of record NZ_JAWQJT010000001.1, read on the forward strand.
CATCCGCCGGGTCGACACGACGCCGTCGCCGCTGCGGGTCGACGTCGTGACGCACCGGGGCAGCCCGCCCGGCACGCTGCACGTGGCCGTCGCGGCCGACGGGATCACGAGCGCGCGGACCGACGTCGTCCTCGGCGCCGAACCCGGTGTGTACGCGGGAAATCTACGGGTCGACAAGCCCGGACCGTGGACGTTGTCGCTCAGCGACGGCACCGGCCCGGCCGCGACCATCCCGTTCGTCGTGCCGGCCCGCGTGGTGCCACCGTGGGAAAAGGCGACCTACGGCGGGTTCGTCGCGGCGGGCGCGTTCCTGCTGCTCGCCTTGGTCGTCGGCGTCCGGGCGAAACGCACGGCGTACGCGCTCATCCCGGCGGGCGGCGTGGTGGCCGCGATCGCCGTCGCCGTCACTGGCGCGCTGCTGTCGGCGAGCACTCCCCCGCCGCCCGCGCCCGGCAGCCGGCTGGACCCGACCTTCGACAACGTCACCGATCCGTACGCCAACGCGCAGTTGTCCACTGTGGACTACTCGCGGCCGCCGGTGAACCTCGCGGTGGAAGCCGCACGTGACGAGCTGAAGCTGCGGCTCACCGACGGCGCCACCGGCCGTCCGGTCGACGACCTGCTGGTGCACGACAACGCGCTCGTGCACCTGGTGCTCATCTCGCCCTCCGGACGGCTGAGCCACCTGCACCCGGTGCGCGTCGGCCCCGGCGACTACCGCGTCCGCGTCGCCGATCCCGAGGCGGGCACGTACGCCGTCGCGGCGGAACTCGCCCGGCGCGGCGGCGGCGTCCAGCTCGTCCGGTCCACTGTGGACTTGAAAGGCACGGCCTCGTCGGCGCCCGAGCCGCCGGGTCCCGGACCGCGCACGGTCGACGGCACCTCGGTGGAACTCACCGTCAGCCAAGGGACACCGACCACGATCACCGCGCGCTTCCCGGCCCAGGACCTCCAGCCGTGGCTGGGCATGCTCGGCCACCTGATCATCACCGGGCCGTTCACCGGGGCCGCCGGGGAAGGCGCCGCGAAGGCACCGACGTGGGCGCACGTCCACGCGATGATCCCGCCGGTCGCCGGCCAGGCCGACCGGCCCGACGAAACGGTCGCCGCGTACGGCCCGGACGTCAGCTTCACCTACACCTTCGCCGCGCCCGGCCGCTACCGGATCTGGCTGCAGGCCGAGCGCGGCTACCGCGTGCTGACCGTCCCCGCCGTGGTGGACGTCCCGACGACAGGAGCCGGCCGATGAAACGCCCGACAGTGCTGATCGCCGCGGTCGCGGTCGTCGCCGCCGGCCTGCTCACGTGGTTGCTCTGGCCGGGCGGCGGCGCGAAACCCACCACGCAGCAAGCGGTTTCCGGGCCCTACACCGTCCAGTTCTCCGCGGACCGGCCCCGCATCGGCGGCAACACGTTCGCGGTGGCGGTGACCGGGCCGGCGCCCGAAGCCGTCACGGTCGCGCCGGTGATGGCGCAGATGGGGCACGCGCTCGCGCCGGTGCCCGCCGGGCCGGACGGACCCGGCCGCTTCCGCGCCGCGGACGTCGGGCTGCCGATGGCCGGGCAGTGGGAGATCACCGTCTCGCTGCGGGGGCCGGGCGGGGCCGCGCAAGTCGTCTTTCCGTTGCTCGTCAACTAAAGGAGGGTCGGGGGAATGGATCTCACCGCATCCGGCGTCAAGACGGCGTCGGTCGCGAAACCGGCGCGAACGGGGTTGCTGCCGGCGAACGTCGTGCTCGGCGGGTCGTTGCTGTCACTGGTCGGGCTGACCTGGGACATCCAGTGGCACAGCGACGTCGGGCCGGACACGTTCTTCACGCTGCCGCACTTGTTCCTGTACGCGGGCAGCGCGGTCGTCGGCCTGGCGAGCCTCGCCGTCGTGCTGCTGACGACGGCGGCGCGCCGCGCGGGCCGCCCGGTCGACCCGCGGGTCGGCGGGCGCGTGGTCAACGTGTTCGGCAAGACGTTCGCCGCGCCGCTCGGCTACCTCGTGTCGGGGGTCGGCGCGGCCACGTTCCTGCTGTACGGCCTGTGGGACCAGTGGTGGCACGGGCTCTACGGCTTCGACGCGGTCATCGACTCGCCGCCGCACATCGGGCTGCTGCTGTCGATCACGGTGTCGCTGATCGGCACGACCGCGGTGTTCGCCGCGGCGCGGGAGCACCGCTGGGGCCGGCTCGGCACGCTGGGGTCGCTGACCGTGCTGCTGACGTTCGCGCCGGTGCTGGCGCTCGGGCTGCAGCAGGTGCCGGACGACTACGCCGACGCCGTGTCGATCGGCCAGTCGACGATGGCGGTGCTGCTGGTCGCGGTCGGCGCGGGGTTCTTCCGCCGTCCCGGCGGGGCGGTCGGCACCGCGGCGCTGGTCGCGGCCGTGCAGGCGGTCTTCTGGTGGTTCTCGCCGTGGGCCGCGCAGGCCTACGCCGAAATGGTCGGGCTGCCGATGCGCGACGCGATCTCCGGGGTGCCGGAAATGCCGTCCCTGACGCCGATGGCCCTGCTGCCGGTGGCCGCGCTGATGGAGCTGGGCTACCTGGCCGGACGGCGCCGCGGGTGGCGTCCCGGCCGGGTTTCGGTGGTCGTCGGCGGCGTCGCCGGGCTGCTGATCGGTTTGAGCCTGCCGGTGCAGCGCGTGCTGCTCTACACCGGCGCGCACCTGCCGCCGGCCTGGTACTTGACGACGACCGCCGTGCTCAGCGCGGCGCTGGGGCTGCTCGGCGGGTTCGCCGGGTGGCGGTTCGGCGGGATGCTGTGCCTGCTGGCGCCCGCGAAGAAGGGGGAAACCGCTGATGCGTAAAGCACTCCTGGCCCTAGCTGCCGTAGCCGGGCTGTTGTTCGCAACCGCGGCACCGGCGAACGCCTACGAGCCGGTCAACATCGTGCACACCGAACGGGTGCAGGCCGGGCCGTACGGGCTGACGGTCGGGTTCAGCACCTGGCCGCTGAAGGCCATGCAGTCACTGGACTTCACCTTCATCCCCGACGGCGGGATCGAGGGCAAGTCCGGCACGCTCACCATGGTCAACCCGGAAGGCGGCCAGAACCGGAAGCAGCCGCTCGTCCGGCACCCGCGCAAGCTCGACGTCTGGGGCCTGGACGTCCGGTCGATGCCGCGGCCGGGCGCGTGGACGTTGCGCTTCACCGTCAACGGCCCCGCCGGGTCCGGTACCGGGGAGCTGCGCGCGCTGCCGGTGCTGGAACAGCCGGGGCCGCCGATGGGGGTCAGCTGGGCGATCAGCACGCTGCCGCTGATCGGGCTGGTGGTGCTCGTCGTGGTGGCCTGGCGGCGGACCCGCAGCCGGTTGCGAGGAGGGGAGCTCCCGGCAATCGGGTGAGATTTCGCCCACATTCCGCGGTCGCACGTATCCGGACCGCCGCGAAGGCCTCCTTCACCGCAGAGACGGGGAAGGGGGCCTTCGCCATTCGAACACTCAACCGGGTGACCATGATCACCCGCGCAGGGGACGACTCAGGCCGGCAGGTCGAACTGCCCGGCCTTGACGGCGACCAGGAACGCTTCCCACTCGGCGGTGTCGAACACGAAAACGGGGCTGGTCGGGAGCTTGGTGTCCCGGACGCCGATCAGGCCCTCGCGGCCCAGGTTCACCTCGACGCAGCTGCCGCCGTTGGGCTCGCTCGCGAACGACTTCTCCCAAGCGGCCTCTTCGAACAGGGACACGGCCGTGTTCGGATCGTAATCCGCGAACGACGGATAATCCGCCATGGGTCGTACCTCCGACGATTGATGGGGGGTGCGGCCGCGACCTGGTCGAAAGCACCCGTACCCGGCTACTCAGTGTCTCAATGGCCTAGACCGCAGGGCCAAGCGGGTGATCAACTAGCTTCGGCCTCGACATGAAGATTATTCCAGGAGTAGGATTAATCGCATCGGCCGGGGCGCCGGCGTCGGTGAACGACTGCTTGCGCGCGGCGGGCGGTCCCCGAGCGACGCCGAAGCGGCCGAAACCGAAGAACCAAGCCACCGCAGGAACCTCATGGGGGAGGATCAGCGTGATCGTCGAGGACAGCGCGCCACCGGGCGTGCTCGTCGCAGGCCGGCTCGCCAGGGGCACCACGGGCGAGGCCCGCCGGGTGGTCCACGTCTTCGGCCTGGACGCCGCCGCGACCGACACCGAGCTGGTCCGAACCAGATGCGGGGAAGCGCTTTCCCGTCAAGACGTCGAATGGCTGGTCCCCGGGGCCGGCATGCCGTGTGAACCCTGTCTCGGACTGACCGGCGGCGAGCCCGCCCGGGCACCGCGACGAGAGCTGGGGGTGTAGACGATGGCCGTCCGAATGAACTCGCTCTTCCGCCGCGAGGACGAAGAGCACCGCGGCCGCCGAGGGATCGGCGACGAACTGCGGAACCGCTTCGGCTTCAGCCTGATCCAGGCACCACTGCGCAAGACCACCCCGTGGGCGACCGACCAGGACCTCCCGCGGCAGCGCTACTCCGACGGCGTCCGCACCACGCGGCCGCTGGAGGCGTCGATCGACCTGACGCCGCTGCTGCGCGGCCGCATCGGTTCCCGCGCCTGAACAACCCACCACGAAAAAGAGCCCCGGTTCCCTGATGGGACCGGGGCTCTCGCGCGTGCGGGCTACGGTTTCCGCAGCAGCAACCGGCCTTGCCGGAAGGGGCGCTCGTCCGCGGTGTGCTCCCGCCGCAGCCGACCCACCTCGACGAGCCCCGCCGCCGCACCGAGCGCGGCCAGGTCGGCCGGCGGCCAGCGGTACGCCGTCGTGACCTTGTGGTCGAACGTCGTCACGACGTCCCCGTCGGCTTCGAACCAGCCCAGCAGCAGGACACCGCCCGGCGCCAGCGTGCGGGCGAACTCGGCGAAGTAGCCCGGCAGTTCGGCCGGCGGCGTGTGGATCACCGAGTACCACGACAGGATCCCGGCGAGCGAGCTGTCGGCGATGTCCAGCGCCGCCATCGACCCCACCGTGAAGCGCAGGTCCGGGTGGGCGGCACGGGCCAGCTCGACCATGACCGGGGACAGGTCGACGCCGGACGCGTCGAGGCCCAGCGAACGCAGGTGCGCCGTGAGGTGGCCCGGTCCGCAGCCCAGGTCGGCGACCGGGCCGCGGCCGCGCGCGTAGTCCGCGAACGCCGTCCAGGCCGCGCGGTCCAGCGGGTCGCCGTCCCAGATCGGGCCGACGAACTCCGCGTACTGGACCGCGACGGCGTCGTAGGGCGTCGCCGTCACGGTTTGCGACCGAGGCCGCAGAGGTGGCCGACGAACGACGGGTCGTTCGCGAGCTTCTTGGTGGCCCGGGACTCGATCTCCTCCGGGTGCCACTCCGGGAGGAAGACGATGCCCGGCTCGACCAGTTCGAGGCCGTCGAAGAACGACGTGAACTCTTCGCGCGAGCGCAGGTGCAGCGGCGTGCTCGACCGGTTGTACTGCTTCATGATCGACTCGCGGCTCTCGGAGTCGGCCATCGCGTCCAGGCCGTCGCTCGTCAGGTGCGAGGACAGGAAGTACGACCCCGATGGCAGCAGCGACTGGTACTTCTTGATGGTCTGGGCCACCGGCTCGTCCGGGCCGAGGAAGTACAGGACGCCGACGATGATCAGGCCGATCGGGCGGTTCGGGTCGAGGACGCCGGTGTCGAGCGCGCGCTTCCAGATGTCGGCCGGGTCGCGCAGGTCGCCCTGCAGCACCGCGTGCCGGTCCGCCACGCCTTCCTTCTCCAGCAGGACCTGCGAGTGCGCCACCGCGACCGGCTCGTTGTCGACGTAGACGCACCGCGCGTTCGGGTTGACCTCGGCCGCGACCTCGTGGACGTTGCCGACCGTCGGGACGCCGGAGCCGAGGTCGAGGAACTGGTCGATGCCGTTGCGCGCCAGGTACCGGACGCCGCGGCCGAGGAAGTCGCGGCCGGCGCGGGCGACGGTCTTGATCATCGGGAACGTCTTGACGGCCTGCTCGCCGAACTGCCGGTCGATGGCCCAGTTGGCGGTGCCGCCGAGGAACCAGTCGTAGATGCGGGCCGCGTTCGGCCGCTCGAGGTCGACGCCTTCGGGGGCCTCGGGATCCTGCGTCGTCATGCGAACCGTCCTTCACGCTTGCGGCCGACACCGCCGACCACGCTCGCGAGGGGGACCGTGGCGGCGCCGGGCTCGGGGCGCCACTCTCCCACAGGCACGATCCCGGGCTCGACGACGTCGAAGTTACCGAAGAACGCGGCGATCTCGTCGAGGGACCGGGAAACCGCGGGCGAACTCGACCGTTCGGACAGCTTCACGAGCCGCCGGATCTGCGCCAGCTCGTCCCCTTCCACGCCGGATTCGGTCGCGTGCGAGAGCACGTACGCCGACCCGGGCGCCAGCAGCGTCCGGTAGTCGCGGATGGCTTCGCGGACGCCGGTGACGTCCGGGAGGAAGTGCAGCACCGCCACGCTCAGCAGGCACATCGGCTGGTCGGGGTCGAGCACGCCGGTCGCCAGCGCGGCTTCCCACACCTCTTCGGCGTCGCGCAGGTCGGCGTGCAGCACGGCGTGGCGGTCGGGGTCGCCGGTCTCCTCCAGCAGAATTCGCGCGTGCGCCACGGCGACGGGCTCGTTGTCGACGTAGACGCACCGGCTGTCGTCGGCGTGGTCGTCGGCCACCTCGTGCACGTTGCCCGCCGTCGGAATGCCGGAGCCGAGGTCGAGGAACTGCGTGATGCCTTCGGCCAGGCAGTAGCGGACGGCGCGGCCGAGGAAGTCGCGGTTGCTCCGCGCGAGAGTTTTGGCCAGCGGGAACGCCTGCACCGCCTGCTCGCCTACTGCCGGTCGATCGCCCAGTTCGCGGTGCCGCCGAGTGCCCAGTCGTAGATCCTCGCGATGTTCGGCCGGTCGAGGTCGACCGCGTCGGGGAGGAAGTCGGGGTCCACGATGTCCACTTCCGGTGGATTCCAGCGCAACAGGAGGACTCTACCGAAAGTTGTTCACCGGCCGGGATAGCTGACGGGACCGTTCGCCCTATTGGATCTGCTGCATCTGGGCGCGGTAACCCTCCGCGAGCTCCTTGAGGAACTGCCGGGTCTCCTGCCGCTCCAGCGCCGCGCCCCGCAGCCGGTCCCACGAGTCGACGAAGATGTTGAAGTCCTTGACGTCGTCGAGGTACAGACCACCGGCGGAGTGCTCGATGTAGACGAAGTCCCGGGTGCGGTCCGGGAAGCGCATGATCGTGAAGTCGTTGGGCACCGCGGCCAGCCGCGCGCCGAAGGGCAGCACGTGCACGTACACCCGCGGGTGCCGCTCCAGCGAGAGCAGGTGCTCGACCTGGTCCAGCATCACCGCGGGCGCATACCCGCCGGGAGCTCGGCGCAGCGCGCCCTCGCTGATGATGAACCGGTAGTACGGCGGCTGCTGCTGTTCGAACACGGCCTTGCGGTCGAGGCGGTTGCGCACCAGAGACGTCACGTCGGTGGCGCCGGCCTCGGTGAACTGCTTGAGCATGTAGTGCTCGGACTGCAGCGGGCCGGGGATGCGCTCGCCGTGCCAGGTGAGGATCTCCGCGGCCGCGGGCTCCAGGTCGGTGAAGGTGCGGAACCAGTGCGGCACCACCGAGCGGTAGCCGGACCAGTGGCCGCGCTGCCCGGCGGCGGCGCGCGCCAGGTTCATCAGCGTGTCGGCCTCTTCGCCGTTGATCCCGAACGCGTTCAGCATGGATCGCACATCCCCGAGTTTCACCCCGACGGCACCGGACTCGATCTTGTTGACCTTGCCCTGGGTGCAGCCGAGGACCTCGGCGACCTGCTGCTGTGTCATCCGCGCCGCGGTGCGGGCATGCCGGAGCTCGTTCCCGAGCTGCTTCCGGCGCGAGGTGACGGTGCTGGCCATCGCCCTGCTCTCCCGGACCACTACCAAGCGACGGCGGCCTCCCGGTCGCCGTCGCGCGCGAACTATCGAACCCACCCAGGTTAGTGCTTCACCTTGCGGATCTCGATGATGACATCGCGCAGCGTTCCAGGAAACGTCGCGGAATGCCAGTCACCTGCGCAATCACTCGCCTGGACCAGTGAAATTCCTAATTATTCGGCCAACCGGCGGAGCGGGGCCTGCGGCATAGTGGGCGCCGTGACCGATCGTTCGCCCTCCGCCGCCGCCGTCACCCGCCTGGCCGACGAAGTCCACGGCTACGTCCAGCCGGACGGCTCCTGGTACATCAACAACTGCGGGTTCGTCGACGCCGGCGACCACACCGTCCTCATCGACACCTGCTCGACCGAGCGCCGCACGCGCGCGCTGCTCGCCGCCGTCGAAGCCACCACCGGCAGCCCGGTGACGACGCTGGTCAACACCCACCACCACGGCGACCACACCAACGGCAACTACCTCGTCGCGACCGCGACCGTGGTCGGCCACCGCAAGACCCGCGAGCTGCTGGTCGCCGAAGGCATCCAGACGTTCGACGGCGTCTTCGTCGGCAGCGATTGGGGCGAGCTGCGCTCGCGGCCGCCGGAGGTCGTGTTCGACGACCGGCTGACCGTGCACGCCGGCGACACCACCCTCGAGCTGATCCACCCCGGCCACGCCGCCCACACGACCAACGACGTCCTGGTCTGGCTGCCGGAGCAGCGCGTGCTCTACGCCGGTGACCTGGTGTTCAACGGCGGCAGCCCGTTCGCGCTGATGGGCTCGGTGGCGGGCTGGCGCCAGGCGCTGGACGTGATCCGGGAACTCCAGCCGGAGGTGATCCTGCCCGGCCACGGGCCGGCGTGCGGGCTCGACGTCGTCGACACCGTGGACGCCTACTTGAAGTTCGTCCAGGAGACGGCCGAGCGCGGCAAGGCGGCCGGGCTGACCCCGCTCGAAGTGGCGAAGGACACCGATCTCGGCGACTTCGCGGTGCTGAGCGAGCAGGAGCGGCTGCCGGGCAACCTGCACCGCGCGTACGCCGAGCTGGACGGCGCCGAGTGGGGCGCGCAGATCGATCTGGCGGCGGCGGTCATGGACATGGTGGCGATCAACCGGGGCCCGATCCGCTGCTTCTCGTGAACTGCGTGAGCCGTAGCTCCGTACCTCCCATGAGGCGTCGATCGGACTAGGGTCTGAATCGAGAGAGTCTTCGAGAGGATTCGGATGAGCAAGAAGGCGAGCATCGGGGTCACCGGCCTGGCGGTCATGGGCCGCAACCTGGCCCGCAACCTGGCCCGGCACGGGCACACGGTGGCCCTGCACAACCGGTCCGAGGAGCGGACCCGCGCACTGGTGGAGCAGTTCGGCGACGAAGGCGACTTCATCCCGGCGTACTCCGCGCAGCAGTTCGTCGACGCGCTGGAGCGGCCGCGCCAGGTCGTGATCATGGTCAAGGCGGGCGGTCCGACGGACGCCGTCATCGAGGAGTTCGCGCCGCTGCTCGAAGAGGGCGACGTGATCATCGACGCCGGCAACGCGCACTTCGCCGACACGCGCCGCCGTGAGAAGGCCCTGCGCGAGCGCGGGCTGCACTTCGTCGGCAGCGGCGTCTCCGGCGGCGAGGAGGGCGCGCTGCACGGGCCGAGCATCATGCCCGGCGGCTCGAAGGAGTCGTACGAGTCGCTCGGCCCGCTGTTCGAGGACATCTCGGCCAAGGTCGACGGCCAGCCGTGCTGCACGCACATCGGCGCGGACGGCGCCGGCCACTTCGTCAAGATGGTGCACAACGGCATCGAGTACGCCGACATGCAGCTGATCGCGGAGTCGTTCGACCTGCTGCGCCACGCGGGTGGCTACTCCCCCGCCGAGATCGCCGACGTGTTCCGGACCTGGAACACCGGGCGGCTCGACTCCTACCTGATCGAGATCACCGCCGAGGTGCTCGCGCACGTCGACAAGGCGACCGGCAAGCCGTTCGTCGACGTCGTCGAGGACGCCGCCGAGCAGAAGGGCACCGGCCGCTGGACCGTGCAGATCGGCCTCGACCTCGGGGTCCCGATCTCGGGCATCGCCGAAGCCGTCTTCGCGCGTTCGCTGTCCGGCTCGAAGCCGCTGCGCGCGGCGGCCCGCGGCCTCGGCGGCCCGTCGGCGACGCCGCTGTCAGGTTCCTCGCTCGAGCGCTTCGCGGACGACGTCGAGCAGGCGCTCTACGCGTCGAAGGTGGTCGCGTACGCCCAGGGCTTCAACCAGATCCAGGCCGGCGCGACCGAGTACGGCTGGGACATCGACCTCGGCAAGGTCGCCTCGATCTGGCGCGGCGGCTGCATCATCCGCGCGAAGTTCCTCAACGACATCACCTCGGCCTACGCCGAAGAGCCGGAACTGCCGACGCTGCTCACCTCGGGCGGCTTCCGCAAGGCGGTCGAGGACGCGCAAGACTCGTGGCGTTCGGTGATCTCCACGGCGGTCCAGCTCGGCATCCCGACGCCGGGCTTCTCGACGGCGCTGGCGTACTACGACGGCCTCCGCGCCGACCGCCTCCCGGCCGCTCTGGTCCAGGGCCAGCGCGACTTCTTCGGGGCCCACACCTACCGCCGCGTGGACCGCGAAGGCTCGTTCCACACGGCCTGGGCCGCCGAGGGCCGCCCGGAGTCCGAGGCCTGATCCGGTGCTGCTCTGATCGGGAAGACCCCCTGGTCCATCCCGATCAGAGCAGCGTCACCAGCACCAGCGCGAGGAGCGCGGCCGCCAGCAGGGCTCTCACTGCCCGCGGGCGGCGAGGATCTCCGCCAGCACTTCCTGGATCTTGGCCTCGGCCTTGTCCTTCTTGACGCCGAGGCCGTCGAGCACCTCGAACCCGGCGCCCTCACGCTGTTCCAGCAGCGCCAGGAGCAGGTGCTCGGTGCCGATGTAGTTGTGCCCGAGCCGCAGCCCCTCGCGCATGGTCAGCTCCAGCGCCTTCTTGGCGCCCGCGGAGAACGGCACCACGTTCGGAACCGGGTCCACTGCTTCGGGCAGCCGCGCCTCGGCGGCCTCGCGGACGGCGTCGAGCTGCACCCCCTGGGCCAGGATCGCCCCGGCGGCCAGCGCCGCCGGCTCGGTGAGCAGGCCCAGCACGAGGTGCATGGTGCCGATCTCCGGGCTGGCGTGGTCCACGGCCGACTTCTGGGCCTCGACGATCACGTGCCGCGCCCGGTCGGTGTAGCGGCCGTAGACGCGTTCGATCGCGCCGGAGGGGTCGCCGGCGGGGTCGACCTTGGGCACGAACCGCTTCTGGGCGGCCTGTTTGGTGACGCCCATGCTCTTGCCGATCTCGGTCCACGACGCCCCGGAGCGCCGGGCCTGGTCCACGAAGTGGCCGATCAGGTGGTCGGCCACTTCGCCGAGGTGTTCGCCCACGTAGACGGCGTCGGACAGCTGGGCGAGGGCGTCCTTGTCGTTGTTGCTCTTGATCGCGCTGATGAGGTCGTCGAGTTTGACGTTGGCAGGAAGGTCCATGCCGTCAACTGTAGGTTGACGATCTTCTGTCGTCAACCACGGGTTGACGCTAGATGTCCCTTCAGGTTGAAGTCGCTCGCCTCGAGGTCCGCGTACCGCGGGTGCGGATCGGCGGTGAACAGGCGTCGCGCGGCGATGTGGTCGGCCGGCCGGTTCACCGACTCGACGGCGATGAGGACGCCGTCGCGGAAGGACAGCACCGAGAACTTGCCCGCGTCGCGGTCGCCGGCGACCACCGTGCGGTCGGCGTCGGCGAGGATGCCCGCGATCTGCAGCTTCGCGCCCGCCTGGTCGGTCCAGAACCACGGCAGGCTGGCGTACGGCTCGGGCGTCCCGGTGATCGCCGCGGCCACGCTCCTGGCCTGGTCGACGGCGTTCTGCACGGACTCCAGCCGGGTGGCCGCGCCCGCCTGCACGCACGGGAAGTTGGCGCAGTCGCCGATGGCGAAGATCTTCTCGTCGGCGGTCCGCAGGTGCGCGTCGACGACGACGCCGTTGGCCACCGGCAGCCCGGCGGCGGAGGCGAGCGACGTCTCCGGCACGACGCCGACGGCGACCACGACCAGGTCGGCGGGCAGCCGGGTGCCGTCGGACAGCTCGACCTCGCGCACCCGCGAGTCGCCGTGCAGCGCCGAAACCCCTTGGCCGAGCAGCACCGTGTGCCCGGCTTCGCGGTGCAGCGCGGCGAAGTAGGCGGAGATCTCCGGCGTCGCGACCCGGTTGAGCAGCCGGTCCTGCGCCTCGACGATCGTCACCGGGCGCCCGGCGTGCGAAGCGAACTCGAGCCCGATGAAGCCACCACCGACCACGACGACGTCCGAGGCGGCGGCGAGGGATTCGCGGAGCCGGTCGGCGTCGTCGCGGGTGCGCAGGGCGAGCACGCCCGGCAGGTCCGCGCCCGGCACGGGCAGTTCGCGGTTGCGGGCGCCGGTGGCCAGGACGAGGTGGTCGTAGGCCAGCTCACGGCCGTCTTCCAGCCGGACCAGGGCGTCCGGGCGATCGATCGCGGCGACCCGCCCGGCGACCAGCTCGATGCCCTTCTCGGCGAAGAAGTCCTCACCACGGAGGTGCAGCTGCTCGAGCCCGGCGGTCCCGGCGAGGTAGGCCTTCGACAACGGCGGCCGCTGGTACGGCACGCCCGGCTCGTCCCCGATGAGCACGACCCGGCCGTCGAAGCCCTTGTCCCGCAGCGAAGCCACGGCCTGGAACCCGCTCTGCCCCGACCCGACGACGAGAACCGTGTTCTGTGCACCCATGACCGCCATCCGATCACAAGTGGCTCAAACCGTCGAGGAACCACCACTCGACCGCAGGGCGCGCGGGGCCCCGAGCACCCGCGAGATCCCCCGCGCCGCGGCCCGGACGGCCGGGACCAGCGTCCGCGGGTCCGTCCCTTCCGCGGGGACGACCACGGAGATCGCCGCCGCCACTTCGTCGGTGGCGTCGAAGACCGGGGCCGCCACGGACAACGCGATCAGCTCGATCTGGCCGTCGCTGATCGCGTAGCCGTCCCGCCGGACATCGGCGAGGACGCGCCGCAGCTGCCCGGGCGAGCCGATCGTCTTCGGCGTGAACGTCTTGAGCGGCCCGGCCAGGACCTCCTCCTGCGCCTCGGCGGGCGCGTGCGCGAGCAGCACCTGCCCGACGCCGGTGGCGTGCGCGGGCAGCCGGCCACCCACCCGCGTCAGGACGTTGACCGCGCCGCGGCCGGAAATGCGCTCGACGTAGACGACCTCGGCCCCGTCGAGCACCGCGAGCTGCACGTTCTGGTGGGTGGCCTCGTAGAGGTCCTCCAGGAACGGCATCGCGCTTTCCCGCAGCTCGGCGCCGTGCGGCGCGAGCGAAGCGACCTCCCACAGCCATAACCCGACGCGGTACACGCCCGCTTCGTCGCGGACGAGCGCCCCGCGCCGGGTCAGCTCGCCGGCCAGCCGGTGGGTGGTCGACAGCGGCAGCCCGACGCGGCGGCTGAGCTCGGACAGCGTGAGCCGCGGCCGCTCGGCGGTGAAGGCGCCCAGCAGGTCGAGGACGCGGTCCACGACCGACGGCGGCCGCTTCGCGCTGTGCCGCACCGGCTCAGTCTTCGTCGTCACCCGGCAGCAGCGGGCGCATGAACGTCCGCCGGTACCGGAGCACGCAGCCGCTTTCCTCGCGGATCTTGTCGGCCTCGATGAAGTCCGGGTCGACGCCGAACAGCGTCCGGTAGCGCTCGTACGCGGCGAGGCTCTCGAAGCTGAACAGCGCCCGCGCTTCGTCGCTCGCCCCTTCCGACGGCAGGAAGTAGCCGTGGTGGATGCCGCCTTCGCGGTTCACCAGCCGCATCCACGCGGCGGCGAAGCGTTCGAAGTCGGGGAGCTTCGCGGGGTCGATGACGTAGTCGACGACGCACGTGATCATCAGTGGCCGCCCCAGACGCGGTCGGCCGTCGTCACGAGCAGCTCCAGCTTCCGCAGCTGGTCGTCCGTCGTCAGGTCGTTGCCCTCTTCGGTCGATGAGAACCCGCACTGCGGCGACAGGCAGAGCTGGTCGACGTCGACGTACTGGGACGCTTCTTCGATGCGCCGCACCAGGACGTCGGCGTCCTCCAGCTCCGGCCGCTTCGTCGTGACCAGGCCGAGGACGACCTTCTTGTTCTTCGGCACGAACCGCAGCGGCTCGAAGCCGCCGGAGCGTTCGTCGTCGAACTCCAGGAAGAACCCGTCGACGGCGAGGTCGCCGAAGAGCGCTTCCGCGACGAACTCGTAGCTCCCGGACGCGACCCACGACGACCGGAAGTTGCCGCGGCACAGGTGGGTCGTGACGGTGAGGTCCTCGGGACGGCCGGCCAGCGCCGCGTTCATCGTCGCGATGTTGCGCAGGTGCTGGGTGTCCGGGTCGCCGCCCATCCGCGCGACGAGCTCCCGCTGCGCCGGGTCGTTGAGGTAGGCGAGGCTGGTGTCGTCGAGCTGGAGGTACCGGCAGCCGAGGCCGTGCACGGCGGAGACCTGCGCCGAATACGCGGCGCTCAGGTCGGTGAAGAACTCTTCGAGGTCCGGGTAAACGCTCTCACTGACCGCGGCCCGGCCGCCGCGGTAGTAGACCATGCTCGGCGACGGGATGGTCAGCTTCGGTGTCACCCCGTCGTCCACATGGGACTTGAGGAACTCGAAGTGCGAGGCGAAGATCGGCTCGTCGAGCCGCACCTTGCCGTCGACCTGCAGGCCCGGCGGGCTGAACTCGAGGTCCCCGGCCAGGTTGTGGAACTTGACGTGCAGCCGCTCGTCGCTCTTGGAGATGCCGCCCAGCGCGTAGATGAAGTCCATGTGCCACGAGGCGCGGCGGAATTCGCCGTCGGTGGCCGAACTCAGCCCGGCCGCCTTCTGCATCTTGATCACGTCGCGGATCGCGTCGTCTTCGACCGCGCGGAGCTGCTCCGCGCCGATCTCACCGGATTCGTGCCGCCGCCGCGCGTCACGCAGCACCGGGGGCCGCAGGAGGCTCCCGACGTGATCGGCGCGGAACGGCGGGCCCACCTGGGGAATGCCGCCCGAAGTCATGCACCGATGGTCACACATTCCGGGCCGTCGCGCCGCCCCCGGAAACAAGATCATGACGTCGGGGTCTTGCTACCGTCACGCGCACCGCGTTGGCTGTCTCCCGCGGAAAGGGGCTGTGCATGACGAAACACCCGGTAGACGAGGTCCTGCCGGCCGGACGGCTCGCGCTGCTCGGTCTCCAGCACATGTCGATCATGTACGCCGGGGCGGTCGCGGTGCCGCTGATCGTCGGCAGCGCGCTCAAGCTGGATCCGGCGACGATCGGGTTGCTGGTCAACGCCGACCTGCTCGTCGCGGGCATCGCGACGCTGATCCAGGCGGTCGGCATCGGGAAACTGCTCGGCATCCGGCTGCCGGTGGTGGCGGGCGCGACGTTCAGCGTCGTCAACCCGATGATCCTGATCGCGTCGCAGTACGGCCTGACCGCGGTCTACGGCGCGATGCTGGCGTCCGGTGTCTTCGGGCTGCTCATCGCGAAGCCGTTCGCGAAGCTGATCCGGTTCTTCCCGCCGCTGGTCACCGGGACGCTGCTGCTCGTCATCGGCGTCTCGCTGCTCGGCCCGGGCGCCGGCCTGATCGCGGGCAACGACCCGACCGCACCGGATTACGCGGCCCTGTCGCACCTCCTGCTCGCGTTCGGCGTCCTCGCCCTGCTCGTGCTGTTCACACGGGTGCTGCGCGGGTTCGCCAACCAGATCGGGCCGCTGCTCGCGCTGGCGATCGGCCTGGTGGTGGCGATCCCGATGGGGCTGGTGCACTGGGACGGACTCGGCGCGGCGAGCTGGTTCGGGCTCGCGTCGCCGTTCCACTTCGGGGCGCCGACGTTCCCGGTCGCCGCGGTCCTGTCGATGTGCGTGGTCATGCTGGTGACGTTCACCGAGTCGACCGCGGACATGATCGCCGTCGGCGAGATCACCGGCCGGCCCCCGACCGACTCCGACCTCGCGCGCGGCCTGGCCACCGACGGCTTCTCGGCCGTGCTCGGCGGCGTGCTGAACTCCTTCCCCGACACGGCGTTCGCGCAGAACGTCGGACTGGTGCGGATGACCGGCGTGCGCAGCCGCTGGGTGGTCGCGGTGACCGGCGGGATCCTGGTGCTGATGGGCCTGGTGCCGAAGATCGGCGCGTTCATCGCGGCGATCCCGCAGCCGGTGGTCGGCGGCGTCGCGGTGGTGATGTTCGCGATGGTCGCCGCGGTCGGCGCGCAGAACCTGAAGAAGGTGGAGTTCTCGGGGAACCACAACACCTTCATCGTCGCGGTCGCTCTCGGCGTCGGCCTGCTGCCGGCGTTCGCCCCGAAGATCTTCCAGCACTTCCCGGCCTGGCTGCAGACGATCTGCGGCAGCTCGATCACGGTGGCGGCGGTGCTGGCGTTCGCGCTGAACCTGCTGTTCAACCACCTCGGCCGGCGCGCGGAGCCGGACCTGCTGGAAGCACCGTGATCACCAGCAGATGATCAGCAGGCACGTCGACGGCTTCGGCGGCGCCGGGGGCTTCGGGCGAGTCGACGGCTGACCGCCCGGCGGGGTCGTCGTGGTCGCGCTGGCCGAGCCGGACGGGTCGCCGCTGGTCGGCGTGGTGGTCGGCGTCGTCGAATCCGCGCTGGTCTCGCTGGTCGGGGAACTGCCGGGTACCTCGGTGACGGTCTCCCGGGGCACGCCGACGCCGGGGACGACGTCGCCACCGCCGGTGCCGCCCTCCGGGGGCGAGTCCGTGGCCTGGTCGGCGCCGCCCAGCCCGGTGGTGCGCTGGGGGAACGGGATGACCTGGATCTGATCGACCGCCGACGCGTCCGGCGTGCTCTTGCCGCCGAGCCCGACCAGCACCGCGGCGGCTCCGCAGCCGATGACGACGGCGAGCATCACCGCGAGCACTCGCCACCGCGACTGCCCCGGTCCCGCCCGCTCGCCCCAGCCCTCGCGCACGAGCAGCTCGGCGACCGATATCTCGTCGTTCACCCCGACAGACCTTCCCGAGAGGCCTTTCGGCCGACATCGTGGCCGTATTTTTACCGCACAAGACACCCAAATGGGTGAGGAACTGGTAAAAATCTCTTTCCCGTCGCGTGATCTGACGGTGAGTGACAACCACAGCGTTTTCTAAGCTGGCACTCGTGATACTCCCAGCATGACCGGCGAAGCTCAGTCCATGCTGCTGAAAGCCGGACGGCCGCTCCCCGCGATCGCCGTCTCCCACCGCTTCAGCGTGCGGCGATTCGTCCGGTTCATCCCGAATCCGAAGGCGACGCCGTTCACCTTCGGCTACTTGACCCTGCTGCTCGGCACGACGCTGGTGCTCAAGTTCGCCGACCCGGCGCTGACCGAGCGGCTGCTCCGGCTGTCCAGCACCGACGCCCACAACCTCTGGCGGCGGCCGCTGACCTCGCTGCTGACCAGCGCGCTCTGGCTCTCCGACGAAGGCTGGCTCGCCTACGTCGTGATCTTCGCGATCGCCGTCGCCCCGCTGGAACGCCGGTTCGGCGCCCGCCGCGCGGCGACCGTGTTCTTCTCCGGGCACGTGCTGGCCACCCTGGTCACCGAGCTGCCGGTGATGGCGCTGATCAGCGCGCACGTCCTGCCGGACTCGGCCGGGCACTGGCTCGACATCGGCGTCAGCTACGGCTTCTTCACCACAGCCGGCGCGCTGGTGTTCCTGCTGCGTGGCCGGGCGCGGCTCGTCGCGCTGGCGACGGTGGAGGCGTTCATCGCGGTGATCTGGCTCGGCGACGACCCGGCGAGCCTCGATTCGGTCGTCACGCTGCTCGGCCACGCGTTCGCGGCGCACTTCGGACTGCTGTTCTGGGGTCCGCGGCTGCGCGCCGCGGCGGGTAGGCAGGCGTCGGAGTCGGTGGTGTAATCGACGGGCCACAGCCGCGATGCACGGGGGACGGACGGACGCTCATGGAGGCTGACTCGCTCACCGAGCTGGTCGAGCTGAGTCCGGACGCGATCTGCGTCCACGAGCACGGTGTCCTCACCTACGCCAACCGGGCCGCCCTCGAGACGTTCGCCGCGCGCGGCACCGCCGAGGTCGTCGGGCGGCGGTTCGCCGATTTCGTCGCCGAGGATTCGCAGGCCGAGCTGGCCGGGAAGCTCGAAGGACTAACCGAGCCCGGGCAGGCGAGCGAGCCCGTCGAAGCGCTGATGTCCCGGCTGGACGGGAGCAAGTTCGCCGTCGAGACGGTCGTGGTGCGCCTGCGGGGCACCGCCGCGTACCAGGTCGTCATGCGGGACATCACGGCGAAGAAGGCGGCCGCGGACGCACTCCGCTACCAGGCCGCGCTGGTGTCGCACGTCAGCGACGCCCTGATCGCGACCACCGGCGAAGGCGTCGTGACCAGCTGGAACCCGGCCGCCGAAGCGGTGTACGGCTGGACCGCGGCCGAGGCCGTCGGGCGGCGCGCGAGCGAGCTGGTCGGCGCGTCGCTGGACCTGGCGGCCATCCGGCGCGGCGGCGGCGTCGCCGAGGCGGTGCACCGGCGGCGGGACGGCGCTCCCCTCACGGTCCGCGTTTCGGCAGCTGAGATGAAAGACGGCTACGTGCTCGTCTGCTCCGACGAGACCGCGCGGCGGCGGGCCGAGCAGAACTACCGCACGGTCGTCGCGTCGCTCGACGAAGGCGTGCTGGTGATGGGCTCGACCGGGCTGATCGAGGCGGCGAACCCGGCCGCGTGCCGGATCCTCGGCGTGCCCGAGCCCGACCTGATCGGCGTCCCGTGCCACACGCTGGTGCTGTTCACCGAGTCCGGGCACTGGATCCCGCCGGACGAGATGCCGTCGGTGCAGTCGCGGCGGACCGGCGTCACGCACAACGGCCTGGTCGTGCGCCTGCGCCGGCCGGACGGGCGGGACGTCTGGGTGTCGCTGACGTCGCGGCTGCTCGACCCGGACGACCCGACGGCGCGGGCCGTCGTCACGACGTTCACCGACATCACCGAGACCCGCGCGATCAGCGCGCGGCTGGCCCACGACGCGACCCACGACCCGCTCACCCGGCTGGCGAACCGGACCCTGGTCCTCGACCGGCTCGACGTCCGCGGCCGCGGCGCGCTCACGGTGCTGTTCCTCGACCTGGACAAGTTCAAGGTCATCAACGACTCGCTCGGGCACCCGGTCGGCGACCAGGTGCTGCGGATCGTCGGCGAGCGCCTGCGCCGCAGCTCCGGGCGCGAGGACCTGGTCGGCAGGCTCGGCGGCGACGAGTTCGTCGTGGTCACCGGCGAAGTCACCGAGCCCGCCGAAGTCCGCGCGCTGGCCGAGCACCTGCGGGCCGCGCTGGCCGAGCCGATCGGCGTGCTCGGCAGGCAGCTGCACCTCGACGCCAGCATCGGCGTCGTCCTCGTCGGCGGCGCCGACGACCGCAGCGCGGAGGACCTGCTGCGCGACGCGGACATCGCGATGTACCAGGCGAAGACGCTCGGCCGGGGCCGGCACCACTTCTTCGACGTCGGCCTGCGCGAGCGCATGCAGCGGCGGCTGCGGATGGAGCAGGACCTGCGCGACGCGGTCCACGACGGCCAGCTCTGGCCCGCCTACCAGCCGGTGGTCGACCTGAAGACCGGCGAGATGGTCGCGGTCGAGGCCCTGCTGCGCTGGACGCACCCCCGGCAGGGCGCGATCTCGCCGGTGGAGTTCATCCCGCTCGCCGAGGAGAGCGACCTGATCAACGTGATCGGCAAGGCGATGCTGCGCGCGACGACCCGCGAGCTCGCCGCGCGGCGCACCTGCGATGGTCTGGACCTGACGCTGAAGGTGAACCTGTCGGCCCGCCAGCTCGACGACCCGCACCTGGTGCCGGCGGTCCAGGACGCGCTGGCGAGCACCGGCCTGCCGGCCGGCGCGCTGTGCCTGGAGGTCACCGAAAGCGCGTTGATGCGCGACCAGGAAGCGGCCGCGGAAGTGCTGGCCTCCCTCCGATCGCTGGGCGTGCTCCTGGCGATCGACGACTTCGGCACCGGCTATTCGTCACTGGCCCAGCTGCGGCGGCTGACCCTGGACACCCTCAAGATCGACCGCTCGTTCATCACCGGCATCGCCGAATCCCGCGACGCGGCGGCGATCGTCACGAGCATCATCGCGATGGCCCACGCCGTCGACCTGACGGTGATCGCCGAAGGCGTGGAGTCCGCGGAGCAGGTGGACCTGCTCCGCTCCCTGGGCTGCGACCAGGCCCAGGGCTACCACCTCGGCCGCCCGGTCGCGGCGGCCGAACTGTTCGGTCAGTAGGTCTCCAGCAGCCGCTCGAGTTCGGCCGCGGTGAGCTCGATGCCGAGGTCCTTGAGGGTGGCGTCGAGCTCGCCGGGTGCGACGGTGGTGGTTTCGCGGTGGCCACCGGGTTTTTCGACGGTGAGTTCGCGGCCGAGGAGCCGCCGGCTGACGCCCGGTTCGAGCGTCATGATCACGAGCCGTCCGGTGAACGGTGACTTCGGGTGCGTCGACGTGTAGTGGTGGAAGACCTCGTAGTCGATGGGGTGCATCCCGTTGAGCCGGAACTCGAGGATGTCCTCGCCGTCCTTTTGCAGCGTCCACCAGCCGGCTTCGTGCTTGAGCCGCTGCGGCCAGCCGGCTTGGTCGACTTCGGCGCCGTCCACGAGCGGCATCGGGTCGAGGATCCCGGCCCCGTACCCGACGTCGGCGAGGAAGCTCCGGCCGTCGACGTCCACGACGAGCGTCATGTGCGTGTACGGCCCGGGCCGCCGCGGCTGGACGCGTGCGGAAAGCCGGTGCACGGTGTAGCCGAGCCGCTCGAGGACGGCGGCGAAGAGGCCGCTCTGTTCGTAGCAGTAGCCGCCCCGCCGCCGCCCGACGAGCTTGGCGCTCACGACGTCGAGTGAAATCCCTTGGTGCTGCCCGAGAACGACGTCGACGTTCTCGAACGGGATCGCGCCGACGTGCCCCCGCATGAGTTCCCGCAACGCCGCTTCGGACGGCGGGCGGCGCTGCTGCCCGGTGCGCGCCAGGTAGGCGTCGAGATCGACGGCGTCGATGCCCCATTCATCGGTCATGGGTCCAGCGTGCACCCTCGACCTCGATCGAGGTCAACCCTCGTGCACGACCTTCCGGACCTCGACGGCGGTGTACTGCGCGTCCGGGATCTTGGCGGCCAGCTCGACCGCGCGCGCCTCGCTGTCGACGTCGACGACGTAGTAGCCGCAGAGGAACGCTTCGGACGCGACGAACCCGCCGTCCGCGGTGTGCGCCTTGCCGTCCCGGACGGTGACCGTCTTGGTGTCGGCCGCTTCGGCGAGGGCTTTGGTCTCGACCATCTCGCCGGACTCGGTGACGAGCTTGATGAAGTCGCCGTGTCCTTCGTAGACGCCGTTCTTCTGCTCGTCGGTGAGGGTGGCCCAGAGGGTGGGGTTCATGTGGAGGGTCAGGAGGTAGCGCATGTCAGCTCCCCGGTTCGGGTGGCGGCCCCCGGTGGGCTGCCTTCGCCGGTGGGTCG
Source organism: Amycolatopsis solani (assembly GCF_033441515.1). Lineage (NCBI taxonomy): Bacteria > Bacillati > Actinomycetota > Actinomycetes > Pseudonocardiales > Pseudonocardiaceae > Amycolatopsis > Amycolatopsis solani. Next base: position 795,248 of record NZ_JAWQJT010000001.1, read on the forward strand.
TGGCCGGCTCCCGAGTCCGGACATGGCTCTTCGCGGTTCACTCGTTCGGCCTAATCAGGCGAGACCGAGGGCGGCCAGCACCTTCCGCACCGCCTCGACGACCGGCGCGCCGACCTCGCCCGCGAAGGTGGCCACACCCAGGATCTTCTTCGCCGCCTTCTTGAGGAGGCCCGGCTCGCTCTTGCCGTCGGCGATCACCGCGTGCGCTTCGTCGACCTCCGCCGCCTCTTCCGCGTCGAGCCGGGGTTTCATCAGCTCGATCGCCTCGGCGAGCTCGCGGAGCGCGTCGTCCTTCCCGCCGACCGTCCAGGTGTTGCCTTCGACCTTGTTGTCCCGGCCGATCACGCTGTTCGACACCGGCGCGCTGATCTCGTACTTGTCGTTGCTGCTCATGTCGATGACCCTCTTGTCGACGTAGGTGATCCTGATGTGCCTGCCGGTCGCGCTTTCCGGGAGCCGCGCGGTTCGCTCGATCAGCAGGTCAAGGCTTTTGAGGATGCCTTTGCTCTGCCCCAGCAGTTCCGACCGCAGGCCGCGCAGGACGGCCGGGGAGGCCAGTTCTTCGCAGTTTTCGGCGAAGGCCAATGCGGAAGACTGGTCGAACCCGCCCCGCTGCCTCGGTACCAGGATTTTCAGTTGGGCGGCGAGGAAGCTCTTCAGCTTTTCTTCCGAGAACGTTTCCGGTGCGCTGTTCCAGGCCCGGATGACCCCGCGCAGCGATTCCCGTTCGGCGTGCAACCGCCAGAGGTTGCCGCGGATCTGCCGGGCGCGCGCCCGGTCCGCGACGGCGCCGGTGACCACCGACCAGACGGGGATGATCTTCGCGCCGGACTCCACCTGGTACCCGTTGACGGAAGTGCTGTCGAAGCGCCGGCTCCGCACGTCCGGGTGCACGCTCGCGGAAGGTTCCGCCAGCACCGCGGGGAGCCCGCCGACCACCAGGTCGCCCGGCGCGCTGAAGGATTTGGTCGTGGAGACCTCGATGAACCGCCGGGCCAGGGGTTTCCCGCTGTCGCCCAGCGCGCGTCCGGCGCCGGCGGGAGCACAGCGCACCTTCACGGACAGGCAGTCCAGCGCGATGTCCCGCAGGGCTTCCGCGGTCAGCCGGGCGCGGCGGCGCTCGTCGACGTCGAACCCGAAGTCGAGCCGGGCGGAGACACCGGAGGAGTAGAGCCGGCGGAACACCGGGGTGATCCGCGTGCCGTCCCGCAGCGACGGCGGCTCCGCGGCGACGAACCGGGCGAAGTTCCTCGCGTCGCAGAAGGCCCTTTCCCCGGACCAGTCGGAAATGCCCCCGCGCCGCCGATCCCGGATCGGGCCGGCGTCGCGCACGAACTCGTCGTCGCTGACCGGATCCGGCCAATGCGGAGAAGTGAGCCGCCCAGTGGGAAACGAAGCCAGCAACCGGAGATCGACCAGCGGCAGTTGCACGACGACGAGCATGAAATCGTTTCCCCCCGACGGCCCGAGCTTAGGGCAGAACGATCCCCTCGTCGAACGTAATGGGGATCGCCGCCCAGGAAGAGACCGGAGGGCCGGACCCGGAGCACCGCCGGGTCCCTCGCCCCGTCACGTCCGTCACCAGCACCAACCGGCGACGGCACCACGGCCGTCTCCTGCACTTGCCTCCACATGAGGACATCCCCCACGCACGAGGTTGTTCCCCGGCCGGCTCGCGGCCGCCGGGGACGTCGCTGCACGCAGCGAGCTTCCAGCCTAGCGCCCGGCTGTTCGTCAAACACAAGAAAGCCGCCTTGACCGGAGTCAAGACGGCTTCTTCGAACGGTGGCCAGGGCCGGGGTCGAACCGGCGACCTTCCGCTTTTCAGGCGGACGCTCGTACCAACTGAGCTACCTGGCCGGGAACGCCGGCAAGGAGCCGAACGATCTTGCGACCCTGACGGGACTCGAACCCGCGACCTTCGCCGTGACAGGGCGACGCGCTAACCAACTGCGCCACAGGGCCTTGCATTACTACTATACTGCGTACTCCCAACGGGATTCGAACCCGCGTTGCCGCCTTGAAAGGGCGGAGTCCTAGGCCACTGAACGATGGGAGCCCGGTCGGTTTCGGGTGACCGACCGACCGCGCTCTCAGGTCCCCCTGGGAGCGATTACAAGCATAGGGCACGCCACCACCGCTTTGCACAGGGGGTTCCTTAAGCCCTCGCCGAGGCTGGGACCTGCGCAAACGCCGCGAGTTCCGTCAATCGCCGCTCGAACTCGGCCAGCTCCCCTTCGGACAGCGCGGACCCGAGCAGTTCGTCGATCCGCTCGTCGGTGAGCGCCTCGGCGGCGCGCCACCGGTCACGGAGGTCCGGCTTGCGCGCAGCCGCGGCGACGAGGGCGTCGGCGGCGTCCTCCGGCCACGCGGTGCGCAGCAGCCGCGCGCGCCCGCCCTCGGGGTCGGCGACGACCGCCTCGGGCACCGTCACGCCCAGCGCCCGCAGCGCCGCGAAGTGCAGCCCGCCGCGCAGCTCGCGGAAGACCATCAGCGCGAAGCCGAGGCGCTCGACGTCCCCCTCGGGCCGGTCGGCGTTCTTCCAGCCGGCGAAGAGCGCCAGCCCGCTGGCGTCCGCGGCGTCGACGACGCGGAACAACAACTCGGCCAGGCGGCCGGGTTCCGGTACGGCCGAAAGGTTGACGCGCGACCACCGAGCCGATGACTCCGCGTAGGCGCGGACGGCGGCAGGCGCGTCGACGGTCGCCGTCGCCGCCGGCAGGACGAAGTCGAACAGCCAGTGCGGGAAGATCCCGAACAGCTCCGCGGCCACCTTCGGCGGCACGTCCCCGAGCACCGCCGACCGCCCCCGCAGGTACAGCGACCGCGGCGGCAGCCCGGCCTCCGCCTCGACCGCCGCCAGCTCCGGCGAGGTCATGAACGCGCCCCCGAGCACCTGCACCACCGGCCTGATCCGGTTCGCCGTCGTCATGTCCGTCCCCTTTCGACCCAGCTAACGTAACACTGTTACGAAACCTGCGTCAAAGAACGGGGAAAGACCTGCCAATTAATCCCCAGAAAGACGTTCAACCTGCGAGAACATCACGGGAAGGGCCCGGCGCCGACACCGGACCCACCGGCTCACCGCTGAACCGGCGCCTGCCCGTCGTCATCGAGGTTCAGCCCCAGCATCTCCAGCAACTGAACACAGTCGTCCACGTCCAACGCCCCGGCCGCGACCGCCAGCCGCGCCCGCCGAACCTGATCGTCGGACACTCGCTGCGCGTCACCGGACCCACTGCGCTGCGCCGGCAACGCCCCGGCGAACGGAGCACTCCCCCCATCGGCACCTTCGTACCGAAGGAGGAACTGCCGCACTTCAACAGACCCGCTCATAGCTCCTCCACACGGCTCACAACAGCTTGGCCGCGAGGCTAACCAGCGCCGGCCGCCACACACAGCCCCCCGGAGAGTGAACCTGAGGCCACGCTCCGCTCAACGCAGCGCAATCGGCAAGGCCGGAGAACAGCACCACCCGAACGAACGTCACCCACCGCGAAGTGACACCTCACGCGGAAATTTCCCGCTCTCCACTCGCCCCGGCCAGCAAGTCGTGCAACAATCGAGGTGCTGACACACCCCCGGTCAGCGCCTGTGGAGATCCCCTCCGACCCCCGCGTTCCTCCCCCTGGCGCGGGGGTCCTCCATTTCCGGGCCCTGCTCAGGCTCCGCCTTCCGCGGGCCCGTTCATTCCGTTGTATTGCCCGGGGGCCGAGCCCCCGGAGCCCCCACGGTGCCCTCGGCTCGGCTTGGCGGCGTGGTCCGCCTCGGGCGCTGGGCGCCCTCGCCCCCTTCAGATCGCCGTGGTTTTTCTTGATCGATTCGTTGCGTTATTGGGGTATTGCGCTCTGTCTCGAATCGACTCTCTTTGACTGGGCTGAATGGGGGGCGGTTGGTCTGATTGGGGAAATTCGGGGGCGTGTCGTGGCTCACAGTGGTTTGTGTGGCGAGACCTAACCGTTATCGTGGCTGACGTGCCTCTTCCCTCCCTTGGCCGCTTGAGCAGCCGGACGAACCTCAAAGCCGCGTCCTCCGGACGCCACCGTGGTGCCGCCAAGCCGGCGGACGACGGTGTCGTCGAGGACAAGGAACTCACCTCCTACCTCGCCGCGCTGGCGCCCGATGCCGACAACGAGAGCACCGGGACCGGCAAGCGCTTCGGCGAGGCGCAGGTCATCCAGCTCCGGATGAGCCTCATCGCCAACCAGCAGCTGAAGGACATCGCCGCCGAGCGGGACATCTCGCCCCAGGCGCTCGCTCAGGAGTGGATCCTCGAGCGGCTCAACTGGGAAGGCCAGGCGTCCTCGCTGCAGGACCAGCGCCAGCAGACCGGTGACCTCACCGACCTCACCGACGAGTTCCACTTCCCCGCCGACGCCTTCGAAGCGCCAGCCCTCGGGCGCCGCTGAACCACGCGGCACCCATGAGAAAGGGCCCCCGGCGACGAATCGCCAGGGGCCCTTCACTCAGGCCTTGGAACGCAGAGGGCCTGTTTGTCAGATCGCGCGGACCTTCTGGGCCTGCGGGCCCTTCTGACCCTGGCCGACCTCGAACTCCACTCGCTGGTTCTCTTCGAGGGTGCGGAAGCCACGCCCCTCGATCTCCGAGTAGTGAACGAACACGTCGCCTTCGCCGCCGTCCTGCGCGATGAAGCCGAAGCCCTTCTCCGCGTTGAACCACTTCACAGTGCCTTGCGCCACCGCTGTACTCCTCGTTACACAGATCCGCTTCGAATGCCACCGAAGCGGCACCCCGACCGTCCCGGGCGGTTCCAACGAGACGAGTCAAGAGCGGTTCGGCTCCATGGCTCGCGTCAGAAGTTCCGCGAGTGTGAAGCCACGAACACGCAAAACGACGGCCTGAGAGCAGACTACCGGGATCTGGCCAAAGTTGAACCCCGTGATCGAGGCGAAAACCGGCTCTGCGCACCAAGGTCACCGGAACGTCGTAGGGCTCGCGCCCGGTTCTGTCGGACCCACCGGCTAGTCTGGCGCAGCGCGGCGACACCGTGATCACCGGATACGGCTCGGAGTCGCCCGTGCCCCCTCCGTGAAAGCCCGCGCCGACCATTGTGACCCTCGTCACGTGACTCTTGCTCAACGTCGGTGGTCCGCGAGGCGTCTCGAAGGGGGGAGGCACCAAATGGGGCAAAGGGGAATGGGTGTGACGGTGAGGACTTCCACGCGGCGCCGGGGCGCGGCAGTGGTTCTGGGCTTGGTCGCGGTGCTCGCGCTGGGGGCGTGCAGCAGCGAACCGACGGTGTCGGCGAGCGGCTCGTCGGGCGGGGGCCCGACGGCTTCTCCCGCGCCCTCCGCGCAGCCCGCGAAGCTGACGGTGACGCCGGCCGGTGGCGCGCAGGACGTGGCGCCCGGCGAGCCGGTGGGGGTCCAGGTCGCCGACGGCACCATCCTGTCGGTCACGCTGACGAACCCGGACGGCAAGCAGGTCCAGGGCCAGGCGTCGGCGGACAAGAAGAGCTGGAACACCACCGAGCAGCTCGGTTACGGCAAGACCTACACCTGGTCCGGCCAGGTGCAGGGCGCCGACGGCAAGAACGTCGCCATCGGGGGCGCGTTCACCACCGTCAAGCCGAAGCGCCAGATGTCGGCGAGCCTGAACGTCGGGGACGGCCAGACGTACGGCATCGCGATGCCGATCGCGCTGACCTTCCCGAGCCGCGTCACCGACAAGGCGTCCGTCGAGAAGGCGCTGTCGGTCGAGACGACACCGAAGACCGAGGGCTCGTGGGCCTGGCTGAACGGCGACACTTCGGTGCACTGGCGGCCGAAGGAGTACTTCAAGCCGAACACGCAGGTGAAGGTCAACGCCAAGATCTACGGCGTCAAGATCGGCGAGGGCACCTACGGCAAGCAGGACGTGTCGGCCACCTTCGCGATCGGCCGCTCGCAGATCGTCAAGGGCAACACCACGCAGCACACCATGCAGGTGATCCGCGACGGCCAGCAGATCGCCGACTACCCGGTGAGCTACGGCCTCGACTCCGACCCGGGCCGCGTGACGCACAGCGGCGTCCACGTCGTGATGGGCAAGCAGGCCACGTACGCGATGAGCAACCCGAAGTACCACTACGAGAACGTCGTGGTGCCGTGGGCGGTCCGGATCTCCAACAACGGCGAGTTCATCCACGGCCTGGCGGCGTCGGTCTGGGCGCAGGGCAAGAAGAACGTCTCGCACGGCTGCCTGAACCTGTCGCCGGCGCGGGCGAAGGAGTACTACGACGGCGTGCTCACCGGTGACCCGGTGGAGATCACCGGCAGCACGCAGACGCTGACCGCCAAGGACGGCGACTACAGCGACTGGACCTACGACTGGGCGAGCTGGCAGAAGCTGTCGGCCCTCGCCGGCTGAAGCCACTGAGGAGGACCGGGCGGCCGGGAAGTCCATCGCGGGCTTCCCGGCCGTTCGTGTTTCGCCGCGGTGTTTTCCCCAGAATCCGATGCAACCCCGGCGCGCACCCACCGCATGAGTACGGGCAGAGGCGCGACGATCCCGGTCGCGTCCGCGAGAAGAGGAGCTGTCTTGCGTATCCGCATCGCCCTGACCCTCGGCGCGCTCGTGCTCGCCGGTGGTGCCCTGTCCGGTGGCATCGCGCTGGCCGACCAGGCGCCCCCGACCACCGCGCGGCCCACTGAGGCCCCGTCCGCGGTCCCGACGGCCACCCGCGCCCCGCAGCCGCCGTCCGCCGCTCCGGCGCCGCGTGAGACGACCCGGGCCGCCCGCCCGGCGCAGGCGCCGCGCGTTCCGCGTGCCGTGCCCGCCGGCCCGACCGGTGACCTGCACCTGCCGGCCATCGAGGTGGCCCGGTAACCAGGTGATCTCCCGCTCCCGTCCGTCGACCGGGCCGGGCTCGCCGTGGGACGGCGAGTTCGCCCGGTACTTCGGCGAGCGCGCGCACAGCCTGCGGTCGACCGCCTTCCTGCTCTGCGGGGACTGGCACCAGGCCGAGGACCTCACGCAGGCCGCGCTGCTCAAGCTGTACCTCGCCTGGCCGAGGCTGTCGCGCCACGACGCCTTGGACGCCTACGCCCGCAAGGTCGTGCTCCGCACGTTCCTCGCCGAGCACCGGCGCAGCAGGTGGAAGCGGGAGCGGCTCACCGACACCCCGCCGGAGCTCCCGGCGGGACCGGCCGCGAGCGACCAGGACGAACTCGTCCGGCAGGCTCTGGCCGTACTGGCTCCGAAGCAGCGCGCCGTGCTGGTGCTGCGGTACTTCGAGGACCTGAGCGTCGAGGAGACGGCGAAGGCGCTCGGCTGCAGCACCGGCACGGTGAAGAGCCAGGCCTCCCGCGGCCTGGCGACGCTGCGCAACCGGCTCGGCCCGCACTACGCGCTGACCTTCAGCGCGACCACAGAGGGGAGGTGACGAACATGGACCCCGAAGACGACGTCCGCGCGTACCTGACCGGCGCGGCCGGTGGCGCGCAGCCGCCGATGCGCCTCGAAGCCGCCGACGTGATCGAGCGCGGCGGCCGGGTCCGGCGGCGGCGCAAGCGGCTCGCCGTGGCGAGCACCTCGGCCGCGACGGCGGTCGTCCTGGCGGTGGCCGGTTTCCTGGCCGGTCACCGCGCCGGGCCGCCGGAGCCGGTGCAGCCCGCCGGCCCGGGACTGTCCACGATCGGCACCAGCTCCCCCGCGCCGTCGCCCGAGGTCGCCCCGCCGACGTCGATCGGGCCGCCCACGGCCGAGCCGGGCCGCACGCCGGCGCGCGCCACGCGGGCCCCGCAGCCGCCGTCGGCGGGCCGGGCGACGCAGCGGTCGGCGCCGAGCACCACCCGTCCCTCCTCGGAGCCGACCGAAACGGTCCCGCAACCGCCGGTGGCGAGCACGTCCCGCTAGCGTTTCCGCAGCTCAGGGCACGTGGCGCAGATCACCGCGCGATGGTGGGTTTCCGACGAAATACCCGAGCTGCCCGTGGCGATATGCCCTGTGGTGTTCCGATCGGACGCCGGACAACTGCTCAGCCGGACGCTTCGCCGCCGGCCCGAGAAACCGAGGAGGAAGCACATGGTGCTCGCCGCATTGATCGTCGAAACCGGAATCGCTGTCGTCATCGCGGGCTCGCTCGCCGCTTGGTCCCGCAAGCGCTTCACTCCTCGGAACGAAGCGAACTGACCCCAGCGCACACGTGTGCCCCGCCCGGTGATCCGGGCGGGGCACACGTCTGTCCGGCGGTCGTTCAGCGCTGAGCGGCCGCGGAGGTCAGCTTTCCCGTGTTGTCTTCGGTGTCGATCTGTTCCATCGGCACCTGCGAGGTCTCCGGGATCTTGATGATCGGGATGATCGCGATCAGCGCCGCCGCCATCAGGTAGTACGCCGGCCAGTCCTCGTTGCCGGTGCTCTTGATCAACGCCGTCACGATGACACCGCACGTACCACCGAACAGCGACGTCGAGATGTTGTAGCCGATCGCGAACGAGCCGTAGCGCACCCGCGTCGGGAACATCGCCGGGAACGTCGAGCCGATCACGGCGAGCATGAGCACCAGCAGGAGCGCCACGATCAGGAAGCCGACGAAGAGCCAGAAGATGCTCCCGGACTGCATCAGCTTCAAGCTCGGCCAGCTCAGCACCAGGAACCCGATGGCCGCGGTGAGCAGCAGCGGTTTCCGGCCGATCCGGTCGGACAGCGCGCCGAGCGGGATGATGATCGCCATCTGGATGACTTCGACGGCGATGATGATCAGCGTCGACGTGTTGTCGTTGATCTTCAGCGTGTCCGTGAAGTACGTCGGCATCGTCGTCAACAGCAGGTAGTCCGCGACGTTCAGCAGCAGCACGATGCCGATCAGGTTGAGGATCATCCGCCAGTTGCGGACGAAGATCTCCTTCAGCGGCGCCTTCTTCGGGGCTTCGCCCGCGGCCTCCATCCGGCGGAACTCGGGGGTGTCCTCGAGCTTGTTCCGCAGGTAGAGCCCGATCAGGCCGAGCGGCAGCGCGACGAAGAACGGGATCCGCCAGCCCCAGGCGTCGACCTGGTCGGCCGACAAGGACAGCGTCACCGACAGCACCACCAGGTTGCCGAGCACGTAGCCGGCCAGCGTGCCGAGTTCGAGGAAGCTGCCGAAGAAGCCACGGCGTTTCGTCGGTGAGTACTCGGCGATGAACGTCGCCGCTCCGCCGTATTCACCACCGGTCGAGAAGCCCTGGATGATCCGGAGCAGCAGGATCGCGATCGGGGCCGCGATGCCCATGCTGTAGCCGCCGGAGTACGTCGGCAGGACGCCGACCAGGAAGGTGCAGCCCGACATCAGCAGGATCGTGATGGCGAGGACCCGCTTGCGGCCGAGCTTGTCGCCGAGCGGGCCGAAGAACGCCCCGCCGAACGGCCGCACGATGAACCCGACCGCGAGCAGGGCCAGCGACTTGAGGACCGCGTTGCCTTCCCCGGGGAAGAACAGCGTGCCGATGCTGGTGGCGATCGCGCCCGAGGTGAAGACGCCGTAGTCGTACCACTCGGTCGCGTTGCCCATGGCCGAAGCCCAGACGGCCCGTTTGACGGTTCTCTCGTCCGCTGTCGGTTTGTCCGTCGTTGCTGCTGGTTCGCTCATGCCGGCGACGTCCTCCTCCGCACAGTGCCCACTGGGCCGTTCGAGCTCATCGGCCCAGTCTTGACCGGGTTTCGCAGGTCGGCAGTCTGAGCCGCCAATCTTCTACGGTGGGGAACTTTCCGGCTACTGAGAGATGTAGGTCCCCGGTACCCCGGCCGGGCCGGACGCGACCCCGGCCTACTCGCCGGTTAACGTCAGCGCATGAGTCGTGTTTCTCAACCCTGGCCGCCGGTGGCGGTGGAGCCCGCGGTCCCGCACCCCAAGGCGCCGGCGCCGGGCACCGAGCTCGGTGTCCACTTCGCGGAATGCTTCGGGTGCGGCGACGAGGCCGACGCGGGGCTGCACCTGCGCTCGACCGTCGGCGAAGGCCAGGTCGTGCGCTCGCGGTTCACCGTCACCGCCGCCCACCAGGGCGCGCCCGGCCTCGCCCACGGCGGCCTGCTGGCCTGCGCGTTCGACGAGGCCCTCGGCTCGGCGGTCGGCAACCTGATGCGCCGCCCGGCGGTGACCGGGAAGCTCGAGACGGACTTCCGCCGTCCGGTCCCGGTCGGTTCGACGCTGTACATCGAGACCCGGCTGGACGGCATCGCCGGCCGCAAGATCTACGTCAGCGCGGACGGCCGCCTCGACGCCGAGGACGGCCGGATCGCGGTCAGCGCCCGCGCGCTGTTCGTCGTCGTCGGCTTCGAGCACTTCAGCACCCACGGCGACCCCGAGGCGCTGGAGAAGCTGGCCGCGCAGCACGAGAAGAACCAGCGCGAACGCGCGGAACGCGACTGGGAGATCAACCCCTGAGCGTCACTTTCGTACCGAAAGTGACGCTCAGGTGAGGGTGCGGGGGCGGATCGCGTTGGCCCGGTCGACCAGCTCGACGCGCTGCTCGACCGTGCCGGCCAGCCGCGCCAGGGCCCGGTAGCACCGCTCCAGGCCGAACCGCAGCTCACGCTCCTCGAGCGCGCAGCCCAGGACCCGCGCGCCCGGCGTCGGCCGTCCTCCCTTGAGCCATTCGTGCGCGGCTTCGAGCACGTTCGCGGTGAGCCGGGTGCGGCGCTCGATGTCCAGGCGGAGCCGTTCGAGCCGGGCCGACGCGTCGAGCAGGTCGTGCTCGGTCACCGGGGTCTCGCGGCCCTTGGCCTTGGTCACCGTCGTCTTGATCTTGATCGCGGCGACCTGCGCGTCGACGTAGTGGGTGGACGACGGCGGCACGGTCTCGAGCACCTCGACCGCGCTCGAGCGGGCCCCCTGCGCCAGGTACACGCGGGCGAGGCCGAACGCGGCGCTGACGTAGGTGCGGTCGGTCCGCCAGACCAGCTCGTAGAACCGCGCGGCGGCGAAGTAGTCGCCGACGCCTTCGGCGCTGACCCCGAGCGCGAGCTTCGGTGCGGCCTCGCCGGGCAGGTCGTCGTACACCGCTTCGAACGCGACGTGCGCGACCCGCGAGCGGCCGCCGGCCAGCTCGATCAGGCCGCGGTACCAGTCGATCCGCCAGTCGTGCGGGAACCCGTTCTTGATCGCCAGGTACTGCGCGGCCTGCAGCTGCCGCTGCGCCTCCGCCAGCTCGCCCAGCTCGATCCGGGCGCGCACGATCCGGAGCCGGACCTCGATCGACTCCCGCGGCGCGCCCGAGAGGGCCTCGATGGCGCCGCGCGGTTCGAGCGTGGTGGTCGTGGCGAGCACGCCGGCGGCCGGGTCGTCCGTGTCGACCTGCGGGATCGGCAGGCCGGCGACGACCTCGTCGGCCCCGGGCAGCGGCACGCTGGCGCCGGCCTCCGGCACGACCAGCTGGACGCCGAACGTGCGGGTCTCCGGGCCGAACACGGTGGACGCGCCGGGCCGCGGCTTGCCGGTGCCGAGCGCCATGATCTCTCGCAGCACCCCGGTGAGCTGGTCGGCCATCTCCTCGGCGGTGAGGAACCGCCGGTCCGGGTCGGCGTGCGTCGCGCGTCGCAGGAACCGGTGGTAGGAACCGAAGAGCGCGAACAGCGGGACCGCGTCCGGGCCGGGCAGCGTCGTCTTGAACTTGGTGGTGTAGCCGGTGAACTCGAAGCTGAGCACGGCGAGCGTGCGCCCGACGGTGAACAGGTCCGACGCGACCGAGGCGCCCTGCGTCGGCAGTTCCGGTGCGCTGTAACCGGTGGTGAAGAACAGCGGGCTCTCGTAGTCGTCGGTGCGGCGGACCGCGCCCAGGTCGATCAGCTTCAGCTGCTCGTTGGTCTGGATGACGTTGTCCGGCTTGAGGTCGCAGTAGAGCAGGCCCTGGCTGTGCAGATAGCCCATGGCGGGCAGGATTTCCAGCCCGTACGCGATGACCTGGCCGATCGGCAACGGCTCCGGGCGGCGGCTTTCCCGGTGGTGCGCCAGCGCGAGCTGCCGCAGCGACTGGCCGCCGACGTACTCCATGACGATGTAGCCGACGGTCGTGCCGCTGTGCGCGTCCGGGTGCTGCACGAAGTTGTGGATCTTGACGATGTTCGGGTGCTCGACCTCGGCGAGGAACCGCTGCTCGTTGGCCGCGGCCGCCATCGCCGTCGCGTCACCGGTGTCGATCAGTCCTTTGAGGACGACCCAGCGGTCGCTGACGTTGTGGTCCTGCGCCAGGTAGATCCAGCCGAGCCCGCCGTAGGCGATGGCGCCGAGCACTTCGTACTGGCCGCCGACGAGTTCGTTCGGCTGCAGCTTCGGGAGGAACGAGAACGGCGTGGCGCAGTTCTCGCACTTCCCTTCCGGCGAACCGGGTTTGCCGTCCTTGCCGCGGCCGACCTTCGCGCCGCAGTTGCCGCAGAAGCGCTTTTCCTCCGACACCACGGGGTTCGTCAGCACCGCCGACGCGGGGTCGCGCGCGGGCACCGGCGGAACCTCGACCAGCCCGGCGCCGAGCCGGCCGCGGCGCGACCGCGATGTCCGCGAGGACGTCCGCCGCGAGGTGCCGGGGAACGAGCCGGACCGCGAGTCCGAGCCGCTGCCGGTTCCCGTGCCGGTGCCGGTTCCGGTGTGCCGTCCTTCGCTGCTGCGTTCGGGCAGCACGCTTTCGGTGCCCGGGTCGGGCAGCGGCGTGCCGGGGCCGGTGTCGGGCCGCGGTGCCGGCGGCATGATGCTCTGGGTTTCCGGCGCCGGGGACGCGAGCACGCTCGTCAGCTGCGGCTCGTCGGGCTGCGGCGGTCGGACGGACGGCGTCCGCGCCGGCTGGACCGGCGGCACGACGGGGTTCATGCTGCCCGGCGGCTTGGTCGGGTCGTCCGCACCCGGGATCGGCGCGCCGCGCGGCGGGGTCGGCGGACGGCGCACGGGTGCGTGAAAGACGGTCTCTTCGCCGCGGGACGGCTCGCCCCGGGACGGCTCGCCGTCGTCGAGGCGGCCGGAGATCGACGGCTCCGGCGTCTCCCACCGCACCGGTGGCGGCGGCTGCCAGCTGCTGCCCGGCGTGGCCGGCTGCTTTTCGTCGTCCGGCGCGGCGTGCCGAGGACGGCGCGGTTCCTCCGACACTGCTACCTCCCAGATCCCCGGCGACGTGCGGGAACCGATCCTAGTCGCGGTCCGCTCACTGGTACTGCGCCTGCGGCGGTGAAGCCGGCCCCAGCGACGACTCGACCCAGTGGCGGTAGCTGTTCTGCCAGGCACCGCTGTTGCGGACGTTCTCGAGCACGGCGTTGACGAACTTGACCATGTCCTCGTTGTCCTTCGGCACGCCGATGCCGTAGTTCTCCTGCGTGAACTGGTCGCCGACGACCTGCAGTGTCGGGTCCTGCGCGGCCATCCCGGCGAGGATGGTGTCGTCGGTCGAAACCGCGTCGACCTGGCCCTGCTGGAGCATCACCAGGCAGTCCGACCAGTTGTCGACCGAGATCGCCACCGGCTTGGCGGGGTCCGTCGCGATCTTCGCCAGCGACGTCGACTTCTTCGCCGCGCACACCTTCTTGCCGCTCAGGTCGGCCAGCTTGGTCGCCTTCGACTCCTTCGTCACCAGCAGCCGCTGCCCGGAGACGTAGTAGACGGAAGAGAACTGGACGTCCTTCTTACGCGCGCAGGTGATGCTGTAGGTCCGCACGACGATGTCGACCTGGTGCTGCATCAGCACGTCTTGGCGCTGCCCCGACGTGATCGCGCGGAACTGAACGCGGCCTTCGGGCGCGCCGAAAATCGAGCGGGCGATCTCGTTGACGAGGTCGATGTCGAAGCCCTCGAGGTTGCCCGAGGTGGGGTTGCGGAAGCCGAACAGGTAGGTGGTCTGGTCGACGCCGGCGATGAGCTTGCCGCGTTCCTTGATCTTCGCCATGGTCGAGCCGTCGAAGACCGACGTGCCCCGGTCCGGCTGCAGGCTGGCCAGCGGGTTGCAGCTGGTGTCGCTGCCACCGCCGGCCGCCGCGTCCGGACCGCCGACGTGCGCGGGCTGCGGCCAGGCCGCGTTGCCGACCGGGGCCGGGTCGACCGGTTTCCCGGGGCTGCCGCAGGACGCCGCCAGCAGCGCGACGACCGCCAGCACGCCCGCCCGGACCGTGTTCCGCCGCCTGCTCACCGGTACTCCCTCAGTCGCTCCCGGATCCCCATGGTGACACCCGCCGCGGCGACGATCGCGAGCACGGCCAGGCCGGGGGCCAGCATCGTCAGCGCGCGGTCGCCGCTGTGGGTGTCGTCGAGGAATTCCTGCCTGCCGACGTCGATGGCCGCCTGAAGGCTGTCGTCGAGCCGCCGGAACGCCGGGGCCGAGCCGTCGGTCTTGTCCTCCAGCACGGCGAAGTCGACGGCTTCCTGGTACTGGCCGGCGTCGTCCTGTGCGCGGACTTCCTTGTGCGCCTTCAGCCAGTCGTTCGCGGCCTTCGTCGCGTCGGCGACCTTCGCGGCGCCTTCGCCGTCCTGGATGAGACCGCGGGCTTCGCCGAGCAGCCCGCCCTGGCCGTCCGGGCCGACGAGCTGGGCCGCGTTGGTGCCGAAGTCCTTCTCGTAGGCGGCGCCGTCGCCGCGGGCGACCAGCGTCAGCGTTTCGTCGGCACGGGCCTGCAGCGCGGCGATGCGCGCGCGGACCAGCACGTCGACGCGGTGTGAGCCGTCGTCCTGGCCGCTGCCGACCAGGCTGCCCTGCACGACCAGCGCGACCGCGCCCCACAGCAGCGAGACCACGACGGCGGCCGTCGCGACGACGAGCCCGACGTTGAGCAGCCGGTTCGTGCGCCGGGTCAGGTACACCTGCGCGGCGATGAGCGCGGCCAGCAGCGCGACCACCAGGATCGTGGCGAGCCACGGGAACCCGGTGGCGCTGTCCTGTTCGTCGATCAGCCGCTCGGTGTCGACGCGGTAGAGGTCCTGCGCGGCGGGCAGGATCTTCGCCCGCATCAGCTCGGAGGCCTCGCGGAGGTAGGACGCGCCGACCGGGTAGCCGAGGCGGTTGTTCGTGCGGGCCGTCTCGACGAGCCCGGTGTAGACGGGCAGCGACTGGTTGAGGACGTCGACCGGGGTGGCCGCGGCGGCGACGTCGGAAGCGTCCGAGGCGGCCTTCGCGAGCGCGGCGCCGGCTTCGGCGACGTCGCGCTCGTAGCGCTGGCGAAGCTCCGGCGGTTCGGTGCCGATGGAGAGGAACGCGCTCGCGGCGGTCGCGTCGGCGTCCGAGAGCGAGCGGTAGACCTGCTGCGCGGCGGCGGCGAGCGGCTCGCGGTGGTCGATGACGCCGGTGATGGTGTCGTCGCGGTCCTGCACCGACAGCGTCGCGGCCAGCCCGGCGAGGAGGGACAGCAGCACCAGCCCGACGGCGATGACGGTGAGGCGGCCGGGAGTCGTCGCGGCGGACCGGACGACCGCGCGGACACCCTGTCCCGGCAGGTCCAGCAGCCCCAGCAGCCCGTTGCGTCCCCCGCCGTCCGGTGGCGGCGGCGGGGGTCCCGGCGCGGGCGCCGTCGGACCCGGGGCCGTCGCAGTGCTGGTCATCCCCGATTCCTCCCCTGTCATCCGGGGGCTCCGCCCCCAGCCGGGGGCTTCGCCACCCGGAACCCCCGAAAAGCGCTGTGAAGCGGTACCCGCAGAAGGTAGCCGAGTCGCCGCACGCACGGGCACTGGCACCGCCCGCTGTCACCAGCACGTGATCTCACGCCGGAACTTCCGCCAGGACGCGCCACTGACCACCGCCGGGACCAGCTTCCAGAGTGCCACCGGCCAGCGCGAGCCGCTCCCGCATCCCGGCGAGCCCGAAACCTTCACCTGTTCGAGTGACACCGAGGGCATTGCGGACGTCGAGCCGGACGGCCTCGGACAGGTAGCGCAGCCACACTTCGACGTCCTCCCCCGGCGCGTGCTTCCCCGCGTTCGTCAGCGCTTCCCGCGCGCAGCCGGCGAGCGCGACGACCACCGCGGACGGCAGCGGCCGCGGTTCGCCCTCCGTGTCGAAGGTGACGGACACGCCGTGGTCGCGGGCGTGCGCGGCGGCGACCGCGGCGAGCACGTCGGCGAGCGGCGGGACATCCCGGCGCAGCGCCGCGACGGCGTCACGCGCTTCGGCGAGCCCGTCGGCGGCGAGCCGGCGCGACCGCTTGACCGACCGCAGCGCACCGTCCACATCGGACTTCTCTTCGAGCAGCGCCTCGGCGAGTTCGAGCTGAACCCCCAGCGCGCCCAGCGAATGCGCGAGGACGTCGTGGAGTTCGCGGGCGATCCGGGTGCGTTCGTCGAGCGCGGCGGCCCGCGCGTGCTCGGCCTGCGCGAGCTTCGTCTGTTCGAGCAGTGCCTCGGCCTGCTTCGCCTGCACCTCGTACTGGCGGCGGTTGAGCCCGACCAGGACGAGCAGGAGCAGCACGGCGGGTTCGGCGAGCGCCTGGCCGAGGCTCCGCCCGGCGAGCAGGTGCGACGTCACCGCGAGGGCGATGTCGAGCAAGCCGACCCCGAGGATCACGCCGACGCCGACCGTGGTGAGCGTGGCGAGCCTGCCGAGCGCGATGGCGGACAGGATGATCGCCGAGGAGTCCCCGGCCCGGCCGACGAGCGCCGCCGGCACCGCGCTCGCGACGGCGAGCAGCGCGGCGGCCGTCTTCGGCAGCCTCGGCGCGAGGACGACGAACCCGAGCCAGCCGGCGCTCGCGACGCCGTAGCCAGCCCAGACGCCCGGGTCGGACTCGCGGGCGGTGAGCAGCGTCACGGCGAAGAAGAGCGTGCCGAGCAGCTGCACCACGAGCCAGCTCGGCGCGATGGTGTCCGGCAGCAGAGGACGTTTCGGCACGCCCCCATCTTGGCCGGATCAGCCGCGGATCGCCGGAGCCAGGGAGTGCGGGAGGACGGCTTCGGCGGTCGGCGGCCGCCGGACCAGCACCTCGACGTCGTCGGCGAAGCGGTACGGCTTCGCGTCGAGGATGCCGCCGAAGTGCCGTCGGAGCCGGGACATCTCGGCGCGGACGGTGACCGCGCGACCGGCGTCGCCGAAGAGGTCGGCCGACAGCTCGGAGGCCGACCGGCCGTCGCGGTGGCTGGCCAGCACGTACAGCATCTCGGCGTGGCGCGGGCTGAGCCGGTGCGTCCAGGTGCCGGTCGCGCCGGCCACGGTCAGCTCGGGCTCGCGCGGCGACCGGACGTCGAGCACGACCCGGGTGGGCGGCGCGCCCTCGTCGCCGGCCGGCCGGATCAGCCAGCCGCCGGGCACCGGCTCGACGGCGCAGTTGCCGTACGCGGGCAGCCAGACGCGGCCGGGCTTGAGGCCGGTGGGCAGCGCGATCCGGTCGACCGGGGCGAGGCCGGCGGCCGCGGCGACCCAGCCGTGTTCGTCGGCCACGACGGCCGGCCCGCCGACCCGGCCGAGCACCGGGGCGGCGAAGCCACGCAGGCGCTCGAGCTCGGTGAGGTGGGCGGTGCGCAGCTGCGCCTGCGCGAGCCGTGTCACGGCGTCGACCAGCGCCAACGTCGTCGCGTGGACGGTCATGGCCGGGCCGGAGAGGTCGACGACGCCGAGGAGCTTGCCGTCCCGCGGGTCGTGCAGCGGCGCGGCGGCGCACGTCCAGGAGTGCTGGGCGCGGACGTAGTGCTCGGCGGAGTAGACCTGCACCGGGCGGCGCGCGACCAGTGCGGTGCCGATCGCGTTGGTGCCGACGGACGCTTCCTGCCAGTCGACGCCTTCGACGAACCCGAGCCCGTCGGCGCGGCGGCGGACCGCGGCGCTGCCCTCGCGCCAGAGCACCTTGCCGCCGGCGTCGACGATCACCATGATGTGCGCGGCCTGCTCGGCGAGGGTCAGCAGGCCGCCGCGCAGGGTCGGCAGCGCCTCGGCCAGCCCGCTCGTGCGGCGGCGGCTTTCCAGTTCTTCGACGGTCAGGACGGGCGCGGGGGCGCGGCCGTCCGGGTCGACGCCGAGCCGGCGCATCCGTTGCCAGGACGCGCCGATGACGGACCGCGGGCGGCTGGGCAGGGCTTTTCCGGCCAGCGCCGCCTCGTGCACCTGCGCGAGGACACGCGCGTGCCGCCGGGGGTCCGCCCCGGCCGGCAACGCTGCCTCGAGGTCTCGCTGACCCAACCGCCACTCCTTGCGCTCTGCCTCCTCAGTCTGCCTTTTCGTTCCGGTGATCGGAAGGTGGCGACAATCTCGCTCCGGGTCAGCGGGTGATCGCGGCGACGACGGCGCCGGGGGCTTCCAGGTGCACCAGGTGCCCGGCGCCGTCGACGTGTTCGACGTCCGGCCGGGTGGTTCCCGGCGGCAGCACGGCGTCCTCGCGGCCCCAGACGAAGGTGACGGGTACGTCCACTGTGGACAGCAGTCGAGCTGCGTCGATGGCTTGCGCGTCGCCGTCGAGGAGGGTGCCGAGCAGGGTCGTGAGGACCCGGTCGACGCCGTCCAGCCGCTTGTACCGGAGCAGGTCGTCGGCCAGCCGGCGGGTGACGAGGTCCGGGTCCGCGAACAGTGCGGCCAGGTGCGGTTTGAGTTCCCGCCGGGACGTCGCGGTGGCGAATCCACGCAGGTAACGGGCGTTGACGGGCCCGCCGAACCCGGCCGGGGCGAGCAGCGTCAGCTTCTCGACCCGGTGCGGTGCTTTCGCGGCCGCCGCCACGACGACCGCGCCGCCCAGCGAGTGCCCGACCAGGTGCGCTCGCTCGACGCCCAGCGCGTCGAGGAAGCCGAGGACCGCGTCGGCCAGCGTGCCGAGCGAGCCGTCCCCGACGTCCTTGGTCGATTCGCCGTGCCCGGGCAGGTCGAGCGCGTGCACGATCCGGTGTTCGGCGAGCGGCTCCTGGACGAACAGCCAGGAGTTCTTGTCACCGCCGTAGCCGTGCACCAGCACGACGACGTCGCCCTCCGTGCCCAGCGTGGCGTAGGCGAGCGAACGGCCGTCGACCTCGACGGTGCCGGTGACCGGGCCTTCGTCCCCCGCGATTGCCCCAGCGTCGATCTCCTGGCGGGCTTGCCGCGCGGCCTCGTCGAGTTCTTCGGCAGGCGTCTCAGGATCAGCCAGGAGCGCGATCGTGCCACCGACCGGCACGTCCTCACCGGCCGCTGCGACCACGCACCGCAGCACGCCGCTTCCTGGGGACTCCAGGGTGCCCGCGATCTTGTCGGTGTCGATTTCGGCGAGGTCGTCACCGGTCACGACCTCGTCGCCGTCGGCCGCGAGCCAGGCGGTGATCCGGCCGCGTTCCATCGAGAGGCCCCACTTGGGCATCGTGACCGGCCGGATCATCGCCGGTACTCCACGACCGCCTTCGCCGCGTTGAGGACCTTCTGCGCGTCCGGGATGTAGAGGTCCTCGAGCGCGTCGGAGAAGGGCACCGGCGTGTGCGGCGGCGTCACCATCTCGATCGGGGCCCGCAGCGAGCCGAACGCCTCCTTCGCGACGAGCGCCGAGATGTCCGTGGCGAGGTTGCACCGCGGCGACGCTTCGTCGACGACGACCAGCCGTCCGGTCTTCTCGACGCTCTCCAGGATCGTCTCGGTGTCGAGCGGGCTGGTCGTGCGCGGGTCGATGACCTCGGCTTCGATGCCGGAGGCCGCGAGGTCGTTCGCGGCCCCTTCGGCCATGGCGACCATGCGGCCGATCGCGACGATCGTGACGTCGTCGCCGTCGCGCACGACGTTCGCTTCGCCGAACGGGATCGTGTAGCTGTCCTCCGGGACCTCGCCGCTGGTGTCGTAGAGCGCCTTGTGCTCGCAGAAGATCACCGGGTCGTCGTCCCGGATCGACTGGATGAGCAGGCCCTTCGCCTCGTACGGGTTCGACGGGACGACGACCTTCAGCCCGGGGATGTGCGTGAAGATCGGGTACAGGCACTGCGAATGCTGCGCGGCGGCCCGCAGCCCGGCGCCGTACATCGTGCGGATGACGACCGGCGTGCGGGCGTTGCCGCCGAACATGTACCGGAACTTGACGGCCTGGTTGAAGATCTGGTCGAAGCAGACGCCCATGAAGTCGATGAACATGAGTTCCGCGACCGGCCGCTGCCCGCGCGTCGCGGCACCGATCGCCGCGCCCACGAACGCCGACTCGGAGATCGGCGTGTCGAGCACCCGGCCGGGGAACTTGTGGAAGAGGCCCTTGGTGACGCCGAGGACCCCGCCCCAGGCGTCGTCCTCACCGGGGCTGCCGGCGCCGCCCGCGTTGTCCTCGCCCATGACGATGACCGACTCGTCCCGGGCCATCTCCTGCGCGAGCGCCTCGTTGATCGCCTCGCGGTAGCTGATCGTCCTGGCCATGGCGTGCGCTCCTCAGTACGACACGTAGACGTCGGTCTCCAGGTCTTCCTTCGTGGGTTTCGGCGCCGCCTTGGCCGCCGAGACGGCGTCCTCGATGAGCTTCGCGACTTCGGCGTCGATGTCGTCGAGGAGCGGTCCGTCCAGCTCACCGCTGTCGGTGACGCGGTCGCGGAACCGCTTGAGGCAGTCGAGGGTCGCGCGGGCGTGGGCGACTTCGCCGGCCCGGTAGGTCTGCTGGTCGCCCTCGAAGTGCCCGAAGTAGCGGGTGAACTTGACCTCGATCAGCGTCGGGCCGCCGCCTTCGCGGGCGCGCTCGACGGCCTCACCGGCGGCTTCGTGGACGGCGAAGAAGTCGAACCCGTCGACGATCACGCCCGGCATCCCGAACCCGGCGGCCCGGTCGGCGATGTTGTCCGACGCGACGGACCAGGCGCTCGACGTCGCTTCTGCGTAGCCGTTGTTCTCCGCGACGAAGATCGCGGGGAGGTTCCAGACGGACGCGAGGTTCAGCGCCTCCAGCGTCGTCCCCTGGTTGCTGGCGCCGTCGCCGAAGAACGCGACGCCGACGCCGCCGGTGTTCTGCTGTTTGGCGGCGAGCGCGGTGCCGCAGATGAGCGGCGGGCCGCCGCCGACGATGCCGTTCGCGCCGAGCATGCCCTTGGCGAGGTCGGCGATGTGCATCGAGCCGCCCTTGCCGCGGCAGGCCCCGGTCTTGCGGCCGTAGATCTCGGCCATCATGGCGTGGACGTCGACGCCCTTGGCGATGCAGTGGCCGTGGCCGCGGTGGGTGCTGGCGATCGCGTCACGGTCGTCGAGGTGGAGGCACACCCCGGTGGCCGAGGCCTCCTCACCGGCGTAGAGGTGCACGAACCCGGGGATTTCGCCGGTCGCGAACTCCTCGTGCACACGCTCTTCGAAGGCCCGGATGGTGCGCATCACGCGATACGCCTCCCGCAGGGTGTCCGTCATCTTCGACGCTCCTTCCCTTGCTCGGTTTCCGTGCGCAACAGCCCTTTCGTCGCCGCTTCCGCCATCGCCGCCCGGACGTCGACGCACCACGGCCCATCCGGTTTGAGCTCGACGAACGCGCTCTCCCCCGTCTTCAGTTCGAGTTCACGCTCACCGTCGAGCGCGATGACCCCGCCGGCCGCGGCCAGCTCGACCCGCACACCGGGCCGCAGGACGCCCCACCCGCGCACGCCGACGGGCCGCACGAGCCCGGGCGCGATCGGCGCCTGCACGACGTACGGGGTCTCCCCGACCGGCCCGAGCTGCAGCGCGACGCCGTCCGGGCTGGATCGCGGGCTGGGACAGAGCTGGCCTGGAACGCTCGAGAGGCCGATGCCGTCCGGCTCGGCGAAGGTGCAGTACAGCTCGGTGAGTGTCGACGGGTCCCACACCGCCCGCGCCCCGATGTGCTTGCTCGTGGACACGCAGACGTCGATGAGCGCGATCTCGCGACGTGCCTTCGTGACGACCTCCAGCACGCTGACCCGGTGCGTGACGAGGTCGGGGTCGATCTGCCCGGTCGCGATCAGCCCGGCGGCCAGCCCGGCGACGGTGGCTTCCCGCATCTGCGGGAACGCGTTGTTGGTCCCGGTCGAGAGCGCGATGATCGGCACGTCTTCGCAGGCCGCGGCGGCGACCCGGGCGGTCCCGTCCCCGCCGAGGACGACGATGACCCCGGCCCCGGCGTCGACCATCCGCCGCACGGCGTTGGTCGTGTCGGCCGCGGTGCCGGTGAGCGGGTCGTCCTCGCAGAAGTCGACCTGGGGCCAGGTCCCGCCGCGGCCGAGCGCCCGCAGGACCGCGGCGGAGATCCCGCCGAGGTCGGTCGAGACGAGGGCCCGGTCGAGCCCGGTCACGGCGAACGCCGCCAGCAGCCGCTGGACCATGTTCGCCTTCTCCGCGGTGGGGAACACCGAAGCTTGCGCGACCAGCCGGCGGATGTCCCGCCCCGAAGCCGGGTTCGCGACGATCCCCGCCACCGTTTCACCCACCTGACCTCCCGATTCGTCACCGGAGAACAGGAGACTCCGCGGGCGGCGCGGAAGGAAGGGTTGCAGGCCGTTGCACTGCCGAGCGGCACCCACGAAGCGTCGAACGACACCCGGGCGCTCTCCCGGCGCCGGCGCGGAGCTACGGAACGAGGCTGACGACGCCCTGGTAGGTGTACCCGGCCTCTTCGACCGCGCCCCGGACGTCGTCCTCGGCCAGCGCGGCTTCGGCGCGCACGACGACCCGGCCGGTCGCGACGTCGACGTCCACTTCGGTCACTCCGGCCAGCGCGGTGATTTCGTCGGTGACCGACTGCGCGCAGTGGCCGCAGCTCATCCCGGAGACGGTGTAGCCGTGCTCGATCATGGTGCGCAGCATACGAAAAGGGCCGCCACCCCGAACGGGTGACGGCCCTTCCCCAAGATCAAAGTCAGATCACGGTGACCGACGTGGCCTGCGGGCCCTTCTGGCCCTGGCCGATCTCGAACTCGACGCGAGCGTTCTCCTCGAGGCTCTTGAAGCCGCTACCCTGGATCTCGCTGTAGTGAACGAAGACGTCGCCGCCACCGTTGTCGGGGGTGATGAAGCCGAACCCCTTCTCGGAGTTGAACCACTTCACAGTGCCCTGAGTCATCAAAAATCTCCATGTGTAACACCAAAAACAGGAAGCCACTTCGGCGACCCGGGTCAACGCCCGAACGGTTTGCTTCCTCGGCGAGGAGACACTACGCCCGCTGAGTTCTGCGAGCGTGACTCATCACGAACACAAAAATCGAGACCTTCTGCAGTAAAGCACACCTCGACCTGGGCGGACAAGCGGTCTTCACCCGGGAGGGGTGAGCTATTCGCCACTCGCCGGGCGCAGCCCCTCCGTGGTGAACGGCGAACGCCAGGCCGTGTCGCGCTCCCCCGCGACCACGGCGTCGTCGTGGGCCTCGGCGGAGGCGCTGAACAGCACCGGTACGACGCCGGAGGACTTCCGCGCTGGTTCGGATGCGTGCTGGTGATCGGTCACGTCGAAACTCCCCTCGTTCCCTGCCCGCTGCGGCGCGGGTGATGACCGTGATGGTGCCAGGCGGCACCGACAGAAACCGTTGTCTCCCGCCGGGACCCGGCCGGGAAGGTTCGGCGGCGAACCACCGCCGGAACACCGTCAGGCTACCTGAGCCTTCGTCGTGCTACCACACAACTTTCCCGGCGTTTCCCGTAATGAAACCGAGTGAAACCGTTACTGGGCGGGAGGTTGCGGGCGCGCTTGTCCGAGCAGCGACGAAAGCCGGACGTCCGGAGTCACCACATCGGGGTCCGTCCGCACGTCGATGACGCACGGCCGCTGCCGCACCAGCGCACTGGCGATGATCGGTTCGAGTTCTTCCCGATCGTCCACCGTGTACCCAGCCGCGCCCAGTCCACGCGCCCACGATGCGAAATCGGTGAGCGGGATCGACACCCCGGACAGCCGCCCGTGCGTGCGCGCCTGGTGCATCGCCAGCGCGCCGTGAACGCCGTTCTGGAAGACGACGACCATCACCGGCGCCCGGTACCGCACCGCGGTTTCGATCTCCTGCCCCGTCATCAGCGTACCGGCGTCCCCCACCATGGCCACGACGGTTCGCCGAGGCTCGGCGAGCTTCGCCGCCACAGCGGCCGGCACGGCGTACCCCATCGCGGCGTTGCTCGGCCCGAGCTGGCTGCGCGGCGCGGTGAAGCACCAGTAGCGGTGCATGAACTGCGCGAAGTTGCCGGCATCGCTGGTCACGATGGTGTCCTCGGGCGCCAGCTTCCGCAGCGCCCGGACGACGTCCACCGGGTGCACCCGCGTGTTCCCGCTGGTGTCGGGCGGGGTCATGAAGGTGTGCACGGCCGCGTTCGCCGCCGAGGCGCGCCGGGTCCGCGGCGACGCCACCGCCCGCAGCTCCCGCAGGAACGGCTCGACCTCGGAGTCGACCCGGAACGTGAGCCCCCGCCGCTTCGGGCTGACATCGATCCCGGTCCCGACCATCACCAGCGTCTGCTGCGGCGTCGGGTAGCGGTACGCCTGCGTCGTCACCTCGTCGAGCTGCGTGCCCAGCGCGACGACGAGGTCGGCCCGCTCGAGCGCGTCCAGCTGCCGGGCCGGGATGCCGAGCCCGAGGTGCCCGGCGTAGCGGGCGTGGTTCTCGGGGAAGGCGTCCTGCCGCCGGAAGGCGTTGTAGACGGGCAGCGCGAGCTCGTCGGCCACGGCGATCAGCTCGTCCCGCGCCGACCGCGCCCGCCCGCCGACGATGACCACGGGGTACTTGGCCTCGTCCACCAGCTGGGCGACGGCGTCAGCCGAACGGCCCAGCGTCCCGGACGCCGGCGGCCGCACCCGCGCCATCGGCTTCGCCGCGTCGTAGGGCATGCCCCAGACGTCACAGGGCACACCGAGCACGACCGGCCCCGGCCGTCCCTCTTGGGACGTGGTCAGCGCGTGCGCCAGCAGCCCGGGCAGGCTGTCCGGGTCGGTCACCCGCAATGTCGACTTGGCGATCGACTCGAACATCGCGGTCAAGTCCGACGTCGGCAGCTCCCCGGACGACGAAGGCATCGGTTCCGTCGCCGGCGTCTCCAGCAGCACGACCATCGGCGTCTCGTCCTGGTACGCCGTTTGGACGCCGATAGCCAAGCTCGCCGCACTCGGCCCCCGGCTGGCGAGCAGCACGGCGGGACGCTCGGTGAGCTTGCCCTCCGCCTCCGCCATGAAGGCCGCACCCGCGTCGTGGCGCGCCGAGACCAGCGTGATCTCCCGCTCGCGTTGCAGTGCGTCGAGCAGTTCCAGGAAGGACTCACCGACCACCGCGTAAACGCGGCGGACACGCGCCTCGGTCAGGATCCGCACGGCCGTCTGGGCGACGGTCGCTCCCAGTTGGTATCTAATGAGGAGAGCTTAGGCGGGCACCGTTCAGTGCAGTCAAGTGATCTTCGCCGAAACCCGGCAAGGATGGGCCGAATGTCCGCTTTGACCGACTGTTAGCCGATCAAGGGAGCGAGGACCGCAGTCTTGGCCGCAACCGAACATGAAACCGTTTTTACTTATGGCGCACCGGCGTTGAAGTACGGAACCGGCGCCAGCGACGAGATCGGCTACGACCTGACGCAGTACGGCGCCCACCGCGTGCTCGTCCTGACCGACCCGCAAGTGGCCGCGACCGGCTGGCCGCGCCGCATCGCCGACGGCATCGCCGGCTACGGCATCGAGACCGAGATCTTCGACGGCGTACACGTCGAGCCCACCGATGTCAGCATGCAGAAGGCGGTTGACTTCGCCCGCGGAACCGGGCCGTACGACGCCTTCGTCGCCGTCGGCGGCGGCTCCGCCATCGACACCGCGAAAGCGGCGAACCTGCTCACCAGCAACGACGGCGACCTGATGGACTACGTCAACGCCCCCGTCGGCGGCGGCCGCGCACCGGAGCACCCGCTGAAGCCGCTGGTGGCGGTACCGACCACGACCGGCACGGGCTCCGAGAGCACCACGGTCTGCGTCCTCGACGTGCTGTCCCTGCGCGTCAAGAGCGGAATCAGCCACCTGCGGCTGCGCCCGACCCTCGCCGTCGTCGACCCCCGGCTCACGGTCAGCCAGCCCGCCGGCGTGACGGCGGCCAGCGGCATGGACATCCTTTGCCACGCCGCCGAGAGCTACACCGCGAAGCCGTACACCGAGTTCGAGCGCAAGCGCCCGGAGCAAAGGGTGCCGTACTGCGGAGCCAACCCGCTGGCCGACATGTTCGCCGAGCAGTCCCTCCGGCTGCTGTCGTGGGCCCTCCCCGCCGCCGTGCGCGACGGTTCCGACCTCAAGGCCCGCGAAGCCATGGCCTTGGCCGCGACGTTCGCCGGACTCGGGTTCGGCAACGCCGGCGTGCACATCCCGCACGCGAACGCGTACCCGATCGCCGGCCAGGTCAGGAACTTCCACCCCGACGGCTACCCGGGCGAAGAACCCATGGTGCCGCACGGCATGGCCGTGTCCTTGACGGCGCCCGCCGCGTTCCGCTTCACCTTCGACGCGGCCCCGGACCGCCACCTGCGCGTCGCGCGCCTGCTGGCGCCCGACTTCGAGTGGCCCGGCGACTTCGCCGACCACCTGCCCGCGGTGCTGATCGACCTGATGCGCCAGATCGGCATCCCGGACGGCATCGGCGCCGTCGGCTACACGGAGTCCGACGTGGACTCACTGGTCGAGGGAACGCTGAAGCAGCAACGGCTCCTGGCCACCGCTCCGCGCGAGGCTTCCGCGGAAGACCTGTCGGACATCCTGCGCGAGTCGGTGTCGCTGTGGTGAACGGGTACCCCCACTGGCAGACGGTTCCGCTGCGCTGGAAGGACAACGACGTCTACGGTCACGTCAACAACGTCGTCCACTACTCGCTGATGGACACCGTGATCAACACCTGGCTGATCGAGCAGGGCGGTCTCGACATCGAGACCGGGGAGGTGATCGGGCTGTGCGTCGAGTCGCACTGCGGGTATCACTCATCGGTGTCCTTTCCTGGTTCGCTGAAGGTGGGTTTGCGGGTGGCGCACCTCGGGAAGTCCAGCGTGCGCTACGAGATCGGGATGTACGCCGCCGACGAGACCCTGGTCGCGGAAGGCCACTTCGTGCACGTTTTCGTGGACCGCGAGTCACGCCGGCCGACCCCGCTCTCGGGCAAGCTTCGTGAGGCACTGGAGGCACTGCAGCCCAGCTGATGCACACCGCCCTGCTTCCAGTACTTCCGATCATGCCCGACGGCACCGACAGAACCGCTCGATCGGCGCAAGTTGTCCACAGGCCGCTCGAACATCGCCGAGTTGTCCACAGATTTCCCACGAGGGCTTCCCCAACCCTCCGACGGCGATAAGCTGAAAGCACAGGAGATCAGTCCACAGTGGACCTGCCCTCGACTGAACACGTGCGGCTCGCGACACGGATGGCGACCTAGGCGTCGATCCGGTGGCACCGGGAATCGTGTTCGACCGACGGCCCCACGGTGGCCGCAGAACCGCCGCCGGCAGGCGCCCCGCCGGTGGTCGCGGCTCCACCGTCCACGGAGGGACTCAGTGTGGTGTGGCCGTTGCCGGAAGGCGCCCCGCCAACGGCCACACCACCGCCCACAGGCGAACCGGTCGAGGTACCCGTCGGTTCACCAGCTGCACCAGCAGTCGGGCGGGCACCGGTGGCCGCATGGTCGGGCACCGGTGTCGCCCAGGCCTGCATGAGTTCCGCGTACCGCGCCGACCTGGCCACCAGTTCGGCGTGGCTGCCCACTGCGGTTTCGCGTCCGTCCACGACAAGCACGCGGTCCGCGCGCAGCGCCGAAGAAAGCCGGTGCGCGATCACGACAAGAACACCACCCCGCGCGGCGAAGGCCCGCTCCGCGCGGGCTTCCGCCACCGGGTCGAGATGGGAGGTCGCTTCATCGAGGATCACCAGTTGCGCCGCACTGGCGTACACCCTGGCCAACGCGAGCAGCTGCGCTTCGCCCGCGGAGACGCCTTCGCCGCCGTGACCGATCTCGGCGTCGAGGCCGCCCAGGCGCCGCAGTAGCGCGCCCGCGCCCACCGCGTCCGCAGCGGACGACAGGTCGTCGTCCGAAGCCGACGGGGCAAACACGCTCACGTTGTCCCGCACCGTTCCCGCGAAGACGTACGCCTCCTGCGGGATCAGCGCCACCAGCTCGTGGCGCACGGCCGCCGGCACGTCCCGGACCGGGACACCGCCGAGCAGCACCTGGCCTTCCTGCGGCTCGAGCATCCCCGTGAGCAGGCCAGCCAATGTCGACTTGCCGATGCCACTCGGCCCGACGACGGCGAGGTGCTCTCCCGGCCGCAGCCCCAGGTCCAGACCTCGGACCACGGGTTCGGCTGCCGCACCCCAGCTGAACGTCAGACCGTGCACCCGGATGTCGACGCCGCGCGGAGTCGCCGTGCCATCGACGACAGCGGGCAGCTCGGCGGTTTCCGCCAACCGGCGAAGGGCGACGAGCAGCCGCAGCACGACGGTGCCGGCTGTGGCCGCCAGGCCGCGTAGGGCCGGTTGCATCGTCGTGGCCAGGTAGACGAGCGCGCCCAAGGCCGCGCCCGCGGTCAGCTCACCGCTGACCACCAGGCCCGGGGCCAGTGCGAGCGCAAGGAGCAGGGGAACGAACCCGCCGAGCGAGATCACCAACGCCCGGAGGGCGCTCGAGCGCGCCACGCGGATCGCGGCGCTGGCCTGAGCATCGACGGCGTCGTACATCGCCAGCGCGGCGACCGGCTGCGCACCGCAGGCCACGATGTCCCGCATGCCGGACAGCGAGGCACCGGCCGTCGACGCCGTGTGCTCGTCGGCCAGCGCCAGCGCACGCTGGCGGCGAGCCAGCGATGGCAGGAGGCAGCCGAAGATCACCAGCGCGGCGACCACGGGTAGCGCGACCGGCACCACGAGCGCGCCGGCGACGGTCACGAGGCCGGCGAGCGCCGACGTCGTCGTCACCAGCATTCCGCGGGCCTGCACAAGCAGGCCCGCGGTCGCGTCGCGCACGACCTCGACGTGCTGGGTGATCCGCGCGACGCCGCTGGAGTCCGGCTGGTTGCGGGGCAGGGAGTCGTCGTGCAGCACGCCTCGGACGACGGCCGTCACGAGCGCGTCGCGCAGGGGTTCGACGACTTTGCCGAGCTGGTGCCAGACCATCCGCGCGCCGAACGCGCCGAGCACGGCGGCCGCGCCGAACAACGTCAGCCAGCCGAGGCCGCCTGCCGGGTTGCCGACCACGAAGCCGCGGTCCACGGACAGCTCGACCAGCCGTCCCGAGAAGAACGCGGGTATGCCTTCGAGCAGCGAGCACACCAGCAGCACGACGCCGCCGCGCCACTGCCCGGCGAGGGCGGACCAGTACAACCGGCGCAGGCTCACTCGTCGTCCTCTGTGAAGACACCGCGGTAGGCGGGTTCTCGCCAAAGGGCGGCGTGTGGGGCGACCGCGCGGATCCGGCCGTCCTCGAGCCAGACGACCAGGTCAGCGCGGGCGGCGGTGCCGGCCCGATGGGTCACGACGACCCGCGTGCGGCCCGGCAGCGCCCCGGCCAAGGCGCGCTCGACCGCTGCCTCGGTGACCGTGTCGAGGCTGGCGGTGGCGTCGTCGAAGATCAGGACGCGCGGGTTGTGCACGATCGCCCGGGCGAGTCCGAGCCGCTGGGCTTCTCCTCCCGACAGGGGCGTCTCGGTCAGCGGCGTCCGGTAGCCCTCGGGCAGCCGGACGATCACCTCGTCGACTTGCGCGGTCCGGCAAGCGCCGCGGATTGCGGACTCGCCGGCCCATGAGCCGTAGCCGACCGCGTCGGCGACTGTGGTGCCGAGCAGGACCGGACGCTCGAAGGCGTAGCCGACGACCGCGCGTAGCTCCTCCGGGCGGATGCACTCCAGCGGACGGCCGTCGAGGACGACCTGACCCTCGTCGGGCGTGAGCAGCCCGCCGATAACGGCGGCCAGCGCGGATTTGCCCGAGCCAGAACGGCCGACGACCGCCAGAAACGTGCCGCCGTCGATGCGTAGGTCGATCTCCGCCAGCGCGCCGGTGACGCTGACGTGGCGGACCTCGAGAGTGCCGTCGCCGGGTAGGAGCGGGAGCTTGCCGGGCACGGGGGCGGGCTCGTCGAGGACGTCGACGAGCCGTTCGGCGCAGCCGCGCGCCCGGGACAGCATGGTGAGCATCGGGATCTGGGTGACCAGACCGAGGCCGAGGGCGACGTAGCCGAGCGTGGCCACGACGTCGCCGATGCTCAGCCGGCCACTCAGCACCCCGAAGCCGGCGGCGGCCAGCACGGACAGCTCGACCGCCGGGGTCAGCAAGCCCGCGCGCCAGACCATCCGGGCCTGGGTACGCCACAGGCGCTGGCCGGCGAGCGTCAGCTGAAACAGCGGGCGCAGGACTCGCTCGGCTTCGCGATCAGCCGTGCCGGACGCCGCGATCGTGCGGAGGCCGGCGACCGCGTCGACCATGCGGGCCGCGAGCTCGCCGGACACCTGCTGGTAGGTGAGGACGTCGTCGGCGGTGCGGCGCAAATGGCTCCGCGCGAGCAGCAAGGCGAACGGGATGCTGCCCAGGAAGACCAGCGCCAGCCGCCAGTCGATTAAGGCGAGGAGGACGATCGCGCCGGAGGAGATGACCAGCATCGAGGCGCACTGGACGACGATCGCGGCGATGCCGCCCGCGCCGGTGCAGTCGCCGGTGAGGCGGCTGATCGCGTCGCCCTCCGCGAAGCGGGAACGGGTGGCGCCCAGCGCGAACAGCTTGTCCGAGAGGGTGCGGCGCAGCCAGGCGGACGCCGTCGCGGTCAGGTGAGTTGTCAGGATTCCGCCGAGGACGTCGGCGGCGATCTCCGCGCCGCCGACCAGCAGCAGCCAAGAGACCTCGGGCCAGCTCGGGCGGCCCGCGACCACGGCGTCCACCGCGGCCGCGAGCGCGCCGGGGAGGAGGAGGCCGGCCGCGGTGGCGATCAGCGCGATGCCCACCACGGCCGTCAGGCGGAGGCGGTCGAGGGCGGCCACCTTGACCAGCAGCCGATCGGCGGGGCCGCGCATCTCACTCCTTCGGACAGGTACCGCCGGGGCGGAACCGGGGTCAGAATGAACGTGCGGGAGCGGCGCACTTGGCCTGTGCCGCTCCCGCACCAGTTCACCTCGGCGCTAGGTGCCGGCGATCCGTCGGGTCAGTAGCAGGTCAGGAGGCTGAGCGTGCTGTTGGCGCAGGAGGCGAGCAGGCTCAGGTTCGACGCGCCGCCGTGGCCGTGGCCGCCGCCGTGGCCGCCGTCGAGCACCTCGGGGGTCTCCATGGCCTGCAGCTCCAGAACGAGTTCCATCGATGTTCCTTTCTGTTCCTTCGGGATCCGCCGGTCAGCGACCGGAGGTCTGGGGGGACGGCGTGCGGCCCAGGAGGGGCAGCACCTCCTTGCCGTCCAGGAGGGCGGTGAGGGCGAGGAGGATTCCCGCGCCGCCGGTCTTGACGTCCATCGACAGGCGCAGCAGCTGGTTGCCGGGGAACGCGAGGCCGCCCTTGAACGGGACCGCGTACCAGGACAGCCGAGCCAGGTGGAGGTCGATCGCCGCGCGGATCGACGGTGATGGGTCCGGGTCCATGCCCAGTGCGACCGCCAGCCCGCAGCGGCCGTAGAGCAGGCCCGGGTGGATGACGAACTCGCCGCGGCAGGACTCGCGCAGGGCGGGGAGGCTCTCGCAGGCGTCGGCGTCCGGGCGGTGGCGCGCCAGCTGCTCGGCGACCAGGAGGATTCCGGCACTGCCGACGCCGGCGTACGGCAGGGTGCGGGACGCGCCGTCGCGGACCTGCAGTGAGCCGTCGTCGGTCGCGACGCACTCCTCGAGGTCGCGGGTCAGCGCCTGGTCGGCGAACGAGAGCCAGGCGGGCTCGCCGGTGCGCTCGAAGAGCCGGATGAACAGCAGCGCGGGCCCGGTCCAGCCGGACAGCAGGCCGGCGCGGGCGAAGTTGCCGGGCGGCGCCGCCGTCTCCAGCGCCTCGGCCAGCCGGACGGCCGTGGTCAGCGCCTGGCGGCCGAACTCGTTGTCCTGGCGGACCGCCGCGAAGTGCAGCATCGCGAGGCCGATGCCGGCGAGGCCGCTCTCGAGCGCGTGGTCGGTCGTCTGCTCGACCAGGCGCGCGGACGACGACAGCAGCTTCGTGGCCTCGTCGTGGTGGCCGAAGTTCTCCAGGACGTAGGCGATGCCGTAGCTGCCGTCGTAAAAACCCGGGCGGGTCGGCGGGTCGCGGCGGACCGCATCGATCAGCCAGCGCTCGTGCTCGGGGAACCGGCCGGCGCCGGTGACGTCGAGGGCGTGCAGCACGCCCGCGGCGCCGACGCCGAAGCAGGCGCCGCCGACCCGGAACTGCTCGATGTCGCCGGGGAACAGCCGGTCCTGGCGCGCCGGGGTCGCGCTGGCCAGGATCGCCTCGGCGATCTGCTTGCGGACCAGCGGCCAGTCGGGTTTCTCCTGGTCGAGCTCGGTGTGGACCGGGGCGGGCACCGCGGGGGCCAGCACCGCGACCGCGGCGTCGGCGTAGCCCGCGGGGAGCGCGAACCGGCGTTCGACGAACTCCGCGATGCCGGGCAGCTTCGGCGGGGCGAGCTCCGTCAACTGGGAGAGCGGCAGGAACAGCCAGAGCCGCAACGCGGCGAGCGCGTGCTCGTCGATCTCGAAGCCGGTGCGGTCGGCCGGGGCGCGGAAGCCGGGGGCGCCCAGGGCCGGGCGGTCGCCGGATTCGACGTCGAAGGCCATTTCGAAGTCGATCAGGGAGATCCGGTCGTCGTCGTCGATCAGGATGTTCAGCGGGTGCAGGTCGCCGAAGACGACGCCGCGGGCGTGGATGGCCTGGATCGCCTTCTCGACGCCTTCGATGACGTCGAGCGCGCGCCGGGCGTAGTCGGCGAGGTCGGCGTCCGTCGTGCCGCGCCTGGTCAGCGGGTAGTTGCGGGCCAGCCAGTTGCCCAGCGAGGTGCCCGGCAGGTATTCCATGGCCAGGTAGTGGTGCTCCCAGACGGTGAACCGTTCGAAGACCCTCGGCACCCCCGGGACGCCGGCCAGCCGGTCGAGGACGTCGTGCTCGTGGCGGAGCCGTTCGACGGCGTCGATCCGCGCCTTGTCGAGGCCGGCGTGCGGGCGAGCCTCCTTGAGGACGACCGGATCGCCACCCGCCTTGGGGTCGGCTACGTAGACGCCGCCGCCGTTCGAGAAGTGCAGCGAACTCGTCACCCGGTAGTGGAATTGACTCGGGTCGCCGGACTTACGCGCGGCAACGCTGTTCCGCAAACAGGCCGGAATCTTCACCCAGTCGGGCACCGAGAACGTCGGCTCCCGCTTATCCGGTACGAGCCGTCCGTCCGGCTTGCGGATCGCCAGAACGCGGTTGCCGTCGTGTTCGACCCACTGTTCGGCGAATCCGCCGTAACGCACGTAGAGTGGACCGTCGCCGTATCGGAGGTCGCTCAGGATATAGGCCCCGTGCTCGCCTTCGAGCCGTGCCGAGAGGTCTTCGAGAACCCGCTCGAGCTGCCTCTCGTCCACCGGGTAAATCGTCACCAGCTTGGCGCTGCCGTCCCGCGGCGCGTATTTCGAATTCCGGGCGAGCAGGGTCAGCATCGAGCGGAGGTGCTTGTACGAGACGCGGTGCTCGAGGCAGTACTCGTGCACCTGCTCGAGGACCCGGCGAGCATTGTCCAGACCGGCGGAGACGTGGATTTTCCAGCCCTGGCCAGGGAGAACCCGGCCCCGCGGGTGCAGCACGCGCCAGACGCCGCGGTCGGTGACGGCCCAGCCGGCCGGCGCCTGCAGCGCCGAAGCGAATTCGTCGACCGGCGCGCCGATTTCCGGTTGTTCGTCGTAGAACAACGGGTCGGCGAAGCAATATGCTTCGTAGCGCAGGTCCATCCCGGATACCTCTCCGTGCGATCCCCCAGGCCACCGCAGCGCCGGGACGAGGAATATTCCCCCATGCTGAACGGCCCCGCGCCAATCCGCCAACCCGGGGGTTCAACTGGGCTATCCGAGGTAGGCAAAAAGAGCACTTACCAGTCGGTACCGGGACTGAGGGTGATTTTCACCCGGCGGACAACCACTCCGTAGTGGAGTAACACGAAGCTTTTTATCTCATTCCCGCAGGTCCACACAAGAGCCGATCGGAACAACGGCGTCGAATTGGCAGAATGCCATCAAGGCGAGCCGGTGATCAATTGACCCGGTAGCCCCAGGTCACGTGAGCGCAAATTGTCCACAGTGGAGCGTGACGTGGCCCGCGCCACGCCGCGGCACCTCGGCGGGCGGCGCCGCCGGTACCACGGAGTAAGTTGGCGCCCGGCGAGCGGAAGGAGGAACGGGTGATCTTCGGGTTCGCCGTGACGGTCGCCGTGGCCGCCACGCTCGTCGCGCTCTGGAGCTTCGTCCAGTCGGCGCGCAACAAGCTGCCGGACAACCCGCTCCTGATCGCGCTCGCGGTCCTCGAGCTGCTGCTGGTCGCCCAGCTGGTGATCGGCATCGTGCTGCTCGCCGGCGGTGACCGCCCCGGCAGCCTCGCGACCTACCTGGCCTACCTGATCGGCAGCCTGGTCGTGCTGCCGGTCGGCGCCGTCTGGGCGCTGGCCGAGCGGAGCCGCTCGAGCACGGCGGTGCTGGGCATCGCCTGCCTGGCCATCCCGGTGATGGTGCTGCGACTGAACGAGGTGTGGAGTGGAGCAACGGCGTAGGACGGCCACCGGCCCCGGACGCGTGCTCGTCGCCGTGTACGCGATCTTCGCGCTGGCCGCGACGTCGCGGGCCGGCGTCCAGATCGGCACGAAGTTCCACGAAGCGCCGCTCGCCTACCTGCTCTCGGCGTTCGCCGCCGTCGTCTACATCGTCGCGACGATCGCGCTGGCCCGCCGCGGTGACGGCTGGTGGCGCGTGGCCCTCGTGGCCTGCTCGATCGAGCTGCTGGGCGTGCTCACCATCGGCACGCTGAGCCTGGTCGACGCGGCCGCGTTCCGCCACCCGACCGTCTGGTCGGTCTACGGCGAGGGCTACCTGTTCATCCCGCTCGTCCTGCCGGTCATCGGCCTGTACTGGCTGCGCAAGACCGCGCCGGCCGAGGTCGCGGCATAACAGTACGGGAACTGCACGTAGTCCCCGCGGGGAAATAAATACGGATTCCACCGGCGACTTTCGTCGGTTCCGGACATTCCCCTGAAACTCGGACACTCTTGTCGTTCGGTCCCCACCGGCTTTCCCCCCACGCGGCTCTCCCCCGCGTGAAAGGAGTGAGCGTGAAATTCGGCAAGTTCGTCCTGCTGGCCGCGAGCACCGCACTGGCCGTGGTCGGCCTCGGCGGCCCCGCGTCCGCCGAGAGCACCCCGCAGGCCCAGCCGTCGATCATCGGCGGCAGCAACGCCACGAGCGGCCCCTGGGCGGCCCGGCTGTTCGTGAACGGCCAGCAGAACTGCACCGCGACGATCATCGCGCCGCAGTACATCCTCACCGCCAAGCACTGCGTCAGCAGCTCCGGCACGTACACGTTCCGGATCGGCAGCCTGGACCAGACCAGTGGCGGCACGACGGCCACCGGCTCCACCATCACGCGCTACCCGGGCTCCGCCGACCTGGCGATCGTCAAGCTCACGACGTCGGTCAGCGCGACGTACTCGCCGCTGGGCAGCGTCGGTGACGTCGCGGTCGGGCAGAACGTCTCGGTCTACGGCTGGGGCGCTACCAGCCAGTGCGGCTCCGAGATCAACTGCCAGTCGCGGTACCTGAAGGTCGCGACGGTCCGGGTCAACTCGATCGGCTGCAGCGACTACACCGGCGGCGTCGCGGTGTGCGCGAACCGCGTAAACGGCATCACCGCCGGCGGCGACTCGGGCGGCCCGATGTTCGCCTCCGGCCGCCAGGTCGGTGTCGCGTCGACCAGCGACCGGTCGAACAACACCGCGTACACGAACATCACGCGGTACCGCAGCTGGATTTCCCAGGTCGCCGGGGTCTGATTCCCGGGGAAAGGGGCCCGGTCGCGACCGGGCCCCTTTCCCGTGTCAGGAAGTGGAAATGTCGTCGAGCTGTTCGGCGGCCGGCCGGACCGGGTAGAGGTCGCCGCCCGGCTGCACCGGCACCTTCGGCAACGCCGTGCGCGCCGCGCGATCGCCCGCGTCGGCCGCCGCGTGCAGGACGTCCAGCGCCGCGTACGACCGGAAGTCCATTTCCGGGTACGGCCACGCCGGCTGGCCCTGCGTGGCGCCCGGAATCAGGAAGTCGACCGCCTTGAACAGCGTCGCGCCGCTGGGTGCGGTGTAGTGCCACAGGTCGACGCCGACGTGCTTGCCGATCTGGGCGAGCCGCGTCAGCGCGACCAGGTTGAAGTTCGAGTAGTGCCAGCTCCGGGTCCGGCTCGCTTCCTGCGGCTGGTAGCCGTCCGCCTGGATCTGCGGTGCGACCCGCCCGGGTCCGGCGTTCTGCGTGATCGTCTTGGCCAGGTCACGCTGCCCGGTGCCGAGGGCGAGCGCGGCGGCGAGCATGTCGTAGAAGCTGCCGTGGTTGTTCTGGGCCTTGGCCTCGTCGGTGCCGTTCTTGCTGGTGCGGAGCCAGTCGAGGAACTGCGTGTACCAGCCGGTCATGCCGGACTGGTCGCTCTTCGTCCAGCCCGGTGCGCCCGTCGCCAGGATCGCGGTGGCGTCGACGACCTGGGTCAGCGTGTAGGAGAACTCGATGATGCCGATGCCCCGCCCGTCGACCTTGCACGGGATGCCCTGCGCGTAGTTCATGTTCGGGTTCATCTTCGTGGCGCTGTCGAGGAACCACGTGCGCAGGTCGAGTGCCGCGCGCTGGGCGTAGCGCGCGTCCCCGGTGTAGTACCAGGCCAGCGCGAGCCGGTAGATCGCGGCGAACGCGTCGCCGCGGTAGGCGTGGTCGGTGATCTCGTCGACGATCGGGTTGCGCTGGCCGTCCTTCTGCACGAACGGGCAGCCCCACGGGTTTTCGGCGGTCGGCTCGGTGGTCGGCCACCAGTAGGGCGCGAGGCTCAGGTAGTCGTGCTTGTCACCGCTGGGCGGGACCTGCTTCTTCGAAGTCACGCTCCACGGCCCCGCGGTCAGGTCCGTCTTCGCCGCGGCGAGGAGGTTGTTCAACGCCGTGCGGGACGTCTTTTCGCCGACGAGCGCGGCGAACTTCGTCCGGAGCAGCTGGGCGCCGTCGAGGACGGCGGTGTCGGGAGCGCAGATCGGCCCGATGACCGGGACGCTGCAGCTTCGTGGCGAGGCCTCCGCCGGCGCGGCGAAGGACGTGGCGACGAGGCCGAGCGCGGCGAGCGCGGCCACGACGGTGTGGCGGAAAACCATGTCCGCTCCATTCACAAATATGAACATCAGACCTGTGAGTGAATGGAGGGTACGCATGTGAACATCGCGGAGGCAATCCCCCGAAGTCAGGCCGGCTTCACCGCGGCCGCGCGGACGGCGTCCACGATGAACTGGTAGCCGGTGCACCGGCAGAGGTGGCCGGCGAGCGCCTCCCGGACCTCCGCCTCGGACGGGTCCGGGTTGGTCGCGAGCAGCTCGGCGGCCGTCGCCAGCACCCCGGGCGTGCAGAAACCGCACTGCAGCCCGTGGTGCTCGCGGAACGCCTCCTGCAGCGGGTGCAGCTCGCCACCGGTGGCCAGGCCCTCGACCGTCGTGACGTCGGCGCCCTCGGCCTGCACGGCGAGCAGGCAGCACGCCCGCGCGGTCGCGCCGTCGAGGGTGATCGTGCACGCACCGCACACCCCGTGTTCGCAGCCGACGTGCACGCCGGTGAAGCCCAGGTCGTGCCGCAGGAAGTCGGCCAGCGTCCGGCGCGGTTCGCAGTCGGCGCTGCACGGCTGGCCGTTGACCGTCAGGGTGACCTTCATCGGACCGCCTTCGTGAGAGCCCGCCGCCCGAGCACCGCCGCCATTTCACGGCGGTAGGCGGCCGGCGCGTGCAGGTCGGACGGTGGATCGGTGGCGGCCGCGATCTCCTGCGCGGCTTCGGCGAGCACGGCGTCGTCGAGGATTCGGCCGTGCAGCAGTTCCTCGGCCGCGACCGCCCGGATCGGCGTCGGCCCGGCCCCCGCGACGGCGATCCGCGCGCGGGCGCACCGGCCGTCCGCCTGTTCCACCGTGACGAACACCGCGACCAGCGCCAGATCCTTGCTGCGCCGGGAAAGTTCTTCGATCGCGCACTCCGCCCGCCGCACCGGGAACCGGACCGCGGTCAGCAGCTCGCCCGGCGTCAGCACCGTCCTGAATGGACCCTCGAAGAACTCGCGCGCGCCGATCACGCGTTCGCCGCCCGGCCCGCGGACCAGGATTTCCGCGTCGAGGGCGACCGCGACGGCGGGCAGTTCGGCCGCCGGGTCGGCGTGCGCGAGGCTGCCGCCGAGCGTGCCCCGGTTGCGCGTCGCGACGTGGCCGACGTGCCGCAGCGCCTGGGCGAGCAGCGGCACGTCCCGCCGCACGACCTCCGAGGTCTCGACAGCGCGTTGCCTGGTCAGCGCACCGATCTCGACGTGCTCACCGTCGCGGCGGACGTACGCGAGCTCGTCGAGAGCGTTGATGTCGACGAGCAGCGACGGCCGCGCGAGCCGCATGTTCAGCAACGGCACCAGGCTCTGCCCGCCGGCCAGCACCTGCGAGCCGCCGGTGGCGAGTGCGGCGATCGCGTCCGTCACCGATTCCGCCCGGACGTACTCGAACGCGGCGGCCTTCACCGCGCGCCCTGCTTGATCGCGGCCAGCAGCCCGGGTGGCGTGATCGGCAACGCGGTGATCTTGACGTCGTAGTCGCGCAACGCGTCCTCGACCGCGTGCGCGATCGCGGCGCCGCCGCCGATCACCCCGGCCTCGCCCATTCCCTTGAAGCCGCCGGGGATGTGGTCGGCGGGCGTGGTCATGTGCGCGAGGGTGAACGGCGGGATCTCGGTCGCCGAAGGAACCAGGTAATCGCGGAAGGTCCGGGTCAGCAGGTGGCCGCCGTCGTCGAAAGCGAGCTCCTCGTACAGCGCGCCACCGATGGCCTGCGCCGCGCCGCCGTGCAGCTGGCCGTCGACGATCAGCGGGTTGATCACCGTGCCGCAGTCGTGCGCGATGAGGTAGCCGAGCAGGGTCACGACGCCGGTTTCGGGATCGACTTCGGCGAGCACGGCGGTGCAGCCGAACGCCGTGGCGACGTTGACCGGGTCGTAGACCTCGCGCTCTTGCAGCGTCGGCGATTCGTCCTCGGGCAGCCGTCCTTCCAGCCGCCGGTAGGCCGCGTCGCCGACGTCGGCCAGGCCGACGGACCGGTGCGGGACGCCGCCGACGAAGATCCGGCCGTTGTCGACGACGAGGTCGTCCGGCGAGGCTTCGAGGAGGCTCGCGGCGATCCGCAGCACCTTCG
Source organism: Amycolatopsis solani (assembly GCF_033441515.1). Classification (NCBI taxonomy): domain Bacteria; kingdom Bacillati; phylum Actinomycetota; class Actinomycetes; order Pseudonocardiales; family Pseudonocardiaceae; genus Amycolatopsis; species Amycolatopsis solani. The sequence continues at coordinate 834,362 of NZ_JAWQJT010000001.1, forward strand.
CTTTGAGCCGCGTCGCCGCGGTGAGCACGGCGGCGCCACCGACCGCGGCCGCGCGGCTCGCGCCGGTGCCGTACCCGGTGTAGGGACAGGATTCCGTGTCGCCGGAGACGACGGTGACGTGGTCGAGCGGGACGCCGAGCGCGTGGCCGGCGATCTGCGCCAGCGCGGTGTGCAGCCCCTGCCCCATCGCCGACTGTCCGGTGTGGACGGTCACGTGGCCGGTGGCGTCGATCCGCACGACCTCTTCGTCGAACCCGGAGTGCCGCAGCCCGCTGAGGTTCACGATCCGGCTGGGACCGAACGCGGTGATCTCGTTGTGGAACGAGTACCCGATCCCCACGCACGCACCGCGCGCCCTGGCCTCGGCGACGCGTTCCGCCCAGGCCGCTTCCCCGACGGCTTCGAGGCACAGGTCGAGGCAGTCGGCGTAGCGCCCGCTGTCGTAGACGAACACCGGGCTCTGGTACGGAAACGCTTCCGGGGGAACGAAGTTCTTGCGCCGCACCGTGTGCGCGTCGAGGTCGAGGCGCGCGGCGAGCAGCTCGACCATGCGCTCCTGCACGAAGTTCGCCTTCGGCAGGCCCCAGCCGCGGTAGGAGCCGTACGGCGTCCGGTTGGTCATGACGGCGACGACGTCCATTTCGACCGCCGGGATCGCGTACGGGCCGGTGAGGCACGCCGCGGCCGTGAAGCAGGGGCCGAACGCGATCGTGCCGAGTTCGGCGCCGAGCACGCCGTGGACGGTGCCGCGCACGCCGGTGATGGTGCCGTCGGCCTTCGCGGCGTACTCGACGTCGATCTTCTGCTCGCGGGCGTGCACAGTGGCGGCGAAGCTCTCGACGCGGTCCTCGATCAGCTTCACCGGCCGCCCGGTGCGGTGCGAGAGCAGGGCGGCCAGTACTTCGTCGCCGTAGAAGTCGAACTTGGTGCCGAACCCGCCGCCGACGTCCGGTGTCCGCACGCGGATCTTGCCCGCGGGCAGACCGAGGACCTCGGCGAGGAGTTCACGGGCGAGGTTGGGCGCCTGAGTCGCGAGCCAGACGTCGAGCTTCCCGGTGAAGGGATCCCAGTTCGCGACCACGCCCCGCGTCTCCAGCGGCGCGCCCATCTGACGCGCGAACCGGAAGGATTCCGCGAGCACGACGTCGGCCTCGGCGAACGCGGCGGCGACGTCCCCGGTCGCGACGGTCGTGCGTGCGCAGACGTTGTCGGACCAGTCGTCGTAGAGCCGCGGCGCGCCTTCGGCGAGCGCCTCTTCCAGGGTGCTGACGGCCGGCAGTTCCTCGTACTCGACGTCGATGAGCTCGAGCGCGTCCTCGGCGGCGGCCCGATCTCCCGCGGCGACGACGGCGACGCCCTGCCCGGGGTACCGGACGCGATCGACGGCGAGCGGGTAGGCGTCGGTGAGGCGCATGTCGGGGACGTTCCGCCAGATCACCGGCTGCGGAGCTTCGACGGCGGCCTTGACCTCGGCCCCGGTGAGCACGGTCGCCTGCCGCGCGGCGGCGCGGGTGTCGATCCGCGTGATCCGGGCGTGCGGCAGCGGACACCGCAGCACGGCGGCCTCGAGCATCCGCGGCAGCTCGACGTCATCGACGAACTGCCCGCGGCCGGTGAGCAGCCGAAGGTCTTCCGTGCGGCGCACCCGCGCCCCGATCAATCCCGCCACGAGTACTCACGGTGCCACTTCCGACACGGAGCGCGCGTCCTACGGACGGACGATTTTCAGGCGTCGCGGGGCCGGAAGAAGGCGACGAGCTTCGCGGTGGCGAGCTCGTCCCAGGGATCGGTGGTCGCGAGCACGGCGGCGGCCCCGGTGGGGAACTTCGCCTGGACATCGCGGGTTTCCTCACCGTGTCCGGCGAGGTGCAGGGTCAGCTCGCTGACGCCGGGCTCGTGCCCGACGAGGGCGACGGTGGTGATTTCGGGCGGCGTCCGGCTCGCGGCGTTCAGCAGTTCGGGTACGTCGGCGCCGTAGAGGTCTTCGTCGAAGGTCACGGGCGGTGTGGTGGGGAGCTCTCCGGCGATGAGCTGCCACGTTTCGCGCGTGCGGCGGGCGGTGGAGCAGTGGGCGAGTTCGGGGACGTGGCCGGCTTCGACGAGCCAGCGGCCGAGCTTGGGCGCGGCCCGAATCCCGCGCGGCGCCAAGGGGCGTTCGTGGTCGGGGAGATCTTCCGACCAGTCCGACTTGGCGTGACGGACGACGACGAGCCACCGGGTTTCGTCCATCGACCGAGCCTAACGAGCCCGTGGCCACCGGGTGACCACGGGCTCGCGGATCAGGACCCGGCCTGCTGCCTGGTACGGGTCGGCAGTGTCCGCATGATCGCTCAGACCCCGCTGACCTGGCGGATCCAGCTTCGGCCCGCCGCGACGCTGCCGTAGGTGGTGGTGCTGGAGCGGTCGCTGGTCGAGCACACACCGACCTGGACACCGCCATCGAGCATCGGGCCACCCGAGTCGCCGCCGGCGACCGCGCCGTTGGGGGTCGAGGCCTCGATCGCCGGACCGCCGAAGTAGTCGCTGGCACCGGTGTCGGAGATCTGCACCGACGCCTGCTTCAGTACGTTCGACTGGTGGCTTCCCTCGTCGGTGGACTGGGTCGCGCCCCAGCCGTAGACGCGGGCGGTGTCGCCCTCGTTCGCGTCCGACGAGCTGGCCGCGAGCCGGGCGAACGTGCTGCCGCCGTTGGTGTTCAGCTTGATCAGGGCCAGGTCGCCACCCGAGTACAGGTAGGTCGACGCCGCTTTCGCGTGCACGCCACCGGAAGCGCTGTTCGAGCCGACGTAGAGGTCGATGTCGGAGAGGCGCTGCCCGTTGTTGTCGTACATGCAGTGCTTGGCGGTCAGGACCCAGCGCGCGCCGATCAGCGTGCTGGTGCAGAAGAACGTGTAACCGTTGGCGTGGCCGTTGAACCGGGTGATGTAGCCGGGGTTCTGCGCCGTGCTGCCGCCGATGATCGACGGCTGCGCGTCGGGCGAGAGCGGCGTGACGGGGGCGGCCGACGCGGGTGCGGCGGCGAGCGTCGTCAGAACGGCGCAGGAACCGGCGAGCACGGCGGCGGCGCGGACGAACCGGCCGGGGTTTTCACGCATTTCGGGACTCCTTGGGGGACCGGAGGGGACTCACCGAACGTAAGCGGGCACTGCGTTTCCGGTAATCCGCTGGAAGTCCCGAACCGATCAACGGAACAGGACGGTTCCTTCGGCGGGTTGCGCTTTCCGGCGGCGTCCGCTTGATCCACACAGCCGACGTTCGTCGGGTGACACCGGCCCACCGCGGCTGTTAAACCCGAGGGAACGCCCGTCGCCGGCCAGGCGCGATCCGCCGCGACCCGCCGGGCGAACCCTCGGCCGCATCGACGCTTGAGGAAGCTGGATGCCGTTGTTCGCGGTACCCGAGCCAGCCGGGCGGGAGCTGGCGCACGCGCTCGCCACCGGCCCGTTCAGCCGGGCGCTGACGCTGGCCATCGACCACAGCGGGCTCGGACTGGCCCGCCTCAAGGGGCGGCTCGCCGCCGCCGGCGTGCCCGTCAGCACGACGACGTTGAGCTACTGGCGCACCGGCCGCACCCGGCCCGAACGTCCCGAGTCGCTGCGCGCGGTTTCGGTGCTGGAAAGCGTCCTCGGCCTGCCCGCGGACGCGCTGACCGACCTGCTGGCCCGCCCGTTCGACGCGGGACCCGGGGTTTCGGGAGCGGTGGGCTGGGAGCGCCTGTGGGAGCCCCGCGCGCGTGTTCTGTCCGTGCTGCACTCCTTCGACGCGGCGGATGAGACGTCGCTGGTCGTGCTCAGCCTCCACGAAGCCCTGCACGTCGACGCGACCCGCGCGTTGACCCGGCTGCGCGTCCGCGAAGTCGTCCGCGCGGTCACGGAGCCGGTGCAGGCCAAGGTGGTGGTCCTGCGCGGCTGCACGCCGGGCCGCCCACCGCGGCTGGTCTCGACGCGGTATTGCCACGCGGTGCGCACGGAGGTGCAGGCCGAGCCCGGATTCGTGGTCAGCGAGCTGGTACCCCACCGGGCGCTCGCCATCGGCGAGACGGCGATCCTGGAGTACGAGTTCGAGTACTGCGACGGCGTCCCGGACACCAGCTACGACCGCCGCTTCCGCCACCCGGGAACCGAGCACTTGCTCGAGGTCCACTTCGCGCCGGGTGCGGTGCCGGTGACCTGCCACGCGTATCGACTGGATTCTTCCGGCGGTCCGGAGCGGGACGTCACCGAAGTGTCCCCGGTTTCGCCGGCGCACGTGTTCACGGCCGGCGCGCCGCCGGGTATCCGCGGCCTGCGGTGGAGCTGGCCGAGGTGAGAAGTGGGCCGCCTGGGGCTCGAACCCAGAACCTACGGATTAAAAGTCCGCAGCTCTACCAATTGAGCTAACGGCCCGCGCCCTCAGTTTAGCCAGGCCCTGGTGCGCCGCCTGCAGGCCGGGGTGCGGCTGAGGTCCTCCGGAAGGTCAAGACTGGTTCTCGGCCGGTGGGCCGCCCATGATGCGGGGATGCTGGGTTCGCTGCTGATCCTCACCGGGCCGCCCGGGGCCGGGAAGTCGACCGTTGCGCGGCTCGTTGCCGACGGGGCGGCGCAGGACACCGTGCACCTGCACACCGACAGCTTCTACGTGTGGATCCGGACCGGGTTCGTGGCGCCGTACCTGCCCGAGGCCGCTCGGCAGAACGAGGTCGTGCTCGGGGTGATCGCCGAGGCCGCGTGCGGGTACGCGCGGGGTGGCTACGACGTCGTTCTCGACGGTGTCGTCGGGCCGTGGGCGCTGGAGCCGTTCCGCGAGGCTGCGAAGCGCTCCGGTCTGGACCTCTTCTACGTCGTTCTGCGGCCGGACCTGCGAGCCACCCTCGCGCGCGGGACCGCGCGGAGTGCGCCCGAACTCACCGACGTCGAGCCGCTCACCGGGATGCACGCGGCGTTCAGCGGGCTGGGTGAGCTCGAACGGAACGTCATGGACACGACGGACCAGACGATTGAAGAAACCGCCGAAGCGGTGCGGCAACGCGCCCGCTCGGCGGCCTTCAGGTTGTGACGCTCCTCAGTGGACGAGCTTCAGCACTGCACGAACAGGCCGGTGTAGGCCGTGCACTTCTTCGACGCCTTGTCGTTGGCCGCCGCCGGGTCGGCCGGGGTGCTGGCCGCTCGCTGGGCCGTGGCCGTGAACGCGCCCCAGGCGAAGATGCCGCCTTCGGAGCTGAACTTCGCCGTGGCCGAGGCGCCCGGGGCGAGGTTGCCGATCGTGCAGGTCAGGGCCGTGCCGGCGCGGGTGCAGCCGGTCAGGGCGGTGACCGTGCGGCCCGAGCCCGCGTTGGCCGTCACGCGGACGCCGGTCGCGGTCGCCGGGCCGGTGTTCGACACCGTGATCACGTAGTCGACGCGGGCGACCAGGCCGGCGCGGGCGGTCCCGGTCAGCGCGACCTTGACGTCGGCCTCGTTCGGCGCGGCGATCGTGACGACCGGGCCGTCCTCGATGCCGAACGCGTAGTTGTCGCCGGCGAACTGGTGCTGCAGGGTGAACTGCCCGGGGTCGGCGTCCTCCTTCACGCGGAAGGTGAACGTCACGGTCTTGCTCTCGCCCGCACCCAGGTCGCCGACGCCGCCGCGGAAGCTGCTGAGGTACGGCGAGCACGCGATCGCGCCGGTGCAGGAGACCAGGTCCAGCACGTCGACGACCGGCTTCTCCTTGGCGTAGAGCGCCGCCTTCGCGCCGGTGACCGTGAAGTCCGTCGGGTTGTACAGCTGCTCCGTGACCGTGAGCGTGTCACCCGCGTGCACGGTGGTCGCGCTGACGTCGATCGAGCTGGGCGGGGGCGCCGCGGACGCGACGGCGGGGGCCGCGATCAGGGCCGCGGTCGTCAGCGCGGCCAGTACTGCGGTTCTTCGTCCGGTTCGCTGCATCGTCTTGATCTCCTGGTTCCGAACCGAGGGGTGCCGCTCCGACCGTGGGGAACCGGTGTGCGCAGCGGGGGTGACGAAGATCAGATCGGCCGTCCCCGAAATTCGTTACCGGGTTCTCGAAACCGTGTCTGAACTGGGGTTTCCCGCTCGTTGCCCGGTCACCGGACGCCCGGGCGCCCCGAAAATTGTCGGACCCCTGTGGCACGCTCCGCGCATGACCGAACACACCACCCCCGTCGCGGCGCCGGCCCGGTTGACCGGGCCGCGAGAGGACCTGACACCCGTCGCCGACGAGCGGCAGGCCCTCACCGAGACCCTCGACTACTACCGGCGCACTTTCGAGCTGAAGTGCGCCGAGCTGGACCCCGCACAGCTGGCCGAGCGCTCGGTACCACCGTCGACGCTGACCCTGCACGGGCTGCTGCGGCACCTCACCGGCGTCGAACGCTGGTGGTTCCGGATCCAGTTCGCCGGCGAGGACCTCCCGAACCTGTACTACTCCGACGACGACCCGGAGCAGGACTTCACCTCGCTCGACGGCGATGTGGACGAGGCCTTCGCCCTGTGGCACGCCGAGTGCGCGCGGTCGCGGGAGATCGTCGCGGCGAGCTCGATGGACCAGACCGGGATCCGCCGCAGCACGGGCGAACCGTTCGCCCTGCGCTGGCTGATGCTGCGCATGATCGGCGAGTACGCGCGGCACTGCGGCCAGGCCGACCTGGTCCGCGAGCGGATCGACGGCGTGACGGGCGAGTAGCGGCTCAGGCGGCATCCGCGCGACGGCGGAGGCGGAAGAGGAGGTTGACCACGAGCGGAACGACGATCCAGCACGCGTAGGCCCAGTGCGTGAAGAAGGCGACCGGGATCGAGACGGCGAAGGCGGCGGCCATCGTGCCGACCCCGCGGTAGACCTTGCCGAAGAGTTCAGGCGGGGTGTCCGCGCGGTAGTGGTGGTTCAGCTGGATGCGCCGGGCCATGAGGAGGAACAGCGTCAGCGCGACGACCTGGACGAGCGCGTAGAAGACGAAGCGGAATTCGAACCCGCCGTCTTCGGCGATCACCTTCGTGGCGAAGGGCATGACCACCTGCGTCAGCAGCCAGCCGAAGCTGAGCCGGACGAGCCCGCCGTCGAGGGTCTTGACGTGGTCGAACAGCCGGTGGTGGGCGCGCCAGTGGCCGCCGATCACGACGAAACTGATCAGGAAGGAGACGTATTCGGACTGGTGATGGCCGAGTGAACGCAGCAGTTCGGCGCCGGTGGCGCCCTCCGGCAGCGGCAGCTCGAGCGCCAGCAACGTGATCGCGATGGCGACGACGGCGTCCGAAAAGAAGGTCAGCCGCTCGGCGGCGAAGCCCCGGGGTTCGGCGTCGGCGGTGTCCTCGGTGGACGGAGCGCTGGTCATGGCAGGTGAGGGTGCCAGACGCGCACCGCGCGACGGTCGCCGAGGCCGGGCGCGTGCGATGCTGACGTCATGACCGTCGACCCCGACTCCGGACTGCTGTCCCCGGTACGGGCCGGTACGCCGGCCGAAACATCGACCGGCGACGAGGCTTGGCTGCGCGCCCTGCTCGACGCCGAGGCGGCGCTGGCGAGGGCGCAGGCGCGGCTCGGGACGGTACCGCCCGAGGCCGCGGACGCGATCACGGAAGCGGCGGGCAGTGCGCGGATCGACGTCGTCGAGCTGGCGCGGGGGTCGCGGGCGACCGCGAACCCGGTCGTCGGCCTGGTGAAGGCGCTGACCGCGGCGGTCGGCGGGAGCGCGGGCGAGTACGTGCACCGCGGTTCGACGAGCCAGGACATCTTCGACACCGCGATGATGCTGGTCGCCGACCGGACGCTGCGGCCGCTCGCCGCCGACCTCGACGCCACCGCCGAGGCGCTGGCCGAGCTGGCGCGCGCGCACCGGGACACGACCATGGCCGGGCGCACGCTGACCGCGCACGCGGTGCCGACGACGTTCGGGCTCAAGGCCGCGGGCTGGCGGCAGCTGGTGCTGGACGCGGCCGTCCGGATCCGGCGGCTGCTCGACGGCGGGCTGCCGGTCTCACTCGGCGGGGCGGCGGGGACGCTGGCGGCGTACGTGGAGTACGCCCGCCTGGCGGACGAGCGCGGCGTCGGCGATGACTACGCCGAGCGGCTCGTGGCCGCGTTCGCCGAGGAGACCGGGCTGGCCGTGCCGGTGCTGCCGTGGCATTCGCTGCGGACGCCGGTCGCCGACCTCGCCGGTGCGCTCGCGTTCGTCGCCGGTGCGCTGGGGAAGGTGGCCGTCGACGTGGCCACGTTGACGCGGACCGAGCTGGGTGAGGTCGTCGAGCCGGCCGCCGGTGGGCGGGGTGGGTCGTCGGCGATGCCGCACAAGCGGAACCCCGTGCTCGCGACGCTGATCCGGTCGGCCGCGCTGCAGGTTCCGGTGCTGGCCGCCGGGGTCACGCAGTCGATGCTGGCCGAGGACGAACGGTCGGCCGGGGTCTGGCATGCCGAGTGGCAGCTCGTGCGTGAGTGCCTGCGGCTGACCGGTGGGGCCGCGCACACCGCCGTCGAGCTGGCGCGGGGGCTCAGCGCTCAGCCGGCGCGGATGCGGGCGAACGTGGCGTCGACGCACGGGCTGATCGTCTCCGAGCGGCTCTCCGCCGTGCTCGCGCCGCTGCTCGGGAAGGCCAAGGCCAAGGAGCTGCTGGGTGAGGCTTCCCAGCGGGCGGTGCGCGAAGACCGGCCGCTGCGGGAGGTGCTGGACGAGCTGCCCGCCGTCACCGGGGTGCTGACGCCGGCCGCGCTCGACGGGCTGCTCGATCCCGCTGGGTACACCGGGGCCGCGGGGGTACTGGTCGACCGCGCGCTCGGGTCAGGACCCGCAGCTCAGGAGCCGGCGAAAAAACTTTGAACCGGCTCCGGCGGGTGTCCGTGTAGTGGGTATCAGGCCGCACCGAGCGGCGGGAAAACCCAACGGACACAAGGAGAACTTCCATGCTTCGCACGCGCATCGCCGTCTCCGTCGCCGCGGCGGCAGCCGGGCTGGCAGTGCTCACCGCTTGCTCGGGTGCCGAAACTGCTCAGCCGGTCATCGCCCCCGCAGCGGCCGGGGGCACCGGCGGCGGCCAGCTCGCCAACGGCCAGGTCGGCAACGCCGCCCCCGCGTCGAACGAGTCGAAACTCGTCGTCGCGGACGTCGCCAGCGTCGGACAGGTGATCACCGACCAGAACGGGATGACGCTCTACCGGTTCGACAAGGACACGGCGAAGCCGCCGAAGTCCAATTGCGACGGTGACTGCGCCAAGGCTTGGCCGCCGGTGCTGTCGACCGGGGACGTGCAGGTCGAGGGTGTCGACAAGAGCCTCGTCGGCAAGGTGACGCGGTCCGACGGCACCGAGCAGATCACCGTCGGCGGGTGGGCGCTCTACCGCTACGCCAAGGACACCAAGGCCGGGGACGCGACCGGGCAGGGTGTCGGTGGCGCCTGGTACGCCGCGAACGCCAAGGGCGGGAAGGCCGGGCAGGCCGCGGCCGAAGCCGGCGTCGTCAAGCTCAGCGCGAGCAAGATCGACGGGCTCGGGGACGCGATCGTCGACCAGAAGGGGATGACGCTCTACCTCTTCACGAAGGACACCAAGAAGGCCAAGACGTCCGCCTGCAACGGTGACTGCGCCAAGACGTGGCCCGCGGTCCTCTCGAACAACGGCAAGGTCGAACTGCAGGGCATCGACTCGAAGCTGCTCGGCAGCATCAAGCGCGCGGACGGCACCGAGCAGGTCACCATCGGCGGCTGGCCGGTCTACACCTTCGCGAAGGACCTGAAGCCGGGCGACGCGAACGGCATGGGCGTCAACGGCACGTGGTTCGTGATCGAGCCCAACGGCTGCAAGGTCGGGACCACCCCCAGCTCCGCCGCCAACCAGGCTCCGGCTGACAGCGGTGCTGGGAGCAGCAACTCCGGCTCCGGTGGCACCACCTACTGAACCACCACGAACTGCTTAGTGGGCGAGGCCCGGCGGACGCTCTTCACGAGCGGCCTCCGGGCCTCGCTCGTCGTGGTTGCGGCGCAGGAACGACCGGCGGCGCGGCTGGGCGGCGACGTCGTCGGTGCGGTCGCGGTCGATGATCTCGGTGCGCTGCTCGGCGATCGCCGGCTCGCCGGCCGTCTCGTCCTCGGGCAGGAGGATGGTGCGGCGGGCGGGGAGAACCGCGATCAGCAGGCCGAGCGCCGCGACGCCGAGGTGCAGCCACGTGTCGGCGGGGCCCATGTCCATCGGGTTGCCGGCGGTGGCGAAGGGGTTGTTCGAGATGAGGCCGTCGATCATCAGGCCCCACACGAACAGCAGGCCGTAACCGATGAAGAGCAGCCAGCCGAACGTCCGGGCCCGGAACGAGCCGAACGCCAGCAGCAGGCCGACCACGCCGGTCACGACGCGGACCAGGCTCATGAGCGGGTTGGCGGAGAACCGCCAGAACCCCGCGTCGTGGTGGCCGGCGAAATTGCCGAAGCCCGTCCTGGTCAATCCGATGATGCCGACGACGAGGAACGCGATCCCGGCCAGTCCGGCCAGCACCTGCGCCGGCTGCAGGCCGCGAACCCGGATGCGTGCGCCTTTCGCGTTAACCATGACTCCAGTCCTTCCCAGCGGGTGGTGACGATCGTCACCGCCCTCAGGTACCCCGCGAACACGGTGAGCGAAACGACGGTGCTTGCCCGCGGGCCGCCTGCGCGTTCGCGGAATCGGTGCGCGGCGAGAGCTATCCCACAGATTCACCCGTTTCGGCGAACAGCGCGCGGTGCTCCCGGCAATCCGGAGCATGCGCAAGCTGAGCGGGATCTTCCTGGTGGGACTGTGCCTGGGGGCGGTCGGCGCGGTGGTGATCACCGCGCGTCACGACGTCCCGGCGGCGCCCGCGCCACTCGCGGTCGCGGAACCGCTGACAACGATGTCGGATTCGCCGGTGAACACGCCGACGCCGACACCCGGCAAGAGCGCCACGCCCAGCAAGAGCGCCGCGCCCGAGAGCGCGCCGAAGGTGGAGACCGCCGAACTGGACCGGCTGATGCCGAGCGGGACCGCCAGCGCCGTCGTGTTCGACCGGCAGAGCGGCGCGACGACCGCTTCGGTGCGGGCGGAGCGCGGGTACACGTCGGCGTCGCTGGTGAAGCTGCTGATCGCGCTCGCCGTGCTCGACGGGGGCGGGCCCACCGCGTCGGTGCAGAAGATGTTGTCCCGCAGCGACGACGAGCTCGCGAGCCGGTTCTGGTCGGCCTACGGCGGGCCGGCGATCGTGACGCGCTGGGCCACCAAGCTCGGGCTCACCGGGACGCGGCCGCCCGCGGATCCCGGGCGCTGGGGTGACACGCGGATCACCGCGCGGGACGTCGTGCGGATCTACCAGTACCTGCTGGAGCACGCGCCCGGCGCGATCATGGCCGCCCTGCGGGACGCGACCGAGCGGGGGTCGGACGGGTTCCGGCAGTACTTCGGCATCCCGGACGCCGCCGGGGGACGGCCGTGGGCGGTCAAGCAGGGCTGGTCGTGCTGCCGGCCGACGCGGGTGCTGCACACCTCCGGCGTGGTCGGCGACGGGGACCGCTACATCGTGGTCGTGCTCAGCGAGCACCCCGCTTCGGTCGACTACGCGGCCGGCTCGAAGCGGGTGACGGCGATCGTCACCGCGCTCCTCGGCTGAAGCTACTGGTCCGTGTCGGCCAGGGCTCCGTGCGCGCCGGAACGCGGCAACGGCCAGGGCAGGACGCCACCCGTCGTCTCCGCCTGGCGGCCGGCCGGGGCCGGGCCCGCCGTGTGGGCGCCGATCCAGGCCAGCAGGTCCGGGATCTGGGACTTGAAGGTGTTCATGTTGTGGCCCGCGTCCGGGATGCGCCACGACGTGAACTGCAGCGGCGGCCGGGCCGCGGCGCGGATCTGGTCGATCGCGTAGCTCTCGTAGCTCTCCTTCTCGCCCGAAACGGCGAGGATCTGCACCGGCGACGGGTGGAGGCGGACGTTGACCCGGACGTTGTTGGCGTCGTTGATGTCCTGACGGCCGTGGAACAGGTCCTCGGTCTCGGCGTCGATCTGGGCCTTGTCGTAGCCGCTGACGCTGACCGCCTGCCCGTACCACTGCGGGTGGCGGGTCACCAGGTTCATCGCGCAGTAACCGCCGGACGACCAGCCCGCGATGGTCCACGCCTGGCGGTTCGGGGCGACGCCCAGCTTCTGCAGGGCCCAGTCGCGCAGGTCGGCCGTCAGGTACGTGTCGTTCGCCGTGCCGTTGACCTCGTCGACGCATTCGGTGTCGTGGCCGACCTTCGGGACGCCCGTCGGGTCGGGGACGATCACCACCGTCGGCGGCAGCGCCTTGCGCGCGATCGCCGCGTCGAGTTGCTGGGGCATGCCGTAGACGGCGAAGACCTCGGGGCCGGACGGGTAGTTCGGGATCCACTCGATCGCCGGGAACCGGAGTTCCTTGTACGCCGCGTCGAAGTACTGCGGGGGCAGGTAGACCGTGACGTCGCGGGTCAGCTTGGTGCGGCGGCCCGTCACCTTCATGTGGACGACGGTGCCCTTGCCCTCCTTCGCGTGCGCCACCCCCGTGTCGCGCAGCTTCTCGAGGTCCTCGCCGTTCTGCGCCGCCTCGGCGTCGGTGCCCTGGCCGGAGTACACGCCGGTGCCGATCAGCGAGCCGACCGTCGGGAAGAAGCCGCCGATCATGTTGCCCGCCATGCCGGTGGTCAAGACCAGCAGGACGACCGCGAGCAGGATCGTGGCGCTGCGCCACAGGCGCTTGCGCTTCCAGCGGTCCCAGAACCACGGGACCGCGATGATCGCGAGCAGCGTGAGCACGACGACCACAACCATGTTGACCGGCGAATCCAGCCGGATGCTGCTCAAGCTCATGGGTCGGTCCTTCCGGGCGGGCAGTGAATGCGCACCCGGAACCCCCCGGGACTCGCGTATATATCACGTTTGAGCCCACGGACAAGTTGCGGCCCTGTGACTTCTGTCATAGGGCCGCAACGTGCGCCGGACTCAGCGATTTCTCAGTTATTTCCCCAAAGCGCGGGTCAGCACGGTGATGGCCTGCGTGATCGCGGCCTCGGCGGCGTGGGTCTCGCGCAGCGCGTTGACCATCACGAAGTCGTGGATGATCCCCTGGTACCGGACGGCCGTGACGGGCACGCCGGCCTGGCGCAGCTTCGCCGCGTAGGCCTCGCCTTCGTCGCGGAGGACGTCGGCCTCGCCGGTGATCACGAGGGCCGGGGGCAGGCCGGCGAGCTCGTCGAGCGACGCGCGCAGCGGCGACGCGGTGATCTCCGCGCGCTGGGCGGGGTCGGTCGTGTACTGGTCCCAGAACCACTTCATGCCTTCGCGCCCGAGGAAGTAGCCCTCGGCGAACTGCAGGTACGACTCGGTGTCGAAGTTCGCGTCGGTGACCGGGTAGAAGAGCACCTGCTGCTTGAAGGTGACGTCGCCGCGCTGCTTGGCGAGCAGGGTCAGCGCCGCGGTCATGTTGCCGCCGACGGAGTCGCCCGCGATCGCGATGCGCGAAGTGTCCAGCCCGTGCGAAGCACCGTCGGAAGCAACCCACTTCGCCACGGCGTAGCTCTGCTCGATGGCGACCGGGTAGCGCGCCTCCGGCGAACGGTCGTACTCGGGGAACACGACGGCGGCACCGACGCCGGCCGCGAGTTCGCGCACCAGCCGCTCGTGGGTGTGGAAGTCGCCGAACACCCAGCCCGCGCCGTGGATGTAGACGATCACCGGCAGCGGACCTTCGACGCCTTCGGGGCGGACGATCCGGGTCTCGACCTCGCCGGTCGGGCCACCCGGCACCTTGATGACCTCGATCGACGCGGCGGCCATGGCGACGTCGCCGTCCTGGACGCCGTCGACGGCCTTGCGCCCTTCCGCGGGCGGCAGCTGGAACAGGTACGGCGGGGTGTCGGTGGCCTCGGCGAACGCCTGCGCGGCCGGTTCGAGGGCCAAGTTGTGCGGGTTGGCGGTCATGTCGTCCTCCTCGGGGTGAAGCGAGCTGATGCCATGAAGGTAGCTCTCAACTGAGTTGTGCACAACCAAATGACACCCAATGAGATGCAGGGCACTTCAGTTGCCGCGCAGCCTGATGTCGGGGAGCATGGAGAGTCACGAGAGGAGGCGCCATGGCATCGCTGCGGCTGGACGACCAGCTCTGCTTCGGGCTGTACTCGGCGTCGCGCGCGGTGACGTCGCTGTACCGGGTCGTCCTGGACGACCTCGACCTGACCTACCCCCAGTACCTGGTCATGCTGGCGCTCTGGGAACAGGACCACCGCCTGGTGAAGGAACTCGGCGCCGAGCTCAACCTCGACTCGGGCACGCTCTCGCCGCTGCTCAAGCGGCTGCAGACCGCGGGACTGGTGGTCCGGAACCGGCAGGCCGACGACGAGCGGTCGGTCCGCGTCAGCCTCAGCGACACCGGGAAAGCGTTGCGCGAGAAGGCGGAGAGCATCCCCGACGTGATCGGCACCGCGATGAGCCTGGACGACGCGGGCGTGGCCCGGCTGCGGGCCGAGCTCGACCGCCTGACAGAGTCGGTGAACGCCTATCGGGAGGCTCTGGCACCGGCATGATCAACCACGACGACGCGCTGAAAGCCGTCGAAAGCAGCTTGGACCGCCCCTCGGCGGCCCGGATCTACGACTACTTCATCGGCGGGAACACGCACTACGCGATCGACCGCGAGTTCGCGGAGAAGGTCCGCGCCCGGCTGCCGCTGATGGGTGAGTACTGCCTGACGAGCCGTCAGTTCCTCGGACGCGCGGTCCGCCAGTGCGTCCGCGAGGGCATCCGGCAGTTCGTCGACATCGGCTCCGGCCTGCCGACCGCGGGCAACGTCCACGAGGTCGCAGATGACACCAGTGCGCAGCTGGACACGCGGGTGCTCTACATCGACAACGAGCCGATCGCGCTCGCGCACTCGACGTTGCTGCTCGCCGACACCGCCGACCCCGAGCGCCACCACGCCATCGCCGCGGACTTCCTGCAGCCGGAGGACCTCTGGGACCGGGTCACCGCGTCCGACGTCATCGACGTCCGGGAGCCGATGGCGCTGGTGGTCAACGCCGTCATGCACTTCGTCAAGGACGAGCAGAACCCGGACTACCTGCTCGACTTCTACCGCGACCGGCTGCCGTCCGGCTCGCTGCTGGTGCTGTCGCAGATGACCAACGAGAACCCGGTCAACGACGACGAGCGGCAGGCGCTGGTCGACCTGCTCGAGTACTACGAGACCACGACGAACCCGGGTTTCCTGCGGCCGATGGCCGAGTTCGAACGCTTCTTCGGCGGCTGGCCGATGCTGCCGCCCGGGCTCGTCTACGCGCCCTCGTGGCACCCCGACGAGCGGACCGTGTTCGCCGGGTCGCCGTCCGAATCCCGGGTGATCGGCGGGGTCGCGCGCAAGCCTTAAGACGCTTCGCGCAGGCTTTCCAGCACGTCGAGGACCGCGCTCTTGCCCAGCTCGACGGCCTTGCGCAGCACCTCGGGGTCGCGTTCGAGGACAGCCACGTCCGGCGAGCCCGCCGGCGGCCGGATGCTGAGGATCCGCGGGTCGGACGCCAGCACTTCTTCGTCCTCGACGTCGCGGCGGTAGGTGTCGCGCCACGCGGGGATCGCGCCCGGCGCCTGGCGGCGCAGGAACCTCGGCACGACGACGTCGTAAGCACGCGGCGGCGGCAGCGGTAGCTCGTCGGCGCGGCGGGTGCGGAGCACGAGGACGTCGGTCGCGTCCTGGGCCAGCGCCGTCCGGTACGGGATCGGTTCGGCGACGCCCGCGTCCACGAACCGGCGGCCCGCCATCGGGATCGGGGGCCCGGCCAGTACCGGCATGCAGGACGACGCCGCGAGCGCGACCTTGATCGCGTCGACGTCGTCGAGGAACGGGTGCAGGTCGGTCGACTCCCCCGTGTCGGCGTCGGTGGCCAGCGGGTGGAACGTCACCGGGTTGGCCAGTATCGCCGGGAAGTCCATCGGCTCCAGCACCGAATAGACCTGGTGGACGAGGTATTCGAGGTCGATCACCGCGCGGCCGCGCAGGGTGTGCAGCGGGTTGATGATGCGGCGCATGACGACCGGGTTCCACCAGGTGCGCACGCCGGTCGACGAACAGCCGCTGAGCAGCCAGGCGCCGTTCAGCGCGCCGGCCGACGAGCCGTAGACGGCGTCGAACACCGGGACGGCGCCGAGTTCGTCCAGCGCCAGTGCCATGCCGCTCGAGTAGGTGCCGCGGCTGCTGCCGCCTTCGATGGCGAGCGCGAGGCGCCGGCCGTCGGTGCGTTCGCCCGGGACGCTGCCCGTCGCCAGCCGTTCGGAGATCAGTTCGAGTACCGGGTGCACTCTCTCCATCCTGGTCATTTCCTGCGTTCAGTCGACCCGATTTATCCCCCTCAAGGGGTGAAGTGATGTGTGCCTCGTTGCACTGCAACTCGTTGCATAGGACCCTCCAGGGATGGCACTGGAGCACGCGATCCTCGTCTCGCTGTCCGAGCGCGCCGGCTCGGGCTACGAGCTCACGCGCCGCTTCGAGAAGTCGATCGGGCTGTTCTGGAGCGCCACCCACCAGCAGATCTACCGCGTGCTGAAGCGGATGGAAGAGGCCGGCTGGGTGGCCGTCGACGTCGTCGCGCAGTCGGGGCGGCCGGACAAGAAGGTCTACACGGTCAGCGAAAGCGGGCGCGCCGAACTCGTCCGCTGGCTGGCCGAGCCGGACCCGTCGGCCGGGCCGGTCGAGCTGGCCGTGAAGATCCGCGGCGCGACCTTCGGCGATCCCGCGAAGGTCGCCGAAGAGATCGTCCGGCACCGCGCGCAGCACGCCGAGCGCCTCGACGTCTACCGCCAGATCGAGAAGCGCGACTTCCCCGCGCCCGCGGCCCTCCACGGCCGGCACCTGCACCAGTACCTGGTCCTGCGCGGCGGCATCCGCGTCGAAGAAGGCCAGGTCGAGTGGTTCGACGAAGTCCTCGCCGCCCTCCACCACCCCAAGGACGCCCGATGAGCCCGTACCCGAACCTGCTCGCCCCGCTGGACCTCGGCTTCACGACGCTGCGCAACCGCGTCCTGATGGGGTCGATGCACACCGGCCTCGAAGACAAGGCCGCGCACTTCCCCGAGCTCGCCGAGTACTACGCCGAACGCGCCCGCGGCGGCGTCGGCCTGATCGTCACCGGCGGGTTCGCGCCGAACAAAACCGGGTGGCTGCTACCGCTCGCCTCCAAGCTGACGACGTCGGCCGAGGCGCGCGAACACCGGCAGCTCACCGCGCCCGTCCACGAAGCCGGCGGCAAGATCGCGCTGCAGGTCCTGCACGCGGGCCGGTACGCCTACCATCCGCTGAGCGTGTCCGCGTCGAGCATCAAGGCGCCGATCAACCCGTTCCGGCCGCGCGCGCTGACCGGCTACGGCGTCCGCAAGCAGATCGACGCCTTCGCCGAGTGCGCCGCCCTCGCGCGCGAAGCGGGCTACGACGGCGTCGAGATCATGGGCTCCGAGGGCTACCTGATCAACCAGTTCCTGGCCGAGCGCACCAACAAACGCACCGACGCCTGGGGCGGCACGCCGGAGAAGCGCCGCCGGTTCGCCGTCGAGATCGTCAAGCGCACCAGGGAAAAGGTCGGCGCCGACTTCATCATCGTCTACCGGCTCTCGATGCTCGACCTCGTCCCGGGCGGCCAGCGCTGGGAGGACGTCGTCGCGCTCGCCAAGGACGTCGAGGCCGCCGGGGCGACGATCATCAACACCGGCATCGGCTGGCACGAGGCCCGGGTGCCGACGATCGTCACGTCGGTGCCGCGCGCCGCGTTCACCTGGGTGACCGGGAAGCTCAAGCCGCACGTCGGGATCCCGGTCGTCACGTCGAACCGGATCAACATGCCGCAGGTCGCCGAAGAGGCGTTGAGCAGCGGCGACGCCGATCTCGTGTCGATGGCGCGGCCGTTCCTCGCCGACCCGGAGTGGATCCGGAAGGCCGAGAGCGGCCGCGAGGACGAGATCAACACCTGCATCGCCTGCAACCAGGCCTGCCTCGACCACGCGTTCAAGCGCAAGCTCGTGTCCTGCATGGTCAACCCGCGCGCGGGGCACGAGACGAAGCTGACCCTCGCCCCGACGCGGCGGGTGAAGCACGTCGCCGTCGTCGGGGCCGGGCCCGCCGGGCTCTCCGCCGCGACCGCGCTGGCGGAACGCGGCCACCGCGTCGAGCTGTTCGAGGCCGACGACGAGATCGGCGGCCAGTTCGGCATCGCGCGGAAGATCCCCGGCAAGGAGGAGTTCGCCGAGACCATCCGCTACTACCGGCGGCGCCTCGAAGTCACCGGGGTGAAGCTGCACCTCGGGACGCGCGCGAAGGCCACCGACCTGACCGGCTTCGACGAGGTCGTGCTCGCCACCGGCGTCGCGCCGCGCGTGCCGTCGCTGCCCGGGATCGACCACCCGAAGGTGCTGTCCTACGTCGACGTCGTGAAGCACGGCAAGCCGGTCGGCGCGCGGGTCGCGGTGATCGGGGCCGGCGGCATCGGCGTCGACGTCAGCGAATTCCTGACGCACGCGGCTTCGCCCGCGCTGGACCGCGACGCGTGGATGGCCGAGTGGGGGGTCACCGACCCGGAGGAGGCGGCGGGCGGGCTCGGGCAGCCGAAGCCGGAGCCGTCGCCGCGGCAGGTGTACCTGCTGCAGCGCAAGAAGACCGGGATCGGTTCCGGGCTCGGCAAGACCTCGGGCTGGGTGCACCGGGCCGCGCTGAAGGCCAAACGCGTCGAACAGATCCCCGGCGTCGGCTACGAACGGGTCGACGACGACGGCCTGCACATCACCGTCGACGGCGCCCCGCGCCTCTTGGAAGTCGACACGGTCGTCGTCTGCGCCGGTCAGGAGCCCGTGCGGGACCTCGCCGACGAACTGCGCGCGGCCGGGCTGCCGGTGCACCTGATCGGCGGGGCCGACGTCGCCGCGGAACTCGACGCGAAACGCGCGATCGACCAGGGAACGAGGCTCGCCGCCGCGCTGTAGCCCGATAAGTGTCCGGCACTGGCAGGATGGGGCCCGTGCGAGACGTATGCGTGATCGGGCTCGGGCTGATCGGCGGTTCGCTGTTGCGCGCGGCGGCCGCCAGCGGCCGCACGGCGTTCGGCGCCGCGGTTTCCGAAGGGGACGCCGACGCGGCCAGCAGAGCGGGTTACGACGTCACGACCGACGTCGAAGCCGCGCTGCACCGGGCCGCCGCCGACGACGCGCTGGTCGTGCTCGCCGTGCCGCTCCCGGCCGTCGAAGACCTGCTGCGCCTGGTCAACCAGCACGCGTCGCACTGCCTGCTCACCGACGTGACCAGTGTGAAAGCGCCGGTGCTGGACGCGGTCCGCCGCCGCGTGCCGTACACGCGGTACGTCGGGGGGCACCCGATGGCCGGGACGTCGAACTCGGGCTGGCTGGCCGGGGAGGCCACCCTGTTCCAGGGCGCCGCCTGGGTCGTCGCGGTCGAGGAGGACACCGACCTCGACGCCTGGGCCGAGGTGGCGACGCTCGTGCTCGACGTCGGCGCGCACGTCGTCCCGCTGCCGGCGGAGTCGCACGACGAGGCCGTCGCCCGGATCTCGCACCTGCCGCACCTGTTCGCGGCCATCCTGGCCACGATCGGCGCCGAGGGCGGCCCGCTCGCGATGTCGCTGGCGGCCGGGTCGTACCGCGACGGCACGCGGGTCGCGGGCTCGAACCCGCACCTCGTCCGCGCGATGACCGAGGGCAACCGGGACGCGCTGCTGCCGATCGTCGACGACGCGCTCGGCCGGCTCGGTGCCGCGCGCGGCTCGCTCGCGTCGACCGGCGGGCTGGCGGCCACGATCAACGCGGGTTACGAAGGCGCGCAGGCCCTCGCCGCCAACCTGGACGCCGAGCGCGCGGGCGTCCGGATCAGCCTGGCGGCGCCGGACGCCCGGCAGGGCCTGATCGCGCTCGGCGAGCGCGGCGGCCGGATCACCGGGCTGTCCGACGGGATCGCCACCGGCGAGGTGCAGTAGCTACCGCGCCGGCGGGTTGTCGGGCGTGTCGTCGAACTTGTTGAGGAAGTCCTTGGCCTTCTCGACGCCGCCGTCGATCTGCGAGTCGTGGCCGGCGAACTTGGACTTCGCGAAGTCCGCGGCCTTGTCCAGGCCTTGCTCGATCTTGTCGTTGTGCTCGCGCAGGGCCTCTTCGGCCTTGCCCTTCAACGCGTCGAAGTCGATTCCCATGGGGCAATTGAACAGCACGGACGTCACGTGCGCCTGTGGTAGGGCAGGAACCGCCGGACGAGCCGCGGCGGGGTGCGTTCCGCCAGGTCGGGGCCTCGGACGGCGTCGAACGCCGACTCCAGCTGGTCGACCACGCCGGCGAGCTGTTCGTGGTCCGGCAGCGGCATCGACCGCGGTTCGCGCTGCTCGCGGATCGACGACGCCAGCTCGTCCAGCGCGGCCGTGAGCAGCTCGACGTCGGCCGAGTCCGGCGGCGGGGCTCCGCGCCCGATCGTCACGCCGACCTCGGTGACCGCGTCCGCGACGCGTTCCTGCGCCGCGATCACCGGCCACCACGCCACCGCCTGGCGGCCGTTCGCCGACGGCTCGACGACGACCTGCTGGAACGCCGTCCGCAGGTCCGCCAGCGCCCGGTAGGCGCCCCGCCGGGCCCGCGACCGCGCCAGCCGCGCCTCCCCCGAGGACGCCTCGACCAGCGCGTGCGAGACGTACTTCGAGACGGCGCCGAGGCCGTCGGCCAGCCGCCCGCCGACCTGGGGACGGCGGCTGCCCGGCCACAGCAGGTAGCCGAAGACCAGCACGATCAGGCAGCCGAGCGCGGTGTCGATCAGCCGCGCCACCACGACGTTCCAGCTGCCGGTGTTGGCCAGGTCCATCTGCAGGATGATCAACGGCGTCACGAACGCGCTGAGGATGCCGTAGTTGCGCACCTTTCCGACCGCGACGCCGCCGGCGAAGATCGCGATCAGCGCGACCAGCACCCAGCCGCGGCCGCCGGCGGCGAGCACCACGGCCCCGATCCCGACGCCCGCCAGCGTGCCGATGCCGCGCAGCACCGCGCGGCCGAAGACCGAGCCGAAGTCGGGCTTGAGCACGATCCCGACGGTCAGCGTGATCCAGTAGGACCGCTCGAACGGCACCAGCAGGCCGACGACCTCGGCGATCGCGACGCACAGGGTCAGCCGCAGCGCGGCGATCCAGGTCAGCGGGCCGGACGCGAGCGAACCCGCCCACGTCCGCAGGCGCCGGTACCAGGGCGTCGGCTCGCGGCGCTTGCGGTCGTCGCCCTTGCCGATCCGGACCAGGCCCGCGTACAGGGCGGCGAGCCGCGGATCGCTTTCCCCCGGCGGCATCGGCGGCGGTGCCGGCAGCGGCTGGCTGGCCAGGACGGACGCCGACAGGGCGACGAAGTGGTCGATGACCTCCCGCGGCGGGCGGCGGCCGACGTGGACCAGCGCCACCGACGCTTCGACCGCGGGTGTCGTGGCCGAAAGCAGGTTGAGCAGCTGCCGGTAGGCGGCATCGCGGCCGGACAGCCACGAGCGCGCGGTGAGCAGCTGGTCGTAGGCGGTGTTCATGGCCGTGGTCAGCCGGTGGCGGGCCACCCGCGAGACCTCTTCGCCGGTGGCGGACAGCATCGCGGCCAGCTCGACGTAGACGTGCGCGACGGCGGTGCGTTCCGGGCTGGTCGCCCGGAACGTCCAGCTGACCAGCGCGACCAGGAAGCTCCAGGCGGCGCCGATGCAGAAGAAACCGAAGAGGACTTCGGCGCGCACGCCGGTCGCGTGCTGGCCGGTGCCGAGCACGCAGAAGACGAACATCTGCAGCCCGGCGACGGAGGCGTTGCTGCCGGCCGCGCTGATCAGCGCGGACACCGCGGCGACCAGGATCACCGCGGGCACGGACAGCGCCGGTACGCCGCCGGTGAGCAGCCCGACCAGGTACCCGGCGGTCGCGGCGAGCGCCGCCCCGCCCAGGCGGCGCGCGCGGTAGCGGTAGGGCCCGGCCGATTCGGACAGCACGGCGGGCAGCGCGCCGGTCGAGATGAGCGCGCCGACGGCGATGTCGCCGGCCGCGTACCCCACCGCGAGCGGTACGGCCAGTGCGATGACGGCCCGGGCGACCATGTTCCACGGCACCGGGACCGGCTTGCTGCGCAGGAGCTGGGTCAGCCAGTGCGGCGCGGCGAGGTCGGGACGCGGCGTGCTCACGCCCCCATCTTGACCTACGCTCTCCCGCAGGCTTAATTATCAACCTGTCAACAACGTGGGAGGTTCCGGTGGGCCGCAAGTACTCGTTCGAGGTCAACCGCACGAGCACGGCGCCGCCCGACGCGCTGTTCGCCCGGGAGGCCGAGGGACCGCGCTGGGCGGAGTGGGGAAAGCCACTCATCGTGCAGGCCCGCTGGAAGCGGCCGGGCCCCGGCGTCGGCGCCGTCCGCGAGGTCGGGCTGTGGCCGGTGCTGATCCGCGAAGAGACAGTCGAGTACGAGCCCGGCCGCCGGCACGTCTACACGTTCTTCGGCGCCAACCCGATCAAGGACTACCGGGCCGAGGTGCTCCTCACGCCCACCGCCGACGGCGGTACGCACCTGCGGTGGACCGGGTCGTTCACCGAGCCGGTCAAGGGCAGCGGCCCGGCACTGGCCGCCGGGCTGCGCGCGGTGATCCGGCTGTTCTCGGGCAAGCTCGTCAAGGCGGCCGAAACCGGGCGCTGACCTGGGTGCGCCGGGCCACACCAAGATCGCCCGGCGCAACTTCCCGCCGCCGTCCCACGTCACTCTTTCGGGTGGTCTTTTGACCACCGCGGAAAGGGGGACGCGAGATGAAACGAGCAGCGGCGATCGCCGTCGCGGCGGCCTTGGCGCTGACGGCGTGCTCGGCGGCCGAGCCGGACCAGCGGGAGTTCGGCACCAGCCAGCCCAACCCGGCACCCGGCGGTGGCCCCGGCGCGACGGCACCGGGCCCGTACCCGTTCGGCACGGTCCAGCAGAAGGCTCCGGCGGTCGAGAACGGCCAGGTCCCGGTGGTCAAGCGGATCACGACGGACAAGCCGTACGTCTTCCTGACGATGGACGACGGCGCGGTCAAGGACCCGGAAGCGCTGAAGCTGATGCAGCAGAACGGCACCCACCCCGTGCTGTTCCTGAACCAGAAGTACGTGAAGGGCCACGAGGCCTACTTCAAGCAGATCCTCGACGCCACCGGCGCGACGCTCGGCGACCACACGGTCGACCACCCGAACCTCAAGGGCAAGCCGTACGAGTTCCAGCGCAAGGAGATCTGCGAGGACGCCGACGACTTCCAGGCGTCGCTCGGGGTCCGGCCGTCGCTGTTCCGCCCGCCGTTCGGCAACTACGACCAGAACACGCTGCGCGCGGCGGCCGCGTGCGGGATGCGCGCGGCCGTGCTGTGGACGGCCGCGGTCAACGACGGGCACGTCCAGTTCCAGGCCGGCGACAAGCTCAAGCCCGGTGACATCGTGCTGATGCACTTCCGGAAGACCTTCAAAGAGGACTACACGGCGTTCGTCGAGCAGGCGAAGAAGGACGGGCTCACCCCCGTCCCCCTGGCCGACTTCCTCGGTTAGAGCACCACGGTCGGCGTCACGACCGTCCGGCGGCACGAGACGTCCCCGAGGTGCACGAGGATCTGCGTCGTCCCGCGCGGCACGTTGTCGAGCACGAACCGCCCGCCTTCGTCGGCGGTCGTCGACGACGTGCCGTGCTCGGCGACGCGCACCTCGACCCCGTACTGCCCGGCCGGCACCAGCCAGCCGTCGATGCGGTGCAGCTTGCCCATCTTCGTCAGGTTGATCATCACCGTCAGGTCGCTGACGGTGAACGTGATCGTGCCCGTGCCGCTGCCGCGGACGCCGGCGAGGTCGTCGAGCCGCTCCCACCGGGCCACCTCGACGTCGAGGTCCTCGAGCGCGAGCGCGAATTGGACCCGCTGCACCAGGTCACCGGGCGGCGGGTCCAGCTCGTCGAGGAAGCGGCCGACACCGGCCAGGATCAGGTCATCGGAAAAGGCCTCACCCGGCGCTCCGAGGTCGTTCATCGGCTTCCCCCTTCACTGGCGAGGAGATCGCGCATCTGGTCGAGGCAGCGTCCTCGGGTCGGTCCGACGCTGCCACGTGGCATGCGCAGCGCCTCGGCGACGAGCTGGTACTCCGCGCGACCCGCGAGCACGGTCAGCCGGAGCAGTTCCTGACAGCGGTGGGGCAGCCGGACGAAGGCGCGCCAGACCCGGCGGTCGCGGTCGGCGCGGACGGCTTCGTCTTCGGGTGCCGGTTGGGTGCTCGGCATGGCGTCGGCGACTTCGTCGCTCAACGGAACGGGCTGGATGCGGCGCCCGAACGGATGGGTGGCCTCGCGGCGGGTGGTGGTGATCAGCCAGGCGGCGAGGGCTTTGGGGTCCCGGAGCTTGCCGAGCTGGCTGAAGAGGGCCAGCCAGACGGTCTGGACGACGTCTTCGGCGACCGAGCGGTCGAGGCCGTTGGCGCGGGCGACGTGCCACACGAGCGGGGTGAGCTCGGCGACGAGGCGATCCATCGCCCGGCGGTCACCGTCCCGCGCGGCCTGCATGCACGCGGCGTGCAGTTCGGCGCCGGTCAGGCCCTCCCACGGTGGGTCAACCTCTGTGGTTTGCACGTCGGTCACGGTATCTGCCCCTCTTCGGAAGAGTCTTCGAGTCGGCATTGGCAGTATCGCGGGTCCTTCGGGGGGAAGGAGCGTGCAGGTGGATCTCGGATACATCAAGTCACTTACTTCGCGCTGGCGGTCAATGGTCGCTGCGGGAGGCACCGGCCGGCGCGGATGCGCCCGCACCGGCCGGTGCTCCCCTCCCTCAAGGACCCGCTCCCCAACGGGTCCCGCCAGGTGTCCCCTCCCCCGAAGGGCACCCGGCCGACGGTGTCCGGCAGCCCCCTCGGCTCCCGGTCACCGCGTTTTCCGTCGAACCCGACACCCCCTGTCGTGTTCTTCCGTCCTCGGCTGCTCCACAGGACGCAGTGGCAGGACGGCCAGATACACGAATCGGGGATTTTCTTCGAAGATCGACGGACCGGCGCCGGGCGATCACCCAATGTGGTCAGCAAGCGTTTGCGCCCACCGCGCGTAGCCCGCCGGCCCGGGGTGGAAGCGGTCCGAAGCGAAGGCCGCGGGGTCCAGCAGCGCGGGGTCCATCGGCAGGTGCGTGACGCCGGGGACGCGGACGAGCTCCGCGGCGGCGGCGTCGAGCGCTGACGACCGCGCCGACAGGACGTCACGCAGAGGGCGCGGCAGCGCCGGGAAGCGGGACATCGGCGGCACCCCGGCCAGGACGACGTCGACCGGGCCGAGCCGCCGCCGGAGCTCGACGACGAGGGCGAGCAGGTCGCGGCGGTAGGCCGGGGCGGTCCGGAGCTCGATGGTGTCGTTGACGCCGAGGGCGACCACGACCAGGTCGGCCGGGCGGATCAGCGGGACCAGCTCGGCGCGGACGGTCCTCGCGTTGGCGCCGGTCCGGCCGACCGCCTGCCAGCGCACCGCCCGGCCGTCGCGGGCGAGCTCGCGGGCGAGGCAGCCGGTGAGCGCTTCCTCGTGGTCCGCCGCGCCGACGCCGTCCACGGTGGACTCGCCGAGGACGGCCAGGCGGAACGGTTCGCCGTCACCGGGGACGAGCCCTTCGGTGGGCCCGGCGGCGCCCGGGAGGCGCGGGGTCGTCCGCTTGACGTAGACGGCTTGGGCGATGAGAACCATGACGGGATTAGACCAGCGGAGCGAAGCTAGGAGGCGTTCTTCTCTTCGCGCAGCTTGTGCCAGCGCTCGTACATGGCATTGAGCTCGACCAGCATGAACGACAGGAAGTCGCGCATCTCGGCGAGCCGCTTGCCGGCCGGGGTGTCTTCGCCGAGTGCGTCGATGCCGTTGTCGGCCGCGTCGCGCCACATGATGATCATGCGGTCGCGCTTGAGGAAGGTGGCGTACCAGAGGTCGTCGTAGAGGCGGTAGTGGTCGCGGCGCTCGCCGGGCTCGCGTTCCTTGGCGACCAGGCCGATCTGTTCGAGGAAGCGCACCGCACCCGAGATCGCGGCCGGGCTGACCGACAGCTGGGACGCCAGGTCGGCGGCGGTCAGCCGGGCGTCGTCGGCGGTCATCAGCGCGGCGAACACCCGCGCGGGCATGCGCTGCATCCCGATTTGCGAGAGCACGAGCCCGAGGCTCTCGACGTACCGGCGGACGGCGTCCTCATCTCGCTTCGTGTCAGGCGTCGTCATCGGCCCATCCTCCCGTAAGCCCCCAGCAAGATCACTCAATCTAGACATTTTCTTAACTTCACAACTTTGTGAAACCAGTGTAGCTTCCGAAGCATGGAAAACGCCATCGCGATCACCGGCCTGCACAAGTCGTTCGGCCGGACTAAGGCCTTGGACGGCCTTGATCTGCTGGTACCCGCTGGGGAGGTGCACGGCTTCCTCGGCCCGAACGGCGCCGGGAAGTCGACCACCGTCCGGGTGCTGCTCGGCCTGCTCCACGCGGACTCGGGGGAAGTTCGGCTGCTCGGCGGCGATCCCTGGAAGGACGCCGCGAGCCTGCACCGCCGCCTGGCCTACGTGCCCGGCGACGTCAACCTCTGGCCCAACCTCTCCGGCGGCGAGGTGATCGACCTGCTCGGGCGCCTGCGCGGCGGGCTCGACGAGAAGCGCCGCGCCGACCTGATCGAGCGGTTCGACCTCGACCCGAAGAAGAAGGGGCGGACGTACTCGAAGGGCAACCGGCAGAAGGTCGCCATCGTCGCCGCTCTCGCCTCGCGGGTCGACCTGCTGATCCTCGACGAGCCGACGTCCGGGCTCGACCCGCTGATGGAGGCGACGTTCCAGTACGCCATCCAGGAAGAGCGCGAGCAGGGCCGGACCGTGCTGCTCTCCAGCCACATCCTCGCCGAGGTCGAGGCCCTCTGCGACAAGGTCAGCATCATCCGCAACGGCCGCACGGTCGAGTCCGGCACGCTCGCCGAACTGCGCCACCTGACGCGGACGTCGATCACCGCCGAGCTGGCCGGCCCGCCGAACGGGCTGACGAAGCTCGCCAACGTCCACGACCTCAAGGTCGAGGGCAACCGCGTCCGGTTCGACGTCGAGACGCGCTCGCTCGACGAGGCCCTGCGCCGGCTCACCGAGGTCGGCGTGCGCAGCCTGGTCAGCCAGCCGCCGACGCTGGAAGAGCTGTTCCTGCGGCACTACACCACCGAAGCGAGCGCGAAATGACCGCGACCCTCGCGCGCGCCGAAGCCGAAACCGCGCCCGCGCACGAGCTCGCGGGCACCTGGCACCTCACCCGGCTCGCGCTGCGCCGCGACCGCGTGGTCCTGCCGGTCTGGATCGTGCTGCTCAGCGTCGTCCCGGCCAGCACGGTCAACACGTTCACGCAGTTCTACCCGACGGTGGCCGACCGGCTCGCGCTGCAGGCGGGCGCCAACGCCAACCCGTCGTACGCGCTGCTCTACGGGCCGCCGTTCGACCTGACCACGGCCGGCGGGTTCATCGCCTGGCGCATGTGCGGGTTCCTGGCGCTGCTCACCGGGCTGATGGCGGTCTTCACCGTCACCCGGCACACCCGCGCCGAGGAGGACACCGGCCGCGCCGAGCTGCTGGCGTCCGCGGTCGTCGGCCGGTACGCGGCGCTGACGTCGGCGCTGCTGGTGGCCGGCGGCGCGAGCGTGCTGATCGGGCTGGTCCAGGCGGGCAGCCTGACCGGCGCCGGGCTGCCCGCGGCCGGTTCGGTCGCCTTCGGGGCGGCGGAAGCCTTGGCGGGGCTGGTGTTCACGGCCGTCGCCGCGGTCGCCGTCCAGCTCGCCGAGTACTCGCGCACCGCCAACGGGATCGGCACCGCCGTGGTCGGCGCCGCCTTCCTGCTGCGCGGCGCCGGGGACTCCACTGTGGACGCCCGCTGGCTGTCGTGGCTGTCGCCGATCGGCTGGGTGCAGCAGGTGCGCGCCTTCGCCGGCGACCGCTGGTGGGTGCTCCTGCTGCCCGTCGCGTTCGCGCTCGTCGTCGGCGCGCTCGGGTACTGGCTGCTACCCCGCCGCGACGTCGGTGTCGGCATCCTGCCGCCGCGGCCGGGTCCCGCGCGGGCGGCACCCGGCCTGCGGTCGCCGCTCGCGCTCGCCTGGCGGCTGCACCGCGGCCCGCTGCTCGGCTGGCTCATCGGGGTGGCCGTGGTCGGCGCGGTGTTCGGGTCGATCGCCAGCGGCATCGGCGACCTCGTCGGGTCGAGCCCGCAGGCGCAGCAGATCTTCGAGCGGCTCGGCGGCAGCCACGCGCTGACGCAGGCGTTCCTCGCCGCGATGGCCGGGATGTTCGCCATGGTCGCGTCGCTGTACGGCGTCCAGGCGGCGCTGCGGATGCGCGGCGAGGAAACCGCGATCCGGCTCGAGCCGGTGCTGGCCACCAGCGTCGGCAAGCTGCGCTGGGCGGGCAGCCACCTGGTGTTCGCCTTCTTCGGCACGGCGTCGCTGCTGCTCGTCGGCGGGGTCTTCATGGGCCTGGCCAACGGCCTGCGCACCGGCGACGTCGGCGGCTCGATCGGCGACACCCTCGCCGGGATGCTCGTCCAGCTGCCCGCGGCCTGGGTGGTGGTCGCGCTCGCGGTGGCGATCTTCGGCCTGCTGCCCGCGTACTCCGCCGCGGCGTGGGCGGTGGGCGCGCTGGCGCTGCTGCTCAGCCTGTTCGGCCCGGTGGTGAACCTGCCGCAGGCGGTGCTGGACGTCTCGCCGTTCCAGCACCCGCCGAAGCTGCCCGGCCAGGAGTTCGCGGCGACGCCGATCGTCTGGCTGCTCGCGGTCGCGGCCGTCGCGCTGGGGGCCGGGCTGGCCGGCTGGAAGCGCCGGGACGTCGGTTAACGCACCCGCAGTTCGCCGCCGGCTCCCACCAGGAGCTGGGCTTGCGGCCCCGCCTTCCCGCAGGCGGGGCCGTTCGGCTCGCTGAACGACGGCGTCACCTCGACGCCGTGCGGCTTGCCGTCGTCGAACCGGACGGTGACCCGCACCGGCTCGGCGGGCAGGCCCGGGACGTCGGCGAAGCCGTGCAGGCCGCCGGTCGGGACCATCGACGCGCCGCAAGCGGCGTCCGGCCCGGTCCCGGTGCACGCCGTCGCCCCGGCCGCCGTCTCGGGGAAGAGCTCGACCTGGCGCGTGACGCACTGGCCGCCCCAGCAGGCGTCGAGCGTGGCGCGGGTGATGCCGGCCGGGTCGGGGACGGACAGGCCGATGCCGACCGGGGTGCCGATCGCCGTGCAGGCGACCTCCGGCTCCGCCCCGCACCCGGCCGCGGCGAGCAGGACCACGGCGATCCACGGAATCCTTCGCATGACGGCCAGACGGGATCGGCGGCCGGTCGGTTGCACCGTCAGTCGCGCCAGCCACTGGTCAGCGGCTGCCCCGGCGACGTCGAGGTCGGCGTGACCGAGGTCGGCGTCGAGGTCACCGTGACCTCCACCCGGCTCGTAGTGGTCGTCGGCGACGGCGTGTCGACCGAGGTGACGGTGGACGGCGGCACCGACGCGGTCACGGTGACGGGCACAGCGGACACGGTGCTGGGCGGCGGCGTACTGACTTCGGCGGGCTGGGGCGCCGACCGGCCGGCGATGAGCAGCGCGGCCACGAGCAGCCCGCTGGCGAAGCCCGCCAGCCCGGTGACCGCGGCGGAACCCCAGGTAGGTCGGCCACTCATGCGGGCACCCCCTCGCCACGCGCAGCGCAGGTACGAGGACTAACTCGCGTTGATCTTACTTCGTGTTACCCGATGTGCCAGGTTGGAATCGTGGGGACTCGGGGGAACCGCGACTTCCGGCGACTGTGGCTCGCCGACCTCGCCAGCCAGTTCGGCAGCCGGATCGACGTGCTGGCGGTACCGCTGCTGGCCGTCTCCACCCTCGGCGCGTCGGTCTTCGAGGTCTCACTGCTGCGCACCGCGGAAACGCTGCCCTACCTGGTGCTCGGCCTGCAGGTCGGCGCCTGGTGCGACCGGATCCGCCAGCGCCCGCTGCTGATCGCCGCCGACGCCGGGCGCGCGGCGCTGATCGCGACGGTCCCGGTCGCGGCCCTGTTCGGCGTGCTCGGCCTGCCCCAGCTGCTCCTGGTGGTCCTGGGTGCCGGGCTGCTCGGCGTGTTCTTCGACATCGCGCACCAGACGTACGTCCCCCGGCTGGTGCCGCGCGAGCAGCTGCCGGAGGCGAACGCGCGGCTCCAGACGAACCTGTCGATGGCGGCGGTCGCCGGCCCCGGCCTGGCCGGGCTGATCGTCCAGGCGCTCGGCGCCGCGACCGCGCTCGCCGCCGACGCCGTCAGCTACCTGGCGTCGGCGCTGTGGCTGCGCCGCATCGAGACCCCGGACGTGCGTCCCGATCCGCGGCCGCGGCGGTTGCTGCGCGAGATCGGCGAAGGACTGCGAGTGGTGCGCGGCCACCGCATCCTGCTGGCGATCAGCGCGCACGGCGCGGTGTCGAGCCTCTTCCAGTCGGTGCACCTGGCGGTCGTGATCGTGTTCCTGTCCCGCGACGTCGGGCTTTCCGCCTGGGCGATCGGGCTTCTCGGCACCGCGACGCTGACCGGCGCGCTGACCGCCGGGTTCACCGCGCGACGGCTCGGCCGGTGGATCGGCCAGGCGCGGGCCCTGTGGGGCGCCGGGGTGCTGTACGGCCTGGCCTACCAGCTCTACCCGTTCACCGGCCGCGGCTTGGCGCTCGCCTGCTACGTGACCGCCGGGTTCTTCGCGACCTACGGCGTCATCGTGCTGAACGTGTTCGGGATGAGCTTCCAGCAGGCGGTCGCGCCCCCGGAGCTGCTGGGCCGGGTCAACTCGATCACCCACACGCTGATCCTCGGCGTCGTCCCGCTGGGCAGCCTGCTCGGCGGTGCACTCGCCACCGCGTTCGGGACGCGGACGACGCTGCAGATCGCCGCCGCCGGGGTGCTCGCGTCGGCGGCCATCCTCGTGTGCTCGCCGCTGCGGAAGCTACGCGACCTCAGCCTGACCGGCTGATGTGCGCAGGCCATCGACGACCACGCGGACCAAGTGTGCGCTGCCCGGCGCGTACCGCTCCACGGCGAGGCAGCCGACGATGAGGGCGCGCAGGTCGTCGCCGTCGATGTCGCGGCGGACGGCGCCGGCCGCCTGTGCTCGTTCGAGGAGCTTGGCGAAGCCCGCGCGGAAGTCGTCGCCCGCGCCGGCCTTGAAGGCGTGGCCGCTGGACTCGGCGAGCGCGTCGCAGATGGCCCGGTTGAGGGACGCCTGGCCGATGACGCGGACGAAGTAGTCGAAGAAGACCTCGCCGGGGTCGTCCGCTTCGGCGAGTCCGCGGGCTTCCTCGGCGAACTGCTGGATGCGCTCGAGGACGACCGCCTGGAAGAGCGCTTCCTTGCTGGGGAAGTGCCGGTAGACGGTGCCGGCCCCGACGCCGGCCAGCCGCGCGATGTCGTCGAGGGGCACCGCCAGCCCGTCGACGGCGAACGCCTCTTCCGCGGCGGCCAGGACCTTGGCCCGGTTGCGCCGTGCGTCCGCGCGCATCTTCTCCATCAAGCTCTCCTCGTCGACGACCGGAACGGTCGCTCCGCATCGGCGCAAACGGGTGCGCCGTTCCGATTCAACGTCCAGTCTTCCAGGAGAAATTCCGACGCCTCGCACCGCGGCCGCGTCAGGGTGTGGTCGCCTGCTGGGACGCCGGCGGGACGAACAGCCGCTCGGCCGTGCTGACCGTCCAGTCCCACACGCCCGGCACCAGGAGCACGCCGAGCACCACGAACACCGGGAAGACCAGCCGCTTCTCGACCTTCTTGCCGGTCTTGAACCGGAGGGCCTTCGGCGGCCCCAGCTCGTACCAGGTCTCGCCCGCGATCGGGATCGGGAACAGGAACGGGCAGCCGGACTCGGTGAGCGCGTCGCCGAGGCAGTGTGTCAGGCAGCCGGCCGCGACCGCGATGCCGAGCCAGCCCGAAATGGACGCCAGTTCGCCCGCGCGGTCCGGTGGGGCGGTGAAGAACCACCACGCCACCGCGGCTCCGCTCACCGGGAGCAGCCAGTCGCCCAACGCTCCTTCGGCCAGCATCAGCCCGAAGACCACCACGCCGACGACCGCCCACGGGCCGCCGGTTTCGGTGCCCCACGACGTCAGCAGGCCCAGGCCGGCCGCGAACAGGACCGTGTGCGAAAGGTGGCGGTGCTGGCCCGTGACCTTCTCGTCGCGCGGGCCTTTCGTCAGCGCGTAGAACGCCGCCGACACACGGCGAAGCAGCCACGACAACGCGCCGGTCAGCCAGCCGAGGAGGCGGGACGCGCTCGCGCCCGGGTGGTCGAGGTCGGGCAGCAGGGCGAAGCCCGCCGTGGTGGCCGCGAAGACCACCGCTTGGTGCACCGAGCCCACCCCGACCGCGGGCGCCAGGGCCAAGCCCGCGCACCAGCCGGTCAGGGCGTGCGTCCGCCCCATCATCGTGCCGCCCCCCAGGTCCACGCCGAAAAATCGGTCCGCGGAACCGTAGCGGGCGGTCAGGCTTGGGGGTCCTCCGACACGCTCAGGTGTTCGGCCACGCCGGTGAGCTCGATCACTCGGCTCACCGCGGGGCTCGGGACGACCTCGAGCTCGACGTCCTGCTCGCCGGCCTGGCGTTGTGCGCGGAGCACCACGTTCAGCGCGGAGGAATCGAAGAAGGTCACCCCGGTCAGATCGGCCACGACCCGCTGCGCGCGCTTGTCCGCGATCAGCCCCGCCAGGGCCTCCTGCAGCTGCGGGCTGGTGAGCAGATCGAGCTCGCCGGTGACCACCACCCGGGGCTCCGTCGCGTCGGTGTCCAGCGTGATGCCGAACCCGGGCGGGGTGGCGTTCTGGTCGGCTGCGGGCATGCAGTTTCTCCTCGTCAGGCGCTGCTCCTGCGCCGGGTACGCGCCTGCTGTCTCAAGCGGCAACCGTGTCACCGTGCCTTCCACAGCCCGGGGCAGAACCCCGCGCCGGACACGGTCAAGGCAACTCCGGGGCCAACCCTAACCCAGGAAGCGGCCGAGCCCGCCACGGCCGCCGCCCTTTCGTACGAGCTGTTCACGTGCGTTCGAATCCTGCCTGGTCAGTGGGCGCCGACGGCCTTCCGCGCGGCCCGTCGCTGGCGGAGGAACAGTTGCCGCCGTTCGATCTCACCGAGGCCACCCCAGATGCCGTACGGCTCCTGCACGGTCATCGCGTGGGTGCGGCACTGAGCCAGCACGGGGCAGGTCTGGCAGATGGCCTTGGCCCGGGACTCGCGTCGCTCCCGCGCCGAACCCCGTTCGTTGTCCGTGTGGAAGAAGAGGCTGCTGTCCGCGCCGCGGCACGAGCCGTTCAGCTGCCACTCCCACTCTTCGGCAACCACATTGGGCAGCCGGCTCACGTCAGCCATGTCGTTCCCGCCTTTCCCGGCATCAGCACGTCGATCGCTACATGCCCGCCGGTGGAGCGGATCAAACCCGGGTTTGGTTTGCTCACCCCACGGGCATCTCGCGACCGGGCGTGAACAGGACACCGCCGACCCCTGGAGCGCGAGTGCGGAGAAAGGAACAAACGTGGAGGACAACGCCCCGCTCGTCCCGGAAGGCGCGCAGGTCATCGAGGTGCGGACGGCTGCGATCCCGCACGTCGTGCCGACGCTGCGGACCATCGTGGCCGACATCGCGATGCGCCAGGACTTCGACCTCGACGCGGTCGAGGACCTCCGGATGGCGGTGGACGAAGCGTGCTCGCTGCTGCTCCCCGCCAGCGCGGACGGAAAACTCACCTGCGTGTTTTCGTGGAACGGGCCGCGCATCGAGGTATCGGTCTCGGTGTTTTCGGACTCCCCGGACCACGAGGACGACACCGGACTTTCCTGGCAGCTGCTGACCGCGCTCGCGACGACGGCCGAGCGCACCATCACGCCGGAGGACGGCCGCTACCTGTCCCGGGTCGACCTGGTCCGGGAAAGCCAGGTGGCGGACTCGTGAGCGGTCCCGCCGAGCGCAGCGGGGACGAACCGGACGTCAGCGCGCTGTTCGCCCAGCTCGCCGGGCTGCCGGCGACTTCGCCGGAACGCGACCGCATCCGCGACACCCTCGTGCGAGCCCACCTGGAGCTCGCGCGCAACCTGGCCCGCAAGTTCCGCAACCGCGACGAGGCGATGGAGGACCTGGTCCAGATCGCCACGGTCGGGCTCATCCACGCCGTCGACCGGTTCGACCCCGGGCAGGGGACGGACTTCCTCGCGTTCGCGGTGCCCACCATCTCCGGTGAGCTGCGGCACCACTTCCGCGACAACAGCTGGTCGGTGCGCGTGCCGCGGCGGCTCAAGGAGCTGAACGCGAACATCTCGGCCGCACGCGAAGAGCTCACCGTGCAGCTCTCCCGCGCGCCGAAGCCGAGTGAGATCGCCGGCCGCCTCGGCGTGCCCATCGAAGACGTCTACGAGGGTCTTCGCGCCGGTCAGGGCCGCTACGGCGCTTCGCTCGACCACCTCCTGGAGAACGCGGCGCACACCCGGTTCGGGGCGCCGGACGCCGAGCTGGGCCAGGCCGAGCTGCGGGAAGCGCTGCGGCCGATGCTGGAGAGCCTGCCCGACCGGGAGCGCAAGATCGTCGCGCTGCGGTTCGGCTCCGGGATGAGCCAATCGGACATCGCGCGCCGCGTCGGGGTCTCCCAGATGCAGGTATCGCGGTTGCTGGCCGCGACGCTCAAGAAGCTGCGTTCGGGCCTGGACGAATCCGAGCTGGCCGAAGGCACCTGATTAGCCGCTCAGCCGCCTGGGTACTTCGCGGGCGGTACCGAACTCACTGGGAGGGGGACCGGATGACGACGTCGAAGATGCCGCAGCAGACCGCGGCGGCCACCGCCCCGCTGAGGGTGCTCCTCCCGGCCGATGTCACCGCCCCGGCGCGGGCCCGGCACGAGGTCCGGGCGGCGTTGCTCGGCCTCGGCGTGGGCGAGCGCCGGCAGGAGGACGTCCTGCTGGCGACGTCGGAGCTGGTCACCAACGCCTTCGAGCACGGCGAGCGGCCGCAGCGGATGGAGCTCGAGTACGCCGGCGGCCTCCTGACCCTGCGCGTGTACGACACCGGCGCCCTGCTGCCCGAGCTGCGTGCCCCGTCTCCGGCCGAGGCACGCA
Organism: Amycolatopsis solani; assembly: GCF_033441515.1. NCBI lineage: Bacteria > Bacillati > Actinomycetota > Actinomycetes > Pseudonocardiales > Pseudonocardiaceae > Amycolatopsis > Amycolatopsis solani. Next base: position 869,415 of record NZ_JAWQJT010000001.1, read on the forward strand.
GCCGCGGGCTGGTGCTGGTCCAGGCGCTGTCGGTGGACTGGGGCTTCGAACGCTGCGACGGCGGCAAGTTCGTCTGGGCGGTCTTCCGGGTCTCGGACGCCTGATCAGCGCAGCTCGCGCGCGGCTTCGGTCTCCCCGATCCGCTCCCGGAACGGCTTCCGGTCGAGGGCTTCGACGATCGCGTCGAGCAGCTCGCGCAGCGAGTAGGGCAGCTCGGCTTCCAACGCTTCCGACGCCTCGGTCGTCGCCGCCCACTCCGCTTCGATCAGCGGCAGCAGGTCACGCGCCTTCGCGGTGAGCGACACGATCCGCTGCCGGGCGTCGGCGCCCGGTTCGAGCGCCACGAGCCCGGCGCGGTTCATCTGCGCGACGGTCTGACTGGCCGCCGAGTGCGTCACGCGCATCTCCGCGGCGAGGTCGCGGATGGCCAGCGGGCCCCGCGCCAGCAGCGCCCGCACCACCGGCGAGTAGCGCGGCCGGTACCCGTCGAGGCCGATGTCGGCGAGGAACCGGGCGACGTCGCCGTCGAGGACCTCGAGGACGTGCCGCAGCCGCGTCCCCAGTCCGTCCGGACCCGAAGTCATGGCCATGACGGCCGATCATAGGCGGGCGGTGTGCTTGGATCGCGGCATGGAGAACCGCAAGATCGCCCGGCTGGGCCGCGAGGTGTCCGTCGTCGGGCTCGGCTGCTGGCAGCTCGGCGCCGACTGGGGCGAGGTCGACGAGAACGACGCGCTGGCCGTGCTGCACGCGGCCGCTGACAACGGTGTCACCTTCTTCGACACCGCCGACGTCTACGGCGACGGCCGCAGCGAGCGGCTGGTCGGCCGGTTCCTCGCCGACCGCGGCGACGTCTTCGTGGCGACCAAGATGGGCCGCCGGGCCGAGCAGGTGCCGGAGAACTACGTCGCCGCGAACTTCCGCGAGTGGAACGACCGGTCGCGCCGCAACCTCGGCGTCGACACGCTCGACCTGGTGCAGCTGCACTGCCCGCCGACGCCGGTGTACTCCTCCGACGAGGTGTACGACGCCCTGGACGCGATGGTCGAGGAAGGCCGCATCAAGGCGTACGGCGTGAGCGTCGAGACGTGCGAAGAGGCGCTGGCGGCGTTGGCGCGGCCGCACGTCGCGTCGGTGCAGATCATCCTGAACTGCCTGCGGCTCAAGCCGCTGGAGCGCGTGCTGCCGGTCGCGGCCGAGGCGGGCGCGGGCGTCATCGCGCGGGTGCCGCTGGCGTCGGGCCTGCTGTCCGGGCGCTACACGGCTTCGACGACGTTCGCCGAGAACGACCACCGGAACTTCAACCGCCACGGCGAGGCGTTCGACGTCGGCGAGACCTTTTCCGGCGTCCCGTACGAGGCCGGACTGGCCGCCGTCGAGCGGCTGCGCGGGCTGGTGCCCGACGGCCAGGCGCTGGCGCAGTTCGCGCTGCGCTGGATCATCGACCAGCCTGGGGTGAGCACGGTGATCCCGGGCGCGCGCAACGCCGAGCAGGCCACGGCGAACACCGCGGCGGCGGCGCTGCCCCCGTTGTCCGCGGAGGCGCAGGCGGGCGTCCGCGAAACGTACGACGAGCTGATCCGGCCGCTGGTGCACGATCGCTGGTGAGCCCGGCATGATGGGCCGATGATGACGCCCGAAGAGCTCCTGACCACCACCAGGACCGTGCGCAAGCGACTGGACTTCGACCGGCCCGTGCCGCTCGACCTGGTGAAACACTGCGTGCAGGTGGCCCTGCAGGCGCCGAGCGGCTCGAACACCCAGCGCTGGCAGTGGCTGGTGGTCACCGACGCCGGCCAGCGGGCGGCGCTCGGGGAGATCTACGGCCGGGCGTGCCGCGAGTACCTGTCCTCGGACCGCGCGGCGGGCAAGCTGTTCGCCGACGACCCCGCGCGGGCCGCGGTGCAGCAGCGGGTCGGCAGCAGCGTCGAGTACCTGGCCGACCGGATGGGCGACGTCCCGGTGCTGGTGGTGCCGTGCCTGGAGACGCCGTCGGCGGAGCTGCCGGCGGGCAACCAGGCGGGGCTGTGGGCCTCGCTGCTGCCGGCGGTGTGGAGCTACATGCTGGCGGCCCGCTCGGTGACGCTGGGCACGGCGTGGACGACGCTGCACCTGGCGTACGAGCAGGAAGCGGCGGAGGTGCTGGAACTGCCGAAGAACGTGCACCAGGCGGCGTTGATCCCGACGGCGTTCTACACGGGCGACACGTTCAAGCCGGCGGCGCGCCAGCCCTTGGAAGAGGTGCTGCACCTCGATCGCTGGTGATCAGCGGACGGTCAGGGTCAGCCGCTGGATGCCCCAGGCGTCGGCCTGGGAGCCGGGCAGCCAGACGTCGACGATGTCATCCTTGATCCAGCTGCCGATGTCCGCCGCATAGCACTCGCCGTAGCCGGGGACGGAGAACCGGGTGCCCCACGGGACGATCCGGGCGTCGACCGCGCAGAAGCCCGGGCCGGCCTGGTAGCCGAGCGCCGTCTGGGCGACGTCGTTGTAGGACGTGACGCGGTAGTTCAGCGTGGTGCCGGCGGGGATGCGCCAGGTCGCGAGCCGGTTGCCCGCGTCGAGGCGGTAGGCCGTCGAGATCTGGCCGAGCGAGCCGGGCGAGTTGTCCTCCGCCGTCATCGCGTAGAGCTGGTAGTTGGCGTTCTGGCACGGGCTCGCGTCGGTGACGGTGAGCGTCGGCTGGCCCCAGTCGCTGATCCACTGGAGGGCCTGGCCGTTGCGGAACGCGCGGTACGCCTTCGCGCCGGAAACGCGGGCGAAGGTGAAGGTGACCTTGCCGTCGGCGCCGAGCCCGCCGCTGACGGAACCGGGCGCGGGCAAGCGGTTCCCGACGTCGACGGCGCCGACGAGCGTGCCGGGCCCGTGCCCGCCGGTGACCGGCCGGTCGGGAATGGTGCCGGAGTAGAAGTGCTGGCAGGCGGGCAAAGCGGCGGCCGACGCGGGCGCGGCGGGAGCGACGAGCAGACCGGCGGCGGTGAACGCCGCCAGCGCGAGGACCCGGACTGGGCGCATGACGGGAAACCTCCATGGGTGGGGACCGGGGTGGAGGTGACGCAAGCGGGTTCACCGCTGGAAAACGACGTTAAGTGGCCTGGACCACACAGTCAATAGGTCTAGACCTTTAAGTTTCCCGGTACCCGATCGGCCCAACACCGCCTCGGGTGCCGGGCCGCCGCGGGTGATCGTCAGCCGCCGTTGAGCATGGCGGAAGTCAGGACGTTGCCGGCGACACCCCAGCCGCCGTCGGCGACTTCGTCGACGAGCACGACGGTGGTGGCGCGGGCGCGTTCACCGTAGATCTCCGCATACAGGTCGGTGGTGCGCTCGACGATCTTCTGCTTGTCCTCGGCGCTGATGGTGCCCGCGGGGACTTTGAAGTTGGCGAAAGGCATGTGCGTCTCCTTGGGTAGGCGGTGGATCACGCCCCTCCACGATGCGGGGCGCGGGCCGGCGCAACCAGGGGACGTCATCCCGTGGGTCGCCGGCCCGGTCGGGCGCACAATGGACGGTGTGGGTTCCGCGGGTTCTGCCAGGTACGCCGAGCTGGGCGCTTTTCTGCGTTCGCGCCGTGACCGCATCCGCCCGGCCGACGTGGGGCTTCCTGCCGGGCCGCGGCGTCGAGTGCCCGGCCTGCGCCGGGAAGAGGTCGCCCAGCTCGCCGGGGCGTCAGTGGACTACTACAACGAACTCGAACGCGGAGCAGGCTCCCAGCCGTCCGAGCAGATGATCGCCGCGCTGGCGAGGGCGTTGCGCCTGACCGCCGACGAACGCGACTACCTCTACCACCTCGCGGGCCGCCCGGTGCCCGTGCACAGCGCCGCCTCACACGTCCACCCCGGCATGCTCAACCTCCTCGACAGCCTGACCGCCACCCCGGCGCAGGTCATCACCGACTTGCACGTCACCCTCGTGCAGAACCCGCTCGCGGTGGCGCTGCTCGGGGACCAGTCCGGCTTCCGGGGCCGCCGGGCCAGCTTCGTCCACCGGTGGTTCACCGACCCGGACGCCCGGCGCCTGTACCCCGAAGCCGATCACGAAACCCAGTCCCGTGCCTTCGTCGCCGATCTGCGGGCCGCCGCGGCGCGGCGGGACGCCGGGGACACCGAAGTCCGCTCGATGATCAGTGCGCTGCACGACGCCTCCGCCGAGTTCGCGGCCCGGTGGGCCGAGCACGACGTGGCGTTCCGGCGGGACGACCGCAAGCGCCTCGTGCACCCGTCACTCGGGCTGATCGAGGTCAACTGCCTCACCCTGTTCAGCGAGGACGGCCGGCAGCGGCTGCTCTGGTTCACCCCCGCCGTCGGCACGGACAGCGCCGGCCTGTTCGAGTTGCTCGCCGTCATCGGCACGCAGGAGATCGCCGGTTCGCCGCCCGGGCGCTACAGGTAACTCACCAGGCGGTCGGCGAGCTGGGCCGGGTGGCTGAGGGTGACGCAGTGGCCGCCGTCGATCTCGTCCGGCTCGATGCCCAGGCGGTCGCGAGCGATGCGGCGCTGGAAGTCCGGCACGAAGAACCGGTCGTCGCGGCAGAGCAGCACCCGGGTCGGGACGTCCGGGTGGGCCGGCAGCGGCCACGGCTCGTCGCCCTCCTTGCTGACCTGCGCGCGGCCGTGCGCCTGGCACTCCTCGGCCAGCGCGGCCGGGACGCCGTTGAAGAACTGCTCGGCCTCGGACAGCCCGGACAGCGAGGAGTAACCGGTGTTGCCCCACCACTCCCCCGGCGGCTCGGCCGGCGCCGGGATCATCCCGGCCAGGTACACGAGCAGCCGGGCGGGCACCTTCGACGCGACCAGCGGCGCGGTGAACCCGCCGTACGAATGGCCGACGACGGCCACGTCCGACGCGTCGCCCAGCGCCGCCAGCACCGTGTCCGTGAAGTCGGAGAGCCCGGCGTCCGGATCGGTGATCGGCAGGTCCGGCGCGACGAAGTCGTGGCCGCGCGCGACCAGCTCCGGGCCGAGCAGGTGGAAGTCCCAGCCGCTGCCGCCGCCCCCGTGGATCAGCGCGAAAGTCGTCATGCCGGCCAGCTCAGCAGCGGCGCAACATGTCCGTCAAGGCCGTTTTCTCGCCCTGCGTGATCGTCAGGCCGTAGTGGTGCTTCACCACGATCCAGTCGGTCGCGTAGGTGCACCAGAACGACACCAGCGGCGGTTTCCACTGGTCGGGCGCCTTGTCGCTCTTCTGCTGGTTGACGTTGTCGGTGACGGCGAACAGCTGCGGCCGGGTCAGGTCGTTGGCGAACTGCTCGCGCTTCTCGGCCGTCCACGCCTTCGCGCCGCTGGCCCACGCCTGGCCGAGCGGGACCATGTGGTCGATGTCGACGTCGGTCGGCTTCGTCCACGTCTCGCCGTCGTAGATGCTGGTCCACGTCCCCGACGTCGCCTTGCAGTCCTTGTCGGTCTGCACGTTCTTGCCGTCGCGCTTGAGGACGACCTCGCGGGTGTCGCAGCCGGCGCCCTGGCTGTCCCAGTGCTTGAACTTCTCGCGCGAGTAGCCGTCCATGGACGTTCGCGCGCCGATGGCCAGCTCGTCGAGCTGCTTCTGGGCGTCCGCGGCACTGACCGGCACCGGGCCGGCCGTGGAGGGCGGGGTCGCACCCGCGCCCCGGCTCGTCACCCAGTACCCGAAGAGCGCGACCGCGAGGATCGCGACTACCAGCAGGATCCGTTGCGTCACGCTGAGCCGAAAGCTGCGGGCCGCCAAGATTTTCCCCTCTCACCTGCGGGTGCGCGCGGCGTAGTCTCACCCGTGCCGGCCTGGGACAACCGCGTCGACACGACGACCTGGCGCGAATGTGATCTCGCCCACCCCCTGCGGTGTCACACCGGGCCCCAGAACTGCGACTACCGGAGCAGGACCCATCCGGAGGGAGCAGCCGATGCCCGGTCGGCTCAAGAAGTTCGACGATTTCTTCCAGCGCAAAGCCGCGGAAGGCGGCAACGTCGTCGCCATGGCCAGGATGGGCTCGGCCATGCGCGAACGCGGGGAGCTCGCCGAGGCGGAGTCCTGGTACCGGAAGGCCGCCATGGGCGGCGACCGCGTCTCGATGACGTCGCTCGCCCACCTGCTGGCCGAGCGCGGCGCCCAGGAAGAGGCCGAACGCTGGTACCACGAAGCGGCGCTGGCCGGTGACCCCCACGGGATGCTGAACCTCGCCCGCTCCTACGAGCGGCAGGGCAAGCGCGAAGAGGCCCAGCACTGGTACGGCGAGGCGGCCCGCACCGGCGACCTGCCCTCGATCGCCGCGCTCGGGCGCCTGCTCCGCGAACAGGGCCGGGGCGAGGAGGCCGAGTCGTGGCTGCGGCAGGCCGCCGACGCCGGCACCACCAGCGCGATGATCGACCTCGGCATCGTGCTGCGCGACCGCGGCCAGGCCGCGGAAGCCGCCCGCTGGTGGCGCTCGGCCGCGCAGGCCGGCGACCTCGCCGCCACCTGCCAGCTCGGCAGGCAGGCCGAACGGCTCGGCAGGCCGGCGGACGCCGAGTCGTGGTACCGCCAGGGCGCGACCGGCGGCCACGGCGAGGCGATCGTCCGCCTCGGCCTGCTCCTGCACCGCCGCGGCGACCTCGAAGAAGCGGAGAGCTGGTACCTCGACGCCGCCGAACGCGGCGACCCGGCGGCGATGACGAACCTCGGCGTGCTGGCCCGCAACCGCGGCGACGAGGGCGAGGCCGCCGCTTGGTACCGCAAGGCCGCCGAGTACGGCAGCGTCCCGGCGCTCACCAACCTCGGCCACCTCGCCGAGCACCGCGAGGACTTCGCGGAGGCCGAGCAGTGGTTTCGCCGCGCGGCCCAGACGGGCGACGTCCAGGGCATGCTGAGCCTGGCGCGGATGCTGCGCTCGCGCGGCGCCGGTCATGAGGCGGAACAGTGGCTCGCCCGGGCGGAGCACCTGCAGGACGACCGCGAGCACCACGTCTGACCGGCTGTTCAGGTGGGCCGGTCACTCTCCGCGGCGTAGTACCGGCCCCCATCGATCTATTGTGTGATCCAACTCACAGCTCTAGCCTGAGTGGGCTCCCACCGCCGAGCAGCTGCCCCGAGGAAGTGCCGCGATGTCGTGGTCACCGAATCACCCGGACTCCGTCGACGCCCTCTTCGAGCGACGGACGGCGCCTGTGCTCGCCCTGGCCGACGACGCCAGGACGGTGGCGGCCGCGTGCCACGGCATGGCCCGGCGCTTCCACCGCGGCGGCAAGCTCGTGGTCTTCGGCAACGGCGGCCCCAGCACCGACGCCCAGCACGTCGCGGTCGAGTTCGTCCACCCGGTGATCGTCGGCAAGCGCGCGCTCCCGGCGCTCTCGCTGACCGCCGACGTCGCGACGGTCACCGGCGTCGCCGCCCGCGCCGGCCTCGAGGACGTCTTCGCCCACCAGCTGCGGATCATCGGCGACCCGGCCGACATCGCGCTGGGCATCTCCACCGACGGTGCCTGCGCCAACGTCCGGCGCGCCCTGGAGACCGCCCGCGACTCCGGCATGCTCACCGTCGCATTGACCGGCGGCGACGGCGGGGCGATCGCCGCGACGACCGGGCTCGACCACGTCCTCGTCGCCCGCTCGACCGACCCGCGCGTGGTCAAGGAGGTCCACGTGACCACCTACCACGTGCTGTGGGAACTGGTGCACGTCTTCTTCGAACACCCCGGCGTACTGGCCCCGGAGGTGGCGTCGTGAGCGCCCGTGACGCCGACAGAGGTCCCGGCCCCGTCTGCCACGACGGGGTGTGCATCACCTGCTCCGACACCGCGGTCGAAGTGACCGTGGTCGAGCTCCTCGAGCACGAGCTCGCTGTCGTGGACACCGGATCCACGCGGGAAGAGGTCAGTGTGGCACTGGTCGAGGCCCGCGTCGGCGACCGCGTCCTCGTGCACGCCGGGGAAGCCATCGCACGCTTGGGAGTGTCTTAGCCGCGGGAGAACCGTGATGACGCGGGAACGCCCCGTCGCCGACGGTCTCGAAGCGCTGTACCCGTTCCTGTATTCGGGTGCCGGTGACGTCGAGGCCGTGTTGCGCCAGGTCGAGCAGTCCACTGTGGACAAGGTGCGCGAGATCGTCGCCCTGCGCGGCGACGTCCTCGCGGCCGACCGCGACCGGTTGTTCGCGTGTGCCCAGGACGTGGCGCGCGCGTTCGGCGGTGGCGGCCGGCTGCTCGCCTTCGGCAACGGCGGCAGCTCGACCGACGCCCAGGACCTCGCCAGCCTGTTCCTCAGCCCGGCGGGCGACGCGAAGCCGTTGCCCGCCTTCGGGTTGACGAACGACATCGCGGTGGTGACCGCCCTGTCCAACGACATCGGGTTCGACGTCGTGTTCGCCCGGCAGATCGCCGCGTTCGGGCGGCCCGGCGACATCGCGGTGGGCCTGTCCACCAGCGGGAACTCCGCGAACCTGGTGCGAGCCTTCGACGAAGCCGCCCGGCGGGGCATGGTGACCGTCGGCATCGCCGGCTACGACGGCGGGAAGATGGCCGAGCTGGACAGCATCGACCACCTCTTCGTCGTCCCGTCCCCGTCCGTGCACCGCATCCAGGAAGCCCAGACGACCCTCTACCACGCGCTGTGGGAGCTGACCCTCGGCGCGCTCGACGACCTCGCCAGGGGTGATCAGCCGTGACGCACGCCGCAGAACAGACCGAAGAACAGCCCATCCACATCCTCTGGATCAACGCGGGCCTCTCGTGCGACGGCGACTCCGTCGCACTCACCGCCGCCACGCAACCGAGCATCGAGGAAATCGTCCTCGGCGCTTTGCCCGGCTTGCCCAAGATCGCGGTCCACTGGCCATTGATCGACTTCGAATGCGGCCCCGACAAGGGGGCCGACACGTTCATCGAATGGTTCTACAAAGCCGATCGCGGCGAACTGGAGCCGTTCGTCCTGGTCGTCGAGGGCTCGATCCCGAACGAGGCGATCAAGGAGGAGGGCTACTGGTGCGGGTTCGGGAACAACCCCGAGACCGGCCAGCCGATGACGACCAGCGAGTGGCTGGACCGCCTGGCGCCCAAGGCGCTGGCCGTGCTCGCCGCGGGCACCTGCGCGACCTACGGCGGCATCCACGCGATGGAGGGCAACCCGACCGGCGCCATGGGCGTGCCGGACTACCTCGGCTGGGACTGGAAGTCCGGGGCCGGCATCCCGATCGTCTGCGTGCCCGGCTGCCCGACCCACCCGGACAACCTGTCCGAGACCATCACCTACCTGCTCTACCAGGCCGCCGGGCAGGCGCCGATGATCCCGCTCGACGACCACCTGCGGCCGCAGTGGCTCTTCGGCGCGACCGTGCACGAGGGCTGCGACCGTGGCGGCTACTACGAGGAAGGCGAGTTCGCCACGGAGTACGGCTCGCCGAAGTGCCTGGTCAAGCTGGGCTGCTGGGGCCCGGTCGTGAAGTGCAACGTGCCGAAGCGCGGCTGGATCAACGGCGTCGGCGGCTGCCCGAACGTCGGCGGCATCTGCATCGGCTGCACGATGCCGGGCTTCCCGGACAAGTTCATGCCGTTCATGGACGAGCCGCCGGGCGCGCAGGTGTCATCGCTGGCCAGCGGCGCGTACGGGTCGGTGATCCGGCGGCTGCGGAAGATCACCGAGCGCAAGCTCGACAAAGAGCCCAAGTGGCGGCACCGGGGCAAGAAGCTCGACACCGGCTACCAGGCGGGGGCGCGGTCATGACCGAGATGAAGGAAAAAACCGGCCTCGTCGAGATGGCGTGGGACCCGATCACCCGGATCGTCGGCAGCCTCGGGATCTACACGAAGATCGACTGGGCGCAGAAGAAGGTCGTCGAGTGCCACAGCACGTCGTCGGTCTTCCGCGGCTACAGCATCTTCATGAAGGGCAAGGACCCGCGCGACGCGCACTTCATCACCAGCCGGATCTGCGGGATCTGCGGCGACAACCACGCGACGTGCTCGGTCTACAACCAGAACATGGCCTACGGCGTCCGCCCGCCGCACCTCGGCGAGTGGATCATCAACCTCGGCGAGGCCGCCGAATACATGTTCGACCACAACATCTTCCAGGAGAACCTGGTCGGGGTCGACTACTGCGAGAAGATGGTCGCCGAGACCAACCCCGGCGTCCTCGAGCTGGCGAACCGCACCGAGGCACCGCACGCGGGCGACCACGGCTACCGCACCATCGGCGACATCATGCGCTCGCTGAACCCGCTCGAAGGCGAGTTCTACCGCGAAGCCCTGCAGGTGTCGCGCAGCACGCGCGAGATGTTCTGCCTGATGGAGGGCAGGCACGTCCACCCGTCCACGTTGTACCCCGGTGGCGTCGGCACGGTCGCCACCGTGCAGCTGTTCACCGACTACCTGACCCGGCTCATGCGGTACGTCGAGTTCATGAAGCGCTGCCTGCCGATGCACGACGACCTCTTCGACTTCTTCTACGAAGCCCTCCCCGGCTACGAAGAGGTCGGACGGCGGCGCGTCCTGCTCGGCTGCTGGGGCAGCCTCAACGATCCCGAGCACTGCGACTTCACCTACGAGAACATGGAAGCCTGGGGCCGCAAGATGTTCGTGACGCCGGGCGTGGTCGTCGACGGCAAGCTCGTCACGACCAGCCTGGTCGACATCAACCTCGGGATCCGGATCCTGCTCGGCAGCTCCTTCTACGAGGACTGGACCGACCAGCCGATGTTCGTCACGAAGGATCCGCTGGGCAACCCGGTCGACCAGCGCCACCCGTGGAACCAGCACACCATCCCGCGTCCGGCGAAGCGGGACTTCGACAGCAAGTACTCGTGGACCATGTCGCCGCGCTGGTTCGACGGCACGGACCACCTCGCCCTCGACACCGGCGGCGGCCCGATCGCCCGGCTGTGGGTGACCGCGCTGGCCGGGCTCGTCGACACGCCGTACCTGAAGTCGACCGGCCACAGCGTCGTGATCAACCTGCCGCGCACGGCGACCAAGCCCGAGGTCACCTTCGAGTGGAAGATCCCGCAGTGGAGCAACGCGCTCGAACGCAACCGCGCCCGGACGTACTTCCAGGCGTACTCGGCCGCGCTGGCGCTGCACTTCGCCGACCAGGCCCTCGGTGAGGTCCGCAAGGGCAACACCAAGACGTGGGCGCCGTTCAAGGTCCCCGACGAGGGCGTGAGCTGCGGCTTCACCGAGGCGGTCCGCGGGGTGCTCTCGCACCACATGGTGATCAAGGGCGGCAAGATCGCGAACTACCACCCGTACCCGCCGACGCCGTGGAACGGCAGCGTGCGCGACAGCTTCGGCACGCCCGGGCCGTACGAGGACGCCGTGCAGAACACGCCGATCTTCGAGGAGAACACGCAGGAGAACTTCAAGGGCATCGACATCATGCGCGCGGTCCGCAGCTTCGACCCGTGCCTGCCGTGCGGCGTCCACATGTACACCGGCAAGGGCAAGGTCCTGGAACGGCTGCACACCCCGCACGCGTTCGGCGGGGAGCTCGGCGGATGACCGGCGTCGACCAGGTCGGCGCGCGCATCGAGCAGCTGCTGGGCGAGTTCGGCGGGAAGGACGCCGAGCTCGCCGAGGACCTCGTCCACACGCTGCTCGAGTTCTACGGCGCCGGCCTGGCCCGGATCGTCGAGCTCGCCGGCCCGCCCTTGCTGGACCGCCTGGCCGAGGACGACCTCGTCCGCGGCCTGCTCGTGCTGCACGACCTGCACCCGCGGTCGACGTACGAGCGGGTCGCCGAGGCACTCGACAAGGTCCGGCCGTACCTCGGCTCGCACGCCGGGGACGTCGAGTTCGCCGGGATCGACGACGGCGTCCTGCGGCTGCGGCTGCGGGGTTCGTGCGACGGCTGCCCGTCCTCGGCGGTCACCGCGAAGCACGCCATCGAGCGCGTGGTCCGGGAAGCGGCGCCGGAGATCTCCGACGTCGTCGTCGAAGGGGTGGTGGATGCCGCTCCGGCCGGGCGGCCGCTGCTGCCCCTGTGTCCGGTGGAGGTCTCGTGACCGGTGGCCTGCGCAGGTTCCGCACGCCCGCCCGGCGCGCCGCGCCGGGTGAGAAGTGCGAGATGTGCGCGGAACCGGTCGGCGCGGAGCACGGGCACGTCATCGACCTCGAATCCCGGACCATCCTGTGCACCTGCCGGGGCTGTTACCTGCTCTTCACCCACCGCGGCGCGGGCGGGAAGCGGCACCGGGCGGTGCCGGACCGGGTTCGGCACCTGCCCCGCTTCGGCCCCGGCCCGGCGCTGTGGGAGTCCGCCGGGATCCCGGTCAAGACGGCGTTCCTGTTCCGGAACTCGGTGCAGGACCGCACGGTCGCCTTCTACCCGAGCCCGGCGGGCGCGACGGAGTCCCTGCTCCCGCTGGGCACCGGCGACGACCTGCTCGCCGACGTCGCCGACGACGTCGAAGCGCTGCTGGTGAACCAGCTCGAAGACGGTTTCGAGGCCTTCCTCGTGCCGATCGACGTCTGCTATGAGCTGGTCGGGCTGGTCCGCTCGACCTGGCGCGGTTTCGACGGCGGCACCGAAGCGCACGAGGCCATCGACGGCTTCTTCGCCCGGCTGCGGGAGCGCGGCGATGGCTGAGCTGACCTTCGACTGCGTCGACGTCCGGCCGCTGCGCTACGCCGCGTCCCCGACGCTGGCGTTCAGGCTGCGGATCTCCGAACTGAGCGGGCAGCCCGTCCACGCGATGGTGCTGCGCGTCCAGATCCGCATCGAGCCGCAGCGCCGCCGGTACGCCGACGGCGAGTCGGAGCTGCTCACCCACCTCTTCGGCGAGCGGTCACGGTGGGGCGAGACGCTGAAGCCGTTCCAGTTCGCGACCGTCTCGGTGACGGTGCCGGGGTTCAGCGGCGCCACCGAGGTCGACGCCGAGGTGCCGTGCACCTACGACCTCGAAGTCGCGGCCGGCAAGTACTTCCACGCGCTCTCCGAGGGCGTGGTGCCGATGGTGCTGCTGTTCAGCGGGACGGTGTTCGGCAAGGGCGGGCCGGGGTTCTGGGTCGAGCAGGTGCCGTGGCACACGCAGGCCGAGTGCCGGCTGCCGGTGGCCGTCTGGGACGAGCTGATGGCGCGGTACTTCCCGGACGTCGCGTGGCTCAAGCTGCCGCACCGGACGGTGGACGCGCTGCTCGAGTACCAGGCGCGGCACGCGATCCCGACCTGCGAAGCCGCCGTCGAGCAGTTGCTGGCCGGTGGACCGTGAACATCCTCGACCAGGCCCGCGCGGTCGGCGACGCCGTGCTCTACGAGGGCTACCTCCTCTACCCGTACCGGGCGTCGGCGCCGAAGAACCGCGTGCGCTGGCAGTGGGGTGTGCTGGTGCCGCCGTCGTACGCGTCGGCGGAGATCGGCGAGCACGCGTCCGCCCGCGTCGAGTGCGTCGTCGAGCCCCTCGACCGCACGATTCTGCGCGTCAAGCTGCGATTCCTCCAGACGCTGACCCGGCCCGAGTGGGACGAAGCCGACGAGCAGGAGATCGACTTCGAGCTGCCGTTTTCGGAGCTCCCCGCCGAGCGGCCGTTCGAAGCGCGGCGGGGACTGTCCGGTGTCCTCACCGCCCGCGTCGACCCGCTCGACGGGCCGTTCGGCGGTGCCCGGCTGCGCGTCGAGGTGTACAACACGACGTCGTGGCGCTCGGACGGCGTCCGCGAGCACGCCCTGCGGCACGCGCTGCTCGCCGCCCACCTGGTGCTCAGCGTCGACACCGGGCACTTCCTGTCGATGCTGGACCCGCCGGAGTGGGCGAAACCCGCGGTCGAAGCCTGCCGGCAAGAACGGCTGTGGCCGGTGCTGATCGGCGACACCTCGCGCAGCACGGTGGTGCTCGCGTCGCCGATCATCCTCTACGACGACCCGGCCATCGCGCCGGAAAGCCCGGGTGAGCTCTTCGACGGCACCGAGATCGACGAGATCCTGACGTTGCGCACGATGGCGCTGACCGACGAGGAGAAGCGCGAGGCCCGGGCCACCGACCCGCGCGCGGCGGCCATCGTGGACCGCGTCGACGCGATGCCGCCCGAGCTGCTGGAGCGGCTGCACGGCGCGATCCGGTCCGTGCGGCCGGTCCCGCCGTCGGTGGTCGTCGCCGGGGTGCGCGTCGCCGAAGGGTCTCGCGTGCGCCTGCGCCCGAACCTGCGGGGCGCCGACGCCCAGGACATGTTCCTCACCGGCAAGACCGCCACCGTCCGGGTCGTGTTGTCCGATGTGGACGGTGCGACGCACGTCGCGGTGACCCTCGACGACGACCCCGGCGCCGACCTGCAGCACGCGCACGGCCGGTACCGGTACTTCTCCCCCGACGAAATCGAACCCCTGGAGGTCCCGGAATGAGGCCACGAGTACTGGTCGCCGGCATCGGCAACATCTTCCTCGGCGACGACGGTTTCGGCGTCGAAGTCATCAAGGAGCTGGAGCGGGCCGACCTGCCGCCGTGGGTGCAGATCGCCGACTACGGCATCGCGGGCATGCACCTCGCCTACGACCTGATGGGCGGCTACGACACGACGATCCTGCTCGACGCGACCCCGCACGGCCGCCCGCCCGGCACGCTCTCGCTCATCGAGGCCGACACCGACGACCTCACTACGTCGTCGATCGACGCACACGGCATGCAGCCCGACGCGGTGTTCCGGTTGCTCCGGCTGCTCGGCGGCGACGCCGGGCGGGTGCTGCTCGTCGGCTGCGAGCCGGCGTGCCTCGACGGCGGGATCGGACTGTCACCGCAGGTCGAAGCCGCGGTTCCGGCGGCCGTCCGCGCGGTGACCGAACTCGCCTGGGGCACCAGTCCGCAACTGCAGACCACGGAGGTCTGAACCGTGTGCCTCGGGATCCCGGGCGAGATCATCGAAATCAGCGAGGAGCGCCCGGACCTCGCGAAGGTGTCGGTGAGCGGTGTCAAGCGCACCATCAACATCGGCCTGCTCGAAGACGACCCGCCGGTGCCCGGCGAGTGGATCCTCATCCACGTCGGGTTCGCGCTGTCCAAAATAGACGAAGCCGAGGCCGCGGCCGCGCTGGAGTTCCTCGAAAGCATCGGCAAGGCGTACGAAGACGAAATGGCCGCGTTGCTCGAATCTCGGATCGAATAGGGGTCGTCATGCGTTTCGTCGACGAGTTCCGCGACGCGGACAAGGCGCGGGCGCTGTCCGCGAAGATCACGTCGTTGTGCGAGCCGGGCCGCCGGTACAAGTTCATGGAGGTCTGCGGCGGGCACACGCACACCATCTACAAGCACGGCCTCGAGGACTACCTGCCCGAAAGCATCACGCTGGTGCACGGGCCGGGTTGCCCGGTCTGCGTGATCCCGATGGGCCGCGTCGACGACGCCATCCACATCGCCCGGCAGCCCGGCGTGCTCATGACGTCGTTCGGCGACATGATGCGCGTGCCCGGCTCCGGCGGGAACTTCTTCGACTCGAACGCCGAAGGCACCAACATCCGGATGGTCTACTCGCCGCTGGACTCGCTGAAGATCGCGCGGCAGAACCCGGACCTGCGCGTGGTGTTCATGGCCATCGGGTTCGAGACGACCACGCCGTCCACCGCGATGACGCTCCTGCGCGCGGCCGCCGAAGGCATCGAGAACTTCTCCGTGTTCGGCAACCACGTCACGATCATCCCGGCCATCAAGGCCATCCTCGACTCCCCGGACCTGCGGCTCGACGGCTTCATCGGCCCCGGCCACGTCTCCACGGTGATCGGCTGCCGTCCGTACGAGTTCATCGCGCGCGACTACGGCAAGCCCGTCGTGGTCGCCGGGTTCGAGCCCCTGGACATCCTGCAGTCGATCTACCTGTTGATGCTCCAGCTCGCCTCGGGCCGGTCGGAAGTCGAAAACCAGTACTCCCGGGTCGTGCCGTGGGACGGGAACGTCGTCGCGCTGAAGGCCATCAACGAGGTCATGGAGCTGCGGCCCTACTTCGAATGGCGCGGCCTCGGGTTCATCACGCACTCGGCGATGGCGATCCGCCCGAAGTACGCGAAGTTCGACGCCGAGCGGCTCTTCGAGATCCCCGGCCTGCGCGTCGCCGACCCGAAGGCGTGCCAGTGCGGCGAGGTGCTCAAGGGCGTGCTGAAGCCTTGGGAGTGCAAGGTGTTCGGCACCGCGTGCACCCCGGAAACGCCGATCGGGACGTGCATGGTCTCACCGGAAGGCGCCTGCGCGGCGTACTACAACTTCGGCCGCTTCAGCCGTCAGCGCGTCCGGGAGGCGAGCCGCGCATGACCACCACCGAACGCGAGCAGCAGGTCCTCGACCGCATCGAGCGGGCCCGGCGCCGGCGCGCGAAGGTCCGCGAGGAGCGCATCACGCTGTCGCACGGCGCCGGCGGCAAGTCGACGCACACGCTGATCGAGGCGGTGTTCCTCGACGCGTTCCGCAATCCACTGCTGGAGCCCCTCGAAGACGCGGCGACGCTGACCATCGGCGACGCGAAACTGGCGCTGACCACGGACTCGTTCGTCGTCTCGCCGCTGTTCTTCCCCGGCGGGAACATCGGTGACCTGGCCGTGAACGGCACGGTGAACGACCTCGCGGTGTCCGGCGCGCGGCCGCTGTACCTGACCGCGGGGTTCATCCTCGAGGAAGGCTTCCCGGTCGAGGACCTGCTCAAGATCGTCGGCTCGATGAAGGAAGCGGCCCGCGCGGCGGACGTCCGGATCGTCACCGGCGACACCAAGGTCGTCCAGCGCGGCAAGGCCGACGGCGTGTACGTCAACACCGCCGGGGTCGGCGTGCTCACGCGCACCGGCCTGGGCGTGGCCACCGTGAAGCCCGGAGACGCCGTCCTCGTTTCCGGGCCGATCGGTGACCACGGCGTCACGATCATGCTGGCCCGCGGCGAGCTCGACATCGACGCCGATCTCGTGTCCGACACCGCGCCGGTGCACGAGCTGGTCGCCGGGCTGCTGGCCGCGGTGCCCGGCGTGCGCGCGATGCGGGACGCGACCCGCGGCGGGGTCGCGACGATCCTCAACGAGATCGCGAAGGCCGCCGACGTGGCCGTGGTCGTCGACGAGAAGGCCGTCCCGGTGCGCGAAGCGGTCCGCGGCGCGTCGGAGCTGCTGGGCATCGACCCGCTGTACGTCGCGTGCGAAGGCCGGATCGTGGTCGTCGTGGACGGCGCCCAGTCCGCCGACGCACTCGCGGCGTTGCGCGCCCACCCGCTGGGCGCGGACGCCGCCGTGATCGGGCGCGTCGCCGCCGACCCACCCGGGATCGTGCTGCTGAACACCGCGTTCGGCGGCACCCGGATCGTGGACCTGCTGGTCGGCGACCCGCTGCCGAGGATCTGCTAGTGCACGAAATGGCGATCACGCAGTCGGTGCTCGACGCGATCGTCGCCCGCCTCGGCGAGGCGCCGGTGACGTGCGTCCGGCTCGAGATCGGGCGGCTGTCCGGCGTGGTCCCGGACAGCGTCCGGTTCTGCTTCGACGTCCTGTGCGCGGGGACTTCGCTGGAAGGCGCCCGCCTGGAC
The DNA here is from genome assembly GCF_033441515.1 of Amycolatopsis solani. NCBI lineage: Bacteria > Bacillati > Actinomycetota > Actinomycetes > Pseudonocardiales > Pseudonocardiaceae > Amycolatopsis > Amycolatopsis solani. The sequence continues at coordinate 886,839 of NZ_JAWQJT010000001.1, forward strand.
ATCGCCGAACCGGCCGGCCGGGCACGCTGCCGCGACTGCGGCGGCGAGTTCACCCTCGACGACTTCATCCTGCTGTGCCCGTGCGGCAGCGCCGACGTCTCGGTCCTCGCGGGCCGAGAGCTGCGCATCGCCTCGGTGGAGGTCGGCCATGTGTGACACCTGCGGTTGCTCCGATTCGGCCGTCCGGATCACCGACCACACCCACACGGTGGTCATGGAGCAGGACATCCTGGCGAAGAACGACGAACTCGCGGAGCACAACCGCGCGCACCTGCGGGCGTCGGACGTCTTCGCGATCAACCTGATGAGCTCGCCCGGTGCCGGGAAGACGACGTTACTGGAACGGACGATCCGGGCTCTCGGTGTTCCCTGCGCGGTGATCGAGGGCGATCAGGAAACGCTGCTCGACGCCGAGCGCATCAAGGCCACCGGCGCACCGGTGGTGCAGATCAACACCGGCGCGGGCTGCCACCTCGACGCGGCCATGCTGCACCGGGCGCTGCACGCGCTGGCCCCGGCGCGCGGCTCGACGCTGTTCATCGAGAACGTCGGCAACCTGGTCTGCCCGGCGCTGTTCGACCTCGGCGAGGCGGCCCGCGTGGTGATCCTCTCGGTCACCGAGGGACCCGGGAAGCCGGTGAAGTACCCGCACATGTTCGCCGCGACGGACCTCGTCCTGCTCAACAAGGTCGACCTGCTGCCGTACGTGGACTTCGACGTCGCCGAGTTCGAGCGGGACGTCCGCCGCGTGAACCCGTCAGCGGCGTTGCTGCAGGTCAGCGCCACCCGTGGGGACGGCCTCACCGACTGGTACGACTGGCTACGGCGACCTGCCCGAAGCTGATCCCGCCGTCGTTGGTGGGCACGTTCCGGTGGGTCAGCACCCGGAATCCCCGGTCTTCCAGGCCTTCGACGGTCCGGTCGAGCAAGAGGACGTTCTGGAACACGCCACCGGAGAGCGCCACGGTGCCGCTGTGGTCCCGCAGCCGGTCACACGTCCGCACGATGGCGTCGGCCACGCCGTTGTGGAACCGCGCGGCTCGCTTCGGTTTCGTGGCGTCGTCGTCCAGAAGGGCGCCTATGAGGTCTTCGCCGTGGATCTCGTCGTCGATCCGGGCGGGGTAGGCGGTCGTTTCGGCCGGATCGGCCAGCTGTTCCAGCTCGATGGCGGCCTGGCCTTCGTAGGTGATGGTGTCCCGGACGCCGAGCAACGCGGCGGCAGCGTCGAAGAGGCGTCCGGCACTGGACGTCAACGGTGAGTTGAGGCCACTGCGCTTGAGCTTGACGACGTCTTCGCGGGCCGGCCGGCCGAGTTCGTCCACATAGGACGCCGCCATCCGCCAGGGCTGGCGGATGGCGCTGGTGCCTCCCGGCATCGCGACCGGTTTCAGGTGCGAGAGCCGCCGATAGGACGTCAAGTCGGCGAGGAGGACCTCACCGCCCCAGATGGTGCCGTCCGGCCCGAAGCCGGTGCCGTCGAAGGCGACGCCGAGCACGGGCCCGTCCTCGCCGTTGTCGGCCAGGCAGGCGGCGATGTGGGCGTGGTGGTGCTGCACGCCGAGCAGCTCGAGGTCCAGGTCGAGCGCGTACTTCGTGGACAGGTAATCGGGGTGCAGGTCGTGCGCGACGAGCACGGGATCGATGGCGAAGAGGTGCTTGAAGTGCTCGATGCCCTCGGTGAACGCCTTGAGCGTCTCGTAGTTCTCGAGGTCGCCGATGTGGTGCGAGACGAAGGCGTGGTGGCCCTTGGCGAGGCAGAAGGTGTTCTTGAGTTCGGCACCGACGCCGAGGAGGTGCTTCTTCGTCGCGAGCCGGATCGGCTCAGGGGCGTAGCCGCGGGAACGCCGTTGCAGCTGGGGTTTCGTCCCGACGATGCGGACCACGGAATCGTCGGTCCGGACGTGGATCGGCCGGTCGTGGGTGAGGTACGCGTCGGCGATGTCCTCGAGGCGGCCGAGGTCCTCGTCGCGGTACACGATCGGCTCGTCGGAGACGTTCGCGCTGGTCAGCACGATCGGGCCGGTTTCTTGCAGGAGCAGGTGGTGCAGCGGCGTGTAGGGCAGCATGAGCCCGATCCGCCGGTTCCCCGGCGCGACGGCCTGGGCGAGCTCGGTCTTCTTCGGCAGCAGCACGATCGGCCGTCGCCGTCCCGCCAGGACGCGCGCGGCGACGGCGTCGACTTCGGCGAGTTCCCGGGCCTGGTCCAGATCGGCGACCATGACCGCGAACGGCTTGTCCTCGCGGTGCTTGCGCGCACGCAGGGTTTTCGCCGCTTCCTCGTGCCACGCGCCGACGGCGAGGTGGTAGCCACCGAGCCCCTTGATCGCGACCACCTGCCCGGCACGCAGGGCTTCGGCGGTCGCCAAGATCGGGTCACCGCCGCCGGGTTCGAACCGGAGCGACGGCCCGCAGGCCGGGCAGCAGACGGGCTGCGCGTGGAAGCGCCGGTCGGCCGGGTCCGCGTACTCCCGCGCGCACTCGGCGCACATCGCGAACGCGGCCATGGTGGTCAGCGGCCGGTCGTAGGGCACCCCCCGCACGATGGTGAACCGCGGGCCGCAGTTCGTGCAGTTGACGAAGGGGTACCGGAACCGCCGGTCCACGGGGTCGCGCAGCTCCCGCAGGCAGTCGGCGCAGGTGGCGGAGTCGGCCGAGACGAGCGTGTCGGCAGCGTTACCGCCCGGGCTGGCGACGATGACGAACCCGGAGCCGTCAGCGGGCGGGATCTCCCGGGCTTCGACGCGATCGACGACGGCCAGGGGCGGCGCTTCGGCCGTCAACGCGGCGACGAAGGCCCGGACCAGGTCCGGCGCGCCCTGCGCCTCGGCGAAGACGCCGTGCGCGTCGTTCCCGACGAACCCGGCGAGCCCGAACCGCCGCGCGAGCCGGTGGGCGAACGGCCGGAACCCGACGCCCTGCACCACCCCGGCGACCCGGATCGCCACGCGCACCCGATCAGTCTGCGCCTTCACCGCCCCAAGCAGCCAGTCCCGGCAGGTCCGGCGGCTGGCGCAGGGCGTCGAGGACGACGTTCACCCCCGCGCGCAACGGCGTCCCGCGGCGGACCACCGCCGTGATCGTGCGGGTCACCGGGGTCGACAGCTCGCGCGTCGCGACCCGGTAGCGGCGGTCGACCGCCAGGCCCGGCAGGAGCGCGATCGACAGCCCGGCCTCGACGTGCTGCAGCGTCATCAGGTAGTTGCTGAAGCGGCACACCACCCGCGGCTCGAACCCCGACTCGCGGCACAGCCGCAGCGTCAGGTTCGCCATGTACGACTGCGGCACGTCCAGCGCCCACGGCGCGTCCGCGTAGGCCGACAGGACCGCCGGGCCGCGGGGTGCTTCCGACGGGGTCACCAGCACGATCGGGTCCGTCGCCAGCGGGACGATGTCGAGGTCCGGGCCGAGCGGTTGCTCGACGAAGTCGGTCGTGGTGATGATGACGTCGGCGTCGCCGCCGCGCAGGGCCGGGATGCTCTCGTGCGGCTCCAGCTCCAGCAGCTGGACCTCGAGGTGCGGGTGTGCCAGCCGGGTCACCGCCGGCACGGCGAGGGTGTGGATCGCGCTCTGGAACGCGCCCAGCCGGACCAGGCCGGCCGGCTCGCCGCCGAGGCTGCGCAGTTCCGCCTCGACGGTGTCCATGTGGTCGAGGATCGCCCGCGCCCGGCGCGCCAGCACCAGCCCGGCCGGGGTCAGCCGGACCCGGCGGCCGGTGCGTTCCAGCAGCTGGGTGCGGGTTTCCGCTTCGAGCACCGCAAGCTGCTGCGACACGCTCGACGCGCTCAGGTTGGCGTCCTGCGCGACCGCGCGGACCGTGCCCAGGGTGTCGAGCCTGCTCAGCAGCCGCAGGCGCCACGGGTTCAGCATGCCGCCATCCTTGTCCGGCAAAACCGAACAGGAAAGCCGGAATCGTGAGATGGACGTGGCGCTCGGCACGGATTTACCGTCGAAGCCATGGCCGCACCCTTCTGGGACGACGCCGACCGGCACCTCGTGCGGTACGGCGGCACGTTCACCCCCGAAATCATCGACCGCGCCGAAGGCAGCTTCGTCTTCACCGAAGACGGCCGCCGCATCCTCGACTTCACCTCCGGCCAGATGAGCGCGATCCTCGGGCACTCGCACCCGGAGATCGTCGAGACCGTCCGGCGGCAGGTCGGGAAGCTGGACCACCTGTTCAGCGGCATGCTGAGCCGCCCGGTCGTCGATCTCGCGAGGCGCCTCGCCGAGACGCTGCCGTCACCGCTGGAAAAGGCCCTGCTGCTGACCACCGGCGCCGAGTCGAACGAGGCCGCCGTCCGGCTGGCCAAGCTCGTCACCGGCAAGCACGAGATCGTCTCGTTCGCCCGCTCGTGGCACGGCATGACCCAGGCCGCGGCGAGCGCGACGTACAGCGCCGGCCGCCGCGGCTACGGCCCGGCCGCACCCGGCAACTTCGCCATCCCGGCCCCGAACGCGTACCGCCCGGACTTCACCGACGCCGCGGGTGACCTGGACTGGCGGCGTCAGCTCGCCTTCGGCTTCGAGCTGATCGACGCGCAGTCGGTCGGCAGCCTGGCCGCGTTCCTCGCCGAGCCGATCCTGAGTTCCGGCGGCGTCATCGAGCCGCCACCGGGCTACTTCGCCGCGCTGGCCGAGAAGTGCCGTGAACGCGGCATGCTGCTGATCCTCGACGAAGCCCAGACGGGCCTCTGCCGCACGGGCACCTGGTACGCGTTCGAGCGCGACGGCGTCGTCCCCGACATCCTGACGCTGTCCAAGACGCTCGGTGCGGGCCTGCCGCTGGCCGCGGTGCTGACGAGCGCCGAAATCGAGCAGGAGGCCCACGACCGCGGCTTCCTGTTCTTCACCACGCACGTGTCGGACCCGCTCCCGGCGGCGGTCGGCAACACGGTCCTGGACGTCCTGGCCCGTGACCGCCTCGACGCGCGAGCGCTTTCCCTGGGCGCGCTGCTGCGCCGCGGTCTGGAGGAGATCGCGGCCCGCCACGAGGTGGTCGGCGACATCCGCGGCCGCGGCCTGCTGGCCGGGCTGGAACTGGTGGTGGACCGCGAAACCAAGCGCAGCTCGGACGAGCTGGGCGCCCGCGTGACCCGGCGGTGCCTCGAGCTGGGGTTGCACATGAACATCGTGCAGCTGCCGGGGATGGGTGGGGTGTTCCGGATCGCCCCGCCGCTGACGGCGTCCGAGGAGGAGATCTCGCTCGGGGTGTCCATCCTGGACCAGGCGATCGGGGACGCGGTCAAGACGCTCTGAACGAAGAAGGCCTCCTTGCCGGCCCGGGGAGCCGGCAAGGAGGCCGTCGTTCACGACGACGTCAGAAGCCCGCCGTCACCTTGGTGAAGTCCCAGTCGTTCTGCGCGATCCCGCTGCACGCCGACTGCACGCCGCCGCCGGGGCAGCCGCGGTCGCGGTTGACGGACCAGAACGCCAGGCGGCCGATCTTGTTCGTCTTGGCCCAGTTGGTGATCTGGGTCCACGTCGACAGATCCGTCAGCTCCTGCTGGTCCGACAGCCCGTTCATGCCCGAGATGCCGAGGTGGCTGTACGCCGTGGCGTCGTTCCACCCGAACGTCGACTTCAGCTTGTCGCGCAAGCCGTTCGCCGCGCTCACCGTGCTGTTGTACATGTTCGCGCCGCCGCCGAAGTCGAACGGCATGATCGTGTACACGTCCACGTTCGCGCCCAGTGCCTTCGACTGGTCGATGAGCCGGTTCCCGTAGTAGTTGGGGCCGGTCGTCGACGTGCCGAACGTCAGGATCGTCTGGATCCCCGGGTTGTTCTGCTTGACGATCTTCAGCGCGTTCAGGATGCGGTCCTGCACGGCCTCGTTCTCGAACTCGTCGGAGTTCTCGATGTCGATGTCGATCGCCTTCAGCCCGTAGGCGTTGATGACCTGCTGGTACGCGCCGGCCAGCGCGGCCGGCGTCGAGCAGTTCGGGCCGAGCTTGTTACCGCTCCAGCCGCCGAACGACGGGACGACCTGGCCACCCGCCGCCTTGATCTGCGAGATCGCGGTGGCGTCGGCGCTGCCCGACAGCGGACGGCTGCTGTCCCACGCCGGGTTGCAGCCACCGGAGGCGTTGATGAACGCCATGGTGAACCACTTGACGCCGGTCGCGTTCATCACCGTCTGCGGGTTCGGCGGGCTGCCCCAGCCCAGGTACAGGTACGGCGCACCCTTGCCACCGGTGCCCGGCGGCGGGGTGGTCGTGGGCGGGGGCGTCGTCGTAGGCGGCGGTGTGGTCGTGGTGGGTGGTGTGCCCCCGGCGGCGCACGAACCCCCGTTCAGCTTGCAGTTCGACGGCGCGACGTACGAACCGGAGTACGCCACGTTGAAGCCGAAGCTCGCGCTGGCGCCGTTGCCGACGTTGCCGTTCCACGAGTTCTTCACCGTGACGTGCTGGCCGGACGCGGTGTAGCTGCCGTCCCACAGCGACGAGATCTTCGCGCCGGAAGGCAGGTCGAACTCGACGGTCCAGGACGCGAGCGTCGAGCCCGAGCCGTTGGCGATCGTGTACTTGCCCTCGTACCCGGTGCCCCAGTCGGAGCCCTTCGAGAAGGTCGCGGACACGCCACCCGCCGCGTTCGCCGGGGCGATCACGAACATCGCGCCGATCGTGGCGGCCGCGGCCGCCAGCCCGAGTGCGGGCAGCCACCGGCGCGTCACGACAGGCCGTTCTTCATCGCGGTGATGAGCTCGCCGCCGGTGGTGTCACCGGTGAGCTCCCAGAAGAAGGCACCGCCGAGACCCTGCTGCTTGGCGTAGGACATCTTGCCGCCGATGGTCGACGGGGTGTCGTAGCTCCACCAGTTGCTGCCGCACTTGGCGTACGCGGTGCCGGCGAAGGTACCGGTCGACGGGCAGGTGTTCTTGAGGACCTTGTAGTCCTCGATGCCCTGCTCGTACGTACCCGGCGCGGGGCCGGTCGCCGTGCCACCCGGGGTCGACTGCGTGACGCCGGTCCAGCCTCGGCCGTAGAACCCGATACCCAGCAGCAGCTTGCTCGACGGGACGCCCTTGCTCTTCAGCTTCTGGATCGCCGCGTCGGAGTAGAAGCCCGGCGTCGGGATGCCGGTGAAGTTGGTCAACGGCGAGTGCGGGGCCGTCGGACCCTGCGCCGCCCACGCGCCGAAGTAGTCGTAGGTCATCACGTTGTACCAGTCGACGTACTGCGCGGCGCCGCCGTAGTCGGCGACGTCGAGCTTGCCGCCACTGCTGCCGTCGGCGGTGATGGCCGAGGTGATCAGGAACGACGAGCCGAACTTCGCCCGCAGCGCGCCCATCAGGTTCTTGTAGGCCGCGGCACCGCTGGTGTCACAGGAGAGGCCGCACGAGTTGGGGTACTCCCAGTCGATGTCGATGCCGTCCCAGATGTCCGCCCAGCGCGGGTCCTTGAGCAGGTTGTAGCAGGACTGCGCGAACGCGGCGGCGTTCTGCGAGGCCTGGCCGAAGCCGCCGGAGTAGGTCCAGCCGCCGAACGACCAGATGATCTTGAGGCCCGGGTGCAGCTTCTTCAGCTTGCGCAGCTGGTTGAAGTTGCCGGCCACCGGCTGGTCCCAGGTGTCGGCGACGCCGTCCACGCTGCCCGCGGCGTCGTAGGTCTTCTGGTAGTCGGCGTACGGGTCGTCGTTCGCGGTGCACTGCCCGTTCTTGACGTTGCCGAACGCGTAGTTGATGTGGGTCAGCTTGCTCGCCGAGCCCGAAGTCTCGATGTTCTTGACGTGGTAGTTGCGCCCGTAGACACCCCACTGCACGAAGTAGCCGACGTTCTTCAGCCCACCCTGCTGCGGCGGCGTGGTGGTCGTCGGCGGCGTGGTGGGCGTGGTCGGGGTGGTGGGGGTGGTGGTCGGCTGCGTCGGCGTCGTCGGCGTGGTGGTCGGGTTCCCGCCGCCGGCGTCGCAGGAACCGCCGTTCAGCTTGCAGTTCGAGGGGGCGGCGTAGGTGCCGGAGTAGCTGACGTTGAAGCCGAAGCTGGCGGTCGAGCCGTTGCCGACGTTGCCGTTCCAGCTGTTCTTGACGGTGACGTGCTGCCCGGAGGCGGTGTAGCTGCCGTCCCAGAGGGAGGCGATCTTCGCGCCGGACGGGAGGTCGAACTCGACCGTCCAGCTCGGCAGCGTCGCGCCGGAGCCGTTGCTGATCGTGTACTTGCCTTCGTACCCGGTGCCCCAGTCGGAGCCCTTGGTGAAGCTGGCGCCGACACCGCCGGCGGCACTCGCCGGCACGGTGACGAGACCGACCGCGATCGCGCCGACCGCGGTGAACAGACCGAGGAGGTGCCATCTCTTTCTGGACATTGCTCTCCCTTGAGCCAGGTGCGGGACGGCGGACACCAACACCGACGGCGGGGACCAGGCCGGTGTTTTGCGCCGTTTTGCGAAGACGGTACGTGGTCCAGACCAATTAGGGAAGAACAACTACTTACCGTGCCGAACGGGGGGTGACCAGCCGGGACGAAGGTCAGTTCACTGGTCCAGTCCAGTTACGGAACGCACCGATCGCTACCGTCAGGTGTCGACGTTCTCGTACTTCCAGACCATGTCCAGCAACGGCAGGACGCTCGGGTCGGGCGTCCCCTGCCGGTCCGGATTCGCGAGATCGATGCCCGCGCGGGCGAAGTAGTCCGCGACCAGCGACTGGAACCGAGCCACCACGCCACCCGAGTCCTGGATGGCCCGCACGACGAGCTCGGAGCGGTAGGTGGAGAACGAGAACTGGCGCGACGTACGACCGTGCTTCTGCCGTTCGTCGTAGCCGATCTCCTCGAAGTGCTGGTCCAGCATCTTGTCCAGCTCGTGGGGGGTGGGCGGCTCGGCACCGACGCCGACGCCGGGAAGGCGGCGGAGCGTCAGGCGGGGCACCTCGTCGAGGAAGTGGCCGGGGTACCGCCTCTGGTAGTCCGCGAGGAGGTCGACCACCGCCTTCTCCGCGTCCTTGGCCGAGAGGTAGACGACGATGACGTCCCGCACCGTCGTGGCCCGCGCGTGGTCGGCGAGCTTGACCCAGGTGACCTCCGGCAACGGGTGGATGCGTGCCTTGACGAACTCGTAGACCTCCGCGATGTGCCGCGGGTGCGGGTTGAGGTAGACGCGGGTGCTCGGCAGGTTTCCCTTGTCGGCGAGCTGCAGGGGGTAACCGGAACGCGAGTTCTTGATGTCCTCGTCCGAAGTGCTCCCGCGCAGCTTCCGGGCGTCGAGCGCGTCGATGTACTCGCCCGCGGAAGGGGCCGGCATCCCCTGCTTAACGTCGGACTGCTTGTAGAAGTCGTCGTAGAAGGTCTTGGCGTCGACTCCCCCTTGCTGCCACTTCGCCCACATGTCCATCAGCTGGCGCCGGGCGTCGGGGGAGAAGTCGGTCCACGCCGCCGGCGCTTTCTCCTTCTCCTTCTCTTTCTCCTCGGCAACGCGCTTGGCGGGTTGCGAGGAAAGGTTTCCCCGGGCCGTTTTGACCTCGTCGAGTGAAGGGACGAAGCCACCTTTCCCCGGGGGTCGTTCGCCGTACTTCTCGTTCAGCCGCCCCCAGAGATCGGTGAGCGCGCCCATCGACGCACCTTCCCCGAGCGCCCGGTACAGCTGGTCGAGGTACTCGTTCCACACCGGCGCCGGAACCTTCGAATCGGCCGGAAAAGTGCTCAGCACGTTCCAGAGCCCGCTGTCGGTGCTGGTGAAATCCTTGATCCGCTTCTTGGCGGCGGCGGCCAGCTTCTTGTCCGCCTTCTTCAGGCTCTTGATGCGGGTCTCGTCCGCGCCGGAAAGCCGGACCCGCTGCACGACGAGGGACGTCACGGCCGCGTTGCCGGCCAGCTGGTTGAGCCGCAGCAACTGCGCGACCTCGGGGTGGCGCACGGGCGTCGCCGGGCGGCCGCGGGGCACCCGCTCGCGGTCATCGGGCCGATGGGCTTTCACGATCACCCGCCATCCCGGACGGGGCGCACGCGGCCCGTCCGCGCTTTTCCACCCGGGGCCGAACCCGGTGATCGTCCCACGGTGACACGGGCCGATCACCGGGTCCAGCGGCACCCGGGCGGTAACGCGGGCAGCGTCGGCTGCCCTCGCGAGCAGAGCCTCACAGGCCGCGCGCGGTGATGTCGCCGGCCGCGGTGGTCGCGTGGATCGTCAGCTGGGCCACGCCGTCGACGTTCTTCAGCGAGTTGCGGATCCGGCCGTGCGACGTGCCGGCGTCCAAGGCCGCCGAGACGCCGGCGGCGATCTCGATGTCGCCCGCGTCGGTGCGCAGCGACACCACGCCGGGGCCGGCTTCGACGACGCGGATGTCGCCCTTGCTCGTGCGGATCTCCGCGTCGCCGGTCAGGCGGCCGACCGAGACGTCGCCGTCGCGGGTGGTGAGGTGGGCGCTCGCGGCTTCGTCGAGGTCGATCGAGCCCTGCTCGCTCTCGACGGCCACGGCGCCGAGCCGCCCGACGGCCAGGAGTTCGGCGGCGGCCGCCTTCAGTTCGACGCGGGAACCGGCGGGCAGGCCGACCGTCACGTCGATCGCTCCGGACGCGCCGAAGTACTGGTTCTTCGCCGGGGCAGCGATCCGCAGGACGCCGTCGGCGTAGTCGACGGTGGTCTGCTCGGCCGCCTTCGCGTCGCGGCTCTTGGCCGGGTCCGCGGGGCGGACCTCGACCGTGGTGTCGGCCCGGTCGGCGGCGACGAACCGGATGCGCGCCGCGGGAACGGTCAGGACGGCGGCGATCGGGGCGGGGGTGGTGAACGTGGTCATGGCGGTGGTCTCCTGGTGCGGTCGTGTTCTCTTCGGTGTGAGAACCACGATCGCCGGGGGCGCTGACACGGCGTGGCCACGGCGCTGACGCGGCTCAGTCAGCGGACCGCGCGCCGTGGAGGGCCGAGGCGACGAGGGCGACCGTCGGGTCTTCGTCGCCGGCCAGCCGCTGGAGGAGGTCCCGCGGACCGGTACCGGGCAACTCGGCGAGGGCCTGCGCCAAGCGGATCCGCACGGCGGTGTCCGCGGTGAGTTCGGCGGCGAGCGCGGCCAGGATCCGTTCACCGCACGCGGGGTCGAGGGACAGCGTCCCGAGCACCTCGGACGCCTCGACGTCGTTCGTGCCCTCGGCCACCATGGCGACGAGCACCGGCACAGCGTCGGTCACACCCCGCCTCCCCGCGGCCAAGGCCGCCCGCCGGCGCACATCGGGTTGCGGGTCCTCGAGCGCGCCGGTGAGCACCTCGGTCGCTTCGGGACCGGGCAGCGACGCGACCGCCAGCACCGCGCGGCGCCGGACATCGGCGTCGGCCGACCGGACCCCGGCCGCCACGCCGGCCAGCCCGTCCCCACCCGCCCGCGCCAGCGCCCACCGCAGCGCACCGGCGACGTTCGGATCCCGTTCGGCGAGCACGGCTTTGACCAGCAGCTCGGCGGGCAGCGGCACGTCATCACCCGGCGCCAGGACGGCCTGCTGCCGGCTCGCGGCGCTCGGCGAAGCCAGGCCGTGCAGGAGTTCGACGACACGCAGGACGTCCGCCCAGCCTTCGGGCGCCGACGCGTCGATCGCCCGCAGGCGGTCGAGGAGCTCGCGTTCCCGGTTGAGGCGTTCCTCGGTCCGCCGGACCAGCTCACCGACCAAAGTGGACGGAGTGAAGTCCGGATCCGCGAGCGCGCGGCCGACCTGCCGCAGCGACAACCCCAGCGAGCGCAGGCCTTCGACGTGGAAGATCCGGCGGATGTCCGCTTCGGAGTATTCGCGGTAGCCGCCGACCGTGCGCCCGGTCGGCCGCACCAGCCCGAGGGAGTCGTAGTGCCGCAGCATCCGCGTACTCACCCCGGACCGGCGGGCCACTTCCCCGATCAGCACGCGGTTTCCCCCGCGCGCTCCGGACCGAGCGCGACGACCCGCTTCGCCTCGTCGACCCCGAGGTCGAACCCGGCGTCCGGGTCACGCAGGAGGTTTCGCGTGGCCCGAGCGTGCGCCCGCACGGCCGGGTCTTGACTGGTGAGCCCGGTCCGCAAGGCGTCCTCGACGACGTCCCCGAGCGCGACGAGCGCCCGGCTGAGACTCAGCCGCACGGCCCGATCCCCGCGCCCGAGCTGCGCGGCCAGGTCCACGGCGAGCCCCTCCCGCTCCCCCTCGGGCACGAGCACGACGGCGGCCCGCCAAGCACTCCGCGCGACCTCCTCGTCGGCGTCGTGCAGCAACGCCCGCGTGATCTCCGGCCACACCGACCGGTCACCGATCTTGGAGAGCGTGTGCAGCGCCTGGCTCCGGGCCTGCGGCACCGCGGACCGCAACTCCACAACCAGCTTCGGCACGGTGACGTCCGACGGGAGCCGGGTCAGCGCCCAGGTGAGCATGTCCCGCACAAAGAAGTCCGGCTCGACGCCGGCCCGTGCGACAAGCGCTTCGACGTCGCCGGGATCGGCGCGCGTCCCCACCGCGAGCGCGGCTCGCAACCGCACCGACGAGTTCGCGGCACTCAGCTGTGTCGGGTCCATGGTGACCACCTCCTCCCCCGTAGTGAAGAGGTTGTCACAGTGTGAAGGTCAAGCAAGTTCGGGAAAAAGAAGAAGACCCCCTCTCGCGAGGGGGTCTTCTTGCTGTCTCAACCAGACGTGCGCCCGAAGGGATTCGAACCCCTGACCTTCTGATCCGTAGTCAGATGCTCTATCCAGCTGAGCTACGGGCGCGTGTTCAGTTGTTCTATAACCTAGCACCCGGCGAACCGGGTACCAGCGGAGGCTCCGGGATTTGAACCCGGGAGGGGGGGTTACCCCCAACCGCATTAGCAGTGCGGCGCCATAGACCAGACTAGGCGAAGCCTCCTGGGCCCAACGACCACTGCTCAGATAGGTTACACACCCCCGGATCACGCCGGAAAGGCACCCCCCTCACGCCCGTCGCAGCAGTCTGAGCAGGCGTGGAGAGCGTCCGCCCAGTCCTTCCGCTTCGAACGTCGCGATGCCGACGCGGGGCAGTTCGCGGACGCCCGGGTAGACCAGGTACCTGGGGACCCAGCGGGGCTGGAACTTCGCGTTGAAGCGGTAGAGCGTTTCGATCTGGATCCAGCGCGAGAAGAAGTGCAGCACCTTCGCCGCCGTCTTCGCGACCGGGCCCGCGCCGATGCGCTGGCCCTGTTCCATCAGGGCGCGGAACGCCGCGAAGTTCAGGGAGACCTGGGTGATGCCGTGGCGGCCGGCGGCCAGCAGGAGTTCCGAGATCATCAGCTCGTTGACGCCGTTGTCGGCCGTGCGGTCGCGGCGCATGACGTCCAGGGACAGACCGGTCGCGCCCCACGGGACGAACTGGAGGACGCCGCGGACGCGGCCGCCCTGTTCGGCCGTCACCAGGACCGACGTCGGGTCGCCCATGCGGCCCAGTGCCATCGAGAAGCCGCGCTCGGTGTCCGTGCCGCGCCAGTTCGCGGCCAGGGCCGTCAGCTCGTCCAGTTCGCCGAAGCGCAGGTCTTCGGTGCGGCGGACCAGCACCTTGTAGCCCGCGCGCTTCGTGCGGGCCGCCGCCTGGCGGACGCCGCGCATGACGCGGCCGTCGAGGGTGAAGCCGTCGACGTCGACGACCGCTTCGTCGCCGATCTCCAGTACCTCCAGGCCGAAGCGGGCCCAGACCGTCGCGCCCAGTTCCGACACGCCCATCGCGGCCGGGACCCAGCCGTTGCGGCGGCAGACCTCCAGGTACTCCTCGATCGCGCCCGGCCAGGCCTCGTGGTCGCCCAGCGGGTCCGCCGAACACAGCGCGACCCCGGCGATCACGCGGTACGTGACCGCGGCCTTGCCGGTGCGGGAGAACACCGCGAACTTGTCACGCCGCAGCGCGAAGTAGCCGAGGGAGTCCCGCTCGCCGTGCTCGTCCAGCAGCTTGCGCAGGCGGGTGACCTCCTCGTCGCTCAACCTCGGCGCCGGCTCGGCCGACCGCAACAGGAAGTACGCCGAGACCAGGACCGCGGCCAGGCCGAACAGCAGGCCGACGGCGGCGGTCAGGTCCTCCAGCCACATCTGGTGGAACTCCGCGGGCCCGCTGGCCCCCACCAGCGCGAGCGCGGACTCCGCCAGCCGGTCCGCGAAGCTCATCGGCTCGAGCACCGCGTGCGAGGCCACCGACAGCAGGATGACGTTGATCACGAACCCGGCCAGCGCCAGCTGGAGGAACACGCGCACCGCGCGCCAGCGCCCGACCACCGGGTCCGGCTTCGCGACGAAGTAGCGTCGGCTCGCGATCAGGCCCACCAGCAGCACGACCGACACCAGGCCGGCGCCGAAGACGTGCCGCAGGCCGAGGTGCGACACCGTGAGCAGCACCGTCGCGCCGACCGCCAGCTGCCACGCGCGGCGCTTGCGCCGTCGCAGCCCCGCGGCCAGCAGCACCAGGAGCACGCCCGTGACCAACGCCACGGTGGCCGCCGCGACCGTGGCCTCCTGCGGCAGCTCCAGCCACTCCGACAGGCGCCCGCGCAGGCTGCGCCGCCCGGCCGGGACCAGGACCGACACCAGCGTCATCAGTCCGGCCAGCCGGGTCACCCAGGTGATCACCCCCACGGTGGTGGCTCCCGCCACCCGCCAGGTGGTCTGCGCGCGGGTACTCGTCACCACCTGTGCAACCCGTTGTGGACGATCATGCTTCCCCGTCTACCCCCTAGCGAGCTCCACGAACGGCGTCAGCGCCGCCGGGTTGGCCAGCGCGTCACGGCTGACGGCCCGGTCGGGAGCCACACCGGCGAGGATCTTCTTCACCGGTACCTCACACTTCTTACCGTTCAAGGTACGAGGAATCTCGGAAACCACCACGAACCGATCGGGTACATGGCGTGGTGACAGAGCGCTGCGAAGCTCCTTCTTCAGCCGGGGCTCGACCGCTTCCAGCTCGACGCCGTCGGCGAGCACCACGAAACAGATCAGCCGGCCGTCCTCGTTCCCGGCCGCCGAGGTGTCCACGACCAGGGAATCCGCGATCTCGTCGTAGCCCTCGACGACCCGGTAGAACTCCGCCGTGCCCATCCGGACGCCGCCGCGGTTGAGCGTCGAGTCGCTGCGGCCGTAGATGACCGCCGAGCCGCGGTTCGTGATCCGGATCCAGTCGCCGTGGCGCCAGAGGCCCGGGTACATCTCGAAGTACGCCTCACGCAGGCGGGAGCCGTCCGGGTCGTTCCAGAAGAACACCGGCATCGACGGCATCGGCTTCGTGATGACCAGCTCGCCGACCTCCTCGACGACGGCGTTGCCCGCTTCGTCGAGCGCGGTGACGGCGGCACCCAGCGCCGGGCAGGACAGCTCGCCGAGCCAGACCGGGACGTCGGGGGCGGACGCGACGAACGCCGCGCACAGGTCCGTGCCGCCGGAGACCGAGCAGATCTGGACGTTCTTGCCGACCTCGTCCACGATCCACCGGAAGCCTTCGACGCTCAGCGGCGCGCCGGTGGACCCCAGCGCGCGCAACGCCGTCAGGTCGTAGCGCTCGGCCGGCTTGACGCCCTTCTTGAGGCAGCTCTGGATGTACGGCGCCGACGTGCCGAAGTACGTCACGCGGTGCTGCTCGGCCAGGTGCCACAGCGCGTTCAGGTCCGGGAACCCCGGGCTGCCGTCGTAGAGCACGATCGTGGTGCCGACCAGCAGGCCGGAGATGAGGAAGTTCCACATCATCCAGCCGGTGGTGCTGAACCAGAAGAACCGGTCGCCCGGCCCGAGGTCGGTCTGCAGCGCGAGGGCCTTGAGGTGCTCGAGGGTGATGCCGCCGTGGCCGTGCACGATGCCCTTCGGCAGGCCCGTGGTGCCCGAGGAGTAGAGCACCCACAGCGGGTGCGCGAACTCGACCGGCTCGAACAGCAGGGGCGCGCCCGCGTGCGCCGCCAGCAGCTCGTCCCAGTCGTGCGTGCCGTCCATCCGGCCTTCGCCGACGTACTCGACGAGCACGGTCGCGGCCAGCGACGGCAGCTTCGCCTGCAGGTCGGCGACCGTCGTGCGGATGTCGAACTGGCGGCCGTTGTACGCGTAGGCGTTGACGGCGAAGAACAGCTTCGGCTCGATCTGCACGAACCGGTCCGCGACCGCGCGCACGCCGAAGTCCGGCGAGCACGACGACCAGATCGCGCCGATGCTCGCCGCGGCGAGGAACGCGACCAGCGTCTGCGGGCAGTTCGGGGCCAGCGCGACGACCCGGTCACCCTTGCCGACGCCGAGCTCGAGGAACGCCGCGCGAGCCGCCGCGACCTGCGCGCGCAGGTCGCCGTAGGTCAGCTGGTTCGCGAAGCCGTCCTCGCGGTGGAAGATCACCGCCGTCTCGTCGTCGCCCTTGGCCGCGCCCGCGACGCCGGGGGTCAGCGCGTGCTCGGCGTAGTTCAGCGTGCCGCCGTCGAACCAGACGGCGTCCGGCATCCCGCCCGAGAGCACCTCACCCGGCTGGTCGTGCCAGCGCACGCCGAGGAAGTCCGCGACCGCCGCCCAGAATTCGGGGCCGCGCTCCACGGAGAACTCGTGCAGCGAGTGGTAGTCGTCCACCTCGACGTCGCGCTCGGCGCGCAGCCACTGGCGGAAGGCTTCGATCTTGGTGTCGGCAACGTGGCCCGGCTCAGGGCGCCACAGGACCTCGGGAGCGTCGGCGGTGTGCGTCACGACCCGAGCCTAATCCCTCGGATCGGGAAGTCACTGTGTCCGGAACCGACATTCGGCAGGTCAGCCGGGTGTCGGTCGCCCACACCTACCGCAGGTGCGCGTCGAACCAGTTGAGCGTGCGCTGCCAGGCCTCCGCGGCCGCGCCCGGGTCGGCGTCGAAGCGGTGGTTCGCGCCCGGGTAGTGGACGACGTTCGTGGCGACCTTCGCCGACGCGGCGGCGTCGCGCAGCCGCTCGACCTCGGCGCCGCCCGCCTCGTCGCCGGCGTCGCCGTACATGCCGAGCCACGGGCTGGTGAGCTTCCCGGCGATCTCGACCAGCGCGGGCAGCTCGGCGGCCTGCTGCCCGCCGACGCTGACGGCCGCGCCCAGCTTGCGGTGCGAGGCGACCACGAGGGCCGCGGTGCCGCCGAGGTCGAAGCCCATCACGCCGAGCAGATCGCCCTGGACACCGCGCTCGACGAGCCAGGCGAGGGTCAGGTCGGTCGCGTGGAGCAGGTCCTGCTGGGTGAGGTGATCGTTCTCCAGGTGCGGGGTGACGGTCAGCCAGCCCTCCGTGGCCAGGCTGGCGAGCAGCAGCTTCACGCCGTCGGTGACGCCGTCCGCCTCGTGCAGCACGACCAGGCCGCCGCGTAGCGACCCCTCGGGCTCCGAGAAGGTCAGGCGCAGGGTCGGGCCGTCGGTGCGCTGGTAGTCCACGGTGCTGGTCGACGTCATTGCGTCACTCAATCACTTCGAGGTGAACGGGAGGAACCCAGTGTGGCAGGAGAGCACGACGCCGACCGTCTGAAGGGACTCGCGGGGCGGCGGGCGGAAAAGATACGGTGACCGGGTCGTCCCGTCGAATTCCAGGAGCGCCGAAGATGCCGTCCGTGTCCCCGCGTGCCGATCTCGAATCGTTGCCGAAATACGTCCCCGGCCGGACGATCGAAGGCGCGATCAAGCTGGCGAGCAACGAGGTGCCCGGCGGTGCGCTGCCGAGCGTCGCGCAGGCGATCGCCGAGGCCGCGGCCGGGATCAACCGCTACCCGGACACCGGGTCGCAGGCGCTGCGCGAGCGGCTGGCCCGAGAGCTGGACGTCCCGGTGGCCCGCGTCGCGATCGGCTGCGGCTCGGTGTCGCTGTGCCAGCAGACGATCCAGGCCGTGTGCGCGCCCGGCGAAGAGGTCATCTTCGCGTGGCGCTCCTTCGAGGCGTACCCGATCGTCACACAGGTCGCGAACGCCGTCTCGGTGAAGGTGCCGATCACCGAGGCCCAGGAGCTCGACCTCGACGCGATGCTCGCGGCGATCACCGACAAGACGAGGGTCGTCTTCGTCTGCAACCCGAACAACCCGACCGGCACGGCGATCCGCCGCGCGGAGCTCGAGCGGTTCATGGACGCCGTCCCGGAGCGCGTGCTGATCGTGCTCGACGAGGCGTACAAGGAGTTCGTCACCGACCCCGAGGTGCCGGACGGCGTCGAGTACACGCGGACGCGCTCGAACGTCATGGTGCTGCGCACGTTCTCGAAGGCGTACGGCCTCGCGGGGCTGCGCGTCGGGTACGCGGTCGCGCCGGAGCCGATCGCGGACGCGCTCCGCCAGGTGTACGTCGCCTTCTCGGTGAACATGCTCGCCCAGGTCGCGGCGCTGGCTTCGCTCGACGCGGCCGACGAGCTGATGGCGCGCTGCCGGGAGATCGTCGCCGAACGCGGGCGGGTCCGGAACGGGCTGCTCGAAGCCGGCTACCAGGTGCCCGAGACGCAGGCGAACTTCGTCTGGCTGCCGCTCGGTGACCAGGCGGTGCCGTTCGCGGAGCACGCGCTGGACCGCAAGCTCGTGGTGCGCCCCTTCGCCGGCGACGGCGTGCGCGTGACCATCGGGACCCGCGACGAGAACGATCTGTTCCTGGCCGCGGCCAGGGAATTCAGAACTGCTTGACCACGAGCTGGATGACGGCGGCGACACCGATCACGACGATCACGCCGCGCAGCACCGCCGGCGGCAGCTTCCGGCCGATCTTCGCGCCGAGGAAGCCGCCGGCGGTCGACCCGACCGCCAGCCACAGCACGACGGGCCAGCTGATCGGCGCGACGAACGCGTAGATCACCCCGGCGACGACGTTGACGACGGCCGCGAGCACGTTCTTGACGCCGTTGAGCTTCTGCAGCGGCTCGGACAGCAGCATCCCCATGACCGCCATCAGCATCACGCCCTGCGCGGCGGTGAAGTACCCGCCGTAGATGCCGATGAGGAAGATGAAGAACATCAGCAGCGGACCGGCTTTGTGCTCTTCGCCGTTGCCTTCGCGGCGCTTCGCCACCCACTTGGAGACCTTCGGCTGCACGATCACGAGGATCACGGCCAGGCCGACCAGCACGGGCACGACGGCTTCGAAAGCGTCCTTCGGCAGCGAGAGCAGCAGGATCGTGCCACCGATGGCGCCGAGGAACGACGCCACGGCGAACTTCGCGGTCTGCCGCCAGTAGCCGGTGAGCTCGTGCCGGTAGCCCCAGGCCCCGCTGAGCGTCCCGGGCGCGAGCCCGATGGCGTTCGACGTCGTCGCCGTCACCGGCGGGTAGCCGAGCGCGACGAGCACGGGGAACGTCACGAGCGTCCCCGACCCGACGACGGCGTTGATGGTGCCCGCCCAGATCCCGGCGACCACGATGATCACCGCGTGCCACCACGTCATGAAGCATTCACGTGCGGAGCCTAAGCATCGCCGGCTCGGCCCGCGACGCGCACGGGGCCAGATGTGTCTGGTCAGACACTCAGCGCGGCGGGCCGGGCCGCTCCCACCGATGAGGCGCGGCCGGGGCCGGCCGGCCCGCCGGATTTCCGCCACGCCCGTCAGGCACTCAGCGCGGTGGGAAGACGCAGAACTCGTTCCCCTCCGGATCGGCCAGCTGGTCCCAGTCCACATCACCCCCTCGCTCGCGGATCAAGGTCGCTCCCAGCGCGAGCAGCTCCGCCGTCTCGCCGAAGACGTCCAGGTGCATGCGGTTCTTCACCGTCTTCGCCTCCGGGACCGGGTTGAGCCAGATCAGCGGCCCCTCCCCCGCCGGGTCGACGATCGGGACCGGCCAGTCGGCCGGTCGCGTGTCGCCCGTCAACGAGTCGCGGCGGACGTAGCCCAGCGCCGAGCACCACCAGTCCGCCAGTGCCTGGTGGTCGTTCGCGTCCAGGGCCAGGTCCTTGAACTTCGCCGTCATGCCGCTTCCTCCGGTACGTGCGCGGGCACCAGCTCCGACACCACCCGCCAGCCGAGCGAGTTGTACAGCCCGCGGCCGGCCTCCGTCGCCAGCAAAGCGCTGGTCCGCGCGCCCGCGACCGTGCTCAGCCGGTGCATCACCACCCGGCCGAGCCCGCGGCGACGGTGCTCCGGCTCCGTCTCGATCTTGTCGAACACCGCCACCCCGGACGCCACCGCGACCCGGCCGCGCGCCGCCGGGGCGCCCTCGCTGGACACCACCACGTCCCACGCCGGCCCGTCACCGGTCACCGCCACCGCGTACCCCGGTGGCACAGCCGCCGCGGGTGCCGGTCCCTCGAACGTCATCAAGTACTCCGTCTCCCCTGCTTCCCACTCGGCCGTCAGGCCCGCCAGCACCGACGCCCGCGCGCCGCACGTCTTCAGCCACGTGCCCGGCGCCGCCACCGTCCGAGCCCGCGACGCCACCGTCGACGGCGAACGCAGCAGGTACCGCACCCGGTGCCCGGCCAGGCCCACGTCGAGGCGGTGCCCGTCCGGCTCTTCGACCGGGGCCGGCACCGCCCGCGAGACCGCCCACCCGCTCGCCCACGCCCCCAAGATCTCCATGCCCGCGATCATGACAGCCACCCCCGACAATTCCCGGAGCTGACAGGATGGGCGGCGTGGACACCGAGCAGGTCTGGAGCGCGACCGTGGACCGGCTGCGGTCGCGGATCGACTCCGGCGACCTGCCGCCGGGTTCGCGGCTGCCCGCCGAACGCGTGCTGTGCGAGGAGCTCGGCATCAGCCGCGGGTCGCTGCGGCAGGCGCTGCGCGTCCTCGACTCCATCGGCTACGTGCAGATCCGCGCCGGCTCCGGCACCTACGTGCGCGAGCAGCAGGAACAGCCCCTGCGGACCTGGTTCACCGAGCACGACCAGCTCGTCGAAAAGCTCTTCGACCTGCGCGCGACCGTCGAACCGACGCTCGCCGAGCGGCTGGCGACGCACGCCACCGCGAAGACCGTCAGCCGGCTCGAGGACAACGTCGCCGAGATGGCGCGGGCCGCCGAGGACGGGGACATGCTGCGCGTCATCGCCACCGACGCCGAATTCCACCGGGTGATCGCGCAGAACGCGGGCAACGACGACGTCGCCGGGCTGCTGCGGTCAGTCCTCGTCCTGGTCGGCGAGGAACGGCGGGCGGCGCTGCGGCTGCCCGGCCAGATCCGCAAGGCCGTCGACGACCACCGCGCCATCCTCGACGCCGTCCGCCGCGCCGACCCGGCCGCGGCCCGCGAGCTGACGCTCAAGCACCTGCTCGACGCCAAGACCTACGCCCACGACTTCGCCGCCGAGGAGCCCTGATGGAAAAGGTGCACTTCACCGAGGAAAAGGCCACCATGCTGGCCACCCTCTACGGCCGCGCCCTCGACAGCCGCGAAGCGGATCCGATCCTCGGCGACCACGCCGCCGACGAGGCCGTCCGGCAGATCGACTACGACTTCGCGAAGCTCGGCATCACCCGCGACAGCGCCGTGAGCGTCGTCCTGCGCGCGAAACCGATCGACGACTGGGCCGCCGCGTACCTCGAAACCCACCCGGACGCGATCGTGCTGCACCTGGGCTGCGGCATGGACACCCGGTTCCAGCGCGTCGCCCCGCCGGACACCGTCCACTGGTACGACGTCGACTACCCCGAGGTCGTCGAGCTGCGCGAGAAGCTCTACGCGCCGGCGCCCAACCACACGAACATCGGCACGTCGGTGACCGACTTCGGCTGGCTCGACCAGGTGCCCTCGGACCGGCCCGCGCTGATCGTCGCCGAGGGCCTGACCATGTACCTGGCCCCCGAAGACGGCACCGAGCTGGTCCGCAGGCTGGTCGCGAAGTTCCAGTCCGGCGAGCTCGTCTGCGACCTCTTCAGCAAGCTCGGCATCAAGGCGCAGAAGCTCAACACCCCGGTCCGGCGGGCGAAAGCGACCCTGCGCTGGGGCGTCGACGACCCGCACGAGCTGGAGCGCCTCGGCCTCACGCTGGAGTCCTCTTTGGACGCGGCGCACTGGTCCACCCCGGACGTCATGGCCCGGCTGCGGCCGCTCACGCGGTTCCAGCTGCGGACGCTGAAGTACTTCCCGCCGCTGGCGCGGATGGCGCACCTCGTGCGGTACCGCTTCTAACGGGACTCCAGCACCCGCGCCACGAACTTGTGCAGCTTCTCTTCGAGCCGCGCGACGCGTTCCTCCAGCGTCAGCGTCTCGAACGGCTGCGGCACGTCGGACTTCAGCTCGCCGCGGACGTACTGGCAGCAGCCGAGGTTCCCGCAGGCGTAGATGCCCAGCGTGTTGCCGTCGCGGCCGGCCTTCCCGGCGCGCTTGCCGGAGAACAGCGTGACGTCGGACAGCCCGTGCGTCGTGGTGCAGAAGCCGCAGATGTTGCTGCGCAAGCGGGACTTCGGCGCGGGGGCCGCACGCAGGGCGAGCCCGATCACCTCGCCGCCGTAGGGCAGCACGAGGTAGGCGCGGCCCGGCGCCTTGGGGTCGCGCCAGCCGAGGAATTCCCGCTGGTCCCAGGGAATTTCCTCGGGCCGGGCGGGCAGCGTCACGCCCTTGGCTTCGCCGCGGGTGCAGTTGACGAACGAGGCCCGCACCTCGTCCTGGCCGAGTGGCTCCATGACGGGCACGCTAACCAGCGGGCACGGCGGTGGCCACGCATTTTCGGCCGTACGATCAACGCCGTGCGCAAGATCGCCGTGCAGAACTTCCGGGTGGTGTTGCGCACCAGCCTGGGCTTCGCCGGGCTCGGCATCGGCTCCAGCGTCGCCGGGTCCGGGGTGGTCGCCCTGCTGCTGGTGCTGCAGGGCCTGCCCAGCGACGTCGGCGACCACGGGTGGGTGCTCGGCCTGACCGCCGCCCTCATCGTCGCGGCTTCGCTGCTCGCGGGGACCGTGTGGACCGCGTGGCTGCAGCGGCGCACCGCGATCTGGTTCGTGCTCGGCCGCCCGCCGTCGGAGAGCGAAGCCAAGCGCGCGCTGCGGCTGCCCGTGGACATGGCCGTGGTCAGCGGCACGCTCTGGCTGATCGGCACCGTCGTCCTCACCGCGCTCGCCGGCGCGCTCGGCTCGTCCGACGACGCCGTCGGCATGGCGACGGTGATCGGCCTCGGCGGCCTGACCACGGTCGGGCTCACATACCTCGCGGCCGAGTGGGTCGCGCGGCCGGTGATGACGATCGCGCTGGGCGTCCTGCCGCCCCGCGGCTCGCTGCCGGTCACCGTGCTCACCCGGCTGATCGTCACCTGGGCGCTGGCCAGCGGCGTCCCGTTCGTGGGCGTGCTGCTCGTCGCCACCCCGCCGGACCTCGGCTCGGGCAACCCCACCGCGAGCCTGGTCATGCTGTCGGTGATCGGGCTGAGCGTCGGCGCCATCGGCACCGCGCTGCTGGCCAGGGCGGTCGCGGCGCCGCTGCACCGGCTGCGCGTGGCGCTCGACGAGATCGCGCGCGGCGACACGAACGTCGCGGTCGACGTCGACGACTCCAGCGAGATCGGCCTGCTCCAGACGTCGGTGAACCAGCTCGCGGCCGGCCTGCGCGAGCAGGCGCGGATGCGGGACCTCTTCGGCAGGCACGTCGGCGCCGACGTCGCCCGGCACGCGCTGGAGTACGGCGCCTCGCTCTCCGGGGACGTCCGCGAGGTGACGGCGCTGTTCGTCGACGTCGTCGACTCGACCGCGCTGGCCTACCGGACGCCGCCGGAGGAGCTGGTCGGGAAGCTGAACCGGCTGTTCGCCGCCGTCGTCTCCGCGGTCGGGGCCCGCGGCGGGCTGGTCAACAAGTTCCAGGGCGACGCCGCGCTGTGCATCTTCGGCGCCCCGACGCGGCTCGCGGACGCGCCGACCGCCGCGCTGGCCGCGGCCCGCGCGATCCGGGACGCGGTCCGCGAGACCGGGGAGCTCGACCTCGGCATCGGCGTCTCGAGCGGCCCGGTGTTCGCCGGGCAGCTCGGCAGCAGCAGCCGCCTCGAGTACACCGTGATCGGCGACGCGGTCAACGAGGCCGCGCGGCTGACCGAGCTGGCCAAGGCGGCGCCGTCACGCATCCTGGCCAGCGACGCCGTCGTCTCCGCGGCTCTGCCCAGCGAAGCGGCGCACTGGGTGAAGCACGGCGAGCTGGAGCTGCGCGGCCGCCAGGAGGCGACGCCCACCTGGACCACCCGTCAGGACGGCTGACCCAGATCCGGCCAGCGCAGCACGGTCGACCCCCAGGTCAGGCCCGCGCCGAACGCGCTGAGCAGGACCCGGTGGCCGGGCACGAGGGTGCCGTCGGCGCGAGCGTCGGCCAGCGCGAGCGGGATGGACGCGGCGCTGGTGTTGCCGACCCGGTCGATGTTGGCGACGACGGCGTCCACCGGCATGCCCAGCTGCTTCGCCGTCGCCTGGAGGATCCGGATGTTCGCCTGGTGGCCGACGAAGCGGTCGACGTCGCCGACCACCCAGCCCGCGCGCTCGAGGACGGTGCGCGAGGACTCCGCCATCCGCGCGCAGGCGTGGCGGAAGACCGCGGTGCCCTGCATGGCGAGGAACCGGTCGGCCGGGGTGTCCGAAAGCCGCTTCCGGGCGCCGCCGGCCTCGACCCACAGCAGGTCGGCGAGCTCGCCCTCGCTGTGCAGGTCGAACGGCCCGAACGCGCCGGGCTCGTCGGCGTCGCCGGCCCGCAGCAGGACCGCGCCGGCACCGTCGCCGAAGATCGGCACGGTGGTGCGGTCGTCCGGGTCGATGAGCGTGGTGAAGGTGTCGGCGCCGATCACGAGCACGCGCTCGGCGAGCCCGCCCGCGATGAACCCGGCCGCGGTGGCCAGCGCGTAGACGAAGCCGCTGCAGACGGCGTTGACGTCGAACGCGGCGGCCGTGCCGAGCCCGAGCCGGGCGGCCACCTGCGGCGCGCTCGCCGGGCAGGGCTGGTCGGGCGTGGAGGTGGCGAGCACGACGATGTCGGCGCTCCCGCCGCCCAGCGCTTCGCGCCCCGCCCCGACCGCGAGGTCCACAGTGGACTCCTCCGGCCCGGCGACGCGGCGCTCGCGGATCCCGGTGCGGGTCCGGATCCACTCGTCCGAGGTGTCGAGCCGGGCGGCGATCTCGTGGTTGTCCAGGACTTTCGTCGGCAACCACGAGCCGAGGCCGGTCAGCACGGCGGCAGGTGCGGGCACGGGAGAGCCTCCCCACGCCGGTGGGTTGGCGGGCGACCGGCTGGTCTTCCACTTGTATGGGCTACCCCCTGGTAGACCGGTCAGTTGTGTTCCAGGTCACTCAAAAAGTTGTTTCATCTTCGCCTCGTCCGGAGTAGTGAGCGACGTCACGGAGGGGTGAGGGGCGAAGTAACTCCAGGCGGATTGTCGGGGGTGCCGGTTAGCCTGCTGGAGTGCAGACACCCGACCTCGACCAGCTGGACACCGCCATCCTCGCCTGCCTCCAGGCGGACGCCCGCACCATCGCGGAGACCATCGGAGCGAAGGTCGGCCTCTCGGCCGCGGCGGTCCAGCGGCGGATCAAGCGGCTGCGCGAGGCGGGCGTCATCGAGCGCGAGGTCGCGGTGCTCTCGCCGGAGGCGCTCGGGCTGAACATGACGTTCGTGGTGATGGTCGAGATGGAGCGGGAGAACCTCGCGGTGCTCGACGCGTTCCGCCGCCAGGTGCTCACCGACGACTGCGTCCAGCAGTGCTACTACGTCACCGGCAACGCGGACTTCGTGCTGATCGTGACGTGCCCGGACATGGCCGGCTTCGAGTCCTTCACCCGGCGGATGTTCTTCGAGAACCCGAACGTCCGGCACTTCACGACGAGCGTGGCGATGGACCGGGTGAAGGTGGGCCTGGACCTGCCGCTGGGCCCTTAGGCGGCACGCGCCTTGGCGGCGCCACCGGCGAGGACCGGCTTGAGCGCGGCTTCGCAGACGGGCTGCTTCGAGCAGAGCGCGTACGCGGTGACGACGTAGCCGCCGACCTGCGCGACGTAGGTCAGCTTCAGCAGGTCGCCGCCGGTCGTCATCTTGACCGCGAGCACCTGGTCCGGATCGGCCTTGGGGTTCGCCGGGAGGGTGAACCGGATGTCGAGGGCGTCGCCGTCGCCGACCCGGGCGCACCGGTCGGCCTGCGCCCGGACGGCCGCGACGTCGACGGTCCCGCGCGCGACGGTCGCCCCGGCCGCGATCGCCTGGTCCGGTCGGATCGCGTTCGCCTGGTCTTCGAAGGTGTAGGCGTCGAGCGCGAACCGCGTTCCGGCGTACGGCTCGGCGTCCGGGTTGCTGGTGGCGGTGCAGGCCGCGGGCCGGTACGACCCCGCGGGGACGAGTCCGCCGAACACGTTCCAGGACGAGCTCTTGGCGATCTCTTCGAGGGTGAACACCCGGTGGGCGAGGACGTCGTTGCGCGTGAGGTGCGGCGGGAACGCGGCCGCGTCGGGCAGGAGGGAGAGGAGGTCCGGCTCGGCCTTCGCGGGAGCCGGGGCGGCCGCGGGTGCGGCCGTTCCACCGGTCGGCCCCGCGCAGCCCGCGGCGCCCATCGCCAGCAGGACCAGCCAACGCCCCAGCTTCATGACTCCCCCTCACCGCGACCGGTGGTCCGGTCGCCTCGGCCACCCGAGTCGGCCGCACCGGGCCCGGTGTTACGCCGGCAAATCGGTGGGAAAGCCACCCGGCCGTCGATACCCTGGCCTGCTGTCCACCTGGGGGAAGGACTCCGCAGCATGGTTCGGGACCGCCGGCTCTTCCTCGCCGCCACCCTGATCGACGCGCTCGGCAGCGGCCTCTGGGTGCCGTTCGCCCTGGTGTTCCTCGTGCACGGCCAGGGCCTCGGCCTGGTCGACGCCGGGACGTCGCTGAGCACCGGGGCGCTGCTCGCGCTCGTGACCGGGCCGGCCACCGGGGCCGCCATGGATCGGTTCGGGGCGCGGGCGCTGCTCGTGGCCGGGAACCTCGTGCGGGTCGGGGCCTTCTGCGCCTACCCCTTCGCGCACAGCAGCTGGCAGGTGGTCGTCGTCTCGGCCGTGGCCGGGTTCGGGGATCGGCTGTTCTGGACGTGCAACGCCCCGATGGCCGCCCGGCTCGCCGGGGGCCGGGACACCGATCGGGTGCTCGCGACGCAGACGGCGGGGCGGTTCGCCGGGGCGGGTGTCGGCGCGGCCGCCATGGCCGTGCTGCCGGCCTTCACCAGTCCGTGGGCCTTCCACCTGCTCGCGTACGCGAACGCGGCGAGCTTCGCCGTGGCCGCCGTCCTGATCCGGTTGCTGCCCCGTGCCGAAGCGCGGGCGGACCGGCCGGCCGGGAGCTGGCGGGCCGTGCTCGGGGACCGGCCGTTCGCCGGGTTCTGCGTCACCCACCTGGCTTTCACGCTCGCCAGCGCGAGCAAGTTCGCCGTGCTGCCGATCGTCGTGCGGGATCTGCTGCACGGTCCACAGTGGATCGCCGGGACGGCCATCGCGCTCGGCACCGTGGTCGTCGTCACGACCCAGCGCCCGATCGTCGCGGTACTGGCCCGCCGCAGCCGGACGGCCGGGCTGATCGGGGCCGCCGTTCTCTTCTCCGGCTGCTTCGCGCTGCTGACCCCGCTGGAAGCCGTCCCGCTCGGGGTCGCCGCCGGGTTGATCCTCGTCACCAGCGTCGGCTTCTCGGTCGCGGAGGCGATGTTCGGCCCGACCGCCACCGCCGCGGCCGCCGAGGCCGCACCGCCCGGGGCCGAAGGGCGGGCCAGCTCGATCTTCCAGCTGTCCTGGGGACTGCCGGTGGCGCTCGCGCCCGGCCTGCTGTCCCTGCTGCTCACCGCGGGTAACGCCCTGACCTGGTCGGTGCTGGCCCTGACCTGCGCGGCCGCCGTCCCCGCCCTGCTCGCGCTGCGGAAACGGCTGCCCGGCGCGCTGCGCGAGCCGTCACCACCCGTGCCCGCCTGAGCGCAAGGGGTATGTGCCCGGCGTTACACCACAATGGACGGATGCAACCGATCAAGTGAACGTGAAGCTTTCTTCGTCATGACCAAGGGCCCCAGTCATCTCCTTGCCGAACAGTTCGCGCCGCGCGAACCGACCGCGAGACTCCAGGAGGGGCCGTGCACACCGACGCCGTACACCAGAGCCAGTTCGTGCTGCTGAACGAGAGCACCACGCCTGTCCTGTCGCGCCTGTCCTACCACGTCGACGAGCCGTTCGCGGTCACCGTGGCCTTCCGGACCGAGCGCGGCCGCTGGATCGAATGGACCTTCGCGCGTGAGCTGCTCGTGTCCGGGCTGGACGAGCCCGCCGGTCTCGGCGACGTCCGGATCCGCCCGGATCTGTCCGATGACGAAGACTTCCTCACCCTGGAAATCGAGTCACCGGACGGCTATGCGTCGTTCGAGCTGGAGCGCGAAGACATCCGGACGTTCCTCGAAGCGTCCTACGAGCTGGTGCCACTGGGCGAAGAGAGCGCGCACTTCGACGTCGACGGGCTGATCGAGGAGATCAGCAACGTCTGACCCCTGAACCTCCCAATCCCGCGGCGAGGAAGGAAGGGCGGGGTTTCGAGTGCGCTGGAGGCACTCGAAACCCCGCCCTTTCGCCGTTTCCGGCCGGGATCAGCTGGTCTTGAGGGTGGTGCCGGTGCCGGAGAGCGCGCCGGCGATCGGGTAGAAGTACGTCGTCGCGGTGTTGCCGCCGGACAGGATGCCCTGCGCGTAGTTGCCGGCGATGAAGCCGCCGCCCGAGTCACCCGCGGCCGAGCGGACGTTGGTCGCGGTCATGCCGTTGACCGTGCCCTCGGAGTAGCGGACGCTCTGGTTCTTGGCGCCGATGGTGCCGCAGGTCCAGCCGGTGGTCGAGCCGGCCTTGCAGACCGACGAGCCGGTCGCGGCGTTCGACGAACCGCGCACCGCGGTGCCGTTGTTCATCTGCGCGACCGGGGTCCAGCTGCTGTTGGTCCGGACCGCCGCGTAGTCGACGCTCGGGAACCGGTAGGTGATCCAGCTGCCGAGCGCCGCGCCGTTCGACCCGGTCAGCGAGCCGCCGCCGGTGAGCGCGCCGCAGTGGCCGGCGGTGACGAAGCCGGTCGTGGTCGCGAAGCCGACCGAGCAGCGCGACGAGCCGCCGATGTAGTAGGCGTCACCACCGCGGATGTTGGCGTGCAGGGTCGGTTTCGCGGTCGCGTCGAGGATCGTCACCGACGACTTGTCCACACCGGACTGCGTCAGGAACGTCTCGGCCGCGGCGCGCTGGCCCTGCAGCACCGACACCGTGACGCGGTTGGTGGTGGAGTCGACGCCCCAGCCGGTGATCGCGTACGGCGCGGAGGCATCCCGCGCGTTCAGGGTGTCCACAGTGGAGTCGAGTTGGCGGGCGCTGAACTTCACGACCTCCGCCTCGGCCCCGGCTTCGCGGATCTTGGTGACCGCGGCGGCGTTCGTCGTCTGGATGTGCGCCTTGCCCGTGGCCGCGTTGTAGGTGGCGCCGCCGAACGCGTCGCCGAGCGTCGCGCTGACGGCCTCGGTGACCTTGGTCGCGACGTCCTCACTCGCCAGCCGCGTCAGCACCTGGTCGTGGGTCAGGCCCAGGTCGCGCTGCATCGCGGGCACGATGTCCGGGTTCAGCAGGTCCTGGCCGGACGCGGGGACGGCGGTCGCGGCGAGCGCGCCCGTCGCCATGACCGCGGTGGCAGCCGCACCGAGAAGTCTCGCGATCTTCATGCTTCTCCCTAGTTTGATTACGCGCGGCTCCGCACCGGCCACGCAGTGGTACTCACCCGGCTGAGCGTCCCCGCAGTGGGCGTTACGGTGCAATCCGGGCGCCCGGCGAATGGGTATACGCATTCACCCCGGACGAATCCCCTGCTCCAAGCGGTCCCGGCCACGGCGTGTCACCCGGTCGGACAGGTCCTTAAGTAGGGTTTCCGTGAACTACTTTCAGTAGCCGGGACCCCTGCCGGAACGAGGTAAGTGCCCCCGGAACGCGGTAAACGCCGGGGTTTCGCACGCACTGTGCACCGGAACCCCCGGATCCCGCGGCAAACCGGTGACAGGGGGTAGGCGGACGTGTGACGGCGGTACCGACCACCTATTCGGTTAATGGTTTACGGGACGATCAGCGCTGCTTAGGCTCCCGCGCACACCGCCGGTGCGCCGAGGAGGTCGTATGTGGTTGACCGCTCCCCGCCCGACTTCGGTCTCGATCAGGTCCGGACCAGCCCGCCTGATCGGCCGCGACGCCGAATTGGACGCCATCGTCGACGTGCTGCGGCACCGTCCCGCGGCGGTGCTGATCGAGGGTGAACCCGGCATGGGCCGCACCCGGCTGCTCGCGGAGATCGCGCGGCGCAAGGAGTTCGACGGCGGCCGCGTGCTCACCGGGGCGTGCCAGCCGCTGCGGGAACCCTTTCCCTACGGGCCCGTCCTGGAAGCGCTTCGCGCGGTCGGCGACGTACCCCTCGGCCCGCTCAGCCCGGTCGCCGGCGTGCTGCGGCCGTTGCTGCCGGAGCTCGCGGAAGCGCTTCCTCCGCGGCCGGAGCCGCTGGACGACCCGGTCGCCGAGCGCCACCGCGTGTTCCGCGCGGTGCGCGAACTCCTGGCCGCCTGCGGGCCCGCGCTCGTGCTGATCGACGACCTCCAGTGGGCCGACGAGGACACCCGCGACCTGATGCGGTTCCTCGCCGGCGCGATGCCGCCCGACCTCGCGGTGGTCGCCACCTACCGGTCCGCGACCGACGTCCGGCCCGGTCCCTTGGGCGCCCCGTTCCGGACCGACCCGGCCGTCCACTCCGCCCGCGTGGCGCTGGGCGCGCTCGACGTCGCCGCCGTGCGCGGACTGGCGGTCGAAATCCTCGAACTGCCCAGGGTCACCGACGAGTTCGCGGCGAAGCTGCACGAGTGCACCGCCGGGATCCCGTTCGTGGTCGAAGAAACCCTGCGGGCGCTCAAGGAAGCGGCCGAGCGGCTTCCGGTCGGGGAAGTGCTTTCCGACCGGTTGCTGGAGAACCTCGAAGTGCCGGTCCTGCTGCGGGAAGCCGTCACCGAACGGCTTTCCACGCTGCCCGAACCGGCCGTACGGCTGGCCGGCGCCGCCGCGGTGCTCGGCGTCGGCGCCGAAGCCGGCGTGCTCGGCGAGCTGGCCGGGCTCGCCGACGACGTCCTCCGCACCGCGCTGCTCGCCGCGTTGTCGGGCGGGGTGCTCGGCGAAGTCGGCGACGGCAAGTACGGCTTCCGGCACCCCTTGGCGCGCAAAGCGGTCTACGACACGGTGAGCGGGCCCGAACGCGCGTTGCTGCACGCGCAGGCGATCCGCGTGCTCGCCGCGCAGCCGTCCCCGCCGCTCACGCTGCTGGCCCGCCACTCCCGCGCGGCGGGCCGCGTCGACCAGTGGCGGCACTACGCGGAAGCGGCCGCCGACGAGGCGGTCACCCGCGGCGAGACGTCGCGGGCGATCGACCTGCTGCAGTCGGTGCTCGCCGAACCCGGGCCGTCGCAGGCGGACGCCGGGCGCGTGGCGGGCAAGCTGAGCCAGGTCGCGCTGCGGGGCTTCCGCCCCGACGTGATCGGCACGCTCGAGCGCGTCCTCGAAGAGGTGACGCTGCCGCCGTCGGTCCGCGGTTCGATCCGGCTGAGCCTCGGCATGCTGCTGGTCCGGACCATCGGCGGGCTCGGCCGCGGCCGCCTCGAAGTCGAGCGCGCGATCGGCGAGCTGACCGACCGGCCCGACCTCGCCGCGCGTGGGATCACCCTGCTCGCCCAGCCGATCGACGGGCTGACGCCGTTGTCGTGGCACGAATCCTGGCGCGCCCGCGCGGGCGAGGTGTACGAGCGGCTCGACGACCCGGAGCTGCGGCTCGCGCTGACCGCCGACCGCATCGCGGCCGCGTCGCACGTCGGCGACGGCTCGGCGTGGGCGGAGTTCGAAGCGCTGTCGGACCCCGTCGGCACGGTCGCCGAGCGCGTCCAGCTGGCCCGGCTGTGGTGCAACCTCGCCGACGGGCAGTCGTGGGCCGGGCACCTCGACCGCGCGGAACGGCTGGTGACCGAGGGCGTCCGGCGGGCGACCGACGCCGGCGCGCTGTACGCGATCGGCCTGATCCAGGGCACCCGCGTCCGGCTGGACTGGGTGCGCGGGCGGTGGAACGGCCTCGCCGAAGCCGCCGAGCAGCTGCGCGACAGCTACCCGGAGCTCGGCCCGATCGTCATGGAGTCGTCGCTGGTGCTCGGCGGGCTCGCGGCCGTGCGCGGGGAGTTCGCCGCGGCGCAGCGGCACCTCGCCGCGGCGAGCGTGCACGCACCGGACCGCGGGCCGATCCCGGTCGTGCTCTCGGCCGCCGGCGTGCTGATCTCGGTCCGGCTGGCGACCGACGACGTCGACGGCGCCTGCGCGGCGGCCGACACGGCGGTGGCGGCCGCCGGCCGCAAGGGCGTCTGGATCTGGGCGGCGGCGCTGGTCCCGGCGGCGGCGCAGGCGTACGCGCGGGCCGGGCGCTGGCCGGAGGCCGACAGCGTGGTGGAGGCGTTCGCCCGCGGCATCGAGGACCGCGACGCCCCGGTGGCCGCGGCCGCGCTGGTGGCCGGGCGCGCGGTGCTGCTGGAGGCCCGCGGCAAGCACCTCGCCGCGGCGGCGCTGTTCGACGAAGCCGCGTCGGGCTACACGGCGTTGCCGATGCCCTACCCGGCGACGGCGATGCGAGAACGGGCGGCGATGTGCCGGCTGGCGGCGGGCAACCGCGACGCCGTCGAAGAGCTGACGGCGGCCGCGGAGGCGTACGAGCAGCTGGGCGCGACGCGGGACGCCGGCCGGTGCCGCCACCAGCTGCGCGAGCACGGCGCTTGGGCACCTTCGCAACGCGGGCGGCGGGGGTACGGGAGCGAGCTGTCGCCGCGGGAACGCGAAGTCGCGCGGATGCTCGCGGAGGGCCGGACGAACCGCGAGATCGCCGACGGGCTGTTCCTGTCACCGCGGACGGTGGAGCAGCACGTGGCAAAAGTCCTGCGCAAACTCGGTGCCCGCTCCCGCACGGACGTGGCCCGCAAGCTCCCCGGCGAAGTGACGACCGCCCCCGCCGGCTGACCCCGTCACTTTCCCTACGAAAGCTCCACCCCGGGGCCCGGAGCTTTCGTAGGGAAAGTGACGCCCCGGGTGCGTTGGCGGGGTGGGCGGGCGCGGCCTAGCGTGGGCCGGTGACTGAAGAGGCACTTCCCGCCTGGCGCCGGCGGACCTCCGGCGAGACGCGGTGGCCCGCGATGGGCGTCGTCGTGGCCACGCTCGTGCTGCAGGTCGTCCTGCCCGAGGACATGGCGCTGGACCCGCGGTGGCTGCTGCCCGGCGTCTCCGTGCTGCTCGTCGTCGCGTTGCTGCTGGTCAACCCGGGCCGGATGTCGCAGTTCAGCGCCGTCGAACGGGTCATCTCGCTGCTGCTCGTCGCGACCGTGACCGGGGTGAACGCCTACTCCGCCGTGTCGCTCGTCTACGGCATCGCCACCGGCTCCATCGGCGAGCGCGCCGGTGCCGTGCTCGTCACCGGCGGGATCGTCTACTGGACGAACATCGTCGCCTTCTCGCTCTGGTACTGGGAGTTCGACCGCGGCGGCCCCGGCAAGCGGGCTGCAGGCCGGGCCGAGTTCCCCGACCTGCAGTTCCCGCAGATGGCCGACCCGGACCTGGCGCACCGGGACTGGGAACCGTCCTACCTGGACTACCTCTACTTCTCGTTCACCAACGCGGCCGCCTTCAGCCCCACCGACGTCATGCCCCTGCGGATCTGGGCGAAGATGACGATGATGCTGCAGGCCGTGATCTCGCTCGTCCTGGCGGTCATGGTGGTCTCGTGGGCCATCAACAACTTGAAGTAACTGTCCACTTCCTGACAATTGACCGCCACCGAACCCTCGGCGACCCTGGAACGGGACCGACCGAGGGACGCATGACCGAGCAGAACGACGACGTGGTCAACCAGGTGGAGGGCGACCCCGCGACCGCCGTTCAGATGCGCGACGTGCGGGGGCACGTCTACGTCAATTCGCAGGTGTTCACGGGTGCGCAGCCGGTGTCGCGGCCGAAGCCCGGCCGGCTGGCCGTGCTCGCGGTCGACGACGAAGCTCCCGCACTGGCGGAGATCGTCCACCTGCTGCGCATGGACCCGCGGGTCGGCAAGGTCGACGGCGTCTCGGACGCGCTCACCGCGACGCGGTACATCCACGAGGTCCTGCGGCAGAAGGAGCCGCTGGACGCCGTGTTCCTGGACATCGAGATGCCCGGGCTCAACGGGCTCGACCTCGCCCGGATGATCGCCCGGTTCGCCGTGCCGCCCGGGCTGGTGTTCGTCACCGCGTGGGACGAGCACGCACTGGAGGCCTTCGAGCTCGAAGCCGTCGACTACCTGCTCAAGCCGGTCCGGACGGACCGCCTCGCCGACACCGTGCGCAAGCTGCTCGACCGCGCGTCGCCGCACGAGGGCGAACCGCCGGGGGATCCGCTGATTTCCGTGGCGCGCGACGGCGTCGAGGCGTTCCTCCGGCTTTCCGAGGTGTGCCTGGCCGAGCTGGACGGCGACCAAGCCCGGCTGACCACCGCGGAAGGCGTCTTCTCCGTGCGGGTTCCGGTTTCGGTGCTGACCGCGGATTGGGCGGCGGCCGGGTTCGTCCGGGTCGACGAGCGGCACTGGGTGGCCGCCCAGCACGTCGAAAACGTCCGGCTGGCCGGCCACGAGATGACCGTCCAGGTGGTCGGCCGCAGCCTGGACGTCGGCCCCGAGTACCTCCGTGCGGCGCGCAGCACGCTGGTCCGCTCGCGACGGCGGCCGGAACGCCGCTGACGTGCCGGACGTCACGGGGGTCGCGGCGCTCTTCTGGCTCGTGACGGCCTTGGGCCTGGTGCGCAGGTGGCGGGCCGCGGCCGCCCGGCACCGCCGCGCCGTCCCCGAACCCGTCCGGGAGCAGATCTTCGCCGTGCTCGCGGTGCTCCGGGAGTTCCGCCGCGGCCTCGACGCCGGGAACGCCGCACGGTTGCGGGGGCTGCTCGACGTGGCCGCCGTGGTGATCGTCGAGCCGGACGGCACCGCCGGCGGGGACGGCGAGGTGGCCCACGAGCACGTCGACCGGGCGCGGGCGCTCGCCGCGAAGGCGCTGGCGACCGGGGTGGCCAAGCCGGATTCCCAGGCGGTCTCGTGCGACGACCGATCCTGTCCGGCGCGGTACGCGACGACCGTGCCGCTGAAGGTGAACGACGACGTCCGGGCGGCGCTGGTCGTCTACTCGGCGGACCGGTCCGCCGACCGGAACGAAGTGCTGCGGGCGGTGGCGGGCTGGATCTCCGACCAGCTGAGCCTCGGCGAACGGGAGCCGTCCGGAGACGACGGCTACGAGCCGCCGCTGTTCCCGCTGCCCAGTCCGATCCCGGCGATGTTCGTTTCGCAGTCGCTCGCCGCGGTGGGCGCGCTGACGAAGACGGACCCCGGTGGAGCGGCCGATCTGCTGCGCGAGTTCGCCGACTTCCTGCGCTACCGGTCCCGGCTGTACGGCGAGTTCACGGAGCTGGCCGAAGAGGTGCGGTGCGTCGACCAGTACCTCGTCCTGGCACGCATCCACCTCGGCGACCGGCTGACCGCGGTGCTGGACATCGACCCCGAGGTGCTGCCGCTCAAGGTGCCGTTCCTCTGCCTGCAGCCGCTGGTCGAGCGGGCCGTGGAACACGCACCCGGGCCGCGGCTGACGATCGTGGTGGCCAACTCCGGTGCGGAGATCGTGCTCAGCGTCGAGCACGAGGATCCCCGGCTGGCCTACGAAGCGACCCCGCGGTTCGACGCGGACCGGCCGTGGTGGGAGAACCGCCTGCTCGGCCGCTACCTGGGCGTCTCCGACCTGCCCGCGTTGCGGCTGCGGCTCGACCGCCTCTACGGCGAGGGCTACGCGCTCGAAGTGGACGTGCGGGCCGAGGTGAGCACAAAGGTCACCGTGCGGCTGCCGAAGACCTGACGCCCCCGGTCGTCCCAGGGGGCGTCAGGACCTTTCAGTGCCGCGAGATCGTGAAGCTCTGCCCGTCCGAGCCGATGGCGCCCGGGATCCAGGTGTTCGTGCCGCGGTCGTCGGCGTTCAGCGCGGACGGGCTGGTCGAAGCCAGGTTCGTCCCGTTGAACTTGACGCCGGTGAACGTGATGCCGCCGGAGATCGTCGGGTAGGAATCGGTGGGTGACTCGATGATCGCCTCCGCCGACGCGTGCTTCGACGTCAGCGACTTCGTCGTCGTCTTCGTCCAGCCCTTGGTGGTGTCGGACAGGTCGAGCCGGTAGGTGTTCGTGGCCGTGCGGGTCACCGTCGCGGTGATGTGGTCGCCCGCGCTGACCGACACGTTGTAGTACACCGGTGCGGCCGGGTACATCTCGTACCAGGCCGAATACACCGGGCGGCCGCTGGAGCAGTCCGTTTCGACGCCGGTCTGCTCCACTGTGGACGATCCGTCGCCGTCGATGCCGACCCAGGGCGCGAAGAGGTCGTTGCTCGAGCGGCAGGTCACGGTCGGCTCGGTCCAGCTCGCCGTCGCCGTGGTGAAGCTGCCGAAACTCACGTAGCCACCCCAGTTGCCGCCCGAGAACTGGTGTCCGTGGAGGTGCGAGCCGTACTCGACCGCGGCGTGCGCGGTACCCGAGACAGCGAGACCGGCGGCCGCCGCGGCAACCGCCGTGAGGACGCGGGCAGCGCGCGACGCAAGGATTCTGGACATGCGGGGACTCCGTTCACCGAAGGGGACCGGGAAAACCGTTCCTCAAGTGTTGGAGCCGCACCAAAAAGAAGGTAGCTACTTTCGAAGGGTCTTCACGATGAAGACCCGTGAAGGCCTCCGCGGGGGAAGAGGCCTTCACGGGCCGATATCGCTCACCAACCGCCCGGTCAGGTGAGCGGGGCTATTGCTGGGACTGCGCTTTCGCGGCATCCACGAATTTCGTCGTATATGTCTGAGAAAGGTCGATCTTGTCCTTCTTCGGCTTGACGTTGCTCGACGACTCGCCCAGCACCTTCAGCACGTTCTGGGCGCCCGCCGGGTCCATCCGGCCGTCCTTCGTGAACATCGGCAGGCTGTCCTTCAGCGACTTCACGTACAGCGCCTTGTCCCCGCCGGCGAACGACGGCGGCATGATGTCGGCGACCTGTTCCGGGGTGTGCGTAGAAATCCACTTCAGGGTCTCGACGTACGCATTGGCCAGTTTCTGCACGATGTCCGGATACCGCTTCACGATTTCGCAGCCCATGTACAGCGAACTCGCCGGGTACAAACCACCCAAAGCGGCTTTCGTGCCTTCGACCGTGCGCATTTCGTAGAGCACCTTGGCCTGCCCGGTGTTCGTCAGCTGCGCGATCGTCGGGTCGGTGGTCATCCCGGCGTCGATCGAACCCTGGTTCATCGCCGAGATGAACGTCTGCCCGGCGCCGACCTTGACCGGCGTGTAGTCCTTCGAGCTGACGCCGCCGCGCGCGGCCAGCGCCTTCGTCAGGAAGTCCGTCGACGAGCCCAGCGACGTGACGCCGAGGTTGCGGCCCTTGAAGTCCTGGCCCGACTTGATCTCGCCCGCCTTGCCGGTGGCGACCATCTCGGCCTCGCCCGGCACGTTCGCGAACTGCACGACGCTCTGGATGCACTGCTCCTTGGCCTGCAGGTCGATCGTGTGGTCGTAGAACCCGACCACACCCTGCACCTCGCCGGCCAGCAGCGACGTCTCGGCGTTCGCGCCCGAGGGCTGGTCGAACAGCTCGACGTCGAGGCCTTGGCGTTGGTACGCGCCGATCTGCGCGGCCAGCTGGCCCGGCAGGTAGATGACCTTCGAGATGCCACCGATCATGATCTTGAGGTGCGGCTGGCCGGCGGTGCCGATGGCGATCTCCCGCGAGTCGCGGCACGCCGTGACCCCGGCCAGGGTGACCGCGAGCGCGGCCACGACGCCGACTGTCCTCTTCAGGCGCATGTCAGACCACTCCGTGCGCGGCGTCGGCGGCGGACGGCGGGCGCCACCGCAGCAGCCTGCCTTCCAGCGAACTGATGCCCCACTCCGCGAGCAGCGCCACCACGGTGATGATCAGCATCCCGGCGTACACCCCGGCCGTGTCGAACGTGCCCTGCGCGTTGGCGATCAGGAAACCCATACCGGCCTTGGCGCCGGTGTACTCGCCGACGACCGCGCCGATGAGCGCGAACCCGAAAGCGACGTGCAACGACGAGAGGATCCACGACGTCGCGCTGGGCAGCACGATCGACTTGAGCACCTGGCCGCGCGTCGCGCCGAGGATGCGGGCGTTGTCGATCAGGTTCCGGTCGACCTCACGCGCGCCGGTGAAGGCGTTGAAGAACACCGCGAAGAACACGAGCACGACGACGGTCGCGACCTTCGACGACAGCCCGAGCCCGAACCAGATCACGAACAGCGCGGCGAGCACGATGCGCGGCAACGCGTTGGCGGCCTTGATGAACGGCGCGAGCACCTGGGCCAAGTAGGAGCTGCGGCCGAGGATGACGCCGAACACGACGCCGGCGATGGCGCCGATGACGAAACCGATCGCGGCTTCCTCGACGGTCACCAGGATCTGGTACCAGATCGAGCCGAAGTCGGTGCCGGTGCTGAACCACTCGACGAGCCGTTGCCAGATCTTCGACGGCTTCGAGTAGAAGAACGGGTCGATCCAGTACGTCGCGGTCAGCTCCCAGCTGCCCAGCCAGACGACCACGATCGCCAGGCGCAGCAGCCAGATGTTGCGCTTGCGCTTCGCGGACGCCTGCTTCGCGCGGGCCAGGATGTCCTGCTCGGTCTCGAGGACCGGGAGGGGCGCGGACGTCGCCGCGGGGGTCTCAAGCGACATTGCTCGCTCCCTTCTCACGGGCCTTGTCGACCTCGCTGCGCAGTGATTCCCAGATGTCCGCGTAGAGCTTGCGGAACTCCTCGGTGAGCCGCAGGTCCTCGACCTTGCGCGGCCGCTCCAGCGGGATTTCGAAGACGTCCTTCACGGTGGCCGGCGACGTCGTCAGCACGACGACCTTGTCCGCCAGCGCGATGGCCTCGTCGAGGTCGTGCGTCACGAAGATCACCGCGGCCCCCGAACCGGACCACAGGCGCAGCAGCTCGTCCTGCATCAGCGCCCGCGTCTGCACGTCGAGCGCCGAGAACGGCTCGTCCATCAGCAGGATCTTCGGCTTGGTGACCAGCGTCTGCGCCAGCGCGACACGCTTGCGCATGCCGCCGGAAAGCTGGTGCGGGTAGTACTTCTCGAACCCGGCGAGCCCGACGCGGGCGATCCAGTCGACGGCCTGCGCGCGGGCCTCGGCCTTCGGCACGCCCCGGAAGCGCGGACCGGAAGCGACGTTCTCCAGCACCGAGCGCCACGGCATCACGGCGTCGGTCTGGAACATGTACCCGACGCCGTCCGGGATGGACTTCACCTCCTCGCCGTTCACCCGCACGCGGCCGGCGGACGGCGGCTGCAGCCCGGAGACCAGCGAGAGCGTCGTCGACTTGCCGCAGCCGGTCGGGCCGACCACGGCGACGAACTCGCCGGGCTGCACGGTCATGGTCAGGTCGCGGACGGCCGTGTGCACGGAACCGGACCCGCTCGGGAACCGTTTGGTGGCTCCGGTGAGTTCGATCAGAGGGGGGACCATCGGAGGTGACTCCTTCGTCACGTGGTGGGGCTCACGTTGGGAAG
This sequence comes from Amycolatopsis solani, assembly GCF_033441515.1. Taxonomy (NCBI): domain Bacteria; kingdom Bacillati; phylum Actinomycetota; class Actinomycetes; order Pseudonocardiales; family Pseudonocardiaceae; genus Amycolatopsis; species Amycolatopsis solani. The sequence continues at coordinate 926,263 of NZ_JAWQJT010000001.1, forward strand.
GGACGTTAAGCAGCCGTTGCTTCGAGGTGAAGCTTGTCGACGTTCTCCGCGCGAGCTGTGCGTTCTGAATGTTTTGCTCGTTTAGCGCACTGCCGTGACCTGGGGGTATGTTCCCAGCCATGCCAAAGTGGGCGCTCTTCCCGCGGATGCGGTTCAGCAGGCAGGTGCTGCTGCTGCAGATCGGCGTGGTCGTCCTCGTCGTCGGGATCGGCGTCGCGCTGGTCAGCGTGCTCCTCTCGCGCACCCTCACCGAGCAGTACGGCCAGCGGGCATTGGCCATCGCGAAGTCGGTGGCGGCGGACCCCGTCGTGGTCGCGAACACCGCCGCGAAGGTCCCCGGCGGCGCGCTGCAGGAACGCGCACTCGCCGTGCGGGAGCGGAACGAAGCGTTGTTCGTCGTGATCACCGACGACAACAGCATCCGGCTCGCGCACCCGACGCCGACCGAGATCGGGCGGCGGGTCAGCACTCCGGCCGACCGAGCGCTCGCCGGGCTCGACGACGTCAGCACCGTCGCGAGCGGCACGCTCGGCTTGTCCGTGCGCAGCAAAACCCCGATCTGGCAAGGACAACGCGTGGTCGGCGAGGTCAGCGTCGGCTTCGACGTGGCCGACCCGACCGGCGACTTCAACCAGCTCCTGGCGATCACGCTGGTGTTCGCCGGTGGCGCGCTGCTGCTCGGCGCGGGCGCGTCCGCGCTGCTGAACCGGCGGCTGCGGCGCGTCACGCACGGCCTCGAACCGCACGAACTCACCGAGCTGCTCTACGAACGCGAAGCCGTGCTGCACGGGATCGGCGAAGGCGTGCTCGCCGTCGACGAGGCCAACCGCGTCTCGGTCCGCAACGACGAAGCCGAACGCCTGCTCGGCACCGAGCTCCCGATCGGCGCGGCGCTCGCGGAACTCGAGCTCAGCCCGCGGCTGCACAAGGCCGTCGGCGAGGGACGGCCGGTCGACAACCTCCTGGCCGTGGCGGGGAACCGCGTGCTGGTCGTCAATTCGCGCGCGGTCCGGCTGGACGACCGGCCGATCGGCACCGTGCTGACCTTCCGCGACCGCACCGACCTCGACACGCTCACCCGCGAGCTCGACGGCATCCGCGCGCTGTCCGACGGCCTGCGTGCCCAGCGGCACGAGTTCGCCAACCGGCTGCACACGCTCTACGGGCTGCTGCAGCTCGGCCACCACACCGAGGCCGTCGAGTACCTGCAGACGCTGACGGACTCGCCCTCGGCGCGGCCGAGCGAGCTGGGCGACGCGGTCGCCGACCCGTACCTGCAGGCGCTGCTCGTCGCGAAAACCGAGCAGGCGCAGGAAAAGGGCCTCACGCTCAAGCTCGCCGACGACACCTGGGTGCCCACCGCGGTGACCGACCCGATCGCGGCGAACACCGTGATCGGCAACCTGGTCGACAACGCCCTGCACGCCGCGCGGATGGGCCCGCGGCGGCCGGCGACGGTCGAAATCAGCCTGCTGGCCGAGGGCGGCACGCTGCACGTGTCCGTTGTGGACAGTGGCCCCGGCGTGCCGGAAGACCTGCGGCGGACGTTGTTCGACGAAGGCGTCTCGACGAAGATCGCGCCCGGGCACGGCCTCGGCCTGGCGCTCGCCCGGCAGGCCGCCCGCGCCCACGGCGGCGACGTCTGGCTGGCCGACCCCGGCGAGGACGAGACCGGTGCCCTGTTCGTCGCCAAGCTGCCCGGAACGCTGACGGAGGACCGATGATCCGCACGCTCATCGTCGACGACGACTTCCGGGTCGCCGGCGTGCACGCCGGGTTCGTCGAGGAGGTCGACGGCTTCGCGGTGGTCGGCACCGCGCACACCGCCGCCGAGGCGCGCGCCCGCGTCCGGGAGCTCTCGCCGGACCTGGTCCTGCTCGACGTCTACCTGCCCGACGAGTCCGGCCTCGCCGTGCTCCCGGAGCTGCAGACCGACACCATCGTGCTGTCCGCGGCAACCGACAGCGCGTCGGTGGCGGCGGCGATCCGGGCCGGCGCGCTGAACTACCTGATCAAGCCGTTCACCACCCGCCAGCTCGCGGAGCGGCTCGCGTCCTACGCGCGCTTCCGCGGCCTGCTCGCCGAAGACCGCGCCTTCGCGCAGGACGACGTCGACCGCGCGTACCGGGTGCTGCACGACCAGGACCGGACGTCCGCGCCGAAGGGCCAGTCGACGGCGACGTCCCGCCTGGTTTCCGAGCAGCTGCGGCGCGCGGGCCGTCCGCTGTCCGCGGCGGAGGTCGCCGGCGAGCTCGGCATGGCGCGGGCGACGGCGCAGCGGTACCTGACCGCGCTGGCGGAGTCGGGCACGGTCCAGATGCGGCTGCGCTACGGCGCCACCGGGCGCCCCGAGCACGAGTACCGCTGGTCCGGGGCCTGACTAGCGACCGTTCTGGCCGCCGTAGCGCTGCATCATGCTTTCGGCGACGTCGACCCAGGCCTGGACGGGGTTCGTGGTCGACGTCGGCGTCGTGGACGACGGCAGGTCGACCCGCGCTTCCTCTTCCGGCGAAGGCTTCTTGGACTGCGGTTTCGCCTGCGCCTGCGCCTGGACCTGCCTCGGCGCGGGCTTCGCGGGCACCGGCACGAACACGGTCTTCGGCGGCGGCACGACCGCCGGCGCCTGCGGGGCCACCGGCTGGGGCGCCGGGGCCGCGGCGACGGCCGGGCGCGAGTCGACCTCGGCCACGTCGTCGGCGGGCGCCGGGGAGAACAGGCCGCCGGTGAACAGCCCGCCGCCCAGCCACCCGGCCGCGACGAGCAGCACCGCGGCGCCGCTGCCCAGCCACGTGCGGGCGCGGCGCCGGATCACCACGGACTTCGGCCGCAGGTCCTGGTCGCACACCGGCGGCCGGGTGTAGATCGGCTCGCTCTCGGTGACCTCGTCGTCGGTGCGGCGGCGCCGGGGCAGGCTCGCGGCGACGATGCCGGTGCGATCCAGCAGCTCGACCGCGGTGCGATCGCTGGACGGACGGGTCGCACTGCGCGGTGCGGTGCGAAGCATCGGGACCTCCGGTACGGGGGACGCGCGGACCCCCCGCATTCTGGACCATTTCTGACGCCGCTGTCAGAAAGGCAACCCCAATGAGTGAACGTCATTCCATCTGCTTGAGCCCGAGCCGGGCCAACACTGCCAGTGGACGCTGGTAAGCCGAGCCCAGGACGCGCGGGATGGCGTCGATCACGTAGGCGTCCGGTCCGATGAGGATCCGCGCGGACTTCCGTTCCACGCCACGGAGGATGGTCTGGGCCGCCTTCTCCGGGGTGGTGTGCGCGATCCGCTCGAAGCCCCGCGCGGCCTTCTCCTGGTCGCCGGCGTCGCTGCGCGCGTTGCGCACGATGTTGGTCTTGATCCCGCCCGGGTGCACGCAGCTCACCGCGACCGGGTGCCGCGCGATCAGCATTTCTTCGCGCAGCGCTTCGGTGAATCCCCGGACGGCGAACTTCGCCGCGTTGTACGCGCTCTGCGTCGGCACGCCGACGAAACCGAACACGCTGGAAATGTTGACGACGTGCCCGTCGCCGGAAGCGATCAGGTGCGGCAGGAACGCCTTGGTGCCGTTCACCACGCCGCCGAGGTTGACGCCCATCAGCCAGTCGTAGTCCTCGAAGGACATTTCCTCGACGGTCGCGCCGAGCGCCACACCCGCGTTGTTCACGATGACGTTCGCGCCGCCGAAGTCGCCGACGACCTCCTCGGCGTGGGCGAGCACGGCGGCCCGGTCGGCGACGTCGAGGGTGTACGCGCGGGCGTTGTCGCCCGCCAGCTTCGCCGTCTCCGCCACGTTGTCGCCGTTGACGTCGGAAAGCGCGACGCGCGCACCCCGCCGGGCGAAGTCCAGCGCCAGCGCGCGGCCGATGCCCGAGCCCGCCCCGGTGATCACCACGACCTTGTCCCCGAACCGCTTCATGGTCCCTCCCTGGGTGTTACTCGCGAGTTACGGATATTAGCGGCTGTGAGCTTGCTGTGGGTGTGCTGTTTGTGTCGGTGCGACGCCTTATGGTGATCTGGTCGGAGCGCCGGGACGAACGGACGAGGAGGCGATGCGCGTGCGGCGGACGGCCGTCCTGCTCAGCGTCGCCGCGATCCTGCTGCTCGGCGCGGCCTTCGTGATCTTCGTGGAGCACCAGCCGCGGTCCGCCGACGCGACGACGTCCGGCACCGTCGAGGCCGTGCCGGCGTCGACACCGGACCTGCCCGCGGGGTCGAGCCCCGCCGTCGGCGCGCTGTTCGTCGAGGGCATGCACTACTGCACGGCCAGTGTCGTGCACAGCGACCAGGGCGACGTGCTGCTGACCGCGGCCCACTGCATCCACGACGGCGAAGGCGGCGGCTACCTCACCGGCGTCACCTTCGCGCCCGGCTACCACGACGGCGTCGCGCCGTTCGGCTTCTGGACGGTGTCCGACGAGCTGGTCGCGGCCGGCTGGAGCTCATCGTCGGACCCGGACCTCGACGTCGGCTTCGCGACCGCGCACCAGGCGGGCGCGACGGCGACGTTGGAGAGCCTGGTCGGCGCGAACACCCTCGCCACCGGCACCGGGTTCCAGCAGGCCATCACGCTCACCGGCTACCCGGACGACGCCGAGGTGCCCGCGGTCTGCCAGAACACGACCCGCCAGCAGGACACCTACCAGCTGAAAGTGGACTGCGCGGGCTTCCCGACCGGCACCAGCGGCGGCCCGTGGGTCACCGCCGAGGACCCGAAGACCCGGCTCGGCACGGTCATCGGCGTCATCGGCGGTTTCGAGTACGGCGGCGACGACCCGGACACGTCGTACTCGAGCTACTTCGACACGGACGTCCAGGCCCTCTACCGGCAGACGACCGCCCGGGCATGATGCGGGTATGAGCGATCCCGTCGACGTACCCATCACCGGAGAGCCGATCCGGCTCGGCCAGTTCCTCAAGCTGGCCGGCCTCGCCGAGGACGGCTCGCACGCCAAGGACCTGATCGACGCCGAGGAGGTCACGGTCAACGGCGAGGTGGAGACCCGCCGCGGCCGCCAGCTGACCGACGGCGACGTCGTGGCCGTCGGCCCCGACCGCGGCAAGGTCATCCTGGTCCGCTGACCCAAGCGCCCCAAGGTGGCCTTCGGTGCGTCAGACGCACCCAAGGCGGCCTTCGGTGCGCGAGACGCAACCAAGGCCACCTTGGGGCGCTCGAACCGGGGTCAGCCGACGCTCGTGAGGGGCGGGAGGCCGAGCGAAGCGGCGAGGGCGTCCAGCTCCCGGCGGACCGGGCCGGCCAGCGGGACGCCGAGCGCGCGGCACTGCTCCAGGTGCTGGGCCTCGCGCCAGCCCGGGTAGCGGATCGGCGCGCCGCCGTCCCAGCCGAGCATGCTGCCGAACAACGCGCTCGCCGCGCGGTAGAAGCCGTCGGCGCTGCGCAACGTCGTCGGGGCGATGGCCAGCACCAGCAGGCCGGTGTCGTGCTCGTGGTCGGCGACGCCGGAAAGCACGCCGGCGAGCACCTCGACCAGCAGCGTCAGCCCGGCGGCTTCGGCGCCCGGCTTGTCCATGTCGAACACGAACTCCGGGTACGCGCCGCCGGGCGCGGCCATGCCGAGCGGGTTCATCGGCTGGCCCGGTTCGCCGCCGGCGGCGAGCACCAGCCCGATCATCGCGTGCGGCAGCGCCCGCGCGGCGTGGTGCCCGGCCCGGCCGAACGGCCCGATCCCGCGCAGGGAAACCAGCCCGACGCCGTACCGGCCGGCCCGGGTGACCGCCCGGTCCATCGCGTCGCCGACGGCCCAGAGCCCGGACGCGCGGCGGTAGTCGATCAGCGCGGCGGCCCCGCGGTCGGCGATCATCAGCGGCCGGGCGTGCGGCACGACGTGCCCGTTTTCCAGCAGTGGCAAGTGGACGCGGGTCAGGTCGGCGACCCCGGTGTCCGGCGAACCGGTCAGGTCGCCGTGGCAGAGGGCCTCCGCCGCGATGCGCGCGCGGGCTTCGGGGAAACCGTGGGCGGCGAAGACGTGCGCCACGAGCGTGACCAGCTCGTCGGCTCGCACGCGGGGCCAGGCCTGTTCCGGGATCGGGGTTTCCGGCGGCTCGGCGTCGAGGACCGGGGGTTCGGGGCGGGCGGAGCGGAACGGTCTGAGGGGCACTGCTCCGACCTTGCCCAAGCGGCGGTTCGGGCGTCAACGAGGTGGGGCCAGGCCTAACCGACCGTGTGATCGGGGCGCCCGAAGAGTCGTACCCTGGGCGGCATGTGCCGAAACATCACCACCCTCCGGGGGCTCCAGCCGGCCGCGACCGGCGAGGAGATCGAGGCCGCGGCCCGCCAGTACGTCCGCAAGGTGACCGGCGTGCAGTCGCTTTCGGACGCCACGCGCGAGCCCTTCGAGGCCGCGGTCGCCGAGATCACGGCGATCACCACGCGGCTGCTGGAGCAGCTGCCCGAACGCCGTCAGCCGCCGGCGACCGTGCCGCCGTTGCGGCGTCCCGAAGTCCAGGCGCGGATCGCCGCGAAAGCCTTGCGACAGCCGTGATCCGGCGCCGATAGGCTGTCGGCATGGGTGGACAGGCTTTGGTGCTGGGCGGCGGCGGGGTCGCCGGGATCGCGTGGACGACGGGGTTGCTGACCGGGCTCGCCGAGCACGGGCAGGACCTCACCGGTGCCGACCTGCTCGTCGGGACGTCGGCGGGCGCGGCGGTCGCGGCGCAGGTGACCAGCGGGCTGCCGCTGGCCGAGCTGTTCGCCCGCCAGGCCGATCCGGCGCGCCAGGCGCCGGAGATCCCGGCCGACATCGACTTCGAGAAGTTCGCCGCCGACTTCGGCGGCGCGCTCACCGGCACGGCGGACCCCGCCGAGGTCCGGCGCGCGGTCGGCCGGCTGGCACTGGCGGCCGAAACGGTGCCCGAAGCCGACCGGCGCGCGGTGCTCGAAGCGCGGCTGCCGGTGCACGAGTGGCCCGAGCAGCGCCTGGTGATCGTGGCGGTGGACGCCGAAACCGGCGAACCCCGCCGCTTCGACCGCGCCTCCGGGGTCTCCCTGGTCGACGCGGTGGCGGCGAGCTGCGCGGTCCCGGGCGTCTGGCCCCCGGTGACGATCGACGGCCGCCGCTACGTCGACGGCGGCGTCCGCTCCGGCGAGAACGCCGACTACGCGACGGGCTGCACCCGCGTCACGGTCGTTTCCCCGCTCGGCCCGGATTCCCCGCTGCCGATGGAAAAGCCGCTGTCCACGGTCCTGGACGAGCTGCGCGCGGCGGGCGCGGAGGTTGCGCTGATCACCCCGGACGAGGCTTCGATCGAGGCGATCGGCGAGAACCCGCTGGACCCGGCGACCCGCACGCCGGCGGCCGAAGCGGGCCGCGCCCAGGGTGCCGCGCTCACACTGAGCTGGACTTAGCCCGGCGGATCGCCGGCCGCAGCCCGACGTTGCCCGCCACGAACCCCGCCGCGCAGACGCCGAAGATCCACGGGCCAGGGATGCGCAGTTCGCCCCTGGTCTCGGCCGCGGGCTCCTCGTCGTGGGCCCAGTAGCGGACCTCGAGGCGGGCGCCGTGCGGGTAACCGCGGCTGACACGCACGTCCCGGTAGCGGAGGCCGCCGGGTTCGTCGACGCGCGCGACCACCGTGGACCGGTCGACGACCCGCTCGACGGTCGCGGTACCCACCAGTGAGCCGGACCGGTCCCGGAGCGTGCCGCCGATGATCGCGGCCGCGAGCAGGGAACCGAGCATCACCGCCAGCGAGACGGCGGCCACCGCGCCCCGGACCACGTCCGTCTTCACCGGCGTCGCCGGATGCGGTTGTGCCGCACGAAGACCACGACGGTGCCGGCCGCGCCCAGCAACGACACCACCCCGCCGTAGACGATCGGCGTGACGTACTTGTCGCCCGCGTCGAATTCCGCCCGGCCTTCGTCGGGCCACACCCGAATCTGGACCCGCTTGCCCACGGGGACCCGGCGCCGGTCCAGCTCGAAGGTCTGCCTCTTGGTCCGCCCGTCGGGTCCGGTGTACTCGACGGCCGCGGACCGGTCCCGCGGGTCACCGACCTCGACGACCTGCCCCCAGAAGAGCCCGGCCGACCGGTGCACGTCCGCGGCCATGGCGATGCCGGTGGCCAGCACCGCAGAGCCGCCGACCAGCATCAGCAGCGGGAGCCACAGCAGGGCCGCCGGCGGCAGCCAGGATCTCCACGACTTCATGCCCCCAGCACGCCGTCGCGACCGCCGCGGTTGCCCGGCCGTCACGACCGGCGCCGTTCGCGGTGGTGCCGCAGGAAGGCCAGCACGGCGGCGGCCGCGCCGAGCAGCGCCAGCACCCCGCCCACCACCAGCGTCGAGGTGTGGGAGACGCCGAAGTCGAGTTCCGTCCGCCGTTCGGCGGGCCACACGCGGACCTGGACCGTCTCGCCCACGCGAAGCGCCGGCTTCTGGAGCCCGAAGTTCGCCGTGGCGGGCCGCCCGTCGACGCTGGTGAACTCGACGTCCGCGGTCCGCTCGTGGGTCGCGACGACCCGGCCCGCGAAGACCCCCGCCGACCGGCTCTCGTCCGCGAGGTTCACCGCACCGACGCCCAGCACCCCGAGCCCGCCGGCCAGCATCAGCAACGGCAGCCACAGGACGGCCGCCGGGGGCAGCCGGCGCGACCCCGCCGTCACGACCGGCGCCGTTCGCGACGCCGCCGGACGACGGCGACGACCCAGCCACCCGCGCCGAGCAGTGCGAGCACGCCGCCGACCACCATCGTCGCCTCGTGCGAGACCCCGTACTCGAGCGCCACCCGCCGTTCGGCCGGCCACACCCGGACCTGGACCTCGTCGCCCGGGTAGACGCCCCGCTTCCGGTGCTCGACGGTCACGGTGGTGGTTCGCCCGTCGGGCCCGGTGAACTCGACGTCGGCGGTCCGGTACTGCCGCGAACCGGTCGCGACGACCCGCGCCGGGAACACCCCGGCCGAGCGCGCGTCGTCCTCGTGCTGACCATCGCCGATGCCCAGCACGACCAGCCCGGCCAGCAAGACCAGCACCGGCACCCACAGCGCGAGCGTCCGGCGCAGGCCCACCCCAGGCGATGTCATGCGATGAGCACGCCGCCGGGACCGCCGCGGTTGCCCCGGCGAGGCGGAAGACTCCGTCGGCTACCCTCGTGGGCAGGGGTAGCGTGTCCGAGCGGCCGAAGGAACATGTCTTGAAAACATGCGAGGGGGCAACCTCTCCGTGGGTTCGAATCCCACCGCTACCGCACTGAGCACCCGGGCGCCGGCCGCGCCCGGGTTCAGCTTTCGGTTTCCGACAGGTGGTCCAGCACGCGCTCGAAGGCCGCCGCGATCGTTGCCTGCTCGGTCGGGCTCAGCAGGTCGATCAGGTGCTCGCGGACGCCTTCCACGTGTGTCGGCGCCGCCGTCTTCAGCAGGGCCGCGCCGTCCTCGGTCAGCTCCGTGATGACGCCGCGCTTGTCCTCCGGGTCGCGGGCCCGCCGGACCAGTCCGATGTCCTCGAGCCGGCCGACCTGGTGCGAAAGCCTGCTCTTCGTCGATCCCATCATCGACGCCAGTTCCGACATGCGCATCCGGTGCTCGGGCTGGATTTCGAGGCAGACGAGCACCTCGTAGTCCGTGAGCGACACCTCGTGCCGGTCGGACAGTTCGCGGTGCAGGCGCTGCCGCAGCCGCAGCGTCGCGACGATGTAGGAGCGCCACGCCGCCATCTCGGCATCGTTCAACCACCGCACAGGTCGCTCCTCGGTCATAAGGCAGCGTAGAACGCTGATCAAGGGAACGCGCGGTCCGAGTCCGATCCGTCGGCCGGTGAAGACACCACCGCAACATCGCCCGAAGGTGGGGTTACGAAAAGGTTGAGACTCGGACCGAAAAGGCGCATTCTGCTTGTCGGTGGACGGTTGGCCAGGTATGCGGCACGACGACGGTGACGTGCCGGCCCGGGTGCCCCGCCAGGAGAGGTCAGGTGGTTGCGTGACGGGTGATCCTCGCGGTTGACCGCCCGCTGCGTCCCCGCGACCGGAACGGACTTCTACCGGGTCGATCGCGATTGTGAGCAGCACGAGCGCGGGCTTCTACGGTGCGTTCACGCATTCGGCGTCGATCGGGCCTGTTTCCGGTCACGGCCTCGGAAGCCGTGACGGCAGCGCCTGAACGCCGGCCCGGATGCGGCCAACCGCCCGACGAACAGAATCTCGGTACAACGCCTGGGTGCGGCCGTCAGCGCGACGGCCGCGCCCAGGCTCGTTAATATCGGCGGGTGAGGTTCGACGACGACGCCGGCTTGGACGCTTCCGAAGTCCAGGACCTGCGCGGTAGCGGCGATGGTGGCGGCGGCGGGATCGGCGGCCGGGTGGCACTGGGTGGTGGCGGGCTCGGCGTGGTGGGCCTGATCATCTACTTCGTGCTCTCCCAGCTCGGCGGGGTCAGCGTCGGCGGCGGCAGCGGGAGCGGCTTGAGCGGCGGGCTCGGCGGCGTCGGGTCCGGCCAGCAGGTCGACAACACGCAGCTGTCGAGCGAGTGCAAGACCGGCGCGGACGCGAACAAGAACCACGACTGCGCGATCGTCGCGATCGTGAACTCCGTCCAGGACTACTGGGCGCAGCAGTTCGCGCGGTCCGGCTCGACCTACCAGAAGGCGCCGACCAAGTTCTTCAACGGCGGCGTGCGCACCGGCTGCGGCAGCGCCACGTCCGACACCGGCCCGTTCTACTGCCCGGCGGACTCCGACGTCTACATCGACCTCTCGTTCTTCGACGAGCTGAAGACGCGCTTCGGCGCGCAGGGCGGCCTCTTCACCGAGGCGTACGTGCTGGCCCACGAGTACGGCCACCACGTGCAGAACCTGCTCGGGACGTCGAAGAAGGGCACCGGCACCGGCCCGACGTCCGGTTCGGTGCGACTCGAACTGCAGGCCGACTGCTACGCCGGCGTCTGGGCCAACCACGCCACGACGACGCCGACCGACACCGGCAAGCCACTGATCACCGACGTCAGCCAGGACGACATCGCGTCCGCGCTGGACACCGCGTCCCGCATCGGCGACGACTACATCCAGGAGAAGCTCGGCGGCGGCCAGGTCGACCGCTCGAAGTTCACCCACGGCACGTCCGCGCAGCGCAAGAAGTGGTTCACCACCGGCTTCCAGACCGGCGAGCCCGCCCGCTGCGACACCTTCGGCACGAACAACCTGGGCTGACGCAGCCACGACGAAGGGGCCGCCCCGCACCGGGACGGCCCCTTCGGTCTGATCTCAGGAAGCCAGCGCGTGCGGGTCACCGGCGACGGCGTGCGCGGCGAAGTTCCGCTGCGCACCGCGGTCGGCGGCCTTCTGCTTGGCCGTCTTGCTCTTGCCCGGCGGCACCCCGTTGACGCTCTCGGTGCTCGTCGCGTAGACACCGACCGCCCAGGCGACGGCGTCCGCGTTGCGGTCGAGCGCGACCCGGTCGATGTTGCCCAGGTTGTCGCAGGCCTGGTGGTAGCACCTGTCGTAGGCGAGGCCCGCCGTGCCGCCCCACTTCGCGGCCTGAGCGGCGGTCTTCTGACCTTCGGCGCCGGTGAAGAGGCCGCCGGCCGGGATGCCCACCGCGATGAACTCGCCGTAGTCCGAGCGCCCGTCGAAGTCGGTGCCCTCGGTCGGGACGCCCTTCGCGTTGAGGTACCCGGCGAGCGTCTGCTCGATCTGCGCCGAGCCGTACGGGCCCGGGCCCGCGCCGACGCCGTCGGAGTTGTCCCCGTCGTAGGCGAAGTACGCCGCGTTCGGCGAGCCGATCATGTCGAAGTTCATGTACAGCGCGATGTCGAGCTGCTGCTCGAAGGTCAGCGAGTCGACGTAGTAGGTCGAGCCGATCAGGCCGAACTCCTCCGCGCTCCAGAAGCCGAAGCGCACGGCGTTGCTGCTCTTCGGGCTGCTCCCCAGCTGCAGCGCCGTCTCGAGCAGGGTCGCCGAGCCGGTGCCGTTGTCGTTGATGCCGGGACCGGCCGGGACGCTGTCGAGGTGCGAGCCCAGCATCACGACGTTGTCGTGGCGCCCGGTCTTGGTCTCGGCGATGACGTTGTAGCTGGTCCGCTGCTCCTGGAAGGCACGCAGTTCGAGCGTCACGTTCTGGCCGCCCAGCGTGGCCAGCTGCGCGCCCGCGGCCGCCGTCACGCCGCCGGTCGGGATCTTCGCGTTGGCCGGGTCCCCCAGAGTCCCGTTCAGGGCGCCGTCGGTGTTGTTGTAGACGATCGCGCCGATCGCGCCCGCGGCCGCGGCGGTCGCCTGCTTCTGCGCGAACGAGCAGCCGCCGCGCTTGATCAGCGCGATCTTGCCGGCGACGTCGGCGGTGTAGTCGGTGGCCTCGCAACCGCTGGTGTCGTCCACCGCGACCACGGCGAGCGGCGCGGTGATGCCGCCGACCGGGGTGTTCGTCGTGTACTCCATCGCGATGACCGGCACGTCGGCGCCGCCCGCGGTCAGCTTCTCCGCGAGGGTCTCGGCGAACGTGAACGGGAACTCCTGGCGGGTCACCTGGAAGCCGGCGGCCTCCAGCTTCGTCGCGATGTACTCCGCGGACTTCTTGTGGCCTTCGGTGCTGGCCGCGCGCGTGCCTCCGTTGGCGTCGGAGATCCGCTGGAGCGCGATCAGGTGCCGGTTGATGGCTCCGACGTCGACCTTCTTGACGAGCTGCTTGGCCAAGGCGGGGCCGTCGGGCTGGGCCGCGGTGTTCGCCGCCGCGGCCGGGGTCATGCCGAACGCCAGCGTCGTACAGGCGGCCAGCGCCGCCGGTACGAGCAGTCTTCTTCGTGTGAGTGACATGGTTGCTCACCTTTGTTCGGGTATGCGTAGTTCGTCAATGCGTCATTCGGCGGGAACTTCCGCAGCCGGTATACAGTCGACACATGTACGCGATCACCATCCGTGAGCCAGGTGACCCGGACGTTCTCGAGTGGACCGAGGTCCCGGACCCGCGTCCCGGGCCCGGTGAGGTGCTGCTGGAAGTGGCCGCGAGCGCGGTGAACCGCGCCGACCTGCTGCAGCGCCGGGGCCATTACCCGCCGCCGCCCGGTGCCAGCGAAACCCTCGGTCTGGAGTGCTCCGGAACGATCGCGGAGCTCGGCGAAGGCGTCGAAGGCTGGAACGTCGGCGACGAGGTCTGCGCGCTGCTCGCCGGCGGCGGCTACGCGGAGAAGGCCGTCGTCCCGGCCGGGCAGCTGCTGCCGGTGCCCGGCGAGGTCGAGCTGATCGCCGCGGCCGGGCTGCCCGAGGTGGCCTGCACGGTGTGGGCGAACGTCGTGATGCACGCGAAGCTCACCGAAGGCGAAGTGCTGCTGGTGCACGGCGGCGCCGGCGGCATCGGCACGCACGCCATCCAGGTCGGTAAGGCGCTCGGCGCGACCGTCGCCGTCACCGCGGGGTCGGCGGACCGGCTCGAGAGCTGCCGCCAGCTCGGCGCCGACCTCACGATCAACTACAAGGAAGAGGACTTCGTCGAGGTCCTCAAGAAGGAGACGGGCGGCGCGCACGTCATCCTCGACAACATGGGCGCGTCCTACCTGTCGCGCAACGTCGACGCGCTGCAGCAGGACGGGCGCCTGGTGATCATCGGGATGCAGGGCGGGGTCAAGGGCGAGCTGAACATCGGCTCGCTGATCGGCAAGCGGGCGTCGGTGTTCGCGGCGGGCCTGCGCTTCCGGCCGCTGGACCAGAAGGCGGCGATCGTCGCCGACGTCCGCGAACGGCTGTGGCCGCTGGTGTCCGAAGGTGCCGTGAAGCCGATCGTCGGCCAGGTCGTGCCGATGGCCGAAGCCGCGAACGCGCACCGGATCCTGGAAGAGGGCTCGGTGTTCGGCAAGGTCCTGCTGGCCGCGAAGTCCTAGCGGAGTTCTTCGAGGACCCGCACGAGCTGGTTGATTTCGAAGACGTTGGAGTAGTGGGCGAGCCCGATCCGCACGGCGCCGCCCACTTCCCCGACGCCCAGTGACGCGAAGACACCGGCCGCACCGTCGTCGGCGAAGGCGCACAACCCCTGCGAAGCCAGGTACTCGGCGACCTCGGGCGCCTTCTTGCCGGCGACGGCGAAGGCGAGCGCGGGGATGCGGCGCATGGCGTTGCCGATCACCATGATGTGCCGCAGCGACAGCAGTTCCGTGGAGAGCTGGGCGAGCAGCCCGGCGTGGTAGGACTTCGCGGAGCCGAGCGAGGTGACCAGCCGTTCGCGACGCGAGCCCGCCGCGGCGTCGTCGAGGCCCGCGAGGTAGTCGATCGACGCGATCAGCCCGGCGAGCAGCGGGTACGCGTGCGGGCCGAGTTCGAGGCGGGCGGCGCCGCGCGCCATCGGGTCGAGCGAGACGGACGGGATCCGCTCGATCAGTTCGGGGTCGCGGAAGACGAGGGCGCCCACCGACGGGCCGCCCCACGCCTGCGCGGACACGACCATGACGTCGGCGCCGAGCGCGTTGATGTCCAGCGGCAGGAAGGGCGCGGCGTAGGTGGCGTCGACGACGACGAGCGCGCCGACCCGCTTGGCGAACTCGATGATCGTCGGCACGTCCGGCCGCGTCCCGACGGACCCGGACGCGAGCGTGACCGCGACGGCCTTGGTGCGCGCCGACACGAGCTGCTCGTACTGCCACGCCGGGAGTTCGCACGTCTCGATGTCGATCTCGCCCCAGCGCACGACGGCGCCGACACGCTTTGCGGCCCGCTGCCACGGCGCGAGGTTGGCCTGTTCGTCGAGCCTCGACACGACGACCTCGTCGCCGATCGTCCAGCGCTCGGCGAGCGAGTCGCAGAGCCGGCGCAGCATCACCGGCGCGCTGGGTCCGAGCACGACGGCGGCCGGGTCGGCCCCGACCAGGTCGGCCACGGCCCGGCGGGCCGCGGTCACGATGCTTTCCGCGCGTTGTGAGGCCGGAAACGCTCCGCCCGGCCCCGACACCGGGGCGCGCATCGCCGTCGAAACGGCCGAAGCGACCTGTTCCGGGACCAGCATTCCGGCGGCGCCGTCGAAGTGAATCCAGCCGTCACCCAGCGCGGGAAAGAGCCCACGGATACGAGCGACGTCGAACGCCATGTGGACACCGTACGGACGTGCGGTTTCGCCGTGCGCCCGGGGTTGGGTGGAGAGCCACCGGGAACCCCCGAAGCGGCTACGCTCGGAGACGGACGCCCCGTGGGTGTCGCGGAGCGTGTCGAACGCAAGCCAGGATGGAGCACATGACCGAGCCGAACTTCACAGCCGGTGACGCTGGCCAGGAATCTTCACCCCACGTGGTGGTCGTGGGCCCGGACGGCACCCCGGTGGGCGCGGACGACCACCCGGAGTCGGTCGGCGACCTCGTCGAAGAGCCGGCGAAGGTGATGCGGATCGGCACGATGATCAAGCAGCTCCTCGAGGAGGTCCGCGCGGCCCCGCTGGACGACGCGTCCCGCAACCGCGTGCGCGAGATCCACGAGACGTCGGTCAAGGAGCTGGCGGCGTCGCTGGCCCCGGAGCTGCAGGACGAGCTGGAGCGCCTGGTGCGGCCGTTCACGGACGACCAGACGCCTTCGGACGCCGAGCTGCGGATCGCGCAGGCGCAGCTGGTGGGGTGGCTCGAGGGGTTGTTCAGCGGGATTCAGACGGCGCTGTTCGCCCAGCAGATGGCGGCGCGGGTGCAGCTGGAGCAGATGCGGCGGGGGTTGCCGGCCGGGCCTTCGGCCGGCGGGCCGGGTGCGGGGCCGGGGCTTGACGGGCACGGGCCCGGGATCTCGGGGACTGGGCAGTACCTCTGAGCTCGGTGGGGTTGTCCACAGACCGGAGGGCCTGTGGACAACCCCTGTGGACAACTCGTCTCGAGGCGGGTTTTGTCCGGGGGCGCCGATAGGCTGGACATGGGCACGGCCCCCTAGGGAGGGCGGGGCTCGGTCTGGGCGGGGCCCGGTCTGGGCGGGGCCCGGTCTGGGCGGGGCCCGGTCTGGGCGGGGCCCGGTCTGGGCGGGGCCCGGTCCGGGCGGGGCGCACCGCATGACGTGAATGACTCATTCATGTCGTCTGGCGACAGGGCTCCGGCAAAGTCGCCGGCCCCGGCTCGCTTCACCGGTGGCAGGCGGGGTGGGCAGTTCGAGCGAGGTCGCGAATGAGTCATTGGCGGCTTTAGAGGTCCCGAATGAGTCATTCGCGACCTCGCCTTCGGCAAGCCCGCCGCTCGGTGCGCGGGAGGCGGCGGCCGGGGATCGGTGGCCCGGGCGTTGTGGACGGGGCGTTCCTGACATCGCGGCGGATCCGGCCGATCGCGCACCCCGGGAAGTCTTGAATGAGTCATTCAGGACGTCCGACGTCTTGAATGAGTCATTCAAGACTTCGGGCGAGCCCGCCGATGCCACGATCCGCCGCGTCAACTCCGACTTTGCCGGAGCCCCGTCGTCTGGCGAGGTGAATGAGTCATTCACGGCACGTCGGCAGCCGAGGCGCAGGTCGCGAATGACTCATTCGGGACCTCCGGCGTCCCCAATGACTCATTCGCGACATCCGCGACCGGCGCCGGGAGCAAGGTCAGCGCAGCGAGCTGAAGAACTCCCGGACGTCGCCGATCAGCGCGTCCGGTTCCTCCAGAGCCGCGAAGTGGCCGCCACTCGGGAACTCCGTCCAGCGGACGATCTTGTCCGTCCGCTCCGCCAGCTCCCGCACCGGCAGCCCGATGTCGTCCGGGAAGACCGCCACCGCCGTCGGGACCGTGTTCGCCGGGGGCGGGGCTCCCCAGCCGCCCGTCAACGCCGCGTACAGCCGGGCCGATGAGTTCGCCGTCTCCGTGAACCAATAAATCGACACGTCCGCCAGCAGGTCGTCGCGGTCGATCAGGTCCGTCGTCGTGTTCGAGAACGAGCGGAACTTCTCCGCGATCCACGCCAGCTGGCCCGCCGGGGAATCGTGCAGGCCGTACGCCAGGGTCTGCGGCTTCGTCGCCTGGATCATCGCGTACCCCGTACCCGACGTCGAGAACGCCTGCCCCTTCTCCAGCGAACGGCGGCCCAGCGACTGGTCCGACAACTCCGCGAGCTCCGCGGACGTCCGGACCACCGCCGACGCCAGCATCGTCACGTGGATGCCCAGCACCCGCGCGGGGAACTGGACCGCCAGCTCGCGCGAGATGATCGCGCCCCAGTCGCCACCGTGAGCGCCGAAGCGCTCGTAACCCAGCGACGTCATCAGCGTGGCGAACGCCCGCGCCACCCGGTCCGGGCCCCAGTCCGGGGTCGGCGTCGGGCCCGAGAAGCCGTAGCCCGGGATCGACGGGACGACCACTGTCAGCGCCGTAGCCGGGTCGCCGCCGTACGCGCGGGGGTCCGTCAGGGGGCCGATCACGTCCAGGAACTCCACGATCGAGCCTGGCCAGCCGTGCGTGAGCAGCACCGGCGTCGCCGACGGCTCCGGGGACACCACGTGCAGGAAGTGCACGTTCGTGCCGTCGATCGTGGTCGTGAACTGCGGGAACGCGTTGAGCCGCGCCTCCTGCGCCCGCCAGTCGAAGCCGGTCCGCCAGTACTCCGCCAGCTCGCGCACGTAGTCCACCGGCGCCCCGAGCCGCCAGCCGGTGTCGGCGGGCTGGTCGGGCCAGCGGGTGTTCGCCAGGCGCGTGCGGAGGTCGTCGAGGGCGGCCTGCGGGACGTCGATGCGGAACGGGGTGATCGTCATGCTTCAACGATAGGAAGCATCGCGGACAGATCCGGTCCTCGATACGAGGGAATCCAGGACGCGGTCGACGCCGAGGCCGTCCACTGTGGACGACGCCGTGGCCGACAGCGCCCGGCGCAGGGACGCATCGGTCAGCAACGACCGCAAGACCGCCGTCACCGCAGGCAGCCGCGAAGCGAGGGACTCCGCGGGGCCGAGGCCGGCCGCCAGGCCGAGCTCGAGCGCCGCCCGGTAGCCCGGCTCCTGGTTGTCGACCAGCCGGACCGCCGCCGTCGGGACGCCGAGGCAGCACAGCTCCACGAACGTCACCCCGGATGCGCTCACGGCGACGTCGGTCGTCGCCAGGATGTCCAGCAGCGCCGGGCTCGGCGGGGACACCCGGATCGACTGTCCGGGGAGCAGCGGAGGCAGCGACGGCTCGCCGCGCACCAAGGCGTCCGCCACGAACGGCTGCTCGGTGTCGCGAAGGGCGCGAAGCAGCAACCCGACCGTCGCCGTCCACTCGGCGCCGCCGCCCAGGACCACCGTGACGTGCGGCGGCGGGCCGGCCGGTGCCCGGCGCGTTTCGCGCACGACGTCCCGCAGCGGCGCGTACTCGATTCCGCGCAGCAGGAAGCCGGAGCCGTCATCGGGCCGCGGAGCAGGCGCGAAGCTCGAGTCGACCACGATGTCCGCGGGACGGCGGCCGAACACGTCGTCCTCGATCGACACCAGCACCGCGCCGGCCGCGTTGACCTCGGGCCGCACGTCGCCGAGGCCGTAGTGGTCGACGACGACCGCGTCGAACCCCGTCGCGTCGAACGGCACCCGCTCGACGCCCAGCTCGTCGAAGCGCGCCGCGAGCCATTCCGCGTTCTCGACCTGGCCCGAGAACGCGACCGAGAAACCCCGGGCAACCGCCCGCTCAGCGTAGGCGACCATCCGCGCGATGTGGCCGGCGCCGATCGACGCCGACGCGTCCGCGCGCAGCAGCAGCCTCACCGGCCGACCTTCTTCTGCTCGACGTCCGCGTTCAGCGCCACCAGGTCCGGCCGCGCACGCAGCAGCGCGACCACGGCCCGCCAGTCGCCGACGCGGTCGCCCAGCTCGGCCACCAGCGCGGACAGCAGCTCCCAGTCCTCGGCGGTGTCGAGCGTCACGCGCAGGTCGTCGGCGGCCGGGCTCACCACGACACCGGCGCACGAATAGCGCGTGGGCTGCGAGTAGATGCCCGAAGTCACGTGCTCGCGGTCCGCGCCGGACGCGGAAGCGACCTGCTCCAGGAGCACGGACGCCCGCACCAGCTCGGCGTCGAAGCCACGCGGCAGCGTCCGGACCAGCGTCGTGCTCACGTAGTCGAGCGTCGGCTGGGCCCGCCACAGCGTCGCGAGCTGGCCGATCAGCGACGGGTCCAGCAGCGGGCAGTCCGCGGTGAGCCTGATCACGGCGTCGGCGGGGTGCGCACGCAGCGCCACGGCGAACCGTTCGAGCACGTCGTCGAGCGGACCCCGGACCACGGCGGCGCCACAGCGGGCGGCTTCCAGAGCGACGTCGTCGTCGGAGGCGTCCGAAGAGGTCGCGACGACCACCTGGTCCACGCCGGGAGCGGCCGCCGCGGCCCGGACCACCCAGCCCAGCACGCTGCGGCCGGCCAGCGGGCGCAGCACCTTGCCGGGCAGCCTGGTCGAGCTCGACCGGGCCTGGATGACGGCGTTGACACCGGGCGCTCCACGCATGGGTGACATGATGGCCGACGGCAACCCACCCCAAACGCGGAGGTCAACGATGTCCGAGCTGGATGGCTCCAGCATCCTGCTCACCGGCGGGACCGGTTCCTTCGGCAAGGCGTTCATCGCGCACGCGCTCGCCGAACTGAACCCGAGCCGGCTGGTCGTGCTCTCCCGCGACGAGCTGAAGCAGTACGAGACGCGCCAGCTGTTCGGCGACGACCCGCGCCTGCGCTGGTTCATCGGCGACATCCGCGACCGCCGCCGGCTCGAGCGCGCCATGCACGGCGTCGACTACGTCGTGCACGCCGCCGCGCTCAAGCAGGTCGACACCGGTGAGTACAACCCGTTCGAGTTCGTCCAGACCAACGTCATGGGCTCGCAGAACGTGATCGAGGCCGCGATCGACACCGGCGTCAAGAAGGTCGTCGCGCTGTCGACCGACAAGGCGTCCAGCCCGATCAACCTCTACGGCGCCACCAAGCTGTGCGCCGACCGGATGTTCATCAGCGGCAACCACTACGCGGCCGCGCACGTGACGCGCTTCTCCGTGGTCCGCTACGGCAACGTCATGGGTTCGCGGGGCAGTGTCATCCCGTTCTTCCGCAAGCTGGCCGAAAAGGGCGAATCGCTGCCGATCACGCACAAGGAGATGACCCGCTTCTGGATCACGCTCCCGCAGGCCGTGCGGTTCGTCGTCGACTCGTTCGACCAGATGCACGGCGGCGAGCTGTACGTGCCGCGGATCCCGAGCATGCGGCTGGTCGACCTGGCGCAGGCGATCGCGCCGGGCAGCGACATGCACGAGGTCGGCATCCGCCCGGGCGAGAAGCTGCACGAGGAGATGATCGCCCCCGACGACGCGCGCCGGACGGTCAAGCTCGAGGACCGCTACGTCGTCCAGCCGCACCTCGCGGGCTGGGGCTACCAGGAGCCGGACGGCGGGACGCCGATGCCCGAAGGCTTCGCGTACCGCTCGGACACCAACGACCTGTGGCTGAACCCGGAGGAGCTGCGCGAGCTGGTCGAGCAGCATGGCTGACTTCCTCCCCTACGGCCGCCAGTCCATCAGCGAAGAGGACATCCAGGCGGTCGTCGACGTCCTGCGTGGCGACTGGCTGACCACCGGGCCCGCGGTCCAGCAGTTCGAGAACGACCTCGCCGCGCACACCGGCGGCACCCCGGCGGTGGCCGTGACCTCGGGCACGGCCGCCCTGCACGTCGCCTACGCGGCTGCCGGGATCAAGCCGGGCGACGAGGTCGTCACCAGCCCGATGACCTTCGTGGCGACGGCCGCCACCGCGGCGCTGTTCGGCGCGAAGGTGGTCTTCGCCGACGTCGAGGCCGACACCGGCAACCTGGCCATCGACGCAGCCGCCGCCGCGGTGACCGAACGCACGAAGGTCGTCGCCGCCGTCGACTACGCCGGTCACCCGGCCGAACTGGACGCGCTCGGCGAAATCGCCCACGAAGCCGGTGCGCTCCTGCTGGAAGACGCCGCGCACTCGGTCGGCGGGTCCTGGCAGGGCCGTCCGGTGGGCTCGCTCGCCGACCTGACGACGTTCTCGTTCTTCCCGACCAAGAACCTCACCACGGCCGAAGGCGGCGCTGTCGTCACCCCGGACGCCGGGCTGCTCGACCGGGCGCGGAAGTTCCGCAACCACGGCCTGGTCCGCGACCGCGCCGAGCAGCGCTACCCGGACGAGGGCGGCTGGCACCAGGAAGTGCACGAGTTCGGCCTGAACTACCGCCTGCCGGACGTCCTCTGCGCGCTCGGGTCCAGCCAGCTGACCCGGCTCGCGGAGTTCAAGAAGCGCCGCGCCGAGATCCACGCCCGGTACTCCGCGGCGCTCGCCGACGTCGAGGGCGTGGCGACGCCGCCGAGCCGCCCGGGCGCCGACCCGGTGTGGCACCTGTACCCGCTGCGGGTCCTCGAAGGCCGCCGCAAGGCGCTGTTCGAGCACCTCCGCGGCGTCGGCATCGGCGTCCAGGTCAACTACATCCCGGCGTACTGGCACCCCGTCTTCGAAGACCTCGGGTACCGGCGCGGCCTCTGCCCGAACGCCGAGGCGTACTACGAGCAGGAGCTCTCGCTGCCGCTGTTCCCGGCGCTGACGGACGCCGACGTCGACCGCGTGGTCGACGCCGTGCGCGCGTTCTTCTAGATCAGGTCCCAGGTCAGGGGCGTGCCCTTCGCGGCGTCGACGCGGAAGGTGCGCCCCACGACCTTGGTGATCTCGGCCGGGGCGAGGCCGCCCGCGGGCCGGATCGACCGGACGTTGGCCGCGGTGACCTCGTCGCCCGCCCGGACGTCCTCGACGACGTAAAGGGACCGGCGCAGCCGCAGGCCCTCCTTCTCGCTCTCCCGCGGGCCCAGCACGGGATCGCCGAGCGCTTCCCACGCCCGGTGCGTCTCGGCGACCAGCGCGGCCAGCTCCGAGGGCTCCAGCGAGAACTCCGAGTCGACGCCGCCGTCCGCGCGGGCCAGCGTGACGTGCTTCTCGATGGCGACCGCGCCCAGCGCGACGGCCGCGACCGGCGCCCCGATGCCCGGCGTGTGGTCGGACAGCCCGACCAGCGTCTGCGTCAGCCCGGCCAGCAGCGGCAGGCCGCGCAGGTTGCTCTCGCGCGGCGACGCCGGGTAGCTCGCCGTGCAGCCGAGCACGATCAGCTGGTCGTTGCCCGCCTCACGCGCGGTGCGCACCGCCGCGTCGATTTCGGCGACGTTCGCCATGCCGGTCGAGATGACCAGCGGCTTGCCCGTGCGAGCGCACAGCTCGATCAGCGGCAGGTCGACGATTTCCGACGACGCGATCTTGTACGCCGGCGCGTCCAGGGACTCCAGCAGCTCGACCGCGGTCGGGTCGAAGGGGCTGGAGAAGATCTCCAGGCCTTTCGAGCGGGCCCGTTCGAACAGCGGCGCGTGCCACTCCCACGGCGTGTGGGCCTTTTCGTACAGTTTGTACAGGTTTTCCCCGCCCCACAGTTCGTGGGTCTCGCCGATCCGGAACGCCGGGGTGTCGACGTCGATGGTGATCGTGTCGGGGCGGTAGGTCTGCAGCTTGACCGCCTGCGCGCCGGTCTCGGCGATGGCGTCGACGATCTGCAGCGCCCGGTCGAGGTCGCCGTTGTGGTTGCCGGACATCTCGGCGATGACGAACGGCGCGTGGCCCGGACCGATCAGGTGCGCGCCGAACCGGATGTCGTGCATGGTGCCTCCCCGGGGTGGACTGCGGGTCAGCTCAGAGTCTTGCGCAGCTGCCGGAAGCCGCCGACGGCAGGCGCGGCTTCGGCGTACCCGGCGTGCTCGAACAGCTTCGCCGAAGCGGCGTTGTCCTGGTGCACGGCGGCCAGCACGACCTGCACGCCGAGGCGGTCCCGCGCGGCCCGCTCCCCCTCGGCGAGCACCGCGCCGGACCGGCCGCGACCGCGGCTCGCGGGGGCGAGCGTGATGCTCACCTCCCAGCCGTCGCCGTCGCGCCGGTCGAACCGGACGGTGCCGACCGGCTCGACCTCGTCCTCGACGACGAGCAGCAGCCGATCGGGGTCCGCGAGCACCCCGCGCAGCCACGCGAGGTGCTCGTCCAGCGCCACCACGGCCGTCGAGCGCGACGACCGCCGCGTCCGCGGGTCGTTGCGCCAGCCCAGCAGCAGCTCGGCGTCCGCTTCGGTGGCTTCCCTGGCCCGCAAGCTACTGCGCGACGGGCTCTTCGACCCGGTCCTCGAGGCGGCGCAGCCGGTCCTCGTAGCGGGAGATGCCGGCCAGCCGGACGCGGATCTGCGCGTGCTGCCGCTGGATCTCCTCGATCAGCGTGCGGGCTTCGGCGATCTGCGGGGCGTCGGCGGTGGGCACCAGCGAGATCGACTCGCGCAGCGTCTCCAGGCGGCCCTCCTGCGCGGCCACGTGCGGGATCAGGCGGTCGAGCTCGGCACGCGCCCAGCCCAGGTCGCCGCGGGCCTGCTCGAGGTTGTGCTCGGCGCTGTCGAGCCGGCGCCGGTGGTCGGCGGTCGCGTGCTCGAGGTTGTTGACGCGCTCGGCGAGGCCGCGGGTGCGGTCGTCGACGCGGAAGTCGATGAGCCGGGCGATCCGGTCGACGAAGCCTCTGCCCAGTTTCTGCACAGCCATGGGTGGGTCCTTACGTGTCGGGTGGGGACGCGCGATCAGCGCAGGAGGGTGGTGTCACCGGTCTTGGTCCAGGAGTCCAGCAGCCGCCCTTCGGCGGCGATCTGGTGCTCCGGGCCGACGATGCAGGAGTCGCCGGCGGCGTGCTCCCACGAGGTCTGGTCCGGGTTGTCGATGAACGAGAACCCGGTGAGCACGAGCTGCGCGGTCGGGAACGACGTCCGCGCGATCCACGCGGCGAGCGTGCCGGTGGTCGACCACGTCGGCTCGTCGCGGGTCGGCAGGCCCAGCGCGTCCGACAGCGGCAGCACGACCTCGCGGTTCGACACCGGGACCGCGCCGAGGTCGGCGGGCCACCAGCCCGGCACGTCCTCCGGCTCCCAGTGCATGCGGCCCGGCTCGACCAGCAGGTAGAGCCGCTTGCGGTAGTCCTGGAAGACGTACGGGGTGGCCCGGATCGCCCGGTTGAACACCACGACGTGCGTCCGGGAGCCGACGATCTCCTGGCCCGGCTGGTCGACGACGAAGCCGTTGACCCGGATGACCAGGTCACAGGCGTCGATCGCCTTCGCGCGCTGGGGGTCGGGCTGGAGCGGCTGGTTGCCGACGACGGCCACCGAACGCGGGTCGGGCCGGTCGGCGTACGCCGCGAGCAGGTTGACCATCAGGCTCGCCGCGCCGAGAGCAGCAGTCATAAGCCGAGAAAGTACCAGCACAAAGGTCACCGGCGACCGCGTATCGGTCACTCGGCTCTACCACAGCGACGGGGTGGCCCGGACGCCGCTCATCCCATCGGTACCCTCGTCCACGTGCATGCCACCAGCACGGTTCAGGCCGCGGACTCACCCGTAGCGACGCCGGCCCCGCCGACGTCGGACAGCAAGACGTTCGCGCGCGCCTTTGCCGACATCCAGGCCGGTTTCAACGCCCGCGAGCTGTGGGGACACCTCGGCTGGCAGGACATCAAGCAGCGCTACCGCCGTTCGGTGATCGGGCCCTTCTGGATCACGATCAGCCAGGCCGTCATCGCGCTCGGGCTCGGGTTGCTGTACTCGCAGCTGTTCAACACCCCGATCCAGGTGTTCCTGCCCTACCTGTCCACCGGCTTCATCCTCTGGGGCTTCATCAGCGGCTGCCTCGCCGAAGGCATGGAAACGTTCATCGCGAACGAGGGGCTGATCAAGCAGCTCCCCGCCCCGCTGAGCGTGTACATGCTGCGCACGGTGTGGCGGCAGTCGCTGCTGCTGGCGCACAACATGATCGTCTACGTCGCGGTGCTGGCGATCTTCTTCACCGCGCTGGACAACCCGTACTCGCTGGGTTCGAAGGACGGCCTCTGCGCGGTCGGCCTCTACTGCCACCCCGGCCTCAGCTGGACCGTGCTGCTGGCCATCCCGGGCTTCCTGCTGCTCGCGCTGAACGCGGGCTGGGTGACGCTGCTGCTGGGCATCATCTCGACCCGGTTCCGCGACATCCCGCAGGTCATCAACTCGCTGATCCAGCTGCTGTTCTACGCCACACCGATCGTCTGGCCGGTGGACCAGCTGCTCGCGGGCGGGGCCCGCGCGAACGCCTCCTGGGCACTGCCGATCATCCAGCTCAACCCGCTGTACCACTTCATGCAGGTGGTCCGGGCGCCGCTGATCGGGCAGTCCTTCACGCCCGGCAACTGGATCGTCGTCGGCGGCATCACCATCGTCGGCTGGGCGCTCGCGCTCGTCGCGATGCGCAACTACCGTGCCCGCGTCTCCTATTGGGTGTGACACATGGTCAGCATTGACGTCCAGAACGCCTTCGTCGACTTCCCGATCTTCGACGCGAAGACCCGGTCGATGAAGAAGAAGGTGCTCGGCAAGGTCGGCGGCAAGATCGGTACCGACACCAAGGTGCCGATCATCGAAGCGCTGCACGACGTGACGCTTTCGCTGCGCGAAGGCGACCGCGTCGGCCTGGTCGGCCACAACGGCGCGGGCAAGTCCACGCTGCTGCGGCTGCTCGCCGGGATCTACGAGCCGACGCGCGGTTCCTCGCGGATCGAGGGCAAGATCGCCCCGGTCTTCGACCTCGGCGTCGGCATGGACCCCGAGATCTCCGGCGAGGAGAACATCATCATCCGCGGCCTCTTCCTCGGGATGACGGCCAAGGAGATGGAGAAGCGCGTCGACGACATCGCCGAGTTCACCGAGCTCGGCGACTACCTCCAGATGCCGCTGCGGACGTACTCGACGGGCATGCGCGTGCGTCTGGCGCTGGGCGTCGTCACGTCCATCGACCCGGAGATCCTGATCCTCGACGAGGGCATCGGCGCGGTCGACGCGGCGTTCCTCAACAAGGCCCGCGACCGGCTCAAGGACCTGGTGAAGCGCTCCGGCATCCTGGTCTTCGCCAGCCACTCGGACGAGTTCCTGTTCGAGCTCTGCGACTCGGCCATCTGGATGGACGAAGGTCACCTCAAGCAACAGGGTTCGCTGCGGGACGTCCTCACGTCGTACAAGGGGCGCGACCCCTTCGAGAACATGAGCGAGGAAACCCTGGCGCGCTTCGGCGTCGAGCCGGCGGCGACGACGAACGGCGGGGAATGATGGTCAGCGAGACCCGGCAGCTGCCCGACGGCGCGGTCGTCGGCGTGGTCGTCACGCGGCACCGGCGCGAGCTGCTGGCGGACTCGCTGAAGGTCATCGCGGCTCAGACGCGGCCGGTCGACCACCTCGTGGTGGTCGACAACGGGCCGGACGACTCGGCCCGCGAAGTCGTCGAGAACTACCCGCTGCCGAGCACGTACCTGCCGTCGCACCGCAACCTCGGCGGCGCCGGCGGGTTCGCGCTGGGCATGCTGCACGCGCTGTCGCTGGGCGCGGACTGGGTCTGGCTGGCCGACGACGACGGGCGGCCGGCCGACGAGAACGTTCTCGCGATCCTGCTGGAGGAAGCGGAAAAGCGGAACCTGGCGGAGATTTCGCCGGTGGTGTCCAACATCGACGCGCCGGACAAGCTCGCGTTCCCGCTGCGCCGCGGCCTGACGTGGAAGCGGTCGCAGTCCGAGCTGGGCGTCGACTTCCTGCCCGGCATCGCGTCCCTGATGAACGGCGCGCTCTTCCGCGCGTCCACTTTGGACGTCGTCGGCGTGCCGGACCTGCGCCTGTTCTTCCGCGGCGACGAGGTCGAGCTGCACCGGCGGCTCGTCCGTTCGGGGCTGCCGTTCGGCACGTCGCTGAAGACGAAGTACCTGCACCCGGACGGCTCGGACGAGTTCAAGCCGATGCTGGGCGGCAAGTTCCACGCGCAGGACCCGGAGAACGAGGTCAAGCGCTACTACACGTACCGCAACCGCGGGTACCTGCTGTCGCAGCCCGGGATGCGGAAGATCGGCGCGCTGGAGATCGTCCGGTTCGGGCTGTACTTCGTGGGTGTGAAGCGGGACCCGAAGGCGTTCCTGCAGTGGCTGAAGCTGGTCCGGCAGGGCCGCGCGGAGAAGTTCTACCGCTACTGAGCCTACGAAAAGGGCCCCCGTTCCGCGGGGGCCCTTTTTCGTGCGTTCCTATTCGCCGATGACCGGCGGCGCGGTGCGCAGGTCGGTGCCGAAGACCTCGTCGGGGTCACCCTCGACCAGGTAGGTCGGGCGCGAGTGCTCGGTGTCTTCGTCACCCTCGCCCTTCTGGCCGCGGCCCATCCCGCCGCCACCCATCCCGCCACGGCCGGCGCCACTGCCCGCGCCGAGCCCGCCCATCCCGCGTCCGGCCGCGGCCTCGGCCGCCCCGATGCCACCGGGCCGGGCCGCCCCCGACGCGGCACCCGCGCCCGTGGCGTTGGCCCCGCCCGAGCCGCCGGGCCCGAAGCCGCCGGCACCCCGGCCGCCACCCCCGCCGACCTTGGAGTTGTAGGCCTCGTCCCCGCCGAAGTTCATCCCGCCGCCCATCGGCATCGGGCTCATCGGCATGCCCCCGAACTGCTGGTTCGGGTTCGGCGCCGACCCACCGGGGATCGACCCCGGCGTGAAGCTGGACGGCGTCGTCGTGCCGGCGGGGAGGAGCCCCGCGCCGGTGGTCGAGCCCGGCCCGGAGATCTGCGGCGTCCCGGTGGTGCCCGGGATGTTGCCGGTGGTGAAGTTGTTCGTGCCACCGCCCGGCATGTTCACCGAGTGCGACCCCGGCATATCCACCTTGGACGGCGTGTTGATGCCGTTCTTGTCCCCGGTCCCGTTGGGATCGTCACTGCCCCCACCGGTGCTGAAACTCGGCGGCGGCGCGAAGGCAGGCTGCTTCGACGCGGCCTCGTAGAGGTTCTTGTCGTAGGTCGCCATGACCCCGGCGGCCTGGTCGTGCGCCGCCTGGCTGTCCTTCTGCTTCTGGATGGACTTGTCGACGTTGTCGGCGAGGTTGAAGGGGTTCGAGGTCGCCCACGACCCGAACTCCTCCTTCCAGCTGAACGGAATCGGCGCCGGCATGGAGTTCTTGGCCGTCGACGCGGCCTGGCCCTGGTCGTAGATGGTCTCCGAGGCCAGTTTCGCGTTCTGCGAGTTGGCGTCGGACCACTTGCTCAGGCTGGTGAAGTACTGCTGAGCGTTCTCGGCCGCGGTGCCTTCCCAAGTGCCCTTGGAGGAGTTGACGGCGGTGTTCATCGACTGGGCGAACTTGTCGAAGACCTGGTGGACCTGGTGATAGGCGGTCGAAACCTCACCGACCTGGTCCACGTTGAGGTTGCTCTCCAAGAACGCCTGCAGCTGGGCGTGGTCACTGCCCTTGTAGTCGGCGTTCGGCGCTTGGAGTCCCTGGACGTACTCGACGTCACGACCCTTGGTGGCGTCCTCGACGTTCTTGTCGCCCATCTGCTGAGCTTGGTTCTTCGCCCGGGCCTGGGCCATCCACTGCTGGATCGGGCCGAACAGCCAGCTGCTGGGGTCGACGCCCTCTTCCGCCTTCTGCTGAAGGTAGGCGTCGCGCTCGGCAGGAGCCATGTCCTGCACTTCTTGCGGCGTCTTGTCCGCCGTCTTCGGCGGCGGTCCCTGTCGCGTGCTCATCTGAACTCCCCTTACGCCTTGGGCAGTCTCGGCTCGACGGCCTTGGTGGCCACTTCATTGGCCATCTGACAGGCCTTCTCGACGGTGTCCACGGCGGTCACGTTCACGTCGACCCGCGCTTTGTCCCCGACACCGAGCGCGACCGTGCACCCGAGGGGCGACTGGCTCGACGCCTGTTTCGCCTTGCGTCCGTTGACGTCCAGGTCCTTGATGCCGCCGCCGGTGTCGACGACCGAGTCGAGCGGGGCATTGTCGCGGATGGCGACGCCGATGATGGCGCCTTCCTCACTCGCGTCGGTGCGCTGCTTCTGGTAGGAGCAAACACGCGCTCCCCCGAGCTTCTTGTCCTCGGGTTCCTTGAAGGTGCCGTAGGCGGTCACGTCGGCGGCGATCAGCAGCGTGCACGGCTCCAGCGACGTCGTATCGGCACCACCCGGGTTCGCCGAACTCGACTCCCCGGTGGACGGCTCGGACGTCGCCGAGCCGACCGGTGAGGGTGTCCCGTTCCGGGTGTCCGTGCACCCGGCCAGCAGCAGGGCACCCGCGGCGACGGGCAGGACGGCGCGTACGAGGAGTTTCATCATTCCCTAGGACTTGGGCTTCAAGCCGCCGAGCGCGGCGTTCTCGGATTCGTTGTAGAGGCCCGCGGCGCGCTGGAGCGCCTCGTTGGCCTGCCTGGCCACCTGCTTGAGCTGGTCGAGCACGACGCTCGCGGACCCCTCGGCCTGCGCCGCGCCCTTCTGGTCGTGCGCCGCGATGGTGTGGCCGTACGGGTGGTTGCCCAGCTGCGGTGACTGGTTGAGCACGTAGGTCGTTTCGCCCAGGCCGTCCAGGTCGTC
Source organism: Amycolatopsis solani (assembly GCF_033441515.1). Taxonomy (NCBI): domain Bacteria; kingdom Bacillati; phylum Actinomycetota; class Actinomycetes; order Pseudonocardiales; family Pseudonocardiaceae; genus Amycolatopsis; species Amycolatopsis solani. The sequence goes on from NZ_JAWQJT010000001.1 coordinate 955,560, forward strand.
GACCAGGGCGAGGAGCGCCGTCGTGAGCGGCTTGACGCCCTCGGGGGTGATCTTGAAACCACCGCTCTTGGCCGCATCGACCAGCTTCTGCGTCTCCGCCGTCACGCTCTGCACCGCGGCGCCCATGGCGCCCGACGAGAACGGGTTGACGATGTCCGCGAAGGAGCCGCCGCCTCCGCCGTCAGCTATCTGCATCGCAGTCCACCCCGAATTCGCTTCGCCCGTGCGTGTGCACCCGGGAGTCTACTAGCCGGGCACCCAGCGCAACCGCGCTTCACCGATCTTCACTTCGGACGCACAGGGCGTGCAGGCGGTTCCCGGAGCTCAGAACTGCCCTTCGAGCTGCGCGTACAGCTGCTGGGCCAGGCGCGCGTTGTCGGCCGGGGCGTAGGTGAGCCAGCGCTGGCCGTCCGCGGCCGTCCGCGACGACATCAGCCAGCGGCCCGCCGGGGTGTCGAACCAGGCCAACGGCGGGTACGTGCCGCCGCGGGTCTGGGCCGTGAACTGGCCCACCCGCTTCTTCGGTTCCTGGAAGACGCGCTCGATCATGCGGACCTGGGGGCCGCCGCCACCGTCGGGCGAACGCGGGGCGCTGACGCCGGCGAACGGGTCGTACGCCTCGTCGCGGCGCTGGGTTCGGGGCTGCTGGACCGGCCTCGAGATCGTGACCGACTGGCCGGGGGCGGCCGGGGTCAGGGGCAGCAGGTCGACGATCGCCGGGACGATGCCGGTCGGGCGGACCTCCTCGAAGACGATGAGGTTCTCCTCCTGGCGGCCGAGCACCGCGAACTGGCCGTCGGAGGCGACACGGGCGAACAGCTGGCGGTCGCCCAGCTCGGCGGCCGCGGAGATGGTGACGCTGCCCCGGACGAACGTCGTCAGCGCCAGCTCGGCGTCCGCGTCGAGGCGGCCGCGGCTCCACAGCCCGCGGCCGCTCAGGTCGCGGACGACGGCGTCGCGGATCATCGCGCGCTGCTCGACCGTCGTGCCGACGTGCGGCACCTCGAACGGCGTCGGCGCGCGGCCCAGCCCGAGCTGTTCGAACAGGATGTCCACCGCTGCCAGCGACAGCGAGAACGAGTGAGGCATCGCGTTTCCCCCCGCGGGTTCTTCCGGACTTGGGCAAAACGGTAGTCCATCCGCTCTCGGCGAACCCGCTTGCCCGGAGAAGATCGCCGCTGGTCCGATGGACGCATGGCCGACCCGAAACCCGCACTCGTGCTGCACCTCGCCACCGGCGGGGAACCGCTGCTGTTCGCGCTGACGACCGAAGAATCCGGCAAGCTGGCGGGCAAGCTCGCCCAGCTCGTGAAGACCGGCGCCGTCGAAACGGTGACCACCAAGGACCACTCGGAGGTCGCGATCAACTTCGCCCACGTGGCCGCCGCGTACGTCGACGACCTCACCCGGAAGAGCACGGTGTTCGGCATGCACGGCTGACGCGGCGAAGGCCGCCTCACGACGAGCGTGAGACGGCCTTCGGGCGAAAAGCTCAGAGCTTGTACAGACGCTTCCAGTTCTCGCGCGAGGTCAGCTCGGGCATGGCGCGCTTGTACTGCTCCTGCACCGCCGCGCCTTCCTTGCGCAGGCGCTGGACGACCTTCGCGCCGCGCTTGGCCAGGTCGAACATCTTGACCTTGTCGTAGGAGCGGACGCGGACGCCTTCCTGGTTCGCGTCCGTCACGACCGCCGTGTCGAACAGGGCGATGTGCCACCAGTTCGCCTCGTCGATCGGCACCGCGCCGAGGCCGAAGCGGCTGCGGCCGAGCACCCGGTCGAGCACGCGCTTGATCAGCACCAGGCGCTGCATGCTGGGCCGCGGCGCGCTGTTGATGATGCCGATGTCGTTGGACGCGATGCCCGGGACGTCGGTCGCCTTGTGGCGCTTGGTCTCCGGGTACTGGTCGCGGATCCGGCGGATCTCCTTCATCGCCTCGACGCCGCCGTCACGCAGGACCTCCGGACCCTCGAGGAAGTCCTCGACGGCCTTGATCAGCGTCGCCGACAGGCCGTACTGCATGCCGAGCAGGTAGCGCACCAGCTGCGCGAGCAGCACCCGCGAGAGCAGGTTCAGGTTGAACGGCGAGTGCAGCGCGGCGGTGATGATCGAGTTGCGCAGGTTGAAGTACCGGTGCCACTCGTCCCAGTCCTTCATGTGGAAGTCCGCGTGCCACACGCCCGCGCCCGGCAGCGTCACGGTCGGGAAGCCGTGCGCGCGGGCCCGGTAGGAGTACTCGGCGTCGTCCCACTGGAAGAAGAACGGCAGCGGGTACCCGGTCGCCTGGACGACCTCGTAGGGGATCAGGCACGACCACCAGCCGTTGTAGCCGGCGTCGAGGCGGCGCTCCTGGCGGTTCGGCTTCAGCGTCTCCTCGTCGACGCCGAGCAGGTCCGCCGTCGACAGCGAGTGCTCGACCGGCTGGCCGGGCTCGAGGGTGTTGAGCCGGGCGTACTCAGCGCCGACGTGCAGCTGGTTCGGGTGGAACAGGTTCAGCATCTGGCCGCCGACGATGATCGGGTTGGCGGCGCGGTTCGAGAACGCCGTCATCCGGATCACCAGGTCCGGCTCGAGCAGCACGTCGTCGTCCATGAACAGGACGTTCGCGTGCTCGGTCGCGGTGTGCCCGGCGACCTCGAAGAGGCCGCGGGTGAAGCCGCCGGCGCCGCCGAGGTTCGGCTGCTTGATGTAGTGCAGCTTGTCGGCGAGGTCCTTCGCGACCTGCTCGAAGCCGTCGCGGGACTCGACGAGGTCGGTGCCCTGGTCGGCGACGTAGATCGCGTCCAGGGTCTCCAGCGAGGAGACGTCCGCGGCGAGGGCCTGGAGGTTCTTCAGGCAGTCGTCGGCGCGGTTCATCGTGCAGATGGTCACGGCGGTCGGGCGGATCTTCTCCGGCGCCTCGACCGTCCAGCGGACCTGCTCGACGCGCAGCGTCTGGCCGCCCTCGGTCTCGAGGTCGAGCCAGAGCGCGCCGCCGTCGTAGAACTTGTCCAGCTTGCCGGTCAGCGTCACCTTCAGCTGCTTGGCGTCGGCGACCTGCTCGGCCTCGATCACCCGCGGCTCGCCCTCGACGTCGGACGCGCCCATGGACAGCAGGCCGGTCCCGGTCACAACGGCCTCGACCGAGACCTCGGACACGGTCGTCCAGCGCTGCCAGTAGCTGGCCGGGAACCGGCCGAAGTACGTGTTGCCCGACACCTTGGAGGCGGGCTCGAGGGAGATGGCCGCACGTTCCCGCACGGCCGAGCCCCATTCGAGCTCGGCGTACAGGTCCTTGCTGACGATCGGCGCCGGGCCGGCGTAGAGCCCGCGCTGCGCCGTCAGGCGACCCTGCGGAGTGTGCTCGGTGAACCGCGTCTCGGCGGCCGCGCCGGCTTGGGTGCTCGGCGCCGGGGTTGCTGTTTTACCGGGCATTGATGTCCTCAGTTCTCCTTGGTCGACGGCTCGCGGAACACGACCCACTTGAGCATCACGAAGTTGATCACCGTGGCGGTGGCCTGCGACACGGCCCAGCACAGTGTGTGCTGCCACGCCGATTCCGGCAGAACCTGCAGCATCAGCTGGTTCACCCCGACCGCGACGAAGAACGTGACGGTGTAGAGCAGGACGAACGAGCCGACCTGCGCCTTGCCGTCGCGGCGGCCGCCGGAGAAGGTGAACTTCCGGTTCAGGAAGAACGCCGTGGTGGTACCCACGATGAAACTGATAGCGCGGGCGACGTCGACCCACGGTGAAGTGGCCATCCCGGCCACCTGGGTCAGCAGCGTGTACGTGCCCAGGTCGACCAGGGCGCAGAAGCCGCCGATCAGGGCGAAGCGAATCAGCTGCCCGAGCAGTCCGATGTTGGACGGCTGAGCAGCTGCGATGTCGGCTTGCGGATCGGTCGCCACCACTGCATTACCTCGTTGCCTGAGTCATGGTCACCCGCGCGGGCGCTTGTGCCTTGATGCGCAAAGTGTAGAAGCGAGCACTTCAGGGTCACGTTCCGGGCGTGTTTCGGCGTGGCTACCCTGGTCGGGTGACCCACTCCCCCGAGACACAGCGTCGCACGCTCACCGGCTGGGGACGCACCGCTCCGACCGTCGCCGACGTCCTGACCACGCCGGATGTCGAGACCATCGCCAAGGCCGTGCGCCAGGCCGGCGAGCGCGGCGTCATCGCGCGTGGCCTCGGCCGGTCCTACGGCGACCCGGCGCAGAACGCGGGCGGCCTGGTCGTCGACATGACCGCGCTCGACCGGATCCACTCGATCGACCCGGACTCGGGCCTCGTGGACCTCGACGCCGGCGTCAGCCTCGACAAGCTGATGCGCGAGGCGCTGCCGCACGGCCTGTGGGTCCCCGTGCTCCCGGGCACCCGCCAGGTGACGATCGGCGGCGCGATCGCCAACGACATCCACGGCAAGAACCACCACAGCGCGGGCAGCTTCGGCAACCACGTCGTGTCGATGGACCTGCTGACCGCGGACGGCCAGGTGCGCACGCTCACCCCGGAGGGCCCCGACTCGGAGCTGTTCTGGGCGACCGTCGCCGGCATCGGCCTGACCGGCATCATCGTGCGCGCCACGATCCGGATGAAGAAGACCGAGACGGCCTACTTCATCGTCGACGCCGACCGCACGGCGAGCCTGGACGAGACGCTCGGCCTGTTCACCGACGGCTCGGACCTCACCTACGACTACTCGATGTCGGTGCCCGACCTGATCTCGTCGGACCACCGCCTCGGCCGGGCGACGTTCTCGCGCGGCTCGCTGGCGAAGCTCGACCAGCTGCCGCCGAAGCTGCGGGCCGAGCCGCTGAAGTTCGACGCGCCGCAGCTGGCGACCCTGCCGGACGTCTTCCCGAACGGCCTGGGCAACAAGCTCACGTTCGGGCTGATCAACGAGCTGTGGCAGAAGACCGTGCCCAAGAAGGGCGCGCGCGGCAAGATCCAGAACCTGACGCAGTTCTACCACCCGCTGGACATGCTGAGCGAGTGGAACCGCGCCTACGGCTCCAAGGGCTTCCTGCAGTACCAGTTCTCGGTGCCGTTCGGCGCGGAGGACCAGCTCAAGGCCCTCTGCCGGCGGATCGCGACGTCGGGCCACTACTCGTTCCTCAACGTGTTCAAGCGCATGGGCGACGCCAACCCGGCGCCCCTGTCGTGGCCGTCGCCGGGCTGGATGCTCAGCGTCGACTTCCCGATCAAGCGCGGCCTGAGCGCGTTCTGCCTGGAGCTGGACGACGCCGTGCTCGCGGCGGGTGGCCGGCTGTACACCGCGAAGGACTCCCGGACGTCCGCGGAGACGTTCGCGAAGATGTACCCGCGGCTCGAAGAATGGCGCAAGATCCGCGCTTCCGTTGACCCCGAAGGCGTTTTCGCCTCTGACATGAGCCGGAGGCTCGAACTGTGATCGACGCGGTGGGCAACCCCCAATCCCTGCTCCTGCTCGGCGGCACCTCCGACATCGCGCTGGCGATCGCCGAGAAGTACCTGGCCGAGAAGCCCCTGCGGGTCGTGCTGGCCGCGCGCCCGTCGCCCCGGCTGGACGCGGCCGCGCAGCGCCTGAAGGACCGCGGCGCCGAGGTGTCCACTGTGGACTTCGACGCGAAGGACACGGCGTCGCACCCGGGCGTGCTGGACAAGGCGTTCCACGGCGGCGACATCGACGTCGCGGTCGTGGCGTTCGGCCTGCTCGGCGACCCGGAAGAGGTCTGGCAGGACCACGCGAAGGCTGTCGAGCTGGCGACCGTGAACTACACGGCCGCGGTGTCGGTCGGCGTCGCGCTGTCGGAGAAGCTCAAGGCGCAGGGCCACGGCAAGGTGATCGCGCTGTCGTCGGTGGCCGGCGAGCGCGTCCGGCGGTCCAACTTCGTCTACGGGTCCACGAAGGCCGGTTTCGACGGGTTCTACCTGGGTCTGGGCGAGGCGCTGGCGCCGTCCGGCGTGCAGGTGACGGTCGTCCGGCCCGGGCACGTCAAGACGAAGATGACCGAGGGCCTCAAGGACGCCCCGCTGGCGCAGACGGCCGAGCAGGTGGCGGAGACCGCCGTCGCGGCCGCGCGGGCGGGCAAGGACCTCGTGTGGGCGCCGGCGCAGTTCCGCCTGGTGATGTCGGCCCTGCGGCACGTGCCGCGGCCGATCTTCCGCAAGCTCCCGATCTAGGACCTGCACCCTGGGGTTGAGCCGAAGCTCCAGCCAAGCCCGGTCCCCACGCCGATGTGGTCGTCAGCCAGCCGAAACAGACTGTCACCATGACGACTACGACGAGCGAACGCGCCGGGCTCACGATGCTGCTCCGCGACATCGCTCTCCCGATGGCCCTGTACTACGTCCTGCGCGCCCTCGACGTCGACGCGTTGTGGGCCCTGCTGGCCGGCGCCGTGGTGCCGGTGCTGCGGACCGGGTACGTCCTGGCGCGGCACCGGCGGATCGACCCGGTCAGCGCGTTCGTGCTGGCCGTGCTGCTGGTCAACAGCGCGGTGGCGGTGTTTTCCGGCGATCCGCGGCTGCTGCTCGTCCGCGGCGCCTGGCTCACGCTGCCGCTGGGCTTGGTGCTGCTGGGGAGCCTGCTCGCCGGGCAGCGGCCGCTGCTCTTCCGGGCGGTCTGCGCCCTCCAGCCGGCCCGTGCCGATGACCTCGAGCGGCTTTGGGGCGTCTCCGCGCCGTTCCGGCAGCGGTGGCGTTCGGCGACGCTGTGGTGGGGCGCCGGGTGCGTCCTGCTGGCCGGCACCGTTTTCGTGATGGCGTTCACGCTGCCCGTGGACGTCGTGCCGGTCCTCGAGTCCGCGCTGACCGTCTTGTGCGTCGTCGGCGGTGTGAAGTTCACGCGGCGCCGGATGTTCGCCTGGCGCTGATCAGCCCCCGACGGCGTGGGCGGGCACCAGGTACAGGTTCTGGCTGCCCATCCACGGCGAGTCGATCCGCCAGCTCGCCAGCGCCGCCGGCGGTGGCGTGCGGCGGGTCGTGGCCAGGACCAGGTCCGGGCTGATCGGCGCGACGCTGTGGTCGAAGTTGTGGAAGTTGGCTTCCAGCAGCGCCCGGCCGATGTCGCCGCTGCGGAGCTTCGTCGCGGTGATCGCCGGGTCGACCGCGCCGCGGTCGGAGAACTCGTCGACCAGTTCGCAGTCGCACGCGTAGGCCAGCGCGCCGACCTCGCCCGCCGTCTCGACCTTGCGGCCGTGCGCGAGCGCCGCCAGTTCCTGGCCGATCTCGCGGTACTCCGTCGTCGACGCGTGGTTGCTGGTGATCGGCGCGAACTGGCGCGGCAGGCCGGGCATCGCGTACACGGCGACGCCGGCCGCGACCACCGCGGCGGCGGCCGTCCACGTCCCGCGGCGCACCCGCTCCGGGACGGCTGAGGCGCACGCGGCGAGGAAGATCGTCGCGCCGATGATGCTGGGCGCGTAGTACCAGTGGTACGGCGGCACGCCGAGGCGGCTGTAGGCGACGTAGTGCAGGGCGCCCGCGACGGCGAGCGCGGCGAACGGCGTCAGGCGGCGGGCGGTCTCGGAGCCGCGGCGGTACAGGACGACCCAAGCCACCCCCGCCACGCCGCCGAGCAGCAGCGGCAGGAACGAGAGCGTGGCCGCCATCGGGAAGTTGCGCCAGTAGAGCAGCGGGCCGTTGGTGAAGCTGAACGGTCCCCACGACTGCTGGCTGATCTTGATGACGAGCGTGTCCGGCACGGCCGAGCCGAGCACCAGCCAGCTGAAGCCGAACCACGGGAGCATCACGGCGAGCGCCGAGAACGCCGTCCGCCAGATGCCCACCCAGAAGTCCCGGCGGGCCGCGAACAGCACTGCCGCGATCAGCAGCAGGTCGATCCGGACGAGCGCGAGCAGCCCGATCACGACGCCCAGCCGGCCCGCGTGGCGCTCGCCGGCGTGGACGAGCACCCAGACGACGCCGGTGGCGCCGAGCGCGACCTCCAGCCCGATCGACGACAGCAGCAGCGGGTTGACCAGCAGCAACGCGAACGTCAGCGGCGCGAACGCGGCCGGCAGCCCGGTGCGCTCGCCGAGCCGGCGCAGGCCCAGCACGAGCAGCACCTGCGCGACGACGAACACGATCCCCGCGGCGACGATCGCGTCGCGGACGACGAACGTGACCGCGCCGAGGGCCAGGACGTTCAGCGGGGACGTCGCGGTGTTCGCCGTCCCCTGCTCGATCAGGCCCCAGTGGGCGTGGAAGGCGAGGTTCTTCGCGTAGGACAGCGTGATGTAGGTGTCATCGATGAGATGCCTGCTGACCAGGGCGAACACCAGCGCGGACGCCGCCGCGGCGCCCGCCGGGAGGGCCCACGGACGGGCAGCGGGCAGGGCCGCCGGCAGCGCACGGGCGACCTTGGGGAGTTCTGCGGAGGCGCTTCGCATCACGAACACCGTACCCGGTTCGTGATGCTTCCGTGATCTGAGTGGGGAGTGGGTGGCGCAGGCCACAGTGCCCCGGTGGGTCAGATCCCGTCGCCGCTGCTTTGGCCGGAGTTGTTGCCCTGGCCTTGGCCGCCGCCGTGGAAGCCCGGACCGCGGCCGTCGTGGTTGCCCCCGGGACCGTTGTACTGGCGGTGGATGCCGGGGCGGCCGTCGCGAGGGCCGTGGTGGCTCGCGGCGGCGATCCCGCCGACGATGCCGCCGCCGACCAGCAGCCCGAGCACCCCGACGGCGACGAGCTGGGTGGCCCGGTGGCCGACGAACCGCCGGAAGCCGCCTTGCTGCCGTGGGGCGGCCTGGGGCGGGCCGTAGGCGCCGTAGGTCTGGCCGGGGCCGGGCTGCGAGAGCTGAGGGGTGGGCGGGGCCTGCTGGGACGCCGCGGTGGGCAGGGGCTGCGCCTGCGGCCCCGGCCCGGCGGCGGGTGGGGGCTGCTGGCCGAGCACCGCGGTCTGGTCGGCCGGCGTGGTGCCGCCCTCGGCTGGGGTCGCGGCGGACTGGGCCGGCGCCGGCGCGGCGGGCTCACCCGGCGCGGCCGGGGCCTGCTGGCCGGGCGCCGAAGCGGCGGCGGCCGGGGGCTGCTGGCCGAGCACCGCGGTCTGGTCGGCCGGGGCGGCGGGTGGAACCTGCGCGGTGCCACTCTCGGCCGCCGGGGTGGCGGCGGGCTGGGTGGGGTCGGCCGCCGGCGGGGTGGTCGGCTGCTCGACGGTGGGCTGGTCGGCTCCTTGCGGGGCCTTCTCCTCGCGCGGCTGGTCGGTCATCGTCGCTCCTGTGGTCACGGGGACGGGCGCACTGCCCGCCCCCACCACCTCAGGGTGCGCCGGTCAGCTGTGCGTCACCTGAAACGAACCTGTCGATCCGCCATGAACCGGACTCACAGGTAGAACGACAGGAACAGCGTGACCACCCAGGTCGCGCCGAGGACCTGCAGGATGCGGTCCTTGAGCGCGATCTCCTCGGGCTCGCCCGCGATGCCGCCGTCGACGTCGACCGCGTAGCGCAGGACCGCCACCACGAACGGGACCATCGAGATGAGCGCCCACACCGAGTTGTGCTCGGTCTGGCGGATCTCGAACGCCCAGAGGCAGTACGACATGATCAGGATCGCCGCCGAGGTCGCCCACACGAACCGCAGGTAGCTGGCCGAATACTTCTTCAGCGACGAGCGGATCTTCGCGCCCGTCCGCTCGAACAGCATGATCTCCGCGTAGCGCTTGCCGGCCACCATGAACAGCGAGCCGAACGCCGTGACCAGCAGGAACCACTGGGACAGCGCGATGCCGCCCGCGACACCGCCGGCGATCGAGCGCATCAGGAAGCCCGAGCCGACGATGGCCAGGTCGACCACCGGCTGGTGCTTGAGGCCGAAGCAGTAGCCGAGCTGGACGGCTTCGTAGACCGCCAGCACGACCGCGAGCTGCCAGCTCGCGAAGAACGACACGCCGAGGCCGGCCAGGAAGAACACGACCGCGGCCCCGTACGCGACGGGGACGGGCACGATGCCGGCCGCGATGGGCCGGTTGCGCTTGGTCGGGTGGGCCCGGTCGGCCTCGACGTCGATCGCGTCGTTGATCAGGTAGACCGAGCTCGCCACCAGGGAAAACGCCACGAAGGCGACGATCGCGTCGAGCAGCAGGCCCGTGCGGTCGGTCGACTTCGAGAACGCGAAGAACGGGGCCGCGAAGACCAGGACGTTCTTCACCCACTGCCGCGGCCGCGCCGTCTTGATGACGCCGCCGACCAGGCCGAAGCGGCCGCCTGTCGCGGTCGCCGCCGGTGCCTCCGCGGACTCCACCGTCTCGGGAGCCTCAGGAGTCACGGCCGTTTCTTCGCCGGGGCGCTGCTCGGTCGTTTCGCTCATGGGTTCTTCTTCAGCTTCCGTCGTATCAGACCACCGACGAGCCCCCCGAGAGCTGCACCGGCCAAAACGTCTGTCGGATAGTGAACGCCGAGCACGAGCCTCGAGGCCAGCATCGGCGGTACCAGGGCGGGCACCAGGTTACGCCCGGTCAATCCGGAGTAGAGCACCGCCGCCGCCGTAGTGGACGTCGCGTGCGACGACGGGAAGCTCAGCTTGCTCGGCGTGCCGACCAGTACCTCGACGCTCGGGTGGTCCGGTCGGGGCCGCCTGACCACGCGTTTCACCGCGATGGACGCGGCGTGCGCGCCGACGACACCGGCCGAGGCGACCAGCCAGTCCTTGCGCCGCTTCTTGTCGACCACGGCACCGAGAATCCCCAGGCCGAACCAGCCGATGGCGTGCTCACCGAAGTGGGACATGCCGCGCGCGGCTTTCACCGAAGCTTCACTCTTCAGAAAGCCCTGGGCCTTCGCCAGGACCGCCACCTCTCCGGTGGGCTGCCCCTTCTCAAGCATCGAGGGACCCGTCGAGCGGCGCGCCGTCGGTCAGGTGCGGGGCGATCTTGTTGTCGAACGCCGACAGCGCCGAGCCGATGGCCATGTGCATGTCGAGGTACTTGTAGGTGCCGAGGCGGCCGCCGAACAGCACGTTCTTCTCGCGCGCCTCGACCTTGGCCAGCTCGCGGTAGGCCTCGAGCTTCTCGCGGTTCTCCGGCGTGTTGATCGGGTAGTACGGCTCGTCTTCCTCGGTCGCGAAGCGCGAGAACTCGCGGAAGATGACCGTCTTGTCCTTCGGGTAGTCGCGCTCCGGGTGGAAGTGCCGGAACTCGATGATCCGGGTGTAGGGCACTTCCTGGTCGTTGTAGTTGACGACCGAGGTGCCCTGGAAGTCGCCGGTCTCCGCGACCTCGGACTCGAAGTCGACGGTGCGCCAGGTGAACCGGCCCGCCGAATAGCCGAAGTAGCGGTCCAGCGGCCCGGTGTAGACGGTCGGGGTGCCCGCCGGGATGTGCTCGCGGACGTCGAAGTAGTCGACGTTCAGCCGGATCTCGATGTTCTCGTGCTCGGCCATCTTCTCGAGCCACGCGGTGTACCCGTTGACGGGCAGGCCCTCGTAGGTGTCGTTGAAGTACCGGTTGTCGAAGTTGTAGCGGACCGGCAGGCGCGTGATGATGTTCTCGCCCAGGTTCTTGGGGTCGTTCTCCCACTGCTTCGCGGTGTACCCGCGGATGAACGCCTCGTAGAGGGGACGGCCGACCAGCGAGATGGCCTTTTCCTCGAGGTTCTGCGCGGCGGAGGTCTCGAACTCGGACGCCTGCTTCGCGATCAGCTCGCGCGCCTCGTCCGGCGTGTGCGACTTGCCGAAGAACTGGTTGATCAGGCCCAGGTTCATCGGGAACGAGTAGACCTGGTCCTTGACCCGCGCGAACACGCGGTGCTGGTAGTTCGTGAACTCGGTGAAGCGGTTCACGTACTCCCACACGCGCTTGTTCGAGGTGTGGAACAGGTGCGCGCCGTACTTGTGCACCTCGATCCCGGTCTCGGGGTCGGCCTCGGAGTACGCGTTGCCGCCGAGGTGGCTGCGCCGCTCCAGGATGAGGACCTTCTTGCCCAGCTCCGTCGCGGCCCGTTCGGCGACGGTCAGGCCGAAGAAACCGGACCCGACGACGACGAGGTCGTAACCTGCGAAATCGTCTTCAGTAATCTGTGCGGGGTTCGTGTGCGCGCTCACGGGCGTCGAGGGTACGGGGGTCGCTGACCCGGCTCGCACCCGACTATCACATTTCGGCCTACGACACACCTGGAAAGCAGTGCCTGCACCCGAGGACTTCCTGAGCTACTTCACCGCCGTGGCCACCTACCTGGCCGTGCTGGCGGTGCCCGGCGGCGTCGTCGGGTGGGCCGCCGGCCTGCGCGGCTGGGCCTTGGCCGGGCTGGCGCCGCTGCTCAGCTACGCCATCACCGGCCTGGCCGGTCCGTGGCTCGCCATCGCGCACGTCCCGTACGGCCCGCCGAGCGTCGCCGCGTGCACCCTGCTGCTCGCCGCCGTGCTCTTCGGCCTGCGCCGGCTGTTCGCCGCGCGCGGCTGGTCGACGCCGGGCGCCGAGGAGCCGTCGGTGCCGTGGACGCGCCGCGCGCACCTGGCCGTCGGCGCCTGCGTCGCGATCGCGACCGCCGTCTCGATCGCCGTCGTGGTCTCCGGCCGCGGCGGGACGACCGCGGTGTTCCAGCGCTGGGACACCGTGTTCCACGCGAACGGCATCCGCTACATCGCGGAGACCGGCGACGGCTCGCTGACCGGCATGGGCACGATCAACTGGTACCCCGACGGCTCCTTCTACCCGAACGCGTACCACCTGGTCGGCGCGCTGGTCTACCAGCTGTCCGGGACGTCGATCCCGGTCACGCTCAACGCCGTGACGATGCCGATCGCCGGGCTGTTCGCGCTGGCGTTCGTCGCGCTGGTGCGCCAGCTCGGCGGCCGCGCGGTGTTCGCCGGCAGCGCCGCGCTGGTCGCGGGCGGCGCGACGACCGGGGCGTACGAGTCGGTGTCGAGCGGGCTGCTGCCGTTCGCGCTCGGCATCGTGCTGACGCCGCTGGCGGTGGTCGCGCTGCAGCGGTTCGTCGTGCGCCCGGGCGTCGACACCGGCGCGGTGCTGGCACTGAGCGCGGCCGGCCTGCTCGCCGCGCACTCGAGCGCGTTGTTCGGGGCGATCCTCTTCGCGTTCCCGCTGGTCGTGCAGCGCTGGTACCGCGCGCTGCGCGGCCGCCGCGCCGACGGCGTCCCCGAGGGACGGCGGGCGTGGCGGGTCATCGGCGGCGACGTGCTGCGGATGGTGCCGGTGATGGTCGTGGCCGGGCTGCTGTCCGCGCCGATGATCCTCGGCGCGATCACGTTCACGGCCGGGTCGTACCCGTACCACGCGTGGGGCTCGCACATGCCGGTGTGGAAGGCGCTGGCCATGCTGGCGACGTTCAAGCAGGTGCTGCCGGTCCCGCAGATCTGGCTGACGGTGTTCCTCGCGATCGGCGTGCTGACGCTGGGCGCGCTGCGCCGGATGCGCTGGCTCGTGCTCTCGACGCTCGGGCTGTCCGCGCTGTTCGTGGTCGTCGCCTGCTTCGGCGGCGAAGACTGGGTGATCAGCCTGTCGCGCCCCTGGTGGAACGACCGGTTCCGGCTGATGGCGCTGGCCGCGATCCCGCTGTGCCTGCTCGCCGCGCACGGCATGAGCGAGACCCAGCGGTGGCTGGCGAAGGCCGCCGGAAGCCGCGCGTGGGTGCGGGCGCGGCCGTGGCTGACCGGCCGCGTCGGGCTGGCGTCGGCGGTGCTGCTGGTCGTCGCGATGGGCGTCCTGACCGGCGGGTTCTACCGCGCGGCCAACGCCAAGACGGTGTCGCTGCTCTACTACAACGGCCTGCCCGGCGAGGTGGTCCCGCCGGTGAGCGCGGACGAGATCGAGGCGATGGAGAAGCTGGGCACGCTCGGCATCCCGGCCGACCAGAAGGTGCTCAACGACCGCCTCGACGGCACGGCCTGGATGTACGCGCTGACCGGCGTGCACCCGGTGGCCGGCCACTACGACGCCGGCGTCGCCCCCAAGGACGCGGTGTACCTGGCCCAGCACTTCGCGGACTTCGACAGCGACCCGGAGGTGCGCGCGGCGGTCCGCCGGCTGAACATCCACTACGTGCTGGTGGGCAGCGGCACCATCCGCCGCGACACCCCGATCGCGCGGGGCCTGCAGCACCTGGACGGGCACGACTTCGTGCAGCCGGTGTACCGCAACCCGGGCGCCGTGATCTACCGGATCGTGAAGTAGAACGCCCTCGTGGCCGCGGCGCCCCAAGCCGCGGCCACGAGGGCCCCCGAACCCCCGGGGTGATCTCGGACGTCTGCAGGGAAGGACGCCTGAGGGGCGGCAATCGGTTTCCCGGTGGCCCGGATGTCACCCGTTCGGCCTAGTGCAGCTCGGGCAGGACCTCGCTCGCGACCTGCTCCAGGACCGCCTCGCGGCCCTCGTACGGCGTCGACGACCTCGGCCAGTGCGAGATCACGTCCGTGAAGCCCAGCTCCCGCGCCCGGCCCACCGCGTCGCGGAACGCCTCCACGCTGCTCAGCGAGAACACCGGGGACGAGTCCAAGCTCAGGTGCCGCTGGACGCTCGCGCGGTCGCGGCCGACGGCGTCGAGCCGCTGGTCGAAGACGTCGGTGAGCTCCTTGATCCCCGCCCACCACTCGTCGACGGTCGCGCCGCCCTTGCCCGTCGTCACCCAGCCGGCGCCGAAGCGGGCGGCCAGCGTCATCGTGCGCGGGCCGTTCGCCGCGACGACGAACGGCAGGCGGGGGCGCTGGACCGGGCCGGGCAGGTTGCGGGCCTCGCGGGCGCGGTAGTACTCGCCGTCGAAGTCGAACTTGTCGGTCATCAGCAGCCCGTCGAGCGCCTCGACGAACTCGGTGAAGCGGTCGGCACGCTGTTTCGGCGTCAGCTCGGGGGCGGCGAGGACCGCGCCGTCGTAGTGGAGGTGGTCGACGCCCGCGCCGACGCCGAGGACGAAGCGGCCGTCGGAGACGTCGTCGAGGGTGATCAGTTCGCGCGTGAACGGCACGGGGTGCCGGGCGACCGGCGACGCCACGAACGTGCCGAGGCGGATGCGGGACGTCACCATCGCCGCCGCGGTCAGGGTCGGGACCGCGGAGAACCACGGGCCGTCGACGAGGTTGCGCCAGCCCAAGTGGTCGTAGGTCCACGCGTGGTCGAAGCCGTACTCCTCGGCGGCGCGCCACTTCGGCTCGGCGGCCCACCAACGATCTTCCGGAAGAATGACGATGCCTGCTCGCACAACTCCGAAAACTAGCGGTAACCACCGACAGTCGCACGGACGGGGACGTGGCCACCCGAACGTGTCAGGGACAATGGCGGGGTGGAGAGACCCCTGTTGATCGCGTCCGACGTCGACGGCACCCTGCTCGGCCCCTCCGAAAGCCTCAGCGCGCGCACCATCGCGACCGTTCGCCGGGCGGTCGACGCGGGGGTGCCGTTCGTGCTGGCCAGTGGCCGTCCGCCCCGGTGGATCGCTCCGATCGCGAAGCCGCTCGAGCTGACCGGCTACGCCGTGTGCGCGAACGGCGCGGTGCTCTACGACTGCGGCCGCGAGGAGATCCTCGAGGTGCACGGCCTGCTCGCGCCCACGTTGCTGCACGACATCGCGCACGCCCTCGACAAGGCGCTGCCCGGCTGCCGGCTGGCCAGCGAGCGCGTCAGCACCGGCGCGGTCGACCACGACATGCGCAACTTCGTGATCGAGCCGGACTACCACAACCCGTGGGGCGACGGCGAAGGCCGGACCGGGCCGCGGGCCGAGGTGCTCGGGCAACCGGCGATCAAGCTGCTGGTCAGCCACCGCGGGATGACGTCCGAGGAGATGGCCGAGGCGATCGACGCGCTGTTCGACCGCGAGGTCGACGTCACGTACTCGTCGTCGGGCGGCCTGGTGGAGCTGTCGGCGCACGGCATCACGAAGGCGACCGGCCTGGCCGACCTCGCCGAGCGCCTGGGCGTCGATCCGGAACGGGTGATCGCGTTCGGCGACATGCCCAACGACGTCGAGATGCTGCGCTGGGCCGGCCACGGCGTCGCAATGGAGAACGGGCACCCGCAGGTGCTCGCGGTGGCCGACGAGATCACCGGGCCGGCCGGCGAGGACGGCGTTGCACAGGTCCTGGAGCGCTGGTTCTAGCGGTTGTCCAGCTCGGCCGCTTCGGCCGGGGTCGGGGCCGTGCCGCCCAGGTGGGCGGGGAGCCACCAGCGTTCCTCGTCGGACGCCGGCTGCTCCGGGTACTCGGCCTGGGCGCGGTCGAGCAGCGCGCTCATCCGGGTGCGCAGCTCCTTCGTCACGACGTCCCAGTCGTCGCCCTTGGCCGGGTGCAGCGGCTCGCCGATGAGGATCGAGATCGGCACGTGGCGGCGGGTCAGGTCCTTGGGGCGGCCCTTCGTCCAGAGCCGCTGGGTGCCCCACAGCGCCATCGGGACGACCGGCACGTTGGTCGCCGCGGCCATCCGGACGGCGCCCGACTTGATCTCCTTGACGGTGAACGAGCGGCTGATCGTCGCCTCCGGGAAGACCCCCACGACCTCGCCGGCCTGCAGCTTCGCGAGCGCTTCGCGGTAGGAGGCGAGCCCGGCGGAGCGGTCGACGGAGATGTGGTGCATCCCGCGCATCAGCGGCCCGGCGATCTTGTTGTCGAAGATCTCCTTCTTCGCCATGAACCGCGTCAGCCGCTTGGCCGGGCGCGCGCCGAGGCCGCAGAAGATGAAGTCCAGGTAGCTGACGTGGTTGCACGCGATGACCGCGCCACCGCGGCGCGGGATGTGCTCCGCGCCCTCGACCCGGATGCGGTTGTCGAGAACCCGGAAC
Organism: Amycolatopsis solani; assembly: GCF_033441515.1. Lineage (NCBI taxonomy): Bacteria > Bacillati > Actinomycetota > Actinomycetes > Pseudonocardiales > Pseudonocardiaceae > Amycolatopsis > Amycolatopsis solani. Next base: position 972,243 of record NZ_JAWQJT010000001.1, read on the forward strand.
ATCGTCCGGGCCGCGGCGATCACGGGCGGGTAAACGAAGTCAGCCATCCGGCAAGGTTACGCGACCGTAGGTTGTGGCCGGCTGTTCAGCGGCGAAGGACACACGGCCAGCACCACGGCCAGCAGGAGCGCGAACAACGCGACCGACTGGTGCTTGACGCCCTCGATGCCGTCGCCCAGCGCGGCGGTGCCGAACTGCGTCAGCGAGACGGCGAGCAGGAACGCCGGCACGACACCCATCGCGCTCTGCCGGCGGAACCAGGCCCGGACGAGGACGAACAGCCAGATCGGCACCAGAGCGAACAGCCCGAGCGGGGCGAGCAGGCCGGTCAGCCACGACACGACCGGCACCCGGTGCTCCTGCGCGTGCGGCGCGAAGCCGGCCTCCTGGTCGAAGCTGCCGAGGTAGTCCGGCCGCGCGGTGAGCTGGTCGGTCGCGGCCCGGTTCAGGACTTCGAGGGTGCGGCCCGGGTGGGTCGCGAAGTAGGCGAGGACGTTCGGACGGCTCATCAGCTCGCGGTAGCGCGGGTAGAGCGGGTCGATCCGGGCCGGGTGCGGGTGCCACCAGCCGTTGCCCGCGTACTGCGCGAACGACGGCGGCAGGCCCAGCGCGGCGAGGTCGGCCGCGGTGTCGTGCCTGCCGTCGACGATGTTCAGGAAGATCGAGTTGAACATGTTGATTTCGCGCGAGTCGTCCCCGGGGAACTCGCTGTACGTCCCGTCGGGGGCGAGCGCGGGTTCGACGCTCTGCTGCGCCGACAGCGTGACGACCCCGATCGCGCCGATGACCAGCACCGCCGACGCCCACCGCTTGGCCCCGCGCAGCGTGCCCGGCCGGACCAGCAGCACCGCGAGCGCGAGGATCGGCAGGATGATCAGCGTCTGGACCTTGGCGTTGACCACCAGGACGCCGCCGGCGAACGTGACCGCCATGCCCGCGTGGCTCCACCGGCCCTCGCGCGCGGTCAGCAGCAGGCCGCCGACGGCGAGCAGCAGGCCGAGGAAGGCCGCACCCTCGCCGAGGATCGCCGCGAAGTACCCGAAGAACGCCGAGTCGGCGACGACCAGCAGCAGCCCGGCCGCCACCGCGAGCCGCACGCGCCGCGCGTACGGCAGGCCGAGCACGATCGCCGTCACGGCGGCCGCGGCGACGACGCTGCTCAGCAGGCCCAGCACCACCAGGCTCAACGTGCCGTGGAGGCCGATCAGCCCGCCGATCCGGACCGCCAGGTCCGCGAGCCAGCTCTGCGTGAGCAGGTACGTCGGCCGGCACGGCGGCGTCCCCGGCGCGGGCGTGTAGGCGAGGTGGACGAACGGCTCGGGCAGGCCCTTCCAGGTGATCCCGGCGCCGCACAGCACGCGGCCGCCGTCGCCGTTGTTGGACATCGCGATCGGGCGCGGCACCAGGAACCGCACCACGAGCAGGGCGAGCGACGCGCCGAACACCCCGATCCCGAGCCGCGCCTCGGCGGGCAGCCGCCGTTCCGGGGCCTCGAGCTTCACGAAGGACAGGGTACGTAGCGGAAGTCCGGGCCCTTGTCGAGGTCGGCGACCACGGCCTTCGCCTGTTCCGTGCGCGGGTACACCGCGACCCAGTACGGCGTGCCGACGCGGCGGAAGGTCGCGACCTCGTACTGGCCCGCGTAGACCGGGTCGATGGCGCAGTGCTGGCGGTCGGCGTAGCCGCCGTCGCCCGGCACGGCGACGGTCGGGCGGCGGCCGTTGACGACGTAGTCGTAGTCGGTCGAGACGCCGCCTTGGTGGCGTCCTTCGCGGGCGATGTGGTCGTCGGTGCGGCCGAGGACGTCGACGATGAGCAGCTGGCCGCCGTGGACGGCGAGCGCGCCGGGCGCGGCGCCGCTGACCACGGACCCCGGCGGCAGGTACTCGCCGAGCCAGTCGCCGATCTCGGCGAGCTGGGTGCCGTTCGCACGCCAGTCGCGCACGCGGTCGAGCATCTCGGGGCTGAACACCGACACGAGCACCGCGATCCCGGCCAGCCCGCAGGCGGTCACCGGCACCAGCCGCGTCGAGACGGGCCACGACCTCGGCGACGGCGACGGCTTGGCCGCCGCGTCCGCGGTCAGCACGCCGTACGCCGCGACCGAAGCGACGGCGAGCAGCGGCGGCAGCGGGGCCAGCAGCCGCCACGACGGGCCGGGGTCGCCGCCTATCAGCACCGCGGCGGCCGCGAGCCCGATCGCCGTGGCGAACAGCAGCCAGATCAGGGCCCTGGCCTCGCCCGCCGCACCGCGCCGCAGCACGAGCGCGACCGCGGCGACCAGCCCGAGCAGCAGGAAGCCCTGGTGCGCGAGCGCGAACCCGGACAGGTACGGCCAGCCGGTGGCGACCTGCACGCCGGCCCCGGCGCCGAGCTTCGCGGCCAGCGGCGCGGGCAGGTAGTGCTGGTAGAACGTCATCCGCCAGGCCAGCCGCGGGATCAGGAACACCAGCGCGCCCAGCAGGTAGCCGACCGGCGCCCACCAGCTGTGCTGCTTCTTCACGGCGGCGCCGGCCAGCCACAGACCGCCCAGCACGCCCACGACGAGCCCTTCCGGGCTGGTCATCACGGCGAAGGCGACGAGCACCCCGGCGACCACCGGGCGCCGGGCCGCGAGCGAGTAGCCGACGGCGAGGACGAGCAGGACGAACAGCGGCACCTCGGAACCCGACGGCCCGTAGACGGCCAGGCCGCCCGCGCTCGCCGTGAGCACCGCCGCGGCGACGCCGATCGCGGCACGCGGCTCGGTGCCCTCGGGGGTGGCCGCGGCGACGATCCGGTTGACCAGGAAGTAGGCCAGCAGCACGCAGCCGAGCACGGAGACGACCCCGAACACGACGGCGGTGGTGTCGACGTCGGCGCCGAACGCGGCGCGCGGCAGGGCGATCAGCACCAGCCAGAAGAAGTTCGTGTAGCCCTCGACGCGCTCACCGGGGTTGAAGACGGGCCCGTTGCCGTCGGCGATGTTCTGCGCGTACCGGAACGACACCAGCGCGTCCTCGGTGACGGTCGCGAACAGCAGCTGGTGGAGCAGCGAGAGGCCGAGGGTGAGCGTGAGGACCGTGCCGCGCCAGCCGCGTTCGGCGTCGAGGCGGGTCCAGGACACGACGACGATCGCGGCGAGGACGAGCCACGCCACCACGACCGCGTAGACCACCCCGGCCCCCTCACGTCGTCCCCCGCGCCCGCGTTTTCTTCGAGTTGTCCCTCGCACCCGAAAAAACCGAAGTTCGCTTACCGCGCGTTAGTCAATCAGGAAAATGTCTCCCTCAATATAACCCGATCGAGTGGCGATCGCGACGCCCCAAGTGACGTCGCGGAATTGCCCGATCCGTGGCCTCACCCCGCGCCAACGGACCGATCTTCCGCGGCTTAGTCTCACGCGTGCTTTCCGTCAGCGCCGCCATTGTCGTCCTAGCCGTTCCCGGTCTGCTGACCGGTCTCGCCGCGGGTTTGCGCGGCTGGGCGCTCGCCGGCCTGGCGCCGTTGCTGAGCTACGCGATCGGCGGGCTGGCCGGGCCGTGGACCGCCGCGCTGGGGTTACCGTTCAACGCGTGGACGTACGCCGCGGCGGCGGTCGTGTTCGCGGCGATCGCGTTCGGGGCCCGGAAACTGGCGGTGCGCCGCCGCCCGCCGGAGCCGGAGCCCGGGGTGTGGGCACGCCGCGGGCACCTCGCGGTGGTGGCGTGCCTGCTCGTCGCGGCCGCCACCGGCCTGACCGCGGCCCTGCTCGGGATGGGACGGCTGGGCGCGCTGCCGCAGGGGTTCGACGCGGTCTACCACGGCAACGCGGTCCGCTACATCGCCGACACCGGCGACGGCGGCCTGTTCGGCACCAGCCAGATGAACTGGTACGGCGACGCGGCGCCGGTGTTCTACCCGAACGGCTACCACCTGCTGGCCTCGGTGACGTACCGGCTGAGCGGGGCGTCGATCCCGGAGACACTGGACGCGAACACCGTGCTCCTGCCGGGCTTGCTCGCGTTGTCGCTGGTCACGCTGGTGCGCGAGTTCCGCGGCCGCGCGGTGCTGGCCGGCGCGGTGGCGCTGACGGCGGTGGCGCCGGTGATGGGCGTGTACGAGTCGATGGATCGCGGCCCGCTGCTGCCGTTCGCGCTGGGGGTGGCCCTGACGCCGCTCGCCGCGGTCGCGCTGCACCGCTACCTGGAGCGGCCCGCGCCGGACACCGGCCTGGTGCTGGTGCTGGCCGCGGTGGGCCTGCTGTGCGTCCACTCGTCGACGTTGTTCGGCGGCATCCTGTTCGCCGGGCCGCTGCTGGTGCAGCGCTGGCTGACGGGCGAGCCGTCGCGGTGGCGGCGGCTCGGCCGCGACCTGCTCGCGCTGCTGCCGATCGCGGTCGCGTCGCTGGTGGTGGCGTGGCTGCAACTGTCCGGCGCGCTGGGCCTGGCGACGGGCGCGGTGCCGTACTACGGCTGGCCGAGCGAGTACCGCGCCTCGACGGCGCTGGGAGCGTTGCTGGGGTTCCAGCACTTCGAGCCGCACCCGCAGGTGTGGCTGTCGGTGGCGTTGTTCCTGGGCATCGTGTTCTTCGCGCGGGCCGGCGCGCTGCGCTGGATCGGTCTGACGGCGGCGGTGACCGGCCTGGCGTACATCGCGGTGGCGTCGTCGAACGCCCCGCTCGTGATGGCGCTGTCGCGGCCGTGGTGGGACGACCCGTACCGCTTCTTCTCGATGGCGGCGATCCCGCTGTCCGTCCTGGCCGCGCACGGCCTGGCGTCGACGCAGGCCTGGCTGCGCGACCGGCTCCCGGCCCGGATCCCCGCGGCCGCCGTCGCGGCGGTGGTGCTGCTGGGGTTCGTGCTGCTGTCGAACGGCCTGTACGTCCGCTCCAACGGCGACCGCGTGTACACCGGCTACCAGGCGGCGGACCCGGCGAAGCTGCGCACGACCCCCGGCGAGATCGCCGCTATGGGGGAGCTCGGCCGGCTCGCGCGCCCGGGCGAGTGGGCGATGAACGACCGTTTCGACGGAACGGCGTGGACTTATGCATTGTCGGGTATTCGCACGGTCGCCGGGCATTTCGACGAAACTTTGCCACCGAAGGACGCGCAGTTGCTGGCGGACCGCTTTCACGATTACCCGACCGACCCCGACGTGCGCGCCGCGGTCCGGCGGTTGAACATCCATTGGGTGATTCTGGGCAAACCGTCGACCGAACCCGGAAAGCCTTATCAGCCGGGGTTGCTCGGATTGGCGGGCGCGCCGTTCTTGCAGGAGGCTTTCCGCAACGCGGACGCGGTCATCTACCGGCTGGTGGCTTGATCACCGGCTCGTCGGGACGTGCGCCGTCGAACCAGCCCGTCCCACGGTGACCGGCGAACGCCGCAGTAGTTGCGAACCCGCCGAGGCTACGACCGGCCACGCCGCCCCCGACTTAGCCGGAACTCTGGCGCCCGGCGCGGTGAACAGGTCGTTCATGACATCTCGGGCTCAGGATCACGGCGAACTACCGGGCCGACCTGGCACCATTCGCGGTGGCCGGGGCCTGCCGGATTCGTGTCGCCGGATGTGGGGTTGCGAGTCCGTGTGCACCCAATGTGGGCTTCGGTGCGTCAGACGCACCGAAGGCCACATTGGGGCGCATCCGCCGCCCGTCCGCTGCTGCCCGTCCGCTGCGCCGTCGGCCGCCGAACCGGCCGCGCCGTCCTCGACTTTGCCGGTGCCCTGGCGTCCGGCGAGGTGAAAGGGTCATTCACGACACGTGGGCCAGCTCCAGCGAGGCGAACCGCTCGAACGCCGCCGATCCCGTATCTCGGACTCGCGGAGCACCAGGCGCTCGGACCGGATCGGGACGGCCAGGCCGAGTTGTCCACATGTGCGTAAGCCCTGTGGACAACCTGGGGGCAACTTGGATCAGGCGGCGGTCGTGACCGGGCGGGTCGAGCGGGCCGCCACCGCGGCGATGCCCGCCGTCAGGAGGTCGGCCACCGTGAACATCACGCGGGAGGCCACCGCGAACGCCGTCGCCTGGCCGACCGTCAGGCCGCTCGCCGTCAGGACCGCGACCTGGGCCACCTCGCGGACGCCCACGCCGCTGGGCAGGATGAACGCGAACGTGCCCACCGTCATCGCCACGGCCATCGCGCCCACGCAGAGCACGAAGCCGCTGAAGCCCGGGGTGCCCACCGAGTTGGCCAGCAGCCAGAGGTGGATGCCCTGCAGGCACCACGCCGCCGTCGAGGCGCCGAAGACCTTGCCGACCACCCGCCAGCCCAGGGGGTGGGCGAGCGGCGGGCGGCGGAGGATGCGCAGCACCAGCGAGGTGCCCCAGGTCAGGATCTTCGGGTGCAGCATCGCCAGGCCGACCGGGATGAGCACGAACAGCCACAGCGCGCGCGGGCTGTTGCTGAACACCGCCGGCGCCGCCAGGAGCGACACCACCAGCGCCGACACCACGCCCACGCCGAGCTGGATCAGGGAGCCGGTGAAGATGCGGGCCCTGGCCAGGCCCGCCTTGCGGCCCAGCTCCATCTGCAGCAGGTAGGCCCAGACCGAGCCCGGCACGTACTTGCCGAGCGAGCCGACCAGGCAGATCTGGGCGCCGCGGGCGTAGCCGATGGGCTTGCCGAGGTCGTCGACCATCGCCTGCCAGCCCCAGGTCGAGACCATGATCGCCGCGACCAGGGCGAGCAGGCTCAGCAGCGACGACTGCCAGGCGACGTCACGCAGGGTGTGCCAGAACTCGCCCCAGTTCGAAGCGAGCTGCTTGGCCGCGAAGCCGATGACCAGCAGGATCGCGACCCATCTGACGACGTCGAGGACCTTCGCCTTGGCGGACTTCGGCGGCTTGCCGGCCGCCGGCAAGTCCTCAACTGTCGTCATCGACCGTCTCCTCAGGCCTGGACCGTGACCAGGCGGCTGAATTCGTGGAGCAGATCGTAACCGTCCCAGACGGCCGAGAACGTCAGGGCGCTGCCGAACGGCACGATCCGGTCGACTCCGCGACCGGCCAGCTCGTGGGCGAACGCCGTCAGCTCCTCGGCGGTGAAGCCGAACTGGCTGACCGTCTGGTCCTTGCGCAGGACGATCGGCACCAGATCGGACAAAGAGGACACGCGCGCGTTCGCGAACGTGCCCGCGCCGAGCCACTCGCGGGGCAGGATCGCCGGGTCGGTCAGCTCCAGGGTGGCCAGTCCGTTGCCGTCGAACGCGATTTCCTTGACCAGGCCGTCGACCGCCGCGCCGTACGCCGAGACGCGCTTCTGGACCGCCATCGCCGGCTCGGTGACGTGCTGTTTCGCCGCCAGCACCGACGCCAGCAGCGTCCGGAACTCACTGCCGGCCGCGGCCGCGCCGGGCTCGTCGCCGACCCAGAACACCGCGCGCGGTGACGAGCAGGCGGCCTGGTCGAACCAGTAGGAGTCGTTGTAGAAGCCCTCGGCAGCCGCCCGGCGTTCTTCCGCGGACGCCCGCTGCCAGCCCGCCACCGAAGCGACGGCGAAGGACGAGCGGTCCGGGAACGTCAGGTCACGCGCGTGCGGCGCCAGCGGGTACTTCCGCAGCGCCGCGACCGAGCCGTCGCCGCCCCAGATGACGCGCAGGTCGGCGGCCAGCGACAGGGCGCCGCTCACCTCGTCGCTGCGGTCGTAGGTCACCATGCGCTGGGTCGCCGTGACCGCCTCCGCGACCGAAGCGTCCACTTCGGACAGTGCGGCGTTCAGCGCCTCCAGCACCGCCTCGGCAGCGCCGGCCGAGCGCGACGACACCCGCACGACGTTGTGGTTGCCCGCCAGCGCCGAGAGCGCCCACGAGTAGACGAAGATCGTGTCGACGTTCGCCGGCGGCACGTGGAACACCAGGCCGCGCGGGAACCGCAGCGCGCTGCCCGAGGTGTCCAGTGTGGACAGCGCCTTGGCGATTTCGCCCTTGCGCAGGAAGAAGCCGAGCGACGCCAGCTCCGGGAACCGGCGCGCGGTGGCCGGGGCCAGCAGCTTGCGGGCGAACTTCGTGACGAACTCGACGATGCGCGGATCGCCGACGCGCAGCCGCCCGCCCGGGGGCGCGGCGCGCAGCTCGTCGACCAGGTCGCCGACCGAAACGGCGTCCGACAGGGGGAAACGCTGGGTCAGAGTGGTCACGCCGCCGCTCCCGAGAAGGTGTCCGAGCAGCCGCGGGCCTCAGCCTTGGGCAGCCGGCCCAGCACGGAGAAGTGCTTGCCCGGCCAGTCGCCGTCGTCGATGCCGTTGCAGACGCCGAGGTCTTCGGTCAGCAGCACGTGCCCCGGGTAGGACCGCGGCAGCGTCGAGACGACCTCGATCACGCCCGGTTCCCCGACCGGCTGCTCTTCCCACGTCTCCGGGTTGCGGATCACGACGTCGGCGAAGTCCGGGCAGTAGAGCGAGTTGCCGGACGGGCCTTCGAGGAACACGGTGCCGATCTGCTCGATCATCCCGTAGTAGTTGTGGATCCGGGTGAGCCCGGTGTCCTCCTTGAAGCGACGGCGGAACTCGCTGTTGTCGACCGCGCGGTCGATCAGCTTCTTCCAGCCACCGGAGTGGATGAGGATGCCGTTCGACAGGTCGAGGCCGTGATCACGCGCGACTTCGTAGAGGAACTGCCACACCATGAACGTGAAGCCGAAGATCAGGAAGGGCTTGTCGCCGTACTCGGCCAGGAACTTCTTGACCGCCTCGACGTCCGGCTGGTCGTTCTCGTCGAGCACGTACGTGTGCTTGCGGCCGAAGTTCGCCATGCCCAGCACACCAGCCCCCCGCGCGGAGAACGACCGGCGGTTCTTGATGATGCCGATGGTGTCGACCATCAGCATCGGCAGCCGCTCGCCGCCGAGCACCTCCTGCAGGGTCGCGCCGAGCTGCTTGGTCTGCGCGCCCGCCGCCTCCTTGTCGAGGTAGATCCGCGAGGCGCCGGCCCCGGTGGTGCCCGACGACGTCAGCGTCTTGAAGACCTCGCTGTCCGGCACCGACTTCAGGTCGTGCGTCTTGAACATCCGCACCGGCAGCCAGGGCAGGTCCGCGATCGTGGCGAAGTCGGCGTCCGGCGCGATTCCCAGCGAGGCCAGGATCCGTTCGTAGCCTTCGGAGTTCGCCCGGTGGTGCGCGGTGAGCGAAGCAAGCTCGGGCAGCAGCAAGGCTTCCCGGTCGGCCTGCGACCGCGTGAACACGCTCATACCCGCCCCTCCAACGTCCGGTAGTCGATCTTGCCGCTGGCCAGCAGCGGCACGGTTTCGATCGGGCGCACGTCGAACCCGCTGGCGTGCAGGTGCAGCCGCTCGGCCAGCGCCCGCGACGCGTCCTTGCAGATGTCCTTGTCGACGCCCTCGGCGAACAGCACGACCTTGTCACCGGCGGCCACGGCCGCCACCACGTCGATCCCCACCGCCGCCGTGCGCGCGGCGTGCTCGAGGTCGTCGAGGCTGACACGGTTGCCGAACACCTTGCCGATGCGCTTGAGCCGCCCGGTGATGAACAGGTACCCCTCTTCGTCGAGGTACCCGAGGTCACCGGTGGCCAGCACGCCGCCGTATTCGTCACCCTTGGCCAGGCCGGACTCGTCGTCCGCGTAACCCAGCATCACATTGGGCCCACGGTAGACGACCTCACCGACAATTTTCGGGTGCGTGGTCTCCGACCCGTCGTCGCGACGGACCGAGAACTTCCCGCCCGGCAGCGCCGGCCCGGCGGAACCGAGCTTTTCGGCCAGTCTTTCGGCGGGCACCGTCGTCATCCGCGGCGCGGCCTCGGTCTGGCCGTACATGACGTACATCCGGCCGCCGACCGCGAGCATCTTGTCGTTGAACTCGGCGATCAGGTCGTCGCGCAGCTTCCCGCCGGCCTGCGTCAGCGTGCGCAGCGTCGGGTACTTCGCGGGGTCGAACTTGAGCCGCCGCAGCATTTCGTAGTGGTACGGGACTCCCGAGAGGGACGTCACGCCGTACGTGTTCACCGCGTCCCAGAACCCGCGGCCGAGCACGCCGGAGGGCTCGATGACGACGGTCGCGTCCCGCACCAGGTGCGAGTTCAGCACCGACAGGCCGTAGCTGTAGTGCAGCGGCAGGCAGGTGGGCGCCACCTCGTCGGAGTCGATGTGCAGCACCTGCGCGATGGCGTCGGCGTTGGCCAGGATCGCCTGCCGCGAGAGCCGCACGAGCTTCGGGTTGCCGGTCGACCCGCTGGTCGGCAGGAGGACGGCGAGGTCGGGGTGCGGACGGACTCCCTCGGCGGCGTCGCGGACCCAGTCGGCGCCGCGCACCGAGTAGCCGTCCGGCGCGTCGCCCGAAGCCGACAGCACGGCCGCCGGGCGGAAGCGCGAGACCAGCCCGGCCAGCACGTCGGCGTCCAGCGCCGGGTCGATCAGCGCGATCGCTCGCCCGGACTCGAACGCGCCGAGGTAGGTCAGCACGCTGTCCAGGTCGACCGACATCCGCGCGAACACGACGCCGGCCGGCAGCCCGGCCAGCGCTTCCATCGAGCGGCCGACTTCGGCCGACAGTTCCGCGCCCGCCAGCGTGCGGCCCCCGGCCACATCGACCAGCCGGGCTCCCGCACCCAACAGCGTCACAGCACCAAGCCTCCGTCGACGCCCAGCACCTGACCGGTGATGAACGAAGCCTCATCACTCACCAGGAACCGGATCGCGTTCGCCACTTCTTCCGCGCGGCCGAGGCGCCCGAGCGGCGTCCGGCTCGAGTTTTCGGCCTTCGCGTCTTCGCTCAGGCCGGCGGTCAGGTCGGTCTCGATCACGCCCGGCGCGACCGCGTTGACGCGGATGCCGGACCGGCCGAGTTCCTTCGCCGCCGACTTCGCGATGTTCGCCACCGCCGCCTTCGAGGCCGCGTACACCGTCTGACCGGCACTTCCGTGCTCGCCGACGATCGAGGCGAGCACCACGATCGAGCCGGTCTTCTTCCGCATCATCGCCCGGGCCGCGGCCTGGACGGTGTGCAGCGTGCCGGCGACGTTCGTGCTCAGCGTCGTGTCGACGAGCTCTTCCTTGATCATGCCGAGGAGCGCGTCCGCCATGATCCCGGCGTTCGCCACGACGACGTCGAGCTTGCCGTGCTCCTTCGCGACGCCCCGGACCACCGACGACACCGCTTTCGCGTCGGTGACGTCGAGGGCGAGCCCGGAAGCCGCGCCCACCGAAGCCGCCGCCTCCTTGGCGCGAGCCTCGTCGCGGCCGGTCAGGACCACCGTCGCGCCGGCCTCGGCGAGGGCGCGGGCGGTGGCCAGGCCGATCCCCCGCGTCCCGCCGGTGACGAGCGCGACGCGACCGGAAAGATCAGTCATTCTTCGACTGGAGCTCGGTGACCATGTCCACGGCGACCTTGAAGCTCGACATGTCGATGACCTGGTCGGTGTCGAACTCGACGTCGAACTCGTCTTCGATGGCCGCGACCAGCGCCATGTGGCCGACCGAGTCCCACGCCTCGAGGTCGCGGTACTTCAGGTTCTCGACGTCCACGTCGCCGTCGAGATCGAGGGCCTCGACGAAGACCTCGCGCAGCTTGGGGGCGACATCCGCCATGGTGATTGCTCCTAGTGCTCTTCGCGCGGGCGGGCGTCCCACGCCTTTACCAAGGTAGAGAGGTCTTCGGGCAGCGTGACGTCCGGGAGACCTTCCTTGCCCTTCAGCCACGGCCCGAGCGCCTCGACGGTCGCCTCGTCGACGCCGCGGCGGGACAGGCCCACCACGTTGACGCCGGTCACGCGGGCCGGGTTGCCGACGGCGATGGTGAACGCGCCGATCTCGCGGCGGACCGCGGAGCCCATGCCGATCATCGCGCCCGGGCCGATCACGACCTTCTGGTGCAGGATCGCGCCCATGCCGAGGTTGGCGCCGTCCCAGATGTGGCAGTGGCCACCCGTGACGGCGTTGGACGCGATCGTCACGGCGTCGCCGACCAGGCAGTCGTGCGCGATGTGGGAGTTGCGGAGGTAGTAGCCGTCGCTGCCGACGGTCGTCGTCCGCCAGGTCCCTTGGTGGACACTCACGTACTCGCGGAGGCGGTTGCGGCTGCCGATCACGACGCCGTGGCCGTCGTGATCCGGATCACCGGCCGGGGCTTCGTCCCAGGCCGCGGGGTGCGGGCGGCCGCGGTCCTCGCCGGGTGTGCCGATCGTCACGTGCGGGCCGATCCAGTTGCCGTCACCGACGCGGGTGGGCCCGACGATCACCGCGAACGGCCCGATGACGTTGTCCTCGCCGAGTTCGACGCCTTCGCCGATGACGGCGGTCGGGTGGATGCGGTTGGCCACGGGTGGTCGTCCGTTCGTCGGCGGCTGGGTACTGGGCGTGCTACCGCGCCCGGTAACGTGTGGCCCGCGTTGTTGCAGGGCGGCCGGGCGCAGAACCGGCGGCTCACTGTACCGGACGCGCCGAAATCGCCTGCCGAGAGAGACTGCCCATGATCCCCATCACTGTGGTCGACGTCCGCGACGCGGAGGACCTCGTCGTCGAGGTGCTGCGCTCCGGCGCCATCGCACAGGGACCGATGGTCAAGCGCTTCGAAGACGCCTTCGCGGCCGTCTCCGGGACGAAGCACGCGATCGCGGTCAACAACGGGACCACCGCGCTGGTCGCCGCCCTCCAGGTCCTCGACCTGAAGCCGGGTGACGAGGTCATCACCTCGCCGTTCACCTTCGTCGCGACGCTGAACGCGATCCTGGAGGCGGGCGCGACCGTCCGGTTCGCCGACATCCGGCGCGACGACTTCGCGATCGACCCCGACGCCGTCGCGGCCGCCGTGACGGACCGCACCAAGGTGCTGATGCCGGTGCACCTCTACGGCCAGACCGCGGACATGGGCAAGCTCGCCCCGCTGGCCGCCGAGCGCGGCCTCCAGGTGATCGAGGACTCGGCGCAGGCCGTCGGGGCGTCGTTCGAGGGCAAGCAGGCCGGTTCGTTCGGCATCGGCTGCTTCTCGCTGTACGCGACGAAGAACATCACCACCGCCGAGGGCGGCGTCATCACGACCGACGACGACGCGCTGGCCGACAAGCTGCGCGTGCTGCGCAACCAGGGCATGCGCGCCCGCTACCAGTACGAGGTCGCCGGGCACAACTACCGGATGACCGACCTGCACGCGGCCGTGGGCATCCCGCAGCTGGCGAAGCTCGACCAGCTGACCGCGGCCCGCCAGGCGAACGCGAAGCGGCTCTCGGAAGGTCTCGCGGGCACGCCGGGCCTCGACGTCCCGAAGGTGCTGCCGGGCCGCGAGCACGTGTGGCACCAGTACACCGTGCTGGTCGGCCCGCACGCGTTCCTCTCGCGCGACGAGCTGGCCGCGGCGCTGACCGAGCGCGGCATCGGCAACGGCATCTACTACCCCAAGATCGTCTTCGACTACGAGTGCTACGCGGACCACGACCTGATCCCGGGCGCCCGCGTCGAAGACTTCCCGGTGGCTCGCGCTGTTTCGGAGCAGGCGCTGTCGCTGCCGGTGCACCCGCACCTGACCGAGTCCGACCTGGACACCATCATCGAAACCGTTCGCGAGGTACTGGGCGCATGACGCATCGGATCGCTCTTGTCGGTACCGGGAACATGGGTTCCCTCCACGCTCGCGTGCTCGCCGGGAACGAGCGCGTCGACCTGGTCCGCGTGATCGATCCGCGCGAGGAAGCGGGCAAGGCCGTCGCCGACCGCTACGAAACCCGGTGGACACCGGAGATCGGCTCGCTGTCCGATGTGGACGCCGTCGTGCTGGCGTCGGCCACCGAGGCGCACCACGACCTGGCGCAGGAGATCCTCGGCCAGGGCAAGCCGATGCTGGTGGAAAAGCCGGTCTGCAACAGCTTCGAGAAGTCCCAGGAGATCGTCGGCCTGTCGGCGAAGAAGGACGTCCCGCTGATGTGCGGGCTCCTGGAGCGCTACAACCCGGCGGTGATGACCGCGCGGGCGCTGGTGAACGAGCCGGTGCACCTGATGGCCCGCCGCCACGGCCCGTACGCGCCGCGCATCAAGACCGGCGTCGCATGGGACCTCCTGGTCCACGACGTCGACCTGGCGATCCAGTTCTTCGGCGGCGCGACCCCGGCGCGCGTGACGTCCGGCGCGGGGTACTTCCACCCGTCGTCGGTCGAGGGCGCCGAGGACACCATCGAGACGGTGCTGTCGTTCCCGACCGGCCTGGCCACGGTGTCGGCTTCGCGGCTGGGGCAGAAGAAGGTCCGCTCGCTGGTGGTCTCGGAACTGGACCGCCTGATCGAGATCGACCTGCTGCGCCGCGACGTCACGATCTACCGCCACGTCTCGCACGACTCCGTCACCCCGGACGGCCTCGGCTACCGGCAGCAGACGGTGATCGAGATCCCGGAGCTGGTCACCGCCCGCGAGCCGCTGGCGACCCAGCTGGACCGGTTCTGCGACCTGCTGGAGGGCAAGGTCGACGCCGACACCGAGCGCGACCTGATCCTGCCTTCGCACCACGTGGTGGAGCAGGTCCTCACGCAGGCCGCGGCCTGATCCTCGCGTGCCAGTCCGCCAGCCGGCGCCGGGTTTCTCCGGGGTAGTCCCCGAACCCGGCCCCGGCGGCGGGTTGGAGCGAGCCGGCGTCGGTGACGATCCGGACGCTTCGGCCGGCCCCGCTGGGGACGAGCACGAAGTCGTCGATCGCCGCGGCGGCGACCGTGAAGTCGTGGAAGTAGCCGTGGTTGACCAGGCCGTCGGGCGTGAGGTTGACCCGGGCGCGCGCGATGCGCACCGCCAGCCAGGCAACGCCGCCGAGCACCAGTGCGCACGGGACCGCGACCCAGGTCAGGCCCGCTTCGATGGCGCGCACCAGGCCGTAGACCGCGCCGGCCCCGACGGCCGCGTCTAGCCCGGTGTGGATCGCACGCACGGACTGCTGCGGCCGCAGTGTTCCCAGCACCGGCGAGCCGCTCAGGTCGACGGCCACGACCGGCGCCGGGGCGGGCCGGTGCAGCGGGTGTCCGGGCGGGAACCAGCTCCGGATCGTGCGCAGGCCCACCGTCGCGGAGCGGTAGCTGGACGCCACGGTGGTGGTCCGGACCTCGCCGTCCGCCCGGCGGAACACCACGCGGACCTGCCCCCACGGGAACCCGCGGCCGTAGGACCGGAACTCCGACGCGGTCACGTCCACGACGTCCCGCCACGGCACGCGTTGGATGCGGAAGAAGCCGCGTACGCGCAGGCCGTCCGGGAGCCGGCGGCACGACCGGCCGAGGAACCGCCAGCAGAGCCAGCCGAGCACCACCGCGGGCACGCCGAAGACCGCCGCGGCGATCGCCGCCTCGCTGTCCGCTTCGGCCACCGCGTAGATCCCCGTGCCGACCGCGAAGAGCAGCGGCCACCCGGTGGGCGCGATCAGCAGGAGGAACCCCGCGTAGGCGAGGTAGGCCCCGCTGCTGCGCACCCGGTCCGTCATCGGCACAGCATGCCGACCGGCCGCGGGTCGCGCTAACTGACCGGCGCCGGGAACGCGGCCGGGCTGCGGCTGCCGTCCGGGCCCACCGCGCGGACGCCGAAGAAGACGTTGTCCTTCGACAGGTCGATCTTCGCCGTCCGCGCCGGGCCGACGTCGAGCGCGTGGGTCCAGTCCGGGGCCGTCGTCTCGCGCCAGAGGACTTCGTAGCCCACCGCGCCCGGCGTCGCGTCCCAGAGCAGTTCCGAGTCGTTCGTCAGCGCCGCCGTGCGGATCTTCACGCCCTTCGGCGTTCCCGGCGCCGTCGCGAGGGACCACAAGGCCGCGCCGTTGACGCGGGCCACCCTGGCGATGAAGGGGAAGTCGCAGAACTCCGGCAGGTCGCCGTACTGGACGCCGTTCTCCACGCGGACGTCCTGGTGCTGGTGGGCGAAGTCCTCGGCGGGCTCGGTGAAGCGCGCCGCCGGATAACCCTGTTCCAGGAAGCCGATGTGGTCGCCGCCGCGCAGGTAGCGGTCGCGGCGGTAGACCACGCGGACCGTCATGCCGGTCGCGTCGTTCTCCGCCACCGACTTCACGAACCGGGCCAGCTGCCGCGGCGGGGAGTCGTTCTCGCCGCCGATGCTGCGGCGCAGGCTCGCCTCGGCCGGCGTCTCCGCCGTCGGGACGCCCTCGGCGAACAGGCGGATCGTCGTCGGGTCGCGGGTGCCGTCGTCGGCGCGGCTCGACCCGACGATGTCGTCGGTGAACATCGCCTGGACGTCGGTGCCGGCCGCCTTGAAGCGCTGCGCCATGAACCGCGAGCCGTACAGACCCTGCTCCTCACCCGCGACCGCGGCGAAGACGATCGTCGCGGCCGGCTGCCGCGTCGAGAGCACCCGCGCCAGCTCCAGCGAAACCGCGACGCCCGAAGCGTCGTCGTCCGCGCCCGGCGCGTCCCCGGTGAAGTCCATGACGTCGGTGCGGCGCGAGTCGTAGTGGCCCGAAACGACGTACACGCGCCCCGGGTCGGTGGACCCGTGCAGCGTCGCGACGACGTTGGTGATCGTGGTCGGCACCGGGATCCGGTCGGCCGGCGGCTGGACGTAGGACTGCAGCTCGACGGTCAGCCGGCCCCCGGACGCGACCGCGACCTGCTGGAACTGGGCCAAGAGCCAGTCGCGGGCGGCGCCGATGCCGCGGCCGGGGTCGTCCTGCGCCGACAGCGTGTGCCGCGTGCCGAACGCGGCCAGCCGCCGCACGGTCGCCTCGATCCGCCGTTCGTCGACCTGGCGGAGCAGGGCCCGCAACTGCGGGCCGGGACGCTGCGGGCGGACCGGCGCACCGGGCCCGCGGTCCCCGAGTTCGGCGGCACCGGCCGGCGCGCCCGCCGCCAGTCCGAGTGCGGCCGTCGCGGTGAGGAACGCTCGTCGTGAGGTCACGGTCGGTTTCTTACGCCCGCGCCGCCCCGGCGGGTACCGCCTACTTGGTGAGCCGCTTCCCGGCGGCGTCGTAGGCGATCAGCGGCGTCAGGACGGCGGAGTTCGGGACGGCGACGGGGTCGAACCAGAAGATGACCACGTCCGGGTCGGCGGTCCACCTCGTCAGCTTCGCTTCGACGGTCTTGCCGTGCACCGTGGTCGTGATCCGCGCCGCCTGGCCGGCGAAGTAGCCGAAGACGGGGATGACCTCGTCGCCGGAGAGCTCGCCGCCGTCGGTGGCGTGGAAGCCGAACGACCGGTCGGAGCCGCGGAACTCGTTGGTCATGAGGGCGGCCTGCAGCGTCTCCCCGGAGCGGAACCCGGCCACCACGCCGAAGTGGATGTCCGGCAGCTGAGGCAGGTCGACGGCCCGCGCGAAGAAGACGATCTCGCCCCGGGCGGTCTTGATCCCGGTCCCGATGACCTCGCCCAGCGGCTGCTCCGCGGGTGGCGCGGTGGTCGTGGGGGTGCTCGACACGGGCGCCGGCGGCTGCGCGACCGGAGCGGACGCGGGCTGCCGCACCTGGATCGCGAACCCGACCACGAGCACGACGACGGCCGCGGCGGCCACCCCGGCGGCCCCCGCCAGCACCCGGCGGCGACGCCGGATGCGCGTCCCACCAGCCATGATCGCGGCGAGGTCCGGCTCGGCGAACGGCTCGTCGGGCGGCTGCCGGAGCGCGGCGCGGAAGTCGTCGAGGTCGTTCATCGCCCGCCCCCTCCGATCAGCGTGTCTTCGGTGCCCGCTTCGATCCGCAGCTTGGCCAGCGCCCGCGAATTCGTGCTCTTCACGGTACCCACCGAAACCCCGAGCTCACGGGCCACGTCGGCTTCCGGCAGGTCGAAGAAGTGCCGCAGCACGACGACGGCGCGTTCCCGCGCGGTGAGCGTCTTGAGCACGGCGGTGAGCCAGGCGCGCTGGGTGACGGCCTGGTCGACGTCGAGCCGGTCCGGCCGCTCGGGCATCGCCTCGGTGGCGTACTCGCGGATCGGGCGCCGCCAGCCGTCGATGACGTGGTTCACCAGGACGGTCCGGGCGTAGCCGTAGGCGTCCTTGTGCCGCACCCGCGACCAGGCGGCGTAGGTGCGGGTGAAGGCGGTCTGGGCGGCGTCTTCGGCCTGGTGGCGGTCGCCGGTGAGCAGGAACGCGGCGTGGGTGAGCCGGGCCGAGGACGCGCGGACGAACTCCGCGAACTCCTCGTCGCCGCGCGCCATGCGTCACCCCCTGTTCCTCACCCAGCGACGGGCGGGCCGCGGAAAGGTTGCTCGTCGATCATCCGAGCGTACGCGCGGGCTAAATTGACCCCATGCGTTCTTTGAGGGGGATCCTCGCCGCCGCATGCCTGCTGACCTGCGTCGCAGCGTGTTCGAGCGGCACCACGACGACGGCGGCTTCGACCCCACCGCCGCCGGCCACCACTTCGGTGAGCAAGCCGAAGCCGACCACCACACCGACACCGACTTTCACGCCTGCGGTGTCGCCGGCCAAGCTGACCGGAGCCTGCCCCCTGCTGGGCAACGTCGAACTGGCGCAGCTGCTCGGCGTCGCCTGGAACGCGCGGGAGCCGAGCGAGATGCCGCCCGAGCCGATCGGCCCGGGCAAGGCGTTCCGGTGCTCGTACCCGGTGGGCGAGCTCTACGTCCTCGCGGTTTCGGGCGGCAAGTCGCCGGACGCGATGCTCAAGCAGCTGCAGTCGGAGTGCGACGACGCCGCGAAGCCGGTGCCGGGCGCCGGGGAGGCGGCGAGCTACTGCTACGGGAAGGGCTACAGCTCACTGGTCATGGTCGCCAAGCACGCGCACGGCCAGCTGCGCGTCGCCGAGGTCGAAATGGGCCGCAGCCGGGCCGACGTCTGCGAATCCCTCGCCAAACTGCTCGGCGAGCGACTCTAGACGTTGCGTAATCGATATCTCGCGCTCGGTCACTGAGGACTAGATTATCGGACGTGCGCTTCCGTGCGCGAGCTTCACCGCCGGGCGGACACCGACCTGCTTCGGGGTCCGCACCGGGCGGTTTCACGACGGCGGCGCCGGCGTTCGGCGCCGGCGCTGCCGTCATCCAGCTACTCCGAGAAGTCCCCGGACGGCGCACCCCAGCCGGAAGCGTCGCCGCCGCGCTCTTCCGCGATCTCCCGGCGCCGCGCGTTCTCGGCCCGTACCCGGTCCACTTCGGACTGGATGTACTCCTCGTCGTACCGCTGGAACACCCGCGCCGGGTTGCCCGCCACCAACGTCCGGGGCGGGACGTCCTTCGCCACCACCGAATTCGGCTGCACCGTCGCGAAGTCGCCGATCGTCACGCCGGCCATGATGACCACCAGGCCGCCGATGAAACAGCCCTTGCCGATCTTCACCGGTTTGCGCTCGATGAGGTCGCTGCCCGAATGGTTCTGCAGCGTCATGTTCGCCAGCCAGCTCGAGTGCGTGAAGATCAGCGTGTTCAGGCCGATGCTGGTGTGCTCGCCGATCTCCAGGCCGCCGCTCGCGTCGAGGGCCGCGCCCTCGCCCACCCAGCAGTGGTCGCCCATCTTCAGGTTCTCGGGGCTGATGATCTTCACGCGCTCGCGCACGCGGCACGTCGACGGCAGCCCGTAGAACTGCGCGCGCTCCGCGTCGTTCATGTACTGCGAAACGAGCTCGGTCAGGATCTGCGGGCGCAGCCGGTGGCTGCGCTCGTCATCGAAGAACATCGGCTTCCGACACCAGCTTCTCGAAGGTACGCAAGTGCTCTTCCGCGACGACGTCGAGGCCGAAGTTCGACCGCACCATCTCGGACTCGCGCTGCGCGATCAGGGCCCGGCGGTCGGGGTCGTCGAGCAGCTCGATCACCGTGCGCGCCACGGCTTCCGCGTCGTCCGGGCGCACCAGCAGCACGTTCTCGCCGTTGCGCAGCTCGATGCCCGGGTAGTTGTCCTCGGTGACGGACGCGATCGTCGCGGTGCCCGAAAGCATCGCCTCCAGGGACGCCGTGCCGCAGCCGCCGTTGAGGTCGTGCGTCACGATGTCCGCCGCCGCGAAGTACGCCGGGACGTCCTCCTTCGGGACCGCGCCCGTGACGACCAGTGCGTCCGAGACGCCGAGTTCCGCCGCCCGCTTGAGGAACGCGTCGTGGTAGACGCGGCCGACGACGACCACCCGGACGCCCGGGTGCCGGTCCAAAATGGACGGCAGGGCCTCGATCAGCGGGAGCCGGTTGCGCAGCGGGATGACGTGCCCGAGCGAGACGATCAGCGGTGCGTCGCCGATTTCGTGCTCCGCGCGGACGTCCTTCGTCACCGGCTTCGCGAAGTGCCCGGTGTCGACCGCGATCGGGAAGTACTCCGAGTTCGCGTCGCTCGTGCCGTAGCGGTCGACGCAGTAGTCGACGCCGAGCTTGTCGAGGATGACGTACCGCGGCTTGATGTAGGCGAGCATCGGCCGGACGAGCACGGCGTCCAGCAGCCGGAACACGCCGCCGTACAGCTTGTTGTCGCTGATCAGGAGCGTGTGGATGGTCAGAAGCGCCGGAATGCCGTGCCGCCGCGCGTAGATCCCCGCGAGCCACGACAGGTCGAAGAACTGGCCGTGCAGGTGGATCGCGTCGGGCTTGAACTCGTCCAGCAGCTTCCACAGCCGCCGCCAGTTGCCGGGCCGCAGCGAGGCGAAGCTCATGTCGAAGTCGATCGACAGGCCGATCTGCGGCATCTTCACCGCCGGGAGGCGCACGACGCGGTAGCCGTCGCGCTCCTCCTCGGCCGGCGCCTCGCCGTAGGCCGCCGTGATCGCCAGCACCTCGTGCCCGGCCTCGACGAACTGCGCCGCCAGCGACGCCGACATGTGCGCGCTGCCGCCGACGCGGGGCGGGAAGAAGTTGTTCACCACCGCGATGCGCATGGCTCGTCCCCTGGCCGGCCCCGCGCTGGCACTCACTCGGTTTCCTTGACCAGATCCCGCATGCCGTCTTCGACGGTGATCCGCGGCTCCCAGCCCAGCACCTCACGCGCGCGGCTGATGTCGGCGGCGCGGCGCGAGACCAGCACGTCACGCTCGTTGAACAGCGGCTCGACGTCGACGCCGACGGCCTCGATGAGGATCTTGGCCAGCGCCGCGATCGACGTGTCGATGCCGGTGCCGATGTTGATCGGCACGTTCGCCTGCTCCGACTCCAGCGCCGCGACGACGGCCCGCGCGAGGTCGGTGACGTGCACGAAGTCCATCGACTGGTCGCCGCGGCCGTCGATGATCGGCGGCTGGCCGGCGCGCAGGCGCTGGATGAAGTGGTTGATGACCGAGGTGTAGTAGGCCTCGATCTTCTGGCCGGGGCCGTACACGTTGAAGAACCGCAGCGCGTTCCAGGACAGGCCCTTGGTGCGCTCGTAGAAGCCGAGCATGTCCTCGCCCGCGCGCTTCGAGATGCAGTACGGCGTGAGCGGCTTCAGCTCGTCGTCCTCGTGCATCGGCAGCCGCTTCGGGTCGCCGTAGACCGAAGCGGTCGAGGCGAACACCAGCCGCTCGACGCCTTCGTCCGCGGCCGCGGCGAAGACGTTGTGGTTGCCGACCATGTTGATGTCGATCGACTCGTGCGGGTCGGCGATCGACTTGTTGATCGACACCGTCGCGAAGTGGATGACGTGCGTGCAGCCGCGCATGGCCTCACGCACCGCACCGCCGTAGCGGACGTCCTTTTCGACCAGCTCGACCTGACCGGTGGCGACGAACTCGTTGACGCGGGCGCGGTCGCCGCGGGTCATGTTGTCGAAGATCCGGACCGTGTAGCCGCCCTCGATCAGCAGGGGGATGACGTGCGCGGCGATGAAGCCGCCGCCCCCGGTGAAGAGCACCTTCTTGTCGGACACCAATTTCTCCTCGGTCGGGCGGCTTCAGGACAGGGACTGCACGGCGGCGCGCACGACCTCACCGACGCGGGTGACCTCGGCGTCGGTGAGGTTGGCGTGCATCGGGATGGCGAGCTGGCGCGCGAACGCGTCGGCGGAGACGGGCAGCGGGGGTTGGGGGCCGTAGACCGGCTGGAGGTGGGAGGCGTAGGTGCCGAAGTTGCACTGGACGCCCTGTTCGCGGATCCGCAGGGCGAGCGCGTCACGGCTGAGCTCCGGCGCGACCGTGAGGAGGTAGGCCTGCCACGGGTGCTCGCGGTCGGGCAGTTCCACCGGGACGGTCAGCGCGTCGACGTCCTCGAAGGCCTCGTGATAGCGCTTCGCGACCGAGCGGCGGGCGGCGAGGAGGTCGGGCAGGCGGTCGAGCTGGACGTTCATGATCGCGGCCTGGACGTCCGACATGCGGAAGTTGTAGCCGAGCTCGTGGAACTCCGGGATCGGCAGCGTGGCCGAGCCCTCGCGGCTGATGGCCGGCTCGATGCCGTAGGTGTGCAGCTTGCGGGCGTGCGCGATGAGGTCTTCGCGGTCCGAGACGAGCGCGCCGCCCTCCCCCGCGGTGATGCCCTTGCGGCCGTGGAAGGAGAACGCGGCGAGGTCGGCGAGGCTGCCCGCGGGCCGCGTCCGGTACGTCGCGCCGGCGGCGCAGGCGGCGTCCTCGAAGAGCCAGAGGCCGTGCCGGTCGGCGATCGCGCGGTATTCGTCGAAGTCACCGGGCTGGCCGGCGACGTCGACGGCGAGGATGCCGACGGTCTTGGGCGTGATCAGCGACTCGACGTGGGCCGGGTCGGCGCTGAAGATGTCCGGGCGGATGTCGGCGAAGACCGGCTTCGCGCCCGCTTGGACGACGGCGTGGCCGGTCGCCGGGAACGTGTAGTCGCCGACGATCACCTCGTCGCCGGGCCGGACGCCGAGGACCTTGAGCCCCAGGAAGAGCGCCGAGCCGCAGTTGGCGGTCGTCAACGCGTGCGCGGTGCCGGTGGTCCGGGCGAACCGTTCTTCGAAACGGCGGCACGCCGGGCCGGCACCGGCCAGCCAGCCGGACCGGAAGACCTCCGCGACGGCCGCGAGCTCTTCTTCACCGACGGTCGGCTGACCTAGGGCAATGCTGTCGGACGACATACCTCTCCCATTGCGTGGGGACCCGGCGAAGTGTATATACGCACGCTCAGCTGATTCACAGGCCCACGCCGTACTCCACTTTCGAGTGACGCCGCTCGCGGCCCGATCGACGTCTTACGCTGGGCACATGCGATTCGGGGTACTGGGGGCCGTCGCCGCGTGGACCCCGGACGGCACGCCGGTGGCGGTGGGCGGACCGCGCTCGCGGACGCTGCTGGCGTTGCTCGCGCTGGAGGCCGGGCGGTTCGTCCCGGCCGACCGGCTGATCGACGGCATGTACGGCGAACACCCGCCGGACGGCGCCGCGAACGCGCTGCAGTCCCAGGTGTCCCGGCTGCGGACGGCGCTGAAGGACCTGGCCCCGGTCGAGTTCACCGCGGCCGGGTACCGGCTGGCCGCCGGACCGGACGAAGTGGACGTTCACGTCTTCGAACGCCTGGCGCGCGAAGGCCGGGCGCTGCTGAAGAACGGCGACGCCGCCCGGGCCGCAGAGCTGCTGGGCGACGCGCTCGCGCTGTGGCGCGGGCCGGCGTTCAGCGATCTGGCGGACGCGCCGTTCGCCGCCGCCCAGTCCACGCGGCTGGAGGAGCTGCGGGCCGACGCGGTGGACGACCACGTCGACGCCCGGCTGGCGCTGGGGCAGGCCGAAGACGTCCTCATCGGACTGCGGGAGACCGTCGCCGCGCGGCCGCTGCGGGAACGGCCGCGGGCGCAGCTCGTGCGGGCGCTGGCCGCCGCGGGCCGGTCCGCCGACGCGCTGGCCGCGTTCGAGGACGCCCGCCGCACGCTCGCCGACGAGCTGGGCGCCGACCCCGGCGCGGAACTCGCCGAAGCCCACCTCGCCGTCCTTCGCGGCGAAGCCGAGAAGCCGGTGCTTCCGGCGCTGCCCGCCCAGCTGACCAGCTTCGTCGGCCGGGACGCCGAACTGCGGCAGGTGGCGGAGCTGCTGGGGCGCAGCCGGCTCGTCACGCTGACCGGGCCGGGCGGCACCGGCAAGACCCGGCTGGCCGTGGAAGTCGCCGCCGCCGACCCCGGCGCGGTCGCGTTCGTGGAGCTGGCTCCGCACGAGGGCGACGGCGTCGTCCGCGCCGTGCTGACCGCGCTCGGCCTGCGGGACGGCTCGCGCGGTGGCCCGCAGGACCCGGTCGAGCGGCTGATCGGCGCGTTGCGCGACCGCTCGACGTTGCTGGTGCTCGACAACTGCGAGCACGTCGTCGAGGTCGCGGCCCGGCTGGCCGCGCGGCTGCTCGCCGCGTGCCCGGGGCTGCGGGTGCTCGCGACCAGCCGGGAACCACTCGGCATCACCGGCGAGCAGCTGGCCCCGGTGCCGCGGCTGGCCGTCCCGCCACCGGGCACGCCCGCCGGCCAGGCGCGCACGTTCGCGGCGATCCGGCTCTTCGCCGACCGCGCGGCCGCGAGCGATCCCGCGTTCGCGCTCGACGAGACCACGGTCGGCGACGTCCAGCACATCTGCGCGGCCCTCGACGGCCTGCCGCTGGCGCTCGAGCTGGCCGCGGCCCGGGTCCGGACCCTGCCCGCCGGCGAGATCGCGGCCCGGCTCGACGACCGGTTCCGGCTGCTGGCCCGCGGCAGCCGCACGGCCGAAGCGCGGCACCGCTCGCTGCGCGGCGTCGTCGAATGGAGCTGGGACCTGCTCGACGACGAGGAGCGCGAGCTGGCGCGGCGGCTCACGGTGTTCGCCGGCGGCGCGACCGCCGCGGCCGCCGCCGAGGTGTGCGGCGCCGACGTCGACCTGCTGCCGTCGCTGGCCGACAAGTCGTTCGCCGAGGCGGCAGGCGGCCGGTTCCGGATGCTGGAGACGATCCGCGCGTTCGGCGCGGAGAAGCTCGCCGAGGCGGGCGAGACCGAGCGGGTCCACCGCTCGCACGCCGAGTACTTCCTGCGGTTCGCCGAGGAAGCGGACCCGATGCTGCGGACCGCGGCGCAGCTGGAGTGGCTCGACCGGATCGACGCGGAGTACGACAACGTCCTGGCCGCCCTGCGCTGGGCGACCGCGCACGACGTCGCGCTGGCGCTGCGGCTGGTGCCGCCGCTGGCGATGTACTGGTGGATGCGCGGACGGCGGTTCGAGGGCGCCGGGTTGTCGATGGAGGTCGTTTCGCGCTGCTCGCCGGAGGACCAGGAGCAGTACCCCGAGGAGTTCCTGGTCTGCGTGCTCGGCGCGCTGTCGGGCCATCCCCGCGAAACGCTGGAGCAGTACCTGCCGCTGGTCCGCCGGTACGCGGAGACCGGCGACTGGACGCCGCGGAACCCGATGCTCGTGATGCTCATGGGGGTCGTCGCCGGGCCGCCCGGCGACGACGAGCAGCTGCTCGGCCGCGGCCAGGGCCTGCTCACCGGCGGCGACGCGTGGGGCTGGGCGCTGCTGCCGATGGGCCTCGGCCTGCGGGCGATGATGACGGGCGAGCTGGCCGAGGCCGAGGAAAGCCTGCGCGAGGGCGCGGCGCAGTTCCGCGCGCTGGGTGAGCGGTGGGGCCTGTCGATGGCGCTGGACCACCTGTCGCAGCTGCTGACGTGGCGGGGCGGGCACGAGGCCGCGCTGCCGCTGATGGACGAGGCACTCGGCCTGATGCACGAGATCGGCGCGACGGACGACGTGGCCGACCTGACCTGCCGCCGTGCGTGGACCCGGCTGCTCTCGGGCGACCCCGCGGGCGCCAGGGCCGACTACGAACTCGCGGCGGCGACGGCCCGGCGGGCGGGCATGCCGGAGTCCCGCGCGGCGGCGTACATCGGCTTGGCGAACCTGGCCCGCTACGAAGGCGACCTGACCGCGGCGAGGTCGTTGAACGAGCGCGCGCTGGCGGAGTGCCCCGGCGGGTCGTTCGCGGCGGAGACGGCCCGCGCGGGCGCGCTGATCTCGCTGGGCTGGCTGGCGGTGGCGGAGGGCCGCGTGGCCGACGCGGCCCAGCTGCACCGGGAGGCGCTGCTGACCGGGCACCGGTGGCACGCGGGTGACGTCGTGGCGTTCGCGCTGGAGGGGCTGGCGGGCGCCGCCCCGCCGGAGCAGGCGGCGGTCCTGCTGGGCGCGGCGGCCGGCGTCCGCGGCACGGCGATCCCGGGCGACCCGGACGCCGGCGCGGTGCGAGCCCGCGTGCGCGAGTCGCTGGGCGCGGAGGGCTTCGAGCGGGCGTACGCGACCGGCGCGGGGATGAGCACGCAGAAAGCGCTCACCGCCGCCGGTCTAGCGGGCTGACCCGGACGTCTTGAATGAGTCATTCAGGACCTCCGACGTCCTGAATGACTCATTCAAGACGTTCGCGGGCTGGTGAGCGGGACCGCGTGCCGGTCGCCGGACCGGACCATCGCCAGCAGCGGTTTCGCCAGGACGCTCAGCAGCCGGGCCGCGATCGGCCGTCCGTTGCGCCGGGCGATGTCCGGTCCGAAGCGGTCCATCAACGCCACCAGCCCCGGCAGTGTCCGCACGAACAGCGTCGCCTCCTCGATCAGGCCGCCGTCGGTCAGGCGCAGGACCGCGGCTTCCTCGATCTCCTCGCCGCCGATCCGGGCGGTGTAGACCACCACCCGGGTCCGCTCGTCGCCGACGTCGGTGTGGAAGCGGATATCCGTCAAGTGCGCGTACGCGACTTCGATCAGCGGCCGCAGTTCCGCGTGCCCGCTGAAGCGCACCCGGGAAGTCAGCGGCGAGTGCAGCACCGCGTCCGGGGCGAACGCCGTCATCGCCAGGTCGACGTCGCCGGTTTCGGTCGCGCGCCGGTAGGTCTCCGTGCTCATCGTTCCCCCTCGGTCAGCGCGGCGAGCCCGCGCCACAACAGGTCGGCCGTCAGCGCCACGACTTCCTCGCGCGGGACCTCGCGGTGGCGCCACCACCAGGTCGCGATCGCGTTGAGCGCGCTCTTGCACGCCTCCGCCAGCACCTCGTCGGCCAGCGGGCGCGGGATGCGGGCGGTGAGGTCCAGCGGCACCCCGTGGAACAGCCCGGCCAGGTTGGCCGTCGCCCTCGCCTGGCCCTGCCGGTGCACCGAAGCCACGGCCGGGTCCGACGGCGTCTCCGCGAAGATCATCCGCCAGCCCCGCTCGTGGGACTCGATCCACGCGAAGATCGCCGAGACGCGGCCGCGCAGCAGCACTTCCGGGTCGTCCGACGGCGGCAGCGCGCCCCAGCCCGCCAGTAGACCGTCCACTTCGGACTCCAGCAGCGCCGCGTACAGCTCCGCCTTCGCCGGGAAGTGGTCGTAGAGCACCGGCGTGCTGATCCCGGCGGCCGCCGCGACTTCACGCATCCCGGCCGCGTCGTAGCCCGCCGAAGCGAACACGTCCCCGGCCGCGGCGAGGATCCGCGCTCGCCTCGCCTCTCGGGTCAACCGCTTACCTGACATCGGTTAGGTACCTTACCTGACAACCGTTAGGTAACGCCAGCGAAGCATTCGCGTAGCCTGGTCGATCGTGCGCAACGTGGTGGTCGTCGGGGGCGGGATCGTCGGTCTGGCCGTGGCCTGGGAACTCACCAGGCGAGGGCTGGACGTCACCGTGCTGGAGAAGGAATCCCGGTGGGCGGCCCACCAGACCGGGCACAACTCGAACGTCGTGCACGCCGGGCTCTACTACAAGCCCGGCTCCTTCAAGGCGCGCATGTCCGTGGCGGGCAACCGGTCCATCGTGGACTTCGCGCGCCAGTACGGCGTGCCGGTCGAGGTGTGCGGGAAACTCGTCGTCGCCACCGACGAAAAAGAGATCCCCGCGCTGAACACGCTCGCCGAGCGGGCCGAAGCCAACGGCGTCCCGGCCAAGAAGATCTCGCCCGCGGAAGCCCGCGAGTACGAGCCCGAGGTCTCGTGCGTCGCCGCGCTGCGGGTCGAGTCCACCGGGATCATCGACTTCCCCGCCGTCTGCCACGCGCTCGTCCGGCTGCTCGACGAGGCCGGCGTCGACCTGCGGCTGGACAGTCCCGCGCTGGCCATCCGGGCCGGCGCGAACGGCGGGGTCGAGGTCGCCACCGGCAACGACGTCGTCGTCGCGGACGCCCTCGTCAACTGCGCCGGCCTGCACTCCGACCGCGTCGCGCGGCTGGCCGGCCTCACGCCGTCCGCGCGGATCGTGCCGTTCCGCGGCGAGTACTACGAGCTCAAACCGGAACGCCGCGGCCTGGTCAAGGGCCTGATCTACCCGGTGCCGGACCCGACGCTGCCGTTCCTCGGCGTGCACCTCACGCGGATGCTCGACGGCAGCGTGCACGCCGGCCCGAACGCCGTGCTCGCGCTGCGCCGCGAGGGCTACCGCTGGGGCGACTTCTCCGCGAAGGACGTCGCCGAGGTCGCGGCCTTCCCCGGAGTCTGGCGGCTCGCGAAGAAGTACGCGTTCCCGACCGGGCTCGACGAGGTCCGCCGCTCGTTCTCGAAGAAGCGCTTCGCCGCCAGCCTCGCCCGGCTCGTGCCCGCCGTCACCGAGGCCGACATCGTCCGCCACGGCTCCGGCGTCCGCGCGCAGGCCATGCGCCGCGACGGCTCGCTCGTCGACGACTTCCTGATCGAGACCGCGCGCGACCAGGTGCACGTCCTGAACGCGCCGTCACCGGCCGCGACGAGCGCGCTGGAAATCGCGCGCCACATCGCCGACCAGGTGTCGGAGGGCTAGCCAGGCAGGTTGGGCGTCACCAGCGGCAGGGCCTGCTTGACGATGTCGCAGGTCTTGGTGTCGTCCCCGATGAACCCGCTGACCACCTGGATCGACGACGTCTCGGTGACCGCCAGGGTCGCGCCGCAGGTCGCCCGCAGGCCGCCCATGTTCGGGAACAGGCCCCACTTCTTGCCGCCGACGTCGAGGGTCTCGGTCGCGCTGACCCCCTTCGCGCCGGGCCAGTCCGTCACCGGCGTGCTGGGCCCGAACCAGACCTCGAACGCCTTCTGGCCCTGGTCGCCGTCGGTGTCGTCCCAGAGGCAGTAGGTCGAGTTCGGGATCACGGTCGAGTTGGTCTTCTCGCCGGTGGGCGCGATGTTCTTCAGCTGCGCGACCTGGTCGGGCTTGAGCGTCGCGCACGGGTCCGCCGACAGCAGCGGTCCGCCCGGCTCCGGCTTCGCCGAGGTCTGCGGCGTGATCGGCGGCGCGTCCTGCCCGCCCGGCAGGTGCGCCGCGGCCTGCGGGATCGCCTGCTTGACCAGTTCGCACGACTTCTCGAGCTTGCCCGTCGAGACGCCGACGAAGGCGAACGACTTGTCGCCGAGCGAGGCGTAGAACGTGCAGTCGTCGGGGAGGATCGAGCCGTACTGCGTCCAGCTGAGCCCGCCGATCTCCTGCGGCGAGGACTTCGGGACGGCGCCGGCGATGTACTCGTTGAAGTCCATGTCCGTCGCGAGGCCGACGCTGAGCACGGCCGACAGGTCGTCGTTGTCCTTCAGGCTCCACAGGCACATCGGCGGCTGGAGCCGTTCCTTGTTCTCCGGCGTCGAACGGCCCGGCTGCTGGTAGCCGAGGGCGTCGATCTGGGCCTCGTCCAGGAGCTTGCAGGCGTCGACCGCCTTGACGACCGGGCCCTGGCCGGGCACCGGCGACGCCGAACCGCCGACCGCCACCGTGCACCCGGTCACCACGGTGACCGCGGCCAGCGCCACCGCGACCTGCCACTTCATGCGCATGAATCCTCCCGTTCGGCCCGGACTGTACTGGGCCGAACGGGTGCGCACCGGGGATCCACCCAAATCAGCGGGGGGTGAGGACTTCCTGGCCGCCGACGAACGGCCGCAGCGCCGCCGGCACGCGGACCGAGCCGTCTTCCTGCTGGTGGTTCTCGACGATCGCGACGATCCACCGGGTGGTGGCCAGCGTGCCGTTGAGCGTCGCGGCGATCTGCGGCTTGCCGTTCTCGCCGCGGTAGCGGACCGACAGCCGGCGGGCCTGGAACGTCGTGCAGTTCGACGTCGAGGTCAGCTCGCGGTAGGTGTCCTGCGTCGGGATCCACGCCTCGCAGTCGAACTTGCGGTGCGCGGACGTGCCGAGGTCGCCGGTCGCGGTGTCGATCACCCGGTAGGGCACCTCGATCTTCGCGAG
Source organism: Amycolatopsis solani (assembly GCF_033441515.1). Lineage (NCBI taxonomy): Bacteria > Bacillati > Actinomycetota > Actinomycetes > Pseudonocardiales > Pseudonocardiaceae > Amycolatopsis > Amycolatopsis solani. Next base: position 1,002,085 of record NZ_JAWQJT010000001.1, read on the forward strand.
CATCTGCTCTTCCCAGCCGAGCAGCCGCTCGTGCTCGGCCTCGGCGTCCTCCGGCTTGGCGTAGACGAACATCTCCACCTTGTCGAACTGGTGGACGCGGATGATGCCGCGGGTGTCCTTGCCGTACGAGCCCGCCTCGCGCCGGTAGCAGGACGACCAGCCCGCGTAGCGGTTCGGGCCGTCGTTCAGGTCGAGGATCTCGTCGGCGTGGAAGCCGGCGAGCGGCACCTCCGACGTGCCGACGAGGTACAGGTCGTCGTCCTCGAGGTGGTAGATCTCGCTCGAGTGCTGGCCGAGGAAGCCGGTGCCGGCCATGATCTCCGGGCGCACCAGCGACGGCGTGATCATCGGCGTGAAGCCGTTCTCGAGCGCCTGCGCGATGGCCATGTTGAGCAGGCCGAGCTGCAGCTGCGCGCCGACGCCCGTGAGGAAGTAGAACCGCGAGCCCGACACCTTCGCGCCGCGTTCCATGTCGACGCCGCCGAGCGCTTCGAGCAGCTCGAGGTGGTCCTTCGGGGCGAAGTCGAACTTCACCGGCTCACCGACGTGCTTGACGACGGTGAAGTCGTCCTCCCCGCCGACCGGCGCGTCCGGGTGCACCAGGTTCGGCACGGTCCGGAAGAGCTGGTCGAACTCCTCCGACGCGGTGTTCTGCTCCGCCTCGGCCGCCTTGACCTGCGCGGCGAGCTCCTTGGCCGTGGCCAGCAGCCGCTGCTTCTCTTCGGGCGGCGCCTTCGGGATCTGCTTGCCCAGGAGCTTCTGCTCGTTGCGCAGCTTGTCCGCGGCCGCGATCGAAGACCGGCGCCGGGAGTCGAGGGAGAGCAGCTTGTCGACCACTCCCTCGTCTTCACCACGAGCGCGCTGCGACGCGCGCACGGCTTCCGGGTCATCGCGCAGAGTCCTGGGGTCAATCACGAAGACACAGGGTAGTCCGTACAGACTGTGCGGCCCTATTGGGTTATCCCGACAGTCTGATCGTTGAAGCGCTGTTCACGGCGTCCTCATACTCCAGGGAAACCCCGGAGGAGGCGCCCCGATGACCGACGAGCTGCTCGCCCGGCACCGCGCAGTGATGCCGTCCTGGATGTCGCTGCTCTACGAAGAGCCGATCGAGATCGTCCACGCGCACGACCGCCGCATGACCGACTCGCAGGGCCGCACCTACCTCGACTTCTTCGCCGGGGTGCTGACCAACTCGATGGGCTACGACGTCGCGGAGATCGGCGACGCGGTCCGCAAGCAGCTCGACACCGGCATCCTGCACACCTCGACGTTGTACTTGATCAGGTCGCAGGTCGAGCTGGCCGAGCGCATCGCGAAGCTGTCGAACATCCCGGACGCCAAGGTGTTCTTCACCAACTCCGGCAGCGAAGCCAACGACACGGCGCTGATGCTCGCGACGCAGTTCCGCCGCAGCAACCAGGTGCTGGCGATGCGCAACTCCTACCACGGCCGCTCCTTCGGAACGGTCGCGATCACCGGCAACCGCGGCTGGTCGGCATCGGCACTGAGCCCGGTCAAGGTCAACTACGTCCACGGCGGCTATCGGTATCGAAGCCCGTTCCGCGACATGTCGGACGCCGACTACATCAAGGCCTGCGTCGCGGACCTGGTCGACGTACTGGACACGGCGACCGCCGGCGACGTCGCGTGCCTGATCGCCGAGCCGATCCAGGGCGTCGGCGGCTTCAGCCTCCCCCCGGACGGCCTGTTCCGAGCGATGAAGGAGGTTCTGGACGAGTACGGAGTGCTGTTCGTGTCGGACGAGGTCCAGACCGGCTGGGGCCGCACGGGCGAGCACTTCTGGGGCATCGACGCCCACGGCGTGACCCCGGACATGATGACCTTCGCCAAGGGCCTGGGCAACGGCCTGGCGGTCGGCGGCGTGGTAGCCCGCGGCGACGTCCTCGACTGCTTCCAGGCCCAATCGTTCTCGACGTTCGGCGGCAACCCCGTCTCGATGGCGGGAGCAACAGCGGTCCTGGACTACATCAAGGACCACGACCTCCAAGCGAACTGCGCGGCCCGCGGCGAGCAGCTGCTCAACGGACTGCGCGCCGCTTCGTCGCCGATCGTGGCCGAGGTGCGCGGCAAGGGCCTGATGATCGGCATCGAGCTGATCAAGCCAGGCACCACGGAGCCGAACGTGCCGGCGGCAGCCCGAATGCTGGAGGAGACGAAGAAGCGCGGGTTGCTGATCGGCAAGGGCGGCCTGCACGGCAACGTCCTGCGCCTAGGCCCACCCATGACCCTGACCGCAGACGAAGCCCAGGAAGGCCTGAACATCCTGGTAGACGCACTGGCAGCGACGCACGCAGCCCTGTAGAACCAAGCAGCTGGGTGGTCATCCCGTCGCCTGAGGCCGTCAAATCACTTTGAGCCAGGCCCGCAACCCAAAGACCAACGCGAGACAACGACGCAACCTTGCGGGCCTGGCTCAAAGTGATAGGCCTCAATCAGGCGACGGGATGACCACCCAGCGACCCACCTCGAGAAGGGGAGAGAGCAGCGGGACGGGTGGTCATCCCAGAGCCTGCCCGTCCGGCGAGGACAGTCTTTTGCTTGTTCTCCGGCGGAAAGGCGGGTCCGACCTCCCCCGCCCCTCCGGTGGGATTTTCAGCCGCCGGTCGGGTTTGTCAAGGCGGGAAAGCGTGCCTTGACAAACCCGACCGCCGACTGAAGTGAAGGCTGGGACGAGGGGCGGGGGAGGTCTGGTGACCTCGTGGTCGGCTTGCGTTGCCGGCCGCCCGTTCGCGGGTGGGCTGAAGGGCTAACCCCGCACAAACCTCACCACGTGTTCCGCCAGCTCCTCGCCCTTGTCCTCCTGCAAGAAGTGCCCCGCTCCCGTGATCACCGGGTGCTCCACCCCCTGCGCGCCCTTCATCGCGCGCTGCAGTACCGGGCTCATCCCCCCGGTGATCGGGTCGCCGTCGGAAAACGCCACCAAGAACGGGATGTCCAGCTCCGTCAACGTCTTCCAAGCCGCGCGGTTCGCCTCCGATGCCGGGTCGTCTGGGCGGAACGGCACCAACGACGGCATCGCCCGCGGGGCGGCCTTGTACATCTCGTTCGGGAACGGTGCGTCGTACGCCGCCCGCTCCTGCTCCGACAGCTTCGAACGGCAGCCCGATTGAACGAAGCGGGCGATGTCCAGGACCTGGGCGTTCTCGACCGCCTCGCGGAACGAGTGCCAGACCGCCGGCATGTCGGTGTCGCCGGTGGGCAGGCCCGTGTTGGCCGCCACCACCCGCGCGAACCTGGTCGGGTTCTCCGCGACCAGGCGCAGGCCGATCAGGCCGCCCCAGTCCTGGCCGACCAGCGTCACGTCGTGGAGGTCGAGGGCGTCGAACGCGAAGGCGCGCATCCACTCCACGTGCCGGGCGTAGGTGTGGTCCGTCAGGTCGCCCGGCTTGTCGGAGCGGCCGAAGCCGACCAGGTCCGGGGCGATCGCGCGCAGGCCCGCGGCCGCCAGGACCGGGAGCATCTTGCGGTAGAGGTAGGACCAGCTGGGCTCGCCGTGCAGCAGCAGCACCACGGGACCGTCCGACGGCCCGGCCTCCACGTACCCCACTCTGATCACGCCGTCGTACGGGTCGTCGAGCTCCGCGTACTTCGGGTCGAAGGGGAAGTCGGGCAGGTCCGTGAACCGGTCGTCCGGTGTCCTCAGCAGGCGCACGAACCCCACGCTAGTGGGAACGGAAGAGCCGGGCCACGCGCGGCGTGGCCCGGCTCACACCCGTCCGGGTCAGGAGATGCCGACCGCCACCACGAGGCCGAGGCCCAGGTGCGCGGCCGCGACGACGATGCTGACCGGGGCGAACTTCTCGCTCTCGATGGTCGACGCCACGTCGATGCGGGTCGCCCATTCGAGGAGCCGGACCGCGATGACCTGGACGATGATCCCGAGCAAGCCGTAGACCAGCGACGTGATCAGGCCTTCGGTGAGGTCGCTGGCCGAGTTGAAGATCGCCACGACGACGATGAACGCCATCGAGAGCATCCCGGACGCCGTCACGATCACCGCGTTGGGCAGGCCCTGCGTGACCAGCTTCGACAGCTTGCCGGGCGTGGTCCAGTCGATCGCGTAGAAGCCGGCGAACATCAGCAGCAGGCCGATGACGCCGTACAGCAGGATCGCGCCGATCCCCCGCACGAGGTCGGAGCCGAACGTGTCGGACAGCGCAAGGGTCGTGTTCACGAGTTGTCTCCCAGGGGAAAAGAGCTGATCAGCGACGGTGTTCTATCACGACTCGACGATGCGATGTGGGACAAATGCCGCACCGTCGTCGGTGACCAGGCCGCCGGTCTCGCGGATGCCGAGCCCGGCGGAGCTGTCGCCGACGATCCACGCGCCGAGTGCCGGCCGGTAGCCGTCGAACTCGGGCAGTGGGTCGAACGCCTGGTAGACGAAGCCTTCGGCGCCGTAGACGCCGTCGGTCTGGGTCTCGTAGCCGGTCGCGACGATCTGGACGTTGGCACCCTCGCGGCCGAGCTTCGGCTTGCGGACGTACTCGGTGAGCAGGCCGGGGTCGTCGGCGAACGCGGGCAGCAGGTTCGGGTGACCCGGGTAGTTCTCCCACAGGATCGCCAGCAGCGTCTTGTTGGAAAGGATCATCTTCCAGAGCGGCTCGATCCACAGCGTCCGCGGCAGCGACTCGACGGCGTGGCGGCCGAACTCCTCGTCGACCACCCACTCCCACGGGTACAGCTTCAGCACGGTCGCCATCTGCTGCTCTTCGAGGTCGACGAACCGCTTGAGCACCGGGTCCCAGCCGATCTCCTCGATCGCCAGTCCCACCGTGTCCAGCCCGGCCTCGGCCGCCGTCTCCTGGAGGTACGCCGTGGTGACGTTGTCCTCGCCGCTCGGGTCCGCGGCCGACCAGGTGAAGTGCAGCTCGTTCGACGGCAGCTTGTCCTGCAGGGACGCCCAGCGCTCGACGAGCTTCTCGTGGATCGAGTTCCACTGGTCGTCGTCCGGGAAGACGTCGGTCTTCCAGTGCCACTGCAGCAGCGACGCCTCCAGCAGCGTGGTCGGCGTGTCCGCGTTGTACTCGAGCAGCTTCGCCGGCGACTTGCCGTCGTAGCGCAGGTCGAACCGGCCGTAGACGTGCGGGTCCTGCCGCTTCCACGACTCGGCGATGTGCGGCCAGACCCACTCCGGGATGCCGAACCGCTGGTAGCCCTCGGTCGTCACGACGTTGTCGACGGCCTCCAGGCACATCGAGTGCAGCAGCTCGACGTCGGCTTCGAGCGAGAGCACCTCGTCCATCTCGAAGACGTAGTGCACCGATTCGTCCCAGTACGGCCGCGTGCGGCCGCTGCTGTCGCGGGCCGGCGTGCCGTAGACGAGTCCCTGCTCCTCGACGATCCGCTGCCAGTCACGCCGCGGCTCGCGCCGGTCCCGGTACACCTAAGATCCCCCGCTCTTGCCGCTGCCGCCGGTGCCCCCGGTGGTGCCGCTCTTCCCGCTGATGCCGAAGCCGCCGCGCTGGACGGACTTGCCGGACTTCGTGTTGACGTTGGTGCGCGACGACGGCGCGTCGTAGGAGCCGCCGGAGACGCGCTGCCCGATGGTGCCGGTGCCGCCGTAGTTGTAGCGGTAGCTCTGGTAGCCGCCACCGCCGATCGGCAGGAACAGGAAGCCGCCGCTGTGGTAGCCGCCGTGGGAGGTGACGTAGTTGTCGTCGCAGTAGTCGTCGTTCTGGACGATGCCGTCCTTGTCGGTGCAGACCGCGGTCACGTCACCGGTCGGCCTCGCGACCGTGTAGAACGTCGCGACCAGGCCGACGAGCCCGACGGTCACGCCACTGCCGATCAGGATCTTGCGCCGCGTGGCCGCCTTGGCATCGGCCTGGCGGGCCAGCTCCTCGTCGCGTTCCTCCTGCGCGAGCGCCTGCTGCCGCGCCCGCTGTTCGGCGACCGAAAGCTGCTTGGGCTGCGTGTTCGAGTCCTGGAATCTCATCGAACCGCGCTTCGGCGGCTCGGGGGGCGGCTGGTCCCCAGTGTTGCTGTCCTGCGTCATGTGCGCTCCGTAATCCCGGCCACCACGAAACCGTGACCCACCCTAACCACCCTAGGTCGCGCACGTCGCGCGCGGCGCGGGCATCATGGACTGCGATGTCTCCCAGCGCCGATCGGTTCCCCACCGCCACGCAGACGCTGCGCACCCGCGTCGTGATGGGCGGGATCTTCGCGGGCGCGCTCATCGCGCTCGCCCTCAGTGTCGTGTTCTCCTGGAGCGACGGCATCACCGGCGGCTCCGGCGGTGGCGCCGGCAAGCTGTCCGCGGCCGCCCAGGAGGCGTTCCACTCACCCCCGGGCAGCTGCCTGACCTGGGACAACCCGGACGCGAGCGACGCGCGGAAGGTGGCCTGCACCGAGCCGCACCTGTTCGAGGTGACCGCGCTGGCGGACATCGGCGCCCAGTTCCCCGAGGGCGCGCCGGTGCCGTCGCTGGACCAGTGGCAGCAGATCGCGCAGCAGAAGTGCACCGCCGACGTGAAGCCGTACCTCGGCCACAACCTCGATCCTTACGGAAAGCTGACGACGAACCTGCTGCGCCCGACGCCGTCGCAGTGGGACGACGGCGACCGCCAGCTGCGGTGCGGCCTGCAGTGGGCGGGCCCCGGCGGCAAGCTGCTGACGACGACCGGGCCGGCCAAGGAGCAGGACCAGTCGCTGGTCTTCGAGCCCGGCACCTGCCTGGCGCTGCAGGGCAAGGGCGTCGGCGACCCGCTGGACTGCGCCAAGCCGCACTCCTACGAGATCGTCGCGACCCTCGACCTCAAGACGAAGTTCAAGGACGGCTACCCGAAGCAGGACGACCAGAAGGCCTGGCTCGACACCGAGTGCACCAAGGCGGCCGCGGACTACACCGGCGGCGCCGACCTCGACGCGAAGAAGCTGATCCTGACCTGGGACCTGCGGGAGCAGGAGAGCTGGGACGCCGGGTCCAGCAAGGTCAACTGCAAGGTGGCGGCGCTCCTGCCGGACAAGAGCGGCCTGCAGGCGGTCACCGGCAGCGTCAAGGCCGCGCCCGCGGGTCCCGACGGCGGCCAGCCGCAGGACGGTGGCCAGCCCCAGGACGGCGGCCCGCCGTCGGACGGTGGCGGCGGTCCGGCCACGTCGAGCTCGGCCCCGCCGACCTCGACGTCGAAGAAGAACGGCTGATGCCGGTCGAGATGAGCCGGGAGCGGTTCGAGGAACTGGTCTCGGAAGCGCTGGACGAGGTGCCGCCCGAGTTCGCGCGGGCGATGGACAACGTCGTCGTGCTCGTCGAGGAGTTCAACGACGAGGCGCCGGACATCCTCGGGATCTACCACGGGGTCGCGCTGACCGAGCGGACGTCGTCGTACGGCGGGGTGCTGCCCGACCGGATCTCGATCTACCGGCAGCCGATCCTCTCGATGTGCGAGGACGAGGACGAAGTCGTCGAAGAAGTCCTGATCACGGTCGTGCACGAGCTGGGCCACCACTTCGGCATCGACGACGCCCGCCTGCACGAACTCGGCTGGGGCTGAGCCCGCAATGTGACCCCTGTGGGCTGACTGCGCGCTTATCCTGTTACCCGAAGTCATTGGGTGACTGCGATAAGTGCTGGGGGCCCCGATGGACAACGCACCGAGCCTCCCGTGGTTGCTGACGTCGAGCGCGGCTTCCAACCTCGGCGACGGCATCGGCAAGGTGGCGCTGCCCCTGCTGGCCACGACCCTCACCCACGACCCGGTGCTCATCGCCGGGCTGTCCGCCACCCAGTTCCTGCCGTGGCTGCTGTTCGCCGCCGTCGCCGGTGCGCTGGTCGACCGGATCGACCGGCGGCGCGCGATGGTCGTCGCGAACGCCGCCCGCGCGGCCGCGGTCGGCGTGCTGGCCGTGCTGGTCGCCTCCGGCGGGATGACGATCTGGCTGGTCTACCTGACCGCGCTGGTCATCGGGACGGCCGAGACGATCGCGGACAGCGCGGCGAACGCGCTGGTACCGGCGGTCGTCGGCGGTGGCTCGCTCGACGGGGCCAACAGCAAGCTGCAGGCCTGCGAAATCGTCGGCCAGACGTTCCTCGGCGGCCCGATCGGGAGCCTGGCCTTCGCGCTCTTCGCCGCCTTCCCGTTCATCCTCAACTCCGCGGGCTTCGCGATCGCGGCCGCGGTGCTGCTCGGGCTGGCCGGCACCTACCGCGGGCAGGGCGAGAACCGGCCGCCGGCGAAGCTCCGCGCCGAGCTGGCCGACGGCCTGCACTGGCTGCGCGGGCACGCGCTGCTGCGGCGGCTGGTCGTCGTCGCCGGTCTGCTCAGCCTGGTCAGCGAGCTCGCGCAGGCGCAGCTGGTGCTGTACGCGCTCGACGACCTCCACCTGTCGGACGCGGCCTTCGGGTTCTTCGCGTTCGTCGGCGGGATCGGCGGCCTGATCGGCGCGGGCGTCGCACCGCGGCTGGTCCGCGCGGCCGGGCGCCACGCGGTCGTCGTCGGCGGGGTCGTCTGCTGCGGCGCCGGCTTCGGCGGGATGGGCCTGGTCCGCTCGCCGGTCGCCGGAGCCGCGCTGTTCGGCCTCTTCGCGGCCGCGGTGGTCGCGGTGAACGTCGTGCTCGCGACCGCGCGGCACACGCTGGTGCCCGGCGAGCTGCTCGGCCGGGTGCTCGGGGTGTGGCGCACGGTCGTCTGGGGCGCGATCCCGGTCGGCGCCCTGCTCGGCGGGGTGCTGACCGACGCGCTCGGGTCGGCCGCGCGGACGTTCGCGGTGTCCGGCGTGGCCATGCTGGCGATCGCCGCGTTCGCGTTCGGCGCGCTGCGGCGGTTCCCGCTCGGTGACGAATCGGACTCAGCCACGGCGCTGATGCACCAGGATCCGTGAATGTGAGCTGGAATAGCTCCTCACCCAGGTGGTGAGGAGGCGACCATGCGCACCGTTGACCCGGGCACCGGCACCGACGCCGGCCCCGACTTCGACGAGTCACCGGCCGGGTCCGGCGAGCCCGCCGCACCGCAGCCGTCACGCCGGCTGCTGGTGCTCTGCGCGGTCGCCGGGTTCGTGCTGGGCGGCAGCGTGCTCGGACTGCTGTGGGGGCTGTCCGGGGTGCACGCCGGCGCGCTCGACGACGCCGTCGCGGCGTGCCAGGCGCTCGACCGGGTGGGCGAGCTGCCCGACACGAGCCGCGACGCGCAGCCGTCGCTGACGCCCGGCCTCAGCGCGGAACGGCTGCAGCGCATGACGGCGGCCCGCGCTCTTTCGTCGGCCGCGGCGCAGGTCAACGCCAACTACCAGCCGCTGGCCGACCACATCGACGGCGTCAGCCGGATGGTGCTCAGCCTGCACTTCAACGACATCTCCGGACAGCGGCACCTCGTCGAAGCGAAAGAGATCTGCGGCCGCATTTAGGCCGGGTGGACCGTCTTCACCGCGAGCTGGTTGCCGGGGATCTTCGTGCTGGCGCAGGCCGTGGTCTCGTCCGGCACGAAGTTCGACGCCGTCTCCTGCGGCAGGTAGATCCGCAGGCCCTTCACCGGCGTCGGCTGGCAGGTGCCGGAGTCGAAGTTCCGCACGTTGACGAACTGGATGTCGGCGACCGCGGTCTGACCCGGGTTGAGCTTGACGGCGTTGCCCTTGGTGCCTTCGCGGAAGGCGTCCTTGCCGACCTGGTGCCCGTCCGCCCCCGCCACGTAGGACACGCCGGGGAACCCCTGGATGGTGCACGGCTTCGCGCTGGAGTTGGTGATGAGCAGCGGCCGGTACACCGAGCCGGCGCCGGCGTCGCCCTGGCCGAGCGCGAGCTTGACGTCGCCGGCCTTGCAGAGCCCGTTGTCCGCGGGCGCGGCGGCGGGCGCCGAGGAAGCCGGCGTCGAGCTACTGGGGCTGGGCGTGGCCGTACTGGCGGTGGTGGAGGTCGGCGACGCCGAGGTCGACGGCGTCGAGCTGCTCGCCGCGGGCGTGGCCCCGCCGCCCCCGCAGGCGGACAACGCGAAAACGCCTGCCGAAGCCGCGACCACCGGGAACAACCGTGAAAGCTTCGTCCGAACCATGTCTATCGCCTCCCTGGTGTGGTGCTACTGGGTAGACGTACGGATCTCCGGCAGGTTGGTTCGCACCGTTAATTCCCCACCAAACGTTTCTTAAACGTGACGGGATCACACTTTAGTGGCGATTCAGAGCGGGGTGTCGACCCAGGTCAGGCAGTGCCACACCCCGTCCGGCCGGGCGTCCAGCTCGACGAGACCGGTGTTCGGGATCAGCGCCGCGTTGGCGACGTCGGCGTGGACGTTCGGCGCCAGCCACTCGCCGGTCAGCCGGATCGCACCGCCGTGGCTGACCAGCGCGACCACGCCGTCCGGGTCGGCCTGCTCGTGCTTGGCCCGCAGCGCGCCGACCGCGTCGAGCATCCGGGTGCGCACGCTGGTGCCGCTCTCGCCGCCGGGCAGCGACGGCGCCAGCTCGCCGAGCGTCCAGCGCCGGACCGTCTCCATGTAGACGCGGATCGACTCGCGGTCGGTCGCGCCCTCCAGGTCGCCCGCGACGACCTCGTGCACGCCGTCGACGACCTGCACGTCCAGGCCGAAGCGGGCGGCCAGCGGCGCCGCGGTCTGCTGGGCGCGGGTCGCCTGCGACGCGTAGACCGCGACCAGCGGCTCGCCCTCGAGCCGCACCGCGAGGTCGGCGGCCTGGCGACGGCCGAGCTCGGTCAGCGGCGGGCCGGGCAGGGCGGTGTCGAGCGCGCCGCGGACGTTCCCGTCGGTCTGCCCGTGGCGGATGAGCAGCAGCCTCACGCGAGCTTCCCCTTGCGGACCGCCTCGGCCCACACCGCCGCGTCCACGAAGTCGTCGTTGCCGGCGCCGTCCTCGATCGTGGAGCGGATGCCGTCGGCACGCGGGTGCGAGCCGAGGAACCGCAGGTTGCGGCAGTGCCGGCGCAACGCCGTCAGCGCGTCGAGGATCCGCGGCTCGGCCACGTGGCCCTCGAAGTCGATGAAGAAGCGGTACTCGCCGAAGTTGCTGCGCGTCGGCCGGGCGTCGAGCCGGGTCAGGTTGATCCCGCGGTCGGCCAGCGCGGTGAGCAGCTCGGCGAGCGTGCCGGTGCGGTTGACGGCCGCGGCGACCACCGACGTCCGGTCCGCACCCGTCGGCTCCGGCAGCGCGCCCGGCGGGCGGACCAGCAGGAACCGCGTCGCGGCGTCGCTGACGTCGGCGACCTCGGTGGCCAGCACGTCGAGGTCGTAGTGCTCGACCGCGACCGGGGCGCAGACCGCCGCGTCGAACTCGCCCTCCAGCACGCCGACCGCGGCGGCGGACGTCGACGACGACGCCACCGGGTGCGCGCCGGGGAGGTTCGTTTCGAGCCACTCGCGGACCTGGCCCAGCGCGTGCGGGTGGCTCGCGACGGTCTTGATCTCGCCGCCCCCGCGCCGGGTCAGCACGCTGAAGTGGATCGGCAGGATGGCTTCGGCGACGGCGACCAGCGGGGTCGACTCGCTGAGCGCGTCGAGCGTGGCGGGCACGACGCCTTCGACCGAGTTCTCGATCGGCACGCAGGCGGCGTCCGCCCCGCCGTCCCGGACGGTCGTCAGCGCCTGCCGGACGGTCTCGACCGGAATCAGTTCTTCGCCGGCGGCGAGCACCCGCGCGGCCTGTTCGGTGAAGGTCCCCCGGGGGCCGAAGTATGCGATCCGTGACACAGAAGCCAGGTTACGGGGGTCCGGGGTGGCGACTTTCACTCGGACAGCCGGTACGCGACCCGGTTACGCCGGGTGGCGTTTTTTGCGATGCTGGAACCCGTGACCGCCGACTCCGGCACGCACACCGGCCGCGGGGACGCACACCCGCCGGTCTCCTCTCGGACCCCCGAGCTGGTGCTGTGCGCCGTCGATGAACCACTCGCCACCGCGTGGACCGCCGCCGCCGAAAAGCTGGCGGGTCGGGTCCGGGTGTACCGCGGGTCGGTGCTGGACGTCGTCGCGCAGGCCGTGGTCAGCCCGGCCAACTCCTACGGCTGGATGCGCGGCGGCATCGACGCGGTCTACGCGCGGGCGTTCCCCGGTGTGGAGCAGCACGTCCGCAGCGCCGTCCTGGCCTTCCACGGCGGCGAGCTGCCGATCGGCGAGGCCGTGGTCGTGCCGACCGGCGAGGTCCAGCCGGCCTGGCTGATCAGCGCGCCGACCATGCGCGAGCCCGGCGAGCTGCTGCCCGCCGACACCGTCCACCCCTACCTCGCCGCCCGCGCGGTGTTCGTCCAGTGGCGCGACGGGCAGCTCGACCACGGGCCGGTGCGCGAGCACGTCGACACGATCGCGATGCCGGGCCTGGGCACCGGTGTCGGCGGCGTCAGCCCGGCGACGTGCGCCCGTCAGGTCGCGGCCGCGTGGGACGAGGTCTTCGGGAACCGTTACCCGCGGTAACCCCTGAAAGTCAGGGGGTGGACTACATCACAGCGCGTTCACCCGTCGTAAGCCCTACCGTTAATCACGCAGGTGAACGTGCGCCAGTGCAGGCGACGGCCGGAGGAGTGTGCGATGACCCGGGTCCGCGAACTCAGCCCGTATGTCGAGCTGCACCGGGAACAATGGAAAGAACTGCGGAGTTCGACGCCGCTGCCGCTGACCGCGGCCGAGTTGCTGCGGCTGCGCGGGCTCGGCGAGCAGGTCGACCTGGCCGAGGTCGCCGACGTCTACCTGCCACTCTCCCGCCTGATCAACCTGCAGGTCGCCGCGCGCCAGCGGCTCTACGAAGCGACCACGACGTTCCTCGGTGACGACTCCCGCGGCACGAAGGTCCCGTTCGTGATCGGCATCGCGGGCAGCGTGGCGGTCGGCAAGTCGACCACCGCCCGCATCCTGCGCACGCTGCTCGCCCGCTGGCCGGACCACCCCCGCGTCGACCTGGTCACCACCGACGGCTTCCTGTACCCGCGCGCCGAGCTGATGCGCCGCGGGATCATGCACCGCAAGGGCTTCCCGGAGAGCTACGACCGGCGCGCGCTGCTGCGGTTCGTCACCGACGTCAAGTCCGGGGCCGAGCGCGTCGCCGCGCCGGTGTACTCGCACCTGGCCTACGACATCCTGCCCGGCCAGGAGCAGGTCGTGCAGCAGCCGGACATCCTCATCGTCGAAGGCCTGAACGTGCTGCAGCCGGGGCCGCGGCTGATGGTGTCCGACCTGTTCGACTTCTCGATCTACGTCGACGCGCACACCGGCGACATCGAGCGCTGGTACATCGAGCGGTTCCTGGAGCTGCGGCACACGGCGTTCGCGGACCCGGCGTCGCACTTCCACCACTTCGCCGGCCTGCCGGACGACGAGGCCCGCGCCGAGGCGAAGCACCTGTGGCGCTCGATCAACGAGCCGAACCTGATGGAGAACATCAAGCCGACCCGCCCGCGGGCGACGCTGGTGCTGCGCAAGGACTGCGATCACGCGATCAACCGCGTCCGCCTGCGCAAGCTCTGACCCCCCTCGTGAGTGGTAAGTCGGGTTAGAACCCGACTTACCACTCACGAGCTCTGTCACCCACACGCGCACCATCCCCACGCTGAGCCCCCGAACACCGGCCGATCGGCCGAGCGGGGGCACCGAGGCCTAACCGGTTGGCCGATACCGGACGCCCGTTCGGAAAGCGACCCTGAAGAAGTCAGGAAAACCGCTCTGAGCTGGGGAGGAGGCCACGATGTTTTCGATGATCCTCACCTGGGTCGGTGCGTTGCTCGGTCTGGTCTTGCTGATCGCGATGGCCGCCGGAACGTTCGTCGTGGACTTCGACGACCGGCTGCAGGAGCGCCGCAGCAAGAAGCCCGCCGAACCGGCGGGCCCCCTGCCGTAGCCCTCAGAGCTCCGCCAGCGCCTCGAGGTAGGCGTCGGCGTCGTATTCGAGGCTTTCGCCGTCGACCAAACTGCCTTCCAGCGCGTCGATCAGCTGCTCGAAGATCTCGTCGCGGTCGAGCTCGCCTTCCTGCAGGCGCTCGACGGCCGGCCAGACCTCGGCGGGCTCGTCGTCCCACAGCTGGTCGACGATGGTCGCGCGCAGGATCAGCCGCTGCTCTTCCTCGTCCTCGTCGGCTTCGGCGATGACGAGCGCCCGGCGCTGCTCGGGGTCGGTGGGGTCGAGGTCGACCTCTTCGTCGTCGATCTCCGTGGTCAGCGACGGCACGGCGAACATCCGGCGCTCGAGCGCGTCGGCCAGTTCGCTCGGCGACAGGTCGCCGACGCCGCTGAAGTAGCGCTCCAGCGGGGAGTCGTCCTCGTCGGCGTACTCGCTGAGGTAGTCGGCGACGGCCTCGTCGAGAGCGGCGACGGCGGTCTCGGTCAGCCCGGCCCGCTCCCCCGACCACTGCACCCAGGCCAGCACGACCGGCTCGACGGCTTCCTCGTGGTCCGCGTCGAGTTCGTACTCCTCGCCGAGCAGGCCCTCGAGGAACCGCGCCACCTTCTCCGGGCCGACGCGCAGCGGGTTCGCCGGGTCGGTGCGCAGGCCGTGCTCCAGCAGCAGGCGGCCGATCGCGCGGGCGGCGTCGGCGTCCTCCCCGCTCGCCGCGACGAACTGCTCGACGACCGCGGCCCGCTCGGGTTCGGACCAGGCGGCCACCTCGGCCACCAGCGCGGGTTCCGGCAGCGCGCGGCACCAGGTCAGCGCGACCGCGTGGAAGCGGGCGTAGTCCTCGCTGACGTCGGCGTCTTCGAGGTGGTCGGTGGCGGCGAGGCCGTCCGCGATCAGGCGGTGCGCCTCGGCGGGCTCGACCGCTTCGAAGACGACCAGCTCCGGGTCCGCTTCGGCCTGCTCGCGCATTTCGCCGAGGACGTCGGCGGGCTGGTCGATCACGACGAGGTCCCGCACCCGGCCGCCCTCGGTGAAGTCGAGGAGCGCGAGCAGGCCGTACGCCTGGTCGCCGTGGGAGAAGACGCAGAGCAGGGACGACTCGTCGCCGTAGACGTCACCGGTCCGCCAGCACTCGCCGGCCGTGACCCGGCCGAGGTCGGCGGCCCAGGACGGCACGGGGATGCCCCGGCCGAGGACGACCTGCAGCCCGTCTCCGGCGGCCTTGCGCTCGACGTCAGTCTCGGCGACGACCTCCAGCGCGGCCAGCAGCGCGGCGGCACCCGGGGTGATCTTGCGTTGCGCGAAGCCGATCAGCTCCAGGCCGAGCGACTCTTCGCCGTCCTCGACGGGCACGCCGTGGAACTGGCCGAGCACCTCGGAGGCGAGCAGCTCGACGTCGACCGGCGCGGGCTCGGCACCCAGCGCCGAGAAGTCGTTCAGGACGTCCTTGAACAAGCCGGTCACGCTGTGGGTGACGGGCTGCGGCTGCCTCTTGCGGGCACGACTGACCGGGCTCATACGACCATGTTTTCACCTACCCGCGAGCCGGTCGCGGTGGCCCTGGCGCGGGTCCCGGTCGCGTGCCCGGCGGGGAGGCGCCGAGCGGGGGCGACGGGACAGGGCCACCGCGACGTCGCTGGCCAGGGCGTCGCCACCTCGGCAGGCTCGCGGTGTCCCGGTGCACGTGCACACCGGTTCATTCCGGTCAACGAGGTGCGCGCGGCGAGGTTACGGCTTTGGGCAGCGCGATTCGCGCGGTCCGGATTTCCGTGATCAGCCGGGTTTTCCGGCGGTGGGTTTCCACCAGCGCGGCGAGGTAAGCGGTGAATTCGTCCGCCGTTTCGGCGCGCTTGTGCAAGCCGCGCAACAACTTCAGCCGGCGGGCGGCTTCCTGGTACGCCTGCGGGTCCTTGCGCTCGATGAGCTCGTCGACGTGCTCGCGGAACACCGGGATGGTCTCGGCCGGGTGCTCGGCCGCGCGCAGCTCGGCCAGTTCGAGCTTGAGTTCCGGCGACGCCTCGAACCGGACGCAGGCGCGCCAGGCTTCGTCGGGACGGCCGTCGTCGAGCAGGACGCGGACGAGCTCGTCGGCCCCGCCGTCCGCGGCGAGTTCGCGCAGGCGCGCCAGCGCGTCCCGGCGCTGCGCCGTCCACTTGCCCGCGGCCTGCGCGGCTTCGCGCAGCGCGGCGAACGTCTCGCGGTCCGGCCGGGCGTCGAACTCCTTGCGGCGGCGGGAAGTCTCGTCCTCCGGTTCGGGTTGCGGCGGCGGCTGCTTGTCGTGGGTGAGCGCACGGGCGGCGTGGGCGATGGCTTCGCTGTGGCGTCCCGCGGCCCGCAGCACCCGGACGATCTTGAGGCTGACGTCGACGCGCGGCGGCTTGGCGGACAGGATCGCGACCAGCTCGTCGACGTCGCCGAGCACTTCGGCCAGCTGTTCGCGCAGCCGTTCGGCCACTTCCCGGCGGTGGCCAGCGACGTTCGCCGCGAGCACGTCGTCCACCGCGGTCTTGATCAGCTTGAGCCCGCGTTCGCCCAGCGCGGTCGCGAAGTCGGCGAGGTCGATCACCGGCCAGCCGGGGCCGTCGAACTCGACCTCGACGATCCAAGCGGCCAGCTTCTCGGGGTCCGGCGGCCGGGCGGCGCACGCGCGGGCGTAGAGCTCGACGGCCCGGTCCAGCCGCTCGCCGAGGTCACCGGTGTGGTCGCCGGCCTGCTCCAGGACTTCGCTGATGTCGTCGACCGTGCGCCGGGCCAGCGGCGCCAGGTCGGCGCGGCTGCCGGCGTCGAGCATCCGCTGCAGCGTGTCCAGCACCGCGCCGATCTTCGCGGTGTATTCGACGTTCCCGTCGGTCACCGCGGTGTCGAGCAAGCGGTGCGCCTCGCTGACGTCACCGGATTGGGTGGCCGCGCGCAGCTCGAGGGAATGCCGCAACTCAGGGTCACGCTCGGCTTGCGCGTGCAGCAGGTCCGCCAGCGTCTCCGCGTCCAAAGTGCGCAGGTAGGGGCGGAGATCCGGGAGGGGACTCACGCGCACCAGTCTGCCCGACCCCGGCAAGCTGGCGTGTGGGCCAACCGCGTGCTCTTTTCGGAGTAGTAGGTGACTCTCGGTGAGGCCTTCATGGGCGGCGCAAGTCGTCGAGCACGGCTTTCAGCGGCCACGGCTCGGGCGTCTTCGGCCGTCGTGACCGTGCGTGTCGGGGGCGCGGGATGGCCGAGCGGACGGTCGGAACCATGATCGGGACGACCGGCACCGGCACCCGCGCCACGAGCCGCCGCACGACGATCAGCAAGAGCACCGCGCTGAGCAGCAGCGCGGTCCCCGCGGCGAGCGCGCCGGCGAGCGTCCGGCGGCCGTCGTCGAGCGTGAGCTGCACGGCGTACTGGCTCTGCTGCGTGTAGAGGCGGCCGAGCTGCTCGGAAACGGTGTAGGCGGCGCTGCGCCACGTGGACTCGGGCACGGGCAGCGGTTCGGCGGCGGTGAACGCGTCCTCGGCGGCGGCCAGCCTGCTCCAGTCGGCGCTGCGGGTGAGCGATTCGTACACCGTCCGGCCACTGTCCGTGAGCTGCGGCGCCACCCGCGTCAGCCCGGCCCGGTAAGCAGCGACGGCGGAAGCGTACGGCCGCCGAGTGACGCCGTCGAGCCCCGCCAGCGCGAGGGAATCGGAGCGGTCCATGCCCTCGGCGACGGAAAGCAGTTCGACGGCGGTCGTCTGCTGGTAGGCCGACTCGGCGTCCGGCGCGCGGCGGACGTAGTCGCGCAGCCCGGCGATGGCGGTGTCGATCCGCTGGGTGTAACTCGCGTACGCGGACGTCCGGAGGTCAGGCGCGGCCATCGCGGCGCTCCGCTGCGCCTGCAGCGCGACCACGGACCGGGCCGTCCGGTCGGCCGCCGACGCCGTCTCCAGCGCGAGGTCGCGCGTGTGAACCGCTTGCTGGACAAGGAAAGCCGTGATGACGATCGCCACCACGACGAGAGCACTGCCGGGGATGAGCGCGATGCCCAGCATGCGGCCGCGGACGGATCGCAGGTACTTCAAGACGTTCCCTTCCCAGCCTTGGGCCCCGCAAGCATCCCCGACGAAGTGCAACCTATTGAGTGAGAGATTCACCGGTCAACGACAATCCGCCATACGGCTGTTAGCGCACCGTGACGGCCGGGCACAATCGCCGCGTGACCTTCGACGACGTGACCCAGCGCCTGCGCGACTTCGCGGCGGCCCGAGCCTGGGAGCCGTTCCACACCCCGAAGAACCTCGTCATGGCGCTCTCCGGCGAGGTGGGCGAACTGACCTCGCTGTTCCAGTGGCTGACGCCGTCGGAGTCCGACGCGTGGCGCGAAGACGCCGAGCTGGAGGCGAAGGTGCTCGACGAGATCGCGGACGTCACGCTGTACCTGCTGCAGCTGGCGGACCGCCTCGGCGTCGACCTGGCGGCCGCGGCGCACGCGAAGATCGACCGCAACGAGGTCCGCTTCCCGCCACCCGCCTAGTTCCGCTCGCAGCGCCGTTCGATCTCGGCCAGCAACGGCGGCGGCGTACTGGCGACGGGCGCCTCCGGGTGCGCCAGCCACCGCCCGTTCCGGTCGGCCCAGAACACCGACCAGATCCCGAAGTCGTCGACGCGCAGCTGCGCGATCTTCTGCTCGCTCCCACCCCGCAGCTCGAAGATGGTGACGGCCCGCCCCCGCGTCCGGCACTCGACGCGCAGCTGGTCCCGCAGGTGTTCGGGCACGCGCCGGGCACACCAGCGCTCGATCTGCCGCAGCGCGAATTCCGGGATGCCCGCCATGCCGACCAGTGAACCGGACCGCCTCACCGCTCGCGCAGGTGGGCGACAACGGCGTCGTAGGTCTCCTCGGCCGCCCGCCCGTCAGTGGCGACGACAACACACCCGGGCCGCTGCGGCAGGTAGGCGGTGAGCTGGTCGTGGATCCGCTCGACCATGGCGGCGCCACCCCGCGAGTTCACGACGTGGTCGACCCCCGCGGTCGCGGCATCCCCGTTGGCCGCCCGTGCGGCGAACCGCTGCCCGGCCACGGGCTTCTCGGCGGTGAGCAGGATTTCCCGGTACTCGGCCCCGCACTCCACGGCAACGCGTTCGAAGGCCTCGACGTCGACAACGCGGGTGGCGAGCTGCGGCATGACGACGTCGTGCCCGCTCCGCAGGTGCGCCTCCGCCATGGCCAGGGTGAGCAGCTGGGCGGCGCGGAAGGTTTCGAAGAAGGTTTCCCGCCAGCCCCCGATGAGGCAGACCACCCGATCGGTGTCGAGGTTCAGCACACCGGGATGCCGCTCGACGTAAGCCTGCGCGATCGTGGACTTCCCGATCCCGGAAGGCCCGTTCAAGTGGATCAGTCTCGGCACCACCCCGACCCTAGCGCGGCGCGGGTTCGGCGAGCCACCAGCCGCCGACCAGGGCACCGACCCCGAGAACGGCGACGAAGATGCCTGCGGCCAGCGGGGTTCCGCCGAACATCGCCAGTACGACGATGACCATCAGCAACAGCCCGGCACCCATCAGGATCCGCCCGCCGACGAGCTTCGGCGTCCGGCTTGCGGCGACCGGCCGGGCGGCCGCCGGTCGGGCAGGCGGGGGCTCGAAGCCGAGGGCCACCGGGGCCGAGCGGACGTCGAGCACGACCGCACCCAGCTCGGCGGCCCTGGCCAGGCGCGGCTCGTTCGCGGGCACGCTCGGGTCGGCCACGAGGTGGGTGACGCTCGCGGTCAGCTTCTTGGCCAGCTGCACACCTTCCGCCAGCACGCGGGCGCGCAGCTGGTCGGCCGCCGCCGTGCTGCCGAGGACGAGCACGCGGGCCGGTTTGCCGCCCGCGGCCGGCTGGAGGTCGCCGGCGGCTCCGACACCGAGCGCGGTCGCCACCTGCCGCAGCTCGCGGGCTTCCGCGGTGGTCACCACGCCGTCCCGTTCCGCGACTTCACGCAGAGCGGCCACGAACCGTTCGTGCGTCGAGCGCACGCGATCGGCGGGCCAGCCGGCCTCGGCCGCCAGCCCGGCCAGCGCCGAAACCTCGTCCGGCGACAGGTGCCGGTCGGCGACCACGCCGGCGAGCAGGTCCAGGTAGGCGTCGCCGCCCTCGCCGATCGCCACGCGCTCGACGGCTTCGGCCATCCACCCCGGTTCGGCGACCGGGACGTCGGCGCGCGGCCGCAGCGGGCCGACCGCGAACTGCGGCAGGGCGGGCAGGACCGGCGGCGTGGCGAAGGTGAAGCCGTGGCGGCCGAAGAGGCTGACGGCGAGCTGCGCGACGGTGCGCGCCCCCGACAACGCCGTCGCCCCCGGCCTGGCCGAGATCCCGAAGGCGGGCGCCACGGTGGCGAGCCGGTGGTTGGGCAGCCGGACCGCGGTCCGCGCGGCGGCCAGCGTGTCCACGCCGGGCAGCACCGGCACGCGGGCGCCGAGCCGGTCGGCCTCGTGGCTCAGGAAAGCCGTGACGAACGGCAGGTCGTGCGCCACGACGACGCTGCCGCGGCACAGGTTCAGCAGCGATCCCAACGCGGCACCGAACGCCGGTGCGCCGTCGAGTTCGGCGCGCGTGATGCCGTGCAGGAGGACCGGACCGGGCGGCACGCCGGGCCCGGGGTCGACCAGGGTCGACAGCTCACCGGCGACCGAGCCGTCGGGGCGGACCCGGACCGCGGCCAGCTCGACGACGTGCCCCGGCCGCAGCCCGGTCGTGCGGATGTCCAGCGCGGTGAAGTCGGTGCCCTGCGCGGGATGGCCGCCGGCGCCGAGCAGCGGGAGGGATTCGATCACGCCAGCTGGTCGTTTTCCCGGCCGGCGTTGTGACAGCTTTTCGGCGTGGGCGCATGGTTCGTGACGAGATCGTGACGGCAACAATCCATCCGATAACGACTGGTGGTCGATCACGGGCTCGCCCGTAACAACGGCGGCAGGTTTCCCGAGTACACCCTCGGCACCCCGAGTCGAAGAACAGGGAATCCCCGATGAAGCGTTTTCCTAACTGGCTGAAGATCGTCTTGGCCGCCTTCGGCGTCCTGTTCGTGCTCGGCGCGATCTTCGGCGAAGCGCCGGCGCCGAAGCCCGTCGTCGCGGCGGCTCCGGCGTCGCCCACACCGCCGCCGACCAGCACGACTTCGACGCCGTCGCCGACCCCGGCCGCCGTCACCTACACCGTCGGCACGGTGACCGACGGCGCCACCGTCGTCGTCAACGGCAGCGACGGCACCACGAAAACGGTGCACGTGCTCGGCGTCGTCGCCCCGCTCGTCACCACCGGCTGCTACGCGACGGAATCGCTGGGCTGGGCCGTCACGACGCTTTCCGGCAAAGCCGTGACACTCGGCGCGGAAACCGCGCAAGGCGTCGCCGTGACCCTCGCCGACGGCCGGGATTACGCGGCTCTCGCGATCCAGCTGGGTTATCTGAAGTACGCGTCGAACGCGACGCTGCCCGCGCTCGCGGCCGCCGAAACCGCCGCGAAGCAGGCCACCACCGGGTTGTGGGGTGCGCCGTGCCACGGCACCATCGACGCCCCGGCGCCGGCGCCCACCACGGTCGTCCAGCCGGTCGCCCCGCCCGCGCCGACGACCAAGGCGGCCCCGAAGCCGCCGCCGGTCGTCCGGACGACCGAGGAAGCGCCGGCCCCGGAACCGGACCACAGCGCCTACTACGCGAACTGCTCCGCCGCGAAGGCCGCGGGCGCCGCTCCGCTGTACCGGGGCGAACCCGGTTACCGGTCCGCGCTCGACCGCGACGGCGACGGCGTCGCCTGCGAACGGTGATCTAACCTGGTCCGATGACCACCGCCGAGGAATTGCTCGGCAGGCTCGCGGGCCTGGACCGGGACGCGCTGGCGAAGGTGCTGGCCCACCGCCCGGACGTGCTGGCGGAGCCGTGGCCGCGGCGGCTCGATGTCGTGGCCGCGCGGCTCGCGGCGCCCGAATCCGTCGACGAAGTCCTGCTCGGGTTGCCGATGCCGTTGGCGCAGGTGCTGCGCGCCGTCCAGCTGTGCGACGCGCTGAGGCAAGGGCCGGTGCCACTCGACGACGTCGCCGAGCTGCTCGGCGGGGCCGACGTGCGGTCCTTTGTGGACGAACTCGCCGAGCGGGCCCTGCTGTGGCGTGACGACGACCGGATCTTCCTGCTGGAAGTGCTGCAGCGGAACAGCTTCCGCGCCGAAGGTCTCGGTCAGCCCGTCACGGACCTGCTCGCGGAGCTCACCACGACCCAGCGGGCGCAGCTGGCCCGCAACCTCGGGGTGGCGCCGAAGGAGCTCGTCCGGCACTTCCGCGACGGCGAGCGCCTCCGCGAACTGTTCGCCACCGCGCCCGAGCGGACGCGCAAGGTGTTGCGGGACATGGCCGACGGCGTCCCCGAGGTCGACGGCATGCCGCCGCTGGGCTGGGCGCTCGACCACGGCTTCCTGTTCGGCACCTACTACGGCGGTACCGCCATGCCGATCGAAGTCTCGCTCGCCCTGCGTGGTCCGGACCACCGGCTGCCATTCACGCCCGTGGAGCCGGCGTGCGCCGTCACGCACGTCGGGGTCGAGGCGGGCGAGGCGACTTCGTCGGCTGCCGCGCTGCGGTTGCTGGACCGGGTTTCGGCGATCCTCGACCTCGCCGCCGCGGAACCGTTGCCGCTGCTCAAGGACGGCACGATCGGGTCCCGGCTGGTCAAGAAGGTCGCCAAGGACACCGGCGCGACGCCGTCGGAGATCGAGCTGGCCATCGACCTCGCCGCGCAGGCGGGCCTGCTGATCGCCGACGAGCCGCCGGTGCCTCGCCGCGGCCACAAGGCGCCGCCGCCCACGCTCGCGCCGGATCCGGACCTGGCCCGGCCCGCGCCGGCGCTGCTGTACCGCCTGCTGCTGACGACCTGGTGGAACCCGGTTCCGCCGGAGCACGGGACGGACGTCGACGTGTTCGTCCGGCGGCTGCTCGTGCGGCTGCTGGCGCGGCTCGAGCCCGGCACGGCGATCACCGGCGAGCTGACCCGCCTCGTCGAGTGGCACGCGCCGCTGCTGCCGGCCGACGACCTTACCGAATACGTCGAGACCGCGGTCGCCGAGGGCGAACTGCTCGGCGTCTTCGCGCACGGCGCGGTCACCGCCGCCGGGCGCGCGCTGCTTTCGGACGGCGAGCTCGTCGAGGTCACCGACGAGCTCGTCTCCCGCGCGCGGACGACGGCGTTGTTCGGCACCGACCTGACGGCGATCGTCGCCGGTTCGCCCGACGCCCGGCTGGCCGCGCTGCTCGACCGCGCCGCCGACCGGGAAGCCCAGGGCACCGCGACGAGCTGGCGGTTCTCCCCCGCGTCCGTCCGGCGCGCGTACGACCAAGGTGTGACGGCCGACGAACTGCTCGGCGACCTCGGCGCGATCGCCGCGGGCGAGCTGCCGCAACCGCTGGTGTACCTGGTCAACGACGTCGCGCGGCGGCACGGTGAGGCGCAGGTGATCGACGTCGCGAGCGTCGTCGTCGGCGAACCCGCCGTGCTGGCCGAACTCGCCGCGCACCGCAAGCTCGCCAAGCTCGGTCTGCGGGCCGTGGCGCCGACCGTGCTGACGTCCACTGTGGACGCGGCAGGAACGCTCGAAGCGTTGCGGGAGGCCGGTTACGCGCCGACCCGCCACGCCGCCGACGGCACCATCGTGCTGCCCGCCCGTGACCAGCCCGAACCGAAGGCCGTCCTCCGCGACGCCGGACCCGACGAGCTCGCGCCCGATCCCGCCGACCACGCCGCACGGCTGCTGGCGGCGCCGTCGAGCGGCCCGGCCCTGCTGCGCGGCCAGCTCGCCCGCGCGATGAGCGACCGGTACGCGGGCCGGCTCACGCCGAAGCAGCAGCAACTCTGCTGGCAGCTCGAAGCCGGGATCCCGGTGGACGTCGTGTACCGCGCGGACGGCGCCGAGCCCGCGCGGCTGGTGATCGCGTACCCCGAACTCGACGGCGACGTCCTCGACGTCTGGTCGCTCGGTGACCGCGCGTACCGGCGGCTCGAGTTGGCGCGGATCGACCTGGCTCAGACTTCGACCGCGCTCAGCCGGGCGTAGACGACGACGTTGTCGAGGTAGTTCCCGCTCGCCCGGTCGAACTCCCCGCCGCAGGTGATGAGCCGCAGCTCGGGATCGGCCGTGTCGCCGTACACCTGGTCGGTCGGGAACTCGGCCTTCGCGTAGCGGTCGACGCGGTAGACGGTGAAGACCGCGATCCGGCCGTCGGCCCGGCCGACCCTGGCCTGTTCGCCGGGGTGCAGCTCCTTGAGCCGGGAAAACGCGCCGGGCACGTGCTTGTAGTCGACGTGCGCGGCCAGCACCGCCGGGCCGACCTCGCCGGGCGACGGCGCGCCGGTGAACCAGCCGACCGTCGTGGCGTCGGGCGGGACCTCGAGCGCGCCGTCCGCGGTCAGCCCGAGGTCCTCGATCCCGTCGGCCCGGACGCCGATCGCCGGGATGCTCAGTGACGCCGGTTTCGCGGACGGAAGGCCACCGGTGGTCGCTGCCGCGGTGCCCGGGGCGCCCGAGGTGCTCGGGGCGGCCGGGCTCGGCGGGGCGATCGGGTCCGGCGTCCGCGGTGAGAGGACGAGGACGAGGGCCACGGCCACGACCACGCCGAGCGCGGCGGCGACCGCCGTGACCGCCGGCCACAGGCGCGGGTGCCTCAACTCGGGCGCCGACGCAGGTAGAGCACCATGCCGCCGGACGCCGCCGCGGCGACGAGCGCGCCGCTGAGCAGCAGGACGCCGGGGACTTCGGCGTCGGGTTCGCCGCCGCCGGTGGCCACGCCGCCGACCGGCTTGACCTTGACCTGGTGGCCCGTGGCGGGCTTCTTGGTGGTGGTCTTCGGCGCCGGCTGGGTCCGGGTCGTCGTGGTTGACCGCTCGGACGTCGGCGCCGGGGCGGTGGTGCCCTCCCGCGGCCGGGGCGGCAGCGATTCGCAGGCCTTGCCGTCCTTGTCGTCCCCGTCCAATCCGTTGGGGTCGGACGGGTCCTGGTCGTAAACGGCCTGGGCGTCTTCCTGGTACTTGAAGTCGCTGCAGTCCAGGTCACCGGCGAGTGGCGTCGCGAGCTGCGCGGATGCGAAGGGAACGGGGCCGAGGAGGGCGAGCCCGGCGACGGCGACGGACGTCGTCAGGGCACGTCGGAACAAGGACAACGGAAGTCCTTTCAGCGGGAAACGGGGCGATTGCGTGGTAAGTATCGCGACCTCGGCGAGGCTGTTACGGACCTTTCGGGAATTGCCGGAATGCCAGTGATCCACCACTGCGCGGAATTTCCGTGATTCTTTCCCGTTTCCCCGCCGACCTGCGGATTTTCGCACCGGAAATGCGTACCGGGCGGAATGTTACGGCCACGGCGGTCACACGTTTGACGTAATTCACGTGTGACGGCGCCGACCGGTCGTCACCCGGCGGTCCGCAACCCCGTAACCTCGGGGTATGCCGATCCAGGTGCTGCTCGTCGACGACCACGAACTGGTCCGCCGCGGGCTCCGCGACCTCCTCGGCGACGAGCCCGACATCGAGGTCGTCGCCGAGGCGAGCAGCGTCGAAGAAGCACTGGCGGTGGCGATGCACGTCGAGCCGGAGGTCGCGGTGGTCGACGTGCGCCTCGGCGACGGCGACGGCATCACGCTCTGCCGCGAACTGCGGTCGAAGCCGAACCCGCCGGCGTGCCTGATGCTCACGGCGTTCGACGACGAAGAGGCGATGGTCGGCGCGATCATGGCCGGTGCGGCCGGGTACCTGCTGAAGCAGGTGCGCGGGCAGGACGTCGTGCACGCGGTGCGCGAGGTCGCGGCCGGGCGTTCGCTGCTCGACCCGGTGAGCACCGCGCGGGTGCTGGACAAGATGCGGCACCCGCCGACGGACGAGCTGGCGACGCTGACCGAGCGCGAACGCGACGTGCTCGAGCTGATCGGCCAGGGCCTGTCCAACCGCGAGATCGCCGAGCGGCTGTTCCTCGCGGAGAAGACCGTCAAGAACTACGTCACTTCGGTGCTCGCGAAGCTCGGCATGCAGCGCCGCACGCAGGCCGCCGCCTGGATCGCGCGGCGCGAAAAGTAACGCCTCGCGACCACCGCGTCCGCAATCCGCCGTTCGCTGCCACCTTTTCAAGCCCTTGTCACGGTCCGCCACACCGATCTGGCGTTTCGCCGAACAAGATTCACTCGAACGTGAGTCGAATGTGTGTTCGATGAGCCGGTACGATCATTTCGAGGGCGTGGAAGGGAGGCTGGATGACCCGAGAAGGTTGAGTCCGCAGGAGAACCGGTCAGTCAAGTGGGAGGTCGAACGCGACGAGCGTGCCGAGACTGGGCGAGGAGTTCAGGAAGAACTTCCCGCCCGCGGCGTCCGCGCGTTCGGCGAGATGACGCAGACCGCGGGTGGCGACGCCCTGGGGAACACCGGAACCGTTGTCCCGGACACGGAGTTTGACACCGTCGGAGTCCCTGGTCAGCGTCACGCGGGTTTCGCTGGCGCCGGAGTGTCTGACCACATTGGACAGTGCTTCGCGCAGAGCGGCCCGGATGTGGTCGGCGTGTTCCGCGGGGATGTCGGCGAATTCGCCGGACAGCTCCAGCGTCGGTGGGTAGCCGAGCAGCTCGCCGGCGATGCGGACCTCGCCGCGCGCCGACTCGGCGAGGTCGGTGGGCGTGCCGGTGTCGTGGCGAGGCTCCGGTGACCGCAGCGCGCGCACGGTGCCGCGGATTTCCTCGATGGTCTGGTCGAGCTGGTCGATCGCGTCGGAGAGGCGAGCCCCGTCGGCTTGGGCGAACCGCTTGCGCATGTTGCGCCGGACCCGGTCCAGCTGCATGCCGGCGCCGTAGAGCCGTTGGACGATGACGTCGTGGAGCTCGCGGGCGATGCGCTCCCGCTCTTCGTAGAGGGCGACGCGGTGGCGTGCGTTGGCTCCCTCGGCGAGCGCGAGCACGACCCCGGCCTGCGCGGCGAAGGCGACGAGCATCTCGACGGTGCCCGCGGAGAAGGGCTCACGACCCTGCTTGCGGTAGACGGTCAGCGCGCCCAGCACCCGGCCCCCGGACCCGAACGGCGCCGCGGCGAACGGCCCGTAACCGTGGAGTTCGGCGGGGACGTACGGCGCGGTGCGCGGATCGACGGTGAAGTCTGCGCTGGCCACGGGTTCCCCGCCCCGGGCGACGTGCCCGGCCGCGGAATCGGCGGGCAGCGCGAGACCTCGCAGGGACTCCCCAGCCGACGCGGCACCGGAGTCCGCGACTGGTCCGGCGCTGGCGTCCGCGGCCGTGCTGGCACCGGGGTTCGCGAGCGGGCCAGCACTGGAGCCCGCGACCGGTCCGGGGCTGGCGTCCCCCACTGCCCTCGCGCCGGAGCCCGCGACTGGTCCGACGCTGGCGTCGGCGACCGTGTTGGCACCGGGGTTCGCGAGCGGGCCAGCACTGGAGCCCGCGACCGGTCCAGGGCTGGCGTCCGCGACTGGTTCGGCGCTGGCGTCCGCGGCGGCAGCGGGCTGGTCGGCTGACTCAGCGGCACTCACCTTCGACGCCGGTTCACCGGCACTTGATGGCCCGCGGCCACCGGCGTTCGGAAGCGCTGCCGGGTGGGCGGTCGCGTAGTGCGCGGCCTCCACCACCACGCGGCCGTCGTCGGCGCTCACCATTGCGAGGCCCAGGTCGGCGTCGGCGAGTTCGGCGGCGCGTGCGACGACCGTGTCGAGCACCGCGCCCGGGTCGTCGCCGGACAGGGCGGTGCTCGTGATCTCGGTGGCGGCGGACAGTGCCCGCGCGGCAAGCGTCGGATCCATGAGTTCCGTCATTATCGCGCGGTGCGGTGGTGGCGCGATCACGGCACCGGTACTCGGGTCACGACCCGGCCGTCGCGGACTTCGAGGACGACGTCCGCGTCGGCGGCCTCGTCGGCTCGGTGGGTCACGTGCAGCACCGTGCGGCCGGCCAGGGCTTCGCGCAGGTGGGCGCGCACGGCCTGGGCGGTCGGCTCGTCGAGGTGCGCGGTCGGTTCGTCCAGCAGGACTAGCCCCGCCGTCGGTGCGCCGAGCAGGGCGCGCGCCAGTGCGACTCGCTGGGCCTGTCCACCCGACAGTCCGGTGCCGCCGCTGCCGAGCAGGGTGGCCGGGTCGACGTCGTCGAGGGCGGCTTGGTGGAGCGCTCGGCGGAGGTCGTCCTCGGTCGCCGTGGGGCGGGCGAGGCGGAGGTTCTCGCCGACCGTCGTGGCCGCGAGCATCGGCTCCTGCGGGGCCCACGCGACCTCGTCCGGGACGGCGACCACGCCGGCCCGCGGCGCGAGGAAGCCGAGCAGGGCGGCGACGAGCGTCGACTTGCCGGCGCCGCTCGGTCCGACCACGGCGGCGTACGTGCCCGGCTGAAGGTGCACGTCGACGTCGTGGAGGACGACCGGGCCGTCCGGCCAGCCGAGGTCCGCTCCGCGCAGCTCGACGCCCGCTTCGGGGTGTGCGGGCCGGGCCGGCTCGGGCGGTGCGTCCGCGAGACGGCGGCGGGCGCGCTGCAGCGTGTCCCAGTGCTGCGCCACCGGCGGCAGCAGCGCGAGGACCTCCGCCAGCGCGAGCGGAACCAACGCCAGGACGGGCGCCAGGACCGGGTCGAGCCCGCCGGACGTGACCGCCGAGGCGGCCAGCGCCGTGCTGACGACCGCGGCCGTGCCGCAGGCCAGCGTGACCAGTGCTTCCGCCGCGCCCGCGCCGAAAGCTTGGCGGCGGGCCTGCGCGGCCAGTCGGGTGTCGGCGTCCGCCAGGGCACGGCGGTGGTCGCGGGCGGTGCCGAAGGCGAGGAGTTCGGCCGCCGCTTCGAACAGGGTCAGGACTCGCGAAGCGACGTCGCGGCGGCCGGTCGCCAGGGCCGACGTCGCCCGGCGCTCGGTGCGCAGCGCGACCCACGGCGCGCACAGCCCGATGGCCACCGCCGCGGCGAGGGTCAGGCCGGCCGCGGGGAGGACCCACGTCTGGACGGCGATCGCGCCGGCCGCGACCAGCGTCACCACCAGCGGGGGCGACACCACCCTCGGCAGGAGGTCGCGCACCGTGTCGACGTCGGCGACCAGGCGGCGCTGCCCCTCGCCCGCACGCAGGCCGCGCGCGGGGCCGAGGCGGACCAGGGAAGTCCAGAGCCGTACGCGCAAGCGGCCGGCGATGCGGAACGCGGCGTCGTGCGTGACCAGGCGCTCGACGTACCGCAGCCCGGCGCGGCCCAGGCCGAACGCGCGGACGCCGACGACCGCCACGGTCAGCGTCAGGATCGGTGGCTGCTGCGACGCCTTGGCGATGAGCCAGCCCGACGTCGCGGTCAGCGCCACCCCGGCCAGCAGCGCCACCGCGCCGAGCACCGCGCCGGCGAACATGCGGCCGTCGAGGAGGGCGCGCCAGCCCAGCGGCGTGGCCGAGGAGTCCGTTGTGGACACTTCGGCAGCCGGGGCGATATCAGCAGCCAGGTCGACGGCGGCCGTGCGCTCGTGGGCCGCGATGACGGCCGCGGCGCCGTTGTCGACTGCTCGCTGGACCGCGTCGAGGACCAGGCGGGCGGTGGCTTCGTCGAGGTGGGCCGTCGGCTCGTCGAGCAGCAGCAGCCAGGCGCCGCCCTGGACCCGCACCAGGGCGCGGGCGACGGCGACGCGCTGGCGCTGGCCCAGCGACAGCTTCGCGACCGGGCGGTCCGCGAGCCCGGTCAGGCCGAGTTCGTCCAGCAGGGCGTCGGAACCGACTTCCTCGCGGACCGTGCCGCCGGCGAACACCGGCGACTGCGGCACCCACGCGACCTGTTCGCGCCAGCGCTCGAGGTCGGCGTCGGCGAGGTCCACGCCGCCGGCCGTGATGGTGCCGTCGTGCGCCGGGACGAAGCCGAGCAGGGCCGAGAGGGTCGTCGACTTGCCGCCGCCGCTCGGGGCGCGGAGCCAGACCGTCTCGCCCGGGCGGACCGAGAACGTCTCGCCGTCCGGGGCGAAGCCGCCGCGCCGGGCCACCCGGAGCGAAGACACCCGGAGCTCGCCGCGGGCGGGGACCTCAGTGCCGGCCGCGGGAGCCGGGGTGGCCAGCAGGTCGGCGACGCGCCGGACCGCTTCGACGCCGTCCTCGCTGGCGTGGAACGCGGCGCCGACCGCGCGCAGCGGCTGGTAGCACTCCGGCGCGAGGATCAGCACGCCGAGCCCGATGGCCAGCGGCAGGTGGCCGCCGGCGAGCCGGACGCCGATGACGACCGCGACCAGCGCCACCGACAGCGTCGCGGCGAGCTCGAGGACGAACGCCGAGGAGAAGGCGACCTTCAACGTCTTGAGCGTCGCGCGGCGGTGGCGTTCGGACAGCCGCCGGACGGTCTCGCCCTGGGCCGCGGCACGGCGGAACGCGGTCAGCACCGGGAGCACGCGCACGAGTTCGAGGAGCAGCTCCGACATCCGGTGCGTCGCGTCGGTCGCGCCGGCGACGCGGCCGGCCGTGTACTTGCCGACGAGGATCGCGAACATCGGGAGCAGCGGCACGGTCAGCGCGATGAGCACGCCGGACGGCCAGTCGGCGAACAGGATCGCCGCGCCGGCGCCGAGCGGGACGACGGCCGCCGTCACCAGGGCGGGCAGGTATTCGCGGAAGTAGGCGTCGAGCGCGTCGAGGCCGCGGGTGGTGAGCGCGGTCAGCTCGCCGTGGCCGCGGTGGGCGATCCACTCGGGGCCGAGGCGCAGCGCGTGGTCGACGGCCCGGGCCCGCAGCTCGCGTTGCGCGGTCGCGGCGGCGCGGGCCGAGACCGTGCGCACCGCCCAGCCGGTCAGCGCGCGCGTCGCGACGAGCGCGAGCAGCGCGGCCAGCTGGGCGGTGCGTCCCCCGACGCCCGCTCCGACGATCGCCGCGAGGACGTCGGCGAGCAGGAACGCCTGTGCCACCAGCGCGGCGGCGTGGAGGAACGAGAGGAACCCCACCAGGGCCAGCGCCCGGCGCACGGCCGGCACGAGGGCCGGCAATGCGCCGAGCGGGCCCTTTCCCGGCCGCACCGAGTCCACTGTGGACTCCGAGGCGAGAAGAGGAGCGCGTCCGGGAAGTTCGGTCATGGCGCGTGAACCGCCGGAATGTGCTGGACACCGATGCGCTTGCGGAACACCCAATAAGTCCAGCCCTGGTAGATCAGCACGGCCGGGGCGCCGAAGACGGCGACCCAGGTCATCACGGTCAGCGTGTACGGGCTCGACGCGGCATCCTCGATGGTGAGCGTGTTGGCGGCGTCGAGGGTCGAGGGCAGCACGTTCGGGAAGAGCGAACCGAACATGACCACGGCGGCCCCGGCGATGACGACGCCGAGCGCGGCGAACGCCTGGCCGTCGCGGTCGGCGCGCAGCCGGAACCAGGCCACGACCGCGGCGACGGCGGCGATGCCGAACGCGAGCAGCGTCCACAGCGTGCCTTCACGCCACTGGACGACCGTCAGGAACGCGACGATCGGCACCATCGCGGGCGGCAGCAGGCGGAGCGCCAGCTTGCGGGCGCGTTCCCGCAGGTCGCCGCTGGTCTTGAGGGCGAGGAACGCGGCGCCGTGCGTGATCGAGAAGGCGGCGATGGCGACCGCGCCGAGCAGGGTGTCCCAGCGGAGGGCCGCGAACGCCGAGCCGACGCGGTTGCCGTCGGCGTCGAGGGGCAGGCCGAGGACGGTGGTCGAGAGGACGAGCCCGACGCCGAGCGGCGGGATCCACGAGCCGACCATGATGACGCGGTCCCAGGTGCGGCGCCAGCGGTCGGAGTCGACCTTGCCGCGGTACTCGAACGCGACGCCACGGCCGATGAGGGCGAGCAGCAGGAGCAGGAGCGGCAGGTAGGCGGCCGAGAACAGGCTGGCGTACCAGCCGGGGAAGGCCGCGAACATCGCGCCGCCGGCGACGATGAGCCAGACCTCGTTGCCGTCCCAGACCGGTCCGATGGTGTTGACCATGACCCGGCGTTCGGTGTTGTCGCGGGCGAGGACCGGCATCAGCATGCCGACGCCGAAGTCGAAGCCTTCGAGGA
Source organism: Amycolatopsis solani (assembly GCF_033441515.1). Classification (NCBI taxonomy): domain Bacteria; kingdom Bacillati; phylum Actinomycetota; class Actinomycetes; order Pseudonocardiales; family Pseudonocardiaceae; genus Amycolatopsis; species Amycolatopsis solani. Next base: position 1,033,843 of record NZ_JAWQJT010000001.1, read on the forward strand.
ACAGGTAGCCGAGCCAGAAGAAGGCGATGACGACGAACCAGACGATTTCGAGGGTCATCGGGTCACTCCTCCCACTCCGTCGCCGTGAGTTGTCCACAACCTGACGAGTTGTCCACAGGCTGGCTGTGGGTAACCCACGAGGGTGATCACATCGGCACTCATCGTCAGCACCTCAGTAGGCGAAGGCGAGTGTGTCCTCGCCCGGTTTGTCGGAATCCTTCGTTTCCGGGGGCATCACCGCTTCGACGCCGCCGCGGATGTACTTGCGCATCAGGTACAGCTCGACCAGGCCCAGCGCGGCGTACACCGTGGTCAGGGCGATCAGCGACGTCCAGACCTCGCCGGTCGTCAGCCTCGACACAGCCTGGGCCGTGAACATCCACACCCCGTCGACCCCCGACGGGTTCGGGACGACCACGAACGGCTGACGGCCCATCTCCGTGAAGATCCAGCCCGCGCTGTTGCCGAGGAACGGCGTCGCGATGCCGCCCAGGACCAGCAGCGGGAACCAGCGGGCGGTGGGGATCCGGTCCTCCCGGGTCAGCCACAGGGCCAGGAGCCCGATGCCCGCCGAGACCGCGCCGAAGCCGATCATCATGCGGAAGCCCCAGTACGTCACCGGCAGGTTCGGCACGTAGTCGATCGGCTTGCCCGCGAGCGATCCCAGCGAGGGGTCGTCCGGGTAGTTCGTGCCGTACTTCGCCTGGTACTCCGTGATCAGGTCCTCGACGCCCTTGACCTCGGTCTTGAAGTCGTTGTGCGCCAGGAACGACAGCAGCGCCGGCACGTTGAACGTCTTGACGTCCTCGCAGTTCGACCCGGCCACGTCACCGATCGCGATGATCGAGAAGCTCGCCGGCTTCTCCGTGTGGCACAGCGCCTCCGCCGACGCCATCTTCATCGGCTGCTGCTCGAACATCAGCTTGCCCTGCGCGTCACCGGTGATCGCGAGGACCGCGAACGCCGCGATGCCGACCCAGCCGCCGAGCCGCAGCGAGGAGCGCCAGACGTCCTGGTTCGAGCGGCGCCGCCACAGGTGCCAGCCCGCGACGCCGACGAGGAACGCCGCCGCCACCGAGAACGCGCCGGCCAGGGTGTGCGGGATCGCGGCCAGCGCCGTGTTGTTCGTCAGCACCGCCCAGATCGAGTTCATCGTCGGCTTGCCGTTCTCGAACGTCACACCGACCGGGTGCTGCATCCACGAGTTCGCGGCCAGGATGAAGTACGCCGAGGCCATCGTGGCCAGCGAGAACGCCCACGCGCACGCCAGGTGCACCTTCTTCGGCAGCCGGTCCCAGCCGAAGATCCACAGGCCGAGGAACGTCGACTCGACGAAGAACGCGACGAGGCCTTCCATCGCGAGCGGCGCGCCGAAGACGTCGCCGACGAAGCGCGAGTACGCGCTCCAGTTCATCCCGAACTGGAACTCCTGCACGATGCCGGTCACGACGCCCATCGCGAAGTTGACCAGCAGCAGCTTGCCCCAGAACTTCGTCATCTTCAGGTGCCGCGGATCGCCGGTGCGGACCCACTGGGTCTGCATCGCCGCGACCAGGATCGACAGCCCGATGGTCAGCGGGACCATCAGGAAGTGGTAGACGGTGGTGATGCCGAACTGCCACCGCGCTAGCTCAAGGACCTCCACGTGGTCCAGCGTGCTCCGGCGCGGGGGCGCCAGCTAGATCACTCGGTCCCGTCCACCCCGGGACCAACGTCCTTCACCTGGTCGAGTGCCTGCCGCGCCTCTTCGGCGACGCCGCGCCGCGGCCCGGCGTCCCCCAGCTCCAGGACGTGCCGCAACGCCAGCTCGTACGCGGCGTCGAACGCCTTGTCCGCCGCCACCGGGAGGTCCGGGCGGACGCCGGTGCCTTCCCAGTTCTCCCCCGTCTCCGGGTGGAACGAGCGCGCGATCGACACCGTCACGTCGAGGTAGGTGTCCACTTTGTACTGCTCACGCGGGTGCGCACCGCCGCGGGTGGCCTCGCCGACCGTCTTCGCCCGGCCCTGCTGCTGGAGCGAGAACGCCAGGTCCTCGCCGCCGGAGAACGTGCGCGGGCCGGTCAGCACCCAGACCGGCTTCGTGCCGCCGAACCGCGGGCCCGGCACGTACGGCAGCGTCCACATCTGCGTCGTCTTGTCGCCTTCGCGCTCGTAGATGTCGAGGTAGTGCACCTGCTCGTCGACCAGGTAGGTCTGGAGGAGCGCGCTGGTGCCCGGGCTGCCACCGCGGTTGCGGCGCACGTCCAGCAGCAGCGCGTCGGCGGGCGCGAGCAGCGTCATCGCGGCCGAGATCGCGGGACCGGCCAGCTCCGGCGGGTACAGCATCGTCGTGTCGAGGTAGCCGACGTTGCCGGCCAGCCGCCGGACCGCCGCGACGCCGAAGCCCTCGAGCTCGGCCTCGATCCGGAAGCCGTCGGAGTTCACCGCCGCGTCGCCGTCGTCGGCGACCGGGTCGGTGTGGTGGCGCAGGCGCAGGTGCGGATCGCCGTTGACCGACTGCAGGTCGGCTGTGACGAGCGTCGCGAACTCGGCGTCGTCGACGTCCGCGTACGCACCGTCATCGAGACGACTGCGGAGCGCGTCCGCCAGCTTCGCGGCGACGGCGGGGAAGACGTAGTGCGCTTCCAGCCGTCGGATGACCTCGTTGACCTGCGCGGCACGCGCTTCCGACCCCATGTGCGCCAACCTACCGCAGCCCACAAACGAAAATTCGGCACGCCGAAAAAAATTGTGCGCCCACACTGCATGACAAATTCATGACCACCGATCGGCCGATTTCGCGTTCGCCATCAGCTTGCGGCTGTCTAAACCTCCCCTTTATCGTTGCAGTGAAAGGGGCGAAGAAATCACATGACTTCCGCGATGGTGGCGCTGATCAGCGCGTTCGGCCTGGTCCTCGCCGTGGAGCTGCCGGACAAGACGCTGGTCGCCACCCTGGTGCTGACCACCCGTTTCCGCGGCGGCCCGGTATTCGCCGGTGTCTGCGCCGCGTTCGCCGTGCAATGCGTCATCGCGGTCGCGTTCGGCAGCGTCCTGACGCTGTTGCCGGATCTCGTCCTTTCCCTCGTCGTCGCCGCGATGTTCGGCCTCGGTTCTTTCATGCTCCTGCGCGAAGGATTCAGCGAAGCGGACGAAGCCGGCGAAGACGCTTCGCGCGTCGGCCCGGCGCCGGCGACCTTCCTGCGCTCCGCGATGACGTCGTTCGGCGTGCTGTTCGCCGCCGAGTGGGGTGACGCCTCCCAGCTCGCCACGGCCAGCCTCGCCGCCCGGATCGGCAACCCGATCGCCGTCGGCGTCGGCGCGTTCGCCGCGCTCGTCATCGTCGCCGGGCTCGCCGTGTTCATCGGCGGGAAGATCCGCAGCCGCATCAAGCCGAAGCTGATCCAGCGCTGCGCCGGGTTCGTCTTCGCCGGGTTCGCCGCGTTCGCCCTGCTCCAGCTGGCCTTCTGACCGCTGCCTCACAGGTTCACCCGGTAACCTTTCGGAAACGGAAGGGTGGAAGCCAGGTGAACGAGCCATTGCGCGCGGTCTCGCCGGTGCACGGCCGGCTCGCGCTCAGCGGCATCGGTCTCGCCGTGGCCATCTCGATCGGCCTGCACCTGCGCCTGTCCGGCCAGGTCAGCCCGGTCTGGCAAACCCTGTCGGAGTACGTCTACGGCAAGCTGGGCTCGGCGTCGGCCGCGCCGCTGTTCAGCGTGATGTGCCTGGCCCTGTCGCTCGGCTCGGTCGCCCTGCTCGCCGGCATCGCGAAGGCGCACCGGCCGGGCACCACGGCCGTCTGCGTGCTGCTCGGCGTCTGGTCGGCCGGGCTGCTCGTCTGCGGGCTCGTCCCCGTCGACCCCGACGGGCAGGCGCGCTCACTGGCCGGGCAGGTCCACAACCTCGCCGCGCTCACGGCGTTCGTCGCCCTGCCCGCGGCCGCGTTCGTGCTGACGAAGAAGGGCCGCGAGCGCTGCCCGTGGGAGCCGCGCCGGACGACGATCCGGCGCCTGGCCACCGCGAGCTTCGCCAGCGTCGGCGTGGTGCTCGGCGGGTTCGTCCTCACGCTCTTGCTCGGCCCGGCGAACCAGGAGGTCACGCTGGGCCTGTTCGAGCGGCTGCTGTTCACGGTCGACGTGACGCTGCTGCTGACGATGGTCCGGCCGCTGCGCTAAGCCTTGAGGATGTCCGCCAGCCGCACGGCGGCCGCGACGACCTGAGGACCCACTTCGGCGGCCTTCAACGGCTCCATCGAGACGACACCGACGCTCGCCTTCAGCCCGGGCACCCCGCGGACCGGCGCCGCGACCCCGGACGCGCCCGCTTCGAGCTCGCCCGCCGACGTCACCCAGCCGTCGCCGCCGGGCCGCAGCGACATCGCCTTGCCCGCCGCGCCGGCGGTCAGCGAGTGCCTGCTCCCGACGCGGTAGGCGACGTGGAAACTCGTCCACGACGGCTCGACGACGGCCACCGCAAGCGCTTGCTCCCCCTGCGCGACCGACAGGTGCGCGGTCGCGCCGACCTTCTCGGCCAGCTCGCGCAGCACCGGGCCGGCCGCGTCCCGCAGCTGCGGGAGCACCTGCCCGGCCAGCCGCAGCAGCCCGACGCCGAGCCGGACCTTGGTGCCGTCGCGCCAGACCAGCCCGCGCTCAGACAGCGGCACGAGCAGCCGGTAGACGGCCGCGCGGCTGGCCCCGATGGTCACCGCCAGCTCGGAGATGGTCGCCGCGTCGCCACCGGCGTCGGCCACTGCCTGCAGCAGCGCCAGCCCGCGATCGAGCGTCAGCGACCCCTCCCGGCTGGTCACAGCAAGCCGAGTTCGCCCAGGTCGGCGACCGGCTCCTCGAACGACGCCGCCGCGTAGGACGCGAAGAGCGCCCGCACGGCCTTCGCGGCCGGCTCGGACAGCGCACGGGCCTCGTCGGCCAGCGCCTGGGCGTCGGTCGACTCCAGCGCCGCCCGGACGTCACCGCCGGCGAGGCTGCGCGCGGACGCCACGAGCAGGTTGAGGAAGCCGTGGTGCACGAAGCCGGTGTCCGGGTCCGTGTGCCGCACCGCGCGGTGCAGGCTGTTCGTCGCCTTGAACGACGCACCGCTGGAGCCGGAGACGACGGCGAGGAAGTCCGCGACCTCGTCGACGTTGGGGAAGTTCTCGCCCGCCTTGCCGCCGCAGCGGATCTTCGGCCAGCTGCCGTGCTCGATCACCTTGCGCACGCCGTCCAGCCAGCCGACGCCGCGCCGCGGCTCGACCACGCGGATGACGTCTTCGGGGACGAACTCCGAGACGCGCTCGAGCCACACCTCGTCGACGTCCGACGGCGCGGGCATCTCGACCATCCGCAGCGCCAGCAGCTCACTGCGCGACTCGACGATCGAGATGGCCTTCGGCACGCCGCCGAGACCGGTGTCGATGATCAGCGACAGCGGCAGCGGCTGCTTCGGCTTGATCTTGATCAGCTCGGTGATCAGCTCCGGCAGCCGGGAGGCCTGGCAGAGAAAAACCCCCAGGACACCGGCGTGTTCGGACTCCCGGCTCGCGAAGTGCGAGCGCAGAGCTTCGGGCATGGCCGCATCGCCCGGAGGGAACAGCGCCGAGTCGTCGACGAGCCTCGCGAACAGGGGAGGAATCCCACGGGGGCCGGGGGGCGTGAGTTCCACAGCGCTTGACACGACTGACACGCTAGTAGCGTACGACATCAGGACAAAATCGTCCGCACAGCGGACACGTCTGGAGGGCACGGCGATGCCTTACTACCGGCAAGTAGGCGAGATCCCGCACAAGCGGCACACCGCGTTCCGCAAGCCGGACGGCGGCCTCTACGCCGAGGAGCTGATGGGCGTCGAGGGCTTCTCCGCCGACTCCGCGCTGCTCTACCACCGCGGCCTGCCGACGGCGATCGTCGACGCCGTCACGGTCGAAGAGGACCGCGGCTCGCTGACGCCGAACCTGCCGCTCAAGCCGCGGGCCTACCGGACGCAGGACCTCAAGTTCGGCGGCGAGGCCGACGCGGTGACCGACCGGCGCCGGCTGTTCGGCAACAACGACGTCACCATCGGCTTCGTCACCGCGACCGCGCCCAGCCCGCTGTACCGCAACGCGGCCGGCGACGAGCTCTTCTACGTCCACGGCGGCTCCGCGACCGTCGAGACGATCTACGGCAGCATCGACGTCGGCGACGGCGACTACCTCGTGATCCCGACGTCGTGCACCTACCGCGTCGTGCCGCACGGCGAGGTCAACCTCTTCACGCTGGAAGCGCGCGGCCACATCGGGCCGCCGAAGCGGTACCTGTCGGCGAAGGGCCAGTTCCTGGAGCACTCGCCGTACTGCGAGCGCGACATCCGCGGGCCGTCGTCGCCGCTGGTGGTCGACGGTGAGGACGTCGAGGTGCTCGTGCGGCACCGCGCGGGCCTCACGCGCTACACCTACGCGACGCACCCGTTCGACGTCGTCGGCTGGGACGGCTGCCTCTACCCGTGGGCGTTCAACATCGACGACTTCGAGCCGATCACCGGCCGCGTGCACCAGCCGCCGCCCGTGCACCAGACGTTCGAGGGCCCGAACTTCGTCGTCTGCTCCTTCTGCCCGCGGAAGGTCGACTACCACGCGGACTCGATCCCGGTGCCGTACAACCACGCGAACGTCGACTCCGACGAGCTGATGTTCTATGTGCGCGGCAACTACGAGGCCCGCAAGGGCTCGGGCATCGGCGTCGGCTCGCTGTCGCTGCACCCGTCCGGCTTCACGCACGGCCCGCAGCCGGGCGCGGCGGAGGCGTCGATCGGCGCGGAGTTCTTCGACGAGACCGCGGTCATGGTCGACACGTTCGCGCCGCTGGAGCTCGGCGAAGCCGCCGACGCGTCCGAAGACCCGGGTTACGCGTGGACGTGGTCGCGCCGCGGTCCTAAGCAATAGTCAAAATACCGTCCCTTTCCCGTTCCGCTACCGGATAATGGCCTTTCCGGTCGCGGAACGGGGAGGATTCGATGATCAATTCCCAACCAGCACGGCGGAAGAGAAAAATCCTCCCCTTCCTGGCCGCGATCGTGGTCGCCGCCGGGCTGATCATCGGGATCCGGGCCTGGACCAGCGACTCGGGCGACGAGGCCGACGCGCCGAAATGCACGGGCGCGGACGCCGTCGCACTCAACGTCGCTTCCTCACCGGAAAAGGTCGGAATCGTCCAAGAAGCCGCCAAGGCCTACTCCGGACGGTCCGTCGCCGGGCACTGCGTCGACGTCGTCGTGAAATCGAAGTCGTCGGGCATCGCGATGCAGGCGCTGGCGAACGGCTGGAACGAGGCCACCGACGGGCCGCGCCCGGACGTCTGGACGCCGGCCGCGAGCGGCTGGGTCAACCTGCTGCGCGTCAACGCGAAGGGCGACTCGGCGTCGATCGTGCCGGACGGCGACCCGCCGTCGATCGCGAACTCGCCGCTGACCGTCGCCATGCCGAAGCCGATGGCCGAGGCGCTGGGCTGGCCGGCCAAGCCGATCGGCTGGAAGGACCTCGCCACGCTCGCGACCGACCCGGCGGGCTGGGCGAAGTACGGCCACCCCGAGTGGGGCAAGTTCCGGCTCGGCAAGACGAACCCGAACATCTCGACCGCGGGGCTGAACGCCACCATCGGCGCGTACTACGCGGCCACCGGGACGTCGTCCGACCTCACCGCGGCCGCGCTCGAGAAGCCCGAGGCGAAGCAGTTCGTCACGAACATCGAGCAGGCGATCGTGCACTACGGCGACAACACGCTCACCTTCCTGACGAACCTGCAGAAGGCCGACGACCGCGGCGCGGCGCTGTCCTACATCTCGGCGGTGACCGTCGAGGAGAGCTCGCTCATCGGCTACAACCAGGGCAACCCCACGAACGACCCGGCGAAGGTCGGCCAGCACGCGCCGCCGAAGGTGCCGCTCGTCGCGATCTACCCGGCCGACGGCACGCTCAACTCCGACCACCCGTTCGTCACGCTGAACTGGGCCGACCCGACGCGCAAGCAGATCGCCGCCGACTTCGTCGGCTACCTGCGCGGCCAGGAGACGCAGCAGCGGTTCGCCGCGCTCGGCTTCCGGTCGTTCGAAGGCAAGCCCGGCCCGCAGGCGACCACCGCCAACGGTGTCCAGCCCGACGCGAAGATCAACTTCATCCGGCCGCCGTCGCCGACCGTGCTTTCGAAGCTGCTGACGACGTGGACCGAGCTGCGCAAGAAGGCGAACGTGCTGCTGGTCGTGGACGTCTCCGGCTCGATGGGCGACGAGGTCAAGGGCACCGGCAAGAGCAAGATCGACCTGGCCAAGCAGGCCGCGATCGACGCGCTCGGCCAGTTCGTGCCACGCGACCAGGTGGGCCTCTGGCAGTTCTCCACCCACCTCGACGGCGACAAGGACTACCAGGAACTCGTCCCGGTGCAGGCGCTCGGGACCGCGGGCAAGGAGACGCTGGCGTCGCGGCTGAGCGGGCTGACCCCGCAGGCGGGCACCGGGCTCTACGACTCCTCGCAGGCCGCGTACGAGTACATGAAGGCGCACCTCGACCCGTCGGCGATCAATGCCGTCGTGGTGCTGACCGACGGCCGCAACGAGGATTCCGGCGGCGTCGACCTCGAGCACCTGCTGCCGCAGCTGCGTCCGGAGGGCAACGCGGAGACGGTCCGGCTGTTCACCATCGCCTACGGCTCGGACGCCGACCAGAACGTGCTGAAGCAGATCGCGGAAGCGACCGAAGGATCGGAGTACGACTCGTCCAAACCGGACTCGATCAACCAGGTCTTCACCTCCGTGATCTCGAATTTCTGAGATCCTGGCGGCCATGAAGTTCGCCCGTGAGCTCGCCGAACCGTGGGGGCTGCTGTTCGCCGCCACGTCGGCCGGGGTGGCGTGGGCCGTGCAGCTGCCGGTCGTCGCCGCCGTCGGGGTCGGGGTGGCGGTGCTCGCCGCGCGGGCGGGCGTCGCCGTCGCGACCCGCGAGAAGGAGCCGGAACCGCGTGAGGCGCGGGTGCTCGACGTCGCGCCCGGGTCGGCCGAGGAGAACTGGCTGCGCCGGGCCGAAAGCGCGGCCGAGGGCTTCGAGTCGCTCAGCGAGTCCCTCGACCCTGGACCGCTCGCCGACCGCGTCGCGGACATGGAACCGGTGGTCCAGGAGACGCTGGTGACGCTGCGGCGCCTGGCCGGCCGCGCGTCGGCGACCGGGAAGGCCCTCACCCGCGTCGACCTCGACGCGGTCGCGAAGGAGCGGCGCCGGCTGGAACGCGAACTGCCCTCGGCGAGCCCGGAAGTCCACGGCGATCTCGAGCAGGCGCTGACGGCGGTGCAGGCCCAGGCCGACGTGCACGCGCGCCTCTCCGGCGCGCGCGACAAGCTGCTCGCGCAGCTGCAGTCCGGCGCGCTCGGCCTGGACAGCCTGGTGGCACGGGTCGCGGAGCTGACGGCCGCGACCACGGACGTCGCCGTCGACACCGGTGCCGTGCGGGAGCTGAGCGACCAGCTGGAAGGCATCCGGCAGGGCGTGCTGGAAACCGAGCAGGCGACGCGGAAGTCGCTGGGTTAGACGGCCACCGGCGTCCGCTCGCGCCGGGGCAGCAGCAGCGGCGTCGTGAGCACGAGAACCCCGGCGACCCCGATCGCGACCCGCGGCCCGGTGAAGCCGGCGAGCACGCCCCACACCGCGGTCAGCGCGGCGATCGCCGCCTTGGTGCTGACCGACCACGCCGAGAGCGTGCCGGCCGCGCGATCCGGCGGCAGCTGTTCGAGGCGGTAGGTGGCCAGCACCGGGTTGAAGACGCTGCAGCTGACGATCAAGCCCAGTTCGACGACCATGACGAAGACGAGCCCGCCGGTGCCGCGGGGCAGGAAGGCGAGCGCGAGGAGCCAGCACGCCCGGACCGCGCCCGACGTGAGCAGCACCGGGTGCCGCCCGAACCGGGCGACCAGCCGCGGGGTCAGCCGCGAGCCGGCGAGGCCGCCGAGGCAGGGCACGGCGAACGCGAGCCCGTACTGCCACGGCGTGAGCCCGAGCTCGCCCAGCATCAGCACCGCGAGCAGCGGCTCGGTTGCCATGACCAGGCCGTTGAAGACCATGGCGTTGAGCAGGAGGGGCCGCAGCCCGGGGTGGGCCAGCAGGAAGCGCCACCCGCCCGCCAGGTCTCGGGCGCGCGGGCGCCCGGTGGTGTGCGGGCGGGGTTCGTCGCCGCCGATCGCCCGGATCCCGAGCGCGGAAAGCAGGAAGCTGACGGCGTTGGCGACCACCGACGTCACCGGCCCGAGCACCGCGAACGCGGCCCCGCCGAGCGGCGGCCCGAGCGCGGTGGCGGTCCAGTTCGTCGACTCGAACCGGCCGTTGGCCACGAGCAGGTCCTCCGGCGCGACGAGCCCCTTCAGGAAGGCGCCGCTCGCCGATGTGAAGGTGATGTCCGCCGCGGCGACGACCACCGAGACGGCGAGGAGCTGGCCGAAGCTCAGCAGGCCGAGCGCGTAGCAGGCGGGCACGCTCAGCAGCGCGCCAAACCGGATCAGGTCCATGGCCACCATGACCGGCCGCTTCCGGCGCCGGTCGACCCACGGCCCCAGCGGCACGGCCACGAGCGCCCCGACGGCCGGCCCGATCGCGGCGAGCGCGGAGACGGCCGCCGGCCCGGCGTGCAGCACGAGGATGGCGAGCATCGGGAAGGCGCCGAACCCGAGCCAGGTGCCGAACGCGCTCACGGCGTAAGCCGACCAAAGCCACCTGAACCGCCGCCCGAGCCGCCTGCGCATCACCGGGAGATCAAAGCGAGGAGTAGGCCGGCGAAGCAAACAACCGACGCGTCGGCGAGCCACAACGCCGGGTTGTGGATCTAAAGTCGGGCGCCGTGGACCTCGACGCAGTGCGCACCTTCGTGGCCGTCGTCGCGGCGGGCCGGTTCCAGGACGCCGCGGTAGAGCTGTCGATCACGCAGCAGGCGGTCTCGAAGCGCATCGCGACGCTGGAGAAGGCGGTCGGGACCCGGTTGTTCACCCGCACCGCCCGCGGCGCGCGGCTGACCGCCGAGGGCGAAGCGTTCCTGCCCCACGCGCACGAGCTGCTGACCGCGGAGGCGCGCGCACTCGCGTCGGTGCGCACCGGGCCCCTGCGCGTCGACGTCATCGGACGCCGGCTGTGCCCGGCGACGTTGCTGCGCGGGTTCCACGAGGCGCACCCGGAGATCGCCGTGGAGGTGGTGACCCTCTTCGACACGGCGGTCGCCGCGCTGCGGAACGGCTCGATCGACGCATCGTTCCGCGCGGTGGTCGAGCTGCCTGCGGACCTCGACGCGCAGTGGGTGTTCGACGAGCCCATCGAGCTGCTGTGCGGGCCCCGGCACCCCCTGGCGGGATCGGCTTCGGTGACGCCGGCCGAGCTGGGCGGGCATCGGCTCTGGCTGCCCGGCGTGGTGCCCGGGACGGAGTGGGGTGCGTATTACGCCGCGCTCGCGGCGGCGTTCGGGCTGTCGATCGACACGACCGGGCCGAACTTCGGCACCGAGGTGGTGCTGGACGAGGTCGCGAAGTCGGCGGAGGTCGCGACGCTGGTGCCGACCGGAGCGCGGCTGCTTTGGCCGGCGGAGTACGACTTGCGGCGGGTGCGGATCGAGCGGCCGGTGCCGGTGTACCCGCATTCGCTGGTCTGGCGCCGGGCCGATCGGCACCCGGCGGTGTCTCTGCTGCGGGACCACCTGCGGCCTGGTCGGGGTGTCGCCGACGCCTGGCGGCCGGGGTGGGCGGCTCGGGGTGTGCCCAGCGCGGGGTGAGACACCTTGCCGCAGCGGGCCCGGAGGCGCTCAGCCCAGCCAGACCGTGCCCAGGACCGGGTAGCCCGGCAAGCCTGTTCTGGCCGCGCCTGGCCGAGGCACTCCGGCGATCCACAGCCGGCCCGTTGCCGCGATGTTGGCGGCCATCGAGGGGTCGGCCTTGGGGAGGCGGAAAGCGACGACCGTGCCGTCGGCCAGCATCGTCAGGCCGCTCAGCCTCGCGGTGCCGCGGCGGTCCATGCGGACCGGGCCGTCCAGGACCGCGCGCAGTTCCGTCCAGTGGTCGGCGGCCAGGGGGCGGCGGTGGGCGAGCGAGCGCAGTCCCGTGGCCAGTGAGCCCAGGAGCGCGCCGGTCGCGAAGGCCCACGCGACCCAGCCCATCACCGGGAAGTCGAGCCGGACCCACAGCGCGAAGCCGGCCAGCACCAGCAGGAACGCCGCCGTGCGGCGCAGCTCGCGGGCGAGCTGGCGGCGGTGCGCGGCGAGCACCGGGTCGAGGCGCGGCGACCCCGAGCCTGCCGGTGCCGGGACGGCCACCGCACCCGGCGGCGGCGTCTGGTGGATGCGGGCGCGACGGACCCGGACCAGCCCGGAAAACCCGACGAAGACCTTCTGCCCGCGCCCCAGCAGCCAGACCCGCCGGTGCCCGGCCAGCAGCAACCGGTGGGCCTCGTCGAGGCGGACGCGCAGCCAGCGGCCGTCCGGCAGGCGCACGCCGACCGTCGGCCCGGCCGCCACCAACACCGTGACGTCCACCTGCCGGAACGCTTCCCGCTTCAGCCGCGTTTCGGGCACCCTCAGATACGCGCGGTAGAGCCACCACGCCTCGACCGAGCCGACCAGCGCGAGCGTGCCCACCGGCAGCGCGAGGCCGGCGCCGGTGAAGAACTGGGCGAACCCGAACACGAGGAACACCCAGGACAGCAACCGCTGGTCCGCGGTGCTCCGGCCGATCCGGTCGAGGTATTCGCCGAAGATCGGCAGCGCCCCGGACGGCATGGCGGGGTCGAGTTCGAACGCCGGCACGCGTTCGGGAAGCGGGACGATCTGCACGCTGGGCCCCCACCGTGTCGGCCGGTATCACCGGCTTTTCGGTGAACCGGTCACCGGCGTTACCGGATACTCCGTTCAGCGGAACGAACGCGTGACGCGGGCGACTATCCAGACCGTCGAATTCAGGTTAGGCTCACCTAAGTAGGAGGTGAGCCGTGACCCAGGCACCCGCATCCATCCGCCGCCCGCCGGCACCGAACCCCGCCGAGCGGGCCAAGACGATCGCGACCCGCAACGGTCCCGCGTCCTTGCTGCCCACCTGCGAACGCGCCGGTCTCGACGGCGAGCGCGTCGTCCCGGTCCTGCACCACGTGCACCACAGCGGCAGCGTGAGCGTCTTGCTGCCCGACGACCACCCGATGGTCAACGCGGCGAAGCAGACCCAGCGCGGCGAGCTGGCCGTGATGGTCGAGCTCGCCGACCAGGCGCCGGTCGCCCTGCGGGAGCCGATCCGCGGGCTGCTGTGGATCACCGGCTGGCTGCGCCCGCTCTCGCCGGTGTCGGCCCGCGCCCGGGCGATAGCGATCGCCGAAACACGGGCGGACGAACGCCTGCTCGACGTCGGACACGGCGTCACGCTGCTGCGGCTCACCCCGGCGTCGCTCGTGCTCGCCGACGCCGAAGGCACGCACTCGCTGCGCCCGCACATGTTCAGCGCCGCGCCGCCGGACCCGTTCCACGACTACGAGGCCCAGTGGCTGCGACACCTGGAGAGCGACCACTCCGACGTCGTCGACCAGCTGGCGAAGCACCTGCCGGCGGACCTGCGCGGCGGCCGGATCCGCCCGCTCGGCCTCGACCGGTTCGGGCTGCGGCTGCGCGTCGAGTCCGAGGGCGGCGACCACGACGTCCGGCTGGCCTTCTCGAAGTCCGTCGACAGCCCGCCGCAGCTCGCGATGGAGCTGCGGCGGCTGGTCGGCTGCCCGTTCCTGCGCGGCGGCGCGTCAGGCTAGCTCGGCGGGGAACCCGCCCTTCGCGATCGGGCCCCAGCTCTCGATGGTCACCCGGATGATGCTCTTGCCCTGCTTCACCATGGCTTCGCGGTATTCGTCCCAATCCGGGTGCTCGCCGGAAATGGCCCGGAAGTACTCCACGAGCGGCTCGACCGACTCCGGGATGTCCAGCACCTCCGCGGTGCCGTTGAGCTGCACCCACTGGTCGTTCCACTCGTCGGAGAGGATGCAGGCCGAGACGGCGGGGTTGCGCTTGATGTTCACGATCTTGGCGCGCTTCGGGTAGGTCGAGATGACCAGCCTGCCTTCGGCGTCGACCCCGCAGGTGACCGGCGAAAGCTGCGGCCCGCCGTCGGCCTTCGTGGTCAGCAGGATCGCGCGGTGGCGGGTGGACAGGAACTCGACCAGCTCGGCGCGGTCGACGGTTTCGTTGGTGGCGATGCTCCTCGGCATACCCCGAAGGTAGCGTGCGCGCATGACGTTCACCGCGCGATCGTGGCTGGCCCCGGCCCGCCCCGAATTCCCCGGGACGATCGAGGACCCGGCGGAGCGCCGCGCGATCAAGCTCGAGCTGCTGCTCGTCTTCGGCATCACGCTCGGCCTGTCCGGCGTGCGCAGCCTGCTGTCCCTTGTGGACTCGCTGCTGCAGCCGACGCCGCTGGCCCAGCAGCAGGTTCAGCTCAACGTGCCGCAGGCCGCGGCGAGCCTGATCGACCTGCTCAAGCAGCTGCTCTCGGCCGCCCAGCTGGTCGGCTGGGGCGCGCTGGGGCTGTACTTCCTGTGGCGCGCGGGGATCAAGATCGCGCAGGTCGGCCTGGACCGCCGGTCGCCAGGTCGCGACGCGCTGCTGACGCTCGCGCTCGCCGCGCTGATCGGGATACCCGGCCTGGCGCTCTACTTCGTCTCCTACCACCTCGGGTTCAGCCTGGCGGTGCAACCGTCCACATTGAACGACACGTGGTGGCGGCCGATCACGCTGACGCTGTCCGCGTTCGGCAACGCCTTCGCCGAGGAAGTCCTGGTCGTCGGCTACCTGCTGACCCGGCTGCGCCAGCTCGGCGTCCGCGAGAACAACGCCTTGTTCGGCGCCGCCGTGCTGCGCGGGTCGTACCACCTGTACCAGGGCTTCGGCGGGTTCGTCGGGAACCTGATCATGGGCCTGGTGTTCGGCAGGCTGTGGCAGAAGACGAACCGGCTGTGGCCGCTCGTGGCCGCGCACACGCTGTTCGACTTCGTGTCGTTCGTCGGGTATTCGCTGCTCAAAGGTCACGTTTCGTGGCTCCCGTGAATAGGATCGGGTGGTGAGCGACGAAACGACACCTCCCCGGGTGGACAGCGAAGTCGGACCCCTGCGCGCGGTGCTGCTGCACCGGCCCGGCAACGAGCTCAAAAGGCTGACGCCCCGCAACAACGACCAGCTCCTGTTCGACTCGATCCCGTGGGTCGACCGGGCCCAGGCCGAGCACGACGCGTTCGCCGAAGTGCTGCGCAGCCGCGGCGTCGACGTCCTGCTGCTGGCCGACGCGCTCCGCACCGCGCTGGAGGACGACCGCGCCCACGCGGCGGGCGTCCACGCGGCCGTCGACGACCGGCGCCTCGGCGGCGACCTGGCCGACTCGCTGCGGTCGCACCTGTCGAGCGCCAGCGCCGCGGGTCTCGCCGAGGTCCTGATGGCCGGGATGACGTTCGAGGAGCTGCCGTCCGCGGAGGGCGCGTCGCTGGTGCGGATGATGAACCACCCGCACGACTTCGCCGTCGACCCGCTGCCGAACCTGCTGTTCACCCGCGACTCGTCGGCGTGGATCGCCGACCGGGTGGCGGTTTCGTCGCTGACCATGCCCGCGCGCCGCCGGGAAACCGCGGTGCTGGACCTGATCTACGCGTACCACCCGCAGTTCCGGCACGCGGCCCGCGCGTACGGCGCCCATTCCGCGCCGATCGAAGGCGGCGACGTCATGCTGCTGGCCCCGGGCGTGCTGGCCATCGGCGTCGGCGAGCGGACGACGGCGGCCGGCGCCGAGTCGCTCGCCCGCTCGGTGTTCGCCGACGGCATCGCGCACACCGTGCTGGCGGTGCCGATCGAGCAGTCCCGCGCGACCATGCACCTGGACACGGTCTGCACGATGGTCGACGCCGACGCCGTGGTCATGTACCCGCTGGCACGCGACTCCCTGACCGCGTTCACGCTGCGCCCGACCGGCGACGGCGGCGTGAAGGTGGCCGGCCCGGCCCCGTTCCTGGTGGCCGCGGCCGAAGCGATGGAGATCGACCGGCTGCGCGTCATCGACACCGGCCTCGACCCGGTGACCGCCGAACGCGAGCAGTGGGACGACGGCAACAACACGCTCGCGCTGGCCCCGGGCGTCGTCGTCGGCTACGAGCGGAACGTCGAGACGAACGAGCGGCTGGAGGCGGCGGGCATCGAGGTGCTGCCGATCGCGGGCTCCGAGCTGGGTTCCGGCCGCGGCGGGCCGCGTTGCATGTCGTGCCCGATCCGCCGCGAACCACTGCGTTAAATGAAGTAAGCCTTCCCTAAATGTGTTCGACAATTTAGGGAAGGCTTACTTAAATAAGGTTTGTCTTCTCTAGGAATGGTAACCCTAATAGGGGGCAGATCACCAGTACCGAGTGGCTTTGCGCGGAATCTTGATCTATTCTGTTCTGCATGGCCCTCACCAAGAAGAAAGAACCGCGCTCGAAGTTCTTCGAACTGCTGCAGGCGCAGATCCACAACGAGTTCAACGCGTCCCAGCAGTACATCGCGCTCGCGGTGTGGTTCGACGCCGAGGACCTGCCGCAGCTGGCGAAGCACTTCTACAAGCAGTCCGTCGAAGAGCGCAACCACGCGATGGCGCTCGTGCAGTACATGCTCGACCGCGACCACCACGTCGAGATCCCCGGCACCGGCGAGGTGCGCAACGACTTCTCGGGTGTCGCCGAGCTCATCGAGCTGGCACTGGAGCAGGAGAAGGAGGTCGCCGCCGACATCTCCGCGATGACCAAGGCGGCGCGGGCCGAAGAGGACTACATCAGCGAGCAGTTCACGCAGTGGTTCCTCAAGGAGCAGGTCGAAGAGATCTCCCAGATGAGCACGCTGCTGAACGTCGTCAAGCGCGCGAACGGCAACCTGTTCGAGGTCGAGAACCACCTCCACCGCGAGTCGGTCGGCGACAACGGCGCCGACGCGCAGATGCCGCCGGTGGCCGGCGGCGCGCTCTAAAGCTTTCGCTCCCACCACGCGCGAGAAATGCCGGAAGCCCGGGCCCTCCCCCTGTGGATGGCCCGGGCTTCCGCATGCGGCCGGCTGATCAGCCGGCGCAGTCCTGGTTGACGCTCATCAAGCTCGTCTGGGCGACCCCGGCGGCCCCGAGCAGGAAGTGGTAGTCGGCGGCCGGACTCGCCGGGGCGACGACGCCACCGCTCTCGTCCTTGGCCGTCGGGTAGGCGGCGAGCACCTGCTCCTTCGTGGCTCCGGCGCCGACGCCTTCGGCGGTGTGCGCGACGACGTCCGGGGTGACGACGACGAGCCCGACCGCCTTCGAGATGACGACGCTCGCGGCGGCAGGGACCCCACCGCCGTCCGCCTTGTAGACGGTGCAGCTCGCCCCGGCCTGCGCCTCGGTGAGCGTGACGGCCTGCGCGGTGACCTCGGCCTCGGACATGCCCAGCTTGAGGCGGCCGAAGCCGTCGGCCGCGAGCAGCGGCCCGCTCGACACGGTCGGCAACGACGTCGAAGGGTGCGAGGACGACGGCCGCGGCGGCTTCGAAGTCGGCGTGCCCGGCGGCACGGAAACCTCGATGCTCTGGGTGCCGGTCGGCCCCGGCGCCGACGGCTGCGGCGACCGTCCCGCCGTCAGGTTCTCGGGCGGTTTGACGCTGATGTCGGTCCCGTCGGCGGACATCACGGCGGTGCCGTCCTCGGTGTGGATCCGGACCATCGTCAGCCCGGCCGACACGACGACCACGGCCGCAGCGACACCGGTGACGGCCTGCAGGTTGCGACGACGGCGACGACGTCGTCCGGCACCCGCGACGATGGACGTACCCGCGTCCGCCGGCGGCGGCAGGTCCAGCCGCTCATCGGCGAACATCGCGCGCAGGCGCTGCTCGAGCTCGTCCTCGGAGATGTTCAACCCGCGTCACTCCCTTCGCCTTCGTTGTCGGTCGCCTTCAGCTTCGTGCGCAGCGACGTGATCGCCTTGCTGGCCTGGCTCTTCACGGTGCCCTGCGTGACGCCGAGCGCCCCGGCGATCTCCGCTTCGGAGAGACCTTCGTAGTAACGCAGCACCATCACCGCGCGTTGCCGCGGCGGCAGCGTCCGTAACGCACGCCACAGCGGCTCGTGCTCGAAGGGGTCGGCCGGCACGTGCGGACTGGTGTCCGGCAGGTCGGCGACCAGGTTCTCCCGGCGCGTCCGACGCCAGCGGCTGACGTGCGCGTTCGCCATCGAACGGCGGACGTAGGCCAGCGGGTCGCCGGTCTTCTCGTGCACGTAGTGCCAGCGCGAACCGATCTTCTCCAGGACGGTCTGCACCAGGTCGGCCGCGTCGTGCGGGTTGCCGGTGAGCGCGTGGCCGTACCGCAGCAGCCCCGGCAGGGTGGCCTGCACGAAGTCGCCGAAGTCGGTGAGCTCACCCGGCAACGTCGCGGCCCTCCCTCGGCCTGCACTGGTCACCCACGTCTCTCCCCCGGTGAGGACGGGTGCCGCAGCGGTCACCGTATCGCCTCCCATCGGGGTCGGGTAGCCAGAAGCCGAGTCGCTTTCTCCCCCAACACGCATCACAGCCCCCTCAGGTTGCCCGCGTTCCCGCCCCAATTCGTAGACGCCCGGGCGGGTCATGAGTTGCCCACGTCAGCGGTGGGCGAGTGCGTCCGGCAGCCGGAAGCCGCCGTCCGCCGTTTCGGTGAACTCGTGCACCCCGACGACCGCCGCACGCGGGATCGGCCCGTAGACGTGCGGGAACCAGATCCCGGCCGGGTGCGGCGGCTCGCCGACCTCCCAGCGGACCGGCGCCCCGACCTTCGCCGGATCGATTTCGAGCAGCACCAGATCGGTGCGGCCCCGGTAGAGCGCGTTGGCAGGCAGGTGCGCCGTGCCGAAGTCGGAGCAGTGCACGAACCCGACTTCCCCCAGCGACGACGGCCGGTAGCCGTCGTCCGCTCCCACTCCGGCCCAGTCGGCCGCCCCGCAGATGTGGAGTATCACGCCGAGAATCGTCCCACCGGCGCGTTCGGTCGGCGGTGTCTCGTGCGCCACAAAAGCCCTGGTTGAACGCTCACCGAGTGTGGAGCCACCCGGTGAGCGCCGGTCAGCGCAGGGTCAGCTGACGGCCGATGAGGCCGTCCCTGGCCCGCCGCTCGGCCGCGTTCAGCGGCTCGCCGTCGAGCGACTTGAGCGCCGTCTCGAGCCGGGCCCCGAGGGCGTCCTTCGCCTCGGCCCACTCGCGGGCGTGCGCCTCGGGGTCGAGGTCCCACACCGGGACCAGCAGGCCGTGCGCCCGGAACGAGCCCGCGTACCGCGTGCCTTCGCCGAGGCCGAGCTCGCCGGCCGCGGACAGCCGCGCCAGCGCCTGGAGCAGCAGGTTCTCCGGCTCCGGACGCACCCAGCGCAGGTGCGCCTTCTCGCCGGCGAGCACCCAGTAGGCACCCGAGCCGAGCCGCTCGGTGGGCATGATCGCGGCGTTCGCGCGCTCGAGCGACACCGCGACGTCCCCGGTTGCGTCCGCGTCCTCGGGCAGCCACCAGGCGAAGTCGGTGTGCAGCGTGACGTCGAGTTCGGCACCCGGCGCCAGCAGGTCCTGCAGCCGGGCGTGCTCGTCGGCGGCCGGCGGCGTGGTCGTGTCCGGCACGCCGAGGACGTCGCCCTCCTTGGCGTCGAGCAGCCACTTCAGCGACCGGCCGAGGTCACGGCTGATGTCGGAGGAGCGGGTCTGAACCTGCAGGCCGAGGTAGCGCTCCCCGTCCGACCGCACGAACGCGGCGGCCGCCATCGGCAGCACGGTCCCGAGCGTGACGTCCCCGCCATCGGCGAGGGTCAGCTTCGCGGTCGCGGACGGCACGAACTCGCGCAGCGCGATCAGCTCGGGCTCCGCCGCCAGCCCCTCGAACGGCTGACCGACGAAGACGTCGCGCACCTTCGGCTTGCGGTCCGACGCCTGCTTGGGACCCTTCTTGCGCGCGCCCTTGCCCACGGCTGCCTCCTCTGGCTCGGCCTGGAACGCTATCGAAGGGTTAGTCTCGCGACGTGTTCGACCCCCGCGATCCCGAGTTCCTCGCCGACCCGTACCCGGCCTTCGCCGCCCTCCGCGCCCAAGGCGACGTCCATTTCCACGAAGGACTGGGCCTCGCCATCGCGGTGTCGCACGCGGCGTCGTCGGCGGTGCTGCGCCACCGAGGGCTGGGCCGGATCTGGCAGGACGCCCAGCCGCTGGAGCGGTTCGCGTCGTTCAACCTGCTGCACCGCAACTCCCTGCTGGAGAACGAGCCCCCGGCCCACACCCGCCTCCGCCGCCTGATCGCGGGCGCCTTCGGCCGCGGCCACGTCCAGCGCCTGCGCCCGATGGTCGCCTCGCTGGCCGCGAACATGGTCGACGACCTGGCCGCCGCGATCGCCACCGACGGCAGCGCGGACCTCCTCGAGCACCTCGCCCAGCCCTTGCCGGTCGCGGTGATCGCGGAGCTGCTCGGCGTGCCCGGCTCGGACGGGCCGCGGATGGTCGAGCTGTCCAACGCCATCGTGAAGATGTACGAGTTCGGGCGCCCGGAGTCCGACCGCGACGCCGCCGAGCAGGCTTCCGCCGAGTTCGTGTCGTACGTCCGCTCGGTGGCATCGGCCCGCGCTTCGGCGCCGGGGGACGACATCATCAGCGACCTCCTGCGCAGCGAGCTGACGCCTGACGAGCTGGTGGCCACCGCGGTGCTGCTGCTGATGGCGGGCCACGAAGCGACGGTCAACGTGCTCGGCAACGGGATCACGGCGTTGCTGACGCATCGGGACCAGTGGGAGCGACTGCTGGCTTCACCTTCCCTTCTCGATTCGTGCGTGGAAGAGCTGATCCGGTTCGACGCTCCGCTGCAGCTGTTCGAGCGGACGGCCACCGAGGACGTGTCGATTCGCGGGTATGTCGTTTCGGAGGGGCAGAAGATCGGGGCGCTGCTCGGGGCCGCGGCGCGGGATCCGGAGGTGTTCGAGGAGCCGGACCGGCTGGACATCGGGCGGACGCCTAACGCGCATCTGGGGTTCGGGATGGGGATTCACTACTGCGTGGGTGCTCCTCTGGCTCGGGTGGAGATCGGTGCCGCGTTGAGTGCTTTGGCGGAGAAGCTGCCGGGGTTGCGGTTGGTGGAGCCTCCGCCGCGGCGGCCGGAGTTCGTGATCCGGGGGTTGAAGGAGCTGCGGGTCACGGTGTGAGCCGGGGGTCTGAAGCCGGCGGGCCTGTGCCCGGCCGGCCGAGGGGAGCCGGGCGGGCCGGAGGGCCCGTGCGGGTGTGCGGCCGGCACCGGGTCGCGACGGGCGGGCCCGGGAGGCGCGGGTGCGGGCCGGCGGTGGGTTAGGCGGGCCGGCCCGGGAGCGGGTGTGGGCTGGCGGCCCGCGGTGAGTTGGGCGAGCCGACCCGGGAGCGCGTGCGGGCTGGCGGCCAGCGGTGAGTTGGGCGAGCCGACCCGGGAGCGCGTGTGCGCTGGCGGCCGCGGTGGGTTGGGCGAGCCGACCCGGGAGCGCGTGCGGGCTGGCGGCCAGCGGTGAGTTGGGCGGGCCAGCCCGGGAGCGGGTGTGGGCTGGCGGCTCGCGGTGGGTTGGGGCGATCACGGTGTGACTCCGGCGAACAAGTCGTCCTCCAGTTCGGGGCATGGGGTCGGGTGGGCCAGGTGGTAGTCCTCGTATGGCCACGCCGCTCGCTCGATCTCGCGTGAGTGGGCGAAGAACGGGTGGGCCGGGTCGACCTGGGTGGTGTGGGACAAGAGGGCCTTGTCGCGGGTGGCGAAGTGGGAGTCGCAGCGGATGCGCGTCGTCACCTTGAGGGTGTCCTCGGGCGGGAGTTCCGCCAGGACCTCGGTCATCGGGGACTCGAGGCCGGCGGCCAGGGTGGCCTCGTGGAGGGCGAGGAACCACGCTCGGCTCAACGTTGCCTGGTAGTACAGCTTTTGGGGTTGCCACGGGTCGCCGGTGCCTGGGTAGCGGGCGGGGTCGGCCGCCGCTGAGAAGGCTTCCAGCGTCGCCTCGTGGGTGCGGATGTGGTCCGGGTGGGGGTAACCGCCCGTTTCGTCGTACGTGATCAGTACGTGGGGCTTGAACTCGCGGATCAGCGCGACCAGCGGGGCCGCGGCCGCGGCCAGCGGGAGGGCCGCGAAGCAGTCTGGAGGCAACGGCTCGCCGTCGGTGGGGAGGCCGGAGTCGGTGAAGCCCAGGAAGCGGTGGCGGACACCCAGGATCTCCGCGGCGGCCGCCATTTCGCGACGGCGGATCGCCGGGAGGTTCGTGCGGTTCTCCTCCGTGTCGACCGCCGGGTTCAGGATGTCGCCGCGCTCGCCGCCGGTGCAGGTGGCTACCAGGACGTCGACGCCTTCGGCGGCGTAGCGGGCCAGGGTGGCCGCGCCCTTGCTGGATTCGTCGTCGGGGTGGGCGTGGACGGTCAGGAGGCGAAGGTTCATCGGAGACTCCTCTGCGGGAAGAAGGCGGCGGGGAGCAGGGTCAGGACCGACAGCCCCAGCGCCCACGTGAACGTCGTGCCGAACGCCGCCGGGGGCGCCGACGCGGTCAGCTCGTGGTGCAGGACCGCGGCCAGCAAGGCCGTGCCGAGGGAGCCGCCGATGCGGTTGACCACGTTGAACGCGCTGGCCGCGCGCGGGATGCGGGACCGCTCCAGCGAGCCGTACAGCGTTGTCATGCCGGGTGTCGTCGCCGCACCGAGTCCCGCGCCGCGGATCAGGAGTGACGCCGTCAGGAGGAGACCGCTCGGCTCGGAGCCGAGCTGGGTGAAGGCCACCGTGCCCAGTACCGACAGCCCGAGGCCGGCCAGCATCATCCGGCGGGGGCCGAAGCGGGCCAGGAGGCGCCCGCCCGCCAGCAGCACGGCCGCGGAGCCCAGTGCCTGGGGTGCCAGCAGCAGGCCGGCGCGCAACGCGCTCGCCTGCTCGACCTGCTGGTAGTACAGCGGGAGGAGCAGCATCGAGCTGTACAGCGAAGCCCCGAGCAGGAACGTGCTCGCGCTCGCCACCGCGAACCCGCGGTTCCGGAACAGCGTCAGGTCCAGCACCGGCGACGACGTCCGCGACGCGTGGACGCCGTACGCCAGCAGCAGCGCCACGCCCGCCACCGCGGCCACGACGACGCCCTCGGACAAGCCGTAGACCAGCGCGCCGAGCCCTGGCGACAGCAGTGCGATGCCGACGACGTCGAGCGGTGCGCGGACGCCGCCGGGCTCCGGGGCGGGCAGCAGGCGGCGGGCGAACAGGAACGTCGCCACGCCGAGCGGGACGACGCCGAAGAACATCCAGCGCCAGCCGAAGTCCGCCACCAGCGCCCCGCCGAGCATCGGGCCCAGTACCGGGGCCACCGTCGCCGGCAGGGTGATCACGCCGATCATCCGGCCCAGCGCCGGGCCCGCGGCCTGCGCGAACACCGCCTGGCCGACCGGCTGCATCAGCCCGCCGCCCAGGCCGTGGAGCACGCGGAACGCGATCAACGCCGGCGCCGACCAGGCGAAGCCGCACAGCAGCGTGCCCGCCGTGAAGAGCGCGACCGCGGTCAGCCACACCGCGCGGCCGCCGAAGCGGTCGGTCAGCCAGCCCGACAGCGGGATCGCCACCGACGCCGCCAGCAGGTACGCGCTCGCCACCCACTGCACCGTGGTCAGCGGGCTGTCCAGGTCGCGGGCGATCGAGTCGATCCCGACGGTCACGATCGTCGCGTCGAGGATCGACAGCACCGCGCCCATGATCAGGACCCCGCCGAGCCGCCACAGCGCCGCGTCCGGACGGACCGCTGCCGTCGTCATGCACCCACCCCCATCGATTAGGTCGAACCTCAGATTAGGTTCGACCCACTCACTGGGTCAAGCACAATCTTGGGTTCGACCCAGTAGAGTGACGGGCATGAGCGAGGGACTCCGGGCCCAGAAGAAGCACGAGACCAGGAAAACCATCTCGGACGTGGCCACCAGGCTGTTCATCCGCAACGGCTTCGAGGACGTGACGATCGCCGACATCGCCGCCGAGGCGCGCGTCGCCAAGATGACCGTCACGAACCACTTCCCGCGCAAGGAAGACCTGGTCTTCGACATCCGCGAGGACTTCACGTCCTGGCCGGCCGCCCTGATCCGCGACAGCGTCTTCCAGGACACGCGCGAGCTCTACTTCGAAATGCTGGGCGCCGAGCACGCGCTGGTGGGCTTCTCCGGCCCCGGCTTCGTGCGGATGATCAACGAGAGCCCGATCCTGACGAACGCCCTGCACGAGATGCATCGCGAGCGCGAGGTCACGCTCACCGACCTGCTGATCCGGCGCCACCCCGAGCAGGGGCTGGAGCCGATCCTCGCCGCCGCCCACCTCGCCACCGTGCTGCGGGTGCTCTTCCAGGAGGTCTTCGACCGGACGCTCGCGCAGGAGAAAGCGATCGCCGACGACCTGTGGCCGGTCGCGGAACGGGCCTTCGACCAGCTCGAACCGGCGCTCGGCCGGTACTAGCGAGCGGCGCCGGACGGCCGCGCGGTGCGCAGCTCGGGCTCCGGCGCGCCGGCCACCTTCAGCACGCGCATCGAGCGCACGGCCCGCGCGTCCAACGGTGCCAGCAGGGCCGAGAAGCGCCGGACGACCAGCGCGGTCAGCACGGCGAGCGCCGCCGCGGCCAGGTCGGTCAGCGCGACCAGCACGACGCTGTCGGCCATCGACTGCACGTCGTCGCGGAAGCGCCAGACGATCGACACGCCGAGCAGCACCCAGTTCAGGATCCAGGCGCCCCACCACACCACGACCTGGCGCGACGGCTTCGGGCGGACGTCACGCGGGCGGCTCAGCACCGCGTGCTCCAGCTCGCCGACGACCGACAGCGCCATCGGCAGGTTCGCCACCGGCACCAGGACGCCGACCAGCACCTGCCACACCGGGCGCGGCGGGTCGTCGCCCGAGACGTCGGCCGCCGCCTGGCGCGCGACCAGCAGCCACCACAGCGACAGGCCGGCGGGCAGCAGCGCGAGGATCGAGGCCAGCAGGCCCGCGGTCAGCACGAAGCCGTCGGAGAAGGCCACCACCGAGCGGGACAGCGCGGCATCGCGGCCCTGCATGAGCAGCACGTACCGCCAGATCTCGGCGCCGGCGGCGACCACGGCGAGCGCGGCGAACCCGAACAGGACGGCGATCAGGCTGCGGCTGAGCACCGGCACGCGGTCGATCGGGCGGATCTCGTCGGACGCCGTGCCGGGCACCGACGTCGGACGGCGCCAGACCAGGTTCGGGAAGCCCCAGCGGGGCGGGACCGGGTACGACGGCGGGCCGAGGTACCGCTCGGGCACCACCACGCGGCGTCGCGGCCACGCGCCGGGCGGCGGGGTGGCCACCCAGCGCAGCTTCGGCCGGTGGGCCGGGCGGCGGTGGTACGGGTACGGCTCCGGCTGGGCAGCCAGCGTCCGGCCCTGCAGCTGCTGGGCGGTCGGCGGCGGGGCCTGGCGCGGCCAGTACCCAGGTGGCGGAGGCGGACCCGGCTGCAACGCTAGATCACTTCGGGGTCGATGCCGGGGTGCTCGCCGACCATCGGCCGGCCTTCGCGCTGCCACGCGCCCATGCCGCCGGCGACGTTCACCGCGTCCCAGCCGCTCTGGTTGAGCCACGCGGCCGCGCGGGCGGACCGGCCGCCGCTGCGGCAGATCACGTGGATCGGCTGGTCGTCGGGCAGGTCGGTCAGTTCGCCGACGCGGGCGGGCAGCTCCCCCATCGGGATGTGCACGGCGCCGGGCGCGTGCCCCGCGGCCCACTCGTCGTCTTCGCGGACGTCGAGCAGCACGAGGCCGTCCTTGGGCAGGTCGCGGACCTCGGCGGTCGGCAGTTCAGCAGGGCTCACCACGATCTCCATGCTGCCATGCGGGGGCGTTGTCCGCGCGTGAGGTCAACGCCCCCGCCGAGCGTCAGTGCGTAACGGCCTTCTCGGCGCCCGCGCCGGTCAGCGCGCGCACCTCCATCTCCGCGTACTTCTTCGGGTTCCGCTCCTTCGACAGGACCGTCCCCAGCCAGCCGAGCAGGAACGCGGCCGGGATCGAAACCAGGCCCGGGTTGTCGAGCGGGAACCAGTGGAAGTCGACGCCCTGGATCATCGACGTGCTCTTGCCCGTCTTCGGGTCGATCGGCTTGCCCGACACCGCCGGCGAGAAGACGATCAGCACGATCGTGACGAGCAGGCCGCCGTAGATCGACCACAGCGCGCCCTGGGTGTTGAACCGCTTCCAGAACAGCGAATACAGGATGGTCGGCAGGTTCGCCGACGCCGCCACCGCGAACGCGAGCGCCACGAGGAACGCCACGTTCTGGCTCTTCGCGAGGATGCCGCCCGCGATGGCCAGCGCGCCGATCACCAGCGCCGTGATCCGCGCGACGCGAACCTCGCCGCCGGTGGAGACCTGGCCCTTCTTGATCACGTTGGCGTAGACGTCGTGCGCGAAGGACGCCGACGCCGTGATCGTCAGGCCGGCGACCACCGCGAGGATGGTCGCGAACGCGACCGCGGAGATGAACCCGAGCAGCACCGGGCCGCCCAGTTCGAGGGCCAGCAGCGGCGCCGCCGAGTTCGTCGTGCCGGGTGCCTTCGAGATCTTGTCCGGCCCGACGATCGCGCCCGCACCGTAGCCGAGCACCAGCGTGAACAGGTAGAACACGCCGATCAGCACGATCGCCCAGACCACCGAACGACGCGCGTCGCGAGCGGTCGGCACCGTGTAGAAGCGCATCAGGACGTGCGGCAGCCCGGCCGTACCCAGGACCAGCGCGATGCCGAGCGACAGGAAGTCGAGCTTGGTCGTGCCCGTCTTGCCGTACTGCTTGCCCGGGTCGAGCAGCGCCGCACCGCCCTTGCCGCCCTTGTCGACGGCGGCCTGGAACAGGTCGGACAGGTTGAAGCCGTACTTGCCGAGCACCCACAGCGTCATCGCGAAGGCACCGACGATCAGCAGCGCCGCCTTGATGATCTGCACCCAGGTGGTGCCCTTCATCCCGCCGATCAGCACGTAGAGGATCATGATCACGCCGACGACGGCGATCACGAGGTCCTGCCCCGCCTCGCCGGAAATGCCGAGCAGCAGGTTGACCAGACCACCGGCCCCGGCCATCTGCGCCAGTAGGTAGAAGAACGAAACCGCCAGCGTCGAAACGGCGGCCGCCGCGCGCACCGGCGTCTGCTTCATGCGGAACGCCAGCACGTCGCCCATCGTGAACTTGCCGGTGTTGCGCAGCAGTTCCGCGACCAGCAGCAGCGCGACGAGCCACGCCACCAGGAAGCCGATCGAATAGAGGAAGCCGTCGTAACCGTTGATCGCGATCGCGCCCGCGATACCGAGGAACGACGCCGCCGAAAGGTAGTCGCCGGAAATCGCGATGCCGTTCTGCGGGCCGGTGAACGCGCGGCCGGCGGCGTAGTAGTCCGACGCCGTCTTGGAGTTCCGGCTGGCCCGGAACACGATCACCAGCGTGATCGCGACGAAGACCAGGAAGATGATGATGTTGAGGGTGGAGTTGGAACCCTCCACGCCCGCCGCGAGGTTCATCGGCGCGGTTCCCCTTCGATTTCGGCGCGGATCCCGTCGGCGACCGGGTCGAGCTTCCGGTTGGCGTAGCGCACGTACAGGCCCGTGATGACGAACGTCGAGACGAACTGCAAGAGCCCGAAGACCAGGCCGACGGTGATGTTCCCGAACAGCTTGGTGCTCATGAAGCCGTGCGCGTAGTCCGCGAGGAGCACGTACAGCAGGTACCAGACCAGGAACAACGCGGTCATCGGGAACACGAACACCCGCAGCCGGCGGCGCAGGTCCGTGAATTCGGGACTGCCCTGGATCTTCTCCCAGTCCGTCTGCGGCTCCGCGCCCCCGACGTCTTGTTCGGTGCTGCTCACGGCGAATCCCCACTTTCCCGTTTTTGGTATCGGTAGAAACCAACGGAACGTATGGGGCGATCGTGTAGTTCGTAATCCCTCGATCGGGTATTACTTTCTTACTCGCTGTCAGCGCTTTACTTGCGGTGCCGTCCCCGGCCGGCGATTCGCGTCTTTTCTTCGGCTTGTCCGAATCGCGCAACCGCCCTGTCCCGCATGAAGCCGAGCGGATCGGGCGCGTGCAGCCGCAGCATGATGTCGTGGACGTGTTCCGGGCGGCCGTAACCGGTCGCGCGGCTGGCGAAGTACGTCGTCACGAACGCGGCCGGGACCGTGATCAGCGCCGGCTGGTTGACGAACCACGGCGCCCAGCCGCCGGTGTAGCCGCTCACGACGTTGATGATCAGCGCCGTGAGCACCAGGCCGCCGCCGACGAACATCCCGGCCAGCGCACCGGGCCACGACAGCTTGCGCCACCAGATGCCCAGCACCAGCAGCGGGCTGAACGTCGACGCGGCGAGCGCGAACGTCAACCCGATCGACAGCGAGATGTCCTCCGGCCGCAGCGCGACCGCCAGCGCGATCGGGAACAGCGCGACCAGCCCGGTCGCCACGCGGAAGTCGCGCACCCGGCCGGGCAGCAGGTCGGTCGACACCACCCCGGCGACGCTCACCAGCAGCCCGGACGTGCTGGAGAGGAACGCGGCGAACGCACCGGCCGCGGTGACCGCGCCGAGGATCTGCCCGCCGACGCCCGGCAGGATCGCCGAGGGCAGCCGCAGGATCGCCGCGTCCGTCTTGCCGGTGACGAGCAGCTCCGGGACGTACATCCGGGACAGCGCGCCCAGCAGCGTCGGGAACAGGTAGAACAGGCCCAGCAGCAGCAGGACGTGCACGGTGGTGCGGCGCGCGGCCTTGCCGTCGGGGTTGGTGTAGAAGCGGACCAGCACGTGCGGCAGGCCCATCGTGCCGAGGAACGTCGCGAACATCAGCGAGTACGTCTGGAGCAGGTCGGTGAGGCTGCCCGACCCCGGGTGCAGCCAGTTCGCGTTCTCCGCGACCGAGTCGCTGACCACCGGCACCGGCGTGCCGGCCATGAACTTCAGCGTCGTGCCTTCGGCGACCGTGTGCGGGGCCAGCGGGGTCCAGTGCGTCGGCCCGGCGGCCGGGCCGTTGTCGGTGCGGCCGTAGGCGTAGAGGAAGGTGTCCGAAGTGACGTGCAGCGTGACGTCGGTCTGCACGTCCACCGTGGTGTCGCTGGTGAACACCGGCGGCGCGGCCGCGCCGAGCGGGCGGAAGCCGTCCGGCCCGCCGCCGGCGAAGAAGACCATGCACAGCACGAACGCGGGCACCGCGATGGCGAACAGCTTGAGCCAGTACTGGAAGGCCTGGACGACGGTGATCGCGCGCATGCCGCCGGCGATCACGTTGAACGCCACCACGACCATCACCGCGATCGCGCCCGTCCAGACCGGCACCGGCAGGATCGTCGCCAGCGTGAGGCCGGCGCCCTGCAGCTGCGGGACCATGTAGAGGATCCCGATGAACACGACGAACGCCGTCGAGAACCGGCGCAGGCCCTTCGAGCCGAGCCGCATTTCGACGAAGTCCGGCAGCGTGTACGCGCCGGAGCGCCGTAGCGGCGCCGCGACGAAGAGCATCAGGGCGAGGTAGCCCGCGGTGAAGCCGATCGGGAACCACAGCGCGTCGGCGCCGTCCTTGAGCACGATCCCGGCGATGCCGAGGAACGACGCCGCCGAAAGGTATTCACCGGAGATCGCGGCGGCGTTGCGGCGGGACCGCACGGTGCGGCGCGCGACCAGGAAGTCGTGCGTGCTCGTGGCGGAACGCGCGGAGCGGTGACCGATGAAGAACGTCACCACGGCGACCAGCACGATGCCGGTCAAGGCCCACGGGTTCAGCTGCACGGGGGAATCCTCGCACGACTCGGTGCGGAACTAATTCTCGATCATGTCCACGAACGCGCGTTCGTTGCGTTCGGCCAGCCGGTTGTACCAGATCCCGATGCCGAACAAGAACGGGAACGGCAGCACGCCGAGGATCAGCCAGGCCACCGGGATGCCGCCCAGGCTCGCCCGGGAGAACCCGGGAACCAGGTAGAACAGGATCGGCAACGAGCCGAACACGGCGACGACCAGCAGCGCGAGCAGCACCGCCGTCCGCAGCTGCACCTTCACCAGGTGGTCGCGGACGAGCAGCTTCCCCCAGCTGGTCTGCTCCTCCAGCTCGACGCGGGCGCGCAGGGTGCCGCCGACGCGCCGCGGGTCGGCGAGGATCACCCGCTCCCGCTTGGGCCTCGCGTGGTGCTCCGGCTTCGGCTGTTTCTCCGGCTCCGGCGCGGGCGGCAGCGATTCGACGACGGCCCGCTCGGTGGGTTGCGGCAACGGCCGCTGCCGGGCGCGCCTGCCGAGCGTCGGATCGGGTTCGCGGACGCCGTTCGCGCGGCGCTCGTAGAAGTCGTCGGTCATGACCGGGCCCGGGTCAGCCGTTCCGGCCCGAACCGACCAGCCGGTCCTTCAGCGCGCGGGTGTGCCGCCGGCTCACCGGCAGCACCTTCTCCTCGTTGCCGATCACGACCTGGTAGCCGCCCTGGCCCATGCGCAGCTCGGTGATCAGCGGCAACGCGACCAGGAACGACCGGTGGATCCGGACGAAACCGGCCTTCTCCCAGCGTTCCTCGAGCTGCGCGAGCGGGATGCGGACGAGGTGGCTGCCTTCGGTGGTGAACAGCCGCGCGTAGTCGCCCTGCGCTTCGACCCAGCGGACCGACGAGCGCGGGATGAGCTTGGTGGTGCCGGCCAGTTCGACCGGGATGACCTCGTCGTCGTTCTTCACCGGCTCGCCACCCAGCGCACCGGGCGGGGGCGCGGCGGCGGAGGCCAGCTTGTCGATCACGCGGGTGATCGCGCGGTCGAGGCGATCCTGCTGGTAGGGCTTGAGCACGTAGTCGAGCGCGCCGAGGTCGAAGGCGTTGACCGCTTCTTCGGCGTGCCCGGTGACGAAGACCAGCGCGGGCGACGGCCGGAGCGCGGCGAACACGCGGGACATCTCCATGCCGGACAGGCCGGGCATGTCGATGTCCGCGAAGACGGCGTCGACGATCGGCAGGCCGCGGTCCTTGCGCTCGCGCAACCGCGGGTCGTCGGTGGACAGCAACCGGAGCGCCTCGGAGGCGTCGATCGCCGGGAACACCTTCGCGACGTGCGGGCTGTTGCGCAGGCAGTGGACGAGTTCGTCAAGACCGTTCGGCTCGTCGTCCACAGCCAGGACCACGAGTTTCCGGGTGTCATCGTGAGCACTCACAGTGAAACGCATCCTGCCCATTGCCGAGTGCAATGTCCAGCCCCCGTCTGCCTGAAGTGGGCCGACCCGCGGGCGGCCCCGCCGCCCGCGGGTCCCTGTCTCAATGCACGAACGTGAACCAGTTGAGGTTCACGAAGTCGGCGGGCTGGCCGCTCGTGAACGTCACGTACACGTTGTGCACCCCGGTGACCGCGCTGATGTTCGCGGGAACCGTCCGCCAGCTCTGCCAGCCACCGGTGTTGGCGACAGCGAAGCTGCCGATGGGTGCGTTGGACAAGCTGTCCAGCCGGACTTCGACCAATCCGCTGACACCGTTCGCGGCACCGGACGCCACCCGCGCCTGGAAGTTGGTCGCCGCGCTGCTCCCGAAGTCGACGTTCGGGTAGAGGGCCCAGTCGCCGTTGCCCGCGGGCCCGATGTTCTGGCCGCCGCCGGTGTCGGTGGTCGTCTGCTTCGCGAGGCCGTTCTGCTGGCTGTACGACTCGGCCTGGATGGTGCTGTAGGCGCTGCCGCCGTTCCCGGGCGGCGTTGTCGTGGTGGGCGGGGTCGTGGTTCCGCCACCGGTTCCGCCGCGCGTGGTGACGGTGACGTAGTCGACGACCATCGGGTGCCCGGGCACGATCCCCGGCCCCGGCGTGGTGGTGCCGGAGTTGTTGTTCGGGAACGCGCCGCCGATGGCGACGTTCAGCAACACGAAGTAGCCCTGGTGGGTGGTCATGTTCGCCCAGGTCGTGGCGTCGACCTGGTTCTGGCTCACGGAGTGGAACTGCTGGCCGTCGACGAACCAGCGGAACACCTGCGGGCTGGTGCTCGCGTCCCATTCGAAGCGGTAGGTGTGGAAGGCCGACTGGCAGCTGCTGCCGGGGCAGGCGCGGTTGGCGACGATGCCGGTGGTCTCGTTGCACGGGCCGCCGGGGTTGACGCCGCAGTGCAGCACGCCCCAGACGGAGTTGATCCCGTTGACGTTTTCCATGATGTCGAACTCGCCGACGGCGGGCCAGTTCCAGTAGTTGCCGCGGTAGGGGCCGCCGAGCGCCCAGAACGCGGGCCAGTACCCGAGCGCGGCAGCCCCGGTGACGTTGGGCATCTGGATCCGGCTCTCGATCCGCATGACCCCGCCCGACGGCGGCTTGAAGTTCGTCCGCTGGGTTTCGATCCGCGCCGACGTCCAGTTGCCCGAGCCGTCGCGCAACGGCGTGATGCGGAGGTTGCCGGCGCCGTCCTGCGAGAGGTTGCCGGTGCTCGCCGTGTAGTTCTGGATTTCGCCGGTGCCCCAGTTGCCGGGGCCGCCGGGGTAGGCGTGGCCGGTGTCGATGATCCAGTTCGCGCTCGACGGCAGGGTGTTCGCCCCGCCGGTGAAGTCGTCGGCGAAGACGGTGGTCCAGCCCGACTCGGGCGGCGGGATCGACGCGGCCGCGGGGAGGGTCAGCGGGACGGCGATGAGCGCGGCGCCGAGCAGGGCACCGATGGCGAGTCTTCGGGAGTGGGGCATCGGGTACGACCTCCTTGTCGTCCGGATTTGTTGCCGATCGCAACAAAGCCCGTCGACAAGGAGACCCGACGCCCCATCGCGGATCCAGAGGCGTTACGCGACAAGAGTGATAGAGGTCACAAAGTCTGCCCGGAAGTGCTCAAAGCGGACACCGGGTTTCACTACTCGGTTCCCTTCGGGTGCCCCGTGCTCGCGAGAACCACCCGCCTGCTCTTCACGCGTGGCGAAAGCGCCCTTCAGTTTGTGCTGGCGCGCCGGGTTCTCCGGAGCGATGGGGCGGCGCGACCCGGTCGCCACGTTTGCGGGCATCGGTCAGACGTCCGCGGGACCCGGGACGGGACCGAAGTCCTCATCGACGGGCCCGGTGAGGCTGCCAGCGAGTGCCGGATCGGCGTGAATGGCCGCAGTACTGCGCCACTCCACGATCGTCTGGGCGAGGACCGACCACTGTCCCAGCTCCGCGGAAGCCTGAAACGCGCGAGCGAAGTCGTGGACGAACTGCGCCCGCTCAATCTCGGGCAGGACATCCACCCACGGGAATTCGTCCACAAGCGCCGCCGCCGCGACGTCCCGCGGCAGGCGGGCCAGGCAAGTCACTCGTCAGAGGCCGAAGCGGGACCACGCTGCCTTCTGCGTGACCGCGTCGAGCACGGCCGAAGCCGCTGCCGGTGCGCCTACGCCGAGGCGGGCCAGGAGGGGGCGCTTGGGCTCGGCCACCGAGATCTCGGCGTTCGGGTAGCGCTCGGTGATGATCTGGCGGAGGCTGCCGAGGCCGTCGACCAGGCCGAGTTCCTGTGCCTTCGCGCCGAGCCAGACGTCGCCGGTGAAAAGGTCCTCCGCGTCGGTCAGGCGGTTGCCGCGGCGTTCCTTGACCCAGCTCACGAACAGGTCGTGGAGCTGGGTGTGCATCTTCTTCAGCCACTCGACGTCTTCCGGCTTCTCCGGCGAGAACGGGTCGAGGCGCGACTTGTTCGCGCCCGCGGTGTGCAGGCGGCGCTCGATGCCGAAGCGTTCCAGCAGCCCGGTGAAGCCGAAGCCGCCGCTGATCACGCCGATCGAGCCGACCATGGACGTGCGGTGGGCGTAGATCTCGTCGGCCGCGCAGGCCAGCCAATAGCCGCCGGACGCGGCGACGTCTTCGCAGAACGCCAAGACCGGGACCTTCTTCTCGTCGGCCAGCTGCCGGATGCGCTCGGCGACCAGCCCGGACTGCGTCGGGGCGCCGCCCGGCGAGTTCACCAGCAGTGCGACCGCCTTCAGCCGCTCGTGGCCGAACGCCCTGGTCAGGGCCGACTCGACGGCGCTCAGATTGATCGCGCCCCTGGCCAGCGGGGACGGCGACGGCGTGATCACGCCGTGCAGCTTCACCACGGCCACGACGTCCTTGCGGTCGACCCGGTCGGCGAGCACCGGGATCCGCGAAGCCAGTTTGTCCGTAACGCTCATGAAGCCAGGCTAGCCGGGACTCAGCCCATGGGGAGGATGCCGGAGCGCGAGCCGTTGACCCCGCTGACGTCGGCGCCGTTGAGCTGGGCCGGCCCGCTCTGCGACGGGACGTCGGCGTCTTCGGAGCTGTAGTCCGGCATGTTCGGGCGGACGCCGGGGACGAACTTCGGCACCCGCAGCGTCACCTTCATGCCGGCGCCGGGCGCGGTCTCGACCATCACCGCGTAGTCGTTGCCGAACACCTGCTGCATGCGCTGGCTGATGTTGCCGAGCCCGACGTGCGCGCCGGTGCTGTGCGCGTTCTTGACGTCGTTGAGCCGCCGCGGGTCCATGCCGATGCCGTCGTCCTCGACGCTGATCAGCGCCTCGGTGCCGTGGTCCTGCGCGATCACCGTGACGCAGCCGCCGCTGGGCTTGCTGGCCAGGCCGTGCTTGACCGCGTTCTCCACCAGCGGCTGGATGATCAGGAACGGCACGACGACGCTGAGCACCTCGGGCGCGATCTTCATCCGCACCTCGAGGCGGCCGCCGAAGCGGGCGTTCTCGATGGTCAGGTAGCGGTCGATGTTGCGCAGCTCCTCGGCGAGCGAGGTGAACATGCCCGACGACCGGAACGAGTAGCGCGTGAAGTCCGCGAAGTCCTGAAGCAGCTCTCGCGCCTCTTCGGGGTCCGTGCGGATCAACGCGGAGATCGTGTTGAGCGCGTTGTAGACGAAGTGCGGCGAGATCTGCGCGCGCAGCGCCTTGATCTCGGCCTGCTGGAGCTGCTGCTTCGACTCGTCGAGCCGCGACAGCTCGAACTGCGTGCAGACGAACTGCGCGACCGCGTCGGCCATCTGCACCAGGCGCCCGCGGGTGCGGCCGACGACGATCAGCGCCGCCTCGGTCTCGCCTTCCACCAGCAGCGGCACGATGACCGCGGTCTTCATCCGGCAGGTGCCGCGGTGGTTGCAGGGCATCCGGTCGTGCGCGACGACCTCGCGGCGGTGCTTGCGGATGGCCGCGCCGATGGCTTCGACGAGGTCGACGTAGTGCTCGTTCGCCTCGCCGTCCCACGACAGCAGCGTGCCCTCGCTGTCGGTGATGCCGACGGCGACGCAGTCGAGCATCTGCAGCAGCTGGGTGGTGATCTTGTCGGCGGCGTCCTCGTCCAGCCCGGACCGCAGGTTCGGCGCGGCCTTCGACATCCGGTGGACGGCCTCCAGCATGGCCTCTTCCTTCAGGCTGGCCGGCTTCCGCTGTTTCAAGAGCAGCACGATCACCACGACGAGGAGCAGTACCGCGACACCCCACGGGATGATCTGCGCAAGCGGAAACCCGGACACGGCGTCCATGCTCTGCGCTCGACCAACCGGGTGCAAGGCCTGTTCCCACTTTCTGTCCAACTGTGATGACCGAGAGTCGAGGGGACCCTACCGAGAGTCGGAACCGGACCCTCGCGGTCACTGTCCGCAACACGCGGACGGCGTCGCCTGTTCCACCCCTTCCGGCGAAAGCCGCAGGAAGGACGGGGTTTCGCCGCCGCAGGGCCCGCGGCGGGCGACGCGCGGCGCAGCACCTGCGGCCGAACGGGCGAATCTGCTACTTGAGCAGGCGCGACATCCGGCGGTCGGCCAGTGGCTTGCCGCCGGTCTGGCAGGTCGGGCAGTACTGGAACGACTTGTCGGCGAAGGAGATCTCGCGGATCGTGTCGCCGCAGACCGGGCACGGCAGGCCGGTGCGTGCGTGGACGCGCAGGCCCGAGCGCTTCTCGCCCTTCAGCCGCGCGGCCTTCTGGCCGACCGAGCGCGCGACGGCGTCGGACTCGATCTCGACGATCGCCTCGGCGAGGGTTTCCAGCGCGCCGTCGTCGAGCTTGCCGATCGTCGCGTACGGCGAGAGCTTCGCGCGGTGCATGATCTCGTCGGAGTAGGCGTTGCCGATCCCGGCGATGAGCGACTGGTCGGTGAGCGCCCACTTCAAGCGGGTGTTCTTGCCGGCGAACAGCGCACGCAGCTGCGTCGCGTCCAGGGTCAGCGCGTCCGGGCCGAGGCGCGCCACGCTCGCGATCTCCTGCGGGTCCTTCACGATCCACACCGCGAGGCCCTTCTTCGTGCCCGCCTCGGTGAGGTCGAACCCCGGCCCGGTCGCGGATTCGAGGTGCACGCGCAGCGAGATCGGGCCCTTGCCCGGCTTCAGCGGCGCCGCGGCGAGGCCGTCGGACCAGCGCAGCCAGCCCGCGCGGGCCAGGTGGACGACGAGGTGCAGG
This sequence comes from Amycolatopsis solani, assembly GCF_033441515.1. NCBI lineage: Bacteria > Bacillati > Actinomycetota > Actinomycetes > Pseudonocardiales > Pseudonocardiaceae > Amycolatopsis > Amycolatopsis solani. The sequence continues at coordinate 1,070,174 of NZ_JAWQJT010000001.1, forward strand.
TCGCCCGCCACGACGTCGAGGTGCTTGCCGTACCGGGTCGCGCCGGTGATCTCCCGGCCGTGCATCTCGGTCCACGGCGGGGTCGCCGTCTTCAGCACGCTCAGCGATGCGACATCGATGCGGAAGATCGTCCGACCGACCGCGTTCTCACGCAGGTGGTGGGCCAGTGCTTCGACCTCGGGCAGCTCGGGCATGTCCCCAGTTTCACCCCTTCGGCCGAATTCCTCTACCGGCTATTCGACCGGGTGCAGCGGCCCGTCGAAGTCCGGCAGCGAGTGCCGCTGGATGGTCTTGGAGATCTTCTTGACCTCGCCCTGCACGGTGAACATGCCGCGGATGGTGCCGACCCAGCGCTCGGACGGCCGGTCGCCCGTCACGTCGCCCTCGGTCTCCGCGACGACCGTCCACGGCCGGCGCAGGATCCACCGGAGGGGGAAGAAGAGGATGACGAGCAGCAGCGCGAGCAGCACCCACGCGGGGATGTTGACCTGGTCCGGCGTCCACACGACGAGGATGACGGCCAGCAGCGCGGTCACCACGATCATCGCGATACCGGGGCCGTAGCTGCCCGCGACGTCGTGCTCGAAGTCGTCGGCCGTCGCCGGCGCACGCCATTCCATCTGGGCACGGACCACCCAGTCGCGGCCGTCTTCGCCGCGCACCAGCCGGTTCATTCAGTTGCCTCCAGGGCCGCCCGCAGGGTGAGCAGCACAACGGTACCGCGCCCGGGCTCGCCCGCGCGAGGGAGGAATCGGACATCCCGCCCGGAGAAGTGGATCACCGCTGTTCGGAGGCGGTGGACGTCGATTCCGCGGATTCGCTCGAACCAGTGACTTCCGAGGTGCTGCTCGGGCACGGTTTTCCGGACGTCGGCGTCACCGTTGTCGTCACCGTCGTCGGTTCGGCTGTGCCGGTGGCGCCTTCCGTCGGCTTGTCCTTCGGCTCCGTCGACCCGTCGGTCGGCGACAGCTCGGGCACCTCGGCGCTCTCCGGGGAGTCGCTCGACTCGGTGGTCATCGTCAGGTCCGGGCTCGTCGTCGTGTCGAGCCGCGGCGACGTCTCCGGGTGGTCGGGCGCGTTGAACGTCGAGGACGTCAGGTCTTCGCGGGGCGTGAGCCCGTCGCCGCCGCTGCCGACCGAGCCCGCGGGGACGTCACCGGCCGGGAGGGACGGGACTTCGTTCGCGCCGAGCTGACGGCCGTCGGTACGCGGCCGGACCGGTACCGGGACGCCGGTGCCGCGGCCGTTGAGCACACCGATGCCGATCCGGGGCTCGGGCTGCGGCTGCGGTGGCGGCTGGTGGTGCGACTCGGTCGGCGGCACCACCACGAGCTCGGGCGCACCGCCGGTCAGCCCGACGTCCTGGACCGCCGTCGACCCGAACAGCACCGGACCGGCGGCGACCCCGACCGCGCCCACGGCGGCGGTCGACGCCAGCGCGAGCCCGATCTTGACCTTCGAACCGACCAGCACGCCCTTGATCGTCGTGCCGAGCCCGGCCAGCACCCCGCTGCCGCCGACCGACGCGGCGGCGGGCACCAGCAGCACCAGCACGCCGGCGTGCGCGCGCAGCGACGAACAGACGTCGCGGAGCTCGTCCTGGGTGGCGCGGCACGACGCGCAGCCGTGCAGGTGCGCCTTGATGCGTTCGGCCTCGGCGCCGGTGACGCTGCCCGCGGTGAACCCGCCGAGCTTCTCGACGACCGCGCGGCACGAGTCCGGCCCGCGGTTCACCGAAAGGTGTGCCTGCAAGTAGGCCGCGCGCAGGCCCTGACGGGCCCGGCGGGCGAGCGCCGCGGTGGCGTTCGCGCTCAAGCCGAAGTGCGGGGCGACCATGGCGGGCTGCTCGCCCTCGACCTCCGTCTGCCACAGCACCGTCCGCCAGCGCTCAGGCAGGCTGGTGAACGCGGTGGTGATCAGCGTGTGCTCCGCGGTGCGGGCGTGCGTGTCGGCACCCGCCCCAGCGCGGAAGGTCAGTTCGTCGTCGGAGACCGGGACGTCCCGGCGGGCCCCGTGCCACTCCCACGAAACGCGGCGGGCGACGGTGAGCAGGTAGGCGCGGACGTAGTCGCGGGGTCCGGCGCCGCGGCGGAGGGCCTGCAGCACGCGGAAGAAGGTCTCCGCGGTGATGTCCTCGGCCTCGGACCGGTCGGCGGCCAGGCTCTGCGCGAGCCGGCGGACGGCGGCGGCGTGCAGCTCGAACAGCTCCCCGAACGCGGCGTCTTCGCCGTTGCGGAGCCGTTGCAGCAGTGCCTGCTCGTCGGATTCCGAGGCCGCTGGTGGCGGCGCCGTGCCCAGCTCGGTCATCCGGCCCGGCACCTCCTCCCCGAAGGTCTCCCCATTCGGTCGAATGGGGACACCATACGGAGGGAATCAGCCGTCGTCACCCCTTGTACGCCAGCTGTGACACCGAAGTACCGGGTCAGGGCACGGGGGGACCCGCTCAACGGTGCCCTCAGGGGTGGGTATAGAGTTCCTCCCATCAGCAAGGCAGTGCGGATGTAGCGCAGCTGGTAGCGCATCACCTTGCCAAGGTGAGGGTCGCGGGTTCGAATCCCGTCATCCGCTCAAGATCGAAGGCCGTTTCCCGGGTTCGCCCGGGAGGCGGCCTTCAGTCTTTCGGGGGTCGTGATCGCTGTCACAGCCGGCGGTCTCCCTACATCGCCGCGGTCTTGTAGGGGTCGTGTTCGGCGAGCAGCTTGTCGAGCCGGGCTTGGTCGACGCGCGAGACCACGGAGGTCTCGTCCTGTCTGTCGCGGACGCACTTGGCGAGGGTGAACGTGGACGTCACCAGGTAGAGCATGCCGAGGGCGAGGAAGCCGCGGACCCAGCCGTCGACCGGGAGATACGCGATGCCGCCGGTGACGGCCGCCAGCGCCAGGCCGAAGGACAGCGCCGCCTGGATGTAGAAGGCCGTGGTGGTGGGGGACGTGGATTTCGTCATGTGACCACGGTCTCGCCCGGCTGCCGTGGGTGTCTTGAGCAGTACTACTCAGGCGCGGTTGCGATGCGGCTACAGGGTGCGGCTGGAGGAATGCGGCTAGAGCTCGTAGACGTCGAGGACCGTCGGGGCGACCGGGGTCAGGTGGGGGTCTTCGCGTTCGGTCACCTGGCCGCGGGCCATGCGGTAGACGCGGAATTCGTTGTCGTGCTCGGTGTCCTGGTCGTCCCAGACGTGGAGCAGGCCGTAGGAGCCCGCGGCCAGTTCGCCGACCCTCGTGAAGAGGTCGAGGAGTTCCAAGCCGGGGCCGCCGTGCTTGTCGAAGCCCGCGAGGTGGAGCATCGGCATGCCCGCGCTCCAGCGGAGGTCGATCAGGTCGAAGTCGTCGCCGGCGTCGCGGATGGCGCGGTGGACGCGGTCGACCAGGCGCTCCAGGAGGGCCGCGTCGTCGTCGCCGCTCGCGGTCGCCTGGATGGTCACCCAGCCGTGGTATTCGAACACCCGGAGAACGGTAGCAAGAGCTCAGCGGGCCAGTGCGGACGGCTTTCCGTCGCGGCGCAGGACGTTGGTCAGCACGCCTTCGCCGTGGCGCTCGAACGCCGGCACCAGCTTCTCGCCGAAGACGCAGAGCGTGCGCTCCCACGGGTGGCCGAGCGTGCCGAACGAGAAGTCGGACGCCAGGAACAGGTGGTAGTCCGCGCGCGGGAACGCCGGCACCGGCCAGCGGGCGCCGTCGGTCATCGCGTGCGGGCGGACGCGGTAGGACTGGTGCTGCCAGTGCAGTGCCCACAGCCACTCGTCCGGGCCGCAGACCTCGCGGAACGCGGCCAGCGCGATGGCGGCCACCTGGTGCTCCTCGACCGCGTACGGGCCGAGGCGGAACTCGGCCGACGCGCGGTCGAGGTCGCCGGGTGAGAGGTCCCAGGTGCGGGACGGTGCCGGCTCGCGGAAACCCGGCCAGGCGTGGGCGTAGGTGCTCGGCCAGAACGCCAGCTTGTCGTACACCCAGTACCAGGCGGGCTCGTCGGCGACGCGGGAGACGGCTTCCCAGGCAGCATTCACTTTTACGACCTCGAAGTTGGCCAAGCAAGAAAGAACACGCGAAAGCTTCGTGTTCGGCCTCCGGTTTGTCCAGTCCCCTTCCGCTCGCCGCGAACTGTGTCACTCGGACGGGTGGAGTCTGTCAGGTTGTCACCATGCGAATCGTCTTCGTCCACGGCGCCTTCGTCCGGGACGGCGCCTGGTGGTGGCAGCCGACCGCGGACCTCCTCGCGCGCCACGGTTTGCGCAGCTCAGCGGTCGTGCTGCCGAGTTGCGAAGCCGAGCCGCGGGGTGATCTCCACGACGACGCCGCGGCCGTCCGGGCGCTGCTCGACGCCTCCGACGAGCCCGTTCTGCTCGTCGGACACTCCTACGGCGGGATGGTGATCACACAGGCCGGGCGCCACGCCGCGGTGCGGCGGCTCGTCTACGTGACCTCGTTCCTGCCGGACACCGGACAGGCGCTCGCGGACTTCGGCGGTGGCGGCGAGCCGCGGCACGTCAGCCACGGCGACGGGACCGCGAGCGTCCGGGAAGAGCTCGTGCGGCCGCTGTTCGCCCAGGACTTCGACGACGCCACCTACGCCGGCGCCGCGGCCCGGCTCGCCGCGCAGAACGAGGCCGTGTTCGGGCAGCGGACGACCGAAGCCGCGTGGCGGGGGGTCCCGTCGACCTACGTCGTCTGCGGGGACGATCTCGCGACGCCGCCGGAGGTGCAGCGGGAGCAGGCCGGGCGCGCGACCGACGTCGTCGAGCTGCCGGTGGCGCACCACCCGTTCGTCACGCGGCCCGAGCTCGTCGCCGAGGTGCTGCTTCAGAGGACGAGGTAGCCCATCAGGAACTCCTTCTTCTTGCCCTCGCAGCCGGCGTCGAGGGAGTCGAAGTGGCTCGCGCCCGCGTTGCAGCGGTACAGCGCCCGTGCGCTCGCCCCGGACGGCGGGTCGGCGTAGATGTTCCCCAGCAGGCCGAGTGCCTGCTGGCCCTCGCACTTCCCGCTCTGGTCGGGCGAGGTGAACCAGTCCTTTTCGTTCTTCACCTTGCAGGCGAACAGCTTCCGCGTGCCGGGCTCGGCCGTCGCGACCAGCGAGCCGAAGATGCCTTCCTTGGTGAAGCCGGACGGCGGGGCGACCTTCTTCGTGCCGCTGAAGTGGCCGCCGTCCTTCTGGTGGAAGCGGATCAGCGGCACCTTCGCCGGGTCGGGCTTCGCCGTGGTGCTCGAGGTCGGCGAGGGGGTCGCGCTCGGGGACTTCTTGTGGCTGGGCGACGCGGTCGTCGACGGCGCCGGAGTGGTCGACGGCGTCGAAGTCGCGCCCACGGCCACCGGGGTCGGGGTGTCCGGTTTCAGCAGGAAGATCGCGCCGAGCGCGGCGACCACGGCCGCCGCCACCCCGCCGAGCACGAGCGGCAGCCGTCGCTTCTTCGGCCGCCGGTCCCAGTCCACTGTGGTCGGTGACGGCGCGGCCACCTTCGCGGTCACCGGCTCGAAGACGATCGTCGGCAGCGACGCCGGATCGACCGCCTGCGTCGGCGAGTCCGTGATCGCCGTGCGCGCGGTTTCCAGCAGCCGCCGCAGGCCGGCCGCGGTCAGCCGGTCCGAAGTGGACTGCGTGAGCAGGCCGCGGACGGCGTCGGCGAGCGGGCCGCGGCAGCGTTCGAGCACCGGCTGCTCGTACATGATCGCGTGCAGCGTCGCGGCCGTGGTGGTGCGCTGGAAGGGCGCGCGGCCTTCGGCGGCGTGGAACAGCGTCGCGCCGAGCGACCAGAGATCCGACGCGGGCGACGGGCCGGCGCCCGCGAACAGCTCGGGCGCCATGTAGCCGGGCGACCCCATGACGCCGCCGGTCTGCGTCAGGCCCGGGTCGTCCAGCGCCCGCGCGATGCCGAAGTCGGCGAGCTTCACGCGGTCGCCGGGCAGCACCATGATGTTGCTGGGCTTGACGTCCCGGTGCACGATCCCGGCCCGGTGCGCGCTTTCCAGCGCGCCGAGCACCTGCAGGCCGAGCGCGGCGACGCGGTCGTTCGCCAGCGCCCCTTCGCGGCCCACGACGTCGGCGAGCGTGGGCGCGACGACGAGTTCCATCACGATGAACGTGGCGCCCTGCTCGCTGACGACGTCGTACACCGTGACGACGCCGGGGTCGTTCAGCCGGCCCGCGGTCCGGGCCTCGCGCAGGACGCGGTCGAGGCTGGTGCCCGGCGGGGTGGCCAGTTCCTTCAGCGCGACCGGGCGCCCGAGCACCTGGTCTTCGGCGCGCCAGACCACGCCCATCCCGCCGCGGCCGAGCTCGGCCGAGATCGCGTACCGCCCCGCGATGAGTCTCATCGTCGCCCCCTGAAAGCTCGGGACGCGATGCTAGGGGAGGCGCCGGGCAGTCCCGGCGCCTCCCCTGGCTCAGGCGGCGTCCCAGAGCGTGAGGAACGCCGAGGCTTCACTGCGCGCCCACGGCCTCAACCGCTCGCGATCGCGGGCCGAGAGCTGGTACTCCTTCGCGCGGCGGACGTCGATCACCAGCGCCTCGCCACCGGGCAGGACGTCGGGCATCGCCTGCTCCAGCACCCACAACGCGAGCTGCGCCGAGGCCTTCGTCAACGGCTCCTCCTTGAAGTAGAGCCAGGTCGCGTACCGGCGGCCGTCGCTCTTGCGGAGCCCCATCTGCGGGCTGACACCGATTTCCAGCTCGCCGATGCGGCAGCGGCCGCGGCCGACTTCGACCAGCCTCGGCGACTTGCGGCCGAGGTACTTCAGCCAGCCCTCGGCGATCGCCGCGTAGTGCGGCTTCGTCCGGTCGTCGGCGGCGTTGACGAGCGCGCGCAGCGCCACCTCGTCCTGGTTCGCCGCCCGGCCGGACCGCACCGCGTTGGCCGCCCGCCGGTAGTAGTTGAACGCCGCTCGCGCCGGATCTTCGTACTGCCTCCGCTGCCGCCGGACGAACGACGACCGCGACGGACCGGAACTCGCGCTGTAGCCCACGAACGTGGACAGGGTGATGTAGGCCATGGCCCTGCCTTCCTCCATCACGCCACCCGCGGACGCGGGCGGCATCTCCCCTGGACAACGCCAATTTTAGAACATATGTACGACAGTTTTCGGCCGCTCGACGGGTGACCCGGGAGGGGACTCCCGAAACCGGCCGACTTGCGCTACGTTGCCGATCAACCTCAAACCGCAACCTCGCAGGTCGGCAGCGCGTGCCAGACTGATGCCCCGAACGGTGGATGGGGGTCCTTGGATGAGCTGGCAGGAAGAGCTTCGCCGTCTCGACGCGGAGCTTGCCGAGGGTCGCATCGAGCCCGCTGACCACCGCAAACAGCGGGATGAGCTGCTCGCGCAGGCCTCCGGTTCGACGGTGCCGTCACCGGTGCCGTCGCCGCTACGCCGTCCGGGTGAAGCTTGGCGGAGCGCGAACCCCGCGAGCCACCCCGCGCCGGTCCACCCCGTTCCCCCGCCGCAGCGCATGGAGTCGCCCCGGCCCGTGCCGCTGCCGCCCCCGCCGTGGCAGCGGACCGGCCTGCCGAAGACGGTCTCGACCAGCCACGTGCCCGCCATCCCCGACCACATGACGACCGCGCCCAGCCCGGCCGACATCACGCCGACCCGCTACCTGCGCGTCGACGGGCCCGCCGAGCAGGGGCCGGGCAGCCGGTTCCCGCCGATCACGCCGCCGGGTGGCGAATCCCGCCCGCCGCAGCTCGAACCGGAGGGCTCGCCGGGGAAGCACCGGTGGGACACCGACGGCGAGTCGTCCGGCCGGCCCACCTGGCCGTTCATCGCGCTCGGCGTGCTGGTGGTGCTGGGCATGGTCGTCGGCGCGACGCTGTGGCTCGGCAAGGACGACCCGGCACCCAACGCCCTTTCGTCGTTCACGCCGTCCGTCACGCAGCCGCCCGCCGCCGCGACCCAGCCGCAGCTGGAGGACCAGGTGCCGCCGCTGCCCGGGATGCAGCACCCGGAGAGCTCGACGATGTCGCTGGCCCGCGGGCTCGACCTCAAGCTGTACCCCAAGGAGGCCGCGCAGGTCTTCTCGCAGCACGGCGTCACGCAGCTCGTGTACCGCGCTTCGTCGGCCGGGGACACCGGGTTCCTCGGCTACGCGATCCCCGCCGAAAACGCCGAGGGCGCGAAGGCGATCGTCGACTACCTGCGCGAGGCCGCCGCGGCCGGCGGGTTCGCCCCCGTCGCCGGCGACCCGGCGGCCGTCACCGGCCGCAACGACGACCAGCGGCTGGACGGCACCTGGTACACCTCGGGCAAGGTCGCCATCGTGCTCTGGGCGTCGCAGCCGTTCGACAAGGACAAGAACGAGCTGAAGACCAGCCTGGACAACGCCGTCGCGGTGTTCAAGAAAGCGTTGCCACCCAGCTGATCAGCCGCGCCGGTCGAGCACCTCGGCCAGCGTCCGGCGGGCGACGTCCGCGCCGAACAGGCGGTCCACCACCGTCTTGCCCTCTTCGGACAGCCGCTGCCACAGCTTGTCGTCCTCGAGCAGCGTGACGATCTCATCGGCGAGCTCCTGGGCCGTGGCACCGACGAGGACGTCCCGGCCGTGCGTCAGGTGCATGCCCTCGGCGGCCAGCGGGGTCGCGACCACGGGGACGCCGTAGCCGAGGCTCTCGCCCAGCTTCCCCTTCACGCCCGCGCCGAAGCGCAGCGGCGCCACGACGACCCGGGCCTCGCCGTACGCGCTGTCGAGGTTCGGGACCCAGCCGCGCACGACGACGCCGTCGCGCTCCAGGTCGAACATCTCCTGCGGCGGGTTGCTGCCGACGACCTGCGCGACCGCGTCCGGACGGCGGCGGCGCACGAGCGGCATGATCTCCTCCGCCAGCCAGCGGGCCGCGTCCCGGTTGGGCAGGTGGTCGAAGCTGCCGACGAACAGCACACCGGAACGGCCTTCGGGCGCCGCGACCGAGCCGTTGGCGTAGTGCACGTTCGACAGCACCTCGACGCGGGCCGACGGCACGAGCTCCCGCAGCAGCGCACGCTCCACATCGGACACCACGAAGGTGACGTCGGTGGCGCGGGTGAGGCCGAGTTCGGACTCCCGCAGCACTTCGGCGCGCCGCCGCAGCGTCAGCTCTTCGCGCGTTTCGCCGAGCTGCGCGGCCAGGTCGGCCTGCCGGTTGAGCCGGACGAAGTGCAGGTCGACCGTGTCGTAGGCGATGACGCAGTCGGGCGCGTGCTCGCGGACCTGCTCCAGCAGCTGCCAGGCGACGTGCGGCCGGGACAGCACCGCCAGGCTCAGGTCGGCGCCGGCGTCGCGCAGGAACTCGAGCTGTTCGCCGAGCCCGGTCACCACCGTGACGCCCGCGCGGTACAGCGCGTCGGCGTACGGCTCCGGGAGCGCGTTGTTGAGCGGCATGAACACGACGCGCTGCCCGAGGCCGACGAGCAGTTCGAGGATGCGGAACATCCGCACCGAGCCGGAGTCCTTGTCCGGCATCGGCACCTGGTGGTCGGCGACCAGCACGGTGCCGCCGCGGTGGCCGTCCGCCGTGCGCTGGCGCCCGGCCCAGACCGCGCGCGGGCTCGCCTCGGGGAAGTGGTCGCGCAGCTGGACGCTCCACTTGTCGACGAAGACGCCGCGGTTGAGCTCCTGGTGGCGCTTCACGCCGGAGGAGACGTCCGTGCCGTTGGTGATGCCTTCGTGGTGCACGACCACCGACGCGGGCTGGACCATCGTCCGGTACCCGGCCGCCCGCACGGCGAACGCGAGGTCGGTGTCCTCGTAGTACGCGGGGGCGAAGCGCTGGTCGAAGCCGCCGACGCGCTCGAACAGCTCGCGGCGGACGAGCAGCGCCGCGCCCGAGCAGTAGTCGACGTCGCGCAGCGCCTGGAACCAGGGCGCGTCCGGGTTCTGCAGCCTGCCGTAGTTCCAGCCGGTGCCGTCGGCCCAGATGATGCCGCCGCACTCCTGGAGGCGGCCGTCCGGGTAGACCAGCTTGGACCCGACGAGCCCGACGTCCGGCCGCGTCTCGACGACGGCGACCAGTTCGTCCAGCCAGCCCGCGCGGACCTCGGTGTCGTTGTTGAGGAAGAAGATGAAGTCGCCGCGCGCGTTCTCGGCACCCAGGTTGCAGGCGCCGACGAAGCCCAGGTTCTTCGGCGCGCGGACCAGCCGCACGCCGGCGCAGCCCGCCACGCGGTCGGCGGAGTCGTCCGGCGACTTGTCGTCGACGACGATCACCTCGAACGGCGTCGCGGGCAGGTGCCGCTGGATCGAGTCGAGGCAGCCGCGGGTGTAGTTCCAGTTGCCGTAGACCGGGATGACGACGCTGACGATCGGCTGGTCGCTGGTGGTCACCGCGACCGGACCCGGCACGCCGACGGCCTCGCCGGGCAGCACCCCGGCCTGGCGGCCGAGCGCCGTCTCGTAGAAGTCGCGGCGGCGGGTGCCGCGCGGCGCGTACTTCTCGATCGTGCCGCGGTACTTCCCGATCGCGCGCTGGACGAGCGCGGACGTCTCGGCGCGCAGCTTCTCGTTTTCCGCGGCGAGCCTGCCGATGGTTTCGCTGAGGCCGGTGTTGTTGCCCGCCAGCCATTCCAGGCGTTCGCGGTCGTAGCCCGCCTTGCGCTGCAGGCGGTTCAGCTCGTCGGCGGCGCGCTGCCGGTCTTCGCGAGCGCGCTCGGCCTGGCGGAGCGCCTCGTCGCGCTCCCCGGCGGCCCGCTGCTCGGCCGCGGTGACCTGGGCGAGTTCGGCGGTCAGCCGGGTGACCGACGCCGTCGCCTGGTCGCGTTCGGCTTCCGCGCGGCCCAGCCCGTCGCGCAGGCGGCCCGCCTCGGCGGCGGCCCGCGCGACGAGGGTCAGCTTCGGGTCGATCATCGCGGACGTCGAGGGCACGTCGAGCGGCTCCGCCGACGCGACGGAGACGAAGTAGGTGTGGGGCGCGCCGGCTTCGATGGTCCAGCCGTCGGCGTCGTCGGCCTGGAGCGCGAAGACCTCCGCGCCGGAGCCCGCGCCGTTGTCGTGGATCAGCGACCCGACGGCGACGTTCTGGCGCAGCACGACGACGTGCTCGAAGCTGCCGGCCAGCAGCGCGCGGAAAGCCGATTCGGTCAATTCGTGCACGTGGTACGGGTTCTCGTTGCCGTGGTCGTGGGTGTAGACCTCGACGTCCGGGGTGCTGCAGAGGAAGACCCCGCCCGGCGCGAGCCGGTTGCGGACCAGCGCCATCAGCCGGTCCTGCTCGTCGACGTGCTCGATCGCCTCGAAGCACGTGATGACGTCGAAGACCTCGCCGTCGAGCGCGGCCGGATCGGTGATCGAGCCGACCTCGAACCGGACGTGCGGGTAGCGGGCGCGGGCGTGCTCGACGGTCCGCGGGTCGATCTCGAGCCCGACGACCTCACGGGCTCCGGTGCCGGCGACCAGCGCGGCGCCGTAGCCCTCGCCGCTGGCCAGGTCGAGGACGCGCTTGCCGCCGGTGAACCGGCTCGCGAACGCGTAGCGGTGGTAGTGCTCGTAGATCACCTGGAGGTCGTCGGTCCACGGCACGCACCGCTCGCCGGTCCACTCGATCAGGCGCTCACCGCTCGTCCCCTTGCCCATGGCGGGCAGATTAGCGGAGGCCCACTTCGACCAGGACGTACGCCAGTGTGCGGCGGTCGCCGCCGAGCCCGGCCGTGATCGACCAGTCCGCGTCGAGCGAGAGCCGGACCTGCCGGTGCGCGTCGAGCCGGACCGGCAGCACCTGCTCGGTCAGCCCCGCCCCGACGTCGGCCTTCGCGACCGGGACGCCGTCCACGGACACCGTGACGCTGCCGTGCTCGGTGGCGTCGTCCGGCAGGTAGGTCTTGAGTTCGAGCGCTTCGACCGGGCCGGTGGTCAGCACCGGGAACTCGACCGACGGCGCGGCCCAGTCGTCGTGGGCGATGCCGTTCATCCGCCCGGTCACCACGCCCTTGCCGCCCACCAGCCGTTCGCCGTTGCCGCCGGGCCGGAACGAGACGCGGTCCGCGGGGTCGACCACGCGGGTGTCGCGCACCGACCGCTCGGGCGTCCGGTTGCCGTGCACGCGCAACGGCTGGGGCGTGGGGTGGAACAGCGCGGTCAGCCGCGTGCCGGTGACCAGCCCGAGGTCGAGCAGGCTGTCGTCGAGGACGCCGATCTCGTCGATCAGGGCCACGTGCTCGGCGTTTTCCATGTCGAAGTTGTGGCCGTAGATGCGGTCGACGAACGGGTCGATCACGTTGCCGTAGGGCAGGAACAGGCTCGGGTGCAGGTGGTCGAGCAGCACCGGCAGGACGTCCTGCGCGCGGATGCCCTCGAACCCGTCCGCGGCGCAGTCGACGTCTTCGAACCGCTCGTCGATCCGCCCGGTCAGCGAGTTGTGCCGCAGCTCCGGCGGCAGCGTGGCCCAGATCCGGTCGACGACCTCGTGCGCCTCGGGCCACCGGCGGTGCCCGTTGCGGCCGATCATGTCGTGCACGACCAGGACGCCGTCCGCGGTGAGGCTGCGCTTGATCTCGCCGTAGAGGTGTTCGAGGTCCAGCACGTGGTGCAGGGCCTGGAACCCGACGACGACGTCGTGCTCGGCGTCGGCGCGCCAGGTGTTGAAGTCCGCGGTGATCAGCTCGACCCGGTCGGCCACGCCCTGCTCGCGGGCCGACGCCTCGGCCCGCGCCTGCATCTCGGGGTTCAGCTCCAGCAGCCGCAGCCGGACGTTGTCCAGGCCTTCGGCGGCCAGGCCGCGCAGCCAGCCGAGCTCCTGGTCGCCGTTGCCGCTGCCCAGCGACAGCACCACGACGTCGCGGGAGAGCCCCCGCGCGCGGTCGGCGAGCTGCCCGACGATCAGCTCGTCGAGTCCCGGTACGCCGAGCGCTTCGAGCTTCGGGCGCACGTGCCGGTTGGACCACCGGTGCGCCGACGGCGGCAGGTTGCCGTGGATCTCCTCCTGGCCGGCGAAGGTCTCGCGTTCCCTGGCCAGCCGCTGGTCGTAGCCCGGCCCTCGGCCACCACTCATCGCACGTCCCCTCCGAGATCACCGTTCCGGACTCACCCGTCACCGGTCCGGCGCTAGGATACGGCCGTGTCCTCCCGTCCTCCGTCGCAGTTGCCCAGCCGGCCGCTGCTGCCGAGGACCCCGGAGTCGTTCCTCCCCAAGGAGCACAACCTCTACCGGCCCCGGCACAGCAAGCGCCAGCGCACCGCGCTGGCCTGCGCGGCCGTCTTCTTCGTCACGCCGCTGTTCCTGTCCGTGATCGGCGTGCGGCCCGCCGCGTTCGAGAACCGGCCGCTGCGCGACTTCCCCAGCCTCGCCGACGGCTTCGGGTTCTTCACCGGCCTGTCCGGCTGGGCGACCGACCACCTGCCGCTGCGCCAGGCCGGCGTCCAGGCCGCCGACGCGGTCGGCACCGGCGTCTTCGGCGACCCGCCCGGGTCCGGCCAGGGCACCAGCCACGACGGCGGCACCGTCGGCGTCGACCAGGGGAAGCCGAACACCGGCGACGTCCCCGGGTACGTCTACCCGACCGTGCTCCCGGGCCAGGACGGCTGGCTGTACCTCGGCGAGGACGTCAACGCGCGGTGCCGTCCGGTGATGGACACCGACCACGTCGTGGCGGCCCTGCGGAAGCTGCGTTCGGTCGTGGAGCGGTCGGGGCGGAAGTTCGAGCTGGTCATCGCGCCGGACAAGTACAGCGAAGAGCCCACGCACCTGCCCGACACCTACGTCGGCAAGCCGTGCGCGCAGGCCCGCACCGCCGAGTTCTGGAACCGCGTGCCGCGCGAGTCCGGCGCGATCGACCTGCGGCCCGCGCTCGCCGACGCCGAAAAGCGGGTCGGGCACTCGCTGTACGACCGCAACGACACGCACTGGTCGTTCGACGGCGGCCTGGTCATGACGTACGCGCTGGGCGCGGCCATCCAGCCCGGCAGCACGGCGAACTGGCAGGCGGCGCCGAACGGCGTCCGGCCGTGGCCCGCCGACCTGGCCCGGGTGCTCGGCAAGAACGAGCAGCGCTCGCTGACGACGTACAGCCTCGCCACCGACGGCGGTGCCGACCGGACCCGCTACATCGCCAGCGACTTCAAAACGCCGCTGCACCTGAGCCAGCCGGACGGCGCCAAGCCGAAGGGCTCGATCGCTCCGAACATGGCGGTGGTCGCCGACTCGTTCACCCAGTTCGCGAGCCCGTTCCTGGCCGCGACCTGCCAGGACGTCACCATCGTGCACGCCGAGACGGTGGCGCAGAGCAGCGCGCAGGAGCTGGCCGGACTGTTCGCCGACCGGGACATCGTGACCTTCGAACTGGTGGAGCGGAGCGTCATCGGCGGGTCGTCCGCGCTGCTGCGCGACCAGACGATCGACCTGCTCGGTCAGGTGCTCGCGGCGCACCCGCGCTGACGCTCCACCACGCCGAGGTAACGACGGGGTGGTGGGCGACGAACAGGTGAGCACACCCGTGCACAATGACTCCGTGCGAACCCTCAGTTCGCACTCGCAGGCGATATACCCAAGGGGGTACCGGGGTGACCTGGCAGGAAGAGCTGCGCAGGCTTGACGAGGAGCTCGCGGCAGGCAACCTGACGGCCGACGAATACCGGGCGCGCCGAGATCGCGTGCTGTCCATGGCCGTCTCGACCGGCGAGAGCCAGTCGGCGGCCCCCGCGCAGCCCGCCCAGGCCGCGCAGCCGCAGGTACCCGGCAACGCCGCCGAGACCCAGATCATCCCGCCGGTGTCCCCGCCCCAGCCGCAGTCGCAGGAGAACTCCGCCGAAGCGACGCAGGTCGTCTCCGCGGCCGACGCCGGCGGTGGCGAGCGGACCCAGGTCGTCCCGCAGTGGCAGCAGCAACAGCAGCACTCGCCGTCGGGCGGGTTCCCGCAGCAGCAGCCGCCCCCGCAGTACAGCCAGCACTCCCCCGCCGGCGGGTTCGCCCAGCCGATGCAGCAGCAGAACCCGTGGGGCGCGCAGCAGCAGGACGTCAGCCCGCCGTGGGGTGGCTCGGAGTTCCCGCCGCTGGCGCCGTCCAGCAACGCGGACTGGATCAGCCAGGGCCCGGAGAGCTTCCAGACCCAGCCGTCGTCCGGCAAGGGCAAGAAGATCGCGTTCGCCGTGATCGCGGTGCTCGTCGTGGCCGGCCTCGGCTTCGGCGTCTGGGCGCTGTTCATCAAGGACGGCGGCGGCCAGAACCCGCCGGTCGCCCAGAGCTCGAGCCAGCAGCAGCCGCCGCCCCCGCCGAGCGTCAAGCCGCTCCAGGAGCCGCCCGCGGCCAAGCCCGAGCCGGCCGACAACTCCGCCGCGCTGATCACCCCGGCGGGCACGACCCGCGCCGGCGGTGGCGAGTTCGACCTGGACAAGCTGCAGTCCGCCAAGTACCTGCCGACGACGGTCATCGAGAAGCTCAAGCAGAGCGGCATGACCGAGGGCCTGCTCAAGACGACCAAGGACGGCGACGTCACGCTGGGCCTGTTCGCGCTGGAGCTGCCGAACGCGCAGGCCGCCTCCGCGGTGGCCGCCGAGTACGGCAACGCGGAGCAGGAAGGCGGCCTGACCGTCAACCGCAACCTGTCGCTGCACGGCGTCCCGGTGTACTCCGCGGCCGACGCGAACCAGCAGGTCTACCGCGCGGTCTACGTGCTCTACAACCGCGTGGTCATCATCGACTCGTTCGGCCCGTCCAAGGACGCGACGCTCAGCTCGTTCAAGACGCTGCTGACCGCGCAGGTCCAGAAGGCGCCGCCGACGGAGCGCACGAACAACTGACCCGAACGGGTGAGTTCGGCCGTGTCGGTGAACGCCGTCCCACTCCCGGACGCCTCTTGAGCAGAGAGTCGGCCGGGAGAGGAGGCACCCGTGATCTGGATCTGCTTGGTCGCGGTCCTCGCCGTGGTGTTCCTGGTGCGGGCCGTGCGGGTGGTCAGGCGGGGCGACGCGGGCTGACCAGGCCCGACTCGTAGGCCAGCACCACCAGCTGCGCCCGGTCCCGCGCGCCGATCTTCGTCATGATGCGGCTGACGTGGGTGCGGGCCGTGGCCGTCGAGATCACCAGGTGGGCGGCGATTTCGTCGTTCGACATGCCGCCCGCGACGAGCGCGAGGACCTCGCGTTCGCGGTCGGTGATCTCGCGGACGGCGCTGGTGTCGACCCGCCGGTTCTCCGGGCGGCCGACGAACTCCTGGATCAGCCGGCGCGTGACCGTGGGCGCCAGCAGCGCCTCGCCGCTCGCGACCACGCGCAGTGCGCGCAGCAGCTCGACCGGCTCGGTGTCCTTCAGCAGGAACCCGCTCGCGCCGGCCCGCAGGGCTTCGTAGACGTACTCGTCGACGTCGAACGTGGTCAGGACCAGCACCTTCGTCCCGGCGAGGTCGGGGTGCGCGGTGACCCGGCGAGTCGCTTCGAGGCCGTCGACGCCGGGCATCCGGACGTCCATCACGACGATGTCCGGCCGGTGCTCGAGCGCGCCGGCCACGGCTTGCTCGCCGTCACCGGCTTCGCCGCACACCTCGAAGCCGTCTTCGGTCTCCAGCAGCACGCGGAACCCGGCGCGGACCAGGACCTGGTCGTCGGCCAGCAGGACGCGGATCATGCTTCCCCCTCGATCGGTAGCTCGACGCACACTTCGAAACCGCCTTCGACCGGCCCGGCGGTGCACCGGCCGCCGAGCGCGGCGGCGCGTTCGGACATGCCCCGCAGGCCGTGGCCCGGGGTCGGCTGGGCGGTGCCCCGGCCGTCGTCGCGAACTTTCATGACGAAAGTTCCCGCTTTCCGCTCGAACCGGACGTCGACGCGGTCCGGGCGGTCGGCGTGCCGGACGACGTTGGTCAGCGACTCCTGCAGGATCCGGTACGCGGCCGCGTCCACCGGGGCGGGGAGGTCACCGGGCTCGCCGTGGACGTCGACCGCCAGCCCGGCGTCGCGCGCGTGATCCAGCAGCTCGCCGGCCTGGGCGAGGCTCGGCGCGGGCGCCTTGTCCTCGCCCGAGCGCAGCACGGCCAGGGTCGCGCGCAGGTCCTTGAGCGCGGACGCGCTGGCCGCCTTGATGTTCAGCAGCGCTTCCTTCGCCTGCTCGGGCCGCCGGTCGGCGACGTGCGCGGCGACGCCTGCCTGGACGTTGATCATGGCGAGGCTGTGCGCGACGACGTCGTGGACCTCGCGGGCGATGCGCAGCCGTTCCTGCTCGGCGAGCCGGTGGCGGTGCTCGTCGGCCTGCTCGCGGCGCGCGGCGAGCGCGTCGAGCTGGTAGCGGACGGCGGTGCCGACCCCGATCACCGCGACCAGCCAGACGACGAGGAACCCGGCGCCGAACGCCAGCGCGAACGACCCCGACGTCACGACGTGGACCAGGTAGAGGACGGCGAGCGCGGCGGACCCGGTGATCCCGGCGGTGAGCGGCCCGCGTTGCCGGGTGAGCAGGAAGAGCGCGATGGTCGGGACGAGGATGACCGGCCCGCCGGGCAGCCCGGAGGCGTAGTAGCCGAACGCCGACGCCGTCGTGACCAGGAAGATCGTCAGCGGGAAGCGGTGGACGAGCAGCAGGGTCAGCCCGGTGGCGACGAGCCACGCGGCCGCCGGCGGGGTCATCGGCGGCGCGCCGGGCTGCCAGCGCGAAGCCCCACTGGTCGCCCCGAGCACGAACCCGGTGACGACGACGGTGCGCACCACGCGCCCCAGCCACGGCGGCCATCTCATGCCGCGAAAACTACCGGTCAGCGGACGGCGGCGCGTCCGTCTCGGAGCGCGCTCCCGGCGTACGTCGTCAGTCGAACACGAGCGGCAGCTTCGCCGCGGTCTCCTCGTCGGCCGGGGTGTAGGTCGACACGGTGATCTCCGAGCGGCGGCCGTAGTAGAGGTACGTGAAGTTGAACTGCAGCAGCCCGACCTCCGGGTGCAGGTACCGCTTCGTGCGGATCGGCTCCGAGTTGACGTCGTGGTGCGGCCAGAGCTCGGCGAACAGCGGCGACTCCGCCTTGAGCCGCTTGACCAGGTTCTTCCATGCGGGCTCGGCGACGTGCTCGGCCATCGCCGCGCGGAACGAGGCGATGACGCGCGGGATGTTCGTGTCCCAGTCGAGCATGCGCTCGCGCCACTGCGGGTTGAGCAGGCACTGGACCAGGGTGTTGCGGTCCTCGAACGGGATCGCGTCGACGTCGCCCATCAGCCAGCTGTAGCCGCGGTTGTAGCCGAGCAGGTCGCAGCGGGCGTTGCGCACCGCGACCGGGTACGGCTCGAGCTTCTTCAGCATCAGCTCCAGCTGCGGCGAGATGACCTGGCAGTCCTTCTCGCCGTCCGGCTCGGGCGCGCCGGCCAGGCGGAAGAGGTGGGTGTGCTCGTGCGGGTCGAGGCGCAGCGTGCGCGCGATCGCCTGCAGCACCTGCTCGGACGCGTTGATGTCGCGGCCCTGCTCGAGCCACGTGTACCAAGTGACCCCGACGCCCGCGAGCTGCGCGACCTCTTCGCGGCGCAGCCCCGGCGTGCGGCGGCGGCCCACGAGGGGAAGGCCGACCTGCTCAGGGGTGATCCGCTCGCGGCGGCTGCGCAGGAACCTCGCCAGCTCCTGGCGGCGGAGCTCGGATTCGACGGCGGTGGTCATGGTGCCAGGATCGCACGCGGCCGAACCTGGTACCAGGTAGTGGCGGTACCCGGATGAACAGCAACTGGTACCAGGTTAAATCCGGGTCGATCGTAGTACCCATGACCACGACTGAACTCGCGCCGAGTACCCCCGGCGCCCAATTTCGGCCGGGACTGACCCCCGCCGGCCTGGTCACGGTGCTGCTGGGGGCGGCACTGCCCATCATCGACTTCTTCATCGTCAACGTCGCGCTGCCGACGATCGACGCCGACCTGCACGCGTCCACCGCCACCCTGGAACTGGTCGTGGCGGCCTACGGCATCGCGTACGCGGTGCTGCTGGTGGTCGGCGGCCGCCTCGGCGACTCGTTCGGCAGGCGACGGCTGTTCTTTTGGGGACTCTGGCTGTTCACGCTGACGTCCCTGGCCTGCGGACTCGCCCCGACGGCGACCACGCTGGTGCTCGCCCGCGCCGCGCAGGGGGCGGCGTCGGCATTGCTGCTGCCGCAGGTGCTCTCGATCATCCAGGCGACGACGTCCGGCGAAGAGCGTTCGCGCGCGCTGGGGTTGTTCGGCGCGACCGGCGGCCTCTCGACGGTCGTCGGCCAGCTCCTCGGCGGCGGACTGGTGGCCGCGGACCTGTTCGGCAGCGGCTGGCGGCCGATCTTCCTGGTGAACGTGCCCATCGGGCTGGTGGTGCTGGTGCTGGCCCGCCGCCTGCCGGAGAGCCGCGCGCACAACCCGCTGGGCGTCGACCGGCTCGGTACCGTGCTCCTGGCCGTGACGCTGCTGTCGCTGCTGGTCCCGCTGATGGAAGGCCGCGCACTGGGCTGGCCGGTGTGGACGATCGCGCTGCTGGCCGTCTTCCCGTTCGCCGCCGCCGCGCTGGTCCACGTCGAACGGCGCTTGGAGCGGACCGGTGGCACGCCGCTGCTGCCGCCGTCGGTGCTGCGGCTGCCGAGCGTCCGGCGCGGGCTCATGGTGGCGATCCCGTTCTTCGCCGCGTTCGGCTCGTTCATGTTCGTCTACGCGATGACGCTGCAGGAGGGCCTGCACTTCGGCCCGCTCGGCGCCGGCGTCGCGCTGACGCCGCTCGCGGTCGCGTACTTCACGGTGTCGATGCTGAGCAGCCGGCTGGTGGCCCGCTACGGGCAGCGGGTCGTCCCGGTCGGCGGCGCGATCACGGCGCTCGGCATGGTGGCGCTGCTGTGCACGTCGCTGGCGCAGTGGCCGAACCTGACCGTGCTCGACCTGGCGCCGTCGATGGTGGCGATCGGCGTCGGGAACGCGCTGGCGATGACGACGTTGTTCCGGATCGTCCTGTCGCACGTGCCGACCGACCTGGCCGGCGTCGGCAGCGGCGTGATGACGACGAACCAGCAGACGTCGCTGGCGCTGGGCGTCGCCACGCTGGGGAGCCTGTACGCGGCCCTCGCGGGTTCGCTGGGCAGCCGGGACGCGTTCGCGCTGGTGATCGGGGTGGTGGCGGTGCTGGCGGCGATCGTCGCGGTCACCGGTCGGCGGCTGCCCGACCCGCGGGTCTGAGAAATCCCGGATTCACCCGTCGGAAAAGTGGTCCCCCGGACGACTATGGGGGTGTGACGGAACCTCGGGTACGACCGGACCCGGCCTTCGCGCTGCTCGGCCTCTACGAGACCGCGCTGCCGGAGGTCTACGGGTACCTGCTGTCCCGCTGCGGCGACCGCACGCTCGCCGAGGAACTGACGTCCGAGACGTTCCTCGGCGCGGTCGCCGCCTGTCGCAAGGAGTACGCACCTCCAGTGAGCACCGGGTGGCTGATCGGCGTCGCCCGGCACAAGCTCGCCGACCACTGGCGGCGCAAAGAACGCGAGGAACGCGGCTTGCGGCTCGTGCACGACAGCGAGCCGGAGGTCGAAGACCCGTGGGACGAGCAGCTCGACGCCCTGCGCGCGAGACAGGTGCTCGACTCGCTCGGCCCGCACCACCGGGCCGCGCTGACCCTCCGGTACGTCGACGGCCTCGGGGTGCCCGAGGTCGCCGGCCACCTGGGCCGGAGCGTGCACGCCACCGAGGCGTTGCTCGTGCGGGCCCGCGCCGCGTTCCGGCGCGCTTACGAGGAGAAGGAGGGTCGCGATGCCTGAGCCGTTCGACGCGCTTCGCCGGCCTTCCGAGCGGGTCGGTCCCGACCCGGACTTCGCCGCCGAACTGCGCGACAACCTGCGTCGCGTGATCTTGAACGGAGCCGATATGACGACCACCTCCGAAGCGCCGGCCACCGACGCCGAACTGCGCTCGCTGACGCCGTACCTCGCCGTCTCCGACGCGCGCGCCGCCCTCGACTTCTACGTCGAGGTCTTCGGCGCGGTGCGCCGCGGCGAGCCGATCCTGATGGACGACGGCCGGATCGGGCACGCCGAACTGGCCATCGGCGACGCCGTGCTCATGCTCGCCGAGGAGTACCCGGAGATCGGGCACGTGGCCCCGCGCGAAGGGGGCGCGTCGGTGCGGGTGGAGGTGCCGGACCCGGACGTCAGCGTGACCCGGGCCCTGGAGCGGGGCGCGACGCTGATCCGCGCGGTGAGCGACTCGCCGTACGGGCGCGGCGGCTCGTTCCGCGACCCGTTCGGCCAGCGCTGGCTGGTCTCGCAGGCGACGCCGAAGCCCGCCGCGTCGCCGAAACCGGGCGAGGCCATGTACTTCACGTTCCAGGTCCCGGAAGCCGAGCCGGCGAAGTCGTTCTACGGCGCGGTCCTCGGCTGGGAGTTCACGCCGGGTTCGGTGTCCGACGCTTGGGGCTTCTCGGGACCGGGTCTCGAAGGCGGGCTGTGGGCGGGCGACCGGCAGGTCGGCTGGAAGCTGATGTACGCCGTGGACGACCTCGACGCGGCCCGGGCCAGGGTCGGCGAACAGGGCGGTCAGGCCGGCGAAGTGGAGAACCACCCGTACGGCCGGACCGCGGACTGCACCGACAACCAGGGCATCGAGTTCTGGCTCTGGCAGCGGCCCTAGCGGCCGGCGGCGTAACCCTGCATGCCGCGGGCGTTGGCCGCCGCCTTGAGCAAGCCGCCGGTGCGGGAGACCGCCGAGAGCCGGCCGAGGGCCCAGTCGCCCGCGTCCACGACCTCGTGGCCGCGGGCGCGCAGGCCGTCCAAAGTGGACGCGCCGAGGCGGGACTCCACCACCAGTTCGCGGGGGTTCCAGGACCGCGGGTAGAACGAGCTCGGGAACGCCGTCGTGTGCCAGGCCGGGCTGTCGATCGACTCCTGGAGGTTCAGGCCGCCGTAGACGTGGGCGAGCCAGAAGCACAGCTGCCACTGGTCCTGCTGGTCGCCGCCGGGGGTGCCGAAGGCCAGCGTCGGGACGCCGTCGCGCAGGGCGAGGGACGGCGACAGCGTGATCCGGGGGCGCTTGCGCGGGGCCAAGGAGTTCGGCAGGCCCTGTTCCAGCCAGAACATCTGGCCGCGGGAGTCCAGGCAGAAGCCCAGCGACGGGATGGTCGGGCTGGACTGCAGCCAGCCGCCGGACGGCGTGAGCGACACCAGGTTGCCCGCCGCGTCGACGACGTCGAGGTGGACCGTGTCGCCGCGGGTCTGGCCCTGGGGGCCGACCGTCGGCTCGCCGGTCGCGCCGCCTTCGGCCCGCAACCCCTGCAACGAGTCCAGGATCGCCGGCAGCCGCGCCGGGCCGCGGGCGTCTCCCGGGCGCAGGGAAGCGGACGCCGTGTCGGTGATCAACGCGCGCCGCGAATCCGTGTACGACGCCGAAAGCAGGACGTCGAGGGGGACGTCGGTGTCGCCGTACCACGCCTCGCGGTCCGCGAACGCCAGCTTCGCCGCTTCGGTCGCCAAGTGCACCGTGCGCTCCGACGCGACTCCGTCCACAAAGGACAGCTCATCGCGGAAGCCGTGCAGGAGCAGCGCCTGCTGGAGCAGCGCCGGGCCCTGCGTCCAGCCGCCCAGCTTGACCAGGCGCCGGTCGCCGACGTCCACGAACGCCGGCTCCTCGTACGACGCCGACCACGACGCCAGGTCGTCGCCGGTCAGCAGGCCCGCGTGGTCGCGGCCGGAGTCGTCGCGGAACTCCTGGCGGCTGAACGCGTCGATCGCTTCGGCGACGAAACCCTGTGACCAGGCCCGACGGCCGGCGTCGATCTGCGCTTCGCGACCCGAGACGGCTTCGGCTTCCCGCAGCAGCCGTTCCCAGGTGTCCGCCAGGGCCGGGTTCCGGTGCAGGCCGGCCGCCGGCTCGCCGCCCGGCAGCCACAGCTCCGCCGACGTCGGCCAGTGCTCGGTGAACAAGCGGGACACCGCGCTGATCGTGTCCGTGACCCGCGAGACCAGCGGGACGCCGTTGCGGGCGTACCCGATCGCGTAGGACAGCACCTCGCGAAGCGGCTTCGTGCCGTAGTCGCGAAGGAGCAGGAGCCAGCCGTCCCACGCACCCGGGACGGTCGCCGGGAGCAAGCCGCTGCCGGGGATCAGGTCCAGCCCCAGCGCCGCGAAGTGCTCGGGCGTGGCCCCCGCGGGCGACGGGCCTTGGCCGGCCAGCGCCCGCGGGGTCGGGTCGTCCGCCGTCACGAAGAGGCCGGGTACCTGGCCCGCCGGCCCGCACAGGTGCGGCTCGGCGACCTGCAGGACGAACCCGGCGGCGACCGCCGCGTCGAACGCGTTGCCGCCGTCTTCCAGCACCGCCATCCCGGTGGCCGAGGCCAGCCAGTGCGTCGATGCCACCATCCCGAAGGTGCCGGCCAGCTCGGGCCTCGTCGTGAACATGCCCCGATAGTACGCAAAGCTAAGGAATTACCAAGCCGTCGGACGGCGCCGCTCCGGCTCGTACGGCTGCGTGATGATCTCCATCCCGTTGCCGCCGGGATCGAGGAAGTAGACCCCACGGCCGCCGTGGTTGTGGTTGATTTCGCCGACCTGCTGCATCCGCGGATCGGCGAAATAGGTGACGCCCGATTCGACGAGCCGCGCGAAGACGGCGTCGAAGTCGTCTTCGGGGACCAGGAAGCAGTAGTGCTGCAGGCGAAGGTCCGCTTCGGGGACGCTCGCGAAGTCCAGCCGGACGCCGTTGCGCGTCTCGACGGGGATGAACGGACCCCACTCTTCCCCGACTTCGAGGCCGAGCAGGGTCGCCAGGAATTCGGCGGATTCCCGGTTGTTCCGGGACGGGACGATCAGGTGGTTGAGTTCGACGGATACGGATACTGGCACGATTCCGGATCGTAGCCAGCGCTACCGGTCAGGACACCTTGATTTTCGCTGCCGCCCGCGGCCGCCCGACGCCCTGCCAGGACAGCCCGGCGGCCACGATCACCCGCGGGTCCAGGAGGTTGCGCGTGTCGACGACGTCGATGCCGTCCATCAGCTCGGCCATCGCGGCCCAGTCGAGGTGCTTGAACTCGGCCCACTCGGTCAGTACGACGACGACGTCCGCGTCCTTCGCGACCTGGTAGGCGTCGTCGACGACGGTCATCCCGTCGAGCCCGCCGTCGATCGCCGGGTCGTACGCGGTCAGTTCGGCGCCGAGCGCGCCCAGCACCGACGCGACGGCGAGGGCGGGCGAGTCGCGCAGGTCGTTGGTGCCCGCCTTGAACGCCAGGCCGAGCACACCGATCCGGGCGCCGGCCAGCGTGCCGCCGACCGCGCCGGCGATCTTCGCGACGATCCGGTCGCGCTGGGCGATGTTCTCGTCGATGGCCGAGGTCAGCATCTTGAAGTCGTAGTTCACCGACTCGGCCACCTTGACCAGCGCGCTGGTGTCCTTCGGCAGGCACGAGCCGCCCCAGCCCGGGCCCGGCTTGAGGAACGTCCGGCCGATCCGCCGGTCGTAGCCCATGCCCTCGGTGACCAGGGTGATGTCCGCGCCGAGGCGTTCGCACAGCTCGCCGATCGAGTTGACGTAGGACAGCTTGAGCGCGAGGTAGCAGTTCGCCGCGTACTTCACGAGCTCCGCGCTCGCCGCGTCGGCGACGACGAGCGGCGCGTCCAGCTCGGCGTACAGCGCGCCGACCCACCGGGCGGCGGCGAGGTCGGCCGACCCGACGACGATCCGGTCCGGGCCGAGGAAGTCGGCGACCGCGGTGCCTTCGCGGAGGAACTCGGGGTTCGACACCACCGGCACGTCGGCGCGGCCGAGCATCGCCTGGATCCGCTCGGACGTGCCGACCGGCACGGTCGACTTGGTGACCAGCGCGCACCCGGCGGGCAGGACGTCGCCGATCTCGGCGGTCACCGCCTCGACCGCGCGCAGGTCCGCGGAGCCGCCGGCCCCCATCGGCGTCGGCACGCAGAGGAACACCGCCTGCGCGTCGCGGACCGCGTCCCGCGCGCCGACGACGAACTGGAGGCGCCCGGCGGCGATGCCGCGGGTCACCAGGTCGGCGAGCCCGGGTTCGAGGATGTCGACGCGGCCGGCGCTCAGCCGGGACACCTTCGCGCGGTCGACGTCCACGCAGGTGACGGAATGCCCCAGACTGGCCAGGCAGGCCCCCGTGGTCAAGCCGACGTAACCGGTCCCTACCACCACGATCCGAGCTGGCGTCATGGTGCTGAAGGTGACAGCCCGAGTTGACCACGACGCTAACGGAAACAGACGCCCCCGGAAGCGGTGAGCGAAGACACGAACCGTCGATGCGAACGAGCGTTAACCTTGGTCCGCGAACCGGAGCAGCGAAGGGAACGGCACAGATGCAGATCACGGACACCGCGGCGCTCGTCACGGGTGGCGCGTCGGGTCTCGGCGGAGCCACGGCGAAGGCGCTCGCGGCCAAGGGCGCGAAGGTGTTCGCGCTCGACCTGGCGCAGTCGATCGAGAAGGCCGAGCAGGTCGACGGCATCACCTACGTCGAGGCCGACGTCACCGACGTCGAGCAGGTCGAGGCGGCGGTCGCGACCGCATCGGGCTCCGGCGTGCCGCTGCGGACCGTGGTGAACTGCGCCGGCATCGGGCCGTCCGCGCGGATCCTGTCCAAGAAGGGCCGCCACGACCTCGCGCTGTACGCGAAGGTCATCCAGATCAACCTGATCGGGACGTTCAACGTCCTGACCGTCGCTTCCGAAGCGATCGCGAAGACCGAGCCGCTCGAGGACGACGCCCGCGGCGTCATCATCAACACCGCGTCCATCGCCGCGTTCGACGGCCAGATCGGACAGGTCGCCTACTCGTCGTCCAAGGGCGGCGTCGTCGGCATGACCCTGCCGGCCGCCCGCGACCTCGCCTCACACGGCATCCGCGTGCTGACCATCGCGCCCGGCATCGTGGACACCCCGATGCTGGCCACGGTCAGCGACGAGTTCCGCGCGGCGCTCGCCTCCGGCATCCCGTTCCCGAAGCGCCTCGCGCGGCCGGACGAGTACGCCCAGCTCGCGCTCTCGCTGATCGACCACGACTACCTGAACGGCGAGGTCGTCCGCATGGACGGCTCGCTGCGCATGGCCCCGCGCTGACCCCGAGGGCGGCACTTTCATAGGGAAAGTGCCGCCCTGGGCTGGTCAGCGGGTGAGGCGGACTTCCAGGCCGATGCCGTCCGCGGTGACCGAGCAGCCACCGAAAGCGCTCTGGGCGGCCAGCTCCTCGAACTGGGTCGGGGTGAACGCGCGGCGCCGCAGCCAGCCGAGCGTCTGCCGGACGGTGAAGCCGCTGACCACGCCGACGTTCATCGACGCGACCTCGCGGCCGATGTCCGCGCTCGTGGCCTCGTGGTTGAGATCGTGGATCACCGCGAACCCACCGGGGCGCAGCACCCGGTGCATCTCGTCCAGCGCCGCGACCGGCTGCCGGAAGTTCTTGAACGCCGCCTGGCAGACCACGAAGTCGAACGACTCCGCGTCGAACGGCGCGTGCGTGATGTCGCCCTGGCGGAAGTCGATCTCCAGGCCGGCACTGTTTTCCCGGGCGATCTCGACCATCGTGTGGCTGATGTCGAGCCCGGTGACGCGGAAGCCGCGCTTCGCCAGCTCGATGGCGAAGAAGCCCGGCCCGGGCGCCACCTCCAGGATCGCGGCGCCCGCCGCCAGCCCGGACGTGACCTCGGCCGCCTGCTTCCGGTACTGCCTGAGCTGGGCTTCCGTGCCGCGGTTCTTGGCGTACCAGCGGGCCTGGAACCCCTCCATCTCGGGCACCCGGTGCTTGCGGGTCGTTTCCATGGATCTCTCCTCTTCGGGTGAGCCGAACCGAAGAGCCGCCCGGTTATCCTTTTCGTGCCACCTCGGGGCCGGGCGTGCTCGGTTCGGGGTCGAGGACCCCGGGCGGTGTGCCAGCACCACCCGGGGTCCGTGCTATTTCCCAGCCATCAACTCCCCGAAGTCGTCGGGGAGTTCGCCGGTCTCGTACCAGCGCCGCCACGCGTCCGTGCCGGGCACGGCGCCGCTGGTCAGTTCGTCGAGGAAGCCGCGCACCCAGCGCGCCTCGGCTTCCGTCATCGCCAGGTCGTACTCGACTTCGACCAGGAACAGCCGCGGCATCAGCGCGCTCAGCTGCTCGAGCGACGTCCGCAGCGCACCGGCGTGTTCGTCGAGCTCGGTGAGCCGGAGCCGCAGCTGCCGCGCGGCCTGGTCCGGCCCGAGCACCCCCAGCATCGACAGCCCGGTCTTGAACCGCGGTGGTTCCCGGTCGGCGGTGCCGACCAGCTCGCGGACCCAGTCTTCGAACTCCGCGCGCCCGGCCGGGGTGATCCGGTAGACGGTCCGCTCGGGCCGTCCGCCGTCCTTCACGCTCTCGACGGCCGCGAGGAAGCCGTGCTTCTCCAGGTTCGCGACGACCGTGTAGAGCGATCCCCACTTGATCGGCAGGTCGCCTTCCTTGCCGCGCTGCTTGAGCACGGTGGCCATCTCGTACGGGTGCTTGGGGCCGTCGACCAGCACGGACAGCACGGCCAGCCCGAGCAGGTTGCCGACCTTCCGCCGCTTCATCCCCGCTCCTCGTCCACGAATACTCGCAGACGAGTATCCATGAGGGTGCGCCAGTCGGCAAGTGTCTTAGCCGGTGAACCACTCAGAGGTCGAACATGTACGGGACCTCGACCTGCGCCCGCGCGCTGATCCACTCGCGCAGCGCCCGCGTCGCGAGGACGTCGTCTTCGTTGTAGCGCAGGAGCCGCTCGCGCTGCTCGTCGTCCGGCTGCTCGCCGTCCATGCCCACGGCGTCGCGGTACCAGCGCATGGACGCCTCGCCGCCCGCCTCGGGATCGCGCCACGAGAACCCGGCGACCGGCGCGATCACCTTCAGGCCCTTGCCGTGGGAGCACAGGAACTGGTCGGTGACGCTGCGGAAGAGGTCGACCCACTCCTCGGAGTCCACAAAGGACTGGACGTCCTTCTTCGCCGGGATCCCCGGGTACTCGCCGAAGCGCTCGACGGAGCCGAAGAGCCAGCGGTTCTCGGCGAGCGCGTTGTAGCAGTAGGCGCGGAAGGTCAGCCCGGCCGCTTCGGTGCGCTCGCGGACGTCGGTGAGCCAGGCCCAGAACTCGGCGAACGACCGGGCTTCGTCGTCGGTCGGCAGCGGGTCCCACGTCGCGAACGCGCGATACCCCTGCGGCACGCCGATGTCGGCACCGGTCAGCAGGCAGCCCCACAGGTACGCGCCGGCGTCGCCGAAGCTCTCCATGTCGACGTCGACCTCGACGTCCCCGCGCGGCACCTCCACCGCCTCGACGCGGCGCACCAGCGTCAGGTCGGCCAGCCAGGCGCGGGCGAGCACGACCGCGTCCGGGAAGGTGAGGCCCGTCCAGTTCACCGCCGGCGGCTCGCCGGCCGGGTCGAGCGCGGCCAGCTTGTCCACAGTGGACACGCCGGCGCGGCGCAGCTCCACGGCGTCCTCGCCGCGGACGACGAGGCTGACGTCCCGGCTCTCGGTGAGCACCACCTCGCACGTCGGCCACCACGGGCAGCGGCGGCACTCCAGCACGCGCGACGGCTCGGCCAGCGGCTCTTCGCCGTTCGCGGCCGCGCTGGCGATGGCGAGCCGGTCGGCGAACCGGACCTGGTACTCGGTCAGCGCGCTGCGGCCGCCGGGCCAGGTGCCCGCGGTGAGGTCGTGCCAGACGACGACGTCGGCGTCGAGGCCGATCACGCCGCCGGTGGTGAGGGCCTCGTCGGCCTGCCCGAGCGTCTGCAGCATGCGGCGGACGTGCACCAGCCGGAGCTGGTCACGCGGCTGCGAGCGGACCTTGCGGGTGTCGTCGGCCGCGCGGTGCGCGGGATCGAGGTCGGTCGGCCCGGTGACGATCGCGCCGGCACCGCGGTCGGTGATGCGGTGGCGCACGACGAGCACCGGGACGTAGCCGCGGCCGGTGCGCACGAGCAGGTCGACGCCGCCGCGCCGGTGCCCGGCCGGGTCGACCGGCAGCAGCGCGCCCCAGATGTAGGAGGCTTCGGCGGCGAAGGCCTGCTCGGTGCGTTCGACGCGCTCGTGCGCGGGCAGGTCGCGGTCGATCTTCACCCAGTGGCCGGGGTTCGCGGCCATCAGCCTGCTGACGATGTCCTCGCGGTGCGCGGTGGCGTCGTCGATCCGCTGCTGCGCCGTCGGATCCGGCGGGGAAAGCGGTACCCCGCGCATCGACGGGTCGTGCTCGAGGTGCACACGCCGGCGGCAGCGGCTGACCGCGCCCGCGTCGAGTACCACCTCACCGTGCATGGAGATCACTCTAGTTTCCCACCGCCGAGCCGACATGCCCGCCACCCTGGCTACCAGTAAGTTCGACCTCGACACGTCGCAGGGAGGTGCCATGGCGCGCAAGGCCAAGGTCGAGGGTGAAGCCAGGTTCACCCCCAAGAAGGCGAAGAACGCGGTCGCGGTGGCGAAGGTGCTCGGCCCGGTCGTGATCCCGGTGGTCGCGCCGTTCGCGGTGCGCGCGGCGGGCTCCGCCCGGGAGCTGTACGACCGCTACCAGGCACGCAAGCTCGGCGTCTCGGTCGACAAGCTGGGCGAGTACACCGGCCGCGGCGCGGCCCTGCACGCCCGCATCGCCGGCATCGCCGACGGCTGCCGTGATCTGCAGAAGTCCGAGAAGGCTTCGAACGCGGACCAGGAGTTCGCGAAAGACGCGCTCAGCACGCTCGAGCAGCTGTCGGCCTCGGTCCGCGCCGCGGAGCGGATGCCGGCGGCGCGGCGCAAGTCCGTGCACCGCGCGGTGGCCGGCGAACTGGAGCGGCTGGAAGGCCAGCTGCTGCACCGCCTCGGGCTCTGACGCCACCGGCCGGCACCGCGAAACTGTCGGTGCCGGCCGGTAGCGTGGAAAACGGGGGGCGCCCCCGCGCGGGCTACTTGATGAAGCCCTTTTTGACCATCCAGTCGTGGGCGACCTTGCCCGCGTCCTGCCCGTCGACGTCGACCTGCTTGCACAGCTCGACCATCTGCTCGTTGTCGAGGGCCGCGCCGACCTTCTCCAGCGGACCGCGCACGTCCGGGTGCTGCTTCAACCACTCCGTGCGCAGCGTCGGAACGGCGTTGTACTGCGGGAACGCCTTCTTGTCGTCCTCGAGTACCCGCAGGTTCAGCCCGGAGATCCGGCCGTCGGTGGTGAACACCTCGCCGACCGGGCAGGTGCCGCCCGCGACCGCCGAGTAGATCGTGCCGATGCCGAAGTTCTCGATCTTCGGGCTCTGGAAGCCGTACGCCTTCACCGCGGCCGGGAAGCCGTCCTGCCGGCTGGTGAACTCGGTCTCCAGGCAGAACCGGTTCTGGTCCGGGTTCTGCTTGAGGAACGCCGCCAGGTCGGAGGTCGTCTTCAGGTTGTTCTTCGCGCCGTACGCCTCGGTGACGGCGAACGCGTACTGGTCGTTCAGCGGTGAGTAGTTCAGCCACGTGACGCCGAACTTCTCTTCGTCCGCCTTTGCCGTCGCCTCGTACTGGGCCTTCTCGCCGCCGGGCACCGGGAGCTCGTTGCCCTGGTAGTTGATCCAGCCGGTGCCGGTGTACTCCCACGTGACGTCGGTCTGCCCGTTCAGCAGCGCCTGCCGCGAGGAGTTGGACCCCTTGATGTCCGACAGGTCGACGACGTCCGCGCCGGCCGCGGACAACGCCATCTCCGACATGTAGGCCAGGATGATGTTTTCGGTGAAGTCCTTCGATCCCACCGTCACCTTCAGGCCCTGCAACGAGGGGATCGGCTGGATCGAGCCCGGCTGGATGTCGTAGGGCACCGCCTGGTTGACCGTCAGGCCGCACGCCGAGAGCGTGGCGCCCAGCGCCGCCACGCCGAGGGCGGCGGTCAGTCGCCGGAGTTTCATCGCAGCCCCTTCGGTCCGAAGTACTGTTCGGCGACCGCGCCCAGCCAGTCCACCAGCAGTGCCAGCGCGACGGCCAGCACCGAGCCGGTGACCAGCACCGGCGTGAGGTTCAGCTTGTAGCCGGTGTCGATGAGCAGGCCGAACCCGCCGGCGTTGACGAACATGCCGAACGTCGCCGTGCCGACCGCCAGGACGAGCGACGTGCGCAGGCCGGCCAGGATCAGCGGGACGGCGAGCGGCAGTTCGACCCGCCACAGCACCGCGGACGCCGACATCCCGATGCCGCGGCCGGCGTCGATCAGCGCCGGGTCGACCTGCTGGATGCCGACCATGGTGTTCCGGAGCACCGGCAGCAGCGAGTAGAAGGCCAGCGGCAGCGCCGCCACCCACAGCCCGCCGACCGAGCCGGTGACGATGAACCACAGCACCAGCACGCCGAGCGCGGGCGCGGCCTGGCCGATGTTGGCGATCGCCAGGAAGACGGGCGCCAGGAAGCGCGCCCACGGCCGGGTCACGATCACGCCGAGCGGCACGGCGACCAGCACGACGATCGCCGTCACCACGAGCGTCATCAGCACGTGGTCGCCCAACGCCGTGAGCAGCGAGGACGCGTTGAGCGTCTCCTTCTCCGTGGCGGTCAGCCCGCTGGAGAACACCGAGATCAACGTGACGGCGACGATCACCAGGACCACGACGGGCTGGGCGAGCAGCCGGACGCGTTCCGCGCGTTTCGAGCCGGACTCGGTGCTGAAGCCCGTGTCGACGGCAGCCGTCATGCGGACACCTCTTCACCGTTCGTGTGCTCGTCCCGCAGCTGCTGGATCGTCGAGATCACGGTGTCCAGCTGGATGGTGCCCGCGTACTCGCCGCGTGCGCCGGTCACCGGCACCGAGCCGCCTTCGGCGAGCATCGCCTCGAGCGCGTCCTGCAGCGTCGACTGCAGGCTGACGATGTCGCGCAGCGGCTTGCCGGCGTTGGCCAGCGAGGCACCCGGCGTCAGGTCGCGGACGTGCACCCAGCGCGTCGGGCGGCGGCGCGCGTCCAGCACCAGCGCGAAGTGCTTGCGCTGGTCTTCGAGCTTCTTGCGGAGCTCGCCCGGGTCGTCGGTCACCGTCGCGGTCAGCGCGTCCTGCGCCAGCTCGACGTCCCGGACCCGCAGCAGCGTCAGCTGCTTCAGCGACGCGCCCGCGCCGACGAAGCCGGCGACTGTGTCGTTGGCCGGGTTGGCCAGGATCGCCTCGGGGGTGTCGTACTGCATGATCGACGACTGGTTGCCGAGCACCGCGATCTTGTCGCCGAGCTTCACGGCCTCGTCGAAGTCGTGCGTGACGAACACGATCGTCTTCTTCAGCTCGTCCTGCAGCCGCAGCAGCTCGTCCTGCAGGTTGCCGCGGGTGATCGGGTCGACCGCGCCGAACGGCTCGTCCATCAGCAGCACCGGCGGGTCCGCGGCGAGCGCCCGTGCGACGCCGACGCGCTGCTGCTGCCCGCCGGAGAGCTGGCGCGGGAAGCGGTCGCGGAAGTCGGCCGGGTCGAGCCCGACCAGGTCCATCATCTCCTCGACCCGGTCGTTGACCTTCTTCTTGTCCCAGCCGAGCAGGCCGGGCACCACGCCGATGTTCTGCGCGACGGTGAAGTGCGGGAACAGGCCGGCCTGCTGGATCGCGTAGCCGATCCGGCGGCGAAGGGTGTCCACGTCGAGCTTCAGCGCGTCGTCGCCACCGATGGTGATCTTGCCCGAGGTGGGCTGGACCAGGCGGTTGATCATCCGCATGGTCGTGGTCTTGCCGCACCCGGACGGGCCGACGAAGACCACGATCTTGCCGGCGGGCACGACCATGGAGAAGTCGTCGACCGCCGCTTCGCGGGTGCCGGGGTACCGCTTCGTCACGTGCTCCAGCTCGATCTCGACGCCGGAGACTTCCTCGTTCTCAGCCACGGACACCCCTAGAAATGGTGAAGCGCTTGATCAGGACGTAGACGCCGTCGAGCAGCAGCGCGAGGATGACCACCCCGACCGTGCCGGTGACGGCTTGGTTCAGGGAGTTGGTGCTCCCCGCGTTCGTGAGCCCGGAGAAGACCTCGGCGCCGAAGCCGGGACCCTTCGCGTAGGCGGCGATCACCGCGATGCCCATCAGCATCTGGGTGGCCACCCGCATGCCGGTGAGGATCGCCGGCCACGCCAGCCGCAGCTCGACCCGGGTGAGCACGCCGAAGCGGCTCATGCCGATGCCGCGCGCGGCATCGGTGATCGCCGGGTCGACACCGTCGAGCCCGACGATGGTGTTCCGGACGATCGGCAGGAGGCCGTAGAGCACCAGTGCGATCACGGCCGTCGTCGGGCCGAGCCCCGAAAGGGGGATCAGCAGGCCCAGGAGGGCGAACGACGGGACCGTCAAGATCGTGCTGGCCAGCGCCGTGGCCACCGCCGAGCCGATCGGGCTGCGGTAGACCGCGACTCCGATCAGCACGCCGAGTACCGCGGCGAGGATCGTGCACTGCACGACCATGCTGGTGTGCAGGTAGGCCTCCAGCCAGAGCTTGCTCGCCCGATCGGAGATGTAGTCGAAGAGGTTCATCCGTGTCCGCTCTCCCGCCCTTCGCGCCGGCCTTCACCCGAACGGGCTAGTTGCTGACCGACGGCTCAGTACCCAGCGCACAGCCGGTCCAAACCCCAGTCATCGGCTACCGGTTCCGCCCACCGTGGCCCAAGCCGCCCGGATCGGCAAGAAATGATCTGAACCACGGCGTGGCGAGGGACGTGAACTCGGTGTGTGCTCACTTCACGGGATCACACGCTCACCCCGAGGCAGGTCCCTTAGGCTGCTGCTCATGAGCGTTCCGGCACGGCGACCCGCTGTGCTCGGCGCTACCCGTGGCGTGTTGCTCGCCGTGAGCGCGGCGGTGCTGTCCGTCACCGCGCACCGCCTCGCCGACGGCGGCCTGCCCGACCCGGCGATGACCCTGCTGCTCACCGGCCTGTTCGGCTGGACCGCCACCGCGCTCGCCCGCAAGGCCCGCGGCGCGGTCGCCACGATCGCCCTGCTCGGCGCCGCCCAGCTGGTGATGCACCTGCTGCTCACCACGCTCGCCGGGCACCACGACATGTACTCGATGCCGGACAGCACGGGCACCGGCATGATCGCGGCGCACGCGATCGCGACCCTGCTCACCGCGCTCCTGCTCGCCCGCGCGGACGCGACGCTGCTCACGGTGCTGGCCGTGCTGCGCGCGATCCTGCCGCGGCTGCTCACCCCGCTGCCGGTGCCGGCCGCGGCTCCCGCACTCGTCCCCGCCCGCACGGGCGGCCCGGACCACCTCGTCGGCGTCGACCTGCGCCGGATCCACGGGCGGCGCGGGCCGCCCAGCCACTCCTGAACCCAGCTCATTCCCCGACACAGCGGACCCCCGAGTCCGCTGCCCCTTACTGAGTTCATCAGGAGTGAACCCATGTCCCAGCACGTCTTCAAGCGCGCCGGTTTCCTCGCCGCCACCGTCGGTGTCGCCGGTTTCCTCGGTGCCGGCGTCGCTTCCGCGCACGTCACGGCCAACGTCTACGGGCCGCAGCCCACGAAGGGCGGTTACGCGGCGATCGTGTTCCGCGTGCCGAGCGAAGAGAAGGACCCGGTCACCACCACGAAGGTCGTCGTCGACTTCAAGGCGGACTACGGCATCGGCTCGGTGCGGACGAAGCCGCTGCCCGGCTGGACCGCCGCCGTCACCAAGTCGAAGCTGCCGGCGCCGATCACCAAGGACAACGGCACGCAGATCACCGAAGCCGTCACCGCGGTGACGTGGACCGCGCAGCCGGGCAACGAGCTGAAGGCCGCGGACTACCAGGAATTCTCCGTCAGCTTCGGCCCGCTGCCGAGCAACGTGGACCAGGTCGAGTTCCCGGCCCACCAGTCCTACAGCGACGGCAAGGTCGTCGACTGGAACCAGCCGACCCCGGCGGGCGGCGAGGAGCCGGAGCACCCGGCCCCGGTCGTGAAGCTGGCCGCGAAGGCGGCCGAGGGCGACGACCACGCCGCGATGGGCGCGAACACCGCGGCCACCACCGGGGAGCAGACTGAAGCCGCGGCGGCGACGTCGGACAGCACGGCCCGCTGGCTCGGCGGCGCCGGCCTGCTCGTCGGTGCCGTCGGCCTCGGCGTCGGGGCCGGCGCGACCATCCGGGCCCGCAAGGCCACGGCCAAGTCGGGAGGCAACAGCTAAATGCGGAGGGCGCTCGTCGCGCTGGCGTTGACGGTGGTGGCCGTGCTCGGCACGGCCACCCCGGCGCTGGCGCACAACGTGCTGATCTCCTCGGACCCGGCGAACGGCTCGTCCGTCGCCACCGGCCCGCAGAAGATCAGCCTGACGTTCGACCAGTACGTGCAGGGCGCGGACGTCAACCAGATCGCGGTGACCGGACCCGGCGGCGGCCAGTGGGCCGAGGGACCGATCAGCGTGGTGAACAACGTCATCAGCGCGCCGCTGCGGCCGCTCGGCCCGGCGGGGAAGTACACCGTCGGCTACCGGGTGCTGTCCGCCGACGGCCACCCGGTGACCGGTGAGCTCACCTTCACCCTGACCGCGGCGGGCACCGGCACGCCGGCGACCGTCGACGCGGCCCGCTCGCCGGGCAGCGCGTCTTCGGCGTCGCCGCAGCAGTCGTCGTCGACCGGGGTGCCGATCTGGGTCTGGATCGCCGGCGCTGTCGTGCTGCTGGCCATCGGGCTGACCGTCGCGCTGCGCTCGGGCGGCAAGATCGAAGAGAAGAACTGATGACGCAGGCCGAGACCACCACGAACGTCCGCTATTCGACGCTGCTCTGCGTCGTGACGGCGGGGCTGCTCGGCGCCCTCATCGGCGTCGCGCTCACCGCGACCGCGCCGGTCCCCGGTGTGGTGCAGCCCGACGCGGTGGTCTCGGCCGGCATCCCGGTCGTGCGGGTGCTGCTCGACCTGGCCGCGGTCACGACCATCGGCCTCGCGCTGCTGTCCGTGCTCGTCGGCTACGACCGGCCGAAGCTCACCGAGCCGATCATGCGGCTGGCCCGCCCGGCCGGCGTCGCGGCCGCGCTCGTCTGGGCGACGACCGCGGTCGTCGCGCTGATCCTGCAGACCGCGGAGTACAAGCCGGGCTCGTCGACGCTCTCGCCGTCGGACATCGGGCAGTACATCGCCGACGTCGGTGCCGGGAAGGCGCTCGTCATCGTCGCCGTGCTCGCGCTCGCCCACGCCGGGATCGGGGCGCTGGCGCTGCGGTTCGGCGAGAAGGTGCCCGCGGAGGTGCGCGTCGGGCTCGGCCTGTTCGCGCTGCTGCCGCTGCCGGTCACCGGGCACGCGTCGAACTGGAACTACCACGACTACACGATGATCTCGATGGAGCTGCACGTCATGAGCGCCGTCGCCTGGACCGGCGGCCTCGGCGCGATGGCCGTGCTCCTGGTGGCGAACCGGACGCTGCTGGCCCACGCGCTGCCGCGGTTCTCGAAGCTGGCGACGCTCTGCCTCGTCCTCTCCGCGGCGACCGGCCTGTTCAACGGCCTGGTCGAGATCTCGCTCAACCCGACCATCGGGTTCTGGGCGGCGATCTTCACGACGCCGTACGGGCAGCTGCTCATCCTGAAGGCGGTGTGCACCGGCGTCATCGCGCTGCTGGGCGCGAACGTCCGCTGGCGGCTGCTGCCGCAGATCGTCCGGCACCAGCGGACCGCGCTCGCCACGTGGGCGACGCTGGAGCTGACCGTGATGGGGCTGGCGTTCGGCTTCGCCGTCGTGCTCACGCGGGCGCCGGTCGTCGCGTCCTGAAAGCCCTTCCCCGCTGGTGAGGCCGGTGCGAAGTCACGGCGAGTAGCTGCAAATTGCGCATTGGGCTGACAGATAGACCATTGGGGGCGACCCGTCGGACCGAACTTTCTACCCTGAGCGGACCGCATTTCCGGTGCGACGAACGGTCATTTGCAGTCGGCGAATGCACGTGCAGATTGTGGCCCCGGTCACATGATGTGACAGAACCCGCTCAGCGGTAACGCGTCCAGCGCACGTCCGTCCGGCCGCTGCGAAGGTCGGCCACCCGGCGGAACAGCTCCGGTCGCACCTGCGGCCGGCTGCGCAGGATCGGCAGCACGCTGGTCGTCAGCTTCAGCTCGCGGATGCCGCGGAGCACCGCGAACCCGGACCACGACGTCACGTCGAAGCCGTACGCCGCGGCGAACGTCCGGTAGTGCACCGGCGGGTCCCCGAACCGCTCGCGGCCGACGGCCAGCGGCGTCAAGTCCCACTCCGGCGGGCCGACGCACGACGAATCGAAGTCGCAGAGCACCGGGCCGTCCGGGCCGGGGATGACGTTGCCGGGGTACGCGTCGCCGTGGACCAGGGCCCTGGGCAGCGGAAACTCCAGCCCGGACAGCCGGTCCTCGAGCTCGGCGCAGCGCTCGAGCAGGAACTCGCGGTCGGCGTCGCTGATCTCTTCGGCGTCGGACACCCGGGCCCGCACCGCGGCGAACGGCGCCCACTCGGCGAGGCCCTCGGGCGCCGGCAGCGCGTGCACCCGGCGCAGCAGCCGGGCCAGGTCCGTCGCCGTGGCCGGGCGGCCGATGCTCGGCACCTGGTGCCACACGGTCACCAGGTGCCCGCCGACCTCCAGCGGCTGCTCGACGTCGCCGAGGAGCCGGATCGCGGGAACGCCGTGGAGTTCGAAGTGCCGGGCGACGCGCACGACGGTCCCGACCCGGTGCCGCAGCCGCGTCGAGCCGACGATCCGGATCACGAGCGGGGCCGTGACCAGCGCGTACACCGCGTTGTTGGTGAATCGCAGCAGCCGCGCGCCCGCCGGGTCCACGCCCAGCAGCGCGCACGTCTCCGCCAGCACGCCGCGCAGTTTCCCGGCTGTGAACCGGCCGGCCAAGACGGCCCCGGTGTTCCCGTTGCCCCCGGCGTTATGCGGCGTAGAAAGCGTGCAGGCGATCGGCGAGGTCACGCGCGTCGGCGTTGTTGCGGCGGCGCTCCGCCTCTTCCTGGAGCGGCCGCATCCGGTCCTTGACCCGCTCGGACTTGATGCCCTCGGCGCAGTCGATGGCCTTGCCACCGACCTTGGCGCCGTGGTCGAGGTCGCCGTCCAGCAGGTGGTTGGTGGCCAGCGCGCTGAGCATGAACGTCTTGGACCGGGCCATCTCGTCGTCGTAGCAGTCGACGGCCCTGGTCAGCGCCGGGATCGCGTACTTCGTGTGCTCGGCGTTCTTCTGCGCGAGCACCGTGTGGACGGTGCCGACCATGGCGTAGACGTCGGTCTCGGTGAAGAACTTCACCCAGGACTCGGCCTCGGCCAGGTTGGCGCGCTCGAACTCGTCCTTGCTCCGGCCGAGCAGCTTCACCGCCTGCTCTTCGTTGCCCATCATCGCGTAGGCCCAGGCCTCGTTCGCGCAGAGCACGGAGACCGCCAGCTCGGAGCCGGATTCCTGGGCGGCGATCTGGCCCAGCTGGAAAAGCTTCAGCGCGTCGTTCGGGGCGTCCTGGTGCAGGTAGACGCGGCCCATGCGGTAGAGGACGTTGGCCACCAGCGGGTGGTTCTCGCCCTGCTTGGCCAGGTCCAGCGCGTTCGCGAAGTGGCCGCGGGCGGAGTCCATCAGGCCGGTGTCGAAGGAGGTCCAGCCGGCCAGCGAGTGGAGGTCGGCGAGGGCCACGTACAGGCGGTTCTTGACGATGTCGGTGCCGTGCGCCTCGAGCATCTGCTGTCCCCAGGACAGCTGCGCCACGACGGCGTCGCGGCAGAACCCGCCGCCGTACTGGTAGTCCAGCGCCCGGAGCGCGCGCGTCGCGGCCTCCACCTGACGCACGTCGGTCATGCCGATCCGGCCGGGCGCCGGCGTGCGCGCCGGTCCCGCCGACCAGGTGCCCGATTCCGGACCGAACACCGCCGCACCCATCGTGACCTGGGCGGCGTGCGCGAGGAACCTCCGTCGCTTCACGGACTCGTCCTCCTCAGCCTGCTGGCCGTCGGCGGAGCCGACGACGCGTATCGCCGTGGCCTCGTCGTAGGCGAGGCCCATGTATCCACGCGGGACACCCAGGCCGTCGGCGATCCTCGTGAGGACGTCGTATGCCATGACCTGGCGACCCTTGAGGATCTCCGACACCTCGGACTGGGACTGTCCGGTCATCGCGGCGATCTGGCGCTGCGAGACACCGTGCTTGCGCAAGAGGCGGTAGACGCCGCTGATCTCGCGCGACGCGAGAGCAGCTCTCATCTCGGGCTGCTCCCACGCGTCAGCGGGAACCGCGTGGCTCTGCCGGGCTTCGGCACTGCCACCGTTACTGGCGTCCATCGCGCCCCCTCCACTGTCCGGTCGGGCGTCTGTGAAACAGCGTAGGCAAACCTGGTGAACCGTGTGAACTGCCGAACTGGCGCCCTGATCGGTCCGGGCGAAGTCCGTTGACCGCTTACCGTGGAACCGAGTCCGGTCACCGCTATGACGCCATTTCGACCTTCTATCGCAGCCGGTTGCACCTCACTGTAGTTGTCAGATCTCCGTCACCGCCCGGACACCGGCAGCGATCACGGAGAGCTACGAAAACCGCAGCGTTGTGACAAAGAGATGTTGCAGAAGGCATCTTCGAAGGACTTTCGACAGAGCGGAGAAGGGCGTGGAGTTCGTGGACTCGTTCGCAGGAGGACATGCCGGCACGGCCACCCGCGCCGTGCGGCCGGCGATCGCGACGGTCTCTCCCGTCTCCGCCGTCCGTCCCGTCACCCCGGCCGCCGCGGTGGACCCCCGCACCGCGAGCGTCCGCCACTACGAGGGCGGTCAGCTCGTGTGGCGGGTGCAGTGCGGCGACCTGATCAGCCGGGAACGCGCGGTGACGGTGTTCGTCGAAGACAACCAGGTGGTACTGGTCTCGCCCCCCGGCGAGACCGCGCGGCTGACGTCCGGCCAGCTCGGCCAGCTGCGCGCCGCGCTCAACGAAGCCGCCAAGATGGCGGAAAGGTGACGGTGAGCTGACATGGATCAGGTACTCGGGCAGGTCCTCCGCAACGCGGTTTGGGAGCGCCTCGACATGCTGACCGACCTGGCTAACCGCGCTGACGCCCAGTCGCTCGTCTCGGTGGCGCGCAGCGAACTGCCCCGCTTGACCGAGGCGTGGCGCGCGATGCTGAAGATGCACGAGCCCGACGAGCGCGGTGACTGCCCGACCTGTTCGACCCGGTGGCACCGCTGCAAGGCGCCGTGCTCGGTCTGGCAGGTCGCACACGAACACCTCGTGGCCGGCGGTCTCGCTCCGCAGCAGTCGACGGCGGACAGCCGCCTGCAGGGCCGCCGCAAGAGCCCGGTCCCGGTCCACCCGGCCCCCACCGCGGCGGAGACCACCGGTCGCCACGCGCTCGTGAACCCGCGCCGAGCGGTCACCGCCTGACCCCCTCTCCGTGAAGTCCACGTGAGGACGCGCAACTTTCATAGGGAAAGTGGCGTCCTCCCCAGATCCGGCGAGCGCGGACGGCCGATCGCCCCATCGGACCCGCGCCGGCGCTCGCCCCGGCCGAGGGCTGTTTCGCCCGCACCCCCGAGCAGTGCGAACCAGCCCTCGGCCAGCAATCCGGTCCCCACCGCGATTAATCGAAAAAATTACGCGTTAGCCCTAGCCGGAGCGGTAATCGCCCGCTAGATTGATCAACAAGCCCCGGTATGGACCACTGGTCCGACCGCGGCGATCCGCTCCCCTCGAGCGGTCCCCGAATTCCGCGGGCCGGTGCCGTTGCACTCCCCTCCCCCGACCGGCACCGGCCCGCGGTTCCACTCCCTTCAGCGAACCGCCTTCACGCGCAGCACGAGCACCGCGGCCAGCAGCGTCGCGACGGCCGAAGCCGCGAACAGGCCCGGGTAGCCGCCCAGGTACGACAGCACCAGCGGCGTCACCAGCGGGGCCACCACCTGCGGCAGCGAGTTCGCGATGTTGATGACACCCAGGTCCTTCGCGCGGTCCTGCGCGGTCGGCAGCACCTGCGTCAGCATCGCCAGCGCGACCGCCATGTACGCGCCGAACCCGACCCCCAGCAGCGGGGACGCGGCGAGCGCGACCGGCCAGCTCTGCCACAGGACGAGCAGCAAAGCGGCGAGTGCCATCACGCCGGAGGCCGCCAGGACGTACGGCTTGCGCCGTCCGGACCTGTCGGAGAAGTGGCCGGCGAGCACCGCGCCGGCCACGAGCGCGACGCCGTACAACCCCATCATGATGAGCAGCCCGGTGTCCGGGTCCGGGTAGTGCACCGCGTCCTTGAGGAAGAACAGCAGGTAGAGCGTCCCGAACGCGTTGCCGAGGTTGATCATGAAGTGGCACGACCACGCCCAGGCGAAGTCCGGGTGCCGCCGCGGCGAGACCCAGAGGTTGCGGAGGACCTCGCCGACGTCGGACGACGGCCGGGATTCGACCGGCAGGCGCGCGTCCGGCGTCCGGAGGACGAAGAACGCGGCCCCCACCAGGACGATCCCCGCGCAGGCCGCGTAGGCCAGCGGCAGCCCGGCGATGCCGAGCATGACGACGACCACGACCGCGCCCAGCACGGTGCCGAGCATCTGCGCGATGCCGACGAGCCCGCCGACCTGCGCCCGCTGGCCGACGGGGACGCGGTCGGCGATGGCGGACATCAGGGTGGCGAGCATGCCGTTCAGCCCGGCCTGCACCAGGCACCAGCCGGTGATCATCAGGGCGACGTCGGGCGCGAACGCCAGCACCAGCAACCCGACGGCGGCGACCGCAGCCCCGATCACCGTCCACGGGTGGCGGCGGCCGAACCGCGAGGTCGTCCGGTCCGAGAGCAGCCCGACCGCCGGGTTGACCACCAGCGCCACGATCGCGCCGACGCCCATCACCAGGCCGAGCACGAACTCCTTGTTCACCTGGTCGAGCAATTCGGCCTGTTGCGGCAGCAGCACCTGGATCGGTGCGTAGATCCCCAGCCACAGCGCGATGTTCGCGAAGAACAGCAGGCTCATCCACCCGGGCCGCACCCGCACGACGGGTTCGGCGAGCGCCTCCGGGACGGCCCGGGTCGTTTCACTCATCGCGCACCAGCTTCCGGTACCAGTGGAACGAGTCCTTCGGCGTCCGCCGCAGGGTCTCGTAATCGACGTGCACCAGGCCGAAGCGCGGCGCGTAGCCCTTGGACCACTCGAAATTGTCCATCAGGGACCAGCAGAAGTACCCGCGGACGTCGACGCCGGCGTCCATCGCCTCGCGCAGCGCGACCAGGTGGCTGTGCAGGAAGTCGATCCGCTCGGGGTCGTGCACCCCGCCGTCTTCGGCCACATCGTCTGCGAAGCTGCACCCGTTTTCGGTGATGTGGATGGGCGGCAGCTTGTCGCGGTAGCGGGCGTGGAAACCGAGCAGCAGCTCGCGCAGGGCGTGCGGCACGATCGGCGACTCGTTCGTCGTCATCGGGTAACCCTCGATCGGGCGAAGCTCGAACGGCAACGGGTTCCCCGGGCCGGGTTTCGCGACCCCCTGCGGCTCGTAGTAGTTGACGCCGTAGAAGTCGAGCGGCTGCGCGATCGTCGTCAGGTCGTCGGCGAACCCCGCGGGCAGGTGCGCGTGGAGCTGCTCGGGATAACTGCCCAGCAGTACGGGATCGGCGAAGAGCCGGTTGATGAGCGCGTCGAGCCACTCGGCGGCGTCGCGGTCGCTCTCGTCGCCGGGCCAGATGGGCGAGTGGTTGTTGGCGGTCCCGACGTTCGTCGCCCCGGCCGCCCGCAAGGCCTGGACGGCGAGGCCGTGCGCGAGATTCTGGTGGTGCGCGGTCGGGATGGCGTCGAGCAGGAGCGTCTGCCCGGGCGCGTACTCGCCGATCCCGTAGCCGTAGATGGACATGACCATGGGCTCGTTGAGCGGAATCCACAGCTTCACCCGATCGGCGAAGCGTTCTCCGAGGATGTGGGCGTACTCGGCGAAGCGCTCAGCGGTACCCCGGGAGAGCCAGCCGCCGTCGTCTTCGATCGCCTGCGGGGTGTCCCAGTGGTAGAGCGTGACGGCGGGCGCGATGCCGGCCTCGCACACGGCGTCGAGGAGCTTGTCGTAGAAGCCGAGCCCTTCGGGATTGGGCGCGCCCCGGCCGTCGGGCTGGATGCGGGGCCAGGCGATGGACATCCGATAAGCGCCGACCCCGAGTTCCGCCATCAGCGCGATGTCTTCGGGGTAGCGGTGGTAGTGGTCGGCGGCTACGTTGGCGGTCTCATCGCGGGCGATCTTGCCCTCGGTCGCGGTGAACGTGTCCCAGATGGACGGTCCGCGCCCACCTTCGCTGGTGGCGCCCTCGATCTGGAACGCCGAGGTCGAAACACCCCAGAGGAAGTCGGGCGGGAAGTTCGGGTTCTGCACCGGCTGCTGACCCCTTCGTCAGGACACCCGTACGGGTGAACATGAAAAGTTCTCATATACTAGGTCGTCACTCGTCCGTGGGGAAGCCCGTCGGCACGATAAAGTCCCAGATCAGACGAGGAGGAGCGCCGTGTCCGACAGCCAGGCCGCGAAGGTGCCGGCGGAAGCCACCCCCTTGCG
This sequence comes from Amycolatopsis solani, assembly GCF_033441515.1. Taxonomy (NCBI): domain Bacteria; kingdom Bacillati; phylum Actinomycetota; class Actinomycetes; order Pseudonocardiales; family Pseudonocardiaceae; genus Amycolatopsis; species Amycolatopsis solani. The sequence continues at coordinate 1,113,417 of NZ_JAWQJT010000001.1, forward strand.
CCGCCAGCCGGTTCAGCAACGCAGCGCCAAGCGGGTCGAGCAGATGCTCGACGCGAGCGCGGCGTTGATCGACGAACTCGGTTACGACGCGCTCACGACCACCCTGATCGCGAAGCGCGCCGGGGTGGCTGTGGGGTCGCTGTACCAGTTCTTCCCGGACAAGCGCGCGGTGGTGCAAGCGCTTACGGCCCGGAACCTGGAACGCTTCGTCGGCGCGGTGAACGAGCGCCTGAAGCAACTCGGCCCGGAACACTGGTGGGACGTCGTCGACTCGATCCTCGACATCTACCTCGAGATGCACCGGTCCGTTCCCGGCTTCTCGAAGGTCCACTTCGGCGACATCATCGACCGCCAGCTGCTCGACGAAACGCGCGACAACAACGCGGTGATCGTGGATTCGCTGACGGATCTGGTGTCCACCCAGGTGGACCGCCCGGTGGAGGACCTGCGGTTCGCGATCGGCATCGCCAACGAGGTGGCCGACGCGCTGCTGAAGCTGGCGTTCCGGAAGGAGCCGAGCGGGGACGAGAAGATCGTCGCTGAGGCGAAGTACGTGGTGAAGGGGTATCTCGCGGCGCGGTTCGGGGAGCAGTCGTAGTTGTCCACAGAAGTTGTCCACAGGCATGCACAGCTGTGGACAACCTGGTGGTTTCGGGCTGGGTTGTCGGTGGGTGCCGATAGACTGGAAGCGGGGGTTCCCCCAGGGAAGGGCGGGGCGCGCGCGGGGGCCGTGCCCACCGACCCCACCGCGATGCGGGCGGTGCTCGCCGGGCGCGGTGGCTCGGTCGCCGAGATCGAACGCCGGGTGCGGGACGTGCTTGCGCAGCGCGGGATTGGGTGCACCATCGCCGAGGTGCGCGCGGCCGGCGGCGATCCCGCGTAACGGTCGTTCGACATGTGGGACCCGGATTCCGTGCACCAACTGGTCAAGGAGCTGCGCGGCCGGCATCCTCGACGCCAAGCTCATGCCGACGGATCCGCTCGGTTCGCCCGTCCGGGGCTGCGACAAGACGGTGGTCGCGCGGAACGGCCGGTGTTCGGCCGCGTGGACGGAGGACCCCGGGTCAGCCGAAGTTCTGGTGCTCCCCGCGATAAGTCGGGACCGTGCGCTCGACCCGGTCGCCCTGGACCAGGTGGTAGTGCGTGAACCGTTCCGCCAGCTCGCCCGCCTTTGCGTGGCGCAGCCACACGCGGTCGCCCAGCTGCAAGGTTCGTGCGGCGCGGCCCGTTACCGGGGTCTGGACCTCGCCCGCGCCTTCGAAGCCCAGCAGCTTCAGGCCCGTCGGCAGGTACGGCTGCGGGACGCGCGAAGCGCCCGCCGGGCCGGATGCGATGTAGCCGCCCGAAAACAGGGTGGCGATGGAGCGGGTGGGGCGGCGGACCACCGGCAGGGCGAACAGCGCTGCCGGGCGGGGGCTGAAGCGGGAATAGCCGTCGAACAGGGTCGGGCCGATCAGGCCCGAGCCCGCCGCGATCTCCGTGACGACCGCGTCCGCTCCCGTCGACTCGATGCTGCCCGTGCCGCCGCCGTTGACGAACTCCAGGGGGGTCACCGCTTCGACCGCGCGGACCGCTTCGCCGCGGCGGCGGTTCAGCTCGGCCGCCGAGCGGCGTTGCATCCAGCCGATCACCAGGCGGTTCAGGCGGGCGCCCGCCGCGTCGCCGAGGCCGGCGATCTGGCCTTCGTAGGCCATCACGCCCACCAGGCGGAAGCCCGGGCGGGCGAGGATTTGGCGGGCCAGCGTCGAAGCCTGCTTCGGGGTGAACACCGGCGAGCGGCGCGTGCCGACGTGGACGCCCGGCACCGGGCGCCAAGACGCGTCCAGCTCCAGGCAGACGCGGATTTCCGGATGCCCGTGACCGAGGGCCGCGTCGACCAGGTCCAGGTGCTCCGGCGAATCCACCATGATCGCGATCGCGGCGCGCGCGGAATCCGACGCGGCCAGGCGGCGAAGAGCCTCGTGGTCGGCCGTCGGGTAGGCGACGACGATGTCATCGGTCGTGCCCTGCTCGACGTGCCAGACGGCTTCGGCGAGCGAGTAGCACATCAGGCCTTCGAAACCCGGCATCGCGAGCACGCGCTCGAGCAACGCCCGGCAGCGGACCGACTTGCTGACCACGCGGATCGGCTTGCCCGCCGCGCGGCGACGGAGGTCGTCGGCGTTCGCGTCGAAGGCCGCCAAGTCGACGACGGCCAAGGGCGGATCGAGGTCCTTGGTCGCCAAGTCGTACACCGTCGCACTGGTCACGAGGTCTAAAGTACGACACGAAGGCTTGAAACGCGAATACTATTCACTTACTGTTTCGAGCACTCGACCGATGGAGGGCGCGCGGATGACCCGGTGGACCAACTGGGCGGGCACGGCGTCCGCCTCGCCGCGGCACGTTCACCAGCCGCGCAGCGCCGCCGAGATAGCGGCGGCCGTCGGAGACGTCGCCGCGGCCGGCCGGACCGTGCGGCCCTGGGGCAGCGGGCACTCCTTCACCGCGATCGCCGTCGCCGACTCCGACGCCCTCGACCTGCGGTACTGGACCGGCGTCGAACAGGCCGACCTCGACACCGGCCTCGTCACCGTTCGCTCCGGCACCACGATCAAGCAGCTCAACGCCGCCCTCGACGCGCTCGGGCTGGCCATGACCAACCTCGGTGACATCGACGCGCAGACCATCGCCGGCGCGATTTCCACCGGCACCCACGGGACCGGCGCGAAGCTCGGCGGCATCGCCACCCAGATCGCCGCGCTGGAGCTCGTGCTCGCGGACGGCTCGGTCGTCACCTGTTCGGCGGACGAGAAACCCGACCTCTTCGCGGCCGCTCGCGTCGGCCTCGGCGCGCTCGGCGTCATCACCACCGTCACGCTCAAGTGCGAGCCGGCGTTCGTGCTGCGCGCGCAGGAGCGGCCGGAGCCGCTGGAGCAGGTGCTCGAAGGCTTCCACGACTTCGCCGACGAGAACGAGCACTTCGAGTTCTACTGGTTCCCCTACGGCAAGAACGCGCTGGTCAAGCGCAACAACCGATGCGAGACCGCCGAGCCGCTGAGCAAGGTTCGCGAGTTCGTCGACTACCGGATCATGGAAAACGTCGCCTTCGGCGGACTCTGCCGGACCGGACGGCTGATGCCGCGGCTCGTGCGCCCGCTGAACAACTTCGCGTCGAACATGCTCTCCGCGCGCGAGTACAGCGACACCTCCCACCGGGTCTTCGTCACCGCGCGCAACGTCCGCTTCACCGAAACGGAATACGCTGTTCCACGTGAATCAGTGCTGGACGTACTCGCCGAACTACGGGCGGTAGTGCCGAAGCTGAAGGACCCGGTGATGTTCCCGGTCGAGGTGCGCGTCGCCGCGGCCGACGACATCTGGCTGTCGACCGCGCAGGGCCGCGACTCCGCCTACATCGCCATCCACCAGTTCGTCGGCATGCCGTACCGCGAGTACTTCAGCGCGTTCGAGAAGATCGCCGGCGCGGTCGGCGGCCGCCCCCACTGGGGCAAGATGCACGACCTCGACGCCGGCGTCCTCCGCTCGCGCTACCCGCACTTCGACGACTTCCTGCGCGTGCGCAAGGAAACCGATCCGAACGGCGTCTTCACGAACACCTACCTGGACCGGGTGCTCGGCCCGGCCTAGAACAGCGCCGACACCGATTCGCCGTTGTGGATCCGGCGGATCGCCTCGGCCAGGGCCGGCGCGATCGAGAGGATCTTCAGCTTCTCGCTGCGCTCTTCTTCCGGCACCGGGACGGTGTTGGTGCAGACGATCTCCAGCACCTCCGGCCGCCCGCCGATGCGCTCGATGGCCTTCGCCGCGAACAGCCCGTGCGTGCAGGCGACGCGGATCGACCGCGGCTCCAGCTCGGCCAGCTTGTCCAGCAGCTCCAGCACCGTGCTGCCCTTGGCGATCTCGTCGTCGAGCACGATGACGTCCCGGCCGGTGATCTCGCCGATCACCGACGAGATCTGGACGCGGTCGTCCGGGAAGCGCTCCTTCGCGCCGGCCGCGACCTGGACGCCGAGGAGCCGTGCGAAGTGCGACGCCTCTTTCGCGTTCCCCAGATCGGGCGAGACGACGGTGGTGCGCGAAAGGTCGTACTGCCGGAAGTGCTTCGCCAGCTCCTGCAGCGCGTGCAGGTGGTCGACCGGGACGCTGAAGAAGCCGTGCACCTGCGGCGAGTGCAGTGTCATCGCCAGCACGCGGCTCGCGCCCGCGGTCACCAGCAGGTCGGCGACCAGGCGGCCGCCGATCGAGATGCGCGGTGCGTCCTTCTTGTCCGAGCGCGCGTACGAGTAGTGCGGCATCACGGCGGTGATGCGCGACGCCGACGCACCGCGCGCCGCGTCGAGCATCAGCAGCAGCTCGACGAGGTGTTCCTGCACCGGCTTGACCAGCGGCTGGATGATGAAGACGTCCCGCTCGCGGCAGTTCGCCTGCAACTGCACCTCGAGGCAGTCGTTCGCGAACCGCTGGATCTCGACCGGGCGCAGCGGCACGCCGAGGTGCTCGCAGATCTCTTCGGCCAGTTCGGGGTGTGCGCTGCCGCTGAAGACGGCGATTTCCCGGGAAGCCTGGGTGATCACAGCGCGGCGATCGCTTCCCCGATGGCATCCTCGCCGGAGATCAGCGTCAGGGTGCGGTGGATGGACGCGGGCGTGTCGAGCAGGCCCACGAGCACCGCGGCGACGTCGTCACGGGGGATCGGGCCGCGGCCCGTCTGCTCAGCCAGCAGCACCAGGCCGGTGCCCGGGTCGTCGGTGAGCGAGCCCGGCCGGAGGATCGTCCAGTCGAGGTCGCGGGCCTTGAGGTCGTCTTCGGCCGCGCGCTTGGCGCGCAGGTAGTGCCGGAACTCCTCGGTGACGTCGGGGTTCTCCGGGTTGTCGGCGCCGATCGAGCCCACCTGGACGTGCCGCCGGACGCCGGCTCGCTCGGCCGCTTCGGCGAACAGCGCCGCCGCACCACGGTCCACGGTGTCCTTGCGGGCGGTGCCACTGCCCGGGCCCGCACCGGCCGCGAACACCGCGGCGTCGGCGCCCTTCAGCGCCTCGGCGACGGTGTCCACATCGGACTTCTCGAGGTCGAGCACGACGGCTTGGGCACCGGCGGCTTCGAGGTCCGCCGCGTGGGTGGCGTTTCGGATGATGCCGACCGCTTCGTCCCCGCGCGCGGCGAGCAGCCGCTCCAGCCGCAGCGCGATCTGACCGTGTCCACCTGCAATGACGACTCGCATGGAGTCGACACTAGTGCGAAGCGGGCGCCTCCGCGGTCCGGAGCAGGTGGTCGTAGACCAGCTCGTTCACCAGCCGCGAGACCGGGTCCTCGGCCAGCACGACGCGCTCGGTGCGGCCCTCGAGGTCGAGGTCGACGACCGCGTTCGGGTCGGCGGTCACGACGGCGAGGCCGTACGCGCGGGCCCGCGGGAGACAGTTGCCGACGTAGTCCTCGGTGAGGACGGCCGGCGACGGGAGCACCATCGCGGCCTCGCCGTAGCGGGCGAACGGAACCGCGGAGGCCATCGCGGTGCGCCAGTGGCGCGCGACGGCCAGGACGCCGACGATCTCGGCGGCCGGGGCGGGGGCGGTTCCGGCCAGCTCCGGCCAGGTCCAGGTGTCGACGGTGGCGCGGTCGGCCACCGGGCCGGCACCCATCGCGATGCGCTCGGCGTGCACTTCGGTGCGGAGTTTGGCGACCACGCAGACCTTGCGGCCGAGGATCGTGGTCTCGGGCAGGACGATGCCGTTCCAGCCCAGCTGGGCCGCGGCGGCGGTGGCGAGTTCGTCGACGCTCGCCGGGAGCTCGATCGGCGGCACCACGCGGCTCGGCATCGACCGGCTGCGCTTCGCGCCACCGGCGACCGTCGAGCGCTCGGTGTTCTGAGGTGTAGCCGCCACGAGTCCGCCTCCTTCTTACCTGCACCGCTTCGTGACCGGGGAAAACCGGCACCTCACTTGTCTAACAGCGCGGCGGCGCGGCGTCGCCGGGTAAGGCACGTGGCTGCGATCGGCGGCGCTCAGCGGTCGATGACCGGTCGGTAGGCGGTCATCCGACTTCGGTCGAACGGTGCGGCCAACCGAGTGATCGCGAGGTGAGTGGCATTACCGTCCGCCCGCGACCGACTACCCGCGGCCGAACACCCCCACCCGGACCGACTAGCCCGTTCGGCGCAACCCCGGCAAAATCCACAGTGGACGCGGGGCTGTGAGCTGCGGTTGTCCGCCGTCACCCGTCCGGCGGTGAGCTACGCCGCAGCGGTGACGGGCGCCCGCGACTAAAGTTACCGATCAGTCACTTAGTCGTCGCCGTGGAGGACCGATGCGCTCCCCGAAGGACTTCTTCGCCCCGCTCGCCCTGGGCGCACCCGCTCCCGTGCGCGAGATACCGGTGACGCCGTCCCGGATGATCCACTTCTTCGACCCCGGCAACGAGAAGATGGCCGCGAAGGTGCCGGACATCGCCAAGAAGGTCGACGTCCTGCTCGGGAACCTCGAGGACGCCGTCCGCGCGGACCGCAAGGAGGCCGCGCGCGCCGGGCTCGTCTCGATCGCCAAGGCCAACGACTTCGGCAAGACCCAGCTGTGGACGCGGGTCAACAGCCTGGACTCGCCGTGGGTGCTCGACGACCTGACCACCCTGGTCACCGAGATCGGCGACAAGCTCGACGTGATCATGGTGCCGAAGGTCGAGGGTGCGCAGGACATCCACTACGTCGACCGGCTGCTGGCCCAGCTCGAAGCCCGGGCCGGCCTGACGAAGCCGTTGCTGGTGCACGCGATCCTCGAAACGGCGAGCGGCGTGGCCAACGTGGAGGAGATCGCCGGCGCGAGCCCGCGCATGCAGGGCATCTCCCTCGGCCCGGCCGACCTGGCCGCGAGCCGCCGGATGAAGACCACCCGCGTCGGCGGCGGCCACCCCGGCTACCTGGTGCGCACCGACCCGACCGGCGACGACCTGAACGAAGGCCGGACGACCTACCAGCAGGACCTGTGGCACTACACGGTGGCGCGGATGGTCGACGCCTGCGCGATGCACGGGATCCTGCCGTACTACGGGCCGTTCGGGGACATCCGCGACGTCGTCGCGTGCGAGGACCAGTTCCGCAACGCGTTCCTGCTCGGCTGCGTCGGCGCGTGGAGCCTGCACCCGGTGCAGATCGACATCGCGAAGAAGGTGTTCTCGCCTTCGCCGTCCGATGTGGCCTGGGCGCGGCGCGTGATCGCGGAGATGGGCGACGGCACGGGCGCGGTGATGATCGACGGGAAGATGCAGGACGACGCGTCGGTGAAGCAGTGCCGCGTGGTCGCCGAACTGGCCGACGCCCTCGCGGCGGACGACCCCGAACTCGCCGCGGCCTACGACGCGGCCACCAAGGAGATCCTCGGATGACCACGCCCCGCCGCTCTGTCCTCTACATGCCCGGCGCGAACGAAAGAGCGCTGGAGAAGGCCAAGACCATCCCGGCCGACGCGCTCATCCTCGACCTCGAGGACGCCGTCGCCCCCGACGCCAAGGAAGCCGCGCGCGAACGCGTGTGCGCGGCGGTCGGCTCGTACGGCTCCCGCGAGGTGACGATCCGGGTCAACGGCCTGGACACCGAGTGGCACGACGCCGACCTGCGCGCGGCCGCGTCGGCCGGCCCGGCCGCGGTGGTCGTGCCGAAGGTGGACTCGGCGGCCCAGGTGCACAACATCGAGCGCGCGCTGGAACTCGGCGGCGCCCCGGGCCACACGAAGATCTGGGCGATGCTCGAGACCCCGGTCGCGATGCTGCGCGCGGCGGAGATCGCGGCGGCGTCCGAGCGGCTGACCGTACTGGTGATGGGCACGAACGACCTGGCCAAGGAACTGCACGCGGAGTTCGTCCCGGGCCGCGGGCCGCTGCTGGGCGGGCTTTCGCTGTGCCTGCTGGCCGCGCGCGCGACCGGCAAGGTGATCCTCGACGGCGTCTACAACGACGTGAAGGACCTCGACGGCTTCGAGGCGGAGTGCGAGCAGGGCCGTCAGTACGGGTTCGACGGGAAGACGCTGATCCACCCGGCGCAGGTCGAGCCGTGCAACCGGATCTTCGCCCCGTCGGCGGCGGAGATCGACCGCTCGCGGCGGATCATCGACGCCTTCGAGGAGGCCAAGGCCGCCGGCCGCGGAGTGGTCACTGTGGACGGCCGGATGATCGAGAACCTCCACGTCGACAACGCGCGGCGGGTGCTGGCGCTGGCCGAGGCCGTCCAGAGCTGACGGCCCCGGCCACCGGGGTCACGCCGGCAGGTCGTCGGTCCACTCGGCGCTGACCGAGTACTGGTCCCCCGCCGCGCTTTCGACCGGGGTGCCCTTGCCGTCCAGGAACATCGACGCCCCGCTCACCGCGCCGGTCGACGGGTCGATGACCAGGCTGCCGCCACCGGGGAGGTCGACCGCTCGGCCGCCCGGTGCCGCGGCGACCCCGGGGTGGGTGGCGATCGCGCGGAACGCCGCCGCCCGGACCGCCGGGGGCGCCGGCACGACCGTGACCAGCGAGATCAGGGCTTGGAGCACGGCCAGTTCCCGGTGGCCGCCGGGGGACTCCCCGCTCCGGGCGAGCGCGTCCGTGAGCCAGGACCGCAGGGTCGCCGGTTCGGTGGGCAAGGCCTGGATTTCGCTGAGCGTCAGCTCGGACCCGAACATGCGGAACGGCCGGACCTGCGGCTGGAGGACGGCCTTGCCGTGGGTCTTCGCGCCGCGGTACCACTCGTGCCCGTCGGCCTTGGTCCAGTACTCCCAGACGTCCTTGCCCACCTTCGTCGTCACGTGCCAGTACGTGCCGCCGCCCGCCTGGGCGCGTTCGGCGGCCGCCAGCAGGATCGCCTGGCCGGCGCTGACCGGGGCGACGGCTCGGGGCGGCGGTGCGGGAGTGGTCGCGGGCAGGGTCGCCACGACCACCGCGACGGCGGCCGCCGCGGCGACGAGTCCGGTGCCGATCGCGAGCGGGCGGACGCGCCGCCGACGGCCGCCGGCGAGCATGTGGTTGCGCAGCCGGTGGCGGCTGCGGTCGACGACGTCCTGAGCGGGTTCTTCCGGAAGCAGTGCGGTGCGCAGGGTCTCCAGGTCATCCATCGGTGGCCTCCGTGGCGAGAACAGGGGCGAGTTTCTTGCGGGCACGCGTCAGCCGGGAGCCGACCGTGCCCGGGGAGATGCCGAGTGCCTGGGCCACTTCCGCGTAGCCGAGGTCGGCCAGTGCCACGAGGAGCAGGACGTCACGCTCGCCCGAGGACAACCGGGACAACGCTTTCGCCAGCTGCCCGCTCATGACGACGCGGTTTTCGTGGCCCTCGACCGGCCGGGGCACCTCGATCCGGGCGAGGGCGCGGTAGTGCCGGGCTTCCTTGCGGCGGTGGCGCGAAACGAGGTTCGTCGCGATGCCGAACAGCCACGCTCCGACGTCGCCGCGGGTGGGGTCGAACTTCTCGCGGCGGTCGTAGGCGACGAGGAACGTCTCCGCGGCGACGTCCTCGGCCGCCTGGGCGCCGAGGCGGCCCGCGACGTACCGGTGGATCGCCGCGAAGTGGCGGTCGTGCACCTCGGTGAACCGGTCGACGCCGGTCACCGGGGCTGCCTCTCTCATGCGGATCCTTCCCGTCGGCGGCAGCTTCACCCCCACTTCGCCGCCGGGCCGGGATTTCTTCCCTACCCGATCGGCCAGGGGCGCTGCGGCTCGCGAAGGCCTTCGTACGCCGCGGCGGCGCGCAGGACGCCGGCGTCGTCGAAGCGGCGGCCCGCGATCTGGAGGCCGATCGGGCGGCCGTCGCCGGTGTAGCCGCAGTTGACCGAAACCGCCGGCTGGCCGGACATGTTGTACGGGACGGTGAACGCGATGTGCTCGAACGGGCGGGCCGGGTCGTTCGTCGGGGACGCCCACTCCGCCGGCGGGGCCGCGACCGGGCAGGCCGGGGACAGCACGAAGTCGAACGCCGAGGTCGCGCGCAGGGTGGCGACGCTGATCTCGTCGATCCGAGCGAAACCGCGGTAGACGTCGACGCCGGACAACTCCGCGCCGCCGGCGGCCCAGTCCGCGATGTACGGGAGGACCTTGGCGCGTCGCTCCTCCGGGAGCGCCTGCATGTCGGCCCAGGCGCGGGTGCGCCAGAAGACGTCGAGGCCGTCGAGCATTTCGCGGGTCAGGAAGGGGCCGACCGGCTCGACCACCGCGCCCGCGGCCTCGAAGGCGCGGGCCGCCGCGGTGACGGCGTCGAGCGTCGCCGGGTCGACCGGGAGACCGACGCCGGGATCGAGGTGCAAGCCGATGCGCAGGCCGGCCAGCGAGAGGCCGAGCGACCAGTCCAGGTCCGACGGCGGCAGGCTCAGGTGGTCGCGCTCGTCGGGCGCCGACAGGACGCTCATCAGCAACGCCGTGTCCGCGACTGTCCGCGTCATCGGGCCCGCCACCCGGCCTAGGAACGGCGGGGCGACCGGGACGCGGCCGAAGCTCGGCTTCAGGCCGGCCAGTCCGCACCAGCCCGCGGGCAGCCGGATCGAGCCGCCGATGTCGGTGCCGACGTGCAGGGGGCCGTAGCCCGCCGCGGCCGCCGCGCCGGCTCCGGCGCTCGAGCCGCCCGGCGACGCCGACGTCAGCCACGGGTTCCGGGCCGTCTCGTGGAAGCTCGAGAGCCCGGACGTCAGCATCCCGTAGTCCGGCATGGTCGTCTTGGCCAGCAGGACGCCGCCGGACTCGCGGATCCGCGCCGCCGCCGGGGCGTCCTCGACGGCCGGAGTCAGCGCGGTCGCCGCCGTGCCCAGCGGGACCGGGGTGCCGCGGGTCGCGATGTTCTCCTTGAGCGTCAGCGGGACGCCGTCGATCGGACCCAGCGGTTCGTCGGCCGCCCAGCGGGCTTCGGACGCCTTCGCGTCGTCGAGCGCGCCGGAAGGGTCGTACGCGTACAACGCGTGCAGCTCCGGCTCGCGCGCCTCGATGCGGCTCAACACCGCTTCGGTCACCTCGACCGGCGAGAGCGTCTTCGCGCGGTAGTGCGCGACGAGTTCGACGGCGGTCAGGTCGGGCAACTCGGTCATGCGCGCTCCTTACGAGGCAGGCGGTTCGAAGCGGCCGTCGACGGCGGTCCAGCCGCCGTCCACCGCGAGCACGGAGCCGGTGACGAACGACGAAGCGTCCGAGGCGAGGTACACGACCGCGCCGGCGAGCTCGTCCGGACGCGCCCAGCGCCCCAACGCGCCCTTCGCCGCGTACGCGTCGTACCACTCGGGATTCGCCTTGATCTGCGCGGTCAGCGGTGTTTCGACGACGCCGGGCGCGATCGCGTTGACCCGCACGCCGGCCGGGCCGAACTCCGCCGCCGCCGTCCGGAACAGCTGGACGAGACCCGCTTTCGTGGCCGCGTACGGACCTTGGCCGGGCTCGACGGTCGTGCCGCGGATCGACGAGAAGCCGATGATGCTCCCCCGCCCGCGCGCGACCATGTCGGCGCCGAACACGCGCACGACCTCGAACGCCACGCCGAGGTTCAGCGCGATGACGCGGTCGAACTCCTCCCGCGTGTAGTCCAGCAAGCGTTTGCGGACGTTCGTCGCGGCGGTCAGCACGACGACGTCGGGCGGGCCGAGGTCGCTCGCGGCTTTGTCGACGGCGCCGGGCGCGAGCAGGTCCAGCTCGTACGCCTCGCCGACGCCGGCCTCACGCGCGGCTTCGAGGTCGCGGTCCGCGCAGACCACGTCCGCACCGTGGGCGGCCAGGGCCCGCGCGGCCTCACGGCCGATGCCGCCGGCCCCGAGCACGATCGCCCGGCGGCCGTCCAGGCGGAACAACGTCGAGTAGTTCACGGGCGCAGCACCGCCATCCTGGTCACGGTCAGCTCTTCGACGGCGAACCGCGGCCCTTCGCGGCCGATCCCGGAGTCCTTCACCCCGCCGTAGGGCATGGTGTCCGAGCGGAAGCCGGGCACCTCGTTGACGACGACCCCGCCGACCTCCAGCTCGTCCAGCGCGCGGAACGCGGTGTTCAGGGACCTGCTGTAGACGCTGGCGTGCAGGCCGTAGCGGGACGCGTTCACCGCGGCGAAGGCTTCGTCCACATCGGACACCGTGCGCACGCAGACGACCGGGCCGAAGATCTCCTCGTTCCAGGCCTCGACGCCGTCGGGCACGTCGAGCAGGACGGCCGGCCGCAGCACCGTGCCGTCGACACCGCCGCCGACCTGGCGGGCACCGGACCGCTCGATCCACGCGGCGACGCGGTCGGTCGACGCGGGATCGATCAGCGCCGACACCCGCGTCTTCTCGTCGCGAGGATCGCCGACGACGACCTCGTCGAGCCGGGCCAGCAACCGTTCGGTGAACTCCGAAGCGACCGGCTCGACGACCAAGACCCGCTGCACCGAGATGCACGCCTGGCCCGACGCGTAGAAACCCCCGCGCAGCACGGCGTCCACGGCGGCGTCGAGGTCGGCATCGTCCGCGACGACCAGCGCCGCGTTCGAGCCGAGCTCCAGCAACGTCTTCGTCGGGGCGGCGTCACGCGCGATGCGGTGCCCGACCGCGGCCGAGCCGGTGAACGAGACCGCGCCGATCCGGCGGTCGGTCGTCAGCGCGGCACCCACCGACGCGTCGCCGGTGACCAACTGGACCATGGCGGGAAGCGGCGCGACCGACCGCACGAGGTGCACCAGCCACAGCGTGGCCAGCGGCGTCTGGGGCGCGGGCTTGACGATCACCGGGCAGCCCGCGGCGATCGCGGGCGCGATCTTGTGCGACGCCAGCAGCAGCGGGTAGTTGAAGCCCGCGATGCCGACGACCACGCCGATGGGCTTGCGTTTCCAGAACCCGACCAGGCCGTCGCCGGACGGCAGGAGGTCCAGCGGCACGGTCTCGCCGTGCAGCCGCGACACCTCTTCGGCCGCGGCTTCCCAGGTGACGATCGTGCGCGCGACCTCGACGCGGCAGTCGACCAGCGGCTTGCCGGTCTCCAGCACGAGCAGGTTCTCGAACTCTTCGCGTCGCTCCCGCAGCAGCCCGGCGACGTCGTTGAGCAGCGACCGGCGAACTCGCGAGGGCAGCGAAGCCACTTCGCGGGCCACGGCGACAGCTTCGTCCACGGCCCGGGTCGCCAGGGCGGGCGTGCCGACCGGCGCGGTGCCGATGACGCTCCCGTCGTAGGGGAAAACGATTTCTTCGACGTCCACAGTGGACACCCAGCCCGCGCCGACCGGCAGGCCGTCCGGGTGCTCAGCCATCTTCACCTCCGCTCAGCCGGGCCAGTTCCGCGCGCAGGTTCGGCGCGGCGGCCAGCAACTCCCGCGTGTACTCGTGCTGCGGCGCGTCGTAAACCTGCGCCACGTCACCGAGTTCGACGATCTCGCCGCGGCGCATCACGGCGACGCGGTCGCAGACGTGCCGGACCACGCCGAGGTCGTGCGACACGAAGATCAGCGTCAGCGCGAACTGCTCCACCAGCGACGCGAGCAGGTCGAGGATCTGGCCGCGCACGGAGACGTCGAGCGCGCTGACCGGCTCGTCGGCGATCAGGACGCTGGGGTTGGGCGCCAGCGCGCGGGCGATCGAGATGCGCTGCCGCTGACCGCCGGAGAACTGGTGCGGGTAGCGCTGGGCGGCGTCGACGGGCAGGCCGACGGCGGCGAGCAGCTCGGCGACGCGGTCGGGCTCGCGGCGGCCCAATGGTTCGGAAATGATGTCGCGCACGCGCATGCGGGGGTCGAGCGAACCCATCGGGTCCTGGAAGACGATCTGCAGTTCCGACCGCAGGAACCCGAGCCGGCGTTCCGGGAGGTTGTCGATCCGGCGGCCTTGGAACGACACCGTGCCCGCGGTCGGCTTGTCGAGCGCGGCCAGCAGCCGGACCAGCGTCGACTTGCCGGAGCCGGATTCGCCGACGATGCCGAACCGCTGGCCGGCTTCGACGTCGAAGCTGACGCCGCGCAGCGCGTGGACGTCCCGGCGGGCGTAGCGGCGTTCGAGGTCGCGGACTTCGACGATGCTCATCGGCTGGCCTCCAGGTCCGAAGCGGCCAGGAGCTTGCGCGTGTACTCGTGCTTCGGCGCGGTCAGGACTTCGCGCGTCGAACCGGCTTCGACGATCTCGCCGTCGAGCATCACGAGCACGCGCTCGCACACCGACGCCACCACCGCGAGGTCGTGGCTGATGAAGAGGAGCGCACTTTCACGTGAAAGTGCGGTCTTGATGAGGGCGAGGATCTGGGCCTGGACGGTGACGTCGAGGGCGGTCGTCGGCTCGTCGCAGATCAGCAGCGACGGCTCGTTGGCCAGCGCCATCGCCAGCACGACCCGCTGCCGCTGCCCGCCGGAAAGCTGGTGCGGGTACGCCCGCGCGGTGCCCGCCAGGCCCACCGCGGCGAGCAGGTCTTCGGCGCGGTGGCGGCGGCCGTGGATCCGGCCGGGCTCGGTGACCTGGCGGCCGACGCGCATGGCCGGGTTCAGCGCCGTCATCGGCTCCTGGAACACCATCGCCAGCTCGTCGCCGCGCAGCCGGGACAGGTCCTTTTCGGACATCCCGAGCAGCTCACGGCCGTTCAGGGCGACGGAACCGGACGCCGGCAGCTCCTCGGGCAGCAGGCCCATGATCGACAACGCCGTCAACGACTTCCCGGAGCCGGACTCGCCGATCAGCCCGACGCGCTCGCCCGCGCCGATCTCGAAGGAGACGTCGCGGACCAGGGACGAGACGCCGAGACCGCGTACCGAGAGCGTCATACGCGGGCCGCCAATCGGGGGTCCAGGCGGTCGCGCAGGCCGTCGCCGAGGAGGTTGAAGCCGAGCACGGCCACGGCGATCGCGATGCCCGGCACCAGCGCCAGCCGCGGGTGCACGGTCAGCAGTTCCTGGGACTCCTGCAGCATCCGGCCCCACGACGGCGTCGGCGGCCGCGTGCCGAAGCCGAGGAACGACAACGCCGCTTCGGCGAGCACCGCGATCGCGAACGACACCGAAGCCTGGACGATCAGCAGGCTGGAGATGTTCGGCAGCACGTGCCGCACGGCGATGTTCGGCCGCGACCGGCCGCCCGCCCGCGCGGCGAGCACGAACTCGGTGCTCATCACCTGCAGCGTCCCGGACCGCGCGATCCGCGCGAACGACGGGATCGTGGCGATGCCGATCGCGACCATCGCGGTCAGCGTGTCCGCCCCGAACACCGCGCCGAACATGATGGCCAGCAGCAGCGCGGGGAACGCGAGCACGAGGTCGTTGACCCGCATGACGAACTCGCCGAGCCACCGCGGGGACATCCCGGCGAGGATGCCCAGCGGCGTGCCGATCACCGCGGCGATGCCGACGGCGACGACTCCGACGTACAACGTGGTCCGCGCGCCGACCATGATCTGGCTCAGCAGGTCCCGGCCGAACTTGTCGGTGCCGAACCAGTGGGCCGCGCTCGCGTCGAGCAGCCGGTTCGCCGCGTCGACCTTCACCGGGTCGAACGGCGTCCACACGAACGACAGCAGCGCGGCCAGCACGACCAGGCCGACGAGGACCCCGCCCAGCACGAGAGTGCGCATCACGAACCCCGCAATCGCGGATCGAGCACGGTGTAGAGGACGTCCACGACGAAGTTGACCAGCAGCACGCCGGCCACCAGCACCAGCACGATCCCCTGCACGGTCAGCAGGTCGCGGGCGGCGACGGCGTCCAGCAGCATCGACCCGAGCCCCGGCAGCACGAACACGCGCTCGACGACGACCGCGCCGATCAGCAGCGTCGCGAGTTGCAGGCCGAGCACGGTGACCACCGGCACGGACGCGTTGCGCAAGCCGTGGCGCACCAAGGCCTGTCCCGGCCGCAGGCCCTTGGACCGCGCGGTGCGCAGGTAGTCCTGGCCGAGCGTGTCCAGCACGGCCGAGCGGACATAGCGCGTGAGCACCGCTCCTTGCACCAAGCCCAGCGACAACGCGGGAAGCACGAGGCCGCGGACGAACTCGCCCGCGTTCTGATCCGGCGGCGTCCACCCGCCGGACGGCAGCCAGCGCAGCTGCACGGCGAAGATCTGCACGAGGATGATCCCGGCCAGGAACGCGGGGATCGCGACGCCGATCTGCGACAGCCCCGAAACGCCGGCGCCCGACGCCTTCCGGTGCTTCACCGCGGCGAACGTACCGGCGGGGACCGCGATCACCAGCGCCACCAGCATCCCCGCGCCGACCAGCCACAACGTCACGCCGAGGCGGTCGAGCAGCTGCGGGCCGATCGAGTCGCGCGTGACGTACGAGCGCCCGAAGTCGCCGTGCAGCACGCCGCCGATCCAGTCGAAGTACTGCGTCACCAGCGGCCGGTCGATGCCGAACTCCGCGCGGGTCTTGGCGAGCAGCTCCGGTGTCGCGTTGACGCCGAGCGCGACCTGCGCCGGATCGCCCGGCAGCACGGCCATGAACAGGAACACCACGATCGACGCGACCAGCACGCTGACCACGAAGATCGCCACCCGGCGCAGCACCTTGGCGGTCATCGCGGCGCCAGCCCGGTGAGGTCGAACGACTCGCTGACCTGGTTCCGGACGAACCCGCCGACCTTGGCCTTCGCGACGATCACGTTGGGGAACAGGAACAACCAGTCGGCGGCGGCGTCGGTGTTCAGCTGCCTCGCCACCTGCTTCATGTCCGCGACCTGCTGCTCCGGCGTCCCGCTGTCGGCGTCGGCGAGCAGCTGCTGGACGCGCTTGCTGTCGTAGCCCCAGTAGTACTTCGGCTTCCCGAACGTCGTGATGTCGCGGGCTTCGACGTGCTGGATGATCGACAGGTCGTAGTCGTGGTCGGTGAAGACCTGCTTCAGCCACACCGCGGGGAAGTCGAGCGGCTCGATCGTGGTCCGCACCCCGACGTCGGCGAGCTGCGACTGGACGACCTGCGCGGCCGAGACCGCGTACGGCAGGTTCGGGATCCGCAGGCGCAGGTTCAGGTTCGTCGCGCCGGCTTCGGTCAGCATCGCCTTGGCCCGCCCGGGATCGAACGGGTGGACGTTCGCAAGGTCTTCGTACCAGGGATCGGTCGGCGGGACCATGCTGCCGATCAGCGTGCCGCGTCCGGCCCACGCCGTGTCGAGCAACGCCTTCCGGTCGATCGCGTACGTCAGCGCCTGCCGCACGCGGACGTCGTTCAGCGGCGCCCGCGCGTTGTTCATCGCCAGCGTGACCTCGGAGTTCGTGGTGCCCTGGACGACCTGGAACCGGTCGTCGGCCTGGAACTGCGGGATCGAATCGGGCGCGGTGATCGCCGAGATGACGTCGATGCCGTTGCTGGACAACGCGTTGTTCAGCGCGGTCGGGTCCTTGATGTACTTGAGGACCACGGTCGAGTACGCCGGTTTCCGGCCCCAGTACGCGGGATTCCCCTTCAGCACCACGGAGTCGCCGCGCTTGCGCGCCGCCACGACGTACGGCCCGGTGCCGACCGGCTTGGTCGCCAGGTCCGCGACGCCGCTCGGGCTGAACATCGCGCCGAGCCGGCTGGTGAGGCTGAACAACCAGCCGTTGGACGGCTTCGAGAGCACGACCCGCGCGTGGTCCGGCGCCACGACGTCGACGTGGTCGACGACGTCCATCGTGGACTTGATCGAGATCGTCCAGTCGGTCTTCACGCGCAGCAGCGAGAACTTGACGTCCTCGGCGGTGAACGGCGCGCCGTTGCTGAACTTGACGCCCGGCTGCAGCTGGAAGTCGTAGGTCTTGCGGTCCGGGCTGATCGTCCACGACTTCGCGAGCAGCGGCACCACGCGACCCTGCGAGTCGAGCTTCACCAGGCCTTCGTAGACGTTGTAGAGCAGTGCCTGCGGGATCGCGGCGCCGTCCGTGCGCGTGAAGTCGAAGTTCGCCGGCTCCGCCGTGAAGCCGACGGAAAGCGTGTCCGGACCTGCGGAAACGCTGGCGGACGAGCCGGCCGAGCAGCCGGACGCCACGAGCAGCAGCGCCGCTGCCAGCACGTGAAGTCGGGCTTTCACTCGGCCTCCAGGTCAGTACACTGGTCTGACCAGTAGCCTGACACCACGGGGACGACGAGGTCAAGGGATGCGGTTCGAACCGGTGGCTCCGGTCCGCGCGTACGAGCGGGTCGTCGAGCAGATCGAGCAGGCCGTGATCAGCGGCGAGCTCAAGCCGGGCGAACGGCTGCCGAGCGAACGCGAGCTGATGACGCAGTTCGGCGTCGGCCGCTCGACGATCCGGGAAGCCCTGCGCGTGCTGCAGGCCGCGGAGATGATCCGCTCGCGGCCCGGTGACCCGCGCGGACCCGAGGTGCTGGCCGCCTCCCCCGTCGCGTTGCACCGCTCGATGCACCGGCTCGCGCGGGCGGACCACGTCGGACTCGCCGAACTCCTGCAGTTCCGGATGATCCTCGACGGCTCGGCCCACCTGCTCGCGGCGGAGCTGCGCACGGACGACGACCTGGCCGGCCTCGACACGGCGCTGGAGTCCATGCGCGAAGGCGTTTCCCGCGGGTACGCGGAGTTCAGCCGCGCGGACGTCGCCTTCCACGAAGTCATCGCGCGGATCTCGCGCAACCCCCTGTTGGTCATCAGCGAAGAAGTCGTGCGCGGGGTCGTGCTGGAACTGATCGAGGACAAGCTCGAACACGCCAGCAACCGGACGTCGCTGATGCGCACCTGGCTCGCGCACCACGCCGAGGTGCTCGACGCGATCCGGGCCGCCGACGGCGCCGGCGCGGCGCACCTGGCGAAACAGGCGTTGTACGACAACTACGCCGAATACGTCCCCGCACCGCAACGCCCGCTGCTCGCGCCGTTGCTGCGGCCCTAGACTCGGCCGGGTGGACGCGGCGAAACGGGACGGTGTCGGGCTCGCGCTCTCCGGGGGTGGCTACCGGGCGATGCTCTTCCACGCCGGGGCGCTCTGGCGGCTCAACGAACTCGGCTGGCTGCCGAAGCTGACCACGGTCTCCAGCGTTTCCGGCGGCTCGATCGCGGCTGGGGTGCTCGCGCACGCGTGGCACAAGCTGTACTTCGGCGAAGACGGCGTCGCGGAGAACTTCGGCAAGGAAGTCGTGCAGCCGCTGCGGAAACTGGCCCGGACGAACCTCGACGTCCCGGTGACGCTGAAAGCGCTCTTCATGCCGTGGCGCAGTGCGGGCGAAGAACTCGCGCGCCGCTACGCGAAGCACCTCTTCGGCGACTGCTGCCTCGCGGACCTCGACCCGGCCGGGCCGAACTTCGTGTTCACCGCGACCAGCCTGCAGGACGGCTCGCTGTGGTGGTTCTTCCGCCAAACCGGCCCGCACGGGCAGATCCCGCTCGCGACCGCGGTCGCCGCGTCCTCGGCTTTCCCGCCGCTGCTTTCGCCCGTCGTGATCCCGGATCCGCACCGGCCGGACCGCAAGATCGTGCTCAGCGACGCGGGCGTGTACGACAACCTCGGCCTGGACCCGATCGAGAACCAGCGGGCGACCGTGCTGGTCAGCGACGCCGGCAAGAAGATGAAGCACGAGGAGAAGCCGAACCGCACCTGGCCCCTGCAGATGTTCCGCGTGCTGACGGTGATGGACAACCAGGTCCGCGAACTGCGCACCGGCTCGCTGCTGAAGTCCTACCAGGACAAGCGGTTCGCCGGCACGTACTGGGCGACCTACAGCGACATCTCGCACTTCGACCTGCCGGACGCGCTGCCGGCACCGGTGGCGCAGACCCGGGCGCTGGCCGTGACGAAGACGCGGCTCACGAGGACGTCGGAGAAGACGCAGGACCAGCTGATCAACTGGGGTTACGCGGTCTGCGACGCCGGCATGCGCCGCTGGGTGTGCCCGGACACGAAGCTGAAACCCGAATACCCGTACCCCGGCTCAGGCGTCGGCTAACTTCGCGTAGACGACGATGTTGTCCTTGTAGGAGTGCTCGGCGTGGTCGAACGCGCCACCGCAGGTGATCAGCCGCAACTCGGGTTTGTCGCTGTTGCCGTAGACGGCTTCGCGCGGGAACGTCTCCTTCGGCACCTGCGTGACGCGGTCGACGACGAACTTCAGCTTCTTGCCGTCGCTGCGGTCGACGTCCACTTCGTCGCCGGGCGTGAGGTCTTTGAGCTTGTAGAAGATGCCGGGCTTCTTGTCGCCGTCGACGTGCCCGAGCACGATCGCCGGGCCGACGTCGCCGGGCACGGGCGAAAGCTTGTACCAGGCCGCCTGCATCGGCGTGTGCACCGACGGGACGGAGATCGAGCCGTCGGGCTTGACCGCCACCGCGAGCAGGCTGGACTCCGCACCGATCTTGGGGATCTTCACCGACGTCGGCCGGAGTCCCTTGAACGGCACGGTCACCGGCGCCGAAGGGGGCACCGGGGCGGCGGCTTTCGGCTGCTCCGGAGCACTGCAGGCGGCGAGCGCCAGCACGAGGGCGAGTGCGGCACCCGCCCGCCGGACGCTCACCAGGCCGTGCCGCCGAAGCCCGTCTCGACCCCGCCCTTGGGCGCGACCTTGACCTGGGCCTTCGGGGCGCTGTTGCCCGGCGCGGCCGACGTCGGCGTGGCCGAGGAGGTCGCCGTCGTGACCGGCGCGGTGCTCGAGGGGGCAGCGCTGGTGCTCGTGACCGGCGGTTCTTCCTGCTCGAACTCGACCAGGCCGTTGCCCTCGACGCCGTCGCAGGTCCAGCTGAACTTCGCGGTCGTGGTGCCGGCCGGGGCGTCGACCACGCGCACGGAGTAGTTCCAGTAGCGGCCGTCGGCCTCGTCCTGGTCCGGGCCGCCGGTGACGCTCAGGTACTGGGTCGCGACCGCGCCCGGCCGTCCCGCCGCGCAGGCGATGACCAGGACGCCCTCGCCGCCGAGGCCGACGAACCCGTGCCCGACGTTGTCCTGGTAGTCGTCGTCCTTCGGCGGCTCGCTCGTCGCCGTCGTGGTGGTCGTGCCGGGGGCGTCGGTCTTCACCGGGCCGGTCACCGATGGCGTCGTGGTGGTCGACGTGGTCTCCGACGTCGACGGGGCCGTGGTCGTGGTGGTCGTCTCGGTCGTGCTCGGCGCCGTCGTGGTCGTCGCCTCGGACGTCGTCGTGGTCGTCTCCGGCGTCGTGGTGTCCGTCTGGGCCAGTGCGGCCGGTGCGGTGGCGGCGGTGATCAGCGCGCCCGCGGAGACGATGCCCGCGACCCGGCTCAGCGTTCTACCCACGTTCGGACTCCCTACGGCGAGGACCTGCGATGCCGCGACTATCGACGATTCACCCGTCCGCGTTACTCCGGGAGGGCGAAGCGCAGGTCCGCCCAAAGGTCCTCGGGATCCTCCAAACCGACGCTGAACCGGATCAGCCCGGACGGCACGCGCTCCTCGCCCGCGAGCCACGCCCGCCGCTCGACCAGGCTTTCCACGCCGCCGAGGCTGGTCGCCGACCGGATCAGCCGGACGGCGGCGCAGAACCGGTCGGCCGTCTCGGCGTCGGCCAGGTCGAACGAGACCATCATCCCGAAGCCCGGGTAGCGCACCCGCCGGACCGCGGGGTGCCCGGCCAGGCGCTCGGCGAGCAGCGCGGCGGTGCGGGACTGCTCCGCCAGCCGGACCGGCATGGTCCGCAGCCCGCGCAGGGCGAGCCAGGCTTCGAGGGCACCCGGCGTCGACCCGACCCGGGTCCGTGCGCCCTTCAGCTCGGCCGCCACCTCGGGATCCTTGGCGACGGTGATGCCGAGCAGCAGGTCGCTGTGCCCGCCGATGAGCTTGGTCGCGCTGTGCACGACGACGTCCGCACCCAGCTCCAGGGGCCGCTGCTGCAACGGCGTCGCGAAGGTGTTGTCCACGACGACCCGCCCGCGCGCGGCGGCGGCGATGGTCTCGATGGCCATCACGTCGAGGGTCGGGTTGGTCGGCGACTCGAGCCAGACCAGGTCGGCGGTCGCGGCCTCGGCCACCCAGGCCTCGGTGTCGGTCGGCTCGAGCTCGGTGACGGCGAGCTTGCCGAGCTTCTGCGCGTGGGCCAGCACCCCGCGCGTCACGGCGTAGCTGAACGTCGGCACGACGACCCGCGACCCGACCGGGAGCAGGTCCAGCACGGCGGAGAGGGTGGCGACCCCGGAGGCGAACGCCGTCGCGTACCCGCCTTCCAGCGCGCCGACGGCTTCTTCGAGCGCCAGCCACGTCGGCGTGCCGTCCCCGCGCGCGTACGCGAAGTCGCCACCGGCCTGGTACGTGCTGGTGGCGACGAGCGGGGTGTTGAGCGGTTCGCCGGGGCCGTGCGGGCGGCCGGCGGCGATGGCCTTGGTGCGGGGCGTCCAGTCGTCCATGCGAGCACGGTAACCCGCGGTGGGGAGGCCGGGCCGCCCGCGCGTCCGCGAACGGCCCGGCCTGGTCTCAGTGCGCGTACACCTCGAACTCGTACAGCGAATAGCCGTACTTGGTGCCGCGCTGGACGCCCAGCAGCTTCACGAACCGCGCCGACGTCGGGGCGAACGAGACGTTGTCCTGCCCGCCGTCGCCGTCGGTGACCGAGGCCGCGTCCGTCCAGTTCACCGCGTCGGGCGAGAGCTGGATCCGGTAGCTCTTCCCGTAGGCGGCTTCCCAGCTCAACGCCACCCGCGAGACCTGCTGCACCGAACCGAGGTCGACGGTGATCGCCTGGTCGTCGCTCCAGTCGCTGGCCCAGCGGGTCGAGGTGTTCCCGTCGATCGCGTTCGACGCCGGGGAGTTGTAGAAGCCGGTCTCGGCGCTCGTGGCGCTGACCGTCTTCCCCGGCGCGAGGTTGGCGATGTTGTCGCCGCGGTGCGCGGTGTACTCGACGACCTGCTGGAACGTCGGCCGGTTCTGCCAGCTGATCTTGTCCTGCGTGATGCCGCCGAGCGGGTTGTGGACGATCGTGTCGGCACACCACTGGTCACCGGCCGAGCAGGACGCGTCACCGGGGTAGACGGTGTTCGCGGCCTGGCCGGCGGCCGTGGTCAGCGAGTCGACGAGCGCCTGGCGGCACGTCGTGACGTTGCCGCCACCGCAGAACGTCTGGCCGAGCGGGCCGGCCACCGGCTGGCCGAGCACCTGCCGGATGTCCTTGCTGACGTAACCCCACCAGCCGAACTGGAACGACGAACCCTTGTGGGGCTGCCCGGTGTGCTGGCCGTTGCCGTTCTGGAAGCCGGACGGGCTTTCGTTGATGCCCAGCACGCCGGTCATCGCGTTGTAGGCGTCGTCGCCCATGCCCGGCTTGAACTCGGCCTGGACGAGCAGCGGCCACCAGGCGTCGAAGATGCGGATCGCGTCGGCGTCCGCGTACGCCTTGCTGCCGGCCGAGGTCTCCGTGCGCAGCTGCCCGTGGGAGAGCCACGTCTTGAGCTTCGCCTCGGCGTCCGCGGCCGCGCCGGTGGTCGGCGTCTTGTCGAGCACCTGCAACAGCAGCGGCAGCACGCGTTCGGCGCGCAGGTCCGACAGCGCGGCCTCCTCCATCGCCTGGGTCAGGTTGACCCGGGTGACCTTGGTGCCGCTGGAGATCAGCTTCTTCACGCGCGAGTCGAGCAGGTCGACGCGGTGCACGGCGGACTTGTCCGCGCCCGCGGCCGCGTAGCCGTTGGCCTGCGCGTTGTTCCAGCTGACGTAGTAGTCCTGGTTGACCGACTGCGGGTGCTGCGACGCCGGCGTGTAAGTCGCGACGTTGCCGGCCGGGTTCCAGCCGTTCCAGTCGTGGCCCTGGTCGCCCCAGACCGGCATGTTCGGGTCCACATTGGACTGCCGGGACGGGTTGCTGCCGGAGTTGAAGTACGCGATGTCCTTCGAGTCGGCGTAGAACCAGTTGAACGTGTAGTTGATGTCGGCCGCGGCCTTCTGGAAGTCCGCCGCGGACTTGACGAAGCCCGGGTCGTTCAGCTCCTGGAAGCCGATCAGCGAGTCGACCTCGTGGAAGTAGGACGAGCGCAGCGCCGCGTACGCCACCGGCTTGCCGCCGACGGTCGCCCGGCTCTGCACCGGCCCGTACTTCGTCCGGTAGCTGCGCAGGGTGTACGAACCCGCCGCGGTGCCGTCGGCCACGGTCGGCTTCCAGGCGTTCTTCACCTCGACGGTGTCCATCGCGATGCACTGGCCTTGCCAGGTGTAGTAGTTCGAGTCCTTCGTCGGCGCCTTGCCGCTCGGGTCGCACAGCTGCAGCGCGTAGGTGTCGATGATGTCCTGCGCCGACGTCGTCGCGCTCCACGAGTAGTCCTGGCCGCGACCCAGCAACGTGTACATGCTCAGGCCGGCGAAGGCCGCGCCGCGCGAGCTGATGCCCGGGCCCTGCAGTTCCTGCAACAGCAGCAGCTGCGGGGCGAAGTAGCCGGTCTGCGGGCCGAAGACGGCGACCGGGTGGCCGCTGGCGGTCTTCGCGCCGGAGACGAGCAGCGCGTTGGACATGCCGTGCTTCTCGCTCAGCATGTTGCCCGGCAGCACGCCGTTCTCGAACATGCCGCGGGCGGGCTCCTGCTCGGCGGGCGCGGCGACGTCCACAGTGGACGGGGTGGCGGCCGAAGCCGAGCCGGTCTTGTCGAACACCAGCTGCTGCCCGGTCACCGAACCCTTGTCCGGCAGGGCCTGGCCGACCGCGTTGGCCGGCGTCTTGCCGTACGGGAAGGTCTGGCCGTCGTGCAGCGTCTTGACGGCTTCGGGGTCGTCCTCCGAGCGCAGGCTCTGCCACACCTTCTCGCCCTGCACGACGCCGTACTTCTCCTGCATCGCGAGCTTCGCGATGGCGTTCTGCACCTCGCCGCCGCCGCCCGCGCCGAACTCGGCGCCGACCAGCGAGGCGAGCGCGACCAGGTCGGTCAGCTTGAACGGGTCGATCGACCCGGCGTTGGTGATCGAGTCGACGTGCCCGGTCAGCACGTACTCGCCCGGGAAGTAGCGGCCGTTGTAGGAGTCGCTGATGTACTTGTTGATGCCGTCGACGTACGCCTGCGCGTCGGCGAGTCCCTGCGCACCCCGCGGGCCGTTGCTCGCGACGCGGTCGATCTGCTGCTGCAGTTCGGCTTCGGTGTAGGGCGCGTTCGAGAAGAACTGCTGCTCCAGCTCGCGGTTGGCCGCCGCGCCGCCGGCGAACGGGGTGACCTGCCCGCGCGCGGCGTGGCGCAGGACGTCCATCAGCCACAGCCGGTCCTGCGCGGCGGCGTACCCGGCGCCGAACTCGGTGCCGGCGCGGGTGGTGCCGGTGATGTGCGGGACGCCGAGGGCCTTGTCCCGCACGATCGTCACGTCCGAGCGCGGCTTGGTCGTGCTCGCGACCTGGTCGGCCGCGACGCCGAACGACGAGTCGTTGAAGTACTGGTTGATCGCGCTCGTGGTCAGCGTCTTGTACCCGTTCGCCAGCGACGAGTACTTCCCGAGCTGGTCGGAGGCGTGCGCCGGGCGGGTGCCGAACACCTTGTGCGCCAGGATGTCCGCGAGCGTGGCGTTGCCGTTCTCGCCGGGCGGCAGGATGTCGCTGCACTGCCCGCCGCAGTAGTCGTCGGGCGACGCCGCCTGCGCGGCGGGCGCGGTGACGGCGACTTGGGTGAGCCCGGCCACGAGGGCCCCCAGTGCCGTGAAGGTCAATGCGCGGATGCCTCGTCGCATACCGGGCTCCCTCGGCTCGGAAGAGTGACGAAGCGCACGCTACCGAGCAGTAGGACAAGTGTGAAGAGTTTTCGCGTTTTTCCCTCCTTGGGCGTAGGCCGTTCGGCGCAGCCCCTCACGCGTCGGTACGGTGAGGCCCATGACCACGGAAAAGCCCCAAATCGACCGCCCGGACGGACCTGCCCCGGCCGACCTCGAGATCACCGACATCACGGTCGGTGACGGCGCTGAAGCCACGGCGGGCAAGACCGTCACCGTGCACTACGTCGGCGTTTCGCACTCGTCGGGCGAGCAGTTCGACGCTTCGTGGGACCGCGGCGAGCCGCTGCGCTTCGGCCTCGGCGCCGGCCAGGTCATCTCGGGCTGGGACCAGGGCGTCGCGGGCATGAAGATCGGCGGGCGCCGCAAGCTCGTCATCCCGCCGCACCTGGCCTACGGCGACCGCGGCGCGGGCGGCGTGATCAAGCCCGGCGAGACCCTGATCTTCGTCGTCGACCTGGTCGGCGTGAACTAGTCGCTTCCCGCCGGGCGTCACCCCCGGGTGACGCCCGGCCAGGGAATACCCCGCACGCGGCGGCGGCAATAACCTCGAACGTCGACCACCCGCTCGACGAAGGGGAAGAATGCGCCTGCGCGCCCTGCTCGCCGCCGCTCTGCTGACCATCACCACCGCGCCGACGGCCTGGGCCGTCGCCCACGGCTCCGACGTCCCACCGGGGCAGTTCGGGTTCGTCGCGAAGCTCTCGATGACGAAGATCCCGCGCCCCGACGGCTCCACGTACGCCAGCTACTGCACGGGCGCCCTGATCGCGCCCGGCTGGGTGCTGACGACCGGCCACTGCTTCCACGACGCCCACCGCGACCGCGTCTCGGGCAAGGTCCCGTACCCGACGACGGTGACGCTGGGCCTGGTCGACGAAACGACCGAATCGGGCGTGGCCCGCAAGGCGACCGAGGTCCTCCAGGCGAAGGAGAACGACGTCGCGCTGATCCGCCTGGACACCCCGGTGACGACGGTGACCCCGCTGACGGTGAGCCGCACGGCCCCGAAGATCGGCCAGCAGCTCACCCTGGCCGGCTGGGGCAGCCTGACGGCCACCAACCCGGCCCCGGCCCAGCGCCTGCAGCAGGGCACGGTCGCGGTGGCGAAGGTCGACCCGACGACCCTGGGCGTCCGCGGCGCGGCCCCGGAGATCACAACGAGCGCGTGCACGTACGACTCGGGAGCCCCGTACTTCACGGACGGCCGCCTGGTCTCACTGGAGGCGACGGGCCCGGGCTGCCCCCACGCAGGCATCGAAACAACAAGCCGAGCCGACGTCCTGGCGGACTGGATCACCACCCACACGGCGTAACTTCGCCAAGGGCGAACACCCGAGCACCCCGTGACATTCCCCACCGGCCACCCCGAAAGGCGACGCACCGCACCGTGGGGGGTCCGGGGGGCTCGGCCCCCCGGGAGAGACAGGGCCAACGGGAAAGGGGCCGGTCGCGCTAGCGACCGGCCCCTTTAACAGCGTGGGCGAGGAGGGAGTTGAACCCTCACGTCCTTTCGGACACACGGACCTGAACCGTGCGCGTCTGCCATTCCGCCACTCGCCCGAGTGCTTCTCTGTGACAGCGAGGAGAAGACTAGCAGGTCGTTTGAACAGGTTTCACCGGGGGCCGTGTAGAGGCTCGCTCACCCGGATAGGATCGATGCGGAAGCACAAGCGTGAGGAGGTTTTCCCCGGTGGGCCGCGCCGAGAGATTCGACAGGCGACTCGAGAACCTGGTGGGGAACACTTTCGCGCGCATGTTCGGTGGCAACGTCGTCACGCAGGAAGTGGCGATCGCCCTGGAGCGGGAGAGTGAGGAGAACGTTCGTGAGCTGGCAGGCGGTCGGCAGCTCGCCCCGAATCACTACATCGTGTCCTTGGGGACGGCTGACCACGAGCGCATGGCCGGTGACGAGCAGCGGGTCACCCAGGTGCTGGCCAAGGCGGTGGCGGAACACCTCGCCGCCGAGGGCCTGGACACCTATGGTGACGTCGTCGTATCACTCGAGCGCAACGAGGCGCTGCATACTGGACAGTTCAAGACCCGTTCGTCCGTCGATCCCGACGCCCGCCCCTCAGGCGCCGGTTCACCGCGGTCGGCACGACCCAGCAACGCAGGAGACCCAGCAATGAGCCAGCCCCCCGGCTACGGCCAATACGACCAGGGTGACCCGTACGGCCAGCAGGGCCAGTACGGCTACGGACAGCAGGGTGGCCAGCAGCCCGGGTACGACCAGGGTTACGGCCAGCAGCAGGGTGGTTACGACCAGGGTGGTTACCAGCAACCCCAGCAGGGCGGCGGCTACGACCAGGGCGGCTACCAGCAGGGCGGTTACGACCAGGGTGGCTACGCCCAGCCCCAGCAGGGCGGCGGCTACGACCAGGGCGGCTACCAGCAGGGTGGCTACGACCAGGGTGGCTACGCCCAGCCCCAGCAGGGCGGCGGCTACGACCAGGGCGGCTACCAGCAAGGCGGCTACGACCAGTACGGCGGTCAGCAGCAGGCCGGGTACGACCAGTACGGCGGCCAGCAGCAGGCGGGCTACGACCAGTACGGCCAGCAGCAGGCGTACGGCCAGCCGGCCGGCGACCCGTACGCGCAGCAGCAGGGCGGCTACGCCCCGCCCGCCGCGGGGCGTCAGCTCGCGGCGAGCCTGCAGCTGGACGACGGCTCGAACCGCACGTACTCGCTGAAGCAGGGCGGGAACGTCGTGGGCCGCGGCCAGGACGCGGACTTCCGCCTCCCGGACACCGGTGTCTCCCGCCGGCACCTGGAGATCACCTGGGACGGTCAGAGCGCGACGCTCGCCGACATCGGTTCGACCAACGGCACGACCGTGAACGGGACGCCGGTGCAGACCTGGCAGCTCGCGGATGGCGACGTCATCCGGGTGGGGCATTCGTCCCTCGTGTTCCGTACACAGGGCTGACTCGGGGCACGGAATACTGTTCCCGCAGAATTGACGTGCGGGGGGACCGCGGCGTACCCGCGTCGCGGCTGCACGGACGAGTCGGGAGCGGACACACCAAGTGCCAGAGCTGGTCGTACAACTCACCAGGGTGGGCTTCCTCGTGCTGCTCTGGCTCTTCGTGTTCGCCGCGCTCAGAGTCGTCCGCTCGGACCTCTACGCGGCGTCGGGCATGCGCGTCCAGGTGCCGACCTTCGGGCGCAAGAAAGAGAAGAAGCCGCGCAACAGCAAGTCCCCGCAGCAGCTGCTGGTCACCCACGGCGCACTGGCGGGGACGCGCATCGCGCTGGACGGGCGGCCGATCCTGATCGGCCGTGCCGACGACTCCACGCTGGTGCTCGACGACGACTACGCGTCGACCCGGCACGCCCGGATCGCCCAGCGCGGTGAGGACTGGTACGTGGAAGATCTGGGCTCGACGAACGGGACGTATCTCGACCGGGCTAAGGTCACTGCACCCCTCCGGGTCCCGCTCGGAGTCCCCATCCGGATCGGCAAGACGGTGATCGAGCTTCGCCCATGACTCTCGTCCTCCGCTACGCAGCCCGCAGCGACCGGGGCCTGGTGCGTTCGAGCAACCAGGACTCCGTGTACGCCGGCCCTCGCCTGCTCGCGCTCGCCGACGGTATGGGTGGCCACGCGGCGGGTGAGGTGGCCAGCAAGGTCGTCATCGCCTCGCTCGCGCCGCTCGACGACGACGAACCCCGCGACGACCTGCTCGCCCAACTGCGGGAAGCGGTGGCCAACGGCAACGCCGCCATCGCCGAACTCGTCTCGCAGGACCCCGATCTCGACGGCATGGGCACCACGCTCACCGCGGTGCTGTTCGCGGGCACCCGGCTGGGGCTGGTGCACGTCGGCGACTCGCGGGCCTACCTGCTCCGGAGCGGTCAGTTCGCGCAGATCACGCGCGACGACAGCTTCGTCAACGAACTCCTCGAACAGGGCCGCATCACGCCGGAAGAGGCGGCGGTGCACCCGCAGCGGTCGCTGCTGCTCAAGGCGCTCACCGGGCACGAGGTCGAGCCGAGCCTGACCGTGCGCGAGGCCCGCGCCGGCGACCGGTACCTGATCTGCTCGGACGGCCTGTCCGGCATGGTCAGCGACGAGACGCTGACCGAGGCCGTGCAGATCCCGGACCCGCAGCAGTGCGCGGACCGGATGATCGAGCTGGCGCTCAAGGGCGGCGGTACCGACAACGTCACCGTGATCATCGCCGACGTGGTCGACGTCGACTTCGGCGAGGACGCGCCCATCGTGGGCGGCGCCGCCGGGGACGGCAGCGACGAGCTGCACCAGGGCGACTCGCCCGCGGCGCGGGCCAGGGCGCTGACCCAGCCGCCACCGCAGCAGCGCCCGGAACTGCCGCAGCCGAGCGAAGACCCGAAAGCCAAGCGCCGGAAGCGGTTCCGCTGGCTGGCCGGGGCGCTGGTCGTCCTCGTCGTGCTCGCCGCGGCCGCCATCGCCACCCGGTACTTCGTGCTGAGTCAGTACTATGTCGGCGAAGGTGCGGACGAGGAAGTCGTCATCTACCGCGGCGTCCCCGGCAGCATCCTCGGGATCGACCTGCACACCTACGAGCAGGGCTCCTGCCCGCCCAACCAGGTGTGCACGGACAAGCTGCGCGTCAACCAGCTCCAGGAGGACGCGCGGCTCGCCGTGCAGAACGGCGTCAAGAAGGACAGCCTCGACGACGCCCGGAAGTACATCGACGACTTCCTGCAGTTGCACAAGCGCCTGAACAACTGCGCGCCGACGGGCGGTCAGACCCCGTCGACGCCGACCAACCCGGTCACACCGACGACCACCCCGTCGGTCCCGGCCGGTTCCACGGCTCCATCGTCGGCGAACCAGCCAGCGGGGAGGGACTGCTCGACGCCGAGTTCGACGGCACCGACGACGGGAGGCGGTAACTGATGGGCCAGCCCGTCGCGCGTTCCGCCGAACCGCTCGCCGCGCAGTTCCAGACGAACCCGCCGCGCGAGGTCCCGACCCGCCGCAACACCGAGCTCGTGCTGCTGGGGTTCGCCGCGGTCATCGTCACGATCGCACTGGTGCTGGTGGAAGCGAACCAGGAGCAGGAACTCACGGCGTCGATCCTCTGGCTCGGGCTGGCTTACCTCGGCGTGCTGACCGCCGCCCACCTCGCCGTCCGCAAGTGGGCGCCGTACGCGGACCCGGTGCTGCTCCCCTGCGTCGCGCTGCTGAACGGCATCGGGCTGGTGATGATCCACCGGATCGACCTGGCGCTGGCCGAGCGGGCCGTGCAGAACGGCAAGGACTACACGCCGGCCGTCACCGCGCAGGTGCTGTTCACGGTGATCTCGCTGGTGTTCTTCGTCGTCGTGCTGATCGTGGTCAACGACCACCGCACGCTGACCCGCTACGGCTACACCGCGGGCCTGGTCGGGATCGTCGCGCTGGCGTTGCCCGCGCTGCTGCCGTCGAGCCTGTCCGAGGTCAACGGCGCCAAGGTGTGGCTGAAGCTGCCGTTCTTCTCGATCCAGCCGGGCGAGTTCGCGAAGATCCTGCTGATGATCTTCTTCGCGTCGTTCCTGGTGTCGAAGCGGGACCTGTTCATGGTGGCGGGCAAGAAGCTCGTCGGCGTCGAGCTGCCGCGCGCCCGCGACCTCGGCCCGATCCTCATCGCCGCGTTCGTCTGCATCGGCATCCTGGTGTTCGAGAAGGACCTCGGCACGTCGCTGCTGTTCTTCAGCGTCATCCTGGTGATGCTCTACGTCGCGACCGAGCGGGTCATCTGGGTCGTCCTCGGGCTCAGCTTCTTCGCCGTCGGCTGCATCATCGCCTACAACCTCTTCACGCACGTCCAGCAGCGCGTGGCGAACTGGCTCGACCCGCTGGCCACCTACGACCAGGCGGGCGGCGGTTACCAGCTCGCCCAAGGCCTGTTCGGGCTCGGCACCGGCGGCGTCGGCGGCACCGGCCTCGGCGCCGGACGGCCGGACATGGTGCCCGAAGCGGCCACCGACTTCATCACCGCGGCGATCGGCGAGGAGCTCGGCTTCATCGGCCTGGCCGCCGTCCTGATGCTGTACTTGCTGGTCGCGATGCGCGGCATGCGCAGCGCGCTCGCGGTGCGCGACACGTTCGGCAAGCTGCTCGGCGGCGGGCTCGCGTTCACCATGGTCATGCAGATCTTCGTCGTCGTCGGCGGGGTCACGAAACTCATCCCGGAGACCGGTATCACCGCGCCGTTCCTGTCCAAGGGCGGCTCGTCGCTGCTCGCGAACTACATCCTGGTCGCGCTGCTGCTCCGGATCTCCGACGCCGCCCGCAAGCCGGCCGCGCGCCCGAAGCCGCAGCAGCAGCCGCAGGCGCCGATCGCGGAAGCGCACACCGTGCTCGTGCAGCGCCCGCCGGCGGACGGGGGCGCGCAGGCATGAACACCCCGCTCCGCAAGGTCGGCATGGCGATGCTCGTGATGGTCGTCCTGCTGCTGGCCAACGCCACCTACATCCAGGTGGTGAAGGCCGACGACTACCGCACCGACTCGCGCAACGCCCGCGTGCTCTACGACGAGTTCGCCCGCCAGCGCGGCAAGATCGTGTCGCAGGCCAACGGCGAGGTGCTGGCCAGCGTCGACCCGTCCAACGACAAGTACAAGTACATCCGGACCTACGCCGACGGCCCGATGTACGCGCCGGTCACCGGCTACTACTCGATCAACTACGGCGCCGGCGGGCTCGAGCGCTCCGAGGACGACGTCCTCAACGGCTCCGACCCGCGGCTGTTCGTGCGGCGGCTCTCGGACATGGTCACCGGCCGGGACCCCAGCGGCGGCAACGTCCGGCTGACCATCGACCCGGCCGTGCAGAAGGCCGCGTACGACCTGATGACGCAGAAGGGCTACACCGGCGCCGTCGTCGCGCTGGAGCCCAAGACCGGCCGGATCCTGGCGATGGTCTCGACGCCGTCGTACGACCCGAACCAGCTGGCTTCGCACACGTCGAAGGCGCAGACCGACGCCTGGAACGCGAACAACAAGGACCCGAAGAAGCCCATGCTGAACCGGGCGATCTCGGAGACCTACCCGCCGGGCTCGACGATGAAGCTCGTCACCGCGGCGGCCGTGCTCGAAGACGGCAAGGGCCCGGACACCCCGATCGACCCGGCGCCGAACACGAAGCTCCCGGGCACCAGCATCACGCTGGAGAACTACGCCGGCGGCGCGTGCCCCGGCACCACGTTCAAGGACGCGCTCGCGCACTCCTGCAACGTGCCGTTCGCGCAGTTCGCGGGCGCGCTCGGCGCGGACAAGATGAAGAAGACGGCGGCGAACTTCGGCATCGGGCAGACCGACCTGACCGTGCCGATGAAGGTCGCGCCGTCGACCGTCGGCCCGCTCGACTCGCAGGGCGCGCTCTACCAGAGCGGCATCGGCCAGCGCGACGTCCGGCTGACGCCCCTGCAGGACTGCCTGCTCGCGGCCACCGTGGCCAACGGCGGGATGGCGATGAAGCCGCAGCTGGTGCAGTCGGTGCTGGCCCCGGACCTCTCGACCATCGAGGAC
The DNA here is from genome assembly GCF_033441515.1 of Amycolatopsis solani. Taxonomy (NCBI): domain Bacteria; kingdom Bacillati; phylum Actinomycetota; class Actinomycetes; order Pseudonocardiales; family Pseudonocardiaceae; genus Amycolatopsis; species Amycolatopsis solani. The sequence goes on from NZ_JAWQJT010000001.1 coordinate 1,146,439, forward strand.
TACAGCCCCACCGAGCTCACCGGCACGGCGGCACTTTCGTCGTCGAACGCCGCGATCCTCAAGGACATGATGATCGCTTCCGAGGGCTTCACCAAGGGCGGCGGCAAGCGCCCGGACATCCAGATCGCGTCGAAGACCGGCACCGCCGAGCACGGCACGGACTCCAAGAACACCGCACCGCACGCCTGGTACACCGCCTTCGCCCCGGCGAACGACCCGCAGATCGCGGTCGCCGTCATCGTCGAAGACGGTGGCAACCGCGGGCTCGCGGCCACCGGCGGTACGGTCGCGGCGGAAATCGGCCGTGCCGCGATCAACGCCAAGCTCGGGGGTGGATAGCGGATGCTGTCCTCGGGCCAGCTGCTGGCCGAGAGGTACAAGCTGACGAGCCGGATCGCCGTCGGCGGGATGGGCGAGGTCTGGCAGGCCAGCGACACCCGGCTGGACCGGACCGTGGCCGTCAAGATCCTCAAGGCCGAGCTCTCCGGTGACGCCGAGTTCCTCCACCGCTTCCGGACCGAAGCGCGGATGACGGCGTCGCTCAACCACCCCGGCATCGCCGCGGTGCACGACTACGGCGAGACCGTGTTCGACGGCGACCTGTCGATCGCGTACCTCGTGATGGAACTCGTCGACGGCGACCCGCTGGCCGGCTTGCTGGCCAAGCACGGGCGGCTGTCGGCGGAGTTCACCCTCGACATGCTCGAGCAGGCGGGCAACGCGTTGCAGGCCGCGCACGAGCAGGGCCTGGTCCACCGGGACGTCAAGCCGGGCAACATCCTGGTGACGTCGGCCGGCCAGGTGAAGATCACCGACTTCGGGGTGGCGAAGGCCGCGGACGCGGCCCCGGTCACCCGGTCCGGCATGGTCATGGGCACCGCGCACTACATCGCGCCGGAGCAGGCGCTCGGGCACCCGGCGGAGCCGGCGTCCGACGTCTACTCGCTCGCGGTGTGCGGGTACGAATGCCTTGCCGGGCACCGGCCGTTCCTCTCCGAGAACGCCGTCACGGTCGCGATGATGCACATCCGCGACATCGCGCCGCCGCTGCCACCGGACGTGCCGCCCGCGGCGCGCGCGGTGATCGAGGCGACGCTCGTCAAGGATCCGCGGCAGCGCTACAACAACGGCGGCGAGTTCGCGGCCGCCGTCGCCGCGGTCCGCGCCGGGCAACCGCTGCCGACGCCGTCCGGTCTGGTCAACGCCGCCTACGCGACCGGGCAGCAACCGCAGCAACAGCCGCCGCCGCAACAGGTTCCGCACCAGCCGGTCCCGCCGCAGCAGCAGCACATGCCCGTCGGCCCGCCGTCACCGGCGGTGAACCCCATGGTCGTCATCGGCCCGCCGTCCCGCCCCGCGGTGCGGCCGGTCATGATGCCGGTCGCGAAGAAGAAGTCCCAGTGGGGCTGGTGGGCGCTCCTCGCGGCGATCCTGCTCGTTGTCCTGGTGGCGGGAATCGTGCTGATCGCGAAGATGATCGGCAGCTCCGGCTCGCCACCGCACACCGGCCAGACGACGACGAACCAGGTGGTCCCGGGCAGACAGCCGCCCGCGGAAGAGCCGCCCGCTACGAGTGTCCTACCGGCGGAGTCTCCCGGCACGACCGACGATGGCCAGCAAGGCATCATGACCACACCTTGGACGGAATGGAACGGCACCCAGAGATGAGCACACCCAGACTGCTCTCCAACCGGTACGAGCTGGGCGAAACGCTCGGCTACGGAGGCATGTCCGAGGTCCATCACGGCCACGACGTGCGCCTGGGCCGCGAAGTCGCGATCAAGATCCTCCGTGCCGATCTCGCCAGGGACCCGCAGTTCCTGGAGCGCTTCCGCCGTGAAGCGCAGAACGCCGCCGCGCTGAACCACCCGGCGATCGTCGCGGTCTACGACACGGGCGAAGCCAACGCCGAGTTCGGGCCGCTGCCGTACATCGTCATGGAGTACGTCGAAGGCCGGACGCTGCGCGACATCGTCAAGACCGAAGGCCCGATGTCGCAGAAGCGGGCCATGGAGGTCATGGCCGACGTCTGCGCGGCGCTGGACTTCTCCCACCGCCACGGCATCGTGCACCGCGACGTCAAGCCGGCCAACGTGATGATCACGAAGAACGGCGCGGTCAAGGTGATGGACTTCGGCATCGCGCGCGCGATGCACGACGGCCAGTCCGCCATGACCCAGACCGCCGCGGTGATCGGCACAGCGCAGTACCTGTCGCCGGAGCAGGCGCGCGGCGAGTCCGTCGACGCCCGGTCCGACGTCTACGCCGCCGGCTGCGTGCTCTACGAACTCATCACCGGGGAGCCGCCGTTCACCGGCGACTCCCCGGTCGCGGTCGCGTACCAGCACGTCCGTGAAGACCCGAGCCCGCCGTCGTCGGTGAACCCGGCGGTGGCGCCGGAGCTCGACGCGGTCGTGCTGAAGGCACTGGCCAAGGGCCCGGCGAACCGCTACCAGTCGGCGGCGGAGATGCGGTCGGACCTGGTGCGCACGCTCTCTGGCCAGCGACCGGCGGCGCCGATGGTGATGTCCGAGGACGAGCGCACGCAGGTCATGAACTCCGACCGGCGGCAGCCGCAGCGCTACGAGGAGTACACCGAGCCGGACGACGAGGACCCGAAGGCCAAGCGCCGCCGCCGGACGATCCTCGCCGCGCTGGCCGCGTTGTTCGTGCTCGGCGCGGTGCTGCTCATCATGTGGCTGTCGGGCTCGTTCAAGAGCAACGACAACGCCACGGTGGCGATCCCGGACGTGCTGCACCAGCGGGTGCCGCAGGCCAAGGAAACCCTGATGGGCAAGGGCTTCAAGACCTTCGACACGAAGAACATCACCTGCGGCGTGCAGCCGACCGACGGCAGCCCGTCCTGCACCCAGGACGACATCAACAACGTCATCAAGATCGACCCGGGGGTCGGGGTCCAGGTCGCGACCTCCACGAAGATCACGCTGTACGTCGGTGTCGCGCCCGGTAAGGCCAGCGTGCCGGAGCTCAAGGGCAAGACCCGCGACCAGGCCGAGAAGGCGCTGACCGACGCGAAGCTGACGCTGAACACGGACGTCCAGGAAGTCGAGGTCGACGACCCGAACCAGGCCGGCCTGGTGCAGAGCCAGACGCCGCCGGCGTCGTCGGAGGTCGACGAGGGCACCAGCGTGCAGATCACGGTCGCGAAGTCCAAGGAGCTCAAGTCGGTCCAGGACTTCACCGGCAAGCCGTACTCGCAGGCCGACTCCTCGCTGCGCGCGCTGGGCTTCAAGACCAAGAAGGTCGAGCAGGCTTCGGACTCGGTGCCGAAGGACAGCGTCATCACGCAGAACCCGAACGGCGGTTCGCTGGCCGTGGGTTCGACGATCACGCTGACCGTCTCGACCGGTCCGGAGAACAGTGACCAGATCCAGATGCCGACGCTGGTGGGGATGACCACCGACCAGGCGGAGGAAAAGCTGCGGAGCATGGGCTGGACCGGGAAGCTGAACGAGAAGGCCGACCGGAACAGCAACGCGCCGGAAGGCACGATCACCGGCCAGAGCCAGCAGCCGGGCACGCAGATCAGCAAGGACGCGAACATCACGGTCAACGTGTCGGAAGGCAACGGGATTCCGAGCTTCACGTTCACCCCGCCGACGAGCACTCGTTAGCGAAGCCGAAAAAGGCCCCGCACGGTTCGCCGTGCGGGGCCTTTTTTCGTTCTTCAGCCTTTATCGAGGAATCCCCGGACAGCGCCGAGCACCTGTTCGGCGTCGCTCGCCGGGCCGCAGTCGAGTTCGAGTTCCTCGGCCGCGCCCGAGCGTTTGACCTTCAGGGAGACGCGGGCTTCGCGGCAGCGCCGCAGCCACGCGAAGAGGGAGCTGCAGAAGACGGCGGCGGAGTTGCTCGTCACGCCGACCACGACGGCGTCGAACAGCTGGACGCGGCCGCGGAGTTCGTCTTCGCCGCGCAGCCAGGCGGCGAGCTCCGGAAGCTCGCCGTCGGAGTTTGGCACGGTGATCGCGACGATCCCAGCCGTCACCCGTTCTCCCTTCACCCAGAATCGGAGAGGCCACGAACCTTAGTCGGCGACGTGGTCCGACAGGAAGCCCGGTTCGGAAATTGAATTCTGCAAGTTGCAATCAAGAGCGTCGGCGAACCAGCGCCGAGACACCGAAGTAGCTGACCGCCAGCAGCACCACCGACGTCCCGAGCGCGAGCGCCAGCGGGCCGGCGACCGGTTCCTCGTCGGTCAGGGCGTGCAGCAGTGGGTGGACCAGCGGGATCTTCGCCAGCAGCACGACGACGAGCGTGACGACGGCGGCGAGCACCGTCCAGCCGATCCGGTGCACCAGCAGCCGCGAGCACGGGAGGGCGATCGCGATGCCCAGCAGCGCGCACGCGAAGTGGGCCAGCAGCCCGATGCCCAGCGCCGAGGGCTGGACCTTCGACGACTTGAGCGCCGACCACACCTCGGTGATCACCGTGAGGACCAGCGAGCAGGCCAGCACCGCGAGGATCGCGCCGGTGACCAGCCGCCGCCACTGGCGCGCGTGGCTGAGGGTCACCAGCCGCTGGACCGGGTCTTCGATGTCGAGCAGGGCGATCGTCAGCCAGCACGACACGACGAGCAGGCCGCCGGCGCTCACGCCGAACAGCGGTAGCGGCGGCGAATTCGGGTCGGAGTAGAGGATCACGCACAGCGCGAGGTAGGCCAGCAGCGCGGGCAGGTACCGCTGCGAATGGCCGAGCAGCACGAAGTAGTAGCGGGTCACGGCGAGCACGGCGCCACCTCGCGCACCGACCAGCCGTCCTTCAACGCCCGCAGCAGCACCGCGTCCACCGCGGCGACCTCGACCGTGAGCACCACCTGGGCCCCTTCGACGACCGCGTGCCGCACGCCGGGCTCGCCGTCCCAGCCGGTGCCGCCGCCACGCAGGACGATCCGGGTGGTCGGCTCCGCGCTTTCCGCCGTCAGCCTGCCGTCTTCGATGAGGTGCACGACGTCGGCGTGGTCGTGCACGACCTGCGGGCGGTGGTCGGTGAACACGACGCTCGCCCCGCGCGCCCGCGTCTCGGCGACGAGCTCGCCGAGGATCGCGTGCGTGCCGACGTCGAGCCCGGACCACGGCTCGTCGAGGATCAGCAGGTCGGGGCGCACCATGACGGCCTGGGCGAGCCCGACCTTCTGCGCGTTGCCCTTGGACAGCGTGCGCAGCGGCGCGGCCGGGCCGCCGACGAGCGCCAGCCGGTCCAGCAGCGGGTCGATCATCGAGAGGTCGGTGAGCCCGTGGATGCGCGCCATGTGCCGCAGGTACGCCCGCGCGCCCATGCGCTGGCCGGCCGGGAAGCGGTCCGGCAGGTAGCCGATCCGCGGGGTGCCGGTCACCACGCCGGTGGTCGGCTGCGAGACGCCGGCCATGATCCGCAGCAGCGTCGACTTGCCGGAGCCGTTGCCGCCGAGGACGCCGAGGACGTGCCCGGGCTGGACGGTCAGCTCGACGTCGCGGAGGACGAAGTCACCACGCCCGTACCGCTTGCCGACCCCCGCGAGCCGGATCACGCAACGGCGGCCTTCTGGAGCGCCTTGGTCGCGCGCTCGAGCTCGTCCACCCGGGCCGGGTCGACGGGGTGACCGGCGGCGGCCAGCCAGTTCGCCAGCATCCGGTGGCCACCCTCGGTGAGCACGGACTCCGGGTGGAACTGGACGCCTTCCAGCGGCAGCTCGCGGTGGCGCATGCCCATCACGATGCCGGACTCGGTGCGCCCGGTGACCTCGAAGACGTCTTCGTTGATGGTCTCGGGCAGCACGGTCAAGGAGTGGTACCGGGTGGCCGTGAACTCCTCCGGCAGGTCCTCGAGGATGCCGGCGCCGGTGTGACGCACCTGACTCGTCTTGCCGTGCAGCAGCTCGGGCGCGCGGTCGACGGTCGCGCCGTAGACGACGCCGAGCGCCTGGTGACCGAGGCAGACACCGAGCATCGGCGTACTCGTCTCAGCGCACTTGCGGATGACGTCCATGCTCTGACCAGCGCGTTCGGGCGTCCCGGGGCCGGGCGAGACCAGCACGGCGTCGAATTCGGGCACGCGGTCGAGGTCCACGACGTCGTTGCGCCAGACCGTGCAGTCGGCACCGAGCTGGGCCAGGTACTGGACCAGGTTGTAGACGAAGCTGTCGTAGTTGTCGACGACGAGGACGCGCATGGCACCGAGCTTACCGGCTCCCCGGGACACCCCTCCACGCGTCAGATTCCGCCGAGCGAAAACGCCTGAAACCCGAGATTGGGGTTTTCGGTCTGCGGATTCACGATCTTGTTGATCCCGGTGCAGTTGCCGTTCGACCAGAACCGGGCCGGGTAATCGCTGCCATTCCCGGCGGACTCGCCGACTCCCGCGCCCTTCTCGGCGAAGGAGAGGCAATCGCCGGACACGATCGGCGTCCAGGCGTCGGCGCCGCGGGTGAAGTTGATGCCGCGGTACCAGCAAACGATGTTCGACCCGCAGTGCGGCGTCGTCTGCGTGGCCGCGGCGGCGACCCCAGGACCCACCACTCCCGCGGCCACGGCGAAAACGAAGAAGACACGAATGAGACGTCGAAAAATAAGCATTACCACACCACTTTCGACTCGTCGAAAGGAGGCGCTCCTCCCCTGTTTCGAAGCTAACAAGAGTCGATCATGACCTCAACACCCGATCGGGCAAGCTTCGCCCGCCACTCCCATCAGGTGGACCGTACGCCAAATCACATTTTAAGTTAGGTGACCCTAACTTACGGTGGAGGGTGTGAGCCGATCTCTTCGCGTAGCCGTGGTGGGTGCCGGTCCCGCCGGGATCTACGCCGCCGACATCCTCGACAAGTCTGACGCCGAGGTGCAGGTCGACCTGTTCGAGCGCATGCCGGCGCCGTTCGGGTTGATCCGCTACGGCGTCGCGCCCGACCACCCGCGCATCAAGGGCATCGTGACGGCCCTGGAGAAGGTGCTGTCGAAGCCCAACATCCGGCTGCTGGGCAACGTCGACTACGGCACCGACATCAAGCTCGACGAGCTGCGCGAGTTCTACGACGCGGTGATCTTCTCCACCGGCGCGGCCGCCGACCGCGCGCTCGACATCCCGGGCGTCGACCTCGACGGCAGCTACGGCGCCGCCGACTTCGTCTCCTGGTACGACGGGCACCCGGACGTGCCGCGGACCTGGCCGCTCGAGGCCACTTCGGTCGCCGTCCTCGGCGTCGGCAACGTGGCTCTCGACGTCGCGCGCGTCCTGGCGAAGACGGCGGACGAGCTGCTGACCACGGACATCCCGGAGAACGTCTACCAGGGCCTGAAGGCCAGTCCGGTGACCGACGTGCACGTCTTCGGCCGCCGCGGGCCGGCGCAGGCGAAGTTCACGCCGCTGGAGCTGCGGGAGCTCGACCACTCGCCGAACGTCGAGGTCATCGTCTACCCCGAGGACATCGAGTTCGACGAAGGCAGCATCGCGGCGCTGCGGGCGTCCAAGCAGATCGACATGGTCGTGAAGACGCTGCAGGAGTGGGCGATCCGCGAGCCCGGCACCCGGCCGCGGCGGCTTCACCTGCACTTCTTCCACTCGCCGACGGAGATCACCGGCGCGGACGGCCGCGTCACCGGGCTCCGCACGGAACGCACCGAACTGACCGGCGACGGGAACGTGCGCGGCACGGGCGAGTTCCACGATTGGGACGTCCAGGCGGTCTACCGCGCGGTCGGCTACCTGTCGTCGCACCTGCCGGAGGTCCCGTTCGACCACGTGGCCGGCGTCGTCCCCAACCAGGCGGGCCGGGTGCTCGACCTGGACGAGAACCAGCTCCCCGGCGTCTACGTGACGGGCTGGATCAAGCGCGGCCCGATCGGCCTGATCGGCCACACGAAGGGCGACGCGGCGGAGACCGTCGCGAGCCTGCTGGCCGACGCGGACACGTTGACCGAGCCGAAGTACTCGTCGCCGGACGCGATCCTGGACTTCCTGACCACGCGCGGCATCCCCGTCACGACGTGGGACGGCTGGGGCCGCCTGGACGCGCACGAGAAGTCGCTCGGTTCGGCGGCGGGCCGCGAGCGGATCAAGGTGGTCGAGCGCGAAGAGATGACGCGGGTTTCGCGCGGCTAGGCGTCCGCGCCGAGGTAAGCGAGAACGGCCAGCACGCGGCGGTTCGTGTCGTCCGAAGCCGAGATCCCGAGCTTCGCGAAGATGTTCGCCGTGTGCTTGCCGACCGCCCCTTCGCTGAAATGCAGCTTCGACGCGATCGCGGCGTTCGAACAGCCTTCCGCCATCAGGCCGAGCACCTCGCGCTCGCGGGCCGTCAACGCGGCCAGCGGGTCGGAAGCGTTGCCCGCCACCAGTTTCGCGATCACCTCGGGGTCCATCACCGTGCCGCCGGCGGCGACCCGGCGGACCGCGTCGATGAACTGGTCGGCGTTGAACACGCGGTCCTTCAGCAGGTAGCCGATCGCGCCCGTGCCGTCGGCGAGCAACTCGCGCGCGTACAGCTGCTCGACGTGCTGGGACAGCACGAGGATCGGCAGCCCGGGAACTTCGCGCCGGGCGGCCAGCGCGACCTGCAGGCCCTCGTCGGTGTTCGTCGGCGGCATCCGGACGTCCACAATGGACACCTCGGGCCGGTGTTCCCGCAACGCGTCGGCGAGTTCGGGACCGCTGCCCACCGCTGCGACGACGTCGAAACCGTGCGCCGCCAGCAGGTGCGTCAAACCGTCTCGGAGGAGGTACTGGTCCTCGGCGACGACGGTTCTGGGTCGATCTGACACGGGAGCTCCACGGTCGCCCTGGTCGGCCCGCCGATCGGGCTGGTCAGCGTCAACCTACCGTCGAAGGCGCCGAGCCTGCGCTCGATTCCGCGGAGTCCCGAACCCAGCGCCGGGTTCGCGCCGCCCGGGCCTTCGTCCGTGACCACCAGCGTCACCTGGTCCTCGTCGTGGGAAACCTCGATCGACGCCCGTTTCGCGCCGTGCTTCGCCGCGTTGCCGAGCAGCTCGGACACCGTGAAGTACGCGCAGGCCTCCACCGGTTCCTCGAGCCGGCTCGGCAGCGAGCCGGTGACCTGCACCTTGAGCGGGCTGTCCAGCGCCAGCGCGCGCACGGCGTCGAGCAGCCCGCGCTCGGACAGCACCGGCGGGTGGATGCCGCGGATCAGCACCCGCAGTTCGGTGAGCGCCTCCGACGACGCCGTGCGCAGTTCGGCCGCGAGCCGTTTCGCCGCGGCCGGGTCGGTGTCCACCAGCGCTTCGACCGCGCCGAGCTTCATGCCCATCGCGACCAGCCGGGACTGGATGCCGTCGTGCAGGTCGCGCTCGATGCGCCGCAGCTCCGCCGCCTGCGCGACCGTGACGTCGGTGCGCGTCTGCTTGAGCCGTTCGATGCGCCGGGCGAGCCGGGACGACTCGGTCGGCCCCAGCCACACCTTGACGAAGCGGGCCTGCTGGCGGGCGAGCCAGGTGGTCGGGGCCAGGCCGGCGACGATCATCGCCAGCGCCAGCGGGGTCTGCGCGAGCGCGCCCAGGTGCGTCGACACCTCGGGCAGGAAGAGCCAGCGGACCGGGGAGCCGGTGAACAGCCGCCACCCCCACAGCGTCGCCACGCCGACCAGCCCCCAGCCGAGCAACGCGACCGTCGGCAGGGTCAGCGCCAGCGAAACGAGCGGGATCAGACTGCCGCCCGCGAGGTCGCGCCAGGTGGCCCGGTCGTGCAGGATCCATCGCCGGCGGGCGTGCTGCACCGGCCAGTACGGCTCCTCGTACAGCTGCTTGCCGACCTGGTAGAGCCCGTCCGGACGGGGCACCGGCAGCCCGGGCGGTGGCAGGTACGGGCGGGGGATCCGCACGCCGGTCCAGTTCCCGGCTTCGCGGCGCAGCGTGTCGGTGATGGCCCGGCTCCACACCACGACCGGGGCCGCCACCGGCAGCGCGGTGGCGATGACGACGAACTGCCACGCCGAGAACGCGGACTGCACCAGGGAAAGCACGAGGATGCCGATCTGGTGTCCCAGCGACTCGAGGTGCCGCTGCGGCCAGTTCCCCCGGCGTTCGACCACCGGCCGCGGCCCGAGCCACCAGCGCGTCCAGCGACCGTAGCCGCGCAGCACCGACGGCCCGCCGACCAGCACGGCGACCGGCAGCAGCAGCGTGACGAGCGGGTTCACCAGCTGCCACCCGAACTCGCGCTCGGCCGCCGGGTCCTCCAGCGCCCAGGTGAGCCGCCGCTGCCAGCGGATCCAGAACGCGCGCTTGTAGAGCGTGTTGCCGTCGCGGTACCAGCCGTCGCGCTCGCGCACCGGCTCCGGCGGCTCGGGCTGGTACGGCGCCTCGACTTCGACGCCGCACCAGCGCCCGGCGAGCGCACGGGCCGTCGTGGCGCGGCCGCGAGCCCATTCGACCGCGGGACCGAGGAAGAACACCAGCCCGGCGCAGAGCAGCGCGAACGTGATCAGCTCGACCAGCACGTCGAACCAGCTCAGCAGGGACCGCGCGGCGAGGGCCAGCGCCCGGCCGAGAGCCCGCGAGTACGTCATCCCGGCACCTCCTTCCCCCGCGATCCTCGCCGAACCACCCGCGCGGGCGCACTGCCCGAAGCCCCACGGAAGGGGTGGGCCCAGCCCCACCCCCGCTTCAGCAAAACGCTACCTGAGCTGGGGATTCAGCGTCATTCCGAACGCGTCGGCCGGTTCGTAGCTTTGTGCCATGCCCCTCATCGAAGTCACCGATCTCCGCAAGCGCTACGGCACCCGGGTCGCGGTCGACGGCGTTTCCTTCACCGTCGAGCGCGGCGAAATCTTCGGCATCCTCGGCACGAACGGCGCCGGGAAGACCACCACCGTCGAATGCCTCCAGGGCCTGCGCCGGGCCGACGGCGGCACGCTCTCCGTGCTCGGCCTCGACCCGGCGGCCGACCGGGCCGAGCTGACCCGCCGCGTCGGCGTCCAGCTGCAGGAAAGCCAGCTGCCCGCGAAGCTGCGGGTCCGCGAAGCGCTGGAATTGTTCGCCTCCTTCTACCCGGACCCGGCGGACATCGACGTCCTGCTCGACCAGCTCGACCTCCGCGACCACGCCCGCAGCGCGTTCGGGAAGCTCTCCGGCGGCCAGAAGCAGCGCGTGTCCATCGCGCTGGCCCTCGTCGGACGGCCGGAGCTGGCGATCCTCGACGAGCTGACCACCGGGCTCGACCCGCACGCCCGCCGCGACACCTGGCGGCTCGTCGAAGGCGTGCGCGCCACCGGCGTCACGGTCCTGCTCGTCACCCACTTCATGGACGAAGCCGAGCGGCTCTGCGACCGCGTCGCGATCTTCGACGCCGGGCGCGTGGTCGCGACCGGCACCCCGACCGAGCTCCGCGCCGCGGCCGGAGCCTCCACTTTGGACGACGCGTTCGTCTCGCTGACCGGGAGCGCACAGTGAACACCTTCGCCAAGATCACCACCACCGAAACGAAACTCTTCCTCCGCGCGCCCTTCATGGCGGTCGCCGGCGTCCTGCTGCCGCCGGTCCTGCTGCTCGCGATCGGCGCCATCCCCGGTATGACCGAGCCCAGTGACAAGACCGGCGGGTTCCGGTTCATCGACGCGTGGGTGCCGTCGCTGATCGTCGTCAGCCTCGCGATGCTCGCGCTGCAGTCGATCCCCGCCGCCGTCGCCGCCTACCGCGAGCAGGGCGTGCTGCGCCGGCTGGCCACGACACCGGTGCACCCGGCGAACCTGCTGGGCGCGCAGCTGGTCATCCACGTCGTGGTCGCGCTGGCGGGCATCGCGCTGGTGCTGGGGCTGGGCAACGCCGTCTACGACGTCCCGCTGCCGAAGCACCCGCTCTCGTTCGTCCTGACGCTGCTGCTCGGCGTCGTCTCGATGTTCGCGCTGGGCCTGATCGCGGCCGCCGTCGCCCGCACGTCGAAGGCCGCGACCGGCGTGGCGATGGTCGCGTTCCTGCCGACCATGTTCTTCGGCGGCGTGTACCTGCCCCGGCCGCTGCTGCCGGAGGTCGTCCGCCGGATCGGCGACTACGTGCCGCCGGGTTCGCAGCCGCTGCAGGACGCCTGGGTCGGCACCGGCGTGCAGCCGCTGCAGCTGGTCGTGCTCGCCGCCTTCGCGGTGGCCGGGACGGCGTTGGCGGCGAAGCTCTTTCGCTGGGAGTGACCGGACCTTCCGCCATATTGGTGATGATCATCGTTTTCTCTTGTGGCCGGGCCACCCGGCCGGTAGCCAAGAGGGTGGCCCTGCTCAAACTGGAGGTTCGATGTCCCTGGACGTGTCACCCGCGCTGCTGGAGAAGGCCGAGCGCGGGGAGGTCACCGACGCCGAGTTCGTCACCTGCGTCAAGGAATCCCTGCCGTACGCCTGGGAGGTCATCACCGGCGTCATCGCCGACGCCGAGGGCGCGGCGGACGGTTTCGCCGACAACGAGACGCCGCCACCGAGCGAGGCCGCCCGCGGTCAGCTGCTGCGGGCACTGGCCTCGGACGCGATCCGCGGCGGCCTCGAGCGCCACTTCGGCGTCAAGCTGGCCTTCCAGAACTGCCACCGCGTCGCGGTGTTCAAGAACTCCGAGCTGGACGGCGACCGCTACCGCGCGTTCGTTTCGCCGCGTGGCCAGCTGCTCAACCAGAGCCCGGAACTGCGGGACTGCTAGCCCGCAGCGCGGGCAGCACCTCGGTGCCGATCCGCGCGATGTTCGCGTACGTGCCCTCCGGCGTACCCGACGCTTCCACGAGCATCAGCACGTGGGAGACGCCGGTGCGCCGGAGGCTCGTTTCCAGGGTCCGCACGCAGTGGTCCGGGTCCCCCACGGGGTGGATCGCGCAGAGCCGTTCGGTGTACTCCCCCGGATCCCGCGACGGCCCCGGCCGCCCGTCGACCGTGACGTGCGCACCCAGCCCGTCCTTCAGCCACGCGGGCAGCGCCTCCCGGACGACGTCGGCGTCGCCCACCTGGCAGAGCACGGTCGAGACGTGGTCCGCGGGCTTCCCGTAGGCCGCGACGGTTTTGGCTTTCTCCTCGTCGTCCGCGTGCAGGCCGAGCAGCAGCGGCAGGTTTCTGGCCGCCGCCTGGCGCACGGCGTCCGACGTCGGCCCGCCGCAGGCCACGACGACGTCCGCCCGCCGTTCGGGGCTCGGTACGACGGGCACTTCCCGGAAGGCGAAGTGCCGCCCTTCCGCGTGCACCCGGCCGGTGGTGGCCCGCAGGAAGACGTCGAGGGTCTCCTCGAAGCCGGTCTCGTAGCGGTCCAGCCCGGTGCCGAAGACCTCGAGGTCCTGCCAGGGGCCACCGCGCCCGACGCCGAGCCGCAGCCGTCCGCCGGAAACGGCGTCGAGCATCGCCCACTGCTCGGCCAGCGCCACCGGGTGCGTCGTCGACAGGACGCTCACCGCGGTCCCGACCCCGATCCGCGACGTCCGCCCGAGCACGTGGCCGGCCAGCGTGATCGCCGACGGGCAGACGCCGTAGGGCAGGAAGTGGTGCTCGGCGAACCAGACGTCGTCGAAGCCCGCCTCTTCGGCCAGCTCGGCCGCGCGGACGGACCGGCGCAGGACGTCGCCGTCCGACTGGCCGGGGAAGCGGCCGCTGACCAGGAAGACGCCGAACCTCAAGAGTCGAGCTCCGCGAGCAGCCGCGCGGTCGGCAACCCGCTCTCGAGGTACTGCACGAAGAGCTGGTTGTGCAACGCCCGCGGCGAGCGCCGCTGCCGGATCCGCTCGATGGCCGCCGGCACGCCGAGCCCGAGTTCGACGAGCGCCTGCGCGCCGACCAGGCCGGATCGGTTGAGCCCGGTGTGGCAGCGCACGAGCGTCAGGCGGCCGGCGCGAACCGCGTCGGCCGCGAGCCCGGCGAAGCGCTCGACCTCGGCGATCTGCGCCCCGGTCAGCGGCCCGTCCGGGAGCTCGGCGACGTGGTGCTCGATGTCGGGCGGCGGGCCGTGGCCCTCCCGCTGGTACAGGCTCAGCACGAGCTCGAACTCCCGCCGGACGACGACGGGTTCCTCCCCCGCGGCGCCCGTCCGGACGTGTCCGCCCAGCCACAGCCGGGGCCCGATCTCGTTCCACGGGTCTTCCGGCGGCGGGTCGTGGCGGTGCTTCCCCCGCGTCTTCAGTTGACCGCGACCTCGTTGAACCACAGCCGCGGCTCCAGCCACGGGAACACCACGAACATCAGCAGGGCGACCACGCCGAGCACGAGGACCACGGCGATCGACAGCTTCACCGCGAACGGACCGGGGAACTTTCCCCAGAGCCAGGCGTACATCAGGCCTCCCCGATCTTCGAAAGCAGGTCGCCGTAGTCCTTGACCTGGTTCTTCGGCACCTGCTGGGTCAGCACCGAGGTGATGATGAGCCGCTCGCGGGCGGAGAACTGCGGGTGGCAGGTCGTGAGCGTGAGCAGCGCCGCCTGCTGGGCCTTCGGGAGCGTCTCCGCGTCCTTGTACGGAACCGGGTTCACCGCGGTGCCCTGGCTGGGCAGGACGACCTTGCGGCCGAACGTCTCGCTGTACGCGCCGCCGTCTTCGGCGTTCGGGTCGCGCAGCGTCGAGACGCCCTTGCACTTCGGGTCGGCGCCCTTCGTGCCCGCCCAGTTCTCGACCTCGTCGTCGTAGGGCAGCACCTTGTAGATGTAGAAGTCGGTCGAGGTCTCAATAACGATCTGGTCACAAGAGGAGAGGTTGTCCAGGTCGTTGAACGGGGCACCCTTGCCGACGCGGTGGCCGGCCACGGCGAAGTTGCCGGGCTCGCCGGGCAGCGACGTGCCCTTGTAGTGGCCGGGGCCGACTTCCAGCGCGGCCTCGTCGGTGCCTTCCTGGATGGTGAAGTTGTAGTCGACGCCGAACGTCGGGATGTGGATGCGGGCGAACGCCTTGCCGTCGATCAGCTCGGGGTGCAGCGTCCGGTCGTGCGCCCACTCGCCGTCGAGCTGGTCGCTCGCCTCGGACTGCTTGCCCGCCGAGAACAGGTCGGTCACGTAGAGCTCGTAGACCATGAACAGCAGCACGACCAGGCCCAGCGTGATCAGGACCTCGCCGGCGGTCCGGATCGCGACGCCGCCCTTGCCCAGCGGAGGCGGGGCGGGCTTCTCCTTGGTCGCGGCGCCACCCTTGCCGACCGGGGCGAACACCACGGTCTCCTCGCTCGCGCCGGGCGGCGGCGGGCTCGCGTAGCGGCGGGGCGCCGGGGCCGGCGAACGCCGGGGCGGCTGGCCCTGGGGGCCGCGCTGCGGCGGCCGGGGCGGCACTTGGCCGCGCGGGGGTGTGGCGGGGCGACGCGGCGGCATCGGCCGCTGCCCGGGGTGTCTGCGCCGGTCGTCGTCCGGTCCTTCGCGCATCTCCACGCAAGCTCCTCTCAAGCCGCGCCGAACCCTGGGTGACGCCCTTGTCACGGTGCGGGAAAATCCGACCACTCCGGCCGCTGCTTTCCTGCGGTCGTTTACGTTAACGTGTGCACGTGGCGCTGGTTGCGCACCCTCAGCGGGACATCGCCACCAGACGAGCCCGAAGAGCACCGCGAGGAACACACGATGCCCAAGTCCAAGGTCCGCAAGAAGACCGCTTACACCCCGCCTGCCGACCGGCGCACGCCGGTGAAGGTGCGGGCGGCCGGCCCCACCGGCCTGGCCTGGAAGATCCCCATGTTCGGGCTGATGCTCGTCGGCCTGGTGTGGCTGCTGGTGAACTACATCGCCGGCGACAAGATCTCCTGGATGGCCGATCTGGGCAACTGGAACTTCGCCGGCGGGTTCGCGCTGATGATCGCGGGTCTGCTGATGACGATGCGCTGGCGTTGATTATTACGCCGAATGGCGGCTTGACGTCGAATTACACCGGTGTGACTCATCCCCAGTGTGGATAACCCCTGTGGATAACTACCCCACCTCTTGGGCGCCTCGCCAGGCCGTTGTGGTATCGGCCTGGGCGGTCACGGCGTTGCTGCTGGCCGGCGTGGTGACCGACGCTCTCGTCGGCGACCGCGGCGGGCTGGTGCTGTTCGCACTGGCGGCGGCGGCCGTCGGCGCCTTCGCCGCCCACGCCACGCTCGTCCGGCCGCGGCTGGCCGCCGACGCCGAAGGCCTGGTGGCCCGCACGCTGAACGGCACGCACCGGCTGCCGTGGGCGCAGACCCGCACCCGGCTGCGCAGCACGCGCCGGCTGGGCCGCGACGGCGTCACCCTCGAGGTCGAGCACGACGAGCAGTTGTACGTCTTCGGGTGGCTGGACCTCGGCGAGGACCCGCGGGACGTCCTGGACGTCCTCAGCACGCTGCGCGCGCGCAGCTAACCGCAGCTGTAGAGCTGCACCCCGCGGTACTGGACGAACCCGCAGGTCTCGGGCCCGAACTGGCTGCCCTGGTACGCCAGCAGCCCGACGATGGCGAGCACGATGATCCCCAGCCCGATCGCCTGCCAGCGCACCTGGTTCGTCTCCGGCGCGTAGAGCAGGGCGACCGTGACCAGCGCCCCGGTCACCAGGCCGCCGACGTGCGCGTAGATCGAGATGCCCGGGATGCCGAAGGTGATGAAGGCGTTCAGGGCGAGGGTGATGATCAGCCCGGTCGGGTTCAGCCGGAGCTTGAGCACGATCACCGCGTAGGCGCCCATCAGGCCGAACAGCGCACCGGACGCGCCGGCGGTCGACTTCTGCGGGTCGTCGAACAGCAGCACGGCCGCGGAGGCGCCGAGCATGGCGATGAAGTAGAGCGCCAGGTAGCGGCCCCGGCCGCAGACCTGCTCCAGCGACCGGCCCATCATCCACAGCGAGAACATGTTCACCGCGACGTGGATCGGGCCGTAGTGGAGGAAACCACTGGTGAAGACCCGCCACCACTCGCCGTGGCCGAGGGTCGCGTCACCGTAGAGCTTGCCGTACTGGAACAGCGACGAGAAGTCGTTGTCGTTGAGGCTCTGGGCCTGGAAGACCGTGAAGAGGAAGACCAGGACGTTCACCGCGAGGATGACCTGGGTGACGAGCACGGACTGCGAGAGGCGCGCGCCGAAGACCGTCCGCTGGCCGAAGCCGGCTTCCTGGTAGTCGCGGTGCTGGCGGCGCTGCTGCTGGCCCCCGGCGTGCACGCAGTCGGTGCACTGGAAGCCGACGGGGGCTTCGCGGAGGCAATCCGGGCACGCCGGACGCCCGCACCGGGAACAGCTCAGTCCGGTCGGGCGGTTCGGGTGCCACCAGCACCCGGGGAGCGCGGCTTGTTCGGCGGCGGGGTTCGGCGGTTGGTTCACGATGGCACCAACCTACCGAAACCTCGCTGCACGGGCCGTCAGTGCTCGACGGTGACCTTTTCGATCACGACGTCGGTCAGCGGACGGTCCGCCGGACCGGTGGCGGTGCGCGCGATCGCGTCGACGACGTTGCGCGACTCCTGGTCGGCCACCTCGCCGAAGATCGTGTGGCGGAAGTTCAGGTGGGCGGTCGGCGCCACGGTGATGAAGAACTGCGAGCCGTTGGTGCCGGGCCCGGCGTTCGCCATGGCCAGCAGGTACGGCTTGCTGAACTGCAGCTCCGGGTGGAACTCGTCGCCGAACTTGTAGCCGGGGCCGCCGCGGCCGGTGCCGGTCGGGTCGCCGCCCTGCAGCATGAAGCCGTCGATGACCCGGTGGAAGATCGAACCGTCGTAGAAGGGCCCGGAGTTCGTGCCCGCCGCGTTCGGCTGGGTGTACTCCTTGGTGCCTTCCGCGAGCCCGACGAAGTTCGCGACCGTCTTCGGCGCGTGGTCGGGGAGCAGGTTCAGGTGGATGTCACCCTGGTTGGTGTGCAGCGTAGCTTTCACGAGCTTCATCGTGCCATCTGCGGCGGGCGGCGCGGAAAAGGGGCACGATAGGTTACGGGTAACAGAGCAGTGTCAAAACGAATGATGAGGTGAAGCCCATGTCCCGGGCGACAGCCCAGGCCGTCGAGACCGCCGACAAACTCGTCACCGAGGGTGTCAAGCAGGGGCGGCGCGCGCAGAAGAAGCTCGCGAAGAAGACGGAACTGACCCGCAAGGAGCTCAAGAAGAGCTCGAAGGCCGCTCGCCAGGAGGCGCTCGCGCGCCTGTCCGAGCTGCGCAAGCCGGGTCGCAAGGCGAAGAAGGCCGCCATCAAGGCCGCGAAGGCGGCCGGCGACTCGAAGCGCCGCGGCAAGAAGGACTTCAAGGCAGCGAAGAAGGACTTCTACGCCGCACTGACGGAGGCCAAGTCGGCCGCCAAGGGCACCCGCAGCCGTCGCAAGTGGCCGTGGCTGCTCGGCCTGGTCGTGGTCGGCGCCGGTGCCGCCTACGCCCTCCGTTCGAAGCAGGAGCCGCCGGTCGCGCCCGCGCCGCCGAAGGCCACCCCGCCCGCGCCGAAGCCCGCCGAAGCGGCGAAGCCGACCCCGCAGGCGAACGGCAAGGCGCCCTCACCGGCGCCCGCCGAAAAGAAGAACTGAACACGACGCGAAGAGGCCCCCGGGGGTGCACCGGGGGCCTCTTCAGTCGTGCTCTGGGCTAGCTCACGCGTTGGCGGCGTGCTTGTCGACCAGCGCGCCCAGGCGGGGCAGCGCCTCCTCGACGTTCTTCTTGCCGTTCGGGCGCAGCTTGCCGTAGACCTTCTTGATGCTGTCGCGGCTGCTCTTCTCCGCGCGCGAGTCGGTGACGCTCAGCAGCGCGTCGGAAGCCTCGTCCGAGCGGCTGGCGAGGTAGGCGCCGAAGTCGTTGCCGCCCTTGGCGCGGTAGTCGCCGTAGAACGGCTCGAGCGCGCCCACGAAGTCGGGCAGCAGGGTGTCGACGGCCGAGGGGATGATGCCCGGCTTGATCTTCTTGACCGCGGCGAAGCCGGTCTTCACAACGGCACCCGAAACGCCGCCCTTGTCCGAGACCTCGGCGTCGACGAGGGTCTCGAAGTCGGTCACGACCGCCGGGCGACGGCTGGAGTCGAGCAGGATTTCCTTGAGGGTGTCAGCCACGAATCTTGTCCTTTGTCGTTGCAGAGTTGGTGCCCCGCCCCGGGGTGGGGATGCCCCGGTGGCTGCGGTGCGCGAGTCCACGAAGCCTGCGCGTGACGCACAGGGTAATACAAGATCAACATCACTCACCCGTGTGGAGCCCGCTACCTAGAGCTTCAGGGCAGCGATAGCCTTCTTGACCACTGTGCGTGCCTTCACGCTTTGCTTCTGGTTCGTGGTCGCGATGACCGCCGCCGACCCCTTGGCGACAGCGTAGACAGCGCCGTCGTCGGTGGACAAATAGCCGCCCTTCCAGCCGGAAGGGTCGCTCGCCGGGTTCGACGATTCCACCGGCGCCGCTTGGTTGACCAGCGCCGTCGCCGTCTTCGCGTCCCCGACGTACACCCGGACGGTGAGCTGGACCTTCCCGTCCGGGCGATAGAAGAAGCACGCCGGGTGAGGCTGGTCGGCGGACACGCGCACCTTCGAGACGTGCTGGCCGTTCGAGTCGGCCACGAATTCGCTGCCGAGGTACGGGCAGTCCTCGGTCGCGCCCGGCTGCGGCTCCGGCGGCAGGCCGGACCCCGCGGCGGTGGACGCGGACGGCGAACTGGGGGTCGCGGTGCCGGTCACGATGCTGGGGCCGCAGCCGGCCAGCAGGACCACGGCGGGCGCGAGAAGTACGAGTCGTCGCATAGCGCGCACAGTCAACCATGAGGCGTGTGTGAAAACCGCTGGCTGAAGTCGCCGTGAGACGATGGCGGCGAGATCGGTCCAGATCAGGGAGGTCCCGGCGTGCTCACCCCCGAGCAGTACCTCGGCGCGGTGGCCGAGCGCATCCAGCGTTCGGGCGGCCGGCTGAACTCCGTGCCGATCGGGCCCGCGACCGCCGTCGTCGGCCTGTTCACCGAGTCGGTGATGCTCTCGACGATGAACTACTGCGTCATCGCCGCCGCCGTGCCCGAGGTCAGCGCCGCCGCGCTGTACGACTTCACCGGCCGCGCCACGCAGCACGCCCGCGCGAACCTGATCGGCACGATGGGCTGGACCGCCGGTTCGGTCGTCATCGCCGGGCTCGTCGGGCAGCGCGTGTACCCGGACGCCGCGCAGGCCGCGTCGGCGAAGTCGGGCAACCAGTTCGGCGGCGAGACGCGGATGGTCGCGGTCGACCTCTCGGCCGGGCAGATGTTCGCGTTCGTCGGCGGGAAGCTCTGGGGCGCCGCGGTGCAGGGCTCGGTCAACGCCAAGCTGACGTACTGCTTCCCGCAGCCCGCCGAGGTCTACCAGCAGGTGCAGTGGCAGCAGGCGCAGCAACAACAACAGCAGCCGCCCGCGCCGCAACCGCCGCCGGGCTGGCAGCAGCAGCCGCCGATGCCGCAGGTCCCGCCGCCGCCGGTCGTCGGCCCGGGCGGTCCGCAGCCGCCCGCCTACCCGCCGCCCGGGCACCACCCGCAGCAGGGGCCGTACGGTTACTGACATGGTGCAGGTGCGCGGCTGGCCGTCGTTCCCAGAAGAACTCCCCGTGTTCACGCCGGAAACGGCACCGCCGGACCCGCAGGCGCTGTTCCTCGAGTGGCTGACCGAAGCCGGTGAACACGTGCTCGCGCCGCACGCCGTCACGCTGTCCACAGTGGACGCCGATGGCGCGCCCGACGCCCGCGTCGTGATCCTCAAGGACGTCGGGCCGGCCGGCTGGGCGGTCGCGACCAGCTCGGAAAGCCCGAAGGGCCGCCAACTGAGCAAGGACCCGCGGGCCGCGCTGACGTTCTTCTGGCCCGGCCGCGGCCGCCAGGTCCGGCTGCGCGGACCGGTTTCCCCGGCCGCGCCCGAGGTGTCGGCCGAGGACTTCCTCGCCCGGCCGCCCGCTTCCCGCGTCGAAGCGTTCATCGGTCGCCAGTCCCAGGTGCTGCACGACCCGGCGGACCTCCTCGACGCGGCCGCGGAAGCGGACCGCTGGGTCGCGGAAAACCCCGGCACCGCACCCGAAACGTGGACGCGGTACTTCGTGGACCCGGACGTCGTCGAGTTCTGGCAGGCGAGCCACGATCGACGGCACGTCCGGCTGCGCTACCGCAGGACCGACGGCGGCTGGGTCCGCGAGCGCCTCTGGCCTTGACGCGCCGGACGCGGCGGCGTAGGCAGGAAATCCGACAAAACGGAGGCCCAGATGCGCCGAACCGTCGTCCTTGCCGCCACCGCCGCGTTGTCCGCCGGCCTGCTGTCCGGCGCTTCCGCCGGGGAAGCGGGCCCGCCGCGGCACCCCGCCGTCTTCGAGACGGTGTTCGCGTCCCCGCTCGGGCTCGAAGGCCTGACCACCGACGGGCACGGCAACCTCTACACCCCGGCTCGCGGAGCGGATCCTTGTCCCGTCTACCGCGTCGCGGCTTCCGGCGGCCCGGCCGCGGTCGTCGGCACGATCCCGGCGCCGTGCAACCCGGCCGGGCTGGCGTTCGACCGCCGTGGCCGGCTGTACGTGGCGAACGCCGACACCGTGGTCTCGTTCGTGCCGGACGCGGCGAACCCGCCGGCCGCGACGGTGTTCACCAGCGGCGTCCCGGGCGCGAACGGCCTCGCGTTCGACCGCGACGGCGCGCTGTGGATCTCCGACGGCGGCACCGGGCAAGGGCGCGTCTGGCGGGCCGGTGCGAACGGCGTCGCGGTCGAGCAGTTCCGCGTGCAGCCGATGGTCAGCGACGTGCTCGCCGGCGGGGTCGGCCGGGACGTGCGCGGCCTCCCGCCGGGCACGGTCACCATCAAGCCGAACGGCCGCACGGCGGCGGACACGTTGGGGTCGCAGCACATCGTTGCGAACGGCCTCGCGTTCACCGCGGACGGCACGCTGCTGATCGCCGACACCGCCCGGGGCGCGCTGTGGCGGGTGCCGATGGATCGCGCGGGCAATCCCCGCGCCGCCACCGGGTGCGACGCCGCGTTCCCCGCGAACACCCTGTGCCTGGACCAGCTCGAGGTGCAGCACCCGTACCTCGAAGGCGCCGACGGGATCGTCCTCGACCGCGCCGGCGGCGTCTGGACGGCGGTGAACGAGCGCAACGCGATCGTCGTGGCCCGGCGCGACGGCCGCGTGAGCGAGTACTTCCGCAACCCCGCCGATCCGGCGTCGAAGCTGCGCGATGGCGGGCCGCTGGAGTTCCCGACCAGTCCGGTGCTGCTGCCGGACGGCCGCCTGTGCGTCACGAACTCCGACGTCAACCGCCGCGACAACGCGCCGAACACCGCGGGCGAAGCCACGCCGTCGGGTGCGGTGCGGGCGAAGGTTTCCTGCGTCAAGCCCTGATCGGGGGTATCCGGCACGCGGGCGGCTGTGCGCATGATGCACCCATGCGCTCGAAGATCCTGACCGCCGGGCTGGTCCTGGCGCTGACCGCCGCACTCGGGGGTGTGGCCTCGGCCGACGCGCGTCCTGGGGGACGACCGAAGCTGACGGACCCGCACCCGTGCCCGGGCCAACCGGGCTTCACCTGCTCGACGCTGACCGTGCCGTTCGACCACACCGGCCGCAAGCCCGGCACGCTCGACCTCGCCGTGGCGACCGCCGACAACGTGGACGCGCCCAAGGGCGTGCTGCTGTTCCTGACCGGCGGCCCCGGTCAGGGCGGCGTCGGCACGATCACGCGGATCGCCGAGCAACGCCTGCCGGAAGTCGCGAAGGACTACCGGTTCGTCATGCTCGACCAGCGCGGCACCGGACCGTCGGGTGCGCTGAAGTGCCCCGGGCTGCAGGAGCAGATGGGCAGCTCGGACATCGCGACGCCGTCGCGCGAAGCCGTGCTCGAATGCGCGCGCATCCTCGGCGACACGGCACCGCTGTATTCGACCGACCAGACCGTGGCGGACTTCGACCAGCTGCGGCGCGCGCTGGACGTGCCGAAGATGGTCGTCGACGGCGTTTCGTACGGCTCCTTCACGGCGGCGCGGTACGCGCTCGCGCACCCGGGCAACGTCAGCAAGGTCGTCCTCGATTCGGTGCTGCCGCACCACGCCACGGCGTCGGCGTCGCTGTACCTGACGGGGCTGACGGCCGAGGCCCGCGTGCTGCGCGCGGCGTGCGCGGTGGCCCCGGCCTGCGGCTACGACCCGGCCGACGACCTGGCGTGGGTGGTCCGCCACCGCGGCACGGCCGACGGGGTGCGGATCTTCGACCTGGTCGTCACGTACGAGTTCGTCGACCCGACGTACCGCAACGCGGAGGCGGGCGACCTCATCGGCGCCCTCCACGAGGCCCGCACCGGCGACCCGGCCCACTTGGACGCCTTGCTGGAGGCCTACAAGTCAGGCGGCGACGACCCGGCGGCGTTCAGCTCCGGCCTGCACGCGGCGACGCTGTGCGCGGACCAACGCTTCCCGTGGGGCTCCGCGGCGACGCCGGTCGCGCTCCGCCAACCGCTGCTGTCACTGGCCGCCCGGACGCTGCCGCCGAGCGCGACCTGGCCGTACACCACGGAAGTCGCGACGCAGCAGGGCTTCATCCAGAGCTGCCTCCCGTGGCCGGCCGAGCGCCCCGCCTCGAACCCGGCCGGCCGGCTGCCGAACGTCCCGGTACTGCTGCTCAACGGCGACCGCGACCTGTCGACGCCGTTGGAGTGGGCGCAGGAGGAAGCGGCGCAGGCCCCGCAAGGCAAGCTGGTGATCGTGCCGGGCGAGTCCCACTCGATCCAGAACCGCGAACGCGGGCACGCCGGCCGGGACGCGGTGCTCAGCTTCCTTCGGTAGCCGACCAGGTCACCGGAAGTTCGTGGACGCCGTAGATGTTCATGTCCGTCCGCAGCTTCACCTCCCCGGCGGGGACGGCGAGTTCCAGCGTCGGAAATCGGCGCAGCAGGGCCTCGAAGCCGGCGCGCATCTCGATGCGGGCCAGTTGCTGTCCGAGGCACTGGTGGACGCCGTGGCCGAAGGAGAGGAGGCCGCGGGCGTTGCGGTGGACGTCGAGGGTGTCCGGGTTTTCGAAGCGGCGGGGGTCGTGGTTCGCGGCCAGCAGCGAGACCACGACCGTCGCGCCCTTGGGGATCGTTTCGCCGCCCAGCTCCAGGTCTTCGGTGGCGTAGCGGAAGAAGATGTCGGCCACGGACAGGTAGCGCAGGAGCTCCTCGACGGCGCTCGGCAGCAGGTCCGGGTTCGCCCGCAGCTCGGCGGCCTGCTCCGGGTGCTCCAGGAGCGCGAAAGTGCCCAGCGACAACATGTTCGCCGTCGTTTCGTGCCCCGCGAGCAGCAGCAGGAACGCGGCGCCGGTGAGCTCCTCGACCGTCAGGTCTTCGTGGCGGGCCAGGTCGGACAGGATGTCGTCGCCGGGCTCGGCGCGCTTGTTCGTGACGAGTTCCGTCAGGTACGTGTTCAGCGCGACGTACGCGCCCATCTTCGTCTCGAGCGGCTGGTCGCGGACCATGAACTGCGCCGAGTTCGCCTGGAAGCTCTCGCGCTCGGCGTAGGGGACGCCGAGCAGTTCGCAGATCACCAGCGACGGCACCGGGAGCGCGAACTCCTTGACCAGGTCGATCGGCGGGGTCAGCCCCGCCAGGTGGTCCAGCTGCCGCTCGACGATCTCGACGATGTGCTCCTCCAGCGTCTTCATCCGCTTGACGGTGAAGGCGCCGGTGAGCTTGCGGCGCAGCCGGCCGTGGTCCGGCGGGTCCATGGCGATGAACATGCCGGGGAGCTGCGGCGACGGCTCGGTGGCGGCGGGCATGCCGGTCTCGTACGGCACGTGGATGACGTCGAGGTCGAGGCGGGAGCTGAACCGGGTGTCGGCCATCATCTGCCGGGCTTCTTCGTAGCCGGTGACGAGCCAGCACTCGTGCCCGTCGGGGGCGATCAGCGGGCTGACCGGGCGCGTGTCGCGCAGGCGGCTGATCTCGCTCGGCGGGTCGAACGGGCCGGCGTCGCGTGCCATGGGCAAACCGTGCAGGACGTCGCTCATCGGATTTCCTTTCGTGGTGGCTGCCGCCACGATGGCCGGGCCGGCTGACACGGGCCTGACACCGCTCGGACACCGGCGCCCGTGGCAAGATCGGCCTGGTGCAGATCGGGATACTGGGCCCATTCGAGGTCCGGACGGACGACGGCGCACTGGCCGACGTGCCGGGCGCCCGGTTGCGCGGCCTGCTGGCCGCCCTCGCGCTCGACCCGGGACACGTCGTCCCGAAGGCGACGCTGGTCGACTGGATCTGGGGTGAGCACCCGCCGGCCGACGCCGCGAACGCGTTGCAACGCCTGGTTTCCCGGCTGCGGAAAGCGCTCCCGGACGGGTCCGTCGACGGGCAGCCGACCGGCTACCGGCTGCTGCTCGGGCCCGACGACGTCGACGCCGTGCGGTTCGAACGCCTGACCGGCGATCCGGGCCGGCTCCGTGAAGCGCTGGAGCTGTGGCGCGGTCCGGCGCTGCAGGACGTCGACCTGCCGGAAAGCGCGGCGCTCGAGGCGGCGGTGACGCGCCTCGAAGCCCTGCGGCTGACCACCATGGAGGAGTACTTCGACGCGGAGCTCAACCTCGGCAACGGCACCAAAGTGGTCGCCGAGCTGACCGATCTGGTCGCCGCGAACCCGATGCGGGAACGGCTCGTGGCCGCGTTGATGCGCGCTCTGGTCGCGAGCGGTCGCGACACCGAAGCGCTGCTCGTTTACCAGCGCACGAAGGACGCGCTCGCTGACTCGCTGGGCGTCGACCCTTCGCCGGAACTCTCGGCCCTGCACGTCGCGCTGCTGCGGGGCGAGCTGGCGCGGCCGGAGGCGGACCGGAAGACCAACCTGCGAGCCGAGCTCACCAGCTACGTCGGCAAGGACGCCGACGTCACCGCGGTCAGCGAACTCGTCGCCGAGCACCGGCTCACCACCGTGATCGGGCCGGGCGGCTCGGGGAAGACGCGGCTGGCCACGGAAACCGCGCGGCAGCTGCTCGGCGACCTGCCCGACGGCGCGTGGGTGGTGGAGCTCGCGGCCATCGGCGCCGACGGCGACGTCGCACAGGCCACGCTCGGCGCGCTGAAGTTGCGGGACGCACTGCTCGGCGAGGCGCCGGACGCGGAACCGACCGACCGGGTCATCGCCGCGCTCCGCGAGCGGTCGATGCTGCTGGTGCTGGACAACTGCGAGCACGTCATCGAATCTGCGGCGGCGTTCGCCCACCGGGTCCTCGGGGAGTGCCGCCGGCTGCGGATCCTCGCGACGAGCCGCGAACCGCTCGGCATCACCGGCGAGGCGCTGTGGCAGCTCGCGCCGCTGGCGCTGCCCTCGCCGGACGCCGACCCGGCCGAGATCGAGGCCGCCCCAGCCGTCCGGCTGCTGCGGGACCGGGCCGGCGCGGTCCGCAAGGAGCTCGCGACCGACGACACCGCGCTGCCGACGTTGGCGCGCGTGTGCCGGGCGTTGGACGGGATGCCGCTGGCGATCGAACTCGCGGCGGCGCGGCTGCGCACGATGTCGCTCGACCAGCTCGCCCACCGGCTCGACGACCGCTTCCGCCTGCTGACCGGCGGCAGCCGCACCGCGCTGCCCCGCCACCGGACGCTGCGCGCGGTCATCGACTGGAGCTGGGAACTGC
The DNA here is from genome assembly GCF_033441515.1 of Amycolatopsis solani. NCBI lineage: Bacteria > Bacillati > Actinomycetota > Actinomycetes > Pseudonocardiales > Pseudonocardiaceae > Amycolatopsis > Amycolatopsis solani. The sequence goes on from NZ_JAWQJT010000001.1 coordinate 1,172,865, forward strand.
TGTCCGACGCCGAACGCGTCGTGCTGCGCCGGCTGTCGGTGTTCGCCGGCGGGGCGAGCCTGGAAGCGGCCGAGCGGGTGTGCGGCGGCGACGTCGTCGAGGAGTGGGAAGTCCTCGAGCTGCTGACCGCGCTGACCGAGAAGTCGCTGGTGGTGGTCGGCGAACGCGACGGTGCTCAGCGGTACCGGATGCTCGGCACGATCAAGGAGTACGCCGAGCAGCGGCTCGCGGAGGCGGGCGAAACGGAATCGGCGCGGCACGCGCACCTGGCGTACTTCACCGAACTCACCGAAATCGCCAAACCCCACCTGCGCGAGGCCGACCAGCTGGACTGGCTGGCCAAGCTCGAAGCCGAGCACGAGAACATTTCGGCGGCGATGCGCGGCGCGCTCGCGGCGGCCGAAGCCGAACCCGCGATGCGCCTGGCCGCCGGCGCCGCCTGGTACTGGTGGCTCGGCGGGCACCGGGCCGAGGGCAACGAGCTGGTCCTGGCGGCCACGGCCGTGCCCGGCGAAGTGCCGGACGTCCTGCGCGGCCTCGTCTACTCGTTCGTCGTCCAGTTCGTGACGTCCGGGCAGCAGAGCGACGAAACCCAGGCGGCGGACTGGATCCGGAAGGCTTACGAGATCAGCCTGCAGGCCCCGGACGCCGACGTGGAGCTGCGGATCGCCCCCGCACTGGAACGCCTGCTGCACGGGCCGGACGCGGCGCTGACCGCGTTCGAACCGCTGCTCGCCGACGAGGACCCGTGGGTCCGCGCGGTGGCCCGGCTGCAACTGGGCAAGATGCGGATCCAGTTCGGCCACGGCGATCGCGAAGCGGACGCCGACCTCGAGACGGCGCTCGCCGAGTTCCGCGCGATCGGGGAACGCTGGGGTACGTCGTTCGCGCTGACCGAGCTGGCCGACCGCATCGCCGTGCGCGGCGAATTCGCCGGCGCGTGCGCGTACTACGAAGAAGCGGTCGTGGTGGTCACCGAGGTCGGGGCCATCGAGGACGTCGTGCGGATGCGGATGCGGCAGGCCCAGCTGTACTGGCTGCTCGGTGACGAAGACGCGAGCGCGGTCGCGCTGGCCGAAGCGCAGCGGGCCGCGGAACGGGTCGCCTGGCCGAACGCGCTGGCCGAGCTGGCGCTGTCGAAGGCGGAACTCGCGCGCTGGCGCGGTGACGTCGAGCAGGCCCGCCGCCAGCTCGACGTCGCGACCAAGATGCTGGGCGAGCACGCCGGGCTGCCGAACGTCCGCGCGGTGACCGGCGACCTGCTCGGTTACCTGGCCTCGGACGTCGGCGAGTCCCGCCAACACCGGACCGCGGCCTTCCGAGCGGCGTCCGAGACAGGCCACCCGCTCACGCTCGCGCAGGTCATCATCGGGGTCGCGGACCTCGCGCTGCGCAGCGAAGAGCCCGCGCAGGCCGCCCGCCTGCTCGCGGCGAGCGCGGCCCTGCGCGGGCTGCCGGACCGGTCCCACCCGGACGTGGCCCGGATCGAAGCGGAAACCCGGCGTCGCCTCGGTGACGAGGGGTTCACCGAGGCGACGCGGGAGGGGAAGGCGGCGAGCTGGGACGAGCTGGTCGGCGTCACGCTCGCTTCGTGAACTTCGCGCGCGCCCAGACGTAACCGATCACGGCGATCCCGACGCACCAGCCGATCGCGGCGAGGGCGTAACCGGTGGACGGGGTCCCCGTCAGCAGTCCGCGCACGGTTTCGATGATCGGCGTGAACGGCTGGTATTCGGCGAATTCCCGGAGGCCGGGCCCCATTTTGTCGGCGGGCACGATCGCGCTGCTGAAGAACGGCAGCATCACCAGCGGGACGGCGGCCATCCCGGCCGTTTCCGGCGTTTTCGCGGCCAGTCCCAGCGCGACGGTGAACCAGCCCGCCGCGAATCCGAGCAGTACGATGATGCCGACCACGCCGAGCCAGTCGAGGAAACTCGCCGAAGGGCTGAACCCGAGCAGGAAAGCCACCCCGACGAGGGCCGCGATGGCGATCAGGTTGGTGAGCACGCTCGCGACGACGTGCCCGGTCAGCACGGCGCCGCGCGAGACGTCCATGACCTTGAAGCGGTTGATGATTCCCTTCGTCATGTCGGAGTTCACCGACGTCGCCGTGGCACCGAGGCCGTAGCAGATGGCCAGCAGCATCAGGCCCGGCGTGGCGTAGTCGACGTAATCGACGCCGACGTCGAACGCGTCCCCGAGCATGTAGACGAACATCAGCATGATCACGATCGGCATCAGGACGGCGTTGAAGACCGACGTCGGATTCCGGGCGATGTGCTTGAAATTGCGGCGAAGCATGACCGTGGCGTGGGTGCTCATCGGGAAACAACCTCCGTGGCGTGGCCGGTGAGGGCGAGGAAGACGTCGTCGAGATCGGGGGTGTGCACGGAGAACTCTTCGGCGGTGAGCGCGTATTCGTCCAGCCGGTCGAGCAGGGTGCGCAGCGATTTCGAGCTGCCGTCACCGGGAACGCGCAGCGCGAGCGCTTCGTCGTCGCGAGTCGCGTCGGTGAGAACACGGGCGGCGGCGTCCAGCTCGGCGACGGTGGCGAAGCGGAGCCGGACGTGGGTGCCGGGCAGCCGGCGCTTGAGCTCGTCGGCGGTCCCCTCCGCGACGAACCGCCCCTGGTCGAGCACGGCGATCCGGTCGGCGAGCTGGTCGGCTTCCTCGAGGTACTGCGTGGTGAGGAAGATGGTGACGCCGTCCGCGACGAGGTCCCGGATGATCGCCCACATCGTCCGGCGGCTGCGCGGGTCCAGGCCCGTCGTCGGCTCGTCGAGGAAGATGATCCGCGGGTTGCCGACGAGCGTCATCGCCAGGTCGAGCTTCCGGCGCATGCCCCCGGAGTAGGTCGACGCCGGCTTGCGCGCCGACTCCGTGAGTTCGAAGCGTTCGAGCAGGCCGGCGACCACCCGCTTGCCGTCCTTGACCCCGCTCAGATCCACCATCAGCTGGAGGTTCTCTTCGCCGGTGAGCAGCTCGTCGACGGCCGCGAACTGACCGGTGACCCCGATCGCGGACCGGACCTTCTTGGTCTCGGCCGCGATGTCGTGGCCGGCGACGCTGATCGTGCCGCCGTCGGCCTTGAGCAGCGTGGTCAGGACGTTGACCATCGTGGTCTTCCCGGCGCCGTTCGGGCCGAGGAGGGAGAAGATCGTCCCCGCGGGGACCTGCAAGTCGATGCCGTCGAGCACGACTTTGTCCTGGTAGGCCTTCCGAAGCCCGGAAGCCGTGATCGCCATTTCTGTCATGCGAGCACTGTGTTCGGCCGGCCTGACACCGACCTGACCTCACCCTGACACGGGCGCTGTCACGTCAGTCCTGCGGCGTGAGCAGCACGATCGGGATCACCCGCTCGGTCTTCTGCGCGTACTCGTCGTACAGCGGGAAGATCTCGGCCATCATCGGCCAGAGCGTCTCGCGTTCGACCGCGGACGCGACCCGCGCGCGGGCGGTGAACCGGCGGGTGCCGGCCTGGACCCCGACGCTCGGGTCCGCCTCGAGGTTCTTGAACCACGCCGGATCCGCATCAGCTCCACCCTTCGAGGCGACGACGACGAAGTCGTTCCCGGAGGTGCCGTAGATCAGGCAGGTGCGCCGCGGATCCCCGGTCCGGTGCCCGGTGGTGGCGAGGATCAGCGTGCGGACCCCGTCCGACTCGTGCCCTTCGGTTCCCCCGGAGGCGAGGTAGGTGCGGGTTTGCTCGGCAACCCAATCCCACGCCGAGTCGGTGGCGCGGTCGAGGTCATCGGCGACAGCCATGGCAGCGTTCCCCTCAGTTGAGTTCTTCGACGAGCCCGATGATGACGCCCGCGGGACCGCGGACGTACGCGTAGCGGCAATAGTCCTGGTACCGCGCGACTTCGCCGACGAGTTCACCGCCGTGCCCGCGCAGGCGCGCGACGACGTCGTCGACGTCATCGATGGCGAAGGTGAGCCGCGGAATGCCCGGCGTGTTGACGGGAGCCCACGGCGCGGCACCGGTGGCGACGGGATGCTGGAAGGTCGACACCTCGACCCGGCCGTGGCCGTCGGGCGTCCGCAGGAAGGCGATGTCCGCTTTGACGCCGTCGAGCCCGATCAGCTGATCGGCCCACTCCCCCTCGACGGTCGTCTCGCCTTCGAGCTCCATCCCGAGTTCGACGAAGAACGCGACAGCGGCCGCGAGATCCTCGACCACGAAGCCGGTGTGATCCATCCGCCGGATCGCCATGGTTGCCTCCCGTGTTCCCGCGGCCCAGGCGGCCGCTCGTACCCCAGGGACGGAGCCGGCTCCGGGTTCTCGACATCCGGGTCTTACGACGACGAAGGCCAGGTCCGGAGACCTGGCCGATTCGTCGGGATGTGGAGCTGAGGGGAATCGAACCCCTGACCCCCGCCTTGCAAAGGCGGTGCTCTACCAATTGAGCTACAGCCCCGGACGCGGACGGCGCACCGCCGCCCGCGAGAAGACTCAGTTGTGGGACGCGCCCGCCGGCTTGGCCGGCGTGGTGCCGTTGTTCGAGGGAACCGGCGCGGTCGCCTCGCGCCAGAGGTCGGCTTCCGCCTTGGCCGCCTTGTTGCGCTTCACGACGAACAGGACGCCGCCCGCGATGACCGCGAGTGCCAGCAGCTTCTTCACCGAAGCCCCCTTCTCAGCTTGCTTCCCTTACCCCGCGATGTTACTGCACCGGCTTGTGCCGCCGTCGGGCGCCGGTGGTTCCACGTGGAACCACGATCATCGCGGGTAACGGACGTCACATGCACCGGGAAATACCGGGCCGGGCCGCCCTGTTGTACCCACTGGTCGGTGCGCCCACCGTGTCCCCCGGGCCTCAACCACTGCCTTCGCGGAGTTCCGTCCGGCTGGAGCCGCGAAGCGCCACTTCGCCGAGAGGCGACCGTGACGCGCATCGACTGTGACTGCTCAGCCCTGCCGGCCTTCTCTTCCCGGCAGGGCTGACCTGTATCCGGGACAGCCGAGCTGGGAGGTCGAGATCGCGGACAGCAGCGAGGGCCGCATCGAGGTGGAAGTCGCCCAGCAGACCGGCGCGGTGGTGACAATGGGACACGACTGAACGGAAAAACCCCGGTTCTCGTGAACCGGGGTTTTCGGTGTGGGCCTACCAGGACTTGAACCTGGGACCTCTTCGTTATCAGCGAAGCGCTCTAACCACCTGAGCTATAGGCCCTTGAACGAGGAGAACTTTACAGGACCCCCGAAGGGGCCCTGTAACCGGGTCACTCCCGTTCTGACAGCGTGACTTCGAGGCCGCCGGCCAGGTCGGCGGAGACGTTGTAGATGAACGCGCTCACCGTGGCGAGGGCGGACACCAGGACGATGTTGATCGCGCCGAGGATGGCTGCGATGCCGAACACGCGGCCCGCGCTGATCAGGGGTTCCGCTGAGGCGTTCGCGCCCTCGCCGCCGACCAGGGACGAGTACGTGCCGTTCAGCTTGTCCCACACGCCCATGCCGTCGAGGACCGTGTACAGGACGCCGACCGCGACCAGCCAGACGAAGAACATCGCTACGCCGAGGACCAGGGACAGCTTCAGGACCGACCACGGGTCGAACCGCTTGACCTGCAGCGATGCCCTTCGCGGGCCGCGGCCCGGGCGGCGCAAGGCACTCGGTCGGGCTCGCTGCGCGGACGCCGACGGGATCGCCTGCTCGCCGCCCGGTGGGGTGTCGCCGCTGCCGCCGAAGAGGCGGGGGGCGGCGCTGCCCGTCACCACGGGGCGCTGTTCCGGGGAGACCGGCTGGGTCTCCCCGGCCGGCTGCTCCGGCTTGTACAGCGCCTCGTCCGTGGCCAGCTTGACCGTCGCTTCGGAGTCGCCTTCCTTGTCGACCCGTTGCCAGGGCGGGCTCGCCGGAGTCCCGTTCGAACCCGGTGCCTCGGGATTCTCGGATGGTGTCACGAAGAGTCAGTCCTTACCCGTGCCGTGGGGCCGCCGTCGGAGAGCAAACTTACTGCTCCGGCGTGGCCGTCGTTTCCTCACCCGCGTCAGGTGCTTCCGGAGCCGGCGCGTCCTCGGGGGTGTCACCATTGGCGACGTCCGAGGGCTCGTCCGCGTTGCGTGCGACGGCGAGAAGAGTGGTTCCTTCGCCGAGATTCATCAGCCGGACCCCCTTCGTCTGCCGTCCTGCCTTGCGCACGTCGCCCGCCGGTGTGCGGATCACGCCGCCGCTCGAGGTGATCGCGTAGAGCTCGTCCTCGGCGTCGACGATGAGCGCTCCCACCAGCCTGCCACGTTTGCGGTCGTGCTGAATGGTGAGCACGCCCTTGCCGCCGCGGCCCTGGACCGGGTAGTCCTCGATCGGCGTGCGCTTGGAGTACCCGCCGTCCGTCGCGACCAGCAGGAACTTGCCTTCCTTGACGACGCTGACGCCGAGCAGCTCGTCGCCGTCGTTGAAGCGCATGCCCATCACGCCGGACGTCGGGCGGCCCATCGGGCGCAGTGCCTCGTCGGTCGCGTGGAACCGGATCGACTGGCCCTCGGCCGACACCAGCAGCAGGTCGTCCTCGGCGCTGGCCAGCACCGCGCCGACCAGCTCGTCGCCTTCGCGGAGGTTGATCGCGATCAGCCCGCCCGAACGGTTCGAGTCGAAGTCGGTGAGCTTGGTCTTCTTCACCAGGCCGCGCTTGGTGGCGAGCACCAGGTACGGCGCGACCTCGTAGTTCTTGATCTGGATGACCTGGGCGATCTGCTCGTCCGGCTGGAACGCCATGAGGTTCGCGACGTGCTGGCCACGCGCGTTGCGGTTGGCCTCGGGCAGCTCGTAGGTCTTGGTCCGGTAGACGCGGCCCTTGTTCGTGAAGAACAGGATCCAGTCGTGCGTCGAGCAGACGAAGAAGTGCTGGACGATGTCGTCCTGCTTCAGCGTCGCGCCCTGCACGCCCTTGCCGCCGCGCTTCTGCGAGCGGTACAGATCCGTTTTCGTCCGCTTGGCGTACCCCGTGCGGGTGATGGTGACGACGACGTCCTCGACGGCGATGAGCTCTTCGTCGGTGACGTCACCGCTGAAGCCGATGATTTTCGTGCGCCGCTCGTCGCCGTACTTCTCGACGATCGCCATCAGCTCGTCGCGGATGATCGCGCGCTGGCGCTCCGGCTTCTCGAGGATGTCCTTGAGGTCGGCGATCTCCAGCTCGATCTCGGCCAGCTGGTCGATGATCCGCTGGCGCTCCAGTGCGGCGAGGCGCCGCAGCTGCATGTCGAGGATCGCGGTGGCCTGGATCTCGTCGACGTCCAGCAGCTCCATCAGGGCCGGCCGGGCCTCGTCCGCCGACGGCGACCGCCGGATCAGCGCGATGACCTCGTCCAGCATGTCGAGCGCCTTGACGTACCCACGCAGGATGTGGGCCCGTTCCTCGGCCTTCTTCAGGCGGAACTTGGTCCGCCGGACGATGACCTCGACCTGGTGCTTTACGTAGTGCCGGATGATCTGGTCGAGCCGCAGCGTGCGCGGCACGCCGTCGACCAGGGCCAGCATGTTGACGCCGAAGTTCTGCTGCAGCTGGGTGTGCTTGTAGAGGTTGTTCAGCACGACCTTCGCGACCGCGTCGCGCTTGATCGTGACGACGATCCGCATGCCCGACCGGCTGTTGGACTCGTCGGCGATGTCGGCGATGCCGGTGAGCTTGCCGTCGCGGACCAGGTTCGCGATGTTCTCGACCAGGTTGTCCGGGTTGACCTGGTACGGCAGCTCCGACACGACCAGGATCGTGCGGCCCTTCGCGTCCTCTTCGACCTCGACGACCGCGCGCATCCGGATCGAGCCGCGGCCGGTGCGGTAGGCGTCCTCGATGCCGGACGTACCGAGGATCATCGCCTTGGTCGGGAAGTCCGGCCCCTTGACCCGCACCAGCAGCGCGGCCAGCAGCTCGTCGTCGGTCGCGTCCGGGTTCTCCAGCGCCCAGACGACGCCCTCGGAGACCTCGCCCAGGTTGTGCGGCGGGATGTTGGTCGCCATCCCGACCGCGATCCCGGAACCGCCGTTGACCAGCAGGTTCGGGAACCGCGACGGCAGGACGTCCGGCTCCTGCGTGCGGCCGTCGTAGTTGTCGGAGAAGTCGACCGTGTCTTCTTCGATGTCGGCCAGCATCTGCATGGCCAGCGGCGCGAGCCGGGACTCGGTGTACCGCATGGCGGCCGCGGGGTCGTTGCCCGACGAGCCGAAGTTGCCCTGGCCGTCGATCAGCGGGTAGCGCAGCGACCACGGCTGGGCGAGCCGGACCAGCGCGTCGTAGATCGCCGAGTCGCCGTGCGGGTGGTAGTTGCCCATGACGTCGCCGACCACGCGCGAGCACTTGTTGTACCCGCGGTCCGGCCGGAAACCGGAGTCGAACATCGAGTACAGGATGCGGCGGGCGACGGGCTTGAGGCCGTCACGCACGTCCGGCAGCGCCCGCGACACGATGACGCTCATCGCGTAGTCGATGTAGGAGCGCTGCATCTCCTGCTGGATGTCGACCGGCTCGATCCGGTCGTGTTCCGGAGCCGGCGGCAGAGTTTCCGTCATGAGGTCCTTCTCGAGTGGAGAGTCCTAGCGGGACAAAGAGTCGGGGGAACGCCTACACGTCCAGGAAGCGCACGTCCTTGGCGTTGCGCGTGATGAACGACCGGCGGGCCTCGACGTCCTCGCCCATCAGGACCGAGAACAGCTCGTCCGCCTGGGCGGCGTCGTCCATCGTGACCTGGCCCAGCAGCCGGTTCGCCGGGTCCATCGTGGTCTCCCACAGCTCTTCGGCGTTCATCTCGCCGAGACCCTTGTAGCGCTGGATCGCGTCGTCCTTCGGGAGCCGCTTGCCCGCCTCGACACCCGCCTTGATGACGGCGTCGCGCTCGCGGTCGGAGTACGCGTACTCCGGCTCCGCCCGCGGCCACTTGATCTTGTACAGCGGCGGCCGCGAGAGGAAGACGTGGCCGTGCTCGATCAGCGGCGCCATGAAGCGGAACAGCAGGGTGAGCAGCAGCGTGGTGATGTGCTGGCCGTCGACGTCGGCGTCGGCCATCAGCACGATCTTGTGGTAGCGCAGCTTCTCGAGGTCGAACTCGTCGTGGATGCCGGTGCCCAGCGCGGTGATCAGCGACTGGACCTCGGTGTTCTTGAGGACGCGGTCGATGCGGGCCTTCTCGACGTTGATGATCTTGCCTCGGATCGGCAGGATCGCCTGGTACATCGAGTCGCGGCCTTCCTTGGCCGAGCCGCCGGCCGAGTCACCCTCGACGATGTAGAGCTCGCACTCGGCCGGGTTGGTCGAGCGGCAGTCCTTGAGCTTGCCGGGCAGGCCGCCGATCTCCAGCGCGCCCTTGCGGCGGACCAGGTCACGCGCCTTGCGCGCGGCCATCCGGGCCTGCGCCGAGGAGATCGACTTGTTGATGATCGTCTTCGCCTCGGTGGGGTTGCGCTCGAACCAGTCGGCCAGCCACTCGTTCGACTGCTGCTGCACGAACGTCTTGGCCTCGCTGTTGCCCAGCTTGGTCTTGGTCTGGCCCTCGAACTGCGGCTCGCCCAGCTTGATCGAGACGATCGCGGCGAGACCCTCGCGCACGTCGTCACCGGTCAGGTTGGCGTCCTTCTCCTTGAGCAGCTTCTTGTCGCGCGCGTAGGAGTTGACGACGCGGGTGAGCGCGGCGCGGAAGCCCTCTTCGTGCGTGCCGCCCTCGTGCGTGTTGATCGTGTTGGCGAACGTGTAGACCGACGGCGTGAACCCGGTGTTCCACTGCATCGCGACCTCGACCTCGAGGCCGGTGCCCTTCGCGTCGAAGGAGATCACGCTGGGGTGGATCGGGTCCTTGCTGCCGTTGATGTGCTTGACGAAGTCCTCGAGCCCGCCCGGGTAGCAGTAGACCTTCTCCTTGACGCGGGCGACCTTGCCCTCCGCGTCCTCTTCGGCCTCTTCGTCGGCGACGCGCTCGTCGCGCAGGGACAGCGTCAGCCCCTTGTTGAGGAACGCCATCTCCTGGAGGCGGCGCGAGATCGTCTCGAAGTTGTACGTCGTGGTCTCGAAGATGCTGCCGTCGGCCCAGAACGTCATCGTCGTGCCGGTCTCGGTCGCCGGGCCGAGGTCTTCGAGGGGGCCGGGGATCTGGTCGGTGTACAGCTGGCGCCAGCTGCGGCCGCCGTACTTGACCTCGGCGAGCAGCTTCGTCGACAGCGCGTTCACCACGGAGATGCCGACGCCGTGCAGGCCGCCGGACACCGCGTAGGAGTCGCTGTCGAACTTGCCGCCCGCGTGCAGCTGGGTGAGCACGACCTCGATGGTCGGCTTGTTCTCCTTGGGGTGCATGTCGACGGGAATGCCGCGGCCGTCGTCGACCACGCGCACCCCACCGTCGGCGAGGAGGGTAACCTCGACCTTGGTGGCGTACCCGGCCATCGCTTCGTCGACGGAGTTGTCCACGACCTCCTGGACGAGGTGGTGCAGCCCGCGTTCACCGGTCGAACCGATGTACATGCCGGGGCGCTTGCGGACCGCTTCGAGGCCTTCGAGCACCGTGATCGACGACGCGTTGTACTCGCTCTTGTTCTCGGTCACAGGCCTTGTTTCTCCTCGTCTCGCCCGAGCGGACACTCGCTCCTCTCCAGTGTACTTGGCCGCGTCCGCTGACATGCGGCAAGGACACCCCTGAACGCGTCACAGACGGACGAAATCGGTTCGAGCCGAGTCTTGACGTATCTCGGGAGCTCTGGATGCGTTCTCGGGGCATTCAACCGAGCAACACGCAACCCGGGTCAGCCGTACGTGTCACGCGGGCCGCGCCCCGGCACGTGGCGGGGCCCTTTCCGCCAGCTCGGGGCGGTCGGACCCTGGATCCGCATCCGCTTGACGACGCCGTTCCCGACGCCCGCGGCGATCTTGTGCAGCAGTTTTCCCTGCAGCAACCGCAGCTGGGTGGCCCACGCCGTGGAGCTCGCGCGGACGGTGAGTTCGCCGTCTTTCAGCGCGACCGGTTGGGCGTGTTCCGCGACGTCTTCGCCGACCAGCCGGGCCCACTGGGCGAAGACGCGGGCGGTCGTGACGCTCTCGTTCCAGCCCCGGTCGCGGACCAGCCGCGAGACGAGCCGGCCGAGCGGCTGCGGGTCACGCGGGTCCGCGCCCGGTCCCGACCAGCGGCGACGCCGGGGGTTCTGCCCGTCGCCGGTCACCGGACGGCGCCGGCCGGGCGAGGTCCCGCGCTCCTTCGCCTTGGCTTTCGCGGCTTCGAGGGCCGCGTGCGCGAGGTCGCGCCCGGTCAGCGGGGCCTCGTTCGGCCCAGCGTCACCATCACGCTCAGTGTTCGACGACGGCTTCGCGGCGGGGGCTTGTCCATCTCGCGGCGTTTTGTGCCACCCATCTGGCCGCACGGTCACGCGGGGCGATAACTCGTTCACCGTGTTATCCACACTGTCCACAGGTTTGTCCCCAGATCGGGTGCGATTTGTGCCGCCGGTCACATCGGGTGCTCGGTTCGCCCGCTGTGCCGCTCGATCGGTCCCGTCAGCCACGCGTGATCTCGCCATCCGCCACCACGAACCGGCCGCCGGCCAGCTCGCTGGGCACGTCTTCGTCGACCGCCGCGGTCACCAGCACCTGCTCGGCGCTCGCGGCCACCTCGGCCAGCCGGGCCCGGCGCTTGCGGTCCAGCTCGGCGAACACGTCGTCGAGCAGCAGCACCGGTTCGCCCGCCTCCCCGCGCAGCAGCTCGTAGCTGCCGAGCCGGAGGGCCAGCGCGAACGACCACGACTCGCCGTGGCTCGCGTAGCCCTTGGCCGGCGCCTCGCCCAGGATCAGCTCCAGTTCGTCCCGGTGCGGGCCGACCAGGCTGATCCCGCGCTCGAGTTCGGCCTTCCGGGCTTCACCGAGCGCCTTGAGTAGGACGTCCTTGAGGACATCGGGTTGCGCGCGTTCCCCGTCCGGTACGCCGTACGTCTCCGGCAGGGCCGCACCCAGCGAAGACTTGTACGAGATCTTCGCCGGCCGGGAGTCCGGCGCCACCCCCATGTAGGCCGCGGCCGCGTACGGCCCCAGGTCCGCGACGAGGTTCAGACGCGCGGCCAGCAGCTCCGCCCCCGCCACCGAGAGGTGGTCGTCCCAGACTTCCAACGTCGAAAGCGCGTACGGGTCTTCGCGGCCCGTACGCCGTTTCCCCGCCGTCTTGAGCAGGGCGTTGCGCTGCTTCAGCACCTTCTCGTAGTCCGCGCGGACACCGGCGTACCGCGGCGCGCGCAGCACGAGCAGCTCGTCGAGGAACCGGCGTCGCTCGCTCGGGTCGCCCCGCACGAGCGCCAGGTCCTCCGGCGAGAACAGCACCGTGCGCAGGATCCCGAGCACGTCCCGCGGCCGCCCGACCGCGCCGCGGTTGACGCGGGCGCGGTTGGCGCGGCCGTTGGTGATCTCGAGCTCGACCGTCAGCTCGCGGTCGTCGTTGACCACCGCGACCCGCACCAGCGCGCGCTCGCAGCCGTGCCGGATGAGCGGCGCGTCCGTCGCGACGCGGTGTGAGCCCAGCGTCGCGACGTACCCGATCGCCTCGAGCAGGTTGGTCTTGCCGCGACCGTTCTGGCCGACCAGCACGGTCGGCCCCGGTTCGAGCGCGAGATCGGCCTGCGGCCAGGAGCGGAAGTCGGTGACCTGCAGGTGACGCAGATACACCAGCTGCTCCTTATCCGCCGACCTTCTTCACGGCGTGCCCGCCGAACTGGTTGCGCAGCGCGGCGACCGCGCGCATCGCGGCCGAGTGTTCCTGCCGCGAAGCGAACCGCGCGAAGAGCGCGGCCGAGATGACCGGCGCCGGCACCGCGTTGTTGATCGCCTCTTCCAGCGTCCACCGACCTTCGCCGGAATCCTCGACGTAGCCCTCGAGGTCGTCCAGCTCCGGGTCCTCGTCGAGCGCGCGCACGAGCAGGTCGAGCAGCCAGGAGCGGACGACCGTGCCACGCTGCCAGCCCTTGATCACCGCGGGCACGTCGTTGACGACCTTCGCCGCTTCGAGCAGCTCGAAGCCTTCGGCGAAGGCCTGCATCATGCCGTACTCGATGCCGTTGTGGATCATCTTCGCGTAGTGGCCCGCGCCGACGTCGCCCGCGTGCGAGAAGCCTTCTTCGCGCGGGCCTTCCGGACGCAGCGCGTCGAAGACCGGCATCGCGCGCTCGACGTCGGCGGCCGCACCGCCGACCATCAGGCCGTAGCCGTTGTCCTTGCCCCACACGCCACCGGACACGCCGCAGTCGACGTAGCCGATTTCCTTGGCGGCCAGCAGATCGGCGTTCAGCTTGTCGTCGGTGTACTTCGAGTTGCCGCCGTCGATCACCATGTCGCCCGCGGAGAGCAGGTTGCTCAGCTCGGTGACGGTCTGCCGGGTCGGATCGCCGGCCGGCACCATGATCCAGACGATCCGCGGGCCGTCCAGTTTGGACACGAGGTCCTCGAGCGACGTCGTGTCGGTGACGTCCGGGTTGCGGTCGTAGCCGACCACCTCGTGACCGGCCGCGCGCAGCCGCTCACGCATGTTGAAGCCCATCTTGCCCAGGCCGATCAGACCGAGCTGAACCATCGAGATCCCCTTACGTGCTAACGAAGAATGCGGGTCAGCCCGGGAGCCGGACCGGCATCAGGAGGTAGAGGTAGCCGGGGACGACGTTGCCCTCGGGGTCGGCGGGCTTGATCAACGCCGGCCGGTTCGGCGTGGTGAACGTCAGCTCCGCCCGGTCGCTGTGGAGCGCGCCGAGGCCGTCGACGAGGTAACCCGGGTTGAACGCGATGGTCACCGGCTCACCCTCGTACTCGACCTGCAGTTCCTCTTCGGCGCTGCCTTCGTCGTCGCCGCCCGCGGACAACCGCAGCGTGTTGTCCCCGAACTCCAGTCGTACCTGAGTCCCCCGCTCGGCCACCAGCGAAACGCGCTTGATGGACTCGGTGAGAGCGGACACGTCGATGACCGCGCGTGAAGTGTGCGACGCGGGCAGCAACTGGCGGTACGGCGGGAATTCCGCGTCGAGCAGGCGGGTCGTCGTGTAGCGCCCGGAGCCGGACAGGCCGAGCAGGCCTTCGCCGCTGGCGAGGGCGAGGCGGATGGTGGCGCCGCTCGCGCCGAGCGTCTTGGCCGCTTCGGCGAGCGTGCGCGCCGGGACGAGCACCGCGGCGTCGGCCAGGCCCTCGGCGGGCTGCCAGGTGAACTCGCGCATGGCGAGCCGGAAGCGGTCGGTCGCGACCAGCGTCAGCGAGCTGCCGGAGATCTCGAGCCGCATGCCGGTCAGCATCGGCAGGGTGTCGTCCTTGCCCGCGGCGACGACGACCTGGGTGACGGCCTGGCCGAACGCGTCGCCGGCGAGCTCGCCCGCGAAGGCGGGCTGGGACGGCAGCTGCGGGTAGTCCTCGACCGGCATGGTCGGCAGGGAGAAGCGCGCGCTGCCGCACGTGATGGTGGCGCGGGCGCCGTCGACCGAGATCTCGACCGGCTGCGCGGGCAGCGCCTTGGTGATGTCCGCGAGGAGGCGGCCGGAGACCAGCAGGCGGCCGCCGTCGGCGATGGTCGCCGGGACGCCGACCGTGGCCGAGACTTCGTAGTCGAAGCCCGAGACCGTCAGCGCGTCGGTGTCGCCGTCCGGACCGGCGTCGAGGAGGACACCGCCGAGTACCGGCACCGGGGGCCGGGAGGGGAGGCTTCTGGCCACCCACGCGACGGCGTCGGCGAGCCCGTCACGCTCGACGCGGATCTTCATGCGCGCATCCTTTCGACGACCGAGCCGCGGTGGCTCGGGCCAGGCCTCTTCTCGCGGGACAGTGACCGGCTGCCCCCTCCGGCCGGTCCGCCCTCCGCGAGAGCGGCCGGAGCGCGGACCAGGTGCAGGCGTCCACGTTAGGCCGTCGCGGGGGCCGACGTCACCTCGGCCTCCCCTTGAGTTTGTCGACTTGACGACACGTTCTCGCGGCTGTCCCCAACTTCGTCCATCGCCTGTTTTTGTTTTGTTCTCTCTTAGAAAAGATCTAAGGGCAGTAGCAGTAGTAGGCGTTGTGGATTGTGTGGATGGAGCTCGTTCGCGCAGGTCGGAGCACTCGCGGGCGTGTGGAGAACCATGGTGGTGGACCTGTGGGTAGATCGGGGCGTCGGTGGATGGTTTCGGGCGATCCCCGATTCGTCCACAGCCGGGCCCAGTTGTCCCCACGGTTGTCCCCAGGTGTGGGGCGATCGATCCCCAGGCTCTGGGGGTGCTTGCCGTGGTCCGAATCGCCCTACCGAGTGATCGGCCCGTCCTGTGCACAGAGTGTGGGCAACCTGTGGAATCAGCGTGGACAAAGGTGTGGATGCGCTGTGGATCACCTGTGGGCGGGGTGTGGACGAATTCCGCGTCGTCGCTGATGGGGGATCCGTTGGCACTGTGGGCAATCCGCCCACACCATGGGGAAAACCGCCTGTGTACAAAGAAGTTTCACGAATTTCGCGAAGGCACCCCGAAGACGACTTCGGGGCGTCCACTGTGTGCGGACGCCCCGAAGTCGTTGCGGGATAAGGGAGAGGTGCGGCTACTGGCGGGCGCGCTGCTTGATGCGCGACGTCAGCTCCTGCACCTGGTCGTAGATGCGCCGGCGTTCGGCCATCTCCTTGCGGATCTTCTTGTCCGCGTGCATGACGGTCGTGTGGTCGCGGCCGCCGAACGTCTGCCCGATCTTCGGCAGCGACATGTCGGTCAGCTCGCGGCAGAGGTACATCGCGATCTGGCGGGCCGTGGCGAGCGCCTTCGTCTTGCCGGGGCCGCACAGGTCGTCGAGCGTCACGTCGAAGAACTCGGAGATGACGCCCATGATGGTCGGCGCGGTGATCTCCGGCGCGTGGGAGTCGGGGATCAGGTCCCGCAGCACGATCTCCGCGAGGCCGGCGTCCACCGGCTGCTGGTTCAGCGACGCGAACGCGGTGACGCGGATGAGCGCGCCTTCCAGTTCGCGGATGTTCGCTTCGACGCGGGAGGCGATGAACTCCAGGACGTCGCCCGGCACCGCCAGCCTGTCCTGCGCCGCCTTCTTGCGGAGGATCGCGATGCGCGTCTCGAGCTCGGGTGGCTGGATGTCGGTGATCAGGCCCCACTCGAACCGCGTCCGCAGCCGGTCTTCCAGCGTCTCGAGGCGCTTGGGCGGCCGGTCGGAGCTGACGACGATCTGCTTGTTCGCGTTGTGGAGGGTGTTGAAGGTGTGGAAGAACTCTTCCTGCGTACCTTCTTTGCCTTCCAGGAACTGGATGTCGTCGACGAGCAGGATGTCGATGTCGCGGTAGCGCCGCTGGAACGCGACCTTGCGGTCGTCTCGCAGCGAGTTGATGAAGTCGTTCGTGAACTCTTCGGTCGAGACGTACCGGACGCGCATGCCCGGGAAGAGTCGTTGCGCGTAGTGGCCGACCGCGTGCAGCAGGTGCGTCTTGCCGAGCCCGGACTCACCCCAGATGAAGAGCGGGTTGTACGCGCGGGCCGGCGCTTCGGCGACGGCGACCGCGGCCGCGTGCGCGAAGCGGTTGGACGCACCGATGACGAACGTGTCGAAGGTGTACTTCTCGTTCAGCTTCGTCTTCGACGTCTGCGGCTGCGCCGGCGCGGTGTAGGGCTGCCCGGCGATCGGCTGGCCGGAGAACGTGGGCCAGATCTCGTGGACGGCGGCGAGTGCTTCGCCTTCTTCGTCCACTTCTTCGTCGGTGTCGTCACCGTCGTCGGGCTTCGGCGCGACGGACTGGTGCGGCGGCAGCGGCGGCGCGGGCTCGGGACGCGGCGGCGGCAGCATCGGGCCGGGACCCGGCCGCGGCGCGGGGGACGGCTCCGGACCGGCGCCGTTTTCCACCCGGCTGGGTGACGGCACGTAGTGGGGGGCGGCGACCGGGGCGACCGCTTCGGTGCTGTCGACCTTCACCGCGAGCGAGATGGCGCGGCCGAGCCGCCGGGAAAGCGCGTCCGTGATCGCGCCGCGCAGGCCGCGTTCGATCGCTTCCTTCGCGAAGTCGCTGGGAGCCGCCAGGAGAGCAGTGCCGTCGAGCAGGCCGATCGGGCGGGTGACGCGCATCCACGCGCGCTGCTGCGGGGACAGGGTCCCGTCCGACAGTTCGCGTACCACCTGTTCCCAGATGACACCCAGATTGTGCTGGTGCTCCGACACCTGACTGGCTCCCCTCCCCTCGTCGGCGTGGACGGCCGACGCCCCTGGTCACGCGGTCCGGCGCCCCTCGCGGACCGGCGTGCGCATCGGCACAGCGAATATCCACATAGTTGTCCACAGCTGTGCACTAATGTACGGCGACCCGCGGCGACGCCACCTGCGGGCTCGTCGTACGCCGGTGGGCACTCCACCACCCGGATACTCGTGCACCTCGACCGGTGACCCGAGAGAGGCACGCTAACAAGCCCCGCTCGCTGCCACAAGGCATCCTCGGCGGCCAGCATTTCACGGTGCACGGCGTGTTGCCATTCGGTGCCGCGGCGTCGATGATCTCGCCTCCGCGAGCCGATCGCGTACCGTGGCCGAGGGGGTGCTTACCGGCCGCCCGACGGGGGTGCGTACCCTCGTAAGGTCTCCCGTATGCGACGGGTGCGTTTCGCGTGCCCACGTTGTCGTCGCTCGTCGTGACGAGGCCACACGTTGGTAGGAGACACCAGAGACTGCCGTGCGCCCGCACGACACGCCAGGCGGGGGAAGAGATTCCTGCCGCCCGACGCGACACACAGGAGAAGCAGTGAGCAAGGGTAAGCGCACCTTCCAGCCGAACAACCGCCGTCGCGCGAAGACGCACGGCTTCCGCCTGCGCATGCGGACGCGTGCCGGCCGGGCCATCCTGGCTGGCCGTCGTCGCAAGGGCCGCGCCGCGCTGTCCGCCTGATCCGGCACGTCGGGGCGCGCCGTGCTGCCGGCTGCCGCACGTCTGCGGCGGAGCGAGGATTTCCGCGTGGTTCTCCGTCGCGGGTCCCGGGCAGGCAGGCGTCGCCTCGTCGTCCACGCACTGACCACGGACCCGTCCGGGGCCGCCGACGCGCAGTCGGCGGCCAGGGCGGGTTTTGTGGTGAGCAAGGCCGTCGGCAATTCGGTGGTCCGCCACCGCGTCTCCCGCCGGTTGCGCCACCTCGTTTCCGCGAAGCTCGGAACACTGCCCGCCGGCACTTCGTTGGTCGTACGGGCATTGCCGCCGTCGTCGACCGCGTCCAGCGCCGAGCTCGGGTCCGACCTCGACGCCGCGTTGCGTCGGCTGGGGCTTCTGTCGTCGCGCCGTCCGGCCGGGGATGTCCCCCGCCCGACGCGTCCCGCGGACGCGACCCCCGACCACGGATCAGCGGTGTGACCGGCATGCGAGCCACTCCCGAGCACGACTCAGCGCACGACCACTCCGAGCACGACGCCGAGCCCGCGTCCCCGCGGCCCGGCCCCGTCGCCTGGGTCCTGCTGCTCCCCATCAAGCTCTACCGCAAGGCGATCTCGCCCTTCCTGCCGCCGGCTTGCCGGTTCTACCCGAGCTGCAGCGCGTACGCAGTCGAAGCCCTCACCCGGCACGGTGCCGGCCGCGGCTCCTACCTCGCGCTGCGCCGGTTGCTGCGCTGCGGCCCCTGGACGCCACCCGGCCGCGATCCCGTGCCCGAGAAGTTCTCGTGGCGCCACCGACGACCTGAAACACCGATCGAGGAGTAGCAGCAGTGCTCGATTTCATCTACTACCCCGTGTCCTTCATCCTCTGGTGTTGGCACAAGGTCTTCGGGTTCGTCTTCGGCGAATCGACCGCGGTCGCCTGGATCCTCGGCATCATCTTCCTGACGTTCACGGTCCGCGGCATCATGTTCAAGCCGTTCGTGAACCAGGTCCGGTCGATGAAGAAGATGCAGGACTTCGCGCCGGAGATGAAGAAGCTCCAGAAGAAGTACGCGAACGACCGGCAGCGCCAGGCGCAGGAGATGCAGAAGCTCCAGCGCGAGCACGGCGTCAACCCGCTCGGCAGCTGCCTGCCGATGCTGCTCCAGATCCCGGTCTTCATCGGCCTGAACCACGTCCTGCGCGCGTTCACCATGCCGCCCCCCGGCGGCGGTCCGAAGACCGAGAACTACTTCTTCAGCCAGCACGACGTCGAGTCCTACGTCAACGCGAAGCTCTTCGGCGTCAACCTCGGTGAGGCCGTCTACAACGGTGTCGGCGTCGTCAGCGGCGGGGCCACGAACGTCGGCTTCCACTGGAGCGTGCTCCCGGTCGCGCTGCCCCTGATGATCGTCGCGTCGATCGCCACGCACTTGACCGCGCGCCACTCGGTGGCCCGCCAGAACGCCGCGTCGGCCACCCCGCAGACCGCGATCATGAACAAGCTGACGATGTACATCTTCCCGCTCGGTGTGCTCGTCTTCGGTGCGCTGTTCCCGCTCGGCCTCCTCTTCTACTGGCTGGCGAACAACGGCTGGACCCTGATGCAGCAGCGGCTCGTCTACACGAAGATCGACAAGGAAGAGGCGGCCCGCAAGGCGGAGGCCGCCGAGAAGCGCGCGACGCTCGGCCCGAAGCCGGGACAGAAGCCGGCCGCGCCGAAGGTCGGTCAGAAGCCGGTCCAGCAGAAGAAGAACCAGCCCGCCCAGGGCGGCGCCCAGAAGAAGGTCGCGAAGGCGGGTTCGGCCCACGGCTTCGCCCAGACGACTTCTGCGAGCGATTCCGCGAAGGCGGAGACGACGCCCACCGAGACCAACGGCCAGAACGGCTCGAAGGACAACGGCACCGGAGTGCCGGGCCTTCTCAAAGACTCGACCAGGAAGTCGGGCCGGAAGCGCCGCTGAGGCGCGACCGGTTCGGAGAGGAGACTAATGATGTCGGAGACGATCGAGACGATCGACGCCGATAAGGACGACGTGACCCCGGAGCCGGCGGCCGACGAGGCGGGCGAGCAGAAGGCGGGCGGCGGTGATGACGTCCTCGTCCAGGAGGGCGACATCGCAGGCGACTACCTCGAGCGGCTGCTCGATCTGCTCGACTACGACGGCGACATCGACTTGGACGTCGAAGCGGGCCGCGCGATCGTCAGCATCGACGGTGGCGAAGACCTCGAGAAGCTCGTCGGCCCCCGCGGCACGGTCCTCGAGGCGCTGCAGGAGCTGACCCGCCTGGCGGTCCAGCAGGAGACCGGCTCGCGCAGCCGGCTGATGCTGGACATCGCGGGCTGGCGCGCGGACCGCCGCGAGGAGCTCCGCGAGCTCGGCCGCTCGACGGCGGAGTCGGTCCTCCAGAGCGGCGAGCGGGTGCGGCTCCAGCCGATGAGCCCGTTCGAGCGCAAGGTGGTCCACGACGCGGTGGCGACGGTCGCCGGCGTCACCAGCGAGAGCGAGGGCGAAGACCCGAAGCGCCGCGTGGTGATCTTCCCGGAGTCCTGAGTTCGGTTCTTCCGAAGCGGCCCCACTTGACCAGGTCAGGTGGGGCCGCTTTTTTGTATCCATGCACCCCACGTCGCCGCGACGGCCCAGCAGCCGGGAGGCGTACGTCTGGGTGGTCGACGCGGCGCGGGCACCGGACTACTGGTTCCCGCGGCAGTGTCCCCGCGCGCTGGCGTGGGTGACGCCAGAGACGTCGACGGCGGACCGCGAGCGGCTCGGGTCGCACCGGGTCAACGCGATCGAGTACGCCGGCTTCTCGGCGATGCGGTCGGTCCGGTTGTTCGCGTACCGGTTCGAGGCGGCATCGTTCCGGGTATTCGGTGAGCACGGGCACGCGATGGTGGCGACGACTCCGGTGGAGCCGGTCGGTCCGCCGGAACCGATGGGCGAGCTGCTCGCCCTCCACGAGCGGGCTGGGATAGAGCTGCGGGAGCTGCCGAACCTGTGGGAGTTCGTCGACGCGGTCGCATCGAGCACGCTCGGCTTCAGCGGGATCCGCCTGCGGAACGCGGCGCCGCGATGCTCGCGGAGCGAATTACACGGCTGATGTTTCACGTGGAACGGTCCCCCGTCGCTGCCAGGCGAGTGGAGTTGTCCACATCTGCGGTCTGTCGGCTCGTTTTCGACTCGACATCAGGGACAATCGAACAAGCGCGGTTTCACGTGAAACGCGCGGACGAGGAGTAGACGGAGTGAGCTTGGAGCAGGCCGCGGTGGCGGTGCGGGCCGCGGCGGAGCGAGTGTTCGGTGAGCACGTCGACCAAGCGGCCGGGTACGTCGAACTCCTGGAGCGCCACGGCGTCGAGCGCGGGCTGATCGGGCCGCGGGAAGTCGAGCGGCTGTGGGAGCGGCACGTCCTGAACTCGGCGGTCATCGGCGAGCAGATGCCCGAGGGTGCCCGGGTCGTGGACGTCGGGTCGGGCGCCGGGCTTCCGGGTGTACCGCTCGCGATCGCTCGACCGGACCTCGATATCGTCTTGCTTGAACCGATGGCTCGCCGGGTGGACTGGCTCGCCGAGGTAGCCGAGAAGCTGGAACTCCCGATCACCATCGTCCGTGGCCGCGCGGAGGAGCGGTCTGTGCGTGAGCAGCACGGTGGCGCCGACATCGTCACCGCTCGCGCGGTCGCCCCGCTCGCCCGGCTCGCGGACTGGTGTCTGCCGCTCGTTCGTTCCGACGGCTTCCTGGTGGCCCTCAAGGGTGCCAGCGCCGCGGAGGAGATCGATCGGGACGGAGCCGCCATCCGCAAGGCCGGTGGGGCCGATCCTCTGATCATCGAGTGCGGTGCCGCGGTACTAGAGGTCCCCAGCACGGTTGTGAAGATCCGCCGCCTACCGACAGGCGCCAAGCCGAAGGCGCGGAGCAGGAAGCGTTAACGGGCCGCGATGTTCCACGTGAAACGACGCGACTCGACCACCGACCAGACTTCTACATGGAGGAGGTGTCGAGACCGGTGAATCCCCCGCCGTCCGACTCCACGGAGACCACCCCCGACGTGGGCTGGACCCCGATCGCCGAAGAAGCCGCCCGCGCCGCGCGTCTGCTGCACCCGGAGGAGGGGACGCTCCCCCGTCCCGGTCGCCGGCGTGTGATCACCGTGGCCAACCAGAAGGGCGGTGTCGGCAAGACCACGAGCACGGTCAACCTCGCCGCCGCGCTGGCCGTCCACGGGCTCAAGACGCTCGTCGTCGACCTCGACCCGCAGGGCAACGCGAGCACCGCGCTCGACGTCGACCACCGGTCCGGGACGCCGTCCATCTACGAGGTGCTGATCGGTGAGGTGACGCTCGCCGAGGCCGCCCAGCCGACCGAGCAGTCGCCGAACCTCTTCTGCGTGCCCGCGACGATCGACCTCGCCGGTGCGGAGATCGAGCTCGTCTCGATGGCGTCCCGCGAGTCCCGGCTCAAGGAAGCGATCTCCTCGGAGATCCTCGACGAGATCGGCGTCGACTACGTCCTCATCGACTGCCCGCCGTCGCTCGGCCTCCTCACGGTCAACGCGATGGTCGCCGCACAGGAGGTGCTCATCCCGATCCAGTGCGAGTACTACGCGCTCGAAGGTCTCGGGCAGCTGCTGAGCAACATCGAGCTCGTGCAGCAGCACCTCAACCGCGAGCTTCGCGTCTCGACGATCCTCCTCACCATGTACGACGGCCGGACCAAGCTGGCCGACCAGGTGACGAACGAGGTCCGCAACCACTTCGGCGACACCGTGCTGAAGACGGTCATCCCCCGCAGCGTCAAGGTGTCGGAGGCGCCTGGGTACGGCCAGACCGTCCTCGCTTACGATCCCGGTTCGCGCGGTGCGATGAGCTACGTCGACGCGGCGAAGGAGATCGCCGAGCGCGGTGCACAGATGGAGAGGGGAAGTTCGACATGACCGAGCGCCGAGGAGGGCTGGGGCGCGGCCTCGCCGCCCTGATCCCGACCGGGCCCGCCACGGGCGGTCCGCTGCCCACCGGGGACCCGGCGGCGGACAAGAAGGCGGCTGACGACAAGGGCTGGTTCGCGGCCAACGGCGCGGCGAAGTCGCACAGCGGCGAGGTCGCCGGCGCCGTCTACCGCGAGATCCCGGTCGGCTCGGTCAAGCCCAACCCGAAGCAGCCGCGGCAGGTCTTCGACGAAGAAGCGCTTGCCGAACTCGAGCACTCGATCCGCGAGTTCGGGCTCATGCAGCCCATCGTGGTCCGCGAGCTCGGGAACGACGAGTACGAACTCGTCATGGGCGAGCGGCGCCTCCGTGCGTCGCAGCAAGCGGAACTCGAAGCGATCCCGGCGATCGTCCGGCAGACCGCCGACGAGTCGATGCTGCGCGACGCGCTCCTGGAGAACATCCACCGCGTCCAGCTGAACCCGCTCGAAGAGGCGGCGGCGTACCAGCAGCTGCTCGACGAGTTCGCGGTCACCCACGAGGAGCTGGCGAGCCGGATCGGGCGCAGCCGCCCGGTCATCACCAACACGATCCGGCTCCTCAAGCTCCCCCTGCCGGTCCAGCGCCGGGTCGCCGCGGGCGTTCTGTCCGCCGGGCACGCGCGCGCGTTGCTGTCCCTGGAGGACGCCGACAGCCAGGAAGAGCTCGCTGCGCGGATCATCGCGGAAGGCATGTCGGTCCGGGCGACCGAGGAAGCCGTCACGCTGAAGAAGAGCGAGAAGCCGGCCAAGCCGAAGCCCGCGGTGCGCAAGCCGATCCAGGCGCCGGGTCTGCAGGAGCTCGCCAACCGCCTCTCGGACCGGTTCGACACCCGCGTGAAGGTCGACCTCGGCCGTCGCAAGGGCCGGATCACGCTCGAATTCGGCTCGGTCGACGACCTCGAACGCATCGTCGCGATCATCGATGCGAATGGGGCAAATCAGACACCGAAAACCGATTAGGGATCACCCCGGGGTGTTTCGTCACGGTGATGATTGCTCGACGCAGTCGCGGTAACCACACCGGGTGATGATCAACCGCGACACGAAAAAGGCCACCGCGGAGGTTCCGCAGTGGCCTTTCGCGTGTCCGGGGTCAGCGGGAAATCGCGCGCGCGATCAGTTCGGCGAAGACCGCCCCCAGCGACTTGCCCGCGGCTTCGACCGCCATCGGCACCGTCGACGTCTCGGTGAGACCCGGCGACGGGTTCACCTCGAGGAAGTACACCGTGCCGTCCGCCGTGACGACCGCGTCGGTGCGGGAGATGTCTCGCAGCCCGAGCACGCGGTGCGCGGCGACCGCCAGTTCGGCCACCGCCTTGGCCGCGGCGTCGTCGAGCCGGGCCGGCGTGAAGAAGTCGGTCAGGCCGGCCGTGTAGCGGGCCGTGTAGTCGTACACGCCGCTCTCCGGGACGATCTCGACCGCCGGGAGGGCCTCGGGTCCGTCCTCGCCCTCGATGACCGTGACGGCCACCTCGACGCCGTCGACGAACCGCTCGGCGAGAACGGTGTCGCCGTAGGCGAAGCAGCCGACCATCGCCGCCGGCAGTTCCGTAGCTTCGCGGACCACCTGGGTGCCGAGGGCCGATCCGCCTTGGTCGGGCTTGAGGATGAGCGGGAGGCCGAGGCGCTCCACCATCGCGTCGAGCACCGCCTGGGCGCCGAGCTCGCGGAACGTGCTGTGCGGCAGCACCGCCCAGCCGGGCGTCACGAACCCGGCGTTCTGCAGCAGCGCCTTCGCGGTCGGCTTGTCCCACGCGCGGCGGCAGCCCTGGGAGCCGGTGCCGACGAACGGCACCTCCAGCATCTCCAGCACCGTCTGCACCGAGCCGTTCTCGCCCTCGCCGCCGTGCAGCGCGACGACGACCGCGTCCGGGCGCTGCGTGCGCAGCCGCTCCAGCAGGCCCGCGTCGGTGTCCCACTCCTCGATGCCGAAGCCCTCGGACTTCAGCGCCGCGGAGAGCCGCCGCCCGGACCTCAGCGAGACGTCGCGCTCGTGCGAGAGACCGCCGGCGAGCACGGCAACGGTACGGTCGACCACCGTGGAAACTCCTTAGAAGAAGAACTAAACCGTGTCGGGTGACGGGTTCTGCGGCCCCTGGATCTGGCGCGTGCCCACGCTACCGAAGGTGCGGGCCAGGTCCATTTCGGACTCCAGCACGGCGGCCAGCCGCCGCACGCCCTCGCGGATCCGCTCCGGCGTCGGGTAGCAGTAGGACAGCCGCATCTGGCGGCTGCCGAAGCCGTCGGCGTAGAAGCCGGTGCCGGACGCGTACGCCACCCGGGCGGTCACCGCGCGCGGCAGCATCGCCTTGGTGTCGACGCCCTCCGGCACCGTCACCCAGACGTAGAACCCGCCGTCCGGCTTCGTCCACGAGCAGCCCGGCGGCAGGTACTGCTCCAGCGCGGACAGCATCGCGTCACGCCGTTCGCGGTAGTTCTCGCGGAACTTCTTGATCTGGCCCTTCCAGTCGTGCGTGGCCAGGTAGCGCGACACGATCATCTGGTTGAACGTCGGCGGGCACAGCGTGGCCGACTCCGCGGCCAGCACGAGCTTCTCGCGCACGGCGTGCGGCGCGAGCACCCAGCCGACGCGCAGGCCGGAGGCGAACGTCTTGGAGAACGAGCCGAGGTAGACGACGTTCTCGGGGTCGGTCGAGCGCAGCGCGGGGTAGATCTGGCCGTTGAAGCCGAGCAACCCGTACGGGTTGTCTTCGACGACGAGGACGTCGTGCTCGCGGCAGATCTCGAGGATCTCCGCGCGCCGCTCGACGGCCAGTGTCACGCCGGCGGGGTTGTGGAAGTTCGGGATCGTGTAGAGGAACTTGACCCGGCGGCCGGCCTTCTTCGTCCGGTCGAGCGCCTCCCGCAGCAACGAAGGCACCAGGCCCTGGTCGTCCATCGCCACGTGCACGACCTGCGCCTGGTACGCGGCGAAGGAGCCCAGCGCGCCGACGTACGAGGGGCCTTCGGCGATCACGACGTCACCCGGGTCGCAGAACAGCCGCGTGACCATGTCCAGGCCCATCTGGGAGCCGACGGTCACGACGACGTCGTCCGGGTGCGCCTTGATGCCCTCGAGGGCCATGATTTCGCAGATCTGCTCGCGCAGCGCGGGAACGCCGTGCGCGGAGCCGTACTGCAGTGCCACCAGGCCGTCTTCGGCGATGATCTCGGCCACCTGTGCCGACAGCGTGTCGAGCGGGAGCGCCGCCAGGTTCGGCATGCCGCCGGCCAGCGAAACCACCTCGGGCCGGCTGGCGACCGCGAAGAGCGCTCGGATCTCCGAAGCGGTCATCCCCGCGGTCCGGGCGGCGTACCGCTCGAGGTGGGGGTCGAGGTTCTGGCGGCCGCTGTGCGGCTTGCTGGGGCGGTTCTCGGTCATCGACGATTCACCCGGGGCTCGGTTAACAGATCCCGTCGAGTGTAACCGTGCACCCATCCGGGACCCCTGGCCTTTCGGCGCTCGTCACATCGGCCTATCCTCGACCATGGCTCCCGTGTCCGTGCTGTGGTTCCCGCGCGGCTTGACGGCCGGGCAGCCCGTCGGGAGCGCAGGTCAGGGAGGTCGCGGGTGTCGCGTCGCGTCGTGGGCGTCACACTGGACAACCTCGAGCACTTGCCGAAGAGCTGTCGCCGGTGTGTCTACTGGGAGCTCGCTCCCCACCTGAAGAACCAGGCGGAGGAGTTCGGCGCCACCGAGGTCGAGAAGGAAGCCTGGGTCTCGAGCGTGCTGCTCGAGTGGGGTTCCTGCGGCCGCATCGTCTACAGCGACACGCTGCCGGTCGGGTTCGTGCTGTACGCCCCGCCGAACGCCGTCCCGCGCGCGCTGGCCTTCCCGACGTCCCCGCCGAGCGCGGACGCCGTCCTCCTCACGGCCTTCCAGGTCCTCCCGGAGTTCCGCGGCGGCGGCCTCGGCCGGATGCTGGTCCAGGCGGTCGCCAAGGACCTGACCAAGCGCGGTGTCCGCGCGATCGAGGCGTTCGGCGACGCCCGCCCCGACGAGACGGACCCGGACGGCGGGCACAGCTGCGTGCTGCCGGCCGCGTTCCTGCAGAGCGTCGGCTTCAAGACGGTCCGCCCGCACCCGAAGTGGCCGCGCCTGCGCCTGGAGCTGCGCTCGGCGATCACCTGGAAGGAAGACGTCGAGGCCGCGCTGGAGCGTCTCCTCGGCCAGGTGACGATCACCACCGCCGAGCCGAGTCTCGGCCGCGCCTGAGCCACCCCGCAAACGTTTGCGCCTGGGTTTCGTCACGTGCGAAACAGCGCTGTGCACAGCTGTGGAAGAAGTGCCGAGTTATCCACAGAGCGCTGATAGGAGCGGTGGAAAAGCTGTGGAGAACTGCCCGTGAACCTGGGGACGCAGCAGCTGCGTCCCCAGGTGTGGTGGGACAGGTGAAGACGAACCGCTAGCGGTTGTGGTCGGGCCTATTCGGCCTTCGCCAGCTCGTGCGCCAGGACGTCGGCGAACGTGAACGTTCCCGTCGGCTGGTCGCCTTCGCCGAGCAAGTACAGGCGCTTGACGGCGATGAGGATGCCCTCGGCGACGATGTCGCGGAACGCCGGATCGGCGAGCTTGCGGCCGTCGTCCGGGTTCGTCAGGTAGCCGATCTCCACACGGACCGCCGGGCAGCGGGTGCGGGTGAAGATCTCCCAGGTCTTGTAGTGCGTGCGGCAGTCCAGCATGCCCGTGCGGGCCGCGACCTCGCGCTGGATGAAGCCGGCCAGCAGCTCACCCACCGTCGAGGTCGTGCCGTTGCCGGTGCCGAAGTGGAAGCTCGCGATGCCCTGGGCGCGCGGCGAGGGGTTGCCGTCGCTGTGCAGGGACAGGAACAGGTCCGCGCCCGCGTCGTTCGCGAAGCGGGCGCGCTCCAGCTCGGTGGGGCTGTGGTTCGGGCCGCGGGAGATCAGCGCCTCCATGCCCGTCGCCTTCATCCGGCCTTCGAGGCGCCGCGCGAGGTCCCACGCGATGTCGGCCTCACGCAGGCTGCCGGCGACCACGCCGAGGTCGTCGCCGCCGTGGCCCGGGTCGATCACGATGCGCTTGCCGCGCAGCCGCGGACCGGCCTGGCGGACCTGCTCCTGCTCGCGCAGGAACACGGGGCGGCCGCCCCGGGCGCGCGGCGAGGACAGGCGGTGCAGCTCGCGGATGGTCGCCGGGCCGCACATGCCGTCCGGCGTCAGGCGCATGTCGCGCTGGAACGTCTTGAGCGCGCGCTCGGTCGCCGGGCCGAAGTAGCCGTCGGGGCGGCCGGCGTCGAAGCCCAGCTCGGTCAGCCGCTCCTGGAGCGTGAAGACGTCGTCGCCGTGGACCGGGGACGCGATCATGTAGGACAGCGGACGGCTGCCCAGGTGGTAGCTGGCGCCCTTGAGCGCCTGGAACGTCGCCGGACCCACGACGCCGTCGGTCATCAGCCCACGACGCTGCTGGAAGGCACGGACGGCGTGCTCGACGGCGCCGTCGAACGTGCCGTAGTCGTCGTCGGTACCGGTGACCGGCGGGAGCAGGTCCATCCCGGCCAGGATGGACCTGATCTCGGCGACGTCCGGACCGGCGTCACCGCGGCGGAGTACCCGCATGCACTCCTCGCTCTTCCTAGGGCACCGATTCGGGGGCTCGGTGCGTGGCAGAAAACCTTCGCTGGGACGAGCCCAGGTCCTCTATTGTGCCTTGCGAACTCTCGGTGACAGCGCAGGCCCGGTAGGTCCGTCAAGAACCCGTTCGTGGCGAACCTCCAGTGGTCCTCGTCACGCTCGATCCACTCGGGCCGGGAAGATTCCCCCGAACGACGAAGACCCGGGGCCCGCAGGAGGATTCCCGCAGGCCCCGGGTCCGCCGGGTGTGGCCGGGTTCAGAGAACGTCGGCGAGGTCCGACAGCAGCGCGGCCTTCGGCTTGGCGCCGACGATCTGCTTCACCGGCTTGCCGCCCTGGAACAGGATCAGCGTCGGGATGGACATCACCTGGTAGTCACGCGGCGTGTTCGGGTTCTCGTCGATGTCGATCTTGGCGATGGTCAGCTTCTCGCCGTTTTCCGCCGCGATCTCCTCGAGCACCGGGGCGACCATCTTGCACGGGCCGCACCAGGTGGCCCAGAAGTCGACGAGAACCGGCTTTTCGCTGGTCAGGACCTCGTCGACGAACGTCGCGTCGGTCACCTTCACGGTGTTGGTCATGCTTGCTCCTTCATGGGGTGGGTGAACGCCGGAAAGTCAGTTGGTGCCCGCGCCGTAGCCGCCGCCGACGAGCTCGGGCGCTTCGTGCGCGTCCGGGTCGCCGTGCTCCGCGAGCCATCGTTCCGCGTCGATCGCCGCGCTGCACCCGGAGCCCGAGGCGGTGATCGCCTGCCGGTAGGTGCGGTCCACCAGGTCGCCGGCCGCGAAGACGCCGTCGACGTTGGTGTAGGAGGTGCGGCCCTGGGTGACGACGTAACCGTCCTCGTCCAGCTCGACCTGCCCCTTCACCAGCTGGCTGCGGGGGTCGTGGCCGATCGCGACGAAGAAGCCGGAGACGTCCAGCGTCGACTCGCTGCCGTCCTTGGTGTCCTTCAGCTGCAGGCCCTCGACCTTGCCGTCCCCGAGCACCCCGGTGATCTGCGAGTTCAGCTTCCACTTGATCTTCTCGTTCGCGCGGGCGCGCTCGAGCATGATCTTGGACGCGCGGAACTCGTCGCGCCGGTGGACGACCGTGACGGACTTCGCGAACTTCGTCAGGAAGGTCGCCTCCTCCATCGCCGAGTCGCCACCGCCGGCGACCACGATGTCGTGGTCGCGGAAGAAGAAGCCGTCACAGGTCGCACAGGCCGACACACCGCGGCCGAGCAGCTCCTGCTCGCCCGGCACGTTCAGGTACCGCGCCGCGGCACCCATGGCGAGGATGACCGCGCGGGCGGCGTAGCGCTTGCCGTTCGCGACGACGTACTTGACGTCCCCGGTCAGCTCCAGCGACTCGACGTCCTCCGCGCGCAGCTCGGCGCCGAAGCGCTCGGCCTGCTTGCGCATCTCCTCCATCAGGTCCGGACCCATGATCCCGTCGCGGAACCCGGGGAAGTTCTCGACCTCGGTCGTCGTCATCAGCGCGCCGCCGAACTGCGTGCCCTCGAACACCAGCGGTTCCAGCTGAGCCCGTGCCGCATAAACGGCAGCGGTGTATCCGGCAGGACCCGACCCGACGATGATCAGGTTCCTGATTTCCTCGGCAGCCACCCGTGACCTCCGCTCGTAGTGACCCGTGTACCAGGCTCAACACGATGGTAGGTGGCCATGTTCCCAGCCGTGACAGCCGCTACTTCTCCCCAACGACCTTGTCGAACAACACAGCCGGATTCCCGGGCCCGCAGTCGGCGCCGAAGGCCACCAGGCGGAACTGGGCGAGCTTGCCGGTGGTCAGGATGATCATCACCCCGGCCTTGCCGCCGACGTTCACCGGGCGGATGCCCTCCGGGCGCACCTCGGGGTCGAGGCCGGCGGCCGCGACGCACGCGTCCAGCCTGCCCTCGTTCTGCAGCGGGCCGAAGTCGCGGACGCCGATCGCCTTGCCGACCAGGGCCTGCGCCCCGGCGCCGTCGTTGCCCACCGACGGGCCGGAAGGGGCCGGCGCGGCGACGTTCGGGGTGCCGTCCTGCTGGGACGTGTTCGGGATGGCGACCGTCACGGCGACGACCGCCGCCGCGGCCGCGGTCAGTACGCCCGCGGCCCAGCCGAGCCGCTTGTTCCGCCGCCGCCGGGCCGCCGCGAGGTCCACCACCTGGGCGTCCTGCGGTGCCGCAGCTGCCTGGGGAGCCCGGGTCGAGCCGGGAAAGCGGGCGGCTGCTTCGGCGGCCAGCGCCGCGTCCAGCCGGGCCGCGAACTCCGCGGGCATCGGCGGGGCGGGCGCGTCCGCGAGCGAGGCCAGGTCGGCCTGGGTGGCGTCGAGGGCCTCCAGGATCGCCTGGGCTTCCGGATCGGCGTGGACCAGTGGCCACAGTTCGGCCGCCTGAGCGTCGTCCAGTACCCCGGCGTGGAGGTCGGCGAGCACGTCGACAGACCAGGGCGGACCGACGGTCCCCCCGATCCCCCGGCTTTCGTCCGTCATCGTCCCTCCCCGCTACCCGGCTGACGCCCGGCCCGTTTGCTTTCGTGAGTTGGGACGTTCGCAATCGCATCGGGGTTCCGCAGGTGCCCGAGAACCTTCGCGAGTTTTCCGCGGCCCCGCGCGCACCGGCTCTTCACGGTGCCTTCGGCGATGCCCAGCAGCTTCGCCGTCTCGGCGACGGAGTAGCCCTCGACGTCGACGAGCACGATCGGCGCGCGCTGCTCCTCGGGCAGCTGCTCCAAGGCCTCGCGCACGAGCAGGCTGGTCTCCCGCTCGGCCATCGAGTCGCGCGGCGACGCCGGCTCGTTGAAGCCGGTCTCCGGCAGCGGCACGGTCGGCCGGGCCTGGCGGCGGCGGATCCGGTCGAGGCAGGCGTTCACCACGATCCGGTGCAGCCACGTCGTGACCTGCGACTCCGCGCGGAACTTGTCGGCGGCCCGGAACGCCGAGATGAACGCGTCCTGCAACGCGTCGGCGGCCTCTTCGGGATCGCGGACCGTGCGCAGGGCGACCGCCCACATGCGGTCGCGATGTCGCTGGACGAGTTCGCTGAACGCATGGGGGTCCCCCGCGGCGTGAGCCGCTATCAGATCCGCATCCGTGGGAGCTGCAGCTGTCACCCGGCAGAGCCTACTGACCCTGTCGGGTGCGTCACCCCGCAGGCAGGAAGGTCAGGTCCGCGATTTCGGTCTGGAACTCGTCCTCGGCGCCACCCAGCTGGGTGATCCAGACGATGAAGTACTCACCCTGGGTCGGCTGAGCCAGCGCGATCGTGGTGTCGCCGTCCTTCAAGTCGCCGTTGCCGACCACCTTCGTGTCGGCCAGATCGGGGTTCTTTTCGGTCGCCGAGCGGATCTCGACCTTGGTGCCCGCGGTGCCGCCGGACACCTGCACCTGGCTGAGGTTGATCGGGTCCTTGAAGGTGACGACCAGCCCGACCCCCGGCTTCACGGCCGGGAACTGCTGCTTGTACTGCTCGGTCCGCCACTGCGTCTCGGGCTTGCCGTCGATCGCGTACTTCGCCCGCGCGGTGTTGTCGCCCTTGCCCTCGGGGTTGTAGACGGCCACGGCCTGCGGCTTCACCGCCGCACCGACGGTGGGCGACGGCGGCGGGGCCGGCTGCTGGCTGGAGGCGGGCGGCTGCCCGGCGGACTGGCTCGACGCCGGCGGCGCGGCGACGTTGATCGACGGCCCGCTCGCCTTCGAGTCGCCCTGGAAGACGTTGATCAGCATCAGGCCGCCCCAGGCGAGGATGACGACCGTCGCGACCACCAGCACGGTGACGCCGAGCGCGAGCTTGCGCCGCCGGGCGACGTCCTTGACCGGCTTCTTCGTCGTCCAGACCGTGCCTTCGCCGTCGGCCGGGTCCCCGCCGACGGCCTTGATCAGCTGGGTGCGCTCTTCCTCTTCGGCCACCTGGTCGAGCATCCGGAGGATGGCCGCGCTGGTGCGGATGCCGCCGTTGCCGCCGTCCTCGATCGTGCGGACGGCCAGCGACGACAGTTCGGCCGGGACCGTCGGCACCAGCTGGCGCGGCGGGACGATCCGGCCCTGCGGCGTCTGCGGGGCCGGCGGGATCGCGGGCGGGCCGCCGGGCAGCGCCCAGCGGCCGGTCAGCAGCAGGTAGAGGACCGCGCCGAGCGCCTTGACGTCGTCGCGGAGGGTGGCTTCCGGCAACGGGCCGGGGAACGCGAGCTTCAGCGCGCCGTTCGGCGTCAGGCGGAGGCGCTGCGGGTGGTCGAGCCCGAGGACGAGCCCGTTCTGGTGCGCCTGCTCGACGGCTTCGGCCAGCGCCTGCACCATCCGCGCGGCCGCGGCGGGGGCCACCGGCCGCTGCGCGACGAGGTCGACCAGGTCGCTGCCCTTCGTCCACTCCGCGACGACGACGCCGAGCAGGCCTTCGCTCGAGGTGATGCCGCTGCCGAGGGCGAGCACGTCCAGCACGCGGGCGACGCCGCCGTGGCCGAACTTGGACGCGTGCGTGGCGCGCTCGAGGGTGCGCCGGGCCAGCCGGGCGGCTTCCGGATCGGCCGGGTCACCGACCAGCAGGGTCAGCGCGACGTCCCGCTTCAGCTGCCCGTCGCGGGCACGCCAAAGGTGGGCGTCGCCCCGCTCGTCCACGCCGAACTGCGCGAGGAGGCGATAGCGGCCGTCGCCGACCACACGCCCCGGGGCCAGCGATCCGACCTGGGCCTTGCCCACGTGGTTCGCACCCCCCGCCTGTTCGCTCCGCCTCGTGTCCACCCGCACTCTCTCCCGCTAGCTCCCCGCACCGAGGGTACCCAGAATACGACGCGGGAGTCGTCGCCATCCGTACCGGAATCGTTACCCGCGCTTGATCAACCGGGTGAACCTCGAAGTGGCCGGCCTCAGCTCTTCCACCTTCAGCGCCATGAGCACGCCGAACGAGACCACGATGCCCACCACGCTCTGCAGCAGGAGTTTGACCCAGGCCCCGAAAGTCGGCCCGAACGAGTCCGGCACCAGCTTGCCCGCGACCCACGCCGCGGCGACGCCGAGGACGCTCGCCACCACCGTGAAGAGGATCACGCCGATCACCCGCTTGCTCCGCAGGTTGCCCAGCGTCACCCAGAGCCACACCTGGCCGAGGATCGCGCCGACCACGAACGTCAGCGCGTTGACCATCATGACGCCGAGCACGACGTTGTCCGGCGACAGCAGCACCGGGCAGAGGTACAGCAATGGCACCTTCACCAGCGTCATCACGATCATGATCAGCGTCGGCGTGCGGGCGTCCTTCATCGCGTAGAAGACGCGCATCTGGAGCATCACCAGCGCGTACGGCAGCAGCGCGAACGCCGAGATCGCGAGCGCGTCACCGAGCCGCTCGGCGGTCTCGACCGTGCCCTTGCCGAACGTGAACAGCGCGATGCCGATCGAGCCGCCGACCACGGTCATCACCGCGGAGATCGGGACGAGCATCACCGTCGAGATCCGCGACGCGTACGAGAGGTCGCCGATCAGCTTCTTGTGGTCGCCGTCGGCGGCCGCGCGGCTCATCCGCGGCATGATCGCCGTCAGCAGCGAGACGCCGATGACGCCGTACGGCAGCTGGAAGAGCAGCCAGGCGTTGCTGTAGGCCGTGACACCACCGGGCGAGCCGCTGGTCAGCACGCGGGTGTTGATCGTGTAGCCGATCTGGCTGACCGCGACGTAGCCGAGGATCCAGAGGGCGAGGCCGCCGAACTCCTTCATCTGCTTGTCGATGCCCCAGCGCCACTTGAACCGGAAGCCGGACCGCAGCAGCGGCGGCACCAGCAGCACTGCTTGGGCGACGATGCCGCCGGTCACACCGATGCCCAGCGTCAGCACCTTCGGATCGGTGATCGACACCTGTTCGGTGTTGATGTCGCCGGGCATGATCCAGACGACCAGGATCGTGAAGATGACGACCAGGTTGTTGATCACCGGTGCCCACGCGGTGGGGCCGAAGATCTGCTTGGCGTTCAGCACCGCCGAGAGCAGCGCGAACACGCCGTAGAAGAAGATCTCGGGCAGCAGCAGGTAGGCGAACGCCGTGGTCAGGTCGGCGCTGGCCTTGCCGGAGTCGTCGACGTAGAGGCTGGTGAACGCCGGCGCCGCGATCACCGCGACGACCGTGCCGACCAGCAGCAGCGTGAACGCCACGGTGATCAGCCGCTGGGTGTAGGCCGCGCCGCCGTCGGGCTCGTCCTGCGAGCGCACCAGCAGCGGCACCACCACGCTGGCGAGCACGCCACCCATCAGCAGCTCGAAGATGATGTTCGGCATCGTGTTCGCGACGTTGAACGAGTCGTTCGCGATGCCCTGGCCGATCGCGCCGACCAGCAGCAGCTTCCACAGGAAGCCGGTGATCCGGCTGATCAGCGACGCGATCGCCATCCGCCCCGACGCCTTCGCCAGCGACGGCGCCTTGGCGGGAGCCTCCGGCGCTTCCCCGTCCGGCCGGGGCTTGACCAGCGGCCCCTTGAGCGCCGGCATGACCTGGGTGGCCAGCGCGTCGTACGGCCGCATGACGTCGGGGTCGGCGACCGGCCAGCGCGAGTTCATCGGGACGCCGGCGGTGCGCGGGATGAACCGCGTGGCCTCCGGGTCCGGCGGACGCTGAGCCTCCTCCTGCCACGGCCGTACCGGCGCCGGCCGCCGGGCACCACGACCGCGAGGCGGCACGGGCGTGCCCGGCGGCGGGGTGCCGGGGGCCGGGATCCCGGGCGGCGGAGTCGACGGCGGGCTGGGCTGCGGGAGCCGGCTTTGCTGCGGACCGGGGCCGCCCTGGGGCGGCGCGGGCGACGGGGGGCCGCCGGCTTGGGAGATGACCGGCTGGGCACCACTCAGCGGCTGGCCCGGCAGGGGGACGCCGCTCGGCTGCGGGCCGCCTTGGTGGTGGCCGCCTGGTTGAGGGCTGCCCGCTTGGGGGCCGCCCGCTTGGGGGCCGCCCGGTTGGGGGCCGCCCGGATGGGCGCCGCCTTGCGGCGGGCCGCCTGGCTGGGGTGACGCCGGTGGGGCGCCGCCCGGCGGGGGGCTGCCCGGCTGCGCGATGACGGGCTGGGCGCCGCTCAGGGGCTGGCCCGGCAGCGGCACGCCGTTCGGCTGCGGTCCGCCCGGCGGCAGGCCACCCGGCTGAGCGCCGCCCGGCGACTGGCCGGGGGGCGGTCCACCGGGCTGCGGCGGAAGCGGCGGCACAGGCTGGACCCGAGTCGGAGCGGGCCCAGCGGCGCCCCGCGGCGGCTGCCCCCCGCGCGGCGGGGGTTGCGGAGGGGGCGGGACGCGGCGGGGCCGGTCCTCGCGAAGAGCGCGGTCGCCCTGCGGAGCCCGCTCGTCGCGGGGGCCGCGCGGACCTCGGTCACCGTGTGGTGCTCGGTCGTCGCGAAAGGCGCGGTCGCCTCGGTCGTCAGCGGGCCGGTCCTCGCGCAAGCGGTCGCCCCGAGCCGGTCGGTCGCCTTGGAGACCCCGGTCGTCGGCCGGCCAGTCCTCGCGCTGACGGTCGCGAGCCGGTCGGTCGCTGTGCGGGCCTCGGTCGTCGACGGGCCAGTCTTCGCGTGGGCGGTCGCCTCGGGCCGGTCGGTCGCTGTGCGGGCCTCGGTCGTCCGCGGGCCAGTCTTCGCGCGGGCGGTCGCCCCGGGGACCCCGGTCGTCCGTAGGGCGGTCCTCGCGTGGTCGAGCGGGCCGGTCACCGCGCGGGGCGCGTTCCTCCGGGGGCCAGTCGTCGCGGGGGCGATCGTCCTGCGGGCGGCGGCGGGGCGGGACGTCTTCCCGCCCCGGCCGGGCGGCGCGCCGGGGGCGGTCGTCCGCCGGCACCCGGTCGCCACGGGGTGGCTCGCGGCGGGGCTGGCCGTCGCGGGCTGGGGCGTCGTCCGGGGCCGGCATCTGGCGGGTGTGGCCGTTGCGGGGCGGCTGCCTGCGGCCGCGCTCCTGGGGTGGCGGAGGCGGCTGCTGGCGGCGGACCGGCGGGGGCCCGTCACCCCGTTGCGGGGGCGGACCGGCTTCGCGCCGAGGACGACTCGCACGCTCGGGTGGTAAGCCCGGCTCTCTCTCCAACGCGTGCCCAATCCTCGGTGCTCTACTCCGGTGCCGCGGCCGGGTGCCGCGCACGTGCGGACCAAGGGTAATCGGGAACCGCCCGGAACACTCGAAGGCCGAGGGATCAGTCCACTACATCGCGTCCCGAGCGGGCGTCCTTGACCCGCCGGTAGATGCGCCGCGAGGCGAGCAGAAGCAGGGCCACACCTGCGGCGACGGTCGCGATGATGGTGATCGCGCCGTACTCCGTGGACGTCAGCTCGAAGCGCGCGGATGACCCGAGCGGGGTACCGGTCGGGGTGCTCAACGACACATCGACGCTGAACCGCCCGGCCCGCAGCGCCTCCACCGGGAGCAGGTACTGCCGGCCGCCGCCGGCGGGGAAGGGCACCTCCTTGCGGTCGTCCGTGCGCAGGCCGGTGTTGTTGCTGAGGGTGAACCGGGCGTTGATGCCGACCGGCAGGTCGTTCACCACGTACACCGGCAGCGGCGAGTTGCCGGACGCCAGCGCGATCGTCTGCCGGGGCTGCTGGACGCTCACCCGGTCGCTGATCGCCGCGATCTCCGCCTGCGCGTTCACGGTCGCCGCGTCGGTGGGCAGGCCGCGCCACGCCGTCGACGCGCCGCGCAGCTCGGCCAGCCGGACCGGGGCGACGACGTCGTCCGGTTTCACCCGTTTGGTGGGGTCGAGCTGCATCGAGGACGTCATGCCGGTGGCCTGGCCGTCGACGGCCGAGAGCGTCGAGACGAGCTGCGGGTCGGCGCTCGCGTTCGGGTCCTGGCCGCTGTCGCCGACCGCGCCGGACGCGGCCGGGTCGGCCGAGAGCAGCGACGGGAGGGTGAGCGGGCTGACCAGTCCGGCGGTGATGAAGGCGCCGACCTGCTCGAGGTACGCCGTGAGCTCCGCGGCCGGCGCGTCCCAGCGCCGCGGCGGGGCGACCAGCAGGTGGTCGGGCCGCTCCTGGCCGGCGGGCTGGCCGAGGCCGGCCCGGAACGCAAGGGCGCCGAGACCGTTCTGGCTCGAGATCGCCCGCTCGGTGCTCGCCGGCACGGTGACCGAGTCGGGCACGGTCGGCACGCCGGTCATGGCGGCCGAGACCAGCGAGTCGGTCGGCTGGGCGCGCACGGCGCTGCCCTGCACGGTGACGCCGCCGCCGGCCGCGGTGGGGGCCAGCTTGCCCGCGTCGGTCAGCACCGTGCGGACGCCGGCCTGCGACAGCGCCGCGAGCACCGCTTCGCTCGGCGTGCCGCCCGGCCAGAGGACGCCGGTCTGCGGCGTGACGCCGGCCAGCTGCTGGATGGTGGCCGCGCCCGCGACCGCGGCGGTCACCAGCGCGGTGTCGCCGGGGCGGATCTTGGCGACCGTCTCGAGGTCGGCGTCGGCGAAGGGCAGTGCCACGACGCAGCGGCCGGTCAGCAGCGTCTTGAGCGAGGCGAGCCACGTCTTCGCGGCCTCGGTGCCCTTGCCGTCGACGTTCCCGCCGTCGGTGTGCACCTGGTAGCCGCGGCTCATCGCGTCGACCGTCGCCAGCAGGTCGGGGTCGAGGGCGAAGCACATCGACTTCGCGAGGTTCGAGTTCGCGCGCACGGCCGTCGCCGCGGCGCCGACCAGCGCGTTCAGCCGGCCGTCCCCGCTGATCTCGGCGGCCAGGCGGTCGTCGCGCAGCACCAGCGGCTGGCCGTACGGGGCCGCGTACACCTGCGGGACGCCGCTGGTCAGCGGCCAGAGCAGGGTCATGCTCGGCGCGCCGGAGCGGCCGGTGGACTGCTTGCCGGGTCCGGTGAGCACCGGCATCAGCATGCTGACCGCGCCGAGCCGGGCGGGGCCGCCGAACTCCGGCGTGCCGTTCACGTTCACCAGCAGCGGGTAGACGCCGGGCCGGGCGAACCGCTCCGCCCGGGAACCGGTCAGGGGCACCGTGATCTTCAGCGGCGCGCTCTGCCCGGGGTCCAGCGCGTCCGCGACCGGCGCGAAGTCGGTCAGCGGGGTGTCCTTGAGGACGGCGCCGGAGAGCACGTCGTCGACCCCGCGCGAGGTCGTGACCCGGTCACCGACCTGCAGGCGGACCTGCGGCCGGGTGATCTTCCGGTCACCGGTGTTGGTCACCGTGCCCGCGACGGTCAGCGTCGTCGTCGACCCGGTGATCACGCGCGGGGCGAGCTCGTCCAGGTCGACGCGCAGGCGGGCGCCCTCCTCCGCCTGGGCCACCGAGGCACCGGTGAAGGCGGGGACGGCCAGGAAGAGGACGGAAAGGAAGGCTGCGGCGAACCGCTTCACTCGGGGGCTCCCTCAGGGGCGTGCTCGTCTCGTCCGTGGACGTCCGGGCGCGCGAAAAGTTCCTTGGCCTTCCGGACGAGCTTGCGTTCGTCGGAGTAGGCGAGTTTGGTCTCCAGCTCGGCCAGCGGGACCCAGGCCACCTCGGTGACCTCGACGTCCTCGTCGGACAGCTCACCGCCGAGCGCCTCGAGCAGGAAGTGGTGGACGGTTTTGTGGATGCGCCGCCGTTCGGCCACGAACCAGTAGTCGATGGTGCCCAGCGGCCGCATGACGCGCGCGGAGATGCCGGTTTCCTCCTTCACCTCGCGCACGGCCGTCTGTTCCACCGTCTCACCGTCCTCGATGTGGCCCTTGGGCAGCGACCACAGCAGTCTGCCGTGCCGGTCGAGCCGGCCGATCAGCACCGCCTGTTCGCGTGCCGCGTCCACCACGAGGCCACCGGCCGACGTCTCGTCGACCGTGGTCAGGCGCCTGCCGCGCTGACGCCTGCGCCGCCTGCGCGGCTTCGAGGCGCCGGGTCGGCCGGCTGATCCAGACATGCTGCGATGCTAGAGCAAACGGTTGCCCCGGTAGGCTGGCTCTCCGTGTCCGTGTCCGGCGGTGCTCGGAGCAAGCGCACCAGGAACGTAGTGGGAATTTCGTGAACGACGTGGTCGTCAAGCAGAACGCGGTGGTGGAGCTGATGCGGGTCTCCCCCCTGGCCGAGGAGCTGGCGGAGAGGTTCGCCAGTGCGGGCCACCGCCTCTACCTGGTCGGTGGCAGCGTGCGGGACGCGCTGCTCGACCGCCCCTCCGGCGATCTCGACTTCACCACCGACGCCCGGCCCGACCGGGTGCTGAAGATCGTCAGCGAGTGGGGCGACGCCGTCTGGGACGTCGGGATCGCGTTCGGCACGATCGGCGTGACCAAGAAGGGCATGCAGCTCGAGATCACGACGTTCCGCGCGGACAGCTACGACCGCGTCGGCCGCAACCCGCAGGTCACCTTCGGCGACAGCATCGAGGGCGACCTGCTCCGCCGTGACTTCACCGTCAACGCGATGGCCGTCGAGCTGGCGTCGGGGACGTTCATCGACCCGCACGACGGGCTGAGCGCGCTGCGGGAGAAGGTCCTGGACACGCCGGCGACGCCGCAGGAGTCGTTCGCCGACGACCCGCTGCGGATGCTGCGGGCCGCCCGGTTCGCCGCGCAGCTCGGCTTCACCGCCGCGCCGCGGGTGGTCGACGCGATGACGTCGATGGCGGGCGAGATCGACCGGATCACCGCCGAGCGCGTGCAGGCCGAGCTGTCGAAGCTGCTGCTGGCCGACGACCCGCGGCCGGGCCTGGAACTGCTGGTCGACACCGGGCTGGCCGACCGGGTGCTGCCCGAGGTGCCCGGGATGCGGCTGGCCATGGACGAGCACCACCAGCACAAAGACGTCTACCAGCACTCGCTGACCGTGCTCGCGCAGGCGATCGAGCTGGAGAAGTCGCACGAGCCGACGTCCGGGCCCGATCTGATCCTCCGGCTGGCGGCGCTGCTGCACGACGCCGGGAAACCGGCGACGCGGGAGTTCCAGCCGGGGGGCGGCGTGAGCTTCCACCACCACGAGGTGGTCGGCGCGCGGATGGCCCGCAAACGTTTGCGGGCGCTGAAGTTCTCCAAGGAGATCATCGACGACGTCTCCCAGCTCGTGTTCCTCCACCTGCGGTTCCACGGCTACGGCAAGGGCGAGTGGACGGACTCGGCGGTTCGCCGGTACGTCACCGACGCCGGCCCGCTGCTGACCCGGCTGCACAAGCTCGTCCGGGCCGACTGCACCACTCGCAACCGCCGGAAGGCGGCCGCGCTGCAGGCGACGTACGACGACCTCGAGGCCCGCATCACGGCGTTGAAGGCCAAGGAGGACCTCGACCGCGTCCGCCCGGACCTCAACGGCGAAGAGATCATGGAACTGCTCGGCCTCAAGCCGGGGCCGGACGTCGGGAAGGCGTGGAAGTTCCTGAAGGACCTGCGCCTGGACCGCGGGCCGCTGGACCACGACGAAGCCGTGGCCGAGCTGAAGCAGTGGGCCGCGGAAAACGGCATCGGGAACGGCTGAGCCGTGCCGGGCGGGGGCAGCTTCCTGGTGGCGCTGATGCGCCGCGGCGCCCCCGCGATCGCCACCGCCACGAGCGCGCTCCCCGACGAGATCGCCGACCCGGCGCCGATGCACGCGTTCCGGCGCATCTCGCGGATGAACGGCCCGATCGACCCGGGCGAGCGCGACGGCCTGCTGCTGCGCGCCACCCGGTACGTCGTGCTCATCCCGCTGGCCTACCGGCTGCTCGCGGTGCCCGGCCAGTTCGGCGTCTACACGATCCGCCACGGCACGACCGGGCTGCTGCCGGTCGGGGTGTTCACGCTGCTCTCGGTCGCGCTGAACGTCATCGGCCTGCGCTGGATGTTCCGCTCGGCGCCGTTCAACGGCCGGGCCGCCGGCAAGCTCCTCGCGGTCGACCTGCTCTTCACCGTGCTTTCGCCGCTCGTCCTCGCCGTGACCGTGCCGCCGGACGGCTACTTCGACGCGCTCGCGGTGACCAGCGTCCACCTGTTCGGCGAGGCCGGGCTGCTGACGCTCGCGCTGGGCGTGCCGAGCGGGCTGGTGTTCGGGTTGGTGAGCTTCCCGCTGCGGATGCTCGCGAACTGGCTGAACACCGGCCGGTTCCAGGTCGAAGCCGCCTTCTCGACGTACTCCGCGCTGCTCGCGGAGCTGTTCCTGGCCACCGCCGCCCTGCTGCTGACCGGCCTCGGCACCCGGCTGGCGCTGGCGTACGGCACCCGCAACGGACGGCTCGCCGAGCGTGCCCAGCAGCACCGGATGCTGCACGACACCGTGCTCCAGACGCTCGAGGCGATGGCGTTGTCCGGCACGGCGAACCCCGAGGAGCGGCTCGTCGAGATCCAGCGGCTCGCCCGGGCGCAGGCGATGGAGATCCGGCACACGATCGAGACGGCGAAGTCCGAGCGGGCCGAAGCGGGGGCCCGGCCGCTGGGCGAGAAGCTCGCCGCGCTGGCCGCCGAGATGGCGCGCGACGGCCTTCGGGCCCAGCTCGTGGTGGCCGAGCTGGACGACGACACGCTGTCGGAGGTCCGGCAGATCGCCATCCGCGACGCCGTGCGCGAGGCGCTGCGGAACACGATGAAGCACTCCGGCACCGACCGGGTCGTCGTGCGGGTCGAGGAGCGCGACGGCGGCATCGCGGTGATCACCCGCGACCACGGCAGCGGCTTCAGCGCGGCCGACCACCCGGCCGGGTTCGGCATCAGCGAGTCCATCACCGCGAGGCTGGCGGAGGTCGGCGGGACGTCACGGGTCGAATCGGGACTCGCCGGTGGCGGCACTCGAGTGACGCTCTGGGTCCCCTTCTGATATCTCCTGAACCATGACCTCGATCGAGCTGCTCGCCGACGCTCTCGCCGCCTACCGCGCCGGTGACCGCGACCAGGCCGCCGACCTCGCCGCCCAAGCCGGGCGCGCCGGCTCCACGCTGGCCGACGAACTGCGGGCCTACCTGGGCGGGGACGGCTCGGCGCCGGTGTACGACCAGCCGGGCGCGTTCACGGCCTTCATCCGCGGCGGCGGCAACATCGGCCTGTACCGGGCGCTGAGTGCCGCGCTCGCCGAGCGGTACGACGCCGAGAAGCCCGAATCGCTGCTCGACCTGGGCTGCGGGGACGGCCTCGCCGTCGTGCCCGCGCTCGAACAGGCGTCGCACACCCCGCCGCGGATCGACCTGGTCGAACCGTCGGCCGCGCTGCTCGAGGGCGTCCACGAGCGGGTGCCGTCGGCGCAGTGCTGGCAGTCGACCGCCCAGGACTTCCTGGCCCGCGACGACCTCGGCTGGGAATTCGTCCAGTCGACGTTCGCGCTGCAGTCCATCGAGCCGGAGCAGCGCGCGGAGGTGCTCCGCACGCTGCAGCTGCGCACCGGGAAGCTGGTCATCGCCGAGTTCGACGTGCCCGAGTTCGAGGAAGGCTCGACGGCGCACCTGCGCTCGCTCGTCGAACGCTACGAGCGCGGGGTCGCCGAGTACGGCGAAGACGCCTCCCTGGTCGCGCAGGGATTCCTGCTGCCGGT
The DNA here is from genome assembly GCF_033441515.1 of Amycolatopsis solani. Lineage (NCBI taxonomy): Bacteria > Bacillati > Actinomycetota > Actinomycetes > Pseudonocardiales > Pseudonocardiaceae > Amycolatopsis > Amycolatopsis solani. The sequence goes on from NZ_JAWQJT010000001.1 coordinate 1,215,585, forward strand.
GCTGCTCGGGATCGTCTCCGGGCAGGAGCGGACGAACTGGGAGCACCCGGCCGAGGGCTGGGTGGACCAGCTGAGGACGGCGGGCTTCACCGACGTCGACGTGGCCCCGCTCGCCGACTACTGGTGGTCGCCCGCCGTCCTGATCACTGCCTGCTGAGCGAGCCCGTCTCGAGGTGCTGGGCGAGCGGGCGCGGCAGCAGGTAGGCGACCGCGCCGCCCGGCATCCCGTTCCACGGCGCCGTCACGCCGGTCAGCACCCGCACCGCGCGCTGCACCCGGTACGGCCGCTTCTCCCGTTCGCGCTCGAAGGCCAGCGACGTCTCGACGAACCGCGTGCTCCCGGCGTGCACCAGGTTGCCGGTCTCGTTGCCGAACCGGACGACCGTCGTGCCCGGCGCGAGCGTGATCAGGCGCTTGCCGCGGTAGAAGTTCAACGGCGGTTCGCCGCGCATCGGCAGGATCGGCCAGTCGGCGGGCTGGTCGGACTCTTCCGGCGGCCGGGGCGGCAGCATCAGCAGCACGCCGAGCAGGAACCGGGCCGCGTCGCCGAGCGAGCCGAACGCCACCGGCTCGTCGAACGGCGGCCGGGAGACCTCCCAGCTGTTCTCGGCGCGGCGCAACGTCCAGACGTCGTCCGCGGGGATCTCGTTCGCACCGATCCGGTACGCGGCCGGCGGTACGGCGTGTTCGGCGAGCCGCTGCTGGAGCAGTTCCAGCGTCTCCGCGCCGCGCAGGTTCCGCACCTGCTCACCGCGGGCGACGCGGGTCAGCGCCCGCTCGTCCGGCAGGTCGGCGGTCGTCTGCGCCGGCCGCGGCGTGCCGTTGACCTCCGCCTCCGCCGTCGCGCGGACGAGCTCGCCGACGAACGGCGGCCGGAAGCCGGCCGCGCGGATGTGCTCGATCAGCTCCGGCTCCGGCGGCACCCCGTACTTGCGCAGGTAGTGCGGCACGGCGGCGGGCCAGATCCAGGTGCCGTCGGTGTGGAACGCGTTCGGCACGTCCGGCTTCGCGCCCGGCGCGCCGAAGATGTCCGGCAGCGGCGCGGGCCGGTGCAGCGCGACCGGCGAGCGGAACAGGTAGTCGAGCACCCCGCGGACCTGGTCCGGCGGCACCGGCGGCCGGTTGACCACCGGGCGCTCGCCCTCGGTGTGCGCGTCCGCGGCCCGCGCGAGGCGGAACGCGATGTCGAGCGGCAGCCCGGCCTTCGCGGTCAGCCACGACGGCACGTGCTTCGGCGCGCGCGGGTAGGTCGCCAGCTCCAGCTCGTAGGCGGCGGTCGACGGGCGGCCGCCGTCGTTCGGCGGTACCCGCCAGTCCGGCTCCCGGTCGGCGTCGAAGTCGAAGTCGAACGACGACGCCGAGTCGAGCGTGAACGTGCCCTGGAACCAGGTGCCGGTCTCGGGCTGGGCCATCGCGGCGCGCAGCCGGGCGAAGAGGCCGCCGAGCCGGGGCACCGCGGGCAGCGAGACCGACACCGGGCCGTCCTCGTCGCCGACCGCGCGGACCTCGATCTCCGCGTAGTCGCCGACCTGCCGGAACTGGGCGCCGACCCGCGACCAGCCGCCGGGCACGGTGTGCAGCAGCGTCCGGCCGATCGCGCGCAGCAGCGCGTTCTGGTCGTCGGCGCCCGGCGCCGGCCGCGCGTCCGGCGTCTCGGTGAAGTCCAGCCGCGTCTGCCACAACGCCGTGAGCTGCTTGGCCGGCACGGTGACCGAGAAGTCGGTCAGCCCCAGCTGCGCGGCGCGGGCGCTGTCGTCGCGGACCCAGCGCAAGGTCAGCTCGGGTCGCTCGCCCGGAGCGACCTCGAAGACCTCGCCGTCGTACTCGGCGAACGTCCGCAGCGTGAACGTCGCCGGCACCTCGCTCGCCGGCACCACCCGCGCCGGCCGTCCGTCGTGCTCCTTGTCGAACCCGTCCGGTGCCTCTTCCTCCGGCAGCACGGACAGCAGCACGGTGCCGTCCGTGGTCGACCGCTGGGCGCGGAACGTCCCCTCGCCCCACGTCGCGTACAGGCCGTCCGGGCGTTCGGCCACCTCAACCCGGTAACGCACGTTTGTCCTCCCCTGACCCCAGTGACATCGGAAACTTAGTCGACCGGGTACCGAGCGAACCACCGGTCGTCGCCCGGCGCACCCGGGCCGAACTCGGTGAGCGCGTCGTCCGCCAGGCCGACGATGACGTCGCGGAGCTCCAGCTGCGCCAGCCAGCTCTTCCGCAGTGCTTCCTCGCCGTACATCGCGCCGACGAGGTTGCCGCAGACCGAGCCGGTCGAGTCGCTGTCCCCGCTGTGGTTGACCGCCGCGAGCAACGCCGTGTCGGCGTCGGTGGTGGTCAGCGCGACGTACACCGACATCGACAACGCGGTCTCGCCGATGTTCCCCGCGCCGAGCGACTCGAGCTTCTCCGGCGTCGGCGGGCCCTGCTCCGCCAGTGCCAGCGCCGCGTCGAGCGCCTCGCTCTGCTCCTCGTGCCCCGGGTGCTTCACGAGCTCGGCCCGCGCGGTCGCGACCGCGTCGAGCAGCGGCTTTCCGTGCAGCAGCTCGTGCACGACCACCGCGAAGCACCCCGACGACAAATACCCGCTCGGGTGACCGTGGGTCAGCGCCGCGCTCTCGGCGCCGAGCCGGAACACCTCCGCGAGGTCGTCCGACCACAACGCGATCGGTGCGGCCCGCATCACGCCGCCGCAGCCCTTCGAGTTGTTGATCGGCCGTTCGATGGTGCCCCGGACGCCCGAGCGGCCGTACGCCTCGAGCTCGCCGAAGCAGGTCAGGCCGGGGGCGCGGCGGCTGAACAGCTCCTGGTGCGTGATCAGCCAGCCGTCCGGCGCTTCGACGGTGGACTGCGGCCCGCGTGCCCGGTCCCACGCGACGCCCTGCGTGTGCAGCCAGCGTTGGTAGGCCAGCTGCAGCGAGTGCACGACGTCCGCGGACCCGGTCTTCCGCTGCTGGGCGTGCGCCCGGATGAGCGCTTCGAGCGTGAAGAGCGTCATCTGGGTGTCGTCGGTGATCCGGCCGGCGCCGCCGTACGCGGGGATGAAGTCGGTGATCCCGGCCGGCCCGGCGATTTCGCGGATCCGGTCGATCGAGTCGAACTCCGTCTTCGCGCCCAGCGCGTCGCCGATCGCCCCGGCCAGCAGGCTGCCCCGCAGTCGCGATCGCAAGTCCGGTCCCTTCGGTTTCGGGGTGAACCGGCCGCTCGGGTACCGGCGCTCCCATCGCGGGTGTTCCGCGGTCTCCGTCTGGAGGCCGTTGCGGTTGAAGTACCAGAAGACGTCGCTCGCGATGTCCTCCAGCAGTCCGAGGTCGGGTAGCGCGGTCACCCAGGGCAGGCCCGGCAGGCCGGTCCGGGCGCCCACCAGCGCCCCGGCGATCGCGCCCGCCACCGGACCGGACCGCGCGGCGAGGGTGATCGCCGCCGCGGGGTCGTGGCCGCGCTTGGCCACGGCGAACAGCGCGCGGCCGAGCACCGAGCGCACGCTCCGGCCGTCGCCGATGCTTTCGAGCTGGGCGACGTCGTCGGCGTCGCGGTCCTCGCGCAGCGCCAGTGTCGACGCCGCCAGCTCGCCGCCCACTTCCCGCAGGCGGACGTGCACGGGCAACGCGAACGCTTCCCGCGTGAGCAGCGCCTGGAACACCGCGACCAGCAGCTCGACGCCTTCGGTGACCTCGGCGCCGGCACCGCTGCCGGTCAGCTCGCGGGCGATGTCGTTCGCGTACTGCTCGCCGTCGACGTCGGCGAGCGCGACCGCGCCGGCCGGGGTCGCCGCCAGCGCCGTGGCCAGCAGCGCGGAGAACTCCGCGGGCGGCGGGCCGGCGTGCCGGGTCGCGACGGCGAGCCAGCCGACCGGGTCCGGCTCGGGCAGCGTGGCCGGCACTTCGCCGGTCGGCACCGGCGGCAGGCCGCGCAGCACGATGTCGGTGTGGAACAGCAGGTGGCGCGTCAGCCCGCCCAGCGGCAGCGGACCGGCCGGGTCGGCGCCGCCGCCCAGCGCGTCACCGATCGCGAAGCCGGCGTACGCGCCGACGATCCGGTGCCAGGCGAAGCGCCCGGCCGGCGTGCCGAAGGCGGAGAACTTCCCGAACGTCCACGGCACCGGCCGGGGCTGCGCGTCTTCGCCGACGTGCGCGATCAGGCCGTGCGCGCCCAGGTCGGCGGGCCATTCCGGGGCCTGGCCCGCGCGGCGGCGGACGCCGTTGCGGTGCTGCCAGGCGAACCCGCGCAGGTAGCGGACGCACTCCTCGGGCGTCAGCTCGAAGTGGTGGTCGCGGGCGTGGTTGACCGCGTACCGCAGGTGCCGTTCGAGCAGGTCGGGCGGCTCGACGCCGAACTCCTCGACCAGCGCGGGCAGCGCGTCGGCGACCGCGGGGCCGGCTTCCGGCGCGGGCTCCTCGACCCGCGGGCCGCGTTCGCCGGTCGTGCCCAGCTCGGCCGCGGTCAGGCTGCGGACCAGCCCGGTGCCGGGGTCGAGGGTCAGCCCGGTCGACGTCGGCAGCTCGCGGACCGGCACCCGCCACCGGCGCGGGTAGCGCCCGGGGACGAGCGCCGACGAGCTGTAGGCGATGACTTCGCGGTCGCCGGTGCCGGGCACCGGGCGCACCAGCGGCTCGCCGTCCGTCAGTGGCACGAGCACTTCGCAGTCGAGCAGCGCGGTGGCGAACTCGGGACGGCTGATCCAGCCGACGGCCAGGTAGGTCAGCAGTTTCGCGGCGTCCGTCGCCGGCACCGGGAACCCGCGCCAGACCGGGCCGGGCGTGTACTGCTCGTTGGCCCGGTACTCGCCGGTGGACCGGGTCCAGCCGCGGATCGCCCGCACCGGGAGGTCCGGGAACACCTTCTCGTCGAACTCGGGGTCGACGTCGGGCCGCCACTCGTCCTCGGCGGGCGGGCTCGCCATCGCCGCCTGGTCGAGCGTGACCTCGCCGCCGTCGTCCGGCACGAACAGCACCGGGCTCGGGATCAGCCCCGAACCGACGTCGGTGCCGTCCAGGTAACCGGCCGCGTTGACGGTGAAGCGCCAGCCGTCCGGGCGGCGCGCGGTGAACTCCGCCCGGATCCGCAGCCGGTCGCCGTCCGGCCGCGTGCGCAACCACTCGTGCACGCGAGCGACGGCTTCCTGTTCTTCCATTCTCCCCATCCTCGGGCTAATGCCGCGGGTACCGCTCGATCCACGTGTCACCCTGCACGCTCAGCGCCGAGTGCCGGTCGAAGTGCCAGTAGGCGTCCGAAGCGACGTTCTCGACGAGGTACCGCAGCTCCAGCTGGTCGACCCACTTCTGCGGCAGCCCGGGGATCCCGGTGCGCGCGCCCAGCAGCGCACCGGCCAGCGCACCGGTGAGCGCGCTGCGGCCCGAGTGGTTGACCGCGCGCAGCAGGGCCTGCTCCGGGTAGTTCTCGAAGCCGGACAGCGCGGCGAAGGCGCGGCCGAGCACCGACAGCGTCGTCTGGCCGTCGCCGATCAGCTCCGCCATCCGCAGGTCGGGCAGCCCGTGCTCGCCGAAGAACGGCACCGACTCGGCGACCATGTCCCCGATCGCCGTCCACTCCGGACCCTGCTGGAACTGGTTGTCCGGGTTGAGCACCTCGCGGCTGAGGTTCCAGATCGGGAAGCTGAACGCGTCCTTGGTCAGCGCGTGCTCGAACAGCCAGGTCAGGTAGGTCGCGGCGGCCAGGTCGGGCTCGGTCGGGTGGGTGACGCCGGCGAGGTCGCGGACCGCCTGGCGCGCACCACCGCTGAACCCGCTGCCGGGCCCGGCCATGGTCAGCGCGGCGGGCAACGCGGGGATCAGCGCGGCCGGACCGGTCAGTGGCAGCGCGCCCGCCGCCTCGGTCGCGAGCTGGTGGTAGGCGTTGAGCTCGGCGTCGTCGGCGTCGCGGCGGGCGTGCAGGTCGGCGACCTGCACGAGCCAGCCGTCCGCGTTCTCCATCGGCGCGCCCTGGGTGCGCAGCCAGCGCTGCAGCGCCCCGCGGACGACGCCGGGAAACAGCTGCTCGGCTTCGCGGGACTCCGGCTGCTCGCGGTGCGGGCTGCGGACCACGGCCTCGGTGTAGAACAGCAGCCGCTGCGTCAGCGAGCCGATCCGGCCCACCTGGTCGAACGCGGGCAGCAGGTCGGTGACGCCTTCGATGCCGTACTTCGCGTGGATGTCGTGCAGCGGCATCCGGTCGACGGCCGCGCCCAGGGCCTCTCCGAGCGCGAAGCCGACGTACGCGCCCGTGACGCGCTGCCAGCCGTAGCGGAAGCCGTCGAGGTCGCGCTCGGGGTACTTGCCGAACGTGTCCAGCCGCGGCACCGTGCGCCCGGCGTTGTCGTAGGCCGGCGCCAGGCCGTTCGCGCGCAGGTCGTTGGGCTTGCTCCGCGGCGGCTCCGGCATCTGCAGCCGCTTCAGCCAGGACTCGCCGAGCACGGTCTTCGCGCACTCTTCGGCGGTCAGCTCGAAGCCGCGGCGGCGGGCCTTCTCGGCCGCCTTGAGCGGCGGCTTCACCGGATCCGGCAGCCCCATCCGCGCCGCGGTGTCGGCCGCGACGCGAATCAGGTCCTCCTCGGCCTCCGGGCAGCGGCCGTGCACGTCGATGCGCGGCTCGTGGCGCGGGAACCGCTTGACGATCTCCGCGAGCTCGCCGCTGGAGACGTCCTCGATGGTCGTCGGGCCGCCGTTGATGACCAAGTTCGGCGGGTGCTCGAACTCGGCGAGCGTGGCGACGTCGACCTTCCACCAGCCGTGCTCGCGCGAGGGCAGGTGCCGGGTCGAGCTGAACACCTTGAGCTCGTTGCGCTCTTCGGCGAAGTAGAACCGGTCCGTCTTGCCGGTCTCCAGGTCGAGGGGGACGAACACCTCGCAGCGGATCAGCCCGATGAGCAGCAGCTCCCGGGTCAGCCAGCCGACGCTGCCGAACGACAGCAGCGTTTCGAGGGCGTTCTCGGGCTTCGGGTAGCCGCGGCGGATCGGCCCGGCCTTGTACTCGGGGTTCTCCCGCTCTTCGCCGGTCTGGTTGCCCTCGGCGTCGACCTTCACCCAGCCCGCGACCGCCTGCAGCGGCACGCCCAGCTCACCGAGCCCGGCCTTCACGTACTCGGGGTCGACGACCTCGCGCCAGTTCTCCTGGCCGGGGAACGCCACCGGCACCGACAGCCCGCCGGGGTGCGGGTGCGCCTGCCGCAGCTCGCCGTCCGGCTCGCGGACCACGACCGACGGCGGCGGGAAGATCTCCTTCTCCGGCCGGCCCTCGTCGAGGAACGCGATGGTGTTGTAGGGCACCGACCAGCCCTCGGGGATGCGCAGCACCTTCTCGGTGTCCACCCGCAAGCCCGCGGGACCGGAGACGTCCGGGCCGTGCACCGCGCGCAGCCACTGGCCGACCTTGGCAATCGCTTCCGCCGCTTCCACCTACTCGATCCTCTCCAGGCTTCCGTCGGACTCGTGCTCGGCGATCGGCTTCGGCAGCACGAAGGCCACCGCGCCACCCGGCAGGTTCGCCCACGGAACCGTGATGCCGGTGATCACGTGCAGCGGGCGTCTCAGCCGGTAGCTCCGCCGCTCCCGCTCGCGTTCCAGCGGCAGCGACGTCGTGGCGAACCGTACCTCCCCGTGGTGGACGAGGTTGCCGGGTTCCTCGCCGAAGCGCAGAACGACCGTACCCGCCACCAGCCGCGTGATGCGCTTGTTGCGGAGCAGGGTGAGGGGAGGCTCACCCGGAGCCGGGTGCACCGGCCAGTCGTCGAGCTCCCGCGCCGTTTCCAGCGGTGTTTCGTGGCCGGCGGTCATCCGGGCGGGGTGCAGCAGCAACGCGCCCAGCAGCTGCTGCGCGGCGTCCTCGAGCCGGTCGAAGTACTTCGGCGCACGGGCCTTCCCGCCGGCGTAGGCGGCGACCTCCCAGCCGTCGGGCGTGAAGTTCAGGCACCACGTGCCGTCCGCCCTCTCCCCGACCCGGTAGGCCTCGGGCCAGACGCCGTGCTCGCCGAGCCGCTGCACCAGCACGATCAGCAGCTCGTCGTCGGCCAGCTTCGGATCCGGCGTCGTCTCCAGCTCGGCGGCGACGTCCCCGCTCGTCGTCTTGACGTCCGCGCGCCCCGGCTTCGGCCGCGGCTGGCCCAGCAGGTCCGCCTCGGCGGTCCGCCGCACCAGCGGCTCGACGTACGGCGGCTGGAAGTGGTTGCGCCGGATGTGCGCGACGAGGTCCGGCTCGGGCGGAACGCCGTGCTTCGCGAGCAGGAGCGGCACCGCCTCGGACCAGATCCAGGTGCCGTCGCTGTGGAAGCGCTGGTCGGCGTCTTCGTGCACGACGGCTTCGCGCTCGAGGTACTGCAGCACGAGCGGCACCTCGGTGTCGGTCAGCGGCGGCCGTTCGACGTCGAGGTCGCCGACCTCGGCGTGCCGGAACTCGAGGCCGAGAGGTAGCTGCGCGCGCAGCCGCCACCAGTCCGGGATGTGCTCGTCGGCCCGCGGGAACGCGGCGAGCTCGTCGGGATAGGCACTCGCGGCCGGCGGCTCGGTCCACACCGGATCGTCGTCGCGCGCGAAGTCGAAGTCGAAGCTGCCGTCGGGGTCGAGCGTGAACCGCGCCTGCAGCCAGGTACCGCGGTCTTCGGCGTACATCCCTTCGCGCAGCTGGGCGAAGAGGTCGCCGAGCGCGTCCGACGTCGACGCGTTGTGGCCCGCGAGCTCACGGTGTTCCCCGACCTGCCGGAAGTCGACGACGGCGGGCCCGGCGGCGTCGACGCGGTGGTCGCGCAGGAGTTTTCCCAGCTGCACCAGGAGGGTGCGCTGTTCGTCCGGCGAAAGTCGTTGTTCCACGTGAATCATTGCCCCGCGTTGAACCGGCTCGTCACCGTGAACGACGGCGGCTCCCCGGCGGCGATCCGGGCGGCTTCGTCTTCCCACATCTTGAAGGTGCGCTTCTGCAAGGCGCGCACCAGCGCGGTCTCCTGCGGAGTCCGGCGGCGTCCTTCCTGGAAGGCTGCGTTGTCGATCCCGTTGATCGTCTCGTAGAGCGCGAAGATCGGCCCGTCGCCGGACAGGTAGTGGTTCCGCTCAATCTCCGTCTCGTGGACGAACTTCTCTTCGCTGAACGGGCCGCCGATGTTCGACTCCGTCGTCGACCAGATCAGCTCGCGGATGTGGCTGCTGTCGGGTTCGAAGAAGCCCGTTCGAAGGTTGAGGATGGTGCCTTTCAACCCGCCGTCGGGCGTCGAGTCGATCCGGTAGGTCTGGGCGTAGTACTTGTAGAACCTGGGGGTCTGGAAGGCCATCAGCCGCTCTCCTCGGATGTCAGTCCCCGCCGGAACGCTTCCTCGAATCGGCCTCGGACCTGTTCGGTCAGCGCCGCGGCGAGTGCCGCCTCCTCCGGCGAAAGGAGGCCTTCACGCCCGTCCTTCCTGCTCAACGTCTCGAAGTCGCGGCGTACCTCGTAGAGCGCGTGCTCGTACGACGCCACCTCGTCGATGTGCGTGAGGTGCAGTCGCAGTTCGGCCACGTGCCCGTTCGGCAGCCGGACGTTGAGCTGCAGGTCCCGGTAACCGCTGTCCTTCGGTTCGGCCAGCCGGTCCGTGAAGTCGACGATCTCGAGCTCGGGATCGTTGCGTACCGCGTCCAGCGCGCGGTACATGTCCGCCACCCGCTCGAACTGGATCTTGGCGCCGACGAGGTCGTGCAGCTGGGAACCATCCCAACCGTACTTCGCGATCTTCGCCAGCGCCCGGACGTCGTCCTTCGGCTCCGGCCGGAATCCCGGGTGGCCGTCGGTCTCTCCGGCGATCCGCTCGGTGATGCGGTTGAGCGTGCCCTGCGTCTCGGGCCAACGCTCGCGTTCCTCCGCGACCCATTGCTCGCAGTAGTCCGGATCGCCGACCCGTGCCTGGTCGAAGCTGCCGTGCCGCAGCGCTTCAGGCGGGGCTACGGCGGCGATCCCCGCGACGTCCGCGGAGATCTCCGCCTGCTCCGGCGTCGGGTCGAACGGCTCGACGCCTCGGTGCTCGACATCGTCGACGACGTGGTAGCCGCGCTCGTCCACCTCGCGGACCGCGTCCTCGAGGATCGGGATGGCCTCGGGGTGCTTGAGCAGGCTTTCGAGGGTCTTCGGGTTGTCCAGCAGCGAGCGGGTCAGGTAGTCGTTGCCCGGCTCGCTCAGGATCCGGACCAGCTCGGGGTGCTGTCCGATGTGCTCGCGGATGTAGTCCGCCGACGCGTGCCCGTCGAGCGCGGCGGCGACGTCGTCTCGGGCCAAGAACGCGTCGTGCGGCGCCGCTGTCCCGTACCCGCCGTGCTCCCCCGTGACGTGGTCGGACCCGATGTGCACCTCGTCCGGCGTGCCGACGTGCATCAGCTTGATGTCCTTCGGCGGCTGCGGCAGGTGCATGAGGTCGCCGGACTGCGGGTCGATGAACGCGACGCCGTCGCGGGTGTGCACGACCATCGCCACGTGCCCGTACTCGACGCCGTTCGGGCCGTCGTACTTCACCGCGACCACGGCGTGGTGGTCCAGCGGCCGCTCCCGCATCTCGCGGATGACGTCGTCGTAGCTGCCGCGTGCGGAGAACGTCTCGCCGAAGCGGCCCTCGAGGTGTTCGAGCGTGCCGCGGCTGCCCATTTCGTGCAGCAGGATCGGCTCGGCCGTCATGTCGCCGCCGCGCACGCGGTCCATGTACGCCTCAGGACCGCGAGTGCAGTTCGACATGTACCCGTTTTCGAGCGCGCCGGGCTCGCGGAAGCCCGGGTTGACGTCGCGCAGGTGCGGGTGCCGGTCCTGGACGTAGGCCGCGCGCTCGCTCGGCGTCGTGCCGCCGGCGTGGATGGCCGGTTCGGCGGGCGGGTTCGTCGAGCGCGCCAGCCGTGAGTAGTCCGGCCCCGGCTCGGCGGCCGGCACCGGCTCGGCCGGCGTCTCGTCGACGGTGTCGTGGACGGTCGGCTGCTCCGGCGGCGGGGCGACGTGCGCGGGCTCGTCCAGGCCGCTGAGCCGCTCCATCATCGCCGCTTGCTTCCGGCGTTCGAACTCGGCCGCGTTGTGGTCGTTCTCCGCGCGCCGCTCGGCCATCTTGTGCTGCGCGGCCTCGGGATCGAGGTAGCGCGGGTGGCCTGGCCCGATCTCTTCGGCCTCGATGATCCACTTGCGGCGGCCGTCGGGCCCGATCTCGAGGCGCCGTTCGTGCACCAGCAGCTGGGTGCCGGGCGGGGACAGCGACTCGCGCTCGCCCGGGTTCTCGGCGAGCTTCGAGATGTCGCGGAGGTTGTCGGACCGGACGTGCAGCTCGACGTCGTCGCCGAACTTGGACGTCGAGAACTCGTCGGTCTTGATCGACGCGCTGGAGAACGCGGGCTCGACGACGACCGATCCCGGCTCGTACGGCCCGGCGACCAGTTCGGCCAGCCGCGGATCGCCGCCGACGTCGATGCCGCGGAGGCTCTCCCCGGACGTGCGCGGGACCTGGTTGAGGCCGTCCATGATGGCGCGCGTGTTCTCGTGCGCGAGGTCGAAGCCGGGGTGCTCGGGGCCGCGGCGCAGGGCCTCGTTGACGTCGTAGGCGTACTCGCCGCGGGTGTAGCCGTGCAGCGCGACGGCGCCGTCGTCGGTGAGCGGCAGCCCGGCGGCGTCCCGGCGGTCCAGCGCGCGGTCGTGAATCTGCTGGTAGATGTCCTCGTCGCCGACCGCGCGGCGGATGCTTTCGTGGTCGGCCGGGGTGCCGCGGTGCTCGTCGTCGAAGAGGTAGCCCTCGTCGTGCGGCACCCGTTCGGTCGTCGGGTTGAGCCGGTCGGAGATGCCCTCGTGGTGCGGCACCGGAGCGTCCCCGCCGCCGAGCGGCATGGCGTGGACGCCGGTGGCGTCGTGCGGCAGCTCGGCGAGCCGCCCGGTGACGGGATCGGCGAAGAGCACCCCGTGCTCGGTGTGCACCCCGGCGACCAGCCGCAGCTCACCGCCGGGCGTCTCGAAGGCGACGGCCGTCCGCGCGCCGACCGGACGTTCCCCGAGGTCACGGGCGACGTCGTCGAAGCCGCCCCGGTCGTGCCACTGCCCGCCGAGCTGCTCGCCGATCTGCGCGAGGCTCTGCTGCCGCGCCGGCCCGGCGACGACGTCCTCGCCGTTCATCCGCCGTTCGAAGGCGACCATCGACTCGGCGGCGTTCGTCTGGAAGCCGTTCCGGAGGCCGTCCGGGCTGTAGTGGTTGCGGGTGTTGACCGCCCCCAGCTCGGGAACTGCGTCGCGCACGAGCCGCGCGTGCTGCTGCGTGGTCTCTACGGACCCGGCGTGCAACACGGGCTGCCCACCCGGCGTCAGCGGCTCCGCGAGCTGCGCCCACCCACCGTCCGGCTCCCCGGTGGCGGGCGGCGGGCGCTCGGGCCGAGGCGCCTGGTTCGGATCGTCGAAGGCGGTGAGCTTCGACATGTCACCCGGGCGCAGCTCGGGGTGCTCGGCGTAGAACTGCTCGAGCTCTTCGTCGGCCTCGCGCTGGAAGCGGTCCTCGTCGGCGCGCTCGTCGGCCCGGCGCCGGTCGATGGCGTCGCGGGCCTCATCCGCCCCGAGGTGCCGCGGATCCCCGGCGGCGACCTCTTCGGCGTGCACGACGTAGTGCGGCTCCCCTGGCACGGGCTTCGGCTTGTGGTTGGGGTGGCCGGGACCCTCTTCGATGCCGGTGATCTCGAACTGCGTCCCGGCCTTGAAGAGGACCTCGCGTTCGTGGCCGATACTGGCCATCGACTCGACGTCGCGCCCGGTCTTGGACGAGATCCGCATCTCGACTTCGCCGGGGAACTTGCTGCGCGGGTGATCGGCGTCGATCTTGGACGAGCTGAGGAACGACGGTTCGGTGATGTGCGCCCCGTCGTGGAACCGAGCCATGAAGGCCTGAAGCCGTGAGAGGTTGCCACCGAAGTCCACCCGCCGCGACACGGTCCCGACATGCGGCGGCAGCTCGTTCAGCCCGGAGACGAGCGCCCCGGCCTGGGGCGCGAGGTCGACGAGCTCGGGCCCACCCATCCGCAGGGCCCGGTTGAGCGGCCCGACCATCTCGTACCGCGTGTAGGCGTGGACGGCGAAGGCCCCGTCGTCGGACACCCCGGGGTGGTGCGCGTCGCGCTTCTCTAGCGCCTCGCGACGGACCTGTTCGTGCCGCCACTCCCCGTCCTCCTGGCTCTGGCGCCCGGACTCCATGAAGGTGTCCTCGACCCGCCGAATCCCAGCGGGATCATCGGTGCGGAACTCGGGATCGGCGAGGTAGGGCTCGGACGGTTCCGGGTGTCCGTGCTCGTCGGCAGCGAGGGGCTCCTGCTCGGGTGCCGTTTCGGTCGGGTCTTCGCGCGTTTCGTGCTCGCGCGCGGCGGGCTCCGGTTCGGCGGCGTGCTGAGCAGCCGAGTCCTCGCCGGCGTGCGGCTCGTGTTCGCTTGCGGTCGGCTCTTCGCCGGCACGCGTTTCGTGCTCGCGGGCTTCTTCAGCGGTGGAGTCTTCGGCGGCGCGTGGTTCCTGCTCGCGAGCGGCAGGCTCGGCCGGCCGTTGCTCGGCGGTGGGGTCATCGGCGACGCGCGGTTCCTGCTCGCGGGCGGCAGGCTCGGCTGGGCGCTGCTCGTCGCGGGTGCGCGGCGAACCCTGTTCGGTGGGCGTGTGCTGCTCCACCGGCCCACGCGGCGGCAGGTGCTCCTGCGGCGACCCGAACCGCGGTGGCGGAACCTGCCCACCGGGGCGCGGTCCCACCCGCGGATCGTGCGAAGGCATCGGCGGACGCCCACCCGGCGCAGGCGGCATCCCCGGACGCCCCCCAGGCTGCGGCCCCCGCGGCTGATTCGGATACCCGGCAGGCCGCTGCCCACCTTGCGGCGGCATCCGCCGCGGATCGTTCGGATGCAACCCACCCTGCGGCGGCTGCCCACTCGGAGGCTGCGGCCCACGAGGATGCGACGGCCCCCCATGCTGAACGGGCGGCTGCCCACCAACCGGCGGCGGTCCCCCACGAACCCCCGGCACCGGCGGCTGCCCACCATGCAGCAACCACCGCGGATCCTGCGGAGCCGGCCCACCCTGTCGCGGCGGCCCCCCGACCTGCGGCGGCTGCCCGCCACTCTGCCCGGGCTGCCCACCCTGCGGCGGCTGCCCACCCTGACCATGCTGCACACCCTGACCAGTCGGCTGGCCGGCTGGCCCACCCTGCGGAAGCGGCTGCCCACCCTGTTGAGGCTGACCGACCGGCCGGCCGACCTGCCCACCTTGGGGAAGCGGTTGCCCACCGCGGGGTGGCTGACCCGGCTGCCCGGGGTGCGGTGGCTGTCCACCCTGTTGAAACGGCGGCCTCGTGTGGGGCGGCTGCCCGCCCGCCTGAACCGGTTGCCCAAGGTGCGGCGGCTGCCCACCCGGGTGAACGGGATGCCCAGCGTGCGGCACCTGCCCACCCTGAGGCGGCGGTCCGGTACGAGGTGGCTGCGCGCCCGGCAGACCCGGGTGCGGTGGCTGCGCGCCCGGCAGACCCGGGTGCGGTGGCTGCCCGCCCGGCAGACCCACGTGCGGCGGTTGTCCGCCCGGCTGAAGCGGCTGCCCACCGTGCGCCGACGGTCCGCCCGGCTGACCCGCGCGCGGCGGCTGCCCACCGTGCGGAAGCTGACCGCCCGGTTGCCCGGCGTGGGGCGGCCGACCAGGCCGTTGTCCACCCGGCGGCGGCCCACCCAACGGCGGCTGCCCACCCTGCATCATCCGGCGAGGGTCCGGCATCCGCGGCTGCTCACCGCCGCGCGAGGGCATCGGTGACTGGGGGCCCGGGCCTCCGCCGTTCGGCATGCCCGGCGGCGGGGGTGGCGTGAACCCACCCGGAGACTGCGGCGACCCACCGTTCTGAACCGGCGCCGGCCCGGCATCCGCCGCGAACGGCTGGTGCTGACCGCCCGTGAAACCCGCTGCTCCGACGTTGTCCTGCGGACGCCCGGCGCTCTGACGGCCGAGCTCCGGGCCCGATCCCGGCGGTGGCGCCATGCCGTAGCCGCCGCCCTGGCCCGTCGGCGGTGCTGCCGACTGGGGTTCCGCTCGGTGCGACTCGGGTTGGTGCGCGATCGGTTCGGCCGCCGGACGTTCCGCCTGCTGGGCACGAGGCTCGGCCGCGCTCTCGGCGCGTTGTTGCGGCTCAGGCTCCCGACGAGCGGCATCGGCCCGCGCTTCGGGTTCCGACGGCGCCTCCCGCCGCGACGACTCCTCGGCCGACCCCTGCTCCCGGGTCGGCTCGCTCCGCGTTTCAGGTGCAGACTCCTGCCGGCCCTGAGGTTCCTCGCCCCGCGACTGGGGTGCGGACTCGCCGCGCGATTCGGACGCCGATTCGCTCCGCGACTCAGGTGCCGACTCCCATCGGGCCTGGGGTTCCTCGCCCCGCGGCTCGGGTGCGGACTCACTCCGCGGCTCAGTTGCCGATTCGCTCCGCGTTTCAGGCGCCGACTCCCGCCGAGCCTCGGGCTGCTCGCCCCGCGGTTCGGGTGCAGACTCCTGCCGGCCCTGAGGTTCCTCGCCCCGCGACTGGGGTGCGGACTCGCCGCGCGATTCGGGCGCCGATTCGCTCCGCGACTCAGGCGCCGACTCCTGCCGAGTCTCGGGTTCCTCACCCGGCGACTGAGACTCCGCCTCCCGCCGCGACTCCGACGAACCAGAACCAGAAGCCCCATCCGAGCCACCACCCGAATCCGGCTCCGAACGCGGAATATTCGCCTCGTGAACCGAGTGCAGCTGCTCCTTCGCACCCCCAACGGCACCCCCGACCGCCCCGCTCGAAGCGCCCATCAGCAGCTGCTCCGGCGTCAACGACCCCAGGTCCCCGGTCACCGCCGCCTGTCCGACCGTCTGCGCGACCCCCTCGACCGCGCCCCGCGTCCCGGCCCGGAGAGCAGCGTCCGCGACCTGCCCGCCGGCGCTGTGCGACAGCCCCTCGGTCGCCCCGCGCCCGATCGATCCCGACGCCGCTCCCACGACGCCGCCGACCGCACCGGAGATCGCCGCGTCCGAGGTTTTCGACCAGTCCCAGCTCTTGCGGTCGCCCTTCGCCATCTGCAGGCCCTGGATGCCGGCATCCATCCCCAGGTTGATGGCCTCGTTCTTGAGGACCTCCATGCCGATCTTCTTGAGGCCCTGCTTGAGCAGCTTCTCCAGCAGCTCCTTCGCGAGCTGCTTGAACCCCTGCTGAGCCAGCTTCTCGAGCAGCTGCCGGAACAGCATCTGCACGGTCATCCGCGTCGCGATCTGGGCCGGCGCGATCCCCGCCGTCGAGCCGCCGAACGTGACCGCCGCCGCCGCGATCATCGCCGCGATCTGGGCGGCCAGGACGATCAGCGAGATGATGATCATGTACTTCGTGTACTCGACGTCCAATGCCGTCTGATCACACGAATCGCCCAGCGCCTTGGCCGCGTCGGCCAGCTGCTTGAAGTAGGCCTCGTCGCCCTCGACGAACTTCTTCCACTGCTCGGCGAACGCGTCCGCGCCGTCGCCGGTCCAGTTGTCGCGGACGCCGGACGCCGCCTGGTTGCCTGCTTCCGACGCCGGGCCGATCGCCGTCGACGCCGTGTGCCACGCGTCCCGCAGCGCGCGCAGCTTGGTCTCGTCGCCCTCGGGCCAGCTCTCCCCGACGACGATCGGCAGCAGCCACTTGACCGCGTCGGGCATCTCCATACCCACGCGTCATTGCCCCTTGCTCAGCTGGGACGTCACGTCTTCGTCGGCCCCCGAAAGGGCCTTCATCGACTTGGCGACGTTCTGCTGCATCCCCCGCAACCCCTGCACGAGGTTGGTGAACCCCTCGACGGCACCTTGCGCGCCGGGTACGTAGTCCTTCGCGAACTCCTTGCCGGAGTCGTCGTTCCCCCAGCACTCGCCCTGCGCGGCGAGCGCGCTCTGCAGTGCCTTGACGGCGTTGTCGAGCCCGTCCGCGGCCGTGACCAGGCCGGTCGACGCGCGCAGGACCGCGTCGGGTTCCGCGGTGAAGCCGGATCCCCCCTCCGGCATCAGTCGCCCCTCGTCATCCAGGACGACGGCGGCTCCTCGTCATCGTCCCGCGGCGGGCGGACGCGCTTGGGCGCGGGCTTGGGGGCCGGCATCGGCGGCGGCGGCGTCGGCTGGTCGTTGCGCAGGATGGACCCGCCGTCTTCGAACGACTCCGGTCGCGGCGCGGGCGCTTCTTGCTCGACGAAGTCGGGGATCCGCGGCACCAGCCCGGCCAGCGACGGCGCGCCCTCGACCAGGTCGGCGAGGTCGGGCAGTCCTTCGGTGATCGGCGCCATCAGGTCCGCGATCTTCTGCTTCACCTGCAGCGATCCTTGACGCACCAGCGTCTGGACGGTCGTGGCGAGCTGCGCGGGGGTCGTGCGCTCGAAGGTCGTCGGGGCGAATTCGAGCTTCGCGAGGCTGCCGCCGGCGTCGATCGTGGCGCGGACCAGCCCGTCGGGAGACGTCACCTGCGCGGTGGTCTCGGCCGCCGCGGCCTGGGCGTCGCGCAGTTGCGCCGTTTGCCGCTCAAAGTTCTCCAGGAGGGTGTCCATCTGGTCCTTCATCGCGGCATTGCGTGCTTCGAGCCGTGCACGGTCGTCGCCCGCGGTGGTCACAGGTGCCCCCGGTGTCCCTCGAACCTACTAATGACTTCTCGTCACCCTAATGCCAATGGAGCAGTCGTCGTGACCGGTTCGGGTCTTTGCGTCAGCGAATCGCACGACGCCGGGCCAGCGCGTACCCGGCGCCGCCGACGAGGTAGCAGGCCGTCGCGGCGAGGAGCAGGCCCGGCGCGCGGCCGTCGTCCGGCACCACCAGCGCGCCCAGCGAAACCGCGGCCACCTGCGTGATGTTGAAGAGCGTGTCGTACAGCGCGAACACCCGGCCGCGTGCTTCGTCGGCGACGTCGAGCTGGATCGACGAATCGACGCACAGCTTGAGCACCTGCCCCGCGCCGGTGATCACGAACGACGCCAGCAGCGCCAGCGGCAGCAGCATCGGCAGGCCCAGCGCGGACTGCGCGATCGCCGCCAGCAGCAGCGAGCCGAGCACCGCGCGCAGCCGGCCGACCTTGCGCAGGATGCGCGCGGTCAGCAGGCCGGCCAGCAGCAGGCCGGCGCCGGCGAGCGCGGCCATCTGCCCCAGCCCGGGCAGTCCGGCGCGGAAGATCCCGTGGTCGGTGAAGTAGTTGCGCATCAGCAGCACGGTGACCAGCAGCGACACCCCGAACGACGCCCGGTGCGCGAACAGCGCGATGAACCCGGCCGTGACGCTGGGGGCCCGCCAGGCGTGGCGGGCACCGTCCGCCAGCCCGCGCGCGACGGCCAGCACGGGGTTCGTCGGCTCGTCGACGACCGTCGGCCCGAGCACGCCCTTGGCGAACCCGCGCGCGATGAACGCCGAGACCAGCGTGCCGAGGACGGCGAACGCCGTGGTCTCGGCCGAGCCGAGGTCGTTGCTGCCGAAGAGCGCGCGCAGGCCGATCGCGCAGCCGCCGCCGATGACGGCGACCACCGAGCCGAGCGTCGTCGCGAACGCGTTCGCCGTCACCACGCTCTCCGCGCGCACGACGTGCGGCAGCGACGCCGATAGCCCGGAGCCGATGAAGCGGGAGATGCCTTCCGCGGCCAGTGCCAGCGAAAACAGGCCGAGCCCGCCGAACCCGAGTCCCACCGCCGCCGACGCGGCGATGATCGCCAGCCCGCGGAGGAGGTTCGCGAAGATGAGCACGCGACGGCGGTCCCACCGGTCCAGCAGCGCGCCCGCGAACGGCCCGACGACCGAGTACGGCAGCAGCAACGCGGCGAACCCGCCCGCGATGGCCAGCGGGTCGGCGGCACGTTCGGGGTTGAACAGGACGGCGCCCGCGAGCCCGGCGCGGAAGACGCCGTCACCCCAGCTCGCCGCGAAGCGGGTGAAGAGCAGACGCCGGAAGTCCGGGTCCTTCAACAGCTCCCGGGGGCCCTGTCGGCTGGTCTCGGCTCCGGTGCTGATCGTCACGGAGCCAGAGTAGTAGGTGGTCGACGCACTGAGGTCGCCTCTCGGCGGCTATGCGCAGTGTGGCTCCAGCCGGACGGTATTCCACAAAGGCGGTTCTTCAGTGAGCCCGGGGGACACGGAGTGCGCCGACCACTGTTTCAAACGAGGCTCGTGTGGCGATTGTTCCCGAGCCGAAGTAATTCGCCGGGCCAGAGGTGAGATCATGGGTCGCGTGCCAGCGGACGCCGAGGTTGAGCCGGGAACGCTCCTGGTCGCCGCCCCCACGATGGTCGACCCTAACTTCAAGCGGACCGTGGTGTTCGTCATCGATCATCGCGACGAAGGCACGCTCGGCGTGGTCCTGAACCGGCCGAGCGACGTCGCCGTGCACGACGTGCTGCCCAACTGGGGCGGGCACGTCGCCGAGCCGCAGGCGGTGTTCGTCGGGGGTCCGGTCGAGAAGAAGACTGCGTTGTGCTTGGCCGCGCTGCGCACCGGCGAGACGGCGGCGAGCGTGCCGGGCGTGATCGCGGTCCGCGGGCCGGTCGCGCTGGTCGACCTGGACACCGACCCCGAAGCGCTGGTGCCGAAGGTGCGCGGCGTGCGCGTCTTCGCCGGGTACGCGGGCTGGGACTCCGGTCAGCTGGCCGGGGAGATCGAGCGCGACGACTGGGTCATCGTGCCCGCGCTGCCGAGCGACATCCTGGCTTCGCCCAACGGCGACCTGTGGAGCCAGGTGCTGCGCCGCCAGGGCATCCCGCTCGCCCTGCTGGCCACCCACCCGGGCGACCTCCAGCGGAACTAGGCCTCTTCCTTCTTGAAGACCCCGCAGCCGCCGGCGCCGCACGCGCAGCCGCTGCAGCCGGCGGGCGCCGCCGGAGCCGGCGCGGGCACGGTCAGCGCGGCCCGGCTGCCGAGCACGCCACCGCCCATGACCAGCAGCAGCATGGCGAGCACGCCCGCGAGCGCGGCGGAGATCAGGCCGCCGGTCGTCGGCATGGCCAGCCCGGCCAGCCCGGCGAGCACGGAAATCGCGCCCCCGGCCATGGTCGGCAGGCCCGCGACGCGGTTGGCCAGCTTGAACGCCTCTTCGCTGCGCAACGCCGCCTGCGTGCGCACCCCGGTGCCGCCCTCGCGCGTCAAGCGCTCGCGGAACCCGAGGAACCCACCAAAACCGACGAGCAGACCCAGCACGACCGGAACCAGCGCGATAGCGAACACGGCTCAAGGATAAGCGTGACGTCCCGGCAACCTGCCGGATACCCTGATCGACTGTGCTACAGGCCATGTCACCGCGTGTACTGCCCACTGTGTTGGCCGTTGGTCTGATCGGGGGGATCCTCGCCGCGACGTCGGCGAGCGCCACCGAGAGTCACCAGCGGCCCGTCCGGCTGCTCGGCGAGCAGATCGTCCCGAACTCCCTGCCGTTCCAGGGCACGACGGTCGGCGGCCTCTCCAGCATCGACTACGACCCGCGGACCGGCGGCTACGCCCTGATCTGCGACGACCGGTCGGCGATCAACCCCGCCCGCTTCTACACGGCGACCTTCCCGGTGTCCGCGAACGGCGTCGGCCCGGTCACCTTCACCGGCACGAAGCCGCTCCTGCGCCCCGACGGCACGCCGTACCCGCCGCTCGCGCAGAACGACCCGTCGCTGCCGCAGAACGAGCAGACGATCGACCCCGAAGAGCTGCGCGTCGACCCGTGGACCGGCGACTACTACTGGTCGCAGGAGGGCGAGCGGACGGCGACGACGCGGATCGACCCGTCGATCCGCGAGGCGCGCCGCGACGGGAAATACGTCCGCGACCTGCCGATCCCCGCGAACGAGAAGATGGCGCCGACGGCGGGTCCGCGGCAGAACCTCGTGCTCGAAGGCATCACCTTCACCGGGTTCGGCTCGCTGCTGGCCAGCGAGGTCGAGGGCCCGCTCCTGCAGGACGGCCCGGAGGCGACGACGACCACCGGCGCGCTCTCGCGGATCACCCTCCAGTCGCGCTTCGGCCCGGTCCTGGCCCAGTACGCCTACCCGCAGGAGCCGCTCTTCGCCGCGCCGGTGCCGCCGACGGCGTTCGCCACCACCGGCGTCTCCTCGATGCTGGCCGTCGATCAGGCTGACTCGACGAAGTTCCTGATGATGGAGCGGTCGTTCAGCACCGGCGTCGGCAACAAGGTGCGCGTCTACGAGATCGACACGAAGGGCGCCACGAACGTCCTGGACGTGCCGTCCCTGGCCGACGCGAAGCACGTCAAGCCGGTCAAGAAGCGGTTCCTCTTCGACGCGGCCGACCTCGGCTTGTCCACTGTGGACAACCTGGAGGGCATGACCTGGGGCCCGAAGCTGCCGAACGGCGAGCGCAGCTTGATCATCGTCAGCGACAACAACTTCTCGGCGACCCAGGTCACCCAGTTCGTCGCACTGGCGGTCCCCTCCGAACGGCTTTGACCAGCAAGTTACGATGAACGTATGAACACGGCTCGGCTGCTCCTTAGCCTGCCGCGCTGACCGGGCCCGGCCCGGCCGGCGCGGCGACCCCTCATGCCCTGGTGGCTGAGGGGTCGAGTTGTTTCTGGAGTAGCTCCCACGGAGGAAGACGGCGATGACCGAGACAACAGGGACCGACGTCCCGGCGCACCGGTACACGGCCGCGCTGGCGGGTCAGATCGAGCAGCGCTGGCAGGACCACTGGGCCGACCAGGGCACCTTCCACGCGCCCAACCCCGTCGGGCCGCTCGCCGTCGAGGGGCAGCCGGTGCCCAGCGACAAGCTGTTCGTCCAGGACATGTTCCCGTACCCGTCGGGCTCCGGCCTGCACGTCGGGCACCCGCTGGGCTTCATCAGCACCGACGTCTTCGCCCGGTACCACCGGATGATCGGGCGCAACGTGCTGCACACGATGGGCTTCGACGCCTTCGGCCTGCCGGCCGAGCAGTACGCGGTCCAGACCGGGCAGCACCCGCGCAAGACCACCGAGGAGAACATCCGGACCTACCTGCGCCAGATCCGGCGCCTGGGCCTGGGCCACGACGAACGCCGTCGCATCTCCACGATCGACCCCGAGTACTACCGCTGGACGCAGTGGATCTTCCTGCGGATCTTCAACTCCTGGTACGACACCGAGGCCGGCAAGGCGCGGCCGATCGCCGAGCTGGAGGCCGCGTTCGCCGACGGCTCGCGCCCGGTGCCGGGGAACAAGGACTGGGCGTCGCTGAGCGGCCTGGAGCGCAAGAAGATCATCGACGACCACCGGCTGGTCTACATCTCCGAAGCGCCGGTCAACTGGTGCCCGGGCCTGGGCACGGTGCTGTCGAACGAAGAGGTCACCGCCGACGGCCGCAGCGAGCGCGGCAACTTCCCCGTTTTCCGCCGCAACCTGCGGCAGTGGATGATGCGGATCACCGCGTACGCCGACCGCCTGGTCGACGACCTGGATCTGCTGGACTGGCCGGAGAAGGTCAAGTCCATGCAGCGGAACTGGATCGGCCGCTCGCACGGCGCCCGCGTCACCTTCAAGGCGGGCGAAGACGCGATCGAGGTCTTCACGACCCGCCCGGACACGCTGTTCGGCGCCACTTACGTGGTGCTGGCGCCGGAACACCCGCTGGTCGACAAGCTGACCGCCGCCGAGTGGCCCGCGGACGTCGACGCGCGGTGGACCGGTGGCGCGGCGACGCCCGCCGACGCCATCAAGGAGTACCGCGTCGCGGCGTCGCGGAAGTCCGAGCTGGACCGGCAGGAGAACAAGGAGAAGACCGGCGTCTTCACCGGCGCGTACGCGACGAACCCGGTCAACGGCAAGCAGGTCCCGATCTTCGTCGCCGACTACGTGCTGATGGGCTACGGCACCGGCGCGATCATGGCCGTGCCCGGCCAGGACGTGCGCGACTGGGAGTTCGCCGAGAAGTTCGGGCTGGAGATCATCCGGACCGTGCAGCCGTCGGAGGGCTTCGACGGCAAGGCGTACACCGGCGACGGGCCGGCGATCAACTCGGGCTTCCTGGACGGCATGGACGTCGCCGAGGCCAAGAAGACGATCATCGAGAAGCTGGCCGAAGACGGCACCGGCGTCGGCACCGTGCAGTACAAGCTGCGCGACTGGCTGTTCTCGCGCCAGCGCTACTGGGGCGAGCCGTTCCCGGTGGTCTACGACGAGGACGGCGAAGTCCACGCCGTGCCGGAGTCGATGCTGCCGATCGAGCTGCCGGAGGTCGCCGACTACTCGCCGGTGACGTTCGACCCCGAGGACCGCGACTCCATGCCGTCGTCGCCGCTGGCGCGCGCGACCGACTGGGTCGAGGTCGAGCTGGACCTGGGCGACGGGCCGAAGAAGTACCGCCGCGACATCAACACGATGCCGAACTGGGCGGGTTCCTGCTGGTACCAGCTGCGCTACCTGGACCCGACGAACAGCGAGACGTTCTGCGCGCCGGAGAACGAGCAGTACTGGATGGGGCCGCGCCCCGGCGAGTACGGCGCGGACGACACCGGCGGCGTCGACCTGTACGTCGGCGGCGTCGAGCACGCGGTGCTGCACCTGCTGTACTCGCGGTTCTGGCACAAGGTGCTGTTCGACCTGGGCCACGTCACGTCCAAGGAGCCGTACCGGAAGCTGTTCAACCAGGGCTACATCGAGGCGTACGCGTACACGGACTCGCGCGGTGTCTACGTCCCGGCCGAGCAGGTCGAGGAGCGCGACGGGAAGTACTTCTTCAACGGCGAAGAGGTCACCCAGGAGTACGGCAAGATGGGCAAGAGCCTGAAGAACGTCGTGACGCCGGACGAGATGGCCGAGAACTACGGCGCCGACACGTTCCGGTTCTACGAGATGGCGATGGGCCCGCTGGCGATGTCGCGGCCGTGGGCGACGAAGGACGTCGTGGGCGCGCACCGGTTCCTGCAGCGGCTGTGGCGCCTGGTCGTCGACGAGACGACCGGCGAGCTGCGGGTGTCCACTGAGGACGCTTCGGAGGCGGACCGGAAGGTGCTGCACAAGACCATCGCGGGCGTCCGCGAGGACTACTCGGAGATGCGGTTCAACACGGCCGGCGCGAAGCTGATCGAGCTGAACAACCACGTCACCAAGGTGTACGGCGCGGCCGCGTCGACGCCGCGCGAGCTGGCCGAGCCGCTGGTGCTGATGCTGGCGCCGCTGGCCCCGCACCTGGCGGAGGAGCTGTGGCACCGGCTGGGTCACGCGGATTCGCTGGTGCAGGGCCCGTTCCCGGTGGTGGACGAGAAGTACCTGGTCGAGGACTCGGTCGAGTACCCGATCCAGGTCAACGGCAAGGTCCGCTCGCGGGTCACGGTGCCGGCGTCCGCGACTTCGGACGAGGTCCAGGCGGCGGCGCTGGCGGATGAGAAGGTGTCGTCGATGGTCGGCGACGGCTCGCCCCGCAAGGTGATCGTGGTGCCGGGACGGCTGGTCAACATCGTCCTGTAGCGCCCCGTCGGAAAGCCGCCAGTACTCGGGGGTCATCCCCGATTTGATTGAGCAGTCAACGAAAACTGTTCGATCGAAGGAGAACTGGGGATGACGCTCGACGGCAAGGTGGCGCTGGTGACGGGCGGCAGCCGTGGCATCGGCGCGGCCACGGCACTGCGGCTCGCCGAGGATGGCGCCGACGTCGCGCTGACGTACGTGAACAACGCCGCGCGGGCGGCCGAGGTGGTCGACGAGATCAAGGCCCTCGGCCGCCGCGCGCTGGCGATCCAGGCGGACGCGGCCGACGCGGCCACGGCGTCGGCCACCGTTTCGGCTGTCGTGGCGGAGTTCAGCCGGCTCGACGTGCTGGTGAACAACGCGGGCGTCGGCTTCGTCGGCGCGTTCGCCGAGACCGCGCTGGACGACGTCGACCGCGTGCTCGCGGTGAACGTCCGCGGCGTGTTCGCGGTGACCCAGGCCGCCACCGGCGTCCTGAGCGACGGCGGCCGCGTGATCACGATCGGCAGCTGCGTCACCGACCGCGTGCCCGGCCCGGGCATGGCGCTGTACGCGACCAGCAAGGCGGCGATGGTCGGCCTGACCAAGGCACTGGCGCGGGAGCTGGGCCCGCGCGGCATCACGGTCAACCTGGTCCACCCGGGCCCGACGGACACGGACATGAACCCGGCCGACGGCCCGTACGCGGCCGACCAGCGCGCGCTGACGGCGTTCGACCGCTACGGCAAGCCGTCCGAGGTGGCCGCGGCGGTCGCGTACCTGGCCTCACCCGGCGCCGAGTACGTGACGGCGGCGGTGCTGCCGGTGGACGGCGGCCACGCGGCTTAGCCGGAGTAGAGCCCGATCTCGCGGGCGAGGTCGATGAGCATGGCCTCGAACAGGACGTCCGGTTTGGACATCGGGATCGGGTAGTTGCCGAAGACCTCGAGCGTGACGTGCCCGTAGAGCCGGGCCCAGAACTGGATCATCAGGTACGTCACGCCGAGGTCGATCTTCTCCACCGGCACGTGCCGATCGGACTCGGCGAGCACGGTGACCAGCGATTCCTGGAACGTCTTCAGGTCGTCCCGCAGCTCGTCGGGCACCCCGCTGGCCGACGGGAGAACGATGTCGTGCCGCGCGAGCACCCGCCCCGCGGCGGCGAGGAAGATCCGCCCGAACGGCTCGTCGACCCGGCTGAGCGCGGAGCCCGCGGTCGACCCCACCCCGCCCGTCGGCGAGGCGAAGACGAGGGTGAATTCCTTCGTGTGGGTGAGCGCCCACCGCCGGAACCCCTTGCAGATGGCGAACAGCTGCAGCATCCCGTCGTCCGGCAACTCGGCGATCTCCTCGGCGAGGTCGTCCGCCAGATCGGCGCAGACGTCCAGCCGCAGGTTCTCGACGAGGTCATCCCGCGACTCGTAGTACCGGTAGAGCGCGGGCGCGGTGATCCCCAGCTCCCGCGCGATGGCGCGCAGGGTGACCGCCTCCGGCCCCTGCTCGACGAGCAGCTTCCGGGCGGTCCGCCGGATGTCCTGTTCGGTAGCCGCACGCGCGCGACCCCTCCGAGTGGGGTGGCTCATCCGAACAGTCTAGGTGCTTACTACGACAAGTCTTGCATTAACGCGATCTGCGCCGTAACGAAAAGGTGCAGCTCAGGCCCGCGCCTTGAGGTTGGTGAGCACGGTGTCGGCGACACCGCGCCCGAGCTGGCAGGCGTCCTTGCCGGCCTGCACCGCCGAGTCGCCGATGCTCAGCGAGACGGAGTACGCGAGGTCATCCGCGATGCCGACGACGATCACGCAGGTCCGGTTGTCGGTCGTCCCGACGGCGACGTAACCCACGGTCGGGTAGCCCTGAACGGGATCCAGGTCGTCCACCCACCGCTTTGCCTTCGGCTTCACGTTCTTGTAGGTGAGGCTGAGTCCCTGGCCGGTCTTCGTCTCATAACCGACCAGGATGCCGGCCGAGCTTCCCGAGGTGCTGCCCCAGTCGCATGAAGGACCCAGCTCCGTGTCCTTCGGATCGGCTGCATCCGTCTCTCCGAGATAACCCTTCACCTGGTCTGCGGTCAGTGCGGAATCGCACGGGCTACCGTCCAGCACCTTGGCCGGCAATGGGCTGTCGACCTTCGGAGCCCCGCTGTTCGGCAGTTCCGGCGTGCTTGCCGACGCGGGTGCCGGCTTGCCGGACGCACCCTCGTTGCCGGTGCAAGAGGTCAGTAGCGCCGCTCCGGCGGCGACCACCGCCGCGGTCGCGAGAATCCGATACCTCATTCGAGCGACCCCTTGATCGTCTTGGTCGAATCCGCTGCTTGCTGATCCGCGGCTTCCGTGATGCCGAGTGCTTGTCGCAACCGGCGGATCAGTTCGGTGTAGTAGCCGAATTGGTACTGCAAGTGTCCGTGGTAGTACGCGCCGGTCTCATTCACCCCGTTCGGCCCATTCACGGCTGCCTGGCTGACCGGTTCTTCGGCTGGGGGCACCGCTTTGAACGTGAATTCGGCGGCCCGCATCTGCTCACCGAGGGCCTTGCGCTGGTCCTCGGCCTTCTTGAGCATCGCCCGCATCTCGGCCGAGCTCATGGCGAACCCCTGCCCACCGGCAGGCGGCGGCCCCGCATTGGGCATGTCGGTCGCCCAGAAGTCGATCCCGCTGAAGATCGAGCCCGTCATCGTCCTCCCCCTAACCCGTTCAGGGTCGCGTACAGGACATCGGTCAGCGCACCCCGGGTCCCCGGCAGGAAGGTGACCATCGGCTCGCGCCCCGGACGCACGTACGTCAGCACCCGCCCGGCCCCAGCCACGTCGACGGCGGTGATCGGCGCGCTCCGAGAACCCCGATTGACGGCGTAGCACTGGTGCAGGCCGGTGCGTCGGGTCGCCATCAACCGTCGAGCCCACGGCAGCGGGTCCCGCCCCCGATCGAGGGTCGGGTCCTCGAGGTCGTACGACTCCTCCACCGCCCGGCCCGAAAACCGCGCTTCCGGGATCGCCACCGCACCGATGCGGGCGGGCGGGACCGGCGGCAGGACGTCCACCAGTGACTCCGCGAGCCGCGAACGCTCCACGACGTCGATCCGGACCGTGTCGTCCTTGCGGATCAGGCGGAGCGCGTCCGGGCCGTTGGCGGAGACGAGCACCGCGCCCGACTCGTCCGCCTCGATGTCGCCCAGCCACGCCGTGAACTGGTGGGCGCCGTTCGCCAGGACGCGCAGGACGTCGCGGAATTCTCGCGTCAACGTGCCGCCCGCCGCGAGCCGCAGCGATGTCAGGACGTCGAGGACCTTCTCGTCGAGCCGCTTGCGTGTCTCGTCACCGAGCCAGAGGTTGTCGGCGCCGAGGACCGCGGGCGGTGGGCCGTGCCGTTCCCACTCCCACGCGGTGAGCAGGGCGGCCTTGGGCAGGAAGATCACAGCCCGATCACCGGGGGCACCGTCCGCTCGTCCGAGCCACCGAAGATGCTCTCCGGATCCGCCTCCACCAGGTAGGACGCGCGTTGGTGCTCCGCGTCCTCCTCGCCCTTGCCACCTTTGGCGCCGTGGCCCATGCCGCCCATGCCCGGCGAGCCCGGCTTACCCGCGGCGCCGCCGCGAACCCCGCCGGAACGCGCTTCGCCCGGCATGCCGGCCCCGCTGGCCGCACCCGGACCACGCGCACCCGAGCCTGGGCTTGATCCGCTGCCTCCGCTCGTGCCCGACGACGAACCCGGCCCGAACCCGCCGCCACCAGGTCCGAAGCCCGGTCCGAACCCGCCCGGGGAACCCGAGCCGGGGCCGAACCCGCCCGGTCCCGTCGCCGGCGGCTGGTAGCCCGGCGGGAACTGCGTCGACGGCGGCACGTAGCTCTGCGCGCGAACGCTGTCGTCGACACCCGGTGGGTGCCATCCCGGCGGGGTGACCTGCCCGGGAGGCGCCACTTGCCCCGGTGGCGGCACGACCGGCGGGTGGACCGCCGGCGGCTGGACCTGCGCCCCGATCGGCCGCTTGTCGTCACCCCCACCAGGCGTCCGCTTCTTCGGCGGCGGCTCGACGGGCTTCTTCGGATCCCGCACCGTGAATTCGCCACCGGTGTACTCGCGGAGCTGGCCGTAGTCGATCGTCCGGGCCGCGGTGTTCGTGCTGGACTGCCGCGAGTACGCGTTGTACCGCTCGACGTTCTCCTGGGCCTTCCGGTTGTACTGGTTGATCTTGTCTTCGGTGTCGGTATTCCACGGCGTTGCGACGTCCCACGCGCTGCGCGTCGGCGGCTGGTCGGTGACGTCCGGGTGCAGCGAGTTCTTCATCTGGTGGAACTGGTCGATCTGCGTCTGGGCCAGCGTCGAGTTGCGGTCCAGGGTCGCGGACGCCGAGGTCGCCGACGCCGTCAACGGCTGGAGCCGCTCGCGCGCGGCGTCCGACGCGCCGCCGGTCCAGGCCGATTCGAGCCCCGAAGTCAGCTCGCGCGTGCCCTGCTCGAGCCGGCGCTGGTACTCCGACTGGTCGACGCCCGCCTGGTGCACCTTCTGCAGCGACTCGGTGCCGGGACCGTTCATCACGGCTTTCACCAGCTGCGCGGGCGACAGGCCGGCAGCCTGCGGGTCAGCGGCCCCGGTACCGGTCTGCGAGCCGACGTAAGCACCCGCGACCGCCCCCGGAATCCCACCCGCGAGCAGGCCGACACCAGCGCCGGTCAAGACGTTGCCGAGCCGCTCACCACCCGACTGGACGGCGTGCGCGATCTCCGACCCGACGTGCTGGGCAGCGTCGAGCATGTCGCCGAACAACCCCACCGAACCGCGCTCCCCTCGCGTTCGATCTCCCCCTTGCGTAACGGACAATACCCCACCGGTTACCGGCCGTGTGAATAACAGCCCAGGTCAGGCGACCGCACGGGCGGCCCCGCCCGGAAGAGTGGGGAAAACCGCAACTCGCCCGGAACTGTCGGGCCGATGTGCCACACTCGGTCGCCGTACGGCTACTGACGTGAACGGGGGAGGTTCGCGTGTCGAACCCTGAGCAGCTGATCGCGGACTTCGAATCCCGGATGGCGGAGTCCCAGCGGAAGGCTGATCTGATGGTCAGCGAGATCGAAGCGGTCTCGGTTTCCGAGCGCAGCAAAGACGGCCAGATCGGCGTGAAGGTCGACCACGCCGGCAACCTCGTCGGCCTGGAGATCGGCCTGAGCGTGCGGGACAAACCGGACCTCGCCGAGGAGATCCTCCGCACCGTCAAGTCCGCCCAGAGCAGGCTCGCCGGGGCGATGCGGGCCGGAGTCACCGACCCGGTCGGCCCCGAAGTGATGAACCAGCTGGTCAGCCGCCTGGAACAGACGTTCCCGGCACCCGAGCCGGAAGGCTTCCCGCCGCCGGCTTCGCCGCGCAGCGACGGTGACCGGTTCGTTCCGGAGGAAGAGCGGCAGCGGCCCGCGGCGCCGAAGCCGCCGGAGCCGCCGCGCGCGCCGCGCCCGTCGTCCGACGACGGCCATGACGACGACTACTTCAGCGAAGGCGACTACCTGCGCTGAGGCGCAGGCGAGGAGGGGAACTATGGCCGGACCAGGCGGCCCGGGCTTCGCGGTCGACCCGCAGGAGCTGCAGAAACACCGCGAGAACATCGAGGCGATCACCGACCGGATCGACAGGTGCAAGGAAGCGGCCCGCGCGACCGAGCACCCCGAAGCGTTCGGCCTGCTCGGCATCCCGCTCGCGGCGATCTGCGCGATCGCGCAGCAGGTGGCGGAGATCGCGATCGAATCCGCGTCGACGTCGTCGTACGACCATTCGACCCGCATCCAGCTCTGGCAGCAGATGAAGGAAGCCGACGAGGCGGAGTTCAAGGACCTGTTCAAGGTGGAGGACTGAGCCGTGGCCGACAACCCGTTGATCAAGACGGACGCGGCGGATGACCGCAAGGTCTGGGAAGGCGCCGGTATCGTCCAGGACTTCTTGGACGCGGGCGACGCCGTCGCCGATGGCAACTGGACCGAGGGCCTGGTGAACGCCGCGTTCGGCGCCGGCGGCATCGCGGAACTCGTCGCCGACCCGATCGGAACGCTCGCCTCGGCCGCCGTCGGCTGGGCGATGGAGTTCTTCCCGTGGCTGCGGGAACCGCTCGACTGGCTGACCGGTGACCAGGTCGCCCTGGAGAACATGGTCGGGACCTGGGAGAACGTCGGGAAGGAACTGGAGAAGATCAGCGCCGACCTCCAGGACACCGTCAAGAAGGACAGTGCGGCTTGGGAAGGCGCTTCAGCGGACGCGTATCGCGCCTTCGCCGAAGACCGCGCGGCGACGTACGCGGGCGTCGCGACCGGGGCGAACGCGATCTCGAAACTGGTCGACATCTGCAAGACGATCTTGAGCGTCGTGCGCTCGATCGTGCGTGACCTGATTTCCGACTGCGTCGGCAAGCTGATCAGCATTGCCTGCCGCTACCCCGGCCCGGCCCTGCCGGCGGGCATGGCCACCGAAGGCACCGCGGAAGCCGTCAAGACCGGCAGCAAGTGCATGGAGTGGATCAAGAAGCTGCTGAAGGCCTTCAAGAAGGCGCAGGAGCTGTTCCACCGGATCAGCGACATCTTCCGGCGGGTCAAGGGCGCGCTGAAGCGCGGCGCGGAAAACCTGCCGGGCCCGCTGAAGAAGGTCGGCGGCCTGATCAAGAACGAACCACGCGACACCAGGACGTTCCTCGAGAAGGTCCGCGACGAACGTCCTGTTCGGAAGAAACTGAGGGACACCGTCTCGTCGGACAAGTCACTCGGCGAGAACCTCAGGGACGTCGGCACCGAAATTCGGAACGACGCCCGGAAGGAGTTCGGCGAGAAGTTCGGGGAAGACTTCGGCAAGGACCTGTGGGACGACGCCAAGAAGGAGTGGCGCAAGGAGTCCCGGAAGAAGAAAGCCGAGGGGGTCGACGACTGGGTGAGCGGGGACGACGACGAACCGACGGACAAGCAGACGACCGTTCAGCAGCCAGTGTTCGAACAGCCGGGCTCGCAGCGGATTTCGGGTTCGATCGAGTGACCGCGCCGGACAGCGACCGTCTTGTCGTGTCGCGGACGGATGGACCGCACTGGATCCAAGCAGGGTTCCTGCTCGCGGTCGGCGCCGGGATCGTCTGGCTGGGCTTGTCGTCGGCCCAGCAGGGCCCACGGATCATGGGCTGCATTGTCGGCGGCGGTTTCGGGCTGCTCGGCCTGAACCTCGTCTGGCGGTCGGTGCGCAAGCCGGTCCGGAACGAGCTGATCATCGACCAGATCGGCATCTCGCGGGTGATCGGCGGTGTCGCGTGGGCTGTGCGGTGGGACGAGCTCGCGGCCGCGTCGGTGGTCGAGAGCGGGCAGAAGCACGACTCCTATCAGGTCGTGCTCAGCCCGGCTCGGGAGGATTTCGAAAGCCACAGCCGGAGCCTGGTCCGCATCGGCGGGGGTGACTTCGTGGTGGCCGGGCTCGGACTGTACGAACGAGAACTCCCGCGAGTGCGCGAGGCGCTGGCGAAGCACGTCGGCACCCGGATCGAGCGCGTCGCGGGCGGGCACGTTCCCGCACCACCGCCTGTCGAGGCAGTCGCGGCAGCGGTGCCCGAGTGGATGCCGCCGCCATTGCGGCCGTCCGCGTCCGTGGAAATCCACGTGAACGGCTGGAACCGGGTACGGCACCGCTGGCTCCGGTTCGTCGCCATCGCCATCGAGCTGGGACTCGGCGGCGTGATCGAGTTCGGGCCGCACAACGGCTTCCGCACTGCGTGCCAGGTCGTATTCGTCGCGGTCTTCGTCGGTGCGTCCTGGCGGGAGATCTTCGAGCAGCAAAGCCGTTCCCGGAAGACCCGCATCACGCTGGAGCTGTCGGCGATCGGCCTCCGCTGGGTTTCGTACTACCGGCGGATCGTGGTCACCTGGCCGGAGATCGCCGAGTTGCGGACGCCGTCCCGGCTCGTCGAATTCCGCCCGGCGAGCGAGGACTTCCCACTCCAGCGCCCGGAACTGGACGAGCTGCGCCAGCCTGACGGCTGGTACCGGCTGCCGACCCCGCTGAGCTCGACTGCGTCGAAACGGTTCGATGCGCACATCCGCGAGGTGTTGCCGGGCGGCGTGGCTTGGAAGGGCTGAGTTGACCCCCGGCAGTCCGGCGACGGCCGGCTTCGAGTCGGTTCCGCATGTCCGGCGCCCGAGCTCGAGGAAGATCGCAACGCAGGCGCCGGCCGTCCTGGTGGCGGTCCTCGCGCTGTGGAGCATCACAGCTCGGGGCATGCTCCAGCGCGGCCCGGATCGACCCGGCGACGCGATTGCGCGGGTCACGTCCTGCGACCGCGTCGGTCCGGTCAGCCGCGGCGGGATCGGCTTCTACTGGTTCTGCACCGCGGACGTGACGACCGAAGAGCGTGCGGTCCGGTCGGTGCGGTTCGGCTTGAACGAGCTGACACCGGACGACATCGGCAAGCAGGTGCCGGTCGAGGGGACGCGGGAGTTCCGGCGAGCCGCCGACAAGCTGGTGGTGTGGTGGGCGATCGCGCCCGGGATCGTTTTCGTCGTCGGCATCGCCGCGTGGTCAGTGCTGCACCGGCGCAGGCGGTTGCGTCATCGCGTCTCGCCGTGGCAGCCGACGACGAGGCTGGTGGCGCCGACCTGCACGCTGACCGCCGGAACTGGAACCGGAACCGGAGCTGGTGGTGGGCATAGCCGCCGGAAGATCGCGCCGGGCGAGTGGTCGGCTCAGCGGTACTGGCGGCTCGCCGGTTCGATCATGGTGGCCGGCGCGGTGTGCGCCGTCGCCGGTTCGCTCGCGGGCTCGGCCGACGCGCGGGAAATCCTCGTCACGCTCGGGGCGATGGGGCTCACAGCGCCGATCTGGCTCTACTTCTTCACCCCGCGTGCCTACCGCGCGAACGTGAACGCCACAGCCGTGACCATTTCGGCCACCGGCATCGGCTGGCACCGCCGCGACGAAACGACGTTCGACCTCGGCTGGGACGAGGTCGCCGAGGTCCGGCTGACGACGATCGACCACGACGGCCTCGTGCTCAGGGTGGTCGATCTGTTTCTCGTCAACGGACGGCGAGGCGATCTGCGGGGCTTGTGGCAGCTCGGTGCCCAACTGGGGGAACACCGCTTGCCTGGCGAGAAGGGGGCGTACCGCTTGCCGGAGGCGTTGAGCGACGCAGCCGCCCGCCAGGTCCGGGAGGCGATGCTCGGTCACCGGCCGGACCGGTACCGCGAGTTCGCGGCGGACCTCGAAGGGGCGCCGCCGACGCCGATCACTCGGGGGGCTACGTGATCGGCGCCGGCGACCCGATGCCCTGCCCGGCTCGCGCCGGTTGGGGCAACGTCACCACCACGTCGAGCGTGATGACGCACCAGGAGAGCGGGACCGGTCCGCGTAGTGACGGCCGGGGGACGGACATCCCCCGATCGAGTGACGGGCATCCGCTGCTCGCATGATTGTCGCACTCAGCCCCGGATAAGTTACAAAAACCTTCACTTTCCCCTTCCTCGCCGGTGCTGACCTGGACCGGACCGGTTTCGTGGCAGAGTGCGGAGATGAACTCCGACGTGCTCGTTGTGGGATCCGCCAACGCGGACCTCGTCGTCGCGGTGGATCGGCGGCCGGGTGGTGGGGAGACCGTGCTGGGCGGCGACACCGTGCTCTCGCCGGGTGGCAAGGGCGCCAACACCGCGGTCGCGGCCGGGCGGCTCGGCGCGGACGTCGCGCTGCTCGGCGCCGTCGGCGACGACCCCTACGGCCGGCTGCTGCTCGACTCCCTCCGCGCCGCCGGCGTCGACACCGGGCTCGTGCGCACCAGCGAGCGGCCGACCGGGATCGCCTACATCACCGTCACCCCGGACGGCGAAAACTCGATCCTCGTCTCCCCCGGCGCCAACTCGAGCCTGGAGCCCGGTGACGTCGACGCCGTCTTCGACGGGGTGGAGGTCGTGGTCCTCTCGCTCGAGGTGCCGTTGCCGACCGTCGAGCACGCCGTCGCGCGGGCCGCCGAACAGGGCGTCAAGGTGCTGTTGAACCTGTCGCCCGCGGCGAAGCTTTCGCCGTCGACGCTGGCCAAGCTCGACGTCCTGCTGGTCAACGAGCACGAAGCCGCGTGGCTGACCGGGCCCGGCGCCGACTTCGGCAAGCTGCTCGACCTCGGGCCGCGGGCCGCCGTCGTCACGCTCGGCGCGGCCGGCGCGGTCGTCGTCGAAGCCGGTGGACTGACCAAGGTCGCGTCGCCGCGGGTCGAGGCCGTCGACACCACCGGCGCCGGGGACGCCTTCGCGGGTGCGCTCGCCGCGTCTCTCGCCGACGGCGAAAGCCTGGTCACGGCGGCCGAGCGCGCGGTGCGGGTCGCCGCGTTCAGCGTGACGCGGCCCGGGGCGCAGCCGTCCTACCCGACCGCCGCCGATCTGGCGGAATGAGCGCGCCGCCGCGCGTGTTGCCCGTCACATGGGCGATTCGTTCGGTTCGGCCTGGTGGCGCGGCTACGCCGCTCAGCTGAGGGCGATCGCCGAGGCCAGACGGCCCGATCACCTCGCGATCATGCCGCTCGGCGAAACCCTCGACGCGCTCGGCAAGCAGACCGAGCTCGACGAAGGCGTCTACGACGTGCCGCTGGAGGGCATCGTCGGCACGGTCGCGCGCGCCGGGGACTTCGACCGCGAGTTCCGGCCGCGCAACCGCGCGCTGCGCGATCGCTGGGAGCACCTGACCCGGACGTCGGCGGACCTGCCGCCGGTGCGGCTCGTCCGGCTGTCCGAGATGTTCTTCGTCGAGGACGGCCACCACCGCGTCGCCATCGCGCGCGCCCGCGGCGCCCGGGTCATCCGCGCGCGGGTCCGCTGGATCAGCACGGTCGCCTGCGCGCTGCGCTGCCTGACGCTCGCCGACCTGCCGTCGAAGACCGCCGAGCGGATGTTCCTGGAGCGCGTGCCGCTGCCGGACGACGTCCGCCTCGGGCTGTGGCTCGACGACCCCGCCGACTGGTTCCGGCTCGCCGACTCGGCCGAGGCCTGGGGATTCCGCCGTATGCTGGCCGGACGGCCGGTCCACAGCCGCGACGAGCTGGCCGAAGCCTGGTGGCGCGAGGAGGTCGGGCCGGTGCTCGAACAGGTCAAGCAACGCGGTTTGTGCCTGCCACCACGAGATATCCAGACGTATCTGAGCTATGGTCTAGACCATGTCTGACTCTCTGTCCGGGGTCGCCGTCAGCCCCGGCCGTGCCAGTGGTCCCGTCGTCCGCGTCGCGGAGCCGCTCGGCGAGCCCGCCGCCACCCCGGCCCCGGCCGATCCGGCCGCCGAGGCCGCCCGGATCGGTCCCGCGGCCGCGATCGTCGCCGGCCGCCTGGAGAAACAGGCCGAGACCGCCACCGGGGAAGCGGCGACGATCCTGATCACGACCGCCGCGATGGCCGCCGACCCGGCGCTCGCCGCGCAGGCGGAACAGCTGGTCAAGACGCAGGGCCTGCCCGCCGCACGCGCCGTCTACCAGTCCGCCGAGGGCTTCGCCGAAGCGCTGGCCGCGGCCGGCGGGTACATGGCTGAGCGCGTCCGCGACGTCCGTGACGTGCGCGACCGCTTGATCGCCGAGCTGCTCGGCATCGCACCCCCGGGCGTGCCCGAGCTGACGTCGCCGGCCGTGCTCGTCGCCCGCGACCTCGCCCCGGCCGACACCGCGGGCCTCGACCCGGCGAAGGTCCTCGCCCTGGTCACCGAAGAGGGCGGCCCGACCAGCCACACCGCGATCCTGGCCCGCGCGCTCGGCATCCCCGCCGTCGTCGCGGTGCGCGGGCTGCTGGCGTTGGACGCGCAAGCGCTTGCGGTCGACGGCGACACCGGCGTGGTCGAGGTCGCCGACCCGTCGGCGCCGGTCGTCACGGCCACGGTCGCCCAGCTCGCCGAGTGGAACGGCACCGGTGCGACGGCCGACGGCCACCGCGTGAAGGTCTACGGCAACGTCGGCTCCCCGGCCGACGCACAGGCCGCGGCGGACGCGGGCGCCGAGGGTGTCGGCCTGTTCCGCACCGAGTTCTGCTACCTCGACGCCTCGGACGAGCCGTCGGTCGCCGACCAGCGCGCCGCGTACACCGCGGTGCTCGCGCCGTTCCGCGGCAAGCCGGTCATCGTCCGCACGCTCGACGCGGGCGCCGACAAGCCGCTGGCCTTCCTTTCGCCGGAAGCCGAGCCCAACCCGGCGCTCGGCGTCCGCGGGCTGCGCGTGGCGTTCGACCGCCCCGAGGTGCTCGACCGCCAGCTCGAAGCGATCGCGGGCGCGGCCGAGGATTCGGGCGCCGAGGTCTCGGTGATGGCCCCGATGGTCGCGACGGTCGAGGAAGCGGCCTGGTTCGCCGACCGCGTCCGCGCGGCGGGCATCCCCAGGGCCGGCGTGATGATCGAGATCCCAGCGGCCGCGCTGAGCGCCCGCGAGATCCTCGAGGCGGTCGACTTCGTCTCGGTCGGCACGAACGACCTGGCCCAGTACACGTTCGCGGCGGACCGCCAGCTCGGCGCGGTCGCGAAGCTCAACGACCCCTGGCAGCCGGCCCTCCTGCGCCTGCTGAAGCTGATCGGCGACGCGGCCAAGGCCACCGGCAAACCCGCCGGCGTCTGCGGCGAAGCGGCGGCCGACCCGCGGCTGGCCCTGGTGCTGGCCGGGCTGGGCCTGACGAGCCTGTCGATGAACGCCCCGGCGGTCCGCACGGTGGGTGCGAGCCTGGCCGCCACGACGGTGGCCGAGTGCGAAGCCCTGGCCGAAGCGGCCCTGGCGACCTCGGACCCGACGGCAGCCCGCGCGGCGGCTCGCCCCTGACGGGCGGGGGCGTCCAGGCGGAGTCAGCCGAAATCGGCCCGGCCCGCTGGGGCGCCCCCCCACTTTCAGTCTATCGGTCATCACCGACCGTGCCGGTTTGTGCGAACCTGGGGGCACGGGGTTGTCCACATTGTTCGAGGGGTGTGGACAACCCCGACCTTCCGAAAAACAATCCCCCGCGGTTGTCGATCCCAGCTCCTCCCGCTCGACGAACAGGTGAAAACCCAGTCGAGCCGAGAGGACCTTCCATGACCACCGCCACCATCTCCGCACCGGTTGCCGGGCCCAGGGCCGGGCGGCGGGAGTGGGTCGGGCTGGCCGTGCTGGCGCTGCCGGCTCTGCTCGTCTCGCTCGACGTCTTCGTGCTCGTGCTCGCGCTGCCGAAGCTTGCCGTCAGCCTGCACGCCGATGGGACCGAACAGCTCTGGATCATGGACACCTACGGCTTCATGGTCGCCGGGTTCATGGTCACCATGGGGACGCTCGGGGACCGGATCGGGCGGCGGAAGCTCCTGCTGATCGGGGCCGCCGCCTTCGGGATCGCCTCCGTCGTCGCCGCCTTCTCCACCAGTGCCGGCATGCTCATCGCCGCGCGGGGCGCGCTCGGGATTGCCGGGGCGACGCTTGCCCCCTCGACGCTGTCGCTGATCGGGGCCATGTTCGAGAACCCGCGGCAGCGGGCCGAAGCGATCGGGATCTGGGCCGGCTGCTTCACCGTCGGGGCGATCATCGGGCCGATCGTCGGGGGCTTCATGCTCGAGCACTTCTGGTGGGGCTCGGTCTTCCTGCTCGGCGTCCCCGCCATGGTCCTGTTGCTGGTCATCGGCCCGAAGCTGCTGCCCGAGTACCGCGACGAAACCGCCGGACGGCTCGATCTGCCGAGTGTCGGCCTATCACTGGCCGCCATCCTGCCCGCCGTCTACGGCGTCAAGGAGCTCGCTCGCGACGGTGTCCACGCCGGGCCGGTCGTGGCGCTCGGGCTGGGCCTGGTCATCGGGTACGTCTTCGTGAAGCGGCAGCGGACGCTCGAAGAGCCGCTGATCGACTTCAGCCTCTTCGCCGCGAAGGCGTTCCGGACGGCGCTCGGCGGGATGCTGCTGTTCAGCATGCTCGGCGGGACCACGATGCTGTTCGTCGCGCAGTTCTTCCAGGTCGCGCAGCAGCTCTCGCCGGTCGGGGCCGCGCTCGGGCTGCTGCCGGGGATGGCCGCCTCGACCGTCAGCTTCCTCGCCGCTCCCGTGCTCGTTCGCCGCGTCGAGCCGCGGGTGCTGATCGCCGGTGGGGTCGCGCTGGCCGCGGCCGGGATGGCCGTTCTCGCGTTCGTCGAGCCCGCCGGTGGGCCGGTGTGGCCCGCGCTGGGGTTCGCCGTGACGTCGCTGGGGGTCGGGCCGATGGTCGCGCTGGGCACCGACCTCGTCGTCGGCTCGGTCCCGGTGCGCAAGGCCGGTGCCGCTTCCGCGCTCGCGCAGACCGTCAACGAGTTCGGTTACTCGCTCGGCCTCGCGACCGTCGGCACGCTGGGCAGCGCCGTCGTGCGGGCGCACGGGTTCGCCAGCGGGCTGCACGTCGTCGCCGGGCTCGCCGCCGTCGCGTTCGCCGTGCTCGTCCGGTTCGTCGCCAAGAACCTGCGGACCGCCTAAAACAAATACGGAGGCCTCCCCGCCCGATGCCTGGGCGGGGAGGCCTCCTTGACGCCGGGGGCAGAGGGACCCCGGCTAGCCGAAGAGCCCGCGCCGCGGGTGCCGGATGACCAGCGAACCGCCGTGGACGCGGCCGCTCAGCACGTAGCGCGGGTTGCCCATGCGGCCGTTGCTGCGCGTCTTGTCCTCCATCGCGCCGAACTTGACGTCGCTGATCGCGTTGAGGTCCACCGCCGCGTGCTCCGGGATGATGATCTCGACCGAACCCCACTTGGCGTCCAGCTCGATGTGCACCACCGGCGACTGCACCTGCGCCTCGGTGAAGTCCAGCTTCGTCGACCCGTACTTGTTGCGGACGACCAGCTCGGACGGCACCACCCACGGCCCGCCGCGGTGCAGCGAGGAGTACTTCGCGTTGAGCTCGAACCGGCGGCCGGGCGCGTACCCCACCGGCGGCGGCGCGTACGCCGGAGCGGCGGCGACGGCCGCGCTCGGGTGGTACAGGCCGGCGAGGTCGGCCAGCACGGCGTTCAGCTCGCCCCGCGTCCGCGACGCCAGCGCGCGGTCGGTCCGCTCGGTGAACTCGTCGAGGTCGATCATGCCGCGGCCGATCGCCTTCTGGAGCACGCCGACGACGTGCTCGCGCTCGTCGTCGGAGACCCGGAGGTCGCGCTCGCTCAACGGCTTGGTTTCGGCTGCCGCGTTCTCTTCCTCGCCCATGGTCACGATGGTAGAACCGGATCTCACCACGCAGATCGGGGGAAAACCCTGAACGGACCCGGATTCCGCGGTGCCGCCCTCTGCGCGGCGCTGGTTCTGCTGGCCGGGTGCACCGGCGAAGAAGTCACGCCACCGCCGGCCACGACCACGACCGCACCGCCGATCACTCCACCGCCGCTGCCGGAAGGGCTCACCGGCTTCCGGGCGACCGGCGGGATCGGGGTCACGGCGCTGCTCCCCACCACCGGCCCCACCCTGTTCGACGCCGACCGCGGCGCGGCCGCCACGCCGCCCGGCTACCCCGGCGGTGACACCGGGCTGAGCGTGCTCCGGGTGGGGAAGGACGCCGTCCTGACGGCCTACCCGCCCTACACCCACAGCACCGAGCCGTTCGAAATCCTCCGCTACACCGGCCCGTCGACCCCGCCGCGGTCGCTCGGCCGCGCCTGGTCGGTCGCGCCGGACGCCGCCGGCGAGGGCGTGTGGCTGATCCGGCAGGACGCGCCGGACGACTGCCGGCTCCAGCACGTCCCGCTCACCGGTGGCGAGCCCGACCGCGGGCAGCCCGCCAGCTGCCGCACCCGGGTCCGCGCCGAAACCGCGCACGGCCTGCTGATCACCATCAACTCCGGTGCTGCCGAATCCACCGACGCGCTGATCGACCCGGCGACCGGCCGCACGGTCGAGCAGGCGCCGCGCGTCCTCGCCGTCGCCGGGGACCGGATGCTGCTCGACGGCCTCACCGACCTCACCCTCGTCGACCTGCGCGACCACGTCCGCAAGAAGCTCAGCCGGCCGTCGATCGGCGGCCAGCCGACCGTGGCCGTCTCGCGTGACGGCGTCCTGATCGCGGTCGACTTCGCCAACGCGGCCTACCGCGGCACGAGCACGCAGATCCGGGACGTCTGGCTGCTCCACCCGGACACGCTGACCTGGGAACACGCGCCGGGGATGCCGTACGTGACCGAGCACCTCAAGCGCGGCGGCGGCCTCGACTGGAGCGAGAACGGCGACCTCGTGCTCGCCGACGGCGTCATCGGGGCCTGGCACCCCGGCGAACCGAGCTGGCGCCTCGGCTCGGCCAAGCTGCCACCGGGCGACTGGTCAGGCCCCGCCGTCCTCCCCTGAGGGTCACTCCTCGTCGAGGCCGTGTTCGATCGCGTAGCGGGCCAGCTCGACGCGGTTGTGCAGCTGCAGCTTCCGCAGCGTCGACTGCACGTGGTTCTCCACCGTGCGGTGCGACAGCACCAGCCGCTCGGCGATCTGCCGGGCGGTCAGCCCCTTCGCGACCAGGCGCAGGACGTCGGTCTCGCGTTCGGTCAGCCGGGGCGGCTCGGCGCCCGCGGTGTCGCCGGCGGACGCGTCGGCCATCCGCCGGTACTCGCCGAGCACCAGCCCGGCCAGTCCGGCGGTGAACACCGGGTCGCCCGCCGCGGTCCGGTGGACGGCGTCCACCAGCTCCGCCGCCGACGCCGACTTGACCAGGTAGCCGGACGCGCCCGCCTTGACCGCCTCCAGGACGTCCTTGTGCTCCCCGCTCGCCGACAGCACCAGCACCTTCGTCGACGGCAGCGCCGCGGTGATCTCGCGGGTGGCGTCCACGCCCGAGGTGGTGCCCAGGTTGAGGTCCATCAGCACGACGTCCGGCCGGACGGTCCGCGCGATGCGCAGCGCCGCGTCGGCGTCCGGTGCGGTCGCCTTCACGTCGAAGCCGTGCTCGGTCAGGTCGCGGGCCACCCCGTCGCGCCAGATCGGGTGGTCGTCGACGACCATGACCGAAATCCGCGGCTCGCTCATTTCGCACCCCTCGTGCTCGGCACCCTGACCTCCCACTCCGTGCCCTGACCGGGCCCGGTGTCGAGGGTCGCGCTCCCCCCGAGATCGCGGACCCGCCCCCGGATGGATTCCACCACGCCGAGGTGCCCTTCCGCTGCCGCTCGCTCGAGAACGCCGTCCGGAATGCCCGGTCCGTCGTCGCGGATGCTCACCACCACTTCGCTGCCGAGGTCCTCCAGCAGCACCCACGCGTGCGCGCCGGGGCCCGCGTGCTTCTCGACGTTCGCCAGTGCTTCGCGGGTGACGGCGACGAGCTCGTCGGTGACGCGCGCGGGCAGCTCGACGTCGTCCGCCGGTGTCGAGACCTGCACCGACGACGTCGCGAGCAGCTGCAGGGCCGCGCGCAGGCTCAGCGTGCCGCTGTCGTTCGGGGTCAGCGGCTCGGTCGTCACCAGCGACCGCAGCGCGATCTCCTGCTCGCCGGCCAGCCTCGCCAGCTCCGCCGCTTCGCCGCCGACCTCGTTGCCGCGCTTGCGGACCCGGGCGAGCACCTGCAGCACGCTGTCGTGGATCGACCGGGCCAGCCGTTCCCGCTCGGCCGTCGCCGCTTCCTTCCGCAGCGCCTGCTCCAGCCGCGCCGCGGACCGGCGGCCCATCGTCGCGGCCATGCCGACCAGCAGGCCGGCGGCGGCGAGCAGGACGCCGTCACGGGCGACGTCGAGGTCGAACTTGTCCCGCGCCAGCCCGGTCGCCACGCCGACGACGAGCCCGGCCAGCACGCCACCGCTCGCGCCGAAGCGCGCGCCCGCGGCGACCGGGGGCACGGCCGCCCAGACGGTGGTGATGAGCGGGACGTTGAGCATGAACTGCTCGTCGCTGAGCACCCACGGCGAGGTCAGCAGCAACGCCGTCGTGAACACCAGGTCGAAGGCCACCAGTGCCGGCGGCCGCGTCCGCTCGCGCAGGTAGAGGAAGCTGCTGACGACCGACCACAGCGCCATCACGCCGACGATCGCCCACGCCAGCCACTCGCGCTGGTAGTGCCCGCTTTGGACGATCACGGTCCCGCAGGCGAACGCCCACGTGAGCCAGCGGAACGCGATCACGCCCCGCCACATCGGCGTGATCGGATCGGGGGTCCGCCGGACGGTCACGGCCGTTCGGCTTCGTCACGCTTCGGCGGCTCGGCCGGTGACGCGTCGTCCTCCTCCTCGCCGAGCGTCGCGAGTTCGGCCTTCGGCCCGCCGGGCTCGGCGTCGTTCGGCTGCGCGGCCTGGTCCTTGAGGACGTCCACCTCGGCCGGGTCCGGGTTGGTCTCGTGCAGCAGCGACCGGACGCCGGCATTGAGCACGGCCAGCAGCGGCACGGCCAGCAGCGCGCCGGCGATCCCGCCCGCGACCAGGCCGGCGGTGATGGCGAGCACCACGGCCAGCGGGTGCAGCTTCACCGCCCGCCCGAGCAGGAGCGGCTGCAGGATGTGGCTCTCCAGCTGCATCACGCCGATCACGATGGCCAGCACGATCACCGCGCCGATGAAGCCGTTCGTCACCAGTGCGATCAGCACCGCGACGCCGCCGGTGATGACCGCGCCGATGATCGGGATGAACGCGCCGATGAACACCAGCGTCGCCAGCGGGATCACCAGCGGGACACCCATGATCCACAGGCCGATGCCGATGCCGACCGCGTCGACGACGGCGACCGCGGCCGTCGCGCGGACGTAGCTGACCAGCGACGCGAACCCGCGGCGCCCGGCGACGTCGACCCGGTTGCGGACCCGGTTGGGCACGGCGCGGACCAGGAACGTCCAGATGCCGTCGCCGCCGCTGAGGAAGAAGATCGTGATGAACAGCGTCAGCAGGAAGCCGGTGAGGATCTCGCCGACCGTGCTCGCCGTCGTCAGCGCGGTCGTCGTGATGGACGCCTGGTTGTTCTGGATGAACCCGATCGCCTGGTTGATGAAGTCCTGGATCTGCTCCTGGCGCAGGTGCGGCGGCCCGTTGAGGAGCCAGTTCTTGATCTGGTCGAGGCTCGCGTTCACCTGCTGCTGCAGCTGCGGCAGCCCGGAGGAGAACTGCGTGATGACGAACGTCAGCAGCCCGCCCAGCACGGCGAGCCCGGCGATCAGCACGATCGCCGTCGCCAGCCCGCGGGGGAACCGCACCGCCACCAGCTTCTGCACCGCCGGCGCGAGGAGCGCCGAAACGAGCAGGGCGATGGACAGCGGGATGACGACCACCGAGAGGTAGCCGATCACCCAGACCACGGCGTACAACGCGGCGATCACCACGATGAACCGCCACGCGAGTGCCGCGCTGATGCGCAGGCCTCGCGGGATCAGCCCGGTGATGTCCTCGTGCTCCGGCAGGAACGGGTCTTCGCGTCGCGCGTGGGTCACCGGCTCACCGTACTGGCAACACCGTCCGATTCGGCCGCTTTCCGGGAGCCGAGTCCGACACGCGTGACAGCCAGCCGTGATCACTCGACGTGAAACCCGATCGCACGCTGTGTTCTTCACACGATGGGGGCATCAAGTCGTGTCGAGGATGCGAGCGGCGTCGCGGATTTGGTTAGGTCGCTACCGCAACGGCAGATCGCCGGACTTCCACCGCAGCACCGAGGAGATGCACCAGTGGCCGACCACGCGACGAACGAGGGGCAGGGCGCCAAGCGCGCCGGCCGGCTCGTGTCGCGTGCGCTGCTGGTGCTCGGCGGGGCCGTGGCCGGCACCGCCGCCGCGTGGCTCGTCTCCGGTGCGACCGCTTCCGCGGACACCGTCGAGGTGGGTACCGCCCCGATCGCCGAGGCCGCCACCGGCAGCATCGGCGACGTCGACAACGGCGCGACGAACGCGGCGAACGACGTCTCCACTTCGGACTGCCACCAGGACGCCACTTCGTGGAGCGAGCCGTGCGCCCGCGTCCTCGGGCACGAGGTCTCCGACCGCGTCAGCGACTCGGTTTCGGACCTCGCCGAGGACGCCGTCGTCAGCCCGGCGCAGCGCACCCTCGGCGCGGTCGAGCACATCGTCCGCAAGCCGCAGGACACCCGCGAGGTCCTCGAAAAGACCTTCACCCCCGAGCCGGCGCACGACGTGCTGCAGCTGCTCGACCCGGCCGGCGACGGCGACCTGGTTCCGCTCCCGGGCCTCGCCCCGGTCGAGCAGGAGCCGGTGACCGCCGGCCTCGGCCAGACCACGGACACGGTCGCCGCCTCGACCGTCCAGCTCCCCGCCGCGCTGCGAGCTCCGCTCGCGATGCCGACGGGTTTCCAGCACGACGACGTCACCGGTGCGGGCGAGTCCCGCGATTCCCACCGTGACCTGCCGTCGCCGCTGGCCCCGGTGCAGCTTCCGGTTGCGCCGTCCGTCCCCACCGCCCCGGGTGGCAGCACTGCCCCC
This sequence comes from Amycolatopsis solani, assembly GCF_033441515.1. NCBI lineage: Bacteria > Bacillati > Actinomycetota > Actinomycetes > Pseudonocardiales > Pseudonocardiaceae > Amycolatopsis > Amycolatopsis solani. The sequence goes on from NZ_JAWQJT010000001.1 coordinate 1,260,228, forward strand.
GGTGGTCACCTCGACGGCCTCAACTTCGGCGTCCCCTTCTGGACGACCGAAGCCGTCGACTCCGCCGTCGCGGCCATGAGCCGCGCCGGCCTGCGCACCGCGATGCGCACCCCGGGCGAGCAGCCCGGTGTCACTCCTGACTGAACACCTCCTTCACGGGTAGCTGACGCGCCCAAGTCCGTCTTCAACTGACGGCATCCGCGTCCGCTCAGATCCCGTGACACGGCGGTGCGCTTTTGTGCGCCCGCAAGAAGTTCTTTCCCCCTCCGGTGCGGCTCGGACCCGTTTCGAATTCGACGAGCGCACCCCCATAAGCCCGCAAGGGAACCCGAAATAAAGGAGAAAAACCCCATGCAGACGTGGGCAAAGCGCGGACTCCAGACCGCACTTGTCACGGGTGGGTTGCTGATGCTGGGTACCGGCATCGCCTCGGCCGACGAGAACGTCAACCCGGACGCCCCGGCGTCCCCGCTCGACCTCAACGTGACGGTCCCCATCCAGGAGGCCAACAACGCGGTCGGGACCCCCTTCGGCCAGCTGGACCTGCCCGCCGGGCAGACGGAGCTGAGCACCAAGCCGGTCACCAACGCGGCGAACGAAGCGGCGAAGCAGCTCGACGAGGCCAGCCCGATCAGCCAGAGCACCCTCGGCGGTGCCACCAAGGCCGACGGCGCGGGCGCCTTCACCCCGGGCCACAACAACCTCAAGGGCAACAAGGTCACCGGCGACGTCGTCGTCCCGATCCAGATCGTGGACAACGCGGTCGGTGCGATCGGCGACGCGACCGTCGAGGGTGGCGACCACACCCAGACCTGGGAGCACAACCAGGACATCGCGACGACCGGTGAGGACTCCAGCCTCGCGGGCAACGCGGTCGCCCTCGACTGGGCGCTCCCCGTCCAGATCGCCGGCAACGGCGGCGGCGTCGCCGGCGGCACCGGCCGCGTGACCGGTGGGTCGGCCAGCCAGAGCACCACCGAGACCGGGAACGTCGACACCAACGGCGACGGCTCGGCCCTCTCCGGCAACGTGGTGGCCGGCCAGTTCGCCACCCCGGTGCAGGTGACCGGCAACGCCGCTTCGTACCTGCTCGGCAACGGCCAGAGCCACGGCTACTCGGCCGACACGGTCGCCACCTCGGGCGGCTCGCTGTTCAGTTCGGGCGACCAGGCCAGCGGTTCCGGCAACGTGGTCGGCGCGCCGATCGCCCTGCCGGTCAAGTTCAACTGCAACTCGGGCGCCGTGTGGGGCTCGCTGTCGAACTCCGACGGCTGCAACACCTCCGCCGACGCCACGGCCGGTGACACGCGCGAGGGCAGCCTCGGCATCCCGACCTACCTCGAGACGAGCGGCAACGACTCGTTCCTGTCCGGCAACGGCGGGGCGGCCTCGCTGTCCCCGATCGCGAACGTCGCGGGTGTCGCGGGTTCGTGGATCGGCAACGCCACCGCGGGCATCCCCGAGACCGGCAGCTCCTCCAGCACGGTCGACTCGGGCGGCTTCGTCAAGACCGCCGGTGACAACGCGAGCGGCTCGGGCAACGTCCTGAACCCGTCGGTCGCGCTGCCGGTCGAGGCCTTCGGCATCGGTGGCACCTACATCGGCCAGGCCAACGCCGCGCACGACAACACCACCGACGCCAACGCGGGCAACGGCAGCTACACCCGGGGCAACGGCTCCGTGCTGGGTGGCAACATCGTCAACACCCAGACCGCGGGCGCGCCCGAGGTCTTCGGCATCGGCGGCAGCCACATCGGCAACGCGACCGGCACGGCGACCGAGGACAAGACGGTCACCGCCGGGGCGTACGACGGCACGCAGGGCAACGACTCGTCCGGCTCGGGCAACGTCGTCCAGGTGCCGGTCGGCCTGCCCGCCGAGGTCTTCGGCGTGGGCGGCTCCTTCATCGGCCAGGGCTCCGGCTCGGCCGAGGAGACCAAGGTCGTTTCCGGTGGCGGCGGTGGCTCCACCCAGGACGACAACGGCTTCCTGAGCTCCAACCTGGGCACCGTGCCGGCTTCGCTGCCGGTGCAGGTCGCCAACATCGGCGGCGCGTTCGTCGGCCAGGGCCACGGCAAGGGCTCGACCGACACGACGTCCAACGCGGGCGGCGACGTCACGGCGAACGGCCCCGCGGGCGCCGGCGCCGGCAACATCGTCGAGGCCCCGGTCTCGCTCCCGGTGCTGGCCGCCGGCAGCGGTGCCGCCCTCGCGGGCATCGGCACCGGTGAGAACGACAACATCACCGACTCCTCGGCGGGCGGCGACGCCCTCACCGACGGTCAGGGTGGCGCGCTCACCGGCAACATCGTGAAGGCGCCGGTCGCCGGTGTCGCGCAGCTCTTCAGCGACGGTGTCGCGGGTGGCGCGCTGGGCCACGGCCTGGGCACCAACGACACCACCTCGGTGGCCGGCGGCGACGCCACCACCAACGGTGACGGTGGCTCGGTGGCCGGCAACATCGTCGGCGCGGACGCGCTGCCGGTGGTGCAGGTCTTCGGCGACGCGGTCAGCGCCGCGGGTGTCGCGACCGGCACCGGCATCAGCACGACCTCGGTCCAGAACGCGGGCGACGACACCACCTCCGGTGTCGAAGGCGCGATCTCCGGCAACATCCTGGACATCCCGGCCACCGCGATCGCGCAGCTCTTCGGCGACGCCGTGACCGTGGGCGGCGTCGCGCACGCCGTCGGCGACAACACGCTGACCACGCAGAACGGCGGCGAGCCGACCACCGAGGGTGACGGGTCCAGCCTGTCGGGGTACAACTTCTACCACGACATCGTGGCGCCGGTGCAGATCTTCGGGGTGCCCCTCGAGCTGCTGGGCGTGGCCACGGCCGACGCGACCGACATGACGAGCATCGACGGGGAAGCCACGGACGCGGCCGACTCGATCGCGAACCCGGTCGAGGGTTCGGAGCTGGGTGCCGGCGAGCTGCCCTCGCTGACCGGGCTGGCCAGTGGCCTGCCGACGGCGGGGCTGCCCACCGCGGGCCTGCCCGCGCTGCCGACGGCCGTCCCGGCGCAGCGCGCCGACGTGCCGGTGTCCCCGATGGCCGGGCTGCCCCACCTGCCCACCGCGGGTGGCCTGCCGGGTCTGAACGGGCTCTCGGGCCTGGGCGGTTCCCTGGCCGGGGGCGCCCAGCGCGCCGACCTGCCGACCGGTGGCCTGCCGGTGCACATCCCGGCCCTGAGCGGCGGCCTGCTGCCGGCCCTCCCGGCGCTGGGTGGCACCGAGCGTGCCGACCTGCCGACCGGTGGTCTGCCCGTCGCGCTGCCGGCCGTCCCGGCCCTGCCGGTCGCCCTCCCGGTGACCCCGGCGCTGCCGGCCACCCCGGCGCTGCCGGTCGCGCTGCCCGCGACCCCGGCCCTGCCGACCGCGCTGCCCGCCGCCCCGGCCCTGCCGGTGAACGCGAAGCTGCCGGTGCTGGACAGCGCGGCCCCGGCCGCGCAGGTCCCGGCCATGTCGGGCCTGGACTCGACCGGCTTCCTCGCGAAGCTGCTGGGTCTGGTCAAGCGCAAGTAGTTCTGGACGCCGGGCGGGTTCAGCCAGAGCCCGCCCGGCCCCGTACTCCGCCGTCACGGGCAGGCGTTCCACCGCGCCGCGAGGGTGACCTCGCACGGAGCGCCTCCCACCCGGGATCGCGGTTATCGAAAAGGCTCTCCTTCCCTGGAGAGGACGAACCCCAGGAGCCGACCCGGCTCCTGGGGTTCGTTCGTGTTCCGGGAAGGTCAGGAGAACTGCAGGGACCGCTTCGCCAAGCCGTGCCAGAAGCCGTCGATCACGGTGCGGCCGGAGCTTTCGTCCGAGCTGGCGCCGAGGGAGACGAACAGCGGCGCGAAGTGCTCGATCCGCGGGTGCGCGAGCGCGGCCGCCGGCGCCTTGTGCCGGAAGTCGAGCAGCGCGTCGACGTCCCCGCTGTGCAGGACCTCGTCACCCCAGTGGTCGAACTCGGCCGACCACGCGGGCGGCGTCCCGTCGGTGGCGCGGGCCATGCCGCTGAGGTTGTGGGTGAAGAAGCCGCTGCCGACGATCAGCACGCCTTCGTCGCGCAACGGCGCGAGCTTGCGGCCCAGGTCGAACAGCTCCTGCGGGTCCAGCGACGGCATCGAGACCTGCAGGACCGGGATGTCGGCGTCCGGGTACATCTCGACGAGCGGCACGTAAGCGCCGTGGTCGAGGCCCCGCTCCGGCGCGTCGTGCACCGGCGTGTCCGTGGAGCGAAGCAGCTTGCGCACCTGCGCGGCCAGCTCCGGCGCGCCGGGCGACGCGTACTTCACCTGGTAGTAGCGCTCGGGGAAGCCCCAGAAGTCGTAGACGAGCGGCACGGTCGTCGTCGCGCCGAGGGTCAGCGGCGCCTCCTCCCAGTGCGCCGACACGACGAGGATCGCGCGGGGCTTCGGCAGGTCGGCCGACCAGCCGGCGAGCTGACGGGTCCAGGTGGCGTCGTCGGCGAGCGGCGGGGCGCCGTGGCTGAGGTAGAGGACCGGGGTGTGGGTCATCGGACGCTCCAGTGATTGAAAGTTCAACTACTAGAGTACTCGACGCCGGGAGCCCGCGGGATATTCCTCAGGCGGCTTCGAGGTTGGCCGCGCACCGCTCCAGCGTGCGGATCGTCGTCCGGTAGTCCGCGTCGTCGATGCCCTCGGTCGCGGTGGCGCGGAAGGATTCGACCCGCTCCTCGACGCGGGCGTGGGCCGCGCGGCCCGCTTCGGTGAGCTCGCCGGTCGCCGCGACCCAGCCGCGGGCGCGCAGGTCGGCCACCTTCGGGACCATTGAACCGTCGGCGGCGACGAACGGCGCCATGGCCGCGTCGACCTCCTCCGGCGTGCGGGCGCCCAGCGCGATCGTGTTGAGTACCAAGGACCCGGGTCATAGAGGATTCGTGCAGTTTGGAGGTGGAGCAACCATGACGGACGCGGTGGCCGACGTCGAGCGCGCCATGATCGCGATCCGCCGCAGCCAGCAGCGGCGGGCCCTGAGCCGGATCGGCAAGGCCAGGGGCCGCGGCGCGCACGACCCGGTGCACGAACTGCTCGACGTCGTCGAGGAGCTCGGCGATCGCGGCGAGCCCAGCACGGTGACGGCCTTGAGCGCGGCGATGGGCGTCGACCAGCCCCGCGCGAGCCGGCTGGTGGCGCGCGCGGTCGAGCAGGGACTGCTGCGCCGCGAAGCCGATCAGCGCGACGGGCGGCGTGCGGTGCTCGTGCCGACGGAGGCCGGCCAGGCGCACCTCGACGAGCTGCACGCCTTCCGCCGCTCGGTTTTCGCGGAGGTCATGGCGGACTGGCCGGAGGTGGACCGCGACACCTTCGGCCGGCTCCTCACCGCGTTCGTCCGCGGGTACGGCGCCCTCGGTTAGTCGTGCGAGAGGTCGACGAAGCGGCTGTAGTGCAGCTGGTGGGCGACGGTGATCGTCGCCGTCGGGCCGGCACGGTGCTTCGCGATGATCAGGTCCGCCTCGCCGGCGCGGGGGTCGTCGCGCTCCCAGGCGTCCGGGCGGTTGACCAGGATGACGAGGTCGGCGTCCTGCTCCAGTGAGCCGGACTCACGCAGGTCGGACAGCATCGGGCGCTTGTCCGTGCGCTGTTCGGGACCACGGTTCAGCTGGCTGATCGCGATCACCGGGACCTCGATCTCCTTCGCCAGCAGCTTCATCTGCCGCGAGAACTCCGAGACTTCCTGCTGCCGCGACTCGACGCGCTTGCCGGACGTCATCAGCTGGAGGTAGTCGAGGACGACGAGCTTCAGGTCGTTGCGCTGCTTCAGCCGCCGCGCCTTCGCCCGGATCTCCATCATCGTCATGTTCGGCGAGTCGTCGACGAACAGCGGCGCCTCCGACACCTCGCTCATCCGGCGGGCCAGCCGCGTCCAGTCGTCGTCGGACATCTTGCCGCCGCGCATGTCGGCGAGGCGGATCTTCGCCTCGGCCGAGAGCATGCGCATGACGATCTCGGTCCGGCTCATTTCCAGGGAGAAGATGACACTGGTCAGGCCGTGCCGGATCGACGCCGACCGCGCGAAGTCCAGGCCCAGTGTCGACTTACCGACACCCGGGCGGGCCGCGACGATGATCATCTGGCCCGGGTGCAGGCCGTTGGTCAGCTCGTCGAAGTCGGTGAACCCGGTCGGGATGCCCTGGGACTGGCCGCCGCGCGACGCGATCGCGTCGATCTCGTCCATCGTCGGCTGCAGCAGCTCTTCCAGCGCGACGTAGTCCTCGCTGGTCCGGCGCTCGGTGACGTCGTAGATCGCGGCCTGCGCGCGGTCGACCACCTCGTCGATGTTCGCGCCGTCGGCCGCGGCCGCGCCGTAGCCGTACTGCACGATCCGGGTGCCCGCCTCGACCAGCCGGCGCAGCACTGCCTTCTCCGAGACGATCTCCGCGTAGTACCCGGCGTTCGCCGCCGTCGGCACCGTCGCGATCAGCGTGTGCAGGTAGGGCGCGCCACCGACGCGGCCCAGCTCCCCGCGCCGCTCCAGCTCCGCCGACACCGTGATCGGGTCGGCCGGCTCGCCACGGCCGTAGAGGTCGAGGACGCAGTCGTAGATCGCCTGGTGCGCGGGCCGGTAGAAGTCGTCGGGACCGAGGGCCTCGATGACGTCGGCGACCGCGTCCTTGGACAGCAGCATGCCGCCGAGCACGGACTGCTCGGCCGCGATGTCCTGCGGCGGCTGGCGGTCGAACCCGCCACCGCCGCCACCGCCGCCGTCGGGTGGCGGCTCGCTCGGCCCCGGGTCGGACTCCGCGTACATCGGACCTCGGTCGTCGGTCAGCGCCACCGCCCCGGACACCTCCTCATCGTGTCGAACACCCGTTCGATTATGCCGGATCTTCGCTCTCGAAGCACGCGGCTCGTCCCGTGCTTCCCCATCACCCGGACCTCGTCACCTCGATGATCGACGACAACGCCGACCGGTGGTGGCAGACACGCGGAACGCCACGGTGAGTACAGGCCCGAGGCGGCACGCTAGATCCCCCACAAGGCCGATGGCAATTCCGGGTGGGGACCCATCTGTGGACAACCTGGGGATGAATGGGGGTAACCAATCACAGGTGCCGCGTGAGCTGTGGACAAGTTGGGGACAAGCGTGATCGGCTTAAGTAAAACCGCAGGTCAAGGGCTGTGAACAAGCTGTGGAGAACTTGCCGAAAACTCGTTCGGCGTGTCGCGTGAAGTCCGTCCTTCGGCGTGTCGTGGACCAGCTCGGACCCATTGACCGACGCCACCTGTGGATGAATATCACGGAGGGTAGAGCGACCACCCGGTGGGCTGAACGGCGCCGGCGTCAGGCCGCGGTGAGCCGGCCCTGTGCGCTGCGTAACCGGTCAGCGAGAACGCGCTGGTCGGCCGGGGTGAAGGCGATCCGGTTCTCGCCACGCCCCGGAATCTCCTCGGTCAGCCACCGGCCTTCCGAGGTATCGATGTAGTTAACCGGGCGTTCGATCCGGTGCCGCGCGCCCGTCCGGCTGCGGGCGGCGACGTAGAGGCTGCCGCTGCCCATCCGGCGCAACGCGAGGATCCGGCGGAGCTCGTCGGCCTCCTGCGAGCCCTCGGCCGGACGGTCGTTGCGGAGCACTGCGAACTCGCCGTCGTCGCCGCGGGCGGTGCCCTCGATCTGGCTCTTCGGCACCGCCAACGGCGTCCCGCGGCCCGGTGCCAGCTTCGGGATCTGGCCGAGGAAGTCGTCGAGCAGCTCGCCGGGCCGCGAAGACCCCAGCACGACGACGTCCAGCTCTTCGTGCTTGGCCAGCACGAACGCCTCCCCGCCGGCGCTGCCGCCGAGCAGCCGGTAGCTGACCGCCTTGCCCTGGAAGCCGCCGTCGATCCAGCCGTAGTACTCCAGCTGCGGCCGGGCGATCGCCTCGACCGTGGCGACGAATCCGGGGTGCATGCCGCGCGGGCCGAAAAGCCCGGCCTTGGCGAGCTCGGCGTTGACCCGCTCGTCCTCCGCGCGCTGGGCCTCGTCGCTGTACCAGGTCGGCGTCTCCGCCAGTACCGTGTGCGGCTCGCCGCCCCGGCGCCGGATCAGGTTGACCAGGGTGCCGGTCGTGATGGTGACTTGCCTGTCCAGCACCGCACTTCCCCCATTGAAAACAGTTGGTGAACCCGAAGCGGCCGGGCGCGCTCATCTTGGCACGCGCCCGGCGGTCCCGCGTGCGCTACTCGCCGATGACCGGCGGTGCGGTGAGCTCGTCGGTTCCGAAGATGTCGTTCGGGTCGTCGCCGAGGAGGTACTTCGACGTGCGTTCCTCGTCGCCGCCGCCCTGGCCCTTGGCACCGTGACCCATGCCGCCCATGCCACCCATCCCGGTGGACCCGGCCCGGCCGGCGCCGGCGCCGCCCGCGCCCATCGCGCCACCACCGGCACCCAGGCCGCCCCGGCCCGCACCCGCCGCCCCACCCGGGGTGGCCGCGCCGGTCGAGCCGCCGGGGCCGAAGCCCCCGCCACCCGGACCGAAGCCCGACGGGTCGCCGACCCCGCCCGAACCGCCGGGGCCGAAGCCGCCGGCGCCGGGGATCGAGAAGTCGCCCGCGCCACCCGACCCACCGGGACCGAAGCCGCCGGCCCCGGGGATCTTCGGCGGTGTGAAGCCGGACGAGTGGGTGCCGTCGCCGAAGTTCGGCGGCGTGTAGTTGCCGCCCGGAACCTGGGACGGGTCGAACTTCCCACCGGGGATCTGGGAGGGATCGAACTTCGGCGGGGTGTAGTTGCCACCGGGGATCTGGGACGGGTCGAACTTGCCGCCGGGTGTGGTCGGCTGGCCGCCGAAGGACGGCACGCTCCCGCCACCCGGCATGTTCACGCCGGGCACGGACCCGCTGCCGTTCCCGGTCCCGTCGCCGGTGCCGTTCCCGTTGCCGTCGTCGCCCGGCTTCTTCTTGCCGTCCTTGCCGCCGTCGACGTTGACGTTCTCCTGCTGCCCCTTGAGCGCGGAGTACGCCGGCATCTTCTGGCCGTTGTCGTTGCTCGCCTTGTAGTAGGTGTTGAAGGCGTCGACGTTGGCCTGGCCCTTGGAGTTGTAGTCGCGGATCGCCCGGTCGGTGTCGGTCGTCCACGGCGTCACCGCGTTGAGCAGGTTGTTCTTCGGCGGGTCCTTCGGGACCTCCTGGACCTGCGTGTGCACGGTGGTGAAGGCGTTGTGCTGCTCGCCGAGGTACTTGTCGGACTCGGTGAGCTTGGTGCCGGAGTCCTCCATCCACACCCGCAGCGGGTGCGCGCCGGCGTTCTGCGCCGCCTCGGAGCCGCCGCCCGTCCAGGCCGCGTCCATCTCCTTGGCCAGTGCGTCGATCGTGCTGAGCCGCTCGGAATACGCGCCCTTGAGCCGGCTCGCCGCCGACTGCCCGTTCGCGATCGAGCCCGCGCCGGGACCGTGGGTGATCTTCTCCCAGATGTCGTAGCAGTCGATCTTCCGGTCGCCCTGCGTCGAGGCGTGGTCGTCGGAGTGCGTGGTCGCCATGTTGTAGGCGGCGAAGCCACCCAGCAGCACCAGTTCCAGCATCTCAGCCTCCCAGGGTGTGGATCATCGACTCGCCGAACTTCATCGCCACCGAGCACGGGTCCGAAGCGCCGGCGCCGTTGTCGTACTGCACCAGGATGTTCACCGCCAGCTGGTCGGTCACCGCGACGAACAGGCCGCACTTGCCGTTCTTGCGGTCGTCGACCGCGGCGGCGTAGACGCCCGGGTAGCCGGCGGCCTGGGTTTCACCCCAGTACGCGTCGTTGGCCTTGGTGTCGTAGACGTCCTGGAGCCCGTTCTTGTTCGCGGTCACCGTGGTCACGTCGATCTGGTTGCCGGGGTCGGCCGCTTCGGTGAACGTGCAGCTCGGGCCGTTGCCCGTGCTCCGCGGTTCGCCTTCGCCGAGCCCCAGGTCGGAGCGCGCCGACGCCGACAGCGTCGCGCAGGCGTCCGAGGTGATCGCGCCGGTGTTCAGCGGGCTCGGCACGTGCGGCGCGGTGTCGGCGACGGAGCGGGTTTCGCTGCTCGACTCGGCGGTCGACGGCGCCGCGTTCGCGGTACCCCTGGTCTTGCCGCCGCACCCGGCGACGGCGAGCACGGCGAAGGCCAGTGCCGGGACGGCGAGAAGTCGTCGGTTCACGTGGCCTGGTTCCCCGTCTTCGCCATGTCGGCCTGGGTGTCCGACTCCTTGGTGGTGATCTTCTGCTTCGCGGCCGTCAGCGCGTCGATGTAGTTGGTGACGTATTCCTGCATCTTGCTGTTCTGCTCGAGGAAGGCCTTGCCGGACGGGTTCGCGAGCTTCTCCCAGTCCTCGCTGGCGAACTCCTTGCCGGGCGCCTTCACGTTCGCCATCAGGTTGGCGTCGTCGTAGTCGCGCTTCAGGTCGGCCCGCAGATCCTGCCACTTCTTGATGACGGCGTCGATCTTGTCGGCGTCGAACGTGAAGCCACCGCCACCGGCCGGTGCTGACATGTTGACTTCATTGGCCATCCGGATCCATCCCCTTCGCGTCCCCGCCCATTCTCCTCCGACGCCGCCCGCGTGTCCGGGGTTCCCCCGAAACGCGTGAAGGCGGGCCGCCCACCAGGGACGACCCGCCTTCCGACGACGTACTGCTTTACTGCGCGGCGGCCTTGACCTCGAGCCGCACGTCGACCTTCACGTCCGGGTGAAGCCGGGCGCCGACCGAGTGCTTGCCCACGGTCTTGATGTGGTCGCGGAGCTCGATGACGCGCTTGTCGAGCAGCGGGCCACCGGCCGCCTTGATCGCGTCGACGATCTCGCCGGCGGTGATCGAACCGAAGAGCTTCTTCGAGCCCTCGGCCGCCTTGCCGGTGAGCTGGATGGCGCCGAGGCCCTCCAGCGTCGCCTTGATCTCCTTGGCGTGGTCGAGGTCGCGGATGCGACGGCTCTCCTGCGCGCGCTGGATGGTGCGCACGTTCTTCTCCGCGCCCTTGGAGGCCACGATCGCGTAGCCCCGCGGGAGCAGGTAGTTGCGCGCGTAGCCGTCCTTGACCTCGACGATGTCGCCGGGGCCGCCGAGGTTGGCCACGTCCGTGGTGAGGATGATCTTCGCCATTTCAGTGCCCTCCCTTAGCGCGCGGTCGAGGTGTAGGGGAGCAGCGCCATCTCGCGGGAGTTCTTGACCGCGATGGCGATGTCACGCTGGTGCTGGCTGCAGTTGCCGGTGACGCGACGGGCACGGATCTTGCCGCGGTCGGAGATGTACTTCCGCAGCAGGTTGGTGTCCTTGTAGTCGATCAGTTCCGGGCGGCCCTTCTTCTCGGCCTTGCAGAACACGCAGACCTTCTTCTTGGGCTTGCGGATGGGTGGCTTGGCCACTGTCTACTCCTGGTAACTCAAATCTTTGTGGATGTGTACGAGATCAGAACGGGGGCTCGTCCGAGAAGCCGCCGCCACCGCCGCTGCTCGCGGCCGGGGCGGAACCCCACGGGTCGTCGGCCGGTGCGCCGCCGCCGCCGCGGTTGCCACCGCCTCCGCCGCCGCCGCCGAAGTCACCACCGCCGCCGCCACCGCGGCTGACCTTGTTGACCTTGGCCGTGGCGTAGCGCAGCGAGGGGCCGATCTCGTCGACCTCGAGCTCGACGACGGTGCGCTTCTCGCCTTCCTTCGTCTCGAACGACCGCTGCTTGAGGCGGCCCTGCACGACGACGCGGGCGCCGCGCGTCAGCGACTCGGCGACGTTCTCCGCCGCCTGCCGCCAGATGTTGCAGCGCAGGAACAGCGCCTCGCCGTCCTTCCACTCGCCGGACTGCCGGTCGAGCGTGCGCGGGGTGGACGCGACGGTGAAGTTCGCGACCGCCGCACCGGACGGGGTGAAGCGCAGTTCCGGGTCGGACGTCAGGTTGCCGACCACCGTGATGACGGTGTCTCCAGCCATCGGGGTTCCCCTCGGGCTCAGGCCTTGGCGGCAGCGGGCTTGGGCGCTGCGGCGCGCTTGACCTCGCGGCGCATGACCTTGGTGCGGAGCACGGTCTCCTGCAGCGACAGCTGGCGGTCCAGCTCCTTCACCGCGTCCGAAGACGAGTTCAGGTCGAGCAGGGCGTAGATGCCCTCCGCGTGCTTCTTGATCTCGTACGAGAGGCGACGACGGCCCCAGACGTCGACCTTCTCGACGCTTCCGCCCGAAGTGCGGATGACGTTGAGGAACGTGTCGAGGGTCGGGGCGACCGTACGCTCGTCGAGCGTGGGGTCCAGGATGACCATTACCTCGTAATGGCGTGACACAACCACTCACCTCCTATGGGCTCGCGGCCACGGACTGTCCGTGGCAGGAGGGTTTGTCCAGGTAAGGCTACCTGGGGGTGCCGGCGGGACCGGACGGCGGGGTCAGCTCGCGCGGCGCAGGACCCAGGTCCGGACGAGGCCGGCGGTGACCCCGGCCAGCACGATCACGGCCAGCAGCATCGGCAGCTGGACGTCGTTCGAAGCGCCGTTCGAGGCGAGCGACTGCGCGTTGCCCGCGTCCCGGATGTCCGCGCCCTGGCCGCTCTGGTCGCCCGGCCCTGCCTGCGGCGCGGAGGCGTCACCCGGAAGGGTGCCGTTCGCCGGGTAGCGCACGCCCGGGGCGACGGCCGTGCCGGCGGTCGCGGTGGGGATGCCGCTGTAGTCGCGCATCGGCGCGCTGCCGCCCGTGCCGCCGGAGGTGCCGGGGTTCAGGTTGGCGAGGTTGCCGGAGGTGCCGCCGGGGGTGGTCCCGGTGCCGCCCTGCGGCGTGCCGGCGTTCGGCTGGGTCGGCGTGCTGGGTGCCACGTAGTTGCCGGCGAGCAGCGTGAGGCCGCAGCCCTTGGCGACGGTGCTCTCCACGCTGTTCAGCGTCTTGTTCCAGTCGAACCCGAGGCCCCAGGTGCCGGAGTTCGCCAGCGCGGTGCGCACGGCCTTGCCGATCGCCGCGCCGGTGGCTTCGCCGCCCGCGGAGTTCGGCACCTGGCCCACCGGGATGGCGTGGTTCTTGGCGATGGAGTCGCCCGCCCAGCTGCCGACCGCCAGCGTGCCGGCGTTGTTGGCGCCGTTCGTGACGAGGGTCTTCACCGAGGCGCCGTCGATCGCGATCTGGTCGCCCATCTGGCCGGTGACCGTGCCCGTGCAGCTGCTGCTGACGACCTGCTGCGCGGCCGAGGCGGTGCCCGCGAAGAGGAAGGCTCCCCCGGTCACGAAGGCGGCGACAGCGGTGACGGTCAGTGCGCGGCGGGTCGTCGGCCAGGTGGGGATCTTCCGCACGAGCACTGTCCTCCAGGGAATTACGGGGGCGTCGTTCCAGGCAACACCGGGACCAACGAAGGAGATACGTGAAAGATACTCGGCAGTCGGGTCAATTCGCAGCGGCCATTCGGCGGAGCACCCAGGTGCGGACGAGGCCCGCGCTGACTCCGGAGAGTGTCAGGACCGCGATCAGCAGCGGCAGATTCGACCCGTTCGTGAAACCGTCCGACGCGGACGGTAGCGCTTCGGCCCGGCCCGCCGTCTGGACGCCGGAACTGCCGTCGGCCGCGGTGCCGTCCGGCCCGGTGAGGCCGTACTGCGGGGCGTAACCCGGGACCTGGCTGCCGTACCGGATCGCCGGCGACGGCGTGAACAGGCCGGCCGTCGCGAACGGGATGCCGCTGTAGTCGCGCATCGGGGCGTAGCCGGTGCCGATGCTGAACGGGAAGCCGCCGAACGCCGGGCTCGCGCCGCCGCCGGAGAAGCCGGGGAGCAGTGGGCTGTTCGCCTCGGGGATGCCGCCGGAGCCCGGCTGGGTGCCGCCTTGCTGCGGGTTGCCCCCGGTGCCACCGGACGGCGGCTGCTGGGGGTTGCCGCCGGTCCCGGGCTGCTGGCCGGGGGCGGGCTGGCCGCCGCTCAGCGCGGACAGGCCCTGCTGGGTGCCGCTGGTCACGCCCTGCACGCCCTGGTTGATCGCGCTCGCCGCGGGTGCGCCGACCACCGGCACCGGGGAGACGACGGTGTTCACCACGTTGACCGTGACCTGGCAGAGGGTGCCGAGGATCGCGTTGATGGTGCCGGTGAGCACCTTGGTGCCCTCGGTGACGATGCCCAGGTCGAGCGGAATGCCGAGCAGCGGGGTGGTGGCCTTGATCGTGTCGCCGGGCTTGGCGCTCACGGTGCTCCCGCAGGCCACGGTCTTCGTCTCCGCCGAGGCCGTGCCGGGCAGGCCGAGGACGGCCGAACCCGCGAGCACGAACGCCGTCGCTCCGACCGCCGTTGCCCTCCGTGTCCGCTCCTGCATGCGCGCCGCCCCTAGGTGTCGTGGCCTCTTACCCAGGACAACGACGTTAAGGCAGCCGGGTGACGCCCGCTCACTCAGAAATGTCCGGCATTCGAGTGGAACCGGGCGTCACCCTGCGTCAAAGCTCAGGCGGGCTTGCGGCGGATCCAGGCGCGGACGAGGGCCGCGGCCACGATCGCGAGGGCCAGGACCGCGAGCAGCATCGGCAGTTTCGCCGGCGGCGTGAGGCCGGGGAGCGCCTCCGCCGTGCCGGACCGCTGGGCGTCGACCGTCGGGACCTGCGTGCCCGGGATGATCTGCGCGACCACCGGGGCCTGCACCAGGGTGCCCGGCAGCAGCGCGGCGTTGGTGAAGATGCCGGAGATCGCGTCGCCCGGCAGGCCCGCGTTGCCCGGTCCGGTGGTCACCGGGCCGGTGCTGTCGCCCGGCGGGTTCTGGCCCGGCGGCACCGGGGACGGCGGCGCGGGCTGGGGCGGGTTCGGGCCCGGCGGGAGCGGCAGCGGGGGCAGGTCCGCGCCCTGCACGACGCCGCCGACCGTGTTCACGACACCCTGCGCGGCCGGGCAGACGCCCTTCGCCGTTGCGTCGCCGACCAGCGGCAGTTCGCCGACGCCGAGCGCCTTCACGGTGTCGCCCACCGGCAGGGTGAGCAGCGGTGCCGAGCCGTTGGTGTTCCGCGCGCTGGAGTCGAGCCCGACCGTCAGCTGGTTCGGCGAGTTCAGCGGCGCGCCGGCGTCGAGCACGAGACCGGTCTTCGCGTCGCGGGCCTGGCCGTTCTGCAGCGTGGCCGCGCAGTCGCCGCCGAGGGTCGGACTGGTGTCCGCGCTCGCGACGCCCGGCAGCACCAACGCGGCCGAGGCGGCGAAAGTGAATCCCAGTGCGGTGATCCGGGTGAACTGCTTCCCCATCGATGCCCTCCGGCAGTCGGACCAATCTGGATCACGGAACGCGCTCACGGTACTCCACGAGCGTCACCAACCGGTCCCGCAGGGGAAAGGGGAGCCCGGAGTAGCGTGCTCGGCATGCTGATTGGCGCCCATGTCCGTGACGACGACCCGTTGACCGCGGTCGCCGAGCGCAAAGCCGACGTCGTCCAGTTCTTCCTCTCGGACCCGCAGGGCTGGAAGGCCCCGAAGCCCCACCCCCACGGCGAGGCCATCGCGGCCGACCCCGTCGAGGTGTTCATCCACTCTCCCTACCTCATCAACGTGGCTTCGCTGAACAACCGGATCCGGATCCCATCCCGTAAGAACGTCACGCAGCACGCGGACGGTGCGGCAGCCATTGGCGCGAAGGGCCTGATCGTGCACGGCGGGCACGTCGGCGCGAACGACGACGTCGAGGCCGGCCTGGACAACTGGCGCAAGCTCTTCGAGCGCGAGCAGGAAAAGGGCGGCTTCAAGGTCCCGATCCTGATCGAGAACACCGCGGGCGGCGAGAACGCGATGACCCGCGACCTCGACGTCATCGCCCGGCTGTGGGACAAGGTCGGCGAGTTCGGTGCCGGGTTCTGCCTGGACACCTGCCACGCGTTCGCCGCGGGCTGGGACCTCGCGACCGCCGTCGAGAAGGTCAAGGCCATCACCGGCCGGATCGACCTGGTGCACCTCAACAACTCGCGCGACGAGTTCGGCTCGACCCGCGACCGGCACGCCAACGTCGTCGAGGGCGAAGGCACGATCGACCCCGAGGTGCTGGCCGAGGTGGCCCGCGCGGCGGGCGCGCCGGTCGTCGTCGAGACCCCGGCGGACGGCCAGGCCGCCGACATCGCGTACCTGCGGGAGAAGCTCGCTTAGACCGCGACGGCCTTCCGGCGGCGGCGCCGGACGGCGTTCGGGACGATCACGTCCCGGGCGCCGTCGAGGAAGCCGCCGGCCGGGTCGTCGTCGCCGTCGCGGCGGACCAGGTCGGTGCCCGGCCGGTAGATCTCGCGGACGACCAGCACGCACAGCCCGGCGACGGCCAGGTCGCGCACCACGACCGTGCCGAGGAACCAGCCTTCGGGCAGGCCCTTGTGGTCGACGCCGAGGTAGTAGAACATCCGCGGCACCCAGACCAGCGCGTCGATCAGCATCCAGGTCAGCAGTAGCCGCCAGCGCGGGATCGCCAGCACCGCCAGCGGCACCAGCCACAGCGAGTACTGCGGGCTCCACACCTTGTTCGTCAGCAGGAACGCGGCCACGACCAGGAACGCGAGCTGGCCGACGCGCGGCCGTCGTGGCGCGGCGAGCGCGATGTAGGCGATGCCCGCGCAGCAGGCCAGGAACAGCACGGCCACGGTCAGGTTCAGGTACGTCGGCGTCTGGTTCTTCTGCAGCACGCCGTCGAACCCGGTCCAGCCCGTCGTGTACGAGAGGACGTTGTACAGCGAGTCCGGGTCCATCGGCCGCAGCGTGTTCATCCGGAAGAACTCCCACCAGCCGCGGGTGGCGGTGAGGATGAACGGCGCGTTCACCGCCAGCCACGTCACGACCGTGGCGGCCGCGGTCTTCCAGAACGGCGTCAGCTTCCCCGCGCGCAGGCACAGCACGAACAGCACGCCGAGCAGGAACAGCGGGTAGAGCTTCGCGGTCGCGCCGAGGCCGAGCAGCAGGCCGGCGAGCAGTGGCCGTTTGCGCGCCCAGGCCAACAGGCCGGTCGCGGTGAACGCGGTCGCGATCGCGTCGAAGTTGGTGAAGGCGTGCACCAGCACCAGCGGCGAGATCGCCACCAGCACCATGTCCCACGGCCGGCGTTTCATCGTGCGCCCGGTCGCCCAGACGGTGACGAGCCAGGCGAGCGCCAGGAAGAACGCCGTGATGTCGAAGTAGATGGCGACCGGCAGCCCGCCGGGCAGCCAGCCGGCCTCGGCGACGTGGTACCAGCCCGCCGCGAGCTTCGCGTTCGCCCACTGGAAGAGGCCGGTGAACACCGGGTATTCCATGTACCGGGTGCCGTTCTCCGCCGTCTGCGTGTTCTCCTTCCACGACGTGTAGTACGGGAAGGTGCCCGCCCGGTCGAGCCGCTCGGAGCTGTAGAGCGGCACGATGTCGGAGTAGCACATCGCGACGAACGGGCGGCCCGCGCGCCAGTCGAGCTGGGTGGCGCCGCTCGAGTCCTGGTACTGCTGGATGCAGGAGCCCTTGCCGAACCAGCAGAGCATCAGTGCGAGCGTGGCGAGCAGCAGCCCGACGCGCTGGGGTGACCAGAACCAGTGCCTGCCGACCGCCGCGTGCTCACCGAGCGGGCCGCCGACGGGTCTGGTGACCGCCGCCGCGAGTGGCTCGTTCCAGCTCGGGACGACCCGGTCGGCCCGGGTCAGCGTCACGGGACCGGGATCCGGCTCCCGCGTGGTCTCCTCTGGCACGAGGCGGATCGTATCGGTGATCCTGCAGCACGGCGGTGAAGCCGGTGATCATGCCGGATTCGCGTAGTACGAGGCCAGGACCTCGGCGGCCGCGCCGCGGGTGACGAGCTCCTCGCCGGAGGTGTCCTCCACGACCTCGATCCGCTGCCAGTGCGGCAGCGGCAGCAGCTCCTCGAGCCGGGCCGAAACGGCCTCGCGGTGCACGTCCGGTTCGTCCCGCACCGCGCGTCCGGCCAGCACGATCCGTTCCAGGTCGAGCACCTGGACGAGGTCGGCGAGCCCGATGCCGAGGTAGCCCGCGGCGGCCCTCGTGTCCGGCGCCCGCTTGGCCATGATCTCGACGCAGCCGGCCCGTCCGCAGGCGCAGCGGGGCCCGTCGTAGGCGATCGTGGTGTGCCCGAACTCACCCGCGTTGGTCCGCGGGCCGCGGTAGAGCCGCCCGTCGATCAGCAGGCCGACGCCGATGCCGGTGCCGACGAGCACCACCGCGGTCGCCGTCGGTTCGCCGTGCGGCCACAGCCGGGCGAACGCGGCGGCGTTGGTGTTCTTGTCGAGCGTCACCCGCAGCCCGGTGCGCTTCTCCAGCAGGTCGCGCAGGGGGACGTCGTGCCAGCCGGGCATGTTCGTCGCGTCGCGGACCAGGCCGGCGAGGTGGTCCAGCGGGCCGACCGCGCCCAGGCCGAGGCCGAGCACGTCGAAGCCGTCGGCGAGCTCGAGGGCGGCGGTGCCGATGGCCTCGACCGCCTGCTCGGGGGTGAAACCCGGGGGCAGCGGGCCGCCCGCCACCTCCTCGACCTCGCCGATGAGGTTGGTGCGCAGCACGCGGAACTCGTCGCGGTCGAGGCGCGCGCCGAGCGCGTGCCGGGCGCCGGGCCGGATGGTCAGCAACGTCCGCGGCTTGCCGACGCCCGTGGACGGCTGGCGTTCTTCGTCCAGCAAGCCGGCGTCGAGGAGTTCGGGCACGATCTTGGAGACGGCCTGCTGGGTGAGCTCGGTGCGCTCGGCGAGTTCGACGCGGCTGAGGCCGCCGGCGCGCAGGATGTGCGTGAGCAGCAGGGCGCGGTTGTGCTCCCGCACGCTGCGCAGGTTGACGCCGGTGTCCGCCATGGTCAGGATCTTCGCACGTCTGGCCAATTACGCAACAGTGTTGTTTAATGGCGGGCATGAGTGACTTGCGCGTGGGTGTTCTCGGGTACGGCATCGGCGGACGGGTTTTCCACGCCCCGCTGGTGGCGGCGACGCCCGGCCTCACCCCCGCGGTGATCTCGACGTCGTCCAACGCCGGCCAGGCGCGCATCGACCACCCCGGCGCGGAGATCGTGCCGGACGCCGACGCGTTCTTCGAGCACGCCGGCGAGCTCGACCTCGTCGTCGTCAGCACGCCCAACCGCACGCACGTGCCACTCGCGCTCCGGGCGATCGAGGCCGGCCTGCCCGTCGTCGTCGACAAGCCGTTCGCGCCGACCGCCGCCGAGGCCGAGCGGGTCGTCGCCGCGGCGAAGGCGGCGGGTGTCGGCCTGACCGTGTTCCAGAACCGGCGGCTCGACTCCGACTTCCTCACCGTCCGGAAGGTCCTCGAGTCCGGGAAGCTCGGCGAGGTCTTCCGCTTCGAGTCCCGCTACGACCGCTGGGTGCCCAAGCCCAAGGACAACTGGCGCGAGTTCGGCGACCCGGCCGAGGCCGGCGGCCTGCTCTACGACCTCGGCGCGCACATCGTCGACCAGGCGCTGCAGCTGTTCGGCCCGGTCACGCAGGTCTACGCGGAGACCGACCGCCGCCGGGCCGGCGTCCAGGTCGACGACGACGTCTTCGTCGCGCTGAAGCACGCCAACGGCGTCCGCTCGCACCTGTGGGCGAGCGCGCTCGCCGGCACGCAGAACCCGCGGTTCCGGGTGCTCGGCGACCAGGCGACCTTCACCAAGTACGGCCTCGACGTGCAGGAACCGCAGATCAAAGCGGGCATGCGCCCGGGCGACGAAGCCTGGGGCGTCGAGCCGGCGTCGGACGCGGGCAAGATCGGCGTCGGCAACGACGTCAAGACCGTTCCCACCGAGACCGGCCGCTACGAGCAGTTCTACGCCCAGGTGCGTGACGCGCTGCGCGGCGAAGGCGAGTTCCCGGTCGACCCCGAGTCGTCGGTCGCGGCCCTGCGCGTGATCGAAGCCGCGCACCGCTCCGGCGTCGAAGGTGCAGTCGTCGAACTGTGACCCGCTGAACCAGGCCGTGACCTCGGTGACCCCCAGCTCCGAGGTCACGGCCGCCTTCGGCTGCGCTGCTGGTCCTGCAGCTCCTGCAGCCGCTGCTGGAACTCCCGGATCCGGTCGAGCTGGTCGTTCTGCTGGCGGTTGCCGTCGCCGAACTGGACCGGATTCCGCTGGTCCCGCTGCTGCTGTTGCTGTGGCGGCGGCTGGACCTGCACCCGGTCCTGCGGCGAGCTGATCGCGGCGACGCGGTCGAAGCGCTCCCCCGGCCGTCCCGCCAGGTAGAGCTGCATGAACCGGTCCCAGATCGGGCCGGCGAGCGTCGAGCCGAACAGCGGGGCGCCACCCGGGCCGCGCAACGCCTTGTCACCGTCGCCGCCCACCCAGACCGCGGCCGACACCGAAGGCGTGTAGCCCACCATCCAGGTCTGGGAGTTCGCGTTCGCCGCCGACGCGGGTTCGTCGTTCTGCGGCGTGTGCTGCTGCGTCCCCGTCTTGCCCGCGCACTCGTGGCCGGTCGGGCAGGTCAGCCGGGAGAACTGGATCACCGGTGCGAGCGCGGCCGTCACGTTCCCGGCGATCTGCGCGCTCTTCTGCGTGTCGTTGTCGGCGAACGCGTCGATCGAGCGGAGCTTCGCCTCGTACGCGGTTTCGCCGTTCGCGTTGGTCACCTTCTGCACGAAGTGCCGGTCGCGCTGGACCCCGCCCGCGGCGAAGGTCGCGTACGCCGAAGCCATGTCGGCCGGCGTGACCTGCGTGCCGCCGCCGCCGATGGAAATGTTGTTGTCGCCGGTGAACAGCTCGCTGCGGCCGCCGTTGTCCTTCGTCCGGATGCCCGCCTCCCGCGCGGCTTCCGCCACGCCGGCCGGCTTCGTCACGTTGAGGACCATGTCGTAGAACACCGTGTTCGTGGACCGCTGCATCGCCTCGGAGACGGTGCACTCCTGCGAGCAGCTGCTGCTGTCGCCGGCGTTGCGGATCGGCAGGTCGACGCCGGGGAACGTGCGCGGGGACGTGCCGTCGAACCGGGCGTCGAGGCCGCGGCCGAGCTTGAGGAACGCCGCCAGGTCGAACGGCTTCATCGACGACCCGGGGTTGTGCGCTTCGTCGGCCCAGTCGCGCCCGGCCAGGTCCTCGCCGTTCGGGCCCTTCACGATCGCGTCGCCGCCGTAGTAGGCGAGCACGCCGCCGGTCTTCGGGTCGACGGCCACCAGCGCGTTCAGGATCCGGTCGTCGGTCTGCTCCGCCATCCCTTCGGCCACGGCCTTCTCGGCCGACTGCTGCGCCTGCGGGTCGATGGTGGTGAAGACCTGGAACCCGCCCGAGTAGTACTGCTTCTCGTCGATCCCCTGCGCGGCCAGCTCGGCCTTGACCTGCTTCTTGAGGAACGGGTTCAGCGCGCCGGCCTGCCTGCTCTCGCGCAGCGGGATCGGCGTCGGGAACTTCGCCGCGGCACGCTGGGCCGGCGTCAGGTAGCCGTTCTTCAGCATCCGGTCCAGCGCCGTGGTCCACCGGTTCGTCGCGACGGCCGTGTTCTCCGAGCGGCCCGGCTGCTGGATCAGCCCGGCGAGCAGCGCGGCTTGCGAGTAGTCGAGCTGGCCGGCGTCCTTGCCGAAGTACGCCTGCGCGGCGGCCTGGATCCCGTACGAGCCGCGGCCGAAGTAGATGATGTTGAGGTAGGCGGTGATGATGTCCGCCTTCTCGTAGGTCTGGTTCATCTTGAACGACTTCGCGAGCTCGACCCACTTGCGGGTCAGCGTCGGGTCGTCGTCTCCGGACGCGTTCTTGATGTACTGCTGCGAAATCGTCGACCCGCCGCCCGAGCCGCCGGTGACCTGGTTGTAGGCCGCGCGCAGGATGCCGCCGACGTCGAAGCCGGAGTTCGTTTCGAACGACGCGTCCTCGGTGGCGATCACGGCTTTCTTGACGACGTCCGGGATCTGGTTCGCCGTCAGGATCTGCCGGTTGCCGCCGGTGGGCACGTCCTTGCCCATCTCGGTGCCGTCGCTGAACAGGTAGGTGACGGCCTGGCCCTGCGCCTGCGCGATCGTCTCCGGTGAAGGGACGTCGACGGCCAGGTAGGTGATCGCGAAGGCGACCCCGGGGACGACGAAGAACAGCCCCGCGGCCACGTACCCGATCCGCCGGATCCGCCGCCAGCGCCGTCGCCGCAGGTCCTGGGCGGTGAGCGGCCGCGGCCGGCGGCGGGGCTCACCGGCGCGCTGCCGGATGATCGGCACGGTCGGCGGGTCGTCCGGCTCGGTCCCGTTGTGCGCGTGGTGGGTGATCAGCTCGGGCTCGCTGCCCAGCAGCCCGGCACGCGGCGCGGGCCGCCGGGCGCGACGACGTCGGGGTTCGGGCTGCCGGTCGTGGTTCACGGGCCGTCCTCCACGGTGGGCTGCGGACGCAGTCCTCTCGGGAGGCACACGTACCGCCGCCCACCGTGGTTCAGCCGGCTACTCCTCCGGGTCCGGCGTGCCGGTCGGAGTTTCCTTCGGGGTCGTCGACGGCTTCGGGTGCTTCGGCGTGCTCTCCTTCGACGGCGGCTGACCGCCGTCGTGCCCCGGGCCGTGGCCCTGGTCGCCCGGATCGCCCTGGTCGCCATCGGGGTTCTCGTCCGTCGGGGTCGCGTCGGTCGTCGTCGGCACGTCGGACGACGGCGGGGGCGCGACCTCGCCGCCGATGCGCTCGACCTTGTCGAAGCGCTCGCCCGGCTTGCCCGTCAGGTACAGCGACAGGAACTTCTGCCACATCGGGCCGGCGATCGTGGAGCCGTAGATCGGCGAGTTGTTCTTGCCGTGCAGCGGCTTGTTGCCGTCGCCGCCGACCCATGCCGCCACCGAGACCGACGGGGTGTACCCGACCATCCACGTCTGCGAGTTCGCGTTCGCCGCCCACGCCGGCTCGCCCGCGACCTTCGTGTGCTGCTGCGTCCCGGTCTTGCCGGCGCACTCGTGGCCGTTGGGGCACTTCAGCTTCGAGAAGCCGATGACCGGCTTCAGCGCTTCGGTGACGTTGCCGGCGATCTGCCGGCTCTTGTCCGAGTCGCTGTCGAACACGGCCTTGGCCTCGGTCTGGGCTTCCCAGGCGACTTCGCTCTGCGCGTTGGTCACCTTCTGCACGAAGTGCCGGTCGCGCTGCTGGCCGTTGGCCGCGAAAGTCGCGTACGCCGAAGCCATGTCCAGCGGCGTGATCTGCGTTTCGCCACCGCCGAGGGAGATGTTGTTGTCCTTGGTGGAGATGATCGACTGGCCGCCGTCCTCCTTGACCTTGACGCCGGCTTCCTTCGCGGCTTCCTTGACCGGGCCCTGCTTGGTGTCGTGCAGGACCATGTCGTAGAACACGGTGTTCGCCGAGCGTTCCATCGCTTCGGCGACGGTGCACTGCTGCGAGCAACTGCTGCCCGGGCCGGCGTTGCGCACGACGCGGCCGTCGAAGACGCGGTTGTTGGAGCCGTCGTAGGTGGTGTCGAGGCCCTTGCCCATCTTGAGCAGCGCGGTGAGGTCGAACGGCTTCATCGACGAACCGGGGTTCTGCGGGGTGTCCGCCCAGTCGCGCCCGGCCTGGTCCTGCCCGTTGACCTGCACGATCGGCTTACCGCCGTAGTAGGCGAGCACGCCGCCGGTCTTCGGGTCGACGGCGACGAGCGCGTTGAGCAGGTTGTCGTCGACCTGGTTCTTCATCGCGTCGGTCGCGGCCTGCTCGGCGGCCTGCTGCGCCTTCGGGTCGATCGTCGTCTGGACCACGAAACCGCCGGAGTAGTAGCGGTCTTCCGGGATGTCGTGCGCGGCCAGTTCGTTCTTCACCTGCTGCACGACGAACGCGGGCGGCGCGCCGGCCTGCTGCTTGCTGTCCTCCAGCGGGATCGGCGTCGGGAACTGCGCCGCCGCGCGGTCGGCCGCGCTGATGTAGTTGTTCTTCACCATCCGGTCGAGCGCGGTGTTCCAGCGGTCGTTCGCGACCTTGGGGTTCTCCGACCGGCCCGGCTGCTGGATCAGGCCCGCGAGCAACGCGGCTTCCGAGAAGCTGAGGTCCTTCGCTTCCTTGTGGAAGAAGGCCTGCGACGCCGCGCCCACCCCGTACGCCCCGCGCCCGAAGTAGATGATGTTCAGGTACGCGGTGATGATGTCCTTCTTCTCGTACGTCTGGTTCATCTTGAAGGACTTGGCCAGCTCGGTCCACTTGCGCGTCAGCGTGGGCGCGTCGTTGTCGGTGGCCTTCTTGATGTACTGCTGCGAAATCGTCGAACCGCCGCCGGTACCGCCGGTGGCCTGGTTGTAGACCGCGCGCAGCAGGCCGCCGACGTCGAAGCCGGAGTTGGTCTCGAACGAGTCGTCCTCGGTCGCGATCGCCGCGTGCTTCATGACGTCGGGGATCTGGTCGGGCGTCAGGAGCACCCGGTTGCCGCCGCGCGGCACGTCCTTGCCCATCGGCGAGCCGTCGGCGAAGAGGTAGGTCACCGCCTGGCTCTGGTTCTGCGCGACCTCGGTCGGCGAGGGCACGTCGACCAGGAAGTACGTGATGACGAACGCGATCGCGGGGACCACGAAGAACAGCCCGAAGAACCCGTAGGCGACCCGCCGGATGATCTTCCAGCGGCGCTTCTTCTTCTGCTCCGGGGTGAGGACCGGCTTGCCGTCGTCGTCGGGCCGGCCGTCGTCGGCCGGCTCTTCGTACGCGTGGTGCGTCATCAGCTCGGGCCCGCCGCTCATCGGCGGCGGCTCGGGCCGGTAACCCCTCGGCTGCTGCGGCGGTTGCTGCTGCCACGGCTGCTGGGGACGCCGCGGCGGCTGTCCGTGGGGGCCCTGCGGTCCGGACGGCCCACGACGGCGCGGATCAGGACCCTGGCCCGGCGGCCAGGAGCGGGATCGTTCGTCGGGCACGGGGCAGTCCTCCAAGTTCGCGGGCAGCGACGATCGCCACCCCCTCTCTGGAAAAGGACGCGCGAAATCCCGCCGGGTTGCCGGTTGAGCACCCCGAAAACGACTCAGGGCCCTCCGCGATCGCGGAGGGCCCTGCGGTCTAGCCCGGGCCTGCGCCCGGTGGCGCGGCGACTCCGCCGCCACCACCACCCTGGTTGTTGCCCAGCGGGAACGTCGGGGTCTCGCCCGGTCCCGGCCGCGTCGGGCGGGTCCTCGGCGTCGTCGTCTCCGTGTCGGTCTCCGAAGACTCGGTGCTCGGCGGGGTCTCCGTGGTGCTCGGCGGGGTCGTCGTGGTCGGCGTCTCCGGCGGCTTCGTGGGCGTCGTCGTCACGTCGTTGACGTCCTTGCCGATCGGCGCGACCTTGTCGAACTTCTCCGCCGGCTTGCCCTTGAGGTAGAGGTTCATGAAGTTCTGCCACGTCGGACCGGCGATGGTCGCACCGAAGATCGGCTTGTTCTTCGGGTCGTGCAGCGGCTTGTTGCCGTCGCCGCCGACCCAGACCGCGGCCGACACCGACGGCGTGTAGCCGACCATCCAGGTCTGCGCGTTGCGGTCCTTGTACGCCGCGGGGTCGTCGTCCTTGGGGGTGTACTGCTGCGTACCCGTCTTGCCGGCGCACTCGTGGCCGGTCGGGCACTTCAGCTTCGAGTGGTCGATGACCGGGATCAGCGCCTCGGTGACGTTGCCGGCGATCTGCTGGCTCTTCGCGGCGTCGTCGGAGAACGCCGGGTTCGTCTTGATGTTGTTCTCGTCGAACTCGACTTCGTCCTGCTTGTTCGTCAGCTTCGCGACGAAGTGCTGCTCGTGGTAGGTGCCGCCGCTGGCGAACGAGGCGTACGCGGCCGCCATGTCCTCCGGCGTCACGGCCGTGGCACCACCGCCGAGCGAGATGTTGTTGTCGTCGGTGTACAGGACGCTCTTGCCGTCCGGCGCCACCTTGACCCCGGCGTCCTTGGCCGCTTCCGCGACCCGCGACGGCTTCGTCACGTTCAGGACCATGTCGTAGAACACGGTGTTCGCCGAGATCTCCATCGCCTTGGCGACGGTGCAGTCCTTGCCGCAGCTCGCGCTGTCACCCGCGTTCCGGACCGTGCGGCCGCCGAGCACCCGGTTGTTGGAGCCGTCGAACGTCTCGCCGAGGCCCTTGCCCATCTTGAGGAACGCGGTGAGGTCGAACGCCTTCACCGACGAACCCGGGTTCCTCGCCTGGTTCGCCCGGTCCTGGCCGATCTGGTCCTTGCCGTTCGCGTCCTTCACCAGCTCCGGCCCGCCGTAGTAGGCGAGCACGCCGCCGTTCTTCGGGTTGACCGCGACCAGCGCGTTGAGCAGGTTTTCGTCGGTCTGGCCCTTCATGCCCTCCTGGGCGGCCTGTTCCGCCGCGGCCTGCGCCGCCGGGTCGATCGTGGTGTAGATCTTCGCTCCGGTCGAGAACAGCTTGCTCTCGTCGTACCCCTTCGCCGCCAGCTCGTCCTTGATCCGCTGCTGGAGCTGGTAG
Source organism: Amycolatopsis solani (assembly GCF_033441515.1). NCBI lineage: Bacteria > Bacillati > Actinomycetota > Actinomycetes > Pseudonocardiales > Pseudonocardiaceae > Amycolatopsis > Amycolatopsis solani. The sequence continues at coordinate 1,286,406 of NZ_JAWQJT010000001.1, forward strand.
GTCATCTTCCCGGAGTTTTCCTCCTTGTTGGCGTTCTTCGCGATCGGCGTCGGGTACTGAGCGGTGGCGCGCTCGTCCGCGCGCAGCCACTTGTTCGCGACCATCTGGTCCATCACGTACGTCCACCGCTTCTGGGCGTACGCCTGGTTTTCCGACTTGCCGGGGCCCTGGATCAGGCCGGCCAGCAGCGAGGCCTCGGACGCGTTGAGGTCCTTGGCGTCCTTGTTGAAGTACGCCTTCGAAGCCGCCTGGATGCCGTTCGCGCCGCGGCCGAAGTAGACGATGTTCAGGTAGGAAGTGATGATCTCTTCCTTGGACTGCTGGTTGTTCATCTTGAACGACTTCGCCAGCTCGGTCCACTTGCGGGTAAGCGTCGGGGCGTCGTTCTGCGTGGCCTGCTTGATGTACTGCTGGGAGATGGTCGAACCACCGCCCTGGCCACCGGAAACCTGGTTCCAGACCGCGCGCAGGATGCCGGTCACGTCGAAGCCCGAGTTGGTCTCGAACGTCGCGTCCTCCGCCGAGTACACGGCGTGCTTGACGACGTCGGGGACCTCGCCCGGCTTCAGCAGCTGGCGGTCGCCGCCCGGCGGGAGCTCGCGGCCCATCACCTGGCCACCGGCGTCGTAGTAGGTGATCGGCTGGTTCTGCAGCGACTTGATGCTCTCCGGCGTCGGCACGTCGACCAGGAAGTAGGTGATGACGAACGCGATCGCGGGGACCACGAAGAACAGCCCGACGCAGGCGTAGGCCACGCGGCGGACGATCTTCCAGCGGCGCTTCTTCTTCTGCGCCGGCGTCAGGACCTTCTTGCCGTTCTCGTCGAGCTCGTCCTGGGGCTCGACGTCGTCGGCGAACTCGTTGAAGGCGGCGTCTTCGTAGCCGTCGTCGTACGGGTCGCGCCCGAAGTCGTCGGTGCCGTTGTGCGCGTGGTGGGTGATGAGGTCCGGTTCACGGCCCGGGGGCGGCACCGGCCGTCCGCCGCGTGGCTGGCGGAAGCCTTCCGGCGGCGAAGCGGGCGGGCCCTGCTGCTGGGGACGCTGGCCGGGCGGCGGGACCGCCCGCCGCGGCGGCATGCCCTGCTGCCCGCGGGGGCGCTGCGGGCGCCGGGGCGGCTCTTCGCCGGGCCACTGGGGACCGCCTTCGTCGCCGGACGGCCACTCGGGCGCGCCACCGCCACCACGCGGGTTGCCGCGCGGCGGGGTGTTGCGCTGGGGTCGCCGGGGGGCTTCTTCGCCGGGCCACGCCGGTCCGGGGTCTTCCCCCGGCCACGGGCCTGACTGGGCACGGCGAGGTGCATCTGGCTCCTGGCCGGGCCAGGAGCGGTTGCGGTCGTCGTTCACGAATGGGCCTCCCAGACCGGCGCGGGGTGGTGCGCCGTTCTGCGCTCTTCAGCGGTTGTGATCCAGCTCATCGGCCTGCGGTCCTTCGCGGACCGGCCGGTTCCCCTGTGCCGAGGACGTACGACCGGACCAGGTGGTTCCAGTGGCACGCGCGGCACACTTCGACGTCGTACACGGTGAACTCGGCGAACATCCCGGCCATCCTGGCCAGCTCTTCGGGTGTCCTCGCCGAACCCGCGACGTGCTTGAGTTCGTCACCGTAGACCCAGGACACCAGGGTCAGCGGTTCCTGGCGGCAGATCGGGCAGGGCAGGTCACCGGCCCGGCCGTGGAACTTCGCCGCCCGCAGCAGGTACGGGGTCGCGTCGCAGGCCTCGTGGCTGCCGACGCGCCCGGAGCGGACTTCGGCCAGCAGCGCACGGCGCTGCAGCGCGTAGTCCACGACCTGCCGCTGGTTAATCACCAGGACAGAGTACGGGCTCTTCCTGTGTCGTCCACGCCCCCTAGCGCGACCCCCTCCCCGACCGGGGCGGACACGCCGGACGTTCGATAACTCTCCGGTGAATTTCACGCGCACTGGGTACACGGTCGAGGTTAGCTTCGCCACTTCGATGTATCGGCGCGATATAGTGGCTGAGTAGGTTGGATCGAGGCGACCCGTTCGGAGCAACGCCCGTCGTCTCGGTTTGTTCCCGGAAGGGGGTGCGGTGTGCTGGAGTTCGCGATCCTGGGTCTTCTGCATGAAGCGCCCATGCACGGGTACGTGCTGCGCAAGCGGCTGCACGAGACGCTCGGCACGCTCCGGACGTTCTCGTACGGCTCGCTGTACCCGACCCTGCGGAAGCTGTTGCGGGCCGGGTACCTGGTCGAGGAGCTGGACGAGGCCGACGACCGAGCGTGGTCGCGGCGTGGACGGCGGGTCTACAAGCTCACCGCGGAGGGCAAGGAGCGCTTCGGTGAGCTGCTCGGCGACGCCGGGCCGCAGACCTGGGACGACGAAGGCTTCGGTGTTCACCTGGCCTTCTTCTCGCGTACCCCGGCCGACGTGCGGATGCGGATCCTCGAGGGCCGCCGCCGCCGGGTCGAGGAGCGCCGCGAGGGTTTGCGGGCGGCGCTGTCGAGGGCCGAGGAGAAGATCGATCGCTACACCCGCGAGCTGCACCGGCTCGGGCTGGAGACCAGCGAGCGGGAGGTGCGCTGGCTCAACGAGCTGATCGCGCACGAACAAGCCGAGCGGCAGGGTCCGGAGACCTGAGCCGCCCGGCGCGGGCCGCAGCGTCGCGGCACCAGACCTACTGAACAGACACGGATTGAAGGAGAAACCCCCATGGGCGAGAACCGCCGCGTACGGGTGGCCATCGTGGGCGTCGGCAACTGCGCGGCGTCGCTGGTCCAGGGTGTCCAGTACTACCGCGACGCGGACCCGGCCACCCGCGTCCCCGGTCTGATGCACGTCGACTTCGGCGGGTACCACGTCCGCGACATCGAGTTCGTCGCCGCGTTCGACGTGGACGCCAAGAAGGTCAGCCGCGACCTGTCCGAGGCGATCTTCGCCTCGGAGAACAACACCATCAAGATCGCCGACGTGCCGCCGCTCGGCGTCACCGTCCAGCGCGGCCACACCCACGACGGGCTCGGCCGCTTCTACCGCGAGACGATCGAGGAGTCCGACGAGACCCCGGTCGACGTCGTCGCCGCGCTGCGCGAGGCCAAGGCCGACGTGCTCGTGTCGTACCTGCCGGTGGGCTCCGAGGTGGCGGACAAGTTCTACGCCCAGGCCGCGATCGACGCCAAGGTCGCGTTCGTCAACGCGCTGCCGGTGTTCATCGCCTCCGACCCCGAGTGGGCCCAGAAGTTCACCGACGCCGGCGTCCCGATCGTCGGCGACGACATCAAGTCCCAGGTCGGCGCCACCATCACGCACCGCGTGCTGGCGAAGCTGTTCGAGGACCGCGGCGTCCAGCTCGACCGGACGATGCAGCTCAACGTGGGCGGGAACATGGACTTCCTGAACATGAAGGAGCTCGAGCGGCTCGAGTCGAAGAAGATCTCGAAGACCCAGTCCGTCACCTCGCAGGTCGACCGCGACCTCGGCAAGGGCAACGTCCACATCGGGCCGTCGGACTACGTGCAGTGGCTCGACGACCGCAAGTGGGCCTACGTCCGGCTCGAGGGCCGCGCGTTCGGCGACGTGCCGCTGAACCTGGAGTACAAGCTCGAGGTCTGGGACTCGCCCAACTCGGCGGGCATCATCATCGACGCGGTGCGGGCGGCGAAGATCGCCCTCGACCGCGGCATCGGCGGCCCGATCCTGTCCGCGTCGTCCTACTTCATGAAGTCGCCGCCGGAGCAGTACGACGACTCGACCGCGCGCGACGCCGTCGAGAAGTTCATCCGCGGCGAGGCCTGAGCCTCCCAGTCGAGAAGGCCGTCACCGCTGGTGGCGGCCTTCTTCGCGTGGTGCACTAAACCGGTGGGGCGGGGTGCGCGTTGGCGGGGTGTGAGTGCGAGCGTGGGCGAAAGCGCGCCGGGGGATCTGGGCGCGCCGACCTTCCACGACCTCTTCCGGGAGTACTTCGGCCAGATGACCCGGCTGGCGCACCTGCTCGGCGCGGACGACGCGGAAAACGTCGCCCAGGAGGCCTTCGTCAAGCTCCACCAGCGCTGGGACACCCTCACCGACCACACCCGGGTGGCCGGCTACCTCCGCACGACCGTGGTGAACATGTCGCGGTCGCGGACGCGGCACCTGCGGGTGGTCCGGCGCACCCCGCAGGAGCGGCCGCCGGACGAGCTGTCGGCCGAGGTCAGGGCGGTGGCCAACTGGGAGCACCAGCAGCTCCGCGCGGTGGTCGAGAAGCTGTCGAGGAGACAGCGCGAGGTCCTCGTGCTGAGGTATTGGCTGGACCTGAGCACGGCGGCCATCGCGGAGACGCTCGGCATCTCACCCGGCACCGTCAAGGCGACCACCCACCACGCGATGGAGAACCTGCGCAAGCACTTGGGGGACGACCTGGGAGGTGAGCGATGACCGACCTCGAACGCAAGCTGGCCGACGCACTGCGGACCGAGACGAGCAAGGTCACGCCCAACCTCGACGCGGCGTGGGCCGAACAGCTGCGCCGGCAGCACCGTCCCCGCCGCCGCCGGGCCGCGGTGTGGATCGCCCCGCTCGCCGCGGTGCTGGTGGTGCTGACCAGCGTGTCGATCGCCACCCAGGTCAACACGGTCCAGCCACCCCCGGCCCCGGCGGCGAGGCCGGGGCAGGACCTGGTGCTCGCCGCGCCCTTGATCTCACCGTCGGGCTTGGTGTTCTCGGGTGAGCCGAAGGCGCTCACCGACTTCGCGGGGCAGACGGACGCCTGGACTTCGTATGCCACCGACGCCGCTGGTTTTGGGGGCCTGCGGCTGCTCTGCGTCGAGGCGTTGCCCAAGAACGCGACCCACGGCGGGCCGAAGTCGAACTTCGGCATCGAGTCGCCGTCCTGCGTTCCCACGTCGGGATACCCGGTGAAGGCCGGGTACATCGGCAAAAACGGGGGCCCGCTGCCCGAGGGCAAAGCGGTTTTCCTCGTCGACCGGGTGGTGCGCGAGCTGCGCTTCTACGACTCGGCGGGTGATCTGACCCAGGCCAGAGCGCTCGACGTGCTGGGCGCGGGACGGCTGTTCCTCGCCGACGTCGAGCCCGGTTCACCGCCGGTCCGCTTCGAGATCAACTGGACCCCAGAAGCGCAGCCGGCAAGCCGGTGATCTCCGGCACCACCGCCGTCGCCTGGGCGAGGACCTCGGGGTCCGGCGGGAAGTGCGGGTTCGGCACCGCGTACACCGCCATCTTCGCCGCCAGCGCGGAGCGCAGCCCGTTCGTCGTGTCCTCGACGGCCGCGCAGTCCTCCGGCGCGACGCCCAGCAGCTCGGCCGCCCGCAGGTAGACGTCCGGTGCCGGTTTGCCGGCCCCGACCTGCTCCGACGACACCGCCGCTCCGACCGGCAGCCCCGTCACGTCGAGGAAGCCCTTGATCAGGATCACCGGCGACGAGCTCGCGATCGCCACCGGCCACCGCGCCGACACCTGCCGCACGACGTCCACCGCGCCCGGGATCAGCGGTGGTTCCGCGGCGTACCGGGCGGCCATCCGCTTGACGACGAGCGTCGCGATCTCGGCCGGGGTCGTCCGCGCGCCGAGTTCCTCCACCAGGTAGCGGGCCCATTCCGGGGTGCTCATCCCCTGCTGCGCGCGCGTCGCCTCCTCGCGCCAAGTGCCGCCGTGCTCGGCGACGACCGCGCGGCGCACCTCGTCCCAGATGCGCTCGGAGTCCACCAGTACGCCGTCGAGGTCGAAGATCACCGCGTCCATGCCCGCGAGCGTAGCTTGTGAGAGGAGTTACTTAGCTACCCTTACTAATTTTTGTTAGCCTGGCTAAGTGACTTCCCCGATCGCCGATCTCGCCCACCGGCTGCGGCCGCTGGTCTTCCGCCTGTACCACCAGGTGCGCCGCCAGACCCCGCAGCTGTCGCTGACCCTCACCCAGGGGTCCGTGCTGAGCGAGCTGGTCAACGGCGGTCCGCGCCGGATGAGTGCGCTGGCCGAGTTCGAGCAGGTCAAGCTGCCGTCGATGACCGACGTCGTCGGCCGCCTCGAACGGCTCGGCCTGGCGGTCCGCCGCCCGGACCCCGCCGACGGCCGTGCGGTGCTCGTGGACGTCACCAGCGAGGGTCGCCGCTTCTACGCCGAGACGGTGGCCGCGCGCGAGGAGTTCCTTCGCGAGCGGCTGATCGCCATGGACGACACCGACCGCGCCGCGATCGAAGCCGCCCTCCCGGCCCTCGCCAAGTTGCTCGTGGACACCAAGAAGGAGGAACTGATCAGCGATGAGCGCTGAACACCACTCGAGCCTGCTGGACGCCGTCAAGGGCCAGCCCAAGCAGGTGTGGATCACCGCGTTCGCCGCGGTCATCGCCTTCATGGGGATCGGTCTGGTCGACCCGATCCTGCTCTCCATCGCGAAGGGCCTGGACGCGACGCCGTCCCAGGTCACCCTGCTCTTCTCGTCCTACCTCGGCGTCCAGGTCATCGCGATGCTGGTCACCGGCGCGGCGAGCGCCAGGTTCGGGCCGAAGCGCACGGTGCTGGTCGGGCTGACGCTGATCGTCGCGGCCACCGCGCTGTGTTCGGCCGCCGGGTCGATCGAGCAGCTCGTCGGGCTGCGCGCGGTCTGGGGCCTCGGCAACGCGTTCTTCATCGCGACGGCGCTTTCGGTGATCGTCGGGGCCGCGACCGGCGGCCAGTCCGGTGCGATCCTGCTCTACGAAGCCGCACTCGGGGTCGGCCTGTCGGTCGGCCCGCTGCTGGGCGCGCTGCTCGGCAGCATCTCGTGGCGCGGCCCGTTCCTCGGCACCGCCGTCCTGATGGCCGGCGCGCTGGTGCTGTGCGCGGTGTTCCTCAAGAGCGACAAGCACGAGAAGCGCGACCCGATCAAGCTGCTCGACCCGCTTCGCGCGCTGAAGCACACCGGCCTGCTGCGCACCTCCGTCGCGTCGGCGCTGTACACCGCCGCCTTCTTCGCGGTGCTGGCCTGGTCGCCGTTCGTCCTCGGCTGGAGCGCCATCGCCGTCGGGCTGATCTTCTGCGGCTGGGGCCTGTGCGTGGCCGTCGCCGGGGTCGCCTTGGCGCCGCGGCTGGCCGCCAAGCTCGGTGAGCGGCACGCCGCCGCGGCCGCCGTCTTCGGGTACGCCGTGCTGATGCTGGTGCTGGCCGTGCCGAGCAAGCCGGTGCTGGTCGCCGGGATCATCGTCTCCGGGCTGGTCTCCGGCCTGCTGAACACGTTGTTCACCGGCACCGCGATGTCGATCAGCGACGCCCCGCGCCCGGTCGCCAGCGCGGGGTACAACTTCTGCCGCTGGCTCGGAGGCGCCGTCGCCGCGACGCTCGTCGGGCACGTGGCCGAGTGGTTCGGCTCGCCGCAGGCGCCGTTCGTGGTCTCGGCCATCCTGTGCGTGGTCGCCGGTGGCCTGCTCTCGCTGCGGGAGAAGAAGGCCGACCCGCACGCGGTGCCGCAGGAGGCCGCGCTCGTCGGCGAAGAGTTCTGACGGGACCGTTCGGAGCAGCAGTACACCCGCCGTTCATCTGAATGTCTGGAATGGCTGGTTTTGGGAGCTTAGGTTCGGATCGTTCCCGAACTCCCCACCATGGAGGCGTCGTGCCCGACCTGCTCCCGCTGTTCCCCGCCCACCCCGGCGGCCGCTCCCCGATCACCTGCGAATACCGCTGCGGCAACGCCTGTGCCCACCCCGAGCCGAACGAGTCCGGGAACGAGTACTTCGGCGACGTCGTGAAGGACATCTCCCGCCGGGGGGCCTTCAAGGCCGGCGCCGTGATGGCCGCCGCCGCGGGCGGGCTCGCGGCGCTGTCGGGGACCGCGGCCGCCGCGCCGGTCGCCGCACCGGCCGCCAAGCCGCGGCCGGTGCCCGGCACCGACTTCGACGCCGTCCCGCCGAACAAGCTCGACCAGGTCAGCGTCCCGGACGGCTACGACCAGCGCGTCGTGATCCGCTGGGGTGACCCGGTCGTGCCGGGGGCCCCGAAGTTCGACTTCACGAAGCAGACGGCCGCCGCGCAGGCCAAGCAGTTCGGCTACAACAACGACTTCGTCGGCCTGATTCCGCAGGACCCGCTGGGCCTGACCAACTTCCTCGTCGTGAACCACGAGTACACGACCGAGGTGCACCTGTTCCCGGCCGACCAGTACGACCCGGCGAACCCGACCGAGGAGCAGGTGAAGATCGCCTGGGCGGCGCACGGCCTTTCGGTGCTGCTGACCCGCCGCGACCCGGTCCACGGCGGCCTCGAGGTCGTCCCCAGCCGGTACGGCCGCCGCATCACGCTCGACACGGTCTTCGAGGTCCGCGGCCCGGCCGCCGGTTCGAAGTACCTGAAGACGTCGGCCGACCCGACCGGGCGCCGGGTCCGCGGCACGCAGAACAACTGCTCCGGCGGCGTGACGCCGTGGGGCACGGTGCTCTCCGGCGAGGAGAACATCCACCAGTACTTCGCCAACGCCGACAAGGTCACCGACCCGGTCGAGGCCGCGCGGCTGAAGCGGTACACCATCGGCACCGGCGCGAGCACCCGCAAGTGGGAGCGGTTCGACAAGCGCTGGGACGTCGCCCAGGAGCCGAACGAGCCGAACCGGTTCGGCTGGATCGTCGAAATCGACCCCAACGACCCGAACTCGACACCGATCAAGCACACCGCGCTCGGCCGGCTCAAGCACGAGGGCGCGAACATCAAGCTCACCGCCGACGGCCGGGTCGCCGCCTACACCGGCGACGACGAGCGGTTCGAGTACATCTACAAGTTCGTCTCCAAGGGCAAGTACAAGCCGGGCAAGAGCGCGCACGCGCGCCGGCACAACTCGGCGCTGCTCGACGAGGGCACCCTGTACGTCGCCCGCTTCACCGGCGACAGCCCGGTTGCCGAGATCGACGGCACCGGCAAGCTCCCCGCCGACGGCGAGTTCGACGGCGCCGGCGAATGGATCCCGCTGGTGAGCGGCGACAAGTCCTTTGTGGACGGGATGACCGCCGAGGAGGTCTACGTCTTCACCCGGCAGGCGGCCGACAAGGTCGCCGCCACGAAGATGGACCGCCCGGAGGACATCGAGCCGAACCCGGTCAACGGCCGGGTCTACGCGGCGCTGACCAACAACAGCGACCGCGGCGCGGCGGGCAAGGCAGGCGTCGACGAGGTGAACCCGCGCGTGGCCAACAAGAACGGGCAGATCCTGGAGTGGGAGGAGGCCCGCGGCGACGCGGCGTCGACGAAGTTCTCCTGGCGGCTGCTGCTCGTCTGCGGTGACCCGGCGGCGGCCGACACCTACTACGGCGGCTTCGACAAGACCAAGGTCAGCCCGATCTCCTGCCCCGACAACGTCACGTTCGACCGGCACGGCAACCTCTGGATCGCCACCGACGGCAACGCGCTCGGCTCGAACGACGGCCTGTTCTCGGTGCCGCTGACCGGGCCGGAACGCGGGCACGTCAAGCAGTTCCTCTCGGTGCCGGTCGGCGCCGAGACGTGCGGCCCGAACGTCACCGACCACGTGGTGCTCGTCGCGGTGCAGCACCCGGGCGAGAACGCGGCCAGCTCGGCGAACCCGACGTCGCACTGGCCGGACGGCGGCACCGCGCAGCCGCGGCCGTCGCTGGTCTCGGTGTGGAAGAAGGGCCGTTTCGGGCTGCCGGGCCGCATCGGCGAGCGCTGACGCACCTGGCCTGCACCGGTCGAGGTTCACTCTTAAGTGGACGGTTCTCGGCCGGTGCGGGCCGGTGCCACGCGCCATAGTCGAGGCATGGTCCGTTCGGCGCGCGTGGTGGCAGTGGCGGTGGTGGCGCTCTCGGGCGTGGTCGTACCCGCGGCCGCCGTGGCGGCGCCGCCGTCGTGCGGCGGGGTGGCGGCCAACCCGAGCGTCGAGGAGACGGCGCGCAACGGCGCTCCCGACGGGTACGTCTTCACCCCCGCCGCGCCGGTCCCGCCGGGGACGCCGGCCGCGAAGGCGCCGAAGCTGCTGACCGACCAGGCGTACGTCGTCGACGGGCAGCGGTCGGCGCTCGTCCAGACGCCGGACGGCAAGACCAGCACCGCTGTCCAGACCGAGAAGTTCGTCCCCGGCGGCGTCTACGCGTTGAGCGTCTGGACCGCTTCGCACGCGCCGGGCAACGGCGCGGCCACCGGCCTGCGGTTCTTCGACGCGACCGGCGCGCAGGTGCAGGAGAGCAAGCTCGCCGTCGACCACAACGCGAGCGACGGTCACCTGGCCCGCCAGGACTTCCCGGCGGTGACGGCTCCGGCGAAGGCCACCGCGGTGAAGTTCTTCACCACCACCAGCCTCGAACGGCTGCGCTGGGACTGCGTCGACCTCGAGCTCGCCGCGTACTCGGTGAAGAAGGAGGTGCAGAACCCGGCGACCGGCGCGTGGGGCTCGTTCGCGACGGTCACCGCCGGCGACACCGCGCACTACCGGATCACCGTGACGAACGACGGCACCGAGGAACTGACCGGGATCTCCGTGCAGGACCCGTGGTGCCCGGCGCCGTTCGCGCCGTTCTCGCTGGCCGGCGGCGCGAACAAGCAGCTGACCTGCGACCACCCGGACCTCACGGTGGCCGACAACGGGCACGTCAACACGGCGAAGGTCACCGGCGTGAAGTTCGCCGGTGGCACGCTCGGCGACAAGACGGCGTCGGCGACGATCACCGTGCTGCCGCCGCCCGCGATCGCGAAGATCGGCGACTTCGTCTGGAACGACCGCAACCGCGACGGGATCCAGGACCCGGACGAGCCCGGCGTCGCGGGCGTCAAGGTGACGCTGAAGGACGGCGCGGGCGGGACGGTCGGCACCGCGACCACGGACGCCGGCGGGAAGTACGGCTTCGAGAAGCTGAAGGACGGCACCTACCAGGTCTGCTTCGCCGTCCCGGCGGACTTCACGGTGACCCGCGAGGACGCGGCGGCCGACGACCGCGACTCCGACGCGGGCCCGGACGGCTGCGCGGCCCCGCGCACCCTGGGCGGCCCCGCGCGCGAGGACTTCACGGTGGACCTCGGGCTCGCCCCGCCGACGAACCGGATCGGCGACTTCGCCTGGAGCGACACCAACGGCAACGGCCTGCAGGACCCGGGCGAGCCCGGCCTCGCCGGCGTCAAGGCGGCGCTGGGCAACGGCGTCAGCGTCGTCACCGGCCCGGACGGCGCGTACGCCTTCACCGGCCTGGAAGACGGCAGCTACCAGGTCTGCTTCACCGCGGACGGCCACCAGCCCGACGGTGAAGGACGCCGGAGACGACGCCCGCGACTCCGACGCCGACCCGGCGTCCGGCTGCGCGGACCCGAGGACGCTCGGCCCCGGCGCGCGCGACGACCACACGGTCGACGTCGGCTTCGCGTAGTTACGGTGGAGGCATGACGGATCTTCCCCTGGCCCTCGTGACCGGCGCCTCCCGCGGGATCGGCGCGGCGGTCGCGCACCAGCTCGTGCCGACGCACCGCCTGCTGCTCGGCGGCCGCGACGCCGAAGCGCTGTCCGCGCTGGCGAAGGAGCTCCCGGGCGCGAAGCCGTGGCCGGTCGAGCTGACGAACCCGGAGTCGCTCGCCTCGGCGGTCGCGGACATCGAAGCGCTGGACGTCCTGGTCCACTCGGCGGGCGTCGCGCGCATCGCCCGGATCGAGGACGCGTCCGCGTCGGACTGGCGGGACAACTTCGAGGTCAACACCCTGGCCGTGGTCGAGCTGACCCGCCTGCTGCTTCCGGCCCTGCGCGCGGCTCGCGGCCACGTCGTGGTGATCAACTCCGGCGCCGGCCTGAACGCCCGCCCGGGCTGGTCCCCCTACGCGGCGAGCAAGTTCGCGGTCCGCGCCTTCGCCGACGCCCTGCGCGAAGAGGAGAAGGACATCCGCGTGACGTCGGTGTACCCGGGCCGCACGGACACCGACATGCAGCAGGAGATCTTCAAGGGCGAAGGCCGCGACTACGACACCACGCACCTGCTGCGCGCGGACTCGGTCGCGACCGCGGTGGTGACCGCGGTGTCAGCCACCCCGGACGCCCACCCGACGGACATCACCCTCCGCCCCCGCTGATCCGCCCGAAGCGGCACTTTCCCTATGAAAGTGACGCTTTCGGGAGTCAGACGCGGCACTTTCCCTATGAAAGTTCCGCTCTCGGGAGTCAGGCGCGGAGGCGGGCGGCGGTCTCGGCCACCCCGGCCTGGACCTTCGCCCGGTCCACCTTCACCGACTCGCCGCCGGCCACGACCTGCTCGCCCGCGACCCACACGTCGCGGACGCGCCGGGAGCCGGCCGCCCAGACGAGGTTCGACAGCAGCTGCACGTCCGGCACGTCGAGGCCGCACGCGAAGGCCGGGTCGTCCAGGTCGATGTGCACCAGGTCGGCCCAGCGGCCCGGCTCCAGCGCCCCGATGTCGTCGCGGCCGAGCGCCGAAGCGCCGCCGCGGGTGGCCAGCAGGAAGACGTCGGCCGCGGTCAGCACCGTCGAGTCACCCGTCGCCAGCCGGGCGAACATGGCCGCGAGCTGCACTTCTTCCCACAGGTCGAGGTCGTCGTTGGACGCCGGGCCGTCGGTGCCGAGGCCGACCGCGACGCCCGCCGCGCGCAGGTCCGCGATCCGCGCGATGCCCGAAGCCAGCTTCGCGTTCGAGCCCGGGCAGTGCGCCATGCCGACACCGTGCGCCGCGAACAACGCGATGTCGTCGTCCGACAGGTGGATCGCGTGCGCCGCCAGCACCCGGCCGTCGAGCATGCCCAGTTCCTTGAGCAGCGTGGGCACCGAACCGTGCGATTCCCGGACCGCGGTGTCCTCGAGAGCCGCCTCGGCGACGTGGATCTGGATCAGCGCACCGCGCGACGCGGCCGACTCCGCCGTCGCCCGCAGGGCTTCCGCCGACAGCATGTACGCCGAGTGCGGGCCGTAGCCCAGCTCGACGCGGTCGCCGTGGCCGAAGCGCAGGCCGTCGGTGTCGATCCAGCGTTCGATGCCGGCCAGCTGGGCGCGCCAGTCGAGACCCGGCAGCTCCATCACCGGCGGCGCCACCAGCACGCGGGCGCCGGTCGTGAGCACCGCGTCGACCAGCTGCTCGCCTTCGAAGTACATCTCGGCGCTGGTCGTGACGCCGTGGCGCAGCATCTCCACCGAGCCGAGCAGCATGCCGGTGCGGATGTCCTCGGGCCGCAGCTTCGCTTCGGCGGGCCAGATGATCTCGTTCAGCCACGGCAGCAGCGGCAGGTCGCCGCCCATCCCGCGCAGCAGCGTCATCGGGCTGTGCGCGTGCGTGTTGACCAGGCCGGGCAGCAGGATGCCGGTCAGGGTGGTGACCGGCGCGGCGGACTCGGGGGCGGTGGCCGCCGGTCCGCAGTAGGAGATGCGCCCATCGGCGTCGACATCGACGACCGCGTCACGCAGAAGCGAACACGACGGGTCGGCCGGGAGAACGACAGGGGCGTGGAAACGGCGTTGCATCTCTGGATACTACGCACCCTCGATTACGAGACGACTCCACTCCGCCACGCCCACGCGGCGATCTCGACGCGGTTGCGCGCGCCGATCTTGCCCTGCACCGAAGCCAGGTGCGTCTTCACCGTGGACAGCGACAGGAACAGCTCCGACCCGATCTCGGTGTTCGTCAGCCCGCGCGCGGCCGCCTGCACGACGTCCATCTCCCGCGCGGTCAGCGGCTCCGACGGCGGTGCGACCCGCGCCTTCGCCGCGCCACCGCCGTCGAAGTGCTTGAGCAGCCGGATGGTGATCTGCGGCGACACCAGCGCGTCGCCGCGGTCGGCCGCGCGGACCGCCTCGATCAGCAGCGCCGGGCCCGCGTCCTTCAGCAGGAAGCCGTGTGCGCCGTTGCGCAGCGCCGTGTGGACGTACTCGTCGAGGTCGAACGTCGTGACCACGACGACCTTCAAGGGATCGCTCACGTCGGGCCCGGCCAGCTGGCGGGTGACCTCCAGCCCGTCGAGGCCGGGCATGCGGATGTCGAGCAGGCAGACGTCCGGGCGCAGTTCGCGGGCCTTCGACACCGCCGAGACGCCGTCCGCGACGTCGGCGACGACCTCGATGTCGTCCTGCGCGTCCAGGATCATGCGGAACCCCATCCGCACCATTTCCTGGTCGTCGGCGATCAGTACCCGGATCACTCGTCCCCTTCCCCGGCGGCCAGCGGCAGCCACGCTTCGACCCGCCAGCCACCGTCCGGGCCGCGCCCGGCCGACAGCCGTCCTTTGAGCAACGCGACGCGTTCGCGCATCCCGACCAGACCGTAGCCGCCCGATCCCCCGGCCGGACGGCGCGCCGTCTCGCGTCCGTCGTCCGTCACCCGCAGGTGCAGTTCGGGGCCGAGGACCTCGGCCACGACGAACGCCTCGGTCGCGCCGGACGCGTGCTTGCCGACGTTCGTCAGCGACTCCTGCACCAGCCGCAGCGCCGAGCGGCCGACCTCGTGCGGCAGGTCCGGCGGCAGGTCGAGGTGCATCGACGTCGGCACGCCGTGGTTGGCGGTGTCGACCAGCTTCCGCAGGTCGGCGCCCAGATCGGTGGTGGCCTGCTCGCTGATCTCGCTCGACCCGGCGGGCGCGTCCCCGCGCATCGAGCGGACCAGCCGCCGCATCGCCGCGAGCGCCTCGACGCCGGCGTTCTCGATCCGGGCCATCGCCTCGACGGCGACCTCCGGCTTCTGCTCGGCCATCATCCGCGCGGCCTGCGCCTGCACGACGATCCCGGTGACGTGGTGGGCGACGACGTCGTGCAGCTCGCGGGCCAGCGCCATCCGCTCGGCCGTCTGCGCGTCGGCCACCGCCGACTTGACGACCGTGGTGCGCTCGGAATCCCGCGAGCGCAGCATCAGGCCGGTGGCGATCGAGATGCCGAGCAGCAGCGCCGCGGCGAAGGCCAGGATGGACAGCGTCTGCGGGTCGGTCTGCAGGCCGCGGGGCTCGTTCGAGTTGAGGATCGCGGCGAGCGCGACGACGCCCGAGAGGATCGACACCCGTGGCCACGACGCGTTGAGGCCGCGGGCGCGGGTCACGTTCACCACCACGCCCATCGCGGCGATGACCTGCACGAACGGCACGCCGCCCGGCATCGGGTAGTCGTAGCGCAGGTGCAGGAACGGCGTGACGACCGCCGACAGCAGCAGCATCCCGGCGATGCCGAGGAGCGCGTCCGCCGGCCGGCGCGGCGAGAGCACCGCGATGGCCGCCGCGACGATCGAGCAGAACAGGATCGGGAAGCCACGGGCGTTGCTCGAATACGTGTAGCCGAACTCGAACAGCAGCGCGAAGCCGAGCAGGCCCATCAGCGGCCACTGCCCCATCGCCAGCTCGTTCACCCGGCGCAGCCGCCGGGTCCGCGGCCCGGCCTGCGGACGGCGGTCCCGCGCCGCGATCGCGGGCACGAGCGGCGCGGCGAGCAGCAACAGGCCGAACAGCAGGGCCTGCGAACCCGTGCCGCTGTCGATGTCGCCGACCCCCGCGTACCGGCCGAAGACCGCGACGAGGCCGCTGACCACCAGGAAGCCGATCACGCAGAACGCCACGCCGGCCCGGGCCCGGCGGGCCGCGTAGTAGACCATCAGCACCCCGGCCACGACCTCGGTGATGGTCACCTTCGGCAACACGCTGGAGTACGGCGGGATGTGGAACGCGTGGATGAAGAGGGTCGAGAAGATCAGCACCCCGCCGCCGGCCACGGCGGCGACGGCCGCGCGCTTCTGGGCCCACACCGCGCACGCCGTCATCGCGAGCAAGCCGGGCAGCAGCCCGAAGTCGACGAACCGCGGCCCGTTTTCGTCGAGCGCGGCCTGCGTCGTGTAGACGACGTCGAAGAGCAGGGCGGCGAAGAGGACGGCCGTGGGCACGCCGATGCGCCGCACCAGGGCGGCGGCGCGGCTGTACAGCGTTTTCGGTGGGGGCGCGGCGGTCACAACGTGACGTTAGAGGATCCGCGGGCGTTCGCACCTTGGCCGACCGGCTCGTGCTCCCTCGGCCGAACGGCCGATGCGGGCCGGGGCGTGACTGGCCGTCTGCCCGAAGTGGACACCCGGGAGTTTCGGCGAAGCTCGTCGGTACCAAGATCCGAACCGACAGGGAGAACCTCGTGGACCCGAACACTCCACAGTGGACCGGCGGACCGGTGCTGTCCGGCCGGGGGCTGGTGAAGCGCTACGGCGCGCAGTACGCCCTGGCCGGCATCGACATCGACATCCAGCCGCGGGACGCCGTCGCCATCGTCGGCCCGTCCGGCTCGGGCAAGACGTCGCTGCTCCACGTGCTGGCCGGCATCCTCCGGGCCGACGACGGGCAGATCTTCCTGGCCGGGCAGCGGGTCGACCACCTCGGCGAGAAGAAGCGCAGCGAGCTGCGCCGCACCGAGTTCGGCTTCGTGTTCCAGTCGGGGATGCTGGTCGCGGAGCTGTCGGCCGAAGAGAACGTCGCGCTGCCGTCGCTGCTGGCCGGGCTCGGCCGCAAGGAGGCCATCGACGCCGGCCGCCAGTGGCTTTCGCGCCTCGGCCTGGCCGGCAAGGAGAAGCGCCGTCCCGGCGAGCTGTCCGGCGGCGAAGCCCAGCGCGTTGCCATCGCCCGTGCGCTGACCCACCGGCCGAAGGTGATCTTCGCCGACGAACCGACCGGCGCGCTCGACACGCGCACCGGCCGCGAGACGATGGACGCCCTGCTCGGCGCCGCCCATGAAACGGGCGCCGCGGTGATCGTGGTGACGCACGACCGCGAGCTGGCCGAGTCGATGCCGAAGACGGTCGCCATCCGCGACGGCCTGATCGCCACGAGGCAGGCGGCGTGAACTCGCTCCAGATCGCCCTGCGGGTGCTGAAGGTCGACCGGCGGACCCGGACGTCGGCGATCCTCACCGCGATCGGGGTGGCCGTCGCGACCGGGCTGGTGCTGCTGCTGGCGACGCTGCCGTTCGCCACGCAGAACCGCGAGCAGCGCGCCCTCTGGCAGGGCGAACACTTCTACAGCAGCCAAGCCGGGAACGCCCCGGCCAAGATCCTTTACAGCTCGTCGAAGGACTACTTCGACGGGAAGCAGATCATGCGGGTGGACGTCGCGCTGACCGGTGGCACCGCGCCTGGGTCGGTCGCGCTGCCGGCGGGGGTGCCGCAGCTGCCCGGACCGGGCGAGACCGTCGTTTCGCCGGCGCTCGGCCGGCTGCTGCAGGGCCACCCGGCCGACCAGCTCGGCGACCGGTTCGGCAAGCCCGTCGGCGCCATCGGCGAGGACGGCCTCCGCTTCCCGGAACAGCTCGTCGCGCTGGTCGGGCACACGGCGGACGCGATGCCGGTGCGCGCCGACCCGATCGCGGGCTTCCCCAGCGGGAAGGCCAGTGCGGACGCCCTGCTCATGCTGCTGTCCTGGGTCGGGATCATCGTGCTGCTGGTGCCGAGCCTGGTGCTGGTGGCGTCGTCGGCGCGGCTGACCGCGGCCCGGCGCGAACGGCGGCTCGCCGCGATCCGGCTGGCCGGCGCGACCCCAGGGCAGGTCACGAACATGGTGGCCGCCGAGACGACGTTGTCCGCCGGCATCGGCGCCCTGCTCGGGCTGCTGATCAGCCCGGCACTGCACGGCCTCGCGTCGTTCGTCCCGTGGGCGGGCGGTACCTGGCTGGCGGCCGACTTCACGCTGCCGGTCGGCCTGACCGTGTTCATCGTCGTGGCCATCCCGGTGCTCGTGGTGCTGGCCGGCATCCTCGGCCTGCGCCGCGTGCTGAAGAACCCGCTGTTCGCGACCGGCGGGCGCGCGTTGAAGCCGTTGCGCTGGTGGCGCCTGCTGGCGCTGCCCGCAGCCGGGCTGTTCTTCCTCGTCGCGGTGACGACGGCGAAGGACTCCGGCGGCATCACGATGGTCATGGCGGGGCTGTTCCTGCTGGTCGGCTCGGCCGCGATCGTCGGGCCGTGGGTGACCTCGGCGGTCGGTGGCACGTTCGTCCGGATCTGGCGGCGCCCGTCCGCGCTGCTCGCCGGCCGCCGCCTGCGTGACGACCCGAAGGGCGCCTACCGCGCGTCCGCCGGGATCGTGCTCGCGGTGTTCGCCGGGTCGATGGCGCTGACGCTGCTGCCGACGTTCGAGTCGATGGCCGGCGGCGGGCGCTCCTTCGTCGACTCCACGCTCTACGTCGACACCGACAGCCAGCACGCGGGCAAGATCGTCGACCAGGCGAACGCGTCCCTGCGGAAGTACGGCCAGTCCGAGAAGGCGGTCGCGGTCGGCGAGGTCTACCTCGTCCACGGCGAGGGCCGGGACCGCGACGGCCACCGCGCACTGGTCATGAGCTGTGCGGACGCGGTCAAGCTGACCCGGTTCGGCCTCTCCGCGGAGAACTGCACGGGCGGTCCGGCCGTGTTCGGCGAAACGGCGCTCGACCTGGCGCAGTTCAAGGTCACCGACACCTGGGAGGGCCAGGCGTCGCCGGTCAAGTCGGGCACGCGGGCGGAGGCCGTCCGCCCGAGTGACCCGGACCTGTCCACCACGTCGATCATCGACCCGGCCGCGCTGCCGGAGGGCTTCACGCCGAAGTACGTCACCGTCGTCGCGCCGACCACCGACGCGAGCCGCGAGGTCGTCCGGACGGCGCTGGCCGGGCCGGCCGCCGGCGAGGAGATCGGCAGCCGGGACCAGTACCTGTTCAACCAGCAGACCGAGCTCGGCGACCTGCGCCGGGTCACGGTGATCGGGCTGATCGCCGCCGGCGTCCTGGCCGGCTGCAGCGCCGCGGTCGCGACCGCGGGCTCGGTGATGGACCGCCGCCGCACCTTCGGGGCGCTGATGGCGGCCGGCACGCCGGTCCGGGTGCTGGCGAGGGCGTTGCGGATGGAGGCCGCGCTGCCGGCGCTGGTCGCCACCATCGGTGCGGGAATCGTCGGGGTACTGGTCGGCGTTGGGCTCTACAGCATGGTCGACGAGCGGGGCATCGTGCTCAGCCCGTGGCTGCTGGCGCCGGTCGTGCTCGGCGTCGGCGTGGCCCTGCTCGGCGCGTCGGTGTGCACCCCCGCGCTCAAGCGGGTCCAGGCCGAACCGCTGGCCGACGAATAGGGAGGACGTTCGCCCCTCTATCGGGGGAGGGGCGAACTCCTACCGCTTTTCGAAGATGAGGTCGTGCGAGACGCGGCCTTCGACGTCGGCGCGCTGCTCGAACTTGGTCACCGGCCGCCACTCCGGCCGCGGCGCCCAGCCGTCGTAGCGGTTGCGCAGGGCGGGTTCCGCGGAGCAGACCTCGAGCATCTGCTCGGCGTAGTTCTCCCAGTCGGTCGCCATGTGGAACGTGCCGCCGGGCGCGAGCCGCGACGCCACGAGCGCGGCGAACGACGGCGACACGATCCGCCGCTTGTGGTGCTTCTTCTTCGGCCAGGGGTCCGGGAAGAACAGCCGGACGCCGTGCAGCGTGTCCGGCTCGACGTGCTCGGTCAGCAGCACCACGGCGTCGCCGTGCAGCAGCCGCAGGTTCTCGACGCCCAGCTTTTCGGCGCGCAGCATCAGCTGGCCGAGGCCCGGGTCGTAGACCTCGGCCGCGACGTAGTTCAGCTCCGGCGCCGCGGCGGCCAGCTGCGACGTCGTCTCGCCCATGCCGGAGCCGATCTCCAGCATCACCGGCGCTTCGCGGCCGAACCAGGCCGTGAAGTCCAGCGTCCCGGCGGGCAGGTCACCGACCGTGCGGCCGACTTTCGGCCACAGTTCGTCCCACGCGCGTTGCTGCCCAACGGTCATCCGGCCGCCGCGCTTGACGTAGCTGACGACGCTGCGCAGCCGGGGTTGGTGCTCGTTTTCCACTCATGGAATGTAGCCGGGCGCGCAGCGCCTCCGTTGAGGGTGGTGGTGGGGGCATGGATGGATTAACGAACGGCTTCGAGCTCCCCGAGGCGAGACCGCAGCCCCGCCAAGCCGGCGATCGCGAGCGGGTCCGGCGTCGCCCCCGTGTGCGCGGGGAGCACGTCGATCCAGCCCGGGTGCCGATCGGTGTTGATCACCGTCGTGGGAATCGCGTGTCCCGATTTCCCGCGTTCGGACGGCATGAACTCCCAGTAACCGGATTCACCGTCCGCGGCCCACGGGACGAATTCCCAGCCGGGACGCCTGCCGAGCAGTTGCGCGATCCGGTCCTCGACGCGGAAACCCTGTTCCCGCGAATCGAGGGTTCCGTCCGCGACCGCCCGCAGCCACCACGGCGCGGGGATCGGGCCCGCCATCCCGGCCGAAGCGCGGAACAGCGCCAGGACCCGGTCTTCCGGTGCGCGGTGCACCCACGCCCGGCGGAGTTCGGCGGGCGTCGCCGCCGTCATGGCGGCCCGCGGGAGTTCGATCGCCCGCGACCATTCGAGGTCCAGCATGGGTTCGAGCTGAGGAACGTCGTCTTCGACGCGAGCTCGGGGAATCGTGCTGCCCAATTCTTGACCGGTGTCCACCGTCAAGGATCACCTCCAGGGGAGCTCAGACGGGTCCGGCACGCTCTCTCTTACGAATATTGCCTGGTCATAGCAGTATGTCCGGTGGCTGTGAGAGAAGCCACAGGGGTTTCATCTTCTTTTAACAAAGGTTTTTGAGGTATTGAGACCGCGGTCACGCTCAGGCGTCACGCCTCGCCGTGACGAGCACACCGGCCACGAACAGGGCAATGGTGATCGCCGCGAAGTAACCGAGGTAGCCCCACGGGCCGAGCGGCGCGTCCGGCAGCTGCAGCGGCCCCGCGGCGAACCCGCCCGCCCCGACGAACTCGTCGGCGGCGTGGAACGGCATCCACTGGTAGATGTGCCGCCCGGCGCCCGGGATGAGGATCACCAGGCCTTCGACCACCTGGGTCCAGACGAGCACCACGGTCAGCCCGAAGGCGACGCTGCGCAGCAGGAGCGCGACGCCGACGCCGGCCACCGCGGTGAACAGGAACGCCAGGCTCTGCCCGAGCACCGAGCGCCAGTCCGCGGCCGAGTGCAGCGCGAGGTCGGCGTCCGGCTGCACCAGCGACGCCAGCCCCCACGAGCCGAAGCCGACGACCAGCCCGAGCACCGCGCCGAGCGCGGCGACGACCGCCACCTTGGCCAGCAGCGCGGGCACCCGGCTCGGCACCGCCTGGAACGTCAGCCGGATGGTGCCCCAGTTGAACTCCGACGCCGTCGCGAGGACCGCGAGGACGAGCAGCACGGTCCGGCCGTTGCCGCTCGCGAGCTGGGTGTTGCCGACGGTCGCCGGGATCTCCGGCCCGGCCAGTGCGAAGAACAGCGCGGTGAAGCCGAGCGGCGCGACGAACGCGATCGCCAGGCACCACCAGGGCGCGCGGGTGCTGAAGAGCTTGATGCGCTCGGCGCGGAGGAGGTTGGTGATCATCGGGACGCCTCCGAAGCCGGCCCCGCGAACTCGACGGATTCGCGGGTGAGGTCGAGGTAGGCCTGCTCCAGCGAGCCGGTGATCGGGCTCAGCTCGTGCAGCGTCGCGCCCGCGTCGAAGGCGAGCTGGCCGATCCGGTCACTGTCTATTCCGGACACCACGAAGGCGCCGTCGGTCTCGGTGAACTCGGCCTGCCCGGTGAGCGCGGCCCGCAGCTCGTCGGCGTGCGGGGTGCGCACGCGCACGCCGTGTTCGCTCGTCCGCGCGACGAACTCGTCCATCGTCCCCTGGTAGATGAGCCGTCCCCGGCCGATCACCACGAGGTCCTGCGCGGTCTGCGCCATCTCGGGCAGCAGGTGGCTGGACACGAACACGGTCCGGCCCTCGGCGGCCAGCGCGTGCAGCAGCTGCCGGATCCAGGCCATGCCCTCGGGGTCGAGGCCGTTCACCGGCTCGTCGAACAGCAGCACCCGCGGGTCGCCCAGCATGGCAGCGGCGATGCCCAGCCGCTGCTGCATGCCCAGGGAGTACTGCAGGACGCGGGTCTTGCCGACGCTCGTCAGCCCGACCAGCGCGAGCACCTCTTCGACGCGCTTGTCGGAGATGCCGTTGGTGGCGGCCAGCCAGCGCAGGTGGTCACGGCCGCTGCGGCCGGGGTGGCGCCAGGTGGCGTCCAGCATCGCGCCGACCGTCCGAAGTGGATCTCGCAGCCGCCGGTACGGCTCGCCGTCGACGAGCACCGTGCCCGCGTCGGGGGTGTCGAGGCCGAGGACCAGCCGCATGGTCGTGGACTTGCCGGCGCCGTTCGGCCCGAGGAACCCGGTGACCCGCCCGGACCGCGCGGTGAACGTCAGCTCGTCGACCGCAGTCGTCGTGCCGTACCGCTTGGTCAGTGCGTTCGCTTCGATCATGCGCTCCCCCGTCCCGTCACCCGGAGCCTACTGCGAAACACCGGATCCGGGTCGCCCCCCGACAGCGCGACCCGGATCCGGTGTTTTCCCCTGTTCCCCCTTTATGCGTCCCGCTTCTTCGCCACCCCGAGTGCGACGAGCAGGAACACGATGGCGATGCCGGCGAAGTACGCCAGCGCCCAGCCGGGGCTCAGCGGCGAGTCCGACGGCGACGGGCCGTCGACGACCGCGGAGCCGCGCAGGAACTTGTTCGCCGCGTTGAACGGCATCCATTCGTGGATGTGGGCGCCGATCTTCGGGATCAGCTGGATCAGGTCTTCCACGGCCAGGTTGTAGATGAGCAGCAGGGCGATGGCGCCGGCGCTGTGCCGGATCAGGACCCCGACGGCGACGGCGAGCACCGCGCTGATGGCGAACACCGGGCCCAGGCCGGCGACGTTCAGCCAATCCTGCGTGGTGTGCAGGCCGATGCCGTCGTTCGGCCGCATGAGCATGCCGAGGCCCAGCGCGCCGAACGCGGCGAGCTCGCCGATCACCAGCGCGACCAGCGCGACGACGACCGCCTTGGCGACCAGCGCCGGCGAGCGGTGCGGCACCGCCTGGAACGTCGTGCGGATGGTGTTGAAGCGGTATTCGGTGGTGACCGCGAGCGCGGCGAGCACCATGACGACGGCGATCCCGAACTGCGTGCCGCCGAACTGGAGGGCGGACAGCGTGACCGGCGAGTCGGCCGGGGTCGCGCTGGAGATGATGGCGGCGAAGCCGATGGCCAGCGCCAGTGCGATGAGGGCGCACCACCACGGCGAGCGGGTGGTGAACAGCTTGATGCGTTCTACCGCGAGCAGGTTCATGGTCTTGGTTTCCCCGTTTACTTGGCGGACTCGAGCACGTGCTGCGCCTCGGCGTCGAGCCCGGTGTGGTACTCGACGGAGTCGCCGGTGATCTGCATGAAGGCCTGCTCGAGCGAGCCGGTCTGCGGGCTCAGCTCGTGCAGCACGATGCCGTTGGCGGCGGCGATCTCGCCGATCTTGTCGCTGTCCATCCCGGACACCACGAGCCCGGTGGCGTCCCCGGTGACGCCGGCGCTGGCGCGCTGGAGGGCGTCGCGGAGCTCGGCGAGCTGCGGTGAGCGGACCTTGACCGTGTTCTCCGCCGCGCGGGAGACGAAGTCCTGGGTCGACGACTGCGAAATCAGCTGCCCCCGGCCGATCACCACGAGGTTGCTCGCGGTCAGCGCCATCTCCGACAGCAAGTGGCTCGACACGAACACGGTGCGGCCCTCATCGGCCAGCCGGTGCATGAACTTGCGGATCCAGAGGATGCCCTCGGGGTCCAGGCCGTTCACCGGCTCGTCGAACAGCAGCACCTCGGGGTCGCCCAGCAGGGCGGCCGCGATACCGAGCCGCTGCGACATGCCGAGCGAGAACCCGCCGGCGCGCTTGCCCGCGACGCTGGTGAGGCCGACGGTGTCGAGCACCTCGTCGACGCGGGCGGCCGGGATGCGGTTGGACTTCGCCATCCACAGCAGGTGGGCGCGCGCCGAACGGTTGGGGTGCACCCACTTCGCGTCGAGCAGCGCGCCGACGGTGCGCAGCGGTTCCTTGAGGTCGTGGTACTTCTTGCCCCCGATGGTGACCTGGCCGCCCGTGGGGTTGTCCAGGCCGAGGATCATCCGCATGGTGGTGGACTTGCCCGCCCCGTTCGGGCCGAGGAAGCCGGTGACCTGACCCGCGGCCACGGAGAACGACAGGTTGTTCACCGCCAGTGTCTTTCCGTACCGCTTGGTGAGGCCGGTTGCCTCGATCATGACTGCTCCTCTTCCGCCCCTCGCTTACGACGCGTTCATCGTCGCGGGTCGGAGGCTGTTCGCGCGTCACCCTGTAGACCGAACCGGTCCCCCTACCTGAGTAGTACCTTGCTGGCTCTTCGGCCGATGCGCGATCCGTGATGACCCTGAGTCGACCCTGATTCGCCCGAATTAATGAACTGTGGTTCAATAACTGCGTGGCCAGGCCGAGGAGCATCACGGACGAGCGGTTGCTGGCGGCGGCGGAGGCCGTCATCGGCCGTCGCGGGCCGGGCTTCACCCTCGCCCATGTGGCCGAGGGAGCGGGTGTCTCGGTCGGCACGGTCGCGCAGCGGTTCGGCTCGAAGAGCGGTCTGCTGCAGGCGATGAGCCGGCGGGCCACGAGCCGGGCCGTCGAGCTGATGCGCGAGTGCGCGGAGCGGGCGGACGACCCGGTCGACGGCCTGCGCGCCGCGGCGGTGTCGGTCTACGCGGTGCTCGGTGACGCCGAAGAAGCGGCGAACCACCTGGGCCAGCTCGGCGTGGACATCGGCGACCCGGTGCTGCGGTCGCTGCTGGGCGAGCACTTCACGGCGGTCGAGCAAGAACTGCGGCGGCTCGTGCGGGCGGCGGCTTCCTCGTTGCCGCACGCCCCGAGCGTGCCGCGCGCGGCCCGTGCGGTGCTCGGCGTGATCAACGGGGTGTCGATCGACTGGTCGATCCGGCCGCACGGGCGGCTGGCCGACCGGCTGGCGGAGGACGTCGACGCGGTGCTGACCGCGTGGCGCGGACGGGAGGACGCATGAGTTTGCAGGGCAAGGTCGCGGTCGTCACCGGGGCGACCCGGGGCTGCGGCCGCGCGATCGCGGTGGAACTGGGCCGCGCGGGCGCGACGGTGTACGTCACCGGCCGCACGACGCGCGAGACGTCGTCACCGCTGAAGCGCCCGGAGACGATCGAAGAGACGGGCGAACTGGTCGAGGCGGCGGGCGGCAAGGCGGTGGTCGTCCGCTGCGACTTCACCTCGGTGTCCGATGTGGACGCCTTGAAGGCACGCATCGAGTCCGAAGTGGACGGAATCGACATCCTGGTCGACGACGTCTGGGGCGGTGACATGTACTTCCACTTCGACGCGCCCTTCTGGGAGACGCCGCTGGAAGACGCGCTGAAGCTGACGCACAACGCGCTGGACACCCACCTCATCGCGCTGCACAAGCTGCTGCCGCTGGTGGTCGCCCGCCGCGGCCTGGTCCTCGAGGTGACCGACGGCGACAACGACGACTACGTCGGCGCGGGCCTGCCGTACTACCTGGCCAAGTGCGGCATCCGCGCCCTCGGCCGCGCCCTCGGCGTCGAGCTGAAGAAGAACGACTGCGTCGGCCTCGCCGTCACACCGGGCTTCCTGCGCTCGGAGTCGATGCTCGACCACTTCGAGGTCACCGAGGAAAACTGGCGCGACGCGGTCGGCAAGCTGGCGCCGGTCGACTTCAAGATCTCCGAGACGCCGTACCTGCTCGCCCGCGGCGTCGCGGCCCTGGCCCAAGACCCCTCGGTTTCCCGCTTCGCCGGCCGAACCCTGGCGTCCTGGACGTTGATGAAGGAGTACGACTACACCGACATCGACGGCGACCGCCCGGACTTCGGCCGCTGGCTCACCGAAGTCCGCAACGCGGGCAAGGACCCGGCCACCACCCCACCGGACGACTTCCGCTAACGCCCAAAGCGCCACTTTCCCTATGAAAGTTCCGCCACCGGCTGTCGGGTGGTGGCACTTTCGTAGGGAAAGTGGCGGGTTGTGGAGGGATTTCGGGGGATGTGGGTAAAGGGGGCGTAGTTGATCTTGAAGCGGGCTGGTTGTCGGAGGGCTGGCACAGGCTTGCCGTGTGTTCCGTTCTCGCAGTAGTGACCTGGTCGACTTCGCCGAGCCCTTCGTCGGGACCCAGGCCGTCGCCGAAGACGTGCTGACGTCGCGCGCGTTGCGGTCTCCCTTGTTCACCCGGTTGTTCCGGAACGTCTACGTCGCCTCGACGACTGAAGTGACGTACTCGATGCGATGCCGGGCCGCTGCTCTGCTCGCACCCGGTGACGCCGTGCTGTCCGGGTGCTCGGCTGCGGCCGTCAGGGGCCTGGAGCTGGTCGGTTCGCGGGACCCAGTCGAGTTCGTCGTGCCGGAGCATCTGGTGTTCGATCGGCAGGCGGGGCTGCACATCCGGCGGACCAGCCGGACAACAATCGATAGCGAGCCGTGGGATGCCATCCGGCTCGCCACGCCCCTGAGGCTCGCTTTGGACGCCCTCACCAACACCAAGCTCCATCGATCACTTGCCCGGGTCGTCGGTTACCTCGATGCCTTCCTCCACAGCGGGTTGGTGGACCTGGCCGAGCTGTGCGACTACCTCGAACCACGCCGAGACAACGGCATTGTGCGAGCCAGGAAGGCGATTGCGCTGGCAGATGCGCGTTCCGAGAGCATTCCCGAGTCCGAACTGAGGGTGTGGCTCACCGTCGCCGGCTTGAAGCCGGAGGTCCAAGTCGACGTCGTAGCGGGAGACGGTGAGTTCCTCGGTCGCCTCGATTTGGCCTTTCCGGCACAGAAGCTGGCGGTCGAATACGACGGCGAGTGGCACCTCGGAGGTATCCAGCCGCGCCTCGACGCACAGCGCCGCGCCGCGATCGAGTCCGAGGGATGGCGCTTTGTGGTCGTCACCAAGGCAGACTTGTACGGTGAGCCGAAGCGCGTGGTCGAGACCGTGCGAGCGGAACTTTCCCTATGAAAGTGCCGCTTGAGGCTAAGCGAGGCCGGGGCGGGCGAGGCCGGTTTCGTAGGCCAGCACCACGGCTTGCACCCGGTCTCGCAGCTCCAGCTTCGCCAGGATCCGCCCGACGTGCGTCTTCACCGTCGCCTCGGAGAGGAACAGCGCCTCCGCGATCTCCAGGTTCGACATGCCCTTGGCGATCAGCACGAGCACCTCGCGCTCGCGGTCGGTCAGCACGTCGAGCTCCGCGGTGTCGCGCATCGGCGTGCCGCCCGTGCCGACGAAACGGTCGAGCAGCCGGCGGGTCACCGACGGCGAGACCACCGCGTCGCCCGAAGCGACCGCGCGCAGGGCCGAGACCAGGTGGTCGGGCTGGGTGTCCTTGAGCAGGAACCCGCTCGCCCCGCCCTGCAGGGCCGCGTAGACGTACTCGTCGAGGTCGAACGTCGTCATCACGAGCACCCGCGCGGTGCCGTCGGCGACGATCCGCTTGGTCGCCTCGACGCCGTCGAGCACCGGCATCCGGACGTCCATCAGCACGACGTCGGGGCGCAGTTCCGCGGCCATCGCGATCGCTTGCGCGCCGTCGCCCGCCTCGCCGACGACGTCGATGTCGGCCTGCGCGCCGAGCACCATCCGGAAGCCGACGCGCATCAGTTCCTGGTCGTCGACGACCACCACACGGATCACTTGTCCAACCTAACCGGCAGGGCCGCGCGGACCTGCCACCCACCACTCGGAGCCGGGCCCACGTCCAGAGTCCCGCCGTACACGTGCGCGCGTTCGCGCATGCCGATCAAGCCGTTGCCGCCCGGCAGGCGTTGCGAAGAACCCGCGAGCTGCGGGACGCGGCCCGCGCCGTCGTCGGACACCAGCACCTCGACCAGGTCGCCGGTCCGGTGCACCCGCACCGACGCCGTCGCGCCGCGGCCGGCGTGCTTGAGCGTGTTGGTCAGCGACTCCTGGACGATCCGGTAGATCCCCAGCGAGACGCCGGCCGGCAGGTCGCCGAGCTCGTTCGTCTCCAGCTCCACCGGCACCCCGGCGGTCCGCATCCGCTCGGCGAGCTCGGCGAGGGCGTGCACGTCTGGCTGCGGGACTCGCGGCTCGCCGTCCGCGTCGTCGCTGCGCAGCACGTCGAGCAGGCGCCGCAGCTCCCCGAGCGCGCCGCGGCCGGTCTCGGAAATCGTTTGCAGGGCCCGGCGGGCGAGGTCGGGGTTGCTCTCCAGCGCGTACGAAGCGCCGTCGGCCTGCACCACCATCACGCTCACCGCGTGCGCGACGACGTCGTGCAGTTCGCGCGCGATGCGCCCGCGTTCCTCGGCCACCGCGATCCGGGTGGCCTGGTCCCGTTCGGTCTCGAGCAGGTGCAACCTGGCCTCCACTTCCACGTCGTAGGCGCGCCGGGCCCCGACGAACTCGCCGAGGGTCCAGCACAGGGCGATGCCGAACGCGAGGAACAGCACCGAGATGAACAGCTCGTCGGTCTGCTCCAGCGCCAGCTGCACGGCCGACGAGACGACCACCGCGCCGACGAAGATCAGCCCTTGGCGCCGCCCGGCGTAGACGACGACCGAATAGATGCTCATCGCGAGGCCGGCGACGCTGGAGACGCCGAGCTGCAGCGTCGCGTGCACGACGCTGATCACCAGCACGACGTACGCCGACCACAGCGGCGACTTTCGCCGGAACACCAGCGGCACCACCATCGCGATGTTCACCGGCACGGCGATGTACCAGGGCGGCAGCTCGGCGATCTCGGCCAGGCCGTCGGCGACGAACAGCAGCATGTCGACCAGGCCGAGCAGGACGGCCAGCACCGTGTCGCCCGCCATGGGGTGGGCACGCATCCAGAGGCTCAGCCGTCGCACCAGACAACACTAGGTCCCGGGCCGCCGAACGCGCGTCGGTCGGCGGTACCACCTTGGGTGCGACCTCCGGATGAGGGACATGGCACGATTCACGGGGTTGTCCGTTCGACGAGAGGGCTGGGGGCCGTGACGTCACCGGAGCAGGGCCGGCTCGCGGGCCCGCTGTCGATGTCGGTGGCCAACCTGTGCCACCGCCTGCAGTCGCAGGTGTCCGCGCGCACCGCCGCCGGGTTCGCCGAGGTGCTGCGCCGGCTCGGCGCGCCGCTGCAGGTGGCCGTCGCGGGCCGGATCAAATCGGGCAAGTCGACGCTGGTCAACGCCCTGATCGGGCGCCGGGTCGCGCCGACCGACATCGGCGAGTGCACGCGGCTGGTGACCCGGTTCCAGTACGGCACGGTGGACCGCGTCGAGATCGTCTTCACCGACGGCCGCAAGCAGGTGCTCCCCTTCGCCGCCGACGGGATGATCCCGGCCGAGCTGGGCGTCGACATCGACAAGGTGTCGCACATCGAGGCGTACCTGACCAACGCCGTCCTGCAGGGCATGACGGTGATCGACACCCCGGGGCTCGGGTCGCTCGACGCCGCTTCGGTGTCCCGCACCGAGCAGCTGCTGGGCGCCGCGAAGCACGCCAAGGACGACGAAGGCTCGGACGAGCTCGACGACACCTCGCGCAACGCCGTCGCCGGCGCCGAAGCCGTGCTGTACGTCGTCACCCAGGGCGTCCGCGCCGACGACCAGCAGGCGCTCGCCGCGTTCACCGCGGCCACGGCGAGCCGCGAGGCGGGCCCGGTCAACGCGATCGCCGTGCTCAACAAGGCCGACACCATCACGCCCGAGTCGGTCGAAGGCTCCGGCGGCGACGTCTGGAAGGCCGCGACGCTCCTCGCCGAGAAGCAGGCGTCGACGCTGAAGCCGCGCGTCGCCGACGTGCTGCCGGTGATCGGGCTGATCGCCGAGTCGGCCGAGTCCGGCGGCTTCACCTCCGCCGACGCCGAGGCGCTGCGGCAGCTCGCCGGACTCGACGACGACATCCTGCAGACCATGCTGATCTCGGCCGACATCTTCACCAGCTGGGAGTGCGACGTCCCGGCGGGCACGCGGCTGCGGCTGCTGGAGAAGCTCGACCTGTTCGGCATCTCCCACGCCGTCGAGGCGATCCGCAAGGAGCCCGAGCTGACGGCGGGTGCGCTGCGGCGGTCGCTGCTCGACGCGTCCGGCCTGGAGGCGGTGCGCCAGCGGCTGTCGATCGTGTTCGCCGCCCGCGCCGACGGCATCAAGGCGGCCGCCGCGCTCGCGTCCGTCACCGCGCTCGCGCACGCCTCGGCCGACCCGGCCGAACGCCAGCGCGTCCACGATGCCATCGAGGTGCTGCTCGCCAAGCCCGAAGCCCACCAGCTGCGGCTGCTCGAAGCGCTGACGCTGGTCGCGTCCGGCGCGGTCGACATGCCGGAGGACCTGTCCGAAGAGGTGCTCCGGGTGGGCAGCAACGCCGACATCGGCGCCCAGCTCGGCAAGCCCGGCGCCCCGCGGCCGGAGCTGGCCGCGCACGCCCTCGAACGCGCGGGCTGGTGGCGCTCCTTCGCGTCCTTCGGCGCGACGCCGGCGCAGAGCCGCGTCGCGCACGTCGTGCACCGCGCCTACTTCTTGATGTGGCAGCAAGTGCGCGAAGCCTGAGTTTGTTTCTGGTTGCCGACTTTCCCTGGTCGAGGCGCTCTCCCGCGTACTGTGGGAAACGTGCGACTGGAAAACACGACATCCTGGCGAGCCGGGTGGAGCAGCGAGACGGACGTCGACGTCGCGCTGTACATCCGCGACGCACTGGCCCTGTCCGTTTCCGAAGAGCAGGTGCTGCCGCCGGTGGAGCCGCGGGTTCCGGTCCACGTCCCGCCGGGGATCGACCGGGCGGCGGTCCAGGCCCAGTGGGCCGCGTGGTGGACCGAGCTGCTGGCGTCGCTGCGCAGCCGTGAAGACCCGGACCCGCGCAGCCCGCGCACCCGGTACGGCAGGCCCGCCCTCGAACCGGGCTCCGCGATGCGGCAGGCGGTCGACCTGTTCGGTCCCGTCGCGGCCCGCCACTTCGCGAACGCCCGCGGGCCCGCGTTGCGGGGGTCGAACGAGCCGTCGGGCGGCACGCCGTGGGCGCCCGGTTTCTACCGGCGCCAGATCGTCGCCGGCGAGCGGCTCGGCCAGCTGGTCCGCGAGGCCGAGGTCAAGCAGGGCCGGCGGGCTTACCCGTTCCGGTTGAACGTCATCGAGATCTCCGTCGCCGGGTCGATCTGGCTGCGCACGGCCGACGACCAGCTGCTGGTCTCGTCCCGGCTCGCCGAGGACGGTCCGGGGCTGGAAGCCGTGCTCCGGGACGTGATCGCCCAGCTGGTCTGACCCCCGGCTTTCATAAACCGAGCACGCGGTCTGATAATAGGCGGCGTGGAAACGACCGTCGACGAGCCGCCGTGGCTGCGCACCGGGTCCTGGATCGGCTGTCCCCTGCTCGGGGGCACGCTCGGCGTGGGCGTGTGGGCCGTCGCCGCCTGGGTCAGCGAGCTGCCCGCGTTCCCGTTCCAAGGCGTGTTCAAGGTGCTCACGAAGCTGCCCCAGCCGTGGGCGACGCTGGCCGCGGTCGCCGGCGGGCTGGTGCTCGGCCTGGTGTTCGCCGTCGTCTGGGCGCACGAGCGCCTGGTGGTCACGGTCTCGCCGACCCGCGTCACGCTGGTCCGCGGCGACAAGACCCGCCGCATCGAGGCCGATCTCGACGCCGTCTACCTCGACGGCAAGGAGCTCGTCCTGCGCACCACCGACGGCCGGGAGATCGCCCGCGAGAAGACCGACCTCTCGGGCCGCGAGCTGGCCCCCGCCTTCGCCGAGCACGGCTACCCGTGGCGTGACGACCCGCCGGTCGAGCGATGAGGACCGTCGACCCGGCCAAGCACGCGGCCAAACGAAGCGCCATCGTGGACGCGGCGGCTGGCTGCTTCGCCGAGAAGGGCTTCGAGCGGACGACGACCGCGGACATCTGCCGCGCGGCGGGCATCAGCTCCGGCAGCCTCTTCCACTACTTCCCCAGCAAGCGCGCGGTGTTCACGGCGATCTTCACCGACGACGCCGTCGAGACGGCCGGACGCCTGGAAACCGCGGCGCAGGCCGCCGACCCGTGGACCGCCCTGCTCGACGTCGTCGCGGAGCTGGCGGGCCAGCTCGCGCACCCCGCCGTCGGCCGGCTGGTCCTGGAGGCCGCCGCGCAGGCCGCCCGCGACGAGGAGTTCGCCGAGCTGATCCACCGCAACGACAGCGCACTGCGTGACGGCTTGGCGGTCCTCGTCGAGCGGGCCGAGGACGCCGGGCTGATCGACCCGGGCATCGAACCGCGAGCGGCCGCCGGCTGGGTCGCCGGGCTGCTCGACGCGATGATTTCGCGGGCCGCGCTCGACCCGGACCTCGATCTCGCCGCCGAACGAGCGATCCTCCGGACGATCCTGATCCGGTTCCTTCGGCCGGTTCCGCCCCCTCCCGGTGGGTGAATCCGCCAGACTGTCGCCATGGCGTGGTTTCGCAAGGACGGAACCGACCGCGGCTCCGTCGCGTCGGACACCGATGTGCACCCCTTGCAGCAGCAGGTCGGCGCGACTGACCTCGAGCGCGCCCTCGCGGATCGCCAAGCGCTGATCCAGATGTGCCTGTACGCCCTGGACCGCGCCCGCAGCGGCGGCGTCGTCGAACGCCTGGAAGAGGGGCTCGCCGCGATCGGCGTCCAGGCCCTGCGGCCCGACGGCGAGCGGTTCGACCCGGCTCGTCACGAGGCCGGCGGCGCGGTCCCGACCGAAGACCCGGCGCTCGACGGCGTCGTCGCGGAAACCGAGGTCACCGGGTTCGCCGACCACGACCGCCTGCTGCGTGCCCCGATCGTCATCGTCTACGCGAAGAAGAACCCGTGAGCGCACCCACCGCGCCGAGCCTGCCTTCGCAGGTCGCGGCGGCGCGAGACCAGCTGCTGACCGTCGTCCGCGACGCCGACCCGGCCGCGGCCAAGTGGGTCGAGGACATCCGGAAGGCCCGGCCGAAGAAGCCGGCCGTCGTGGTCGTCGGCGAGACCAACCGCGGCAAGAGCTCGCTGGTCAACGCGCTGCTCGCGACGCCGGGGCTGTCCCCGGTCGACGCCGACGTCGCGACCGCGACCTACCTGGTGTTCGGCCACGCCGACGCGTGGGGCGCGCAGGCCTGCTACCCGGGCCAGCTCGCACCGGTGCCGATCGACCTCGGCCAGCTGATCCACTGGGTGTCCGCCGCGCACGAGCTGCCCCCGGGCCAGATCCCGCCGCGGTACGTCGAGGTCACCGGTCCGGTGCCGCTGCTCGAGCGACTTTCCCTGGTCGACACCCCCGGCGTCGGCGGGCTCGACTCGCTGCACGGCGAGCTCGCCAAGGAAGCCGCCGCGGGCGCGACCGCGCTGCTGTTCGTCGTCGACGCGTCGGCGCCGTTCACCTCGACCGAGCTGCAGTTCCTGCGTGACGTCGGCGAGCGCGTCGAGACCGTGGTGTTCGCGCTGACCAAGGTGGACGCGTTCCGCGGCTGGCGCGAGGTGATGGCCGCCGACCAGCAGCTGCTGCGCGAGCACGCGCCCCGGTTCGCCGACGCGGTGTTCCACCCGGTGTCGGCGCGGATGTTCGAGACCGCGGCCAAGGCGCCCAACGAGCAGATGGCCGCCATGCTGCGGGAGAAGTCCGGCGTCGCGGCGATCCAGACGGCGTTGCAGGAGCTGCTCGTCGGCCGCTCGGCGATGCTCGGCGAGGCCAACACGCTGCGCGCGCTCTCCAGCGCGCTGGGCGAGTTGAAGGCGAAGCTGCAGGCCGAGAGCCGCGCGCTGTCCGCCGGGGAGGCCGAGGCCGAGCAGCTGCGCGAACGCCGTGACCAGCTGCAGGCCGAGCGCCGGTCGTCGACCCGCGGCTGGCAGCTCAAGCTGCGCGGCGAGGTGCAGCGCACCCGGGTCGAGGTCGGGCACGAGTCCAGCCGGCAGATGCGGGACGCGCAGACCCACTTCCGCCAGCTGATCGACGCGGCCAAGCGCGACGAGCTGGCCGCGCTGCCGCAGCAGGTCGACATCGCGCTGCAGACGACGTCGCAGCGGATCTCGATGCTGCTCTCCCAGCGCCTCAACCAGGTCACCAACGTCTCGCTTTCGGAGCTGTTCTCGCCCGAAGAGCTGGACGTCATCCGCGCGCAGTTCGCCCGGGCCGGCGGCCCGCCGGTGGTGCTGCGGCCGCCGGACAAGAAGCCGCCGACGGCCGAGGACAAACTGCTCGTCTTCATGGGCATCTCCGGCGGCGTCGGGGCCGGCAAGGTGGCGGCGCTGCCGCTGGCGGGCGTCGCGATCCTCAACCCGGTCGTGCTGCCCGCGACCATCATCATCGGCCTCGGCGCCGGCTGGTGGATGGCCCGCACGCGCAAGCACGCGGCCGACAAGCAGCACATGAAGCAATGGCTGGTCGAGGCCATCGCGGACGCCCGCTCGACGCTCGACCAGCTGGTCGCCGAGCAGCTCATCGAAGCCGAACAGCAGCTGTCGATGGCCTTGGACGAGGCGCTGGGCCGGCGCATCGACGCGATCGAGGCCGAGCTGAAGGAAGTCGACAAGACGATCAAGATGGGTGCGCAGGAGCGCGCCAAGAAGATCGCCGTCGTGTCGAAGCGCCTCAAAGAGGTCAGCGACGGCCGCGAGCGCGCCGAAACCTTCCTGACCAGGATCCGGGCCCTGCGGGACAAGACTGCTTGACGCGCGTCCGGTTGTGGAGCGGAACCGAACCGGCATACGGTGAGTCATACCCTCGGACAGCAGGTCAGAGACGGCGTTACCCGGTCAAAAGGGGGAAGTTCCCATGTGGGTCGACGAGAGTGGCGGCAGCGACACCGACGCGAGCGGTACGAACGCGATGACCGTCCACGTCGACGGCCAGGAGTACCAGGCCGAGGTCAACTACGACCTGAACGAGGACGGCGTCAACGACACCGCGATCATCGAGCACGACGACGGCACTTCGCAGGCCTTCATCGACACGAACCACGACGGTGAAGCCGACCAGTACGCCGTGCTGGACGAGAACGGGAAGGTCGTCGACCAGGCCGTCTACGACGAGGCGAGCGGCGAGTGGGTCGAGTCCCACGGCGGCGGCCACGACGACTCGGGCAGCGGCCGCGACGACAGCTCCGGCGGCCACATCCACGCCGACCTGCCGGACGGCGAGGTCGACGCGGGGGCCGCGACCATCGACACCGACCACGACGGCCACAACGACACCGCCATCGTCGAGACGAAGAGCGGCGGCACCATCGCCTTCACCGACAAGGACGGCGACGGCGAAGCGGACATCGCGGTGCAGACCGACGCCGACGGCACGACCACGACGTTCGAGCACTCCGGCCCCGGCCAGTGGACCGAGGTCTCGAGTGGACTGATGGATTCCGGCAGCGAAGGCGACCCGTCCGCCGACGCCGCGTGGGGCGAGGCCGGCACGCAGACGCTGGAAGGCGTCGCGCGCATCGACTCCGGCACGGGGCAGTGGATCTCCCCCAACTAGGGGTAACCGAGGTCACAGTTTGAAAGCCCGGGGCTTCGGCCCCGGGCTTTCTTCATGTCTTCAACAAAAAGAAACCAGCTTCTGAATCGATTCCCTTATCGGTCTTGTGAGAGAACGTACACGTCAGCTCTCTGTTACCTGCCGGTCATGCGGTTACCCTCGAAGAATCCCAAAATCCCGCACACCGGTTCGCCAGCCGGTGTGCGAAGCCATTCGGTCGCCGGCAATGACGCCCGCACCGGGACAGCGTCGTTCCGGTGCGGGCTTGTTTGTCGTCGGAAGTCAGGAGTAGAGATGACCGCAGTCGCCATCCCCGGACTGGACACCGCGCCGACGACGCACACTGGCGTGCTGTCCTTCGTCCGGGAGGTCGCCGAACTGACCACCCCGGACCGTGTGGTGTGGGTCGACGGGTCTGACGAAGAAGCCGCCCGGATCAACCAGGAGCTGGTCGACGCCGGCACGTTCGTGCAGCTCAAGTCGAAGCCGAACTCCTTCTGGGCTACTTCCGACCCCAACGACGTCGCCCGCGTGGAAGACCGGACCTTCATCTGTTCCGAGCGTCCCGAGGACGCCGGTCCGACCAACCACTGGATGGACCCGGCCGAGATGAAGGCCACCATGACCGAGCTCTTCCGGGGCTCGATGCGCGGCCGCACGATGTACGTCATCCCGTTCTGCATGGGTCCCCTCGCCGACGAGAATCCCAAGCTGGGTATCGAAATCACCGATTTCGCCTACGTTGTCGCTTCGATGCGCGTGATGACGCGCGCGGGCAAGGCGGCCCTCGAGAAGTTCATCGCGCCGGACGGCAGCGAACGCGAATTCGTGCCCGCGCTCCACTCCGTTGGTGCGCCGCTCGAGCCGGGCGAGAAGGACGTTTCCTGGCCCTGCAACGAAACGAAGTACATTTCGCACTTCCCGGAAGAGCGGGCGATCTGGAGCTACGGCTCCGGCTACGGCGGCAACTCCCTGCTGGGCAAGAAGTGCTACTCGCTGCGCATCGCCTCGGTGATGGCCCGCGACGAGGGCTGGCTCGCCGAGCACATGCTGATCCTCAAGCTGATCTCGCCCGAGGACAAGGTCCACTACGTCGCGGCGGCGTTCCCGAGCGCCTGCGGCAAGACCAACCTCGCCATGCTGCAGCCGACCATCCCGGGCTGGCGCGCCGAGACACTGGGCGACGACATCGCGTGGATGCGCTTCGGTGAGGACGGCCGCCTCTACGCGGTGAACCCGGAGTTCGGCTTCTTCGGCGTCGCGCCGGGCACCGACTGGCACACCAACCCGAACGCCATGCGCACGATCGAGCAGGGCAACACGGTCTTCACGAACGTGGCCCTGACCGACGACGGCGACATCTGGTGGGAGGGCATGGAGAACAAGCCCGCCCACGCCACGTCGTGGAAGGGCCAGGACTGGACGCCCGACTCCGAGGAGAAGGCCGCCCACCCGAACTCGCGCTACTGCACGCCGATGTCGCAGTGCCCGATCCTCGCCGACGAGTGGGACGACCCGAAGGGCGTGCCGATCTCGGCAATCCTGTTCGGTGGCCGCCGCAAGACGACGGTGCCGCTGGTGAACGAGGCCCGCGACTGGCAGCACGGCGTGTTCATGGGCGCCACGATGTCGTCGGAGACGACCGCCGCGGCGGCCGGCGCGGTCGGCAACGTGCGCCGCGACCCGATGGCGATGCTGCCGTTCCTCGGCTACCACGCCGGTGACTACTTCAAGCACTGGCTGACGCTGGGCAAGAACGCCGACGCGAACAAGCTGCCGAAGATCTTCTACGTCAACTGGTTCCGCCGCGGCGACGACGGCCGCTTCCTGTGGCCGGGCTTCGGCGAGAACTCGCGGATCCTCAAGTGGGTCGTCGAGCGCGTCGAGGGCAAGGGCAACGCCGTCGAGACGCCGATCGGCTTCGTGCCGCGGGCCGAGGACCTCGACACCGAGGGCCTCACCGAGCCGATCGAGGACATCCAGGCCGCGCTCGAGGTCAAGCCCGAGGAGTGGCGCGAGGAGCTGCCGCTGATCGAGGAGTGGTTCCAGAAGATCGGCGAGGTCCCGACCTCGCTGCGCGACGAGCTCGACGCGCTGGCCCAGCGCCTGAGCTGAGTTTGATCAAGGAGAAGGGGACGTCCCGCGGGACGTCCCCTTCTCCGCGTAAATTCACGGCCATGAGACCGTTCCGCTTCGGCGTGGCTTTGGTGGCGCCCGGGTCCCGGGCCGAGTGGATGGACAAGTGCCGGAAAGCCGAGGACCTCGGCTACGACGTCGTCGGCGTGGTCGACCACCTCGGGCGGGTCGCGCCGGTACCCGCGCTCCTGCTCGCCGCGGAAGCCACCGAACGGGTCCGGCTCAACACCTACGTGCTCAACGCGAGCTTCCACAACCCGGTGCTGCTCGCCCGTGACCTCGCCGGGCTCGACCAGTTCACCGGCGGCCGCCTCGAGGTCGGGATCGGCGCCGGATACGTCCGCGCCGAGTTCGAGGCCGCCGGGATCGAGTGGGGCACGCCCGGGCAGCGGTTCGACCGGGTCGTCCGCGCGGTCACCGAACTCGAGCGCGCGCACGAGCCCCGGCCGCCGCTGCTGCTCGGCGGCCGCGGCGACCGCATGCTGACGTTCGCGGCCGAGCACGCCGACACGATCGCCTTCACCGGCACCGCGCCCGGCGCGGCCGAGGGACGGCTGGCCCTGGCCGGCCCCGCCGCGCTCGCCGAGCGCGTGGACTTCGTGAAGCGGGCGCTCGGCGGGCGCGACGCCGAGCTCAACCTGCTGGTCCACTTCATCCGGATCACCGGCGACCGGCGGGCGGCGCTCGAAGTGGCCCACCGGCTCGTGCCGCACCTCGGCGCCGACGAGCTCGGCGAGCTGCCCACCGTCGTCATCGGCTCGGCCGAAGCGGCGGCCGAGCAGCTGCTTCGCACGCGGGAGACCCTCGGTGTCAGCTACTTCACGGTGGTCGAAGAGGACCTGACCCGGCTCGCCCCGGTGATCGAAAAGCTCCGCTGAGTACGTTGTCGGTATGACTGGGGACTTCCGCTTCGGCGTCAACATGCACGTGCCCGACGACCGGGCGGGCTGGGTCGAAAAGTGCCGGAAGGCCGAGGACCTCGGCTTCGACGTCATCGGCGCGGCCGACCACCTCGGGATGGCGCCGCCGTTCCCGGCGCTCGTGCTCGCCGCCGAGGTCACCGAGCGGGTCAAGCTGAACACCTTCGTGCTGAACACGCCGTTCTACAACCCGGTGCTGCTCGCCCGGGACGTCACGGGCACCGACCAGTTCACCGGCGGACGGCTGGAGCTCGGCCTCGGCGCGGGGTACGTGAAGGAGGAGTTCGAGGCCGCCGGGATGCCGTTCCCGTCCGCCCGCGAGCGCGTCGACCACCTCGAACGCGCGATCCTCGAACTCAAGCGGGCCTACGCCGACCCGGAGCACAAGCCCGCGCCCGTGCGTCCCGCCGGACCGCCGCTGCTGCTCGCCGGCCGCGGCGACCGGCTGCTGACCCTCGCGGCCGAGCACGCCGACGTCATCGGCTTCACCGGCGCCGCGAAGACGCCGGACGGCGCCGCCTTGCGGCCGGCGAGCGCCGAAGAAATCGAGGAACGCGTCGGGTTCGTCCGGTCCAAGCTCGGCGGCCGGGCGGCCGAGTTCAACCTGCTGTGCCACTTCGTGCACATCACCGGCGACCGCGCGGGCGCGCTGGCCGAGCTCGAGAAGCAGGTGCAGGGCGTCCTGAGCGTCGAGCAGCTCGCCGTGCTGCCGACCGCGCTGATCGGCTCGCCCGCCGAGGTCGCCGAGCAGCTCCACGCCCACCGCGAGCGGTTCGGGCTGACCTACTACACGATCCTGGAACAGAACATGGACCAGTTCGCCCCGGTGCTCGAAGCGCTCCGATGATCGACGCGACGGCGATCGGCGTCCGGGCCGGCGAACACTGGCTGTTCGACGACCTGGACTTCTCCGTCGAGCCCGGCGAGTGCGCGGCGATCGTCGGGCCGAACGGAGTCGGCAAGTCGACCTTGATGCGGTGTCTCTACGGGATGCAGAGGCCGCAGCGAGGTCGTGTTCTGATCGACCGCAAGGTGCCGGACGAGCGGGACGTCGAGTTCCGCCGCAAGGTGTCGGTGCTGTTCGACGAGTCCGACTTCTTCGCGGAGCTGACGCCGTTGCAGCACCTCGAGCTCCTGGCCGGCTCGTTCGGCGCCGACCTCGGCGACCACGAGGAGCTGCTGCGCGACGCGGGTCTCGGCGAGCGCATGCGTGTCACGGCCGGGCACTTCTCCGCGGGCCAGCGTCGACGTCTGCTGCTGCTCGGCGTCACCGCACGGCCGCACCGAGTGCTGCTGCTCGACGAACCGGAACGCGCGCTGGACGCGGCGGGCAAGGACTGGCTGGTCGAGGTGATCGCCCGCTCGACGGCGGCCGGCGCGGCGGTCGTGGTGGCCACGCACCACCCGCCGCTGCTCGAAGCCGCGGACAGCGTCCTCGAACTGTGGTGACCCTGGCTCCCCGCCGGATGCGGATCCCGGGCCGCAAGCGGTTCGGCGGGATCTTCAGCGGCGACACCGCGTCGTTCGTCTTCCTGTTCGGCTTCGGGTTCCTGTTCACCGCGTTCTTCCACGTCGACGGCTGGCGCCCGGCGCTCTACGGCTCGTCCCACGTGGACTTCCCGGCCGTGCTCGGCCTGCTCACGCTCTGCTGCGCGGTCGGCTGGCGCGGCCTGCTGCGCCGCGGGTTCGCCTGGGTCGAGCCGGCCGAGCTGACCTGGCTCGACTTCGCCCCGGTGGACCGCGGCCGCGTCGTCACGCTGCGGCTGCTCGGCGCCTGGACCGGCGTCCTGGCGGTCACCGGCTACCTGGCCGCGCTGCTGCTCGCCGTCGGCGGGGCCGGGCTCGACCAGTGGCGCGCGGCCGTCGCGGTGGTCGTCGCGACCGCCGTCGTCGCGTTCGCCTCCGCCCGGCGGACGTCGTTGCGGCTGGACGCGGCGGGCCCGCTCGCCCTCGCCGTCGCCGGCCTGGTCATCGCCGCGCTCGGCCTCGGCCCGGTGACCGTGCAGTTCGTCGCCGCGGGCGTGCTGGTGGCGGCGCTGCCGCTGGCGTTCGGCGGCGAGCCGGTGCACCGCGCGGGCCGGGCGACGCTGCTCGCGGGGTGGGACGGCCGGGTGCTGCGCTCGGTCGCCGTCACCTTCCTCGACCCGATGATGCTGCTCCCGCCGGCCACCCCGATCGGGCGCTTCTCACTGCGTCACCCGACCGCGCTCCGGCTGGCCGTGGCGGGCACGCTCGGCCGCTCCCGGTACGCGGGCGCGGCGGCCCTGGTCGGCTTCGCGGTCGTCGTCGCCCACATCGCCCTGCCGACGGTGCCGGGCGCCGTCCTCGTCGGCATCGGCGCGTACGTCGCGCTGACGCCGTTCGCGGGCGGGCTCGGCGAGCTCTGGCGCAACCCGGGCCGCCGCCGGTGGCTGGGGACGGGCCACCGCGAGCTGGTGCTGACCCACGGCCTGGCCCTGGCGGGCGTCGGTGCCTGCTGGGCGGGGCTGCTCGCCGTGGTCACCCTCGCGGGTGGGACGTCGTTCGGCGCGGGCGCCTGGCTCGCCGTTCCGCTGTCGGTGCTCTCGATCCTGCGCACGGTCACCCGGACCGCCGTCGACTACGGGAATCCGGCGTTCGTCGACACCCCGATGGGCCCGATGCCCGCCAACCTCGTGCGCCAGCTCTTCCGCGGTCTCGACGTCCAGCTCATCGGGATCGTGCTGCTCGCCGCCGCCGTTTGACCTACGCTCGCTCCGACGAAGGGAGCAACCAGTGGGTGGCGGACACGCACCGGGCGTCGGGCGGAGGGCGACCAGCGAGTTCCCGGCCGGCTGGACCGACGAGCACATCATCTCGGTCGTCAAGGACGTCGCGAACGACCCCAGCGAGGCCCGGCGACGGCAGCAGAACGGCCGCTGGCGCTGTGCCGGTGAGCGGTTCAACGTGCACCTGATCGTGCTGGTCGAGGAAGACGGCCACGTGCACACCGCGTACCCGGTGGCGGGCCCCGGCGTGCTCCGCAACCCGGACGCCGCCCGCGACCCGGCGAACCCGACGGTGGCCGACCTCAAGGGCAACCGCATCAGCTTCTTCGCCGACAGCATCCTGACCAGCCTCGCCGACCGGCTGTCCCCGGAGGACTACACGCACTACCGGACGCTGCTGTGGTCCGGCGAGTGGGAGGAACTGGCGGACGTGCTGGCCGCGCACGCGGTCAAGCTGGGCTTCGGCTTCTCGGCGGACGAGTTCTCCGACTTCGAGAAGCTGCTCAACAGCTACGACCTGCCGGTGGCGGGCTGCGCGTTCCTCAACGACCGCGAGCACATCCTGAACCAGCTGCGCTCGGTCTAACTCGCCTGGCTGAGCGTCGGCGACCCGGCGGGCTCGACGGCCGCGCGCAGCTCGTCGAGCGGCAGGCCCACGGCGTCGGCGATGGCCGTGACCGTGAAGAACGCCGGCGTCGGGATCCGCCCGGTTTCGATCTTCCGGAGCGTCTCGACGGAAATCCCGGCCTCGGCGGCGACGTCGACCATGCTCCGGCCGGCCCGCGCCGTCCGCAGCGCCTGGCCGAGGCGTTCGCCCCGTTCGCGCTCGTCGTCTGTCAGCGGTACTCGGACCATGGAGCCAATACTAATACCAGAGTTGTCCACAGGTGGTGGACAACTCTGTGCACAGGTGTGGAAAAGCCCCGCCGAACGTCCGTTCGGCGGGGCTCCCACTACACCTTGTGGCGTCAGGCCCCCGGAGGCACCGGAAGTGCCACGCCGGGCAGGCTCTGGTCGTTCGGCACGACGCCGTCGACCAGGTAGGCCTCCACGACCTTGTCCACACCCGCGTTGCCGCCGGCGTAGATGCCGTGGTCACCTTCGCCGGTGATCGTCAGCATCCGCGAACCCGCGAACGCCTTGTGCGCGCGCCGCGCGCCTTCGATCGGCGTCGCCGGGTCGTGCTCCGACTCGACGATCAGCACCGGCGGGACACCCTTGCCGTCCAGCACCGGGAGCGGCGCCGGCTGCTTCTTCCAGAACAGGCACGGCTGGATGAACCAGCCGGCGCCCAGGAGCGGCAGCTGCTTGTCGATCAGCCGCTGCGAGTCCTTGATGGCGCTGTTGACCGTGCCGGTCCACGGACCCTCGTTGCAGGGGATGGTCCAGAAGCTGGCGTCGTAGGCGTCGCCGTCGGTCGGGACCATCAGCGGCTGGGCGCCGGAGGTCTCGGTGCTCTTGTCGGCGGCCTTGACCTTCTGCGCGGCCGACGTCTTGGCCTGCGCCGAAGCGGTGCCCTGGGTCAGCGTGCGGACGCTGACCAGGTAGTCGGCCAGGCCCGGGAAGGAGCGCTTCGAGTAGATGCTCGACGCGATGAAGGCGTCCAGGCCGTTGGCCGACACGGACGAGCCGTCGGGCAGGGTGACCGCGCCCTGGGTCAGTGCGTAGCGGACCTGCTCGTAGGTCTGGCGGGCCGCTTCACCGGTGGTGCCGAAGTGGTAGAGCTTGTCGTACTTCGCCACCCATGGGAGGAAGTCGGAGCGGAAGCGGCGCTCGAAGCCGAGCGGCTGCCAGTCGAACGACTTCTGCCAGGTCGTGGTGAACTCCGTCGCGGAGTCGAGGACGAACCGGCCGGTGCGCGTCGGGTAGGCCTGCGCGTAGTGCGCGCCCATCCAGGTGCCCGCCGAGTAGCCGACCCAGTTGATCTTGTCGCGGCCGAGCAGCACGCGCAGCAGGTCGATGTCCTTGACCGTCTGGTCGGTGTTGATCAGCGGGCCCAGCTCGCCGGACTTCTGCTGGCAGGACAGCGCCGCGTACTTCGTCGCCGCGACGATGAGGTTCAGGTTCTGCCGGTCGCGGTCACGCGGGTCGAGGTCCGAGCCGGTGCCGATGGCGCCACCGCACGTGATGTTCGTGCTCTTGCCGGTACCGCGCGGGTCGAACCC
Organism: Amycolatopsis solani; assembly: GCF_033441515.1. Taxonomy (NCBI): domain Bacteria; kingdom Bacillati; phylum Actinomycetota; class Actinomycetes; order Pseudonocardiales; family Pseudonocardiaceae; genus Amycolatopsis; species Amycolatopsis solani. The sequence goes on from NZ_JAWQJT010000001.1 coordinate 1,329,513, forward strand.
GACGATCTCCTGGTGCTCCCGCAGCTTCGGCTGGTTGCGCAGGCGGGCCGGGAAGTTCCGGCCGGGCGCGCCCGGGCCGCCGGGGTTGGTGACGACGCTGGCGGTCGCGTCCTTCGTCGCCTTCAGGCGGCTGACGGCGATGGTCAGGTCGATCTGGGCGTTGGCCTGGTACCAGTTGCGCGGGGTCTTGTAGGTCGCGCACTCCATGTCCTCGGCGCCCGCGGGCGGGGCCGTCGGCAGCTCCGAAGGAACGGCGCACTTGTGCCAGTCGAGCTTCTGGTTCGCGTACTGCGGCGGGATGTTCGTGGAGTTCAGCGGCTGCTTGGCGGCCGCGGCATCCTGGCCTGCGAACGCAGGGGTGAACCCGGCCAGCAGGGTGCCGGCGATCGCCGGGATCACCACCGCGTAGCGGAGTCGTGTCATACGGTTGCCCCTTATCGGGTTTTCGCGTGCGGAGTCCGGCTATTGATATAGGCCGGGTGAAGGCGGGGCAACCGACGTTGGTCGGCAACGCGGTGCGTGGCGATCAAATCGATATCGGACAGACGTGACTCCCTGTCACCCAGGTTCTAAGGTCAGGCGGTCGGTTACGGGAGTGTTAGGTGAGGTCGATGTCGACTGTGAAGCACGACGGAAAGGTGCGCGGGTCGCGGTTCAACCCCTGGCACCTGCTCCTGATCGTCCCGCTGCTGGTCCTGGTCACGCCACTGTTCAACATGGACGGTCCGCGGCTGTTCGGGATGCCGTTCTTCTACTGGTTCCAGTTCCTCTTCGTCGCGGTCGGCGTCCTCAGCACCTGGATCGTCTACCTGATGACGCGGGGCGAGCGGCCGGCCGGTGACGCCCCGGACAAGCTGAGCGTCGACGACCTGGACGAGGGGAACGCTCGATGAGCAACCTGCAGTGGCCGGAACTGATCATCTTCACGATCCTGTTCCTGCTGGTCACCGTGCTCGGCTTCATGGCGGCGCGCTGGCAGCGCGGCGGCGGGCTGGACCACCTGGACGAATGGGGCCTCGGCGGCCGCAAGTTCGGCTCGTGGATCACGTGGTTCCTGCTCGGCGGCGATCTCTACACGGCGTACACCTTCGTCGCGGTGCCCGCGCTGGTGTTCAGCGCCGGCGCGCTCGGCATGTACGCGCTGCCGTACACGATCGTCGTCTACCCGATCGTGCTGCTCCCGGCGCTGCGGATGTGGTCGGTGTCGCGGGTGCGCGGGTACGTCACCCCGGCCGACTTCGTGCGCGGCCGCTTCGGCTCGCCGATCCTCGCGCTGCTGATCGCCATCACCGGCATCGTCGCGACCATGCCGTACATCGCGTTGCAGCTGGTCGGCCTCGAAGCCGTGCTGCGGACGATGGGCATCAACGGCTCCGGCATCGTCGGGCACCTGCCGCTGCTGATCGCCTTCATCATCCTGGCGGTCTACACCTACCAGTCCGGCCTGCGGGCGCCCGCGCTGATCGCGTTCGTCAAGGACATCCTGATCTACATCGTCATCCTCGTGGCGATCATCTACCTGCCCTCGAAGCTGGGCGGCTGGTCGCACATCTTCGACACGGCGGTGGCGAAGTTCGACAAGACGCCGGCGAAGACCGACGGCATCCTGCTCAACGCCAACAACCAGCTGCAGTACGCGACGCTGGCGCTGGGTTCGGCGCTCGCGCTGTTCCTGTACCCGCACTCGCTGACCAGCGTGCTGGCCTCGCGCGGCCGCAGCGTCATCAAGAGGAACATGGTCGCCCTGCCGGCGTACTCGCTGGTGCTGGGCCTGCTGGCGCTGCTCGGGTACGTCGCGATCACGGCGGGTGTCAAGCCGCTGACGAACGCGGCCACCGGCAAGGCGGACACCAACACGGTCGTCCCGCTCTTGTTCGACGGCCAGTTTTCGTCGTGGTTCGCCGGGATCGCGTTCGCCGCCATCGGCATCGGTGCCTTGGTGCCGGCCGCGATCATGTCGATCGCCGCGGCGAACCTGTGGACGCGCAACATCTACAAGGAATACATCCGCAAGAACGCCACCCCCAAGGAAGAGGCGAAGCAGGCGAAGCTCGCTTCGCTGGTGGTCAAGCTCGGTGCGGTCGCGGCGATCCTCCTGTTGGACCCGCAGTACGCCATCGACCTGCAGCTCATCGGCGGCGTCCTGATCCTGCAGACGCTCCCGGCCGTGGCGCTCGCGCTGTACACGCGCTGGTTCCACCGCTGGGGCCTGATCGCGGGCTGGGTCGTCGGCATCGGCTGGGGCCTGATCATGCTGTACGGCATCTCCGTGCCCGGCGGCAAGCAACACTTCGCCGCCTCGGCGCTGCCGCTCGGCAACCTGTCGATCTTCGGCTGGCACCCGTTCTCGGGCTCCCAGGTCCAGATCTACGTCGGCTTCGTGGCGTTGATCGCCAACCTGGTGGTCGCGGCGATCGTCACGGTGATCGCGCGGCGGATGAAGGTGTTCAACGGCACCGACGACACCAACGCCGAGGACTACCACGCCGACGAGAACGACAAGGACCTGCGCCCCATCGGGGTCCACTGAGTCCACTAAGGACGGATGGCCGCCCGTGAAACGAGGTAGAGCACCACGCCGTTGAGCAGGTGCCAGAGGAAGTGCGTGCCGGCCGGGACGTAGTCGCAGACGTCCCGGTCGAGCGTGCGCAGGCTCAGCGAGAGCGCGAAAACCGCCCCCGCGACGGCGAAGTGGGTCCAGCGGGTGTCGCGCTGGAAGGCGAGCACCGCGGCGAAGACGCCGAGGCCGACGAGGGCGGAGAGGTAAAGCCCACCGCCCAGCAGCGCGATGCCGGCGGTCAGCGCGAGGAACCCCGGCGCGGCCACCCACCCCCACCGCCGGCTCCAGTACCGCCGCGCGAACACGACGGCGTACACCAGCATGAAAACGAGGATGGCTCCCGAGTCCGCGACGGCTGCCCACCGCGTCGCGAGCAGGTGGAAGACACTGCTCGCAACGAAGACAACCCCGATCAGCGCGGCAAGCACCCGCCCGGTCCGGTCCCCCTTGGCCAGCCGCCACACGAGCACAGCGGCAACGAGGAACGCGAGATTGCTGAGACCGTTGAGCGGCTCACCCCAGAGCCCGGGCCCGACGCGTTCGCAGTACCCGTCGACGTAGTCCGTCACGGGACCAGCCAACCAGGGATCAGCCGCACGCAGCCAGCCGCCGCTCGAGAAATCGCCGTTGCGGTCCGGAACACGGCAGGCCGAGCGGCCGCCGGTAGTACCGCGCGGCCCGGCCAGTTCGGCGCTCTGCGCGGCCAACTCGGCGATCCCCGCTGGCAACGGCCCCTGGACGAACGAGGCGCCCGGAAACCGACACGGCTAGCGTGAAGCCCATGAGCGACGTGAGCCGGTTTCCGGTGGTGGAACTCGAAGACCTGCCCGACGACCTCCGCGAGCGCGTCGGCGTCATCGCGGAGAAGTCGGGTTTCGTGCCCAACATCTTCCGCGCCCTCGGCCACCGCCCGGCCGAGCTGCGCGCGTTCCTCGACTACCACGACGCCCTCATGGAACGCCCCGGCGGACTCACCAAGGCCGAGCGCGAGCTGGTCGTCGTCGCCACCTCGGGCGCCAACCACTGCACGTACTGCGTCGTCGCCCACGGCGCCATCCTGCGCATCCGCGCGAAGGACCCCGAGCTGGCCGACCGCGTGTCGAGCAACCCCTGGCAGGTCGAACTCGACGAACGCGGCCGCGCAATCGTCGACCTGGCCCTCGCGCTCGCCCAGGACTCCGCGTTGTTCGGCGACGGCGACCTCGAAGCCGCGCGCGATGCGGGCTTGACCGACGACGAGATCTGGGACGTCGGCGCGATCACGGCGTTGTTCGCGATGTCGAACCGCCTCGCCCACCTGACCGCGCTGCGCCCGAACCCCGAGTTCTCCGCGATGGGCCGCTAGAACTCCAGGCGCCACGTTTCGTCGGTCAGCTTCGGGCCCCAGTCGTCGAAATCCTCCTCGCGGACGAGTTCGAACCCGGCCGCGCGGTAGATCGAGCGCGCCGCCGTCAAGATCGAGACCGTCGACAGCTCCATCGCCCGGTAGCCGTGCGCCCTCGCGAACGACACGCACTCGGTGACCAGCCGCTTGCCGACGCCGTGGCCGCGGGCCGACGGCTCGAGCAGCAGCAACCGCAGCCTCGCGGTGTCCGCGTCCGGCCCGCGCGTGCACGCGATGCCGCCGACGCGCTCGCCGTCGAGCTCGGCGATCCAGAACGCCTGCCGCGGGTCGGCGCGGTGGTCGACGAAGTCCGCGACGATGCGGGCGACGAGTCCCTCGAACCGGTCGTCGAAGCCGTACTCCCGGCCGTAGAGCGCACCGTGACGTTCCACCACCCAACCGAGGTCGCCCGGTCGTGGTGGACGCAGGACGAGCACCGGGTCGCGACGGCGGTCGCCGACCAGGTCGCCGATCGTGCGCATCGCGGCCAGCAGGCGCTGCTGGTCTTCGTCGGCGAACCGGCGGAGGAGGCCGCCGATCTGCTCGGTCGAGCGCTGGTTGAGCACGGCGAACGCGTCCCGGCCCGCGGCGGTCGGCCGCACGAGCTGGCGGCGGGCGTCTTCCGCGGAGCGTTCGCGTTCGATCAGGCCACGCGACTCGAGGCGGGCGAGCAGCCTGCTCGCGTAGCCGGGGTCGAGATCGAGACGTTTCCGCAGGTCGGTGACCGGAATCGGGTCCCGGTGGGCGAGCTCGAAGAGCACCCGGGCTTCCGGCAGTGAGTACTCGGCGTCTGCCGGACCTTCGTCGAGCACGCCGATGACCCCGGTGTAGAGCCGGTTGAAGGCGCGGACCGCGGCCACCCGGTCGTTCATTGACCACCCCAACAAGTTCGTTGACGAAGTCAAAGATTACCGGAAAATGGGAAACCCCGCGATGCTGCCAGGTCGGGGGTCCGCCAGCATCACGGGGTCGTAAGGGGTATCGACGGCTCTTCGCACGTCGTTACACGTTGAGCACTATGTGGCGCACGTCACTCGAATGGATGACCGCCACGGGGTGAGAGATCAGCGCATGTAGCCGGAGCGAGCCTGCGCGATCGCGATGAGTTCCTGACGGACCGTCGCGGTGGCGGCGGTGTCGATCGCCCGGTTCAGCGCCCGGCGAGTGCGAGTCTCGGCGCGACGTGCCCGGAGCTTGGCGGCGATGTTGTTCATCGGTTTCTGCATCCCCTTCGGAGGGTCTCGGTGGTTGTGCCTCTAGTATGCACCTTTTTTCACAAAGAATCCAACGAATGTCCGGTGATGTGGCGCACTCGCCGATGAATCATCGGCGAAACTGGGTATGGGCCGGAAAGATCGAGGGTGGCGGCGGTCACGGCGAAGCAACCCACTACAGGCTTATAAGGCTCTCTAGCGCCACAGCTAGAAAGCCTGAGAAACGCGGATAAGCCGTCAGTCGCGGCCGAGCAGGTAGTGGCCGAAGTGCGGCACGGTGAAGGCGATCTGGCCCCGCTCGGCGGAGTAGACCAGGCCTTTCTTCATCAGGCTGTCGCGCGCCGGCGACAGCGAAGACGGCTTCCGTCCGAGGAACACGGCGACGTCGGCGGTGCCGGCGGGCTCGTCGCGCCCCTGGGTCAGCTCGGCCATCGCCTGCAGGTACTCGCGCTCGGCGGGCGTCGCGCGCTCGTAGCGCGAACCGAAGAAGCCGACCGCCAGCTCCGACTCCGCCTCGGGTGCCGCGACCTGGACGTCCTTGACCGTGATCGGGTCCGACGGCGCCGCGTCCCAGGCCGCCTTGCCGTAGGCCTGGATGAAGTACGGGTAGCCGCCGGACGCGTCGAAGAGCGCGTCGAGCGCTTCGGGCTCGATGCCGGCGTCCTCGCGCTCGATCGGCGCCATCACGGCGAAGTCGGCGTCCTCGCGGCTGAGCCGGTCGATCCGCGCATACCGGAAGAGGCGTTCGGAATAGGACTTCGACGCCGAGAGCACAGCGGGCACGTGCGGCAGCCCGGCGCCGACGACCACGAGCGGCGCCCCGGACTGCGAAAGCTCGTGGCAGGCCGCGCACAACGCCGAGACGTCGTCGGGCTGCAGGTCCTGGATCTCGTCGATGAGCAGCGCGACGCCGGTCCCGACGTCCGCGGCCAGCTCGGCGACGTCGGTGAACAGCTCGACGAGGTCGATCTCGATGTCCCCGGAGTCAGCCCGCCCCTGCGCGGCGGGCACGTCGATGCCCGGCTGCCAGCGGTCGCGCAGCTTCGCGTCGGCCTTGTTGGCCCGCAGGGCGAACGCCTTGAGCACCCCGAGCACCTCTTCGACCCGGTCCGGCGCCCGGTGCCGCACGGCGAGGTCCCGGATGGCCCGGTGCAACGCGGCCGACAGCGGCCGCCGCAGCTCGGCGTCCGGCCGCGCCTCGATCTTCCCGGCACCCCACTTGTGCCGCACGGCCATCGCGCGCAGCTCCCCGAGCAGCACGGTCTTGCCGACGCCCCGCAGCCCGGTGAGCACGAGACTGCGTTCGGGTCTCCCCCGCGCCACCCGCTCCAGCACCACTTCGAAGGCCTTGAGCTCGCGCTCGCGCCCGGCCAGCTCGGGCGGCCGTTGCCCGGCGCCCGGCGCGAAGGGGTTGCGGATGGGGTCCACTCTGCCAAGTTATCGACGTATCTAGCGCGAGCCCGATATTCCGCCATAGACAGCTAGCGCGTGTCGCCGATGTTCGACCGGATGGCCGTACATAGAGACGAACAGGTCTGCAGATATGTTTCGTTAGCACCCGTATGGACGAACGCGGGACCTGCTCGTCCCTACGGGCATTCTGGCCTCGACCACGGAACTGATCGCCGGCGGGCCGTAACACGGACCTTGATCAAGACGGTTTTGCTAGGCACCCGATCTTGTGAGAGGCATCCGACGATGACGAACCCGTACGGCACCCCCGCGCCCGCTCCGTACCCGCAGCCCCCGATGCCGCCGCGCCGTAAGCGCCCGGTCTGGCCGTGGTTTCTCGGCGGCGGCGTCGCACTGTTCCTGGTGCTTATGTTCGTTGTCTTCCTTGCGGTCGTCCCCCGCGTCCCGCCGGGCACCGGCGCGTCGAATGCGGGCGACAGCGCATCCGCAGCGCCGGCCGAATCGAGCGAACCGGCCGGCCAGCTCACCGAGTCCGGCTTCCGCAAGCTCGCCGTCGGCGAAGAGGCGTCCTTCGGGCCGAACAACGGCGCCGACCCCATCGTGCGGTTCACCATCACCAAGATCACGGTCGACCCGAAGTGTGGTGCCTACATGCGCCGGCCGGCCGACAAGCACACCTTGCTCGTCGACATCACCGCGCAGACGCTCGACCTTCCCGACCCGTCATCCGGAGTGCAGATCGCCGCCACGCTGAACCCGCTCGCGTTCCAAACGCGCGGCGCAGACGGCACCACGCATGCCGGCTCGATCGGTACCTGCGTCGGCACGACCAAGCCCATGCCGATGACGTACGCCCCGAACTCGAAGTACGCCGGTCAGGTCGAGATCCTCGCCGACGACAAGGCCGGCGCCCTGCTGCTCTCCCGGAACTTCACCAACGGCTCAGGCTGGGAGTGGCCTTACTAAGCGGCCATGTCGAGCAGCAGGGCCCGCGCCTCGGCGCCCTTGACGGCGACCGGCCACAACTCGTCGAACATCTTGCGGTAGGGCCGTACGTCCTCGGCGGCGCGGCTCGTGACCTCGGTGTGCACCGTCTCGGCGATCACGAGATCGTCGAGCAGCCAGAACCCATGTAGCGGCACGATCGGCAGCTGCACGTTCATCGGCAGGATGCCGAACTTGACGTGCTGCATGCTGGTGATCGACACCAGCCGATCGCGCTGGGCCGTGAGGGTGGCCGCCGGCGCCACCGACGAGCGCAGCGGCATCTCGTGCGTAAGCACGTAGATGTCTTTCGACTCGTCATAGAGCACGTCCTGCCGCTTCATACGTGCAGCCACCGCAGCGGCGATGTCCATACCCGAGTCGTTGAGCTTGGCGGACGCCTCGAACACCGCGCGGGCGTAAGCCGGGATCTGCACGAGTCCCGGCACCACGGCCACCTCAAAGTTGATGATGGTCGCTGCCGATCGCTCGGCCGCAGCGAACGACACCTGCGTGCTCTCGTGGCCGCCTGCCCGAAGACGCGCCTTCCATCTCGCCTGGTCAAGCCGGATCGCTTTCAGCTCGGCGACCAGTTCCGCCGTCTTCTCGGACGACAGGCCGAGCGCGGCAGCGATCGCCTTCACTTCGTCTTCGGTGGGTCGCTTCTGCCCGGTCTCGATCCGCGAGACCTTGGACGGGTCCCAGCCGAGTCGAGCGGCGAGCGCTCGGCCCGTCAGCTTCGCGCCGCTGCGGAGCTGGGCGAGCGTGTCGCCGAACTCGGCGGCGCGGGTCAGTTCGGTCACGGGCTCCTCGTCGCGGCAAACTTCTCGTCATGTGGCGTTGCGGCTCGCCAAAGCTGATTCCGCCACCGCCGGTGCTCGGCGACCGTACCGGGCTCGTCGCTCAGCTCGACGCCTGCAACGCCGGTCTCGTCGAAGTGGAGCCGCGCAACGATGCGGTCGTCGAACAGGTAGAAGTCATACGCCGGGACGTCGAGCTGCCGCGCGTCCCGTTCGGCGATCCACCGGATGTCCTCGCCCGCCTCGACGTTCAGCGGCGTAAGGCTGATCATCCAACGTAGGTACTCGGTCAGCGGCTCGGTGAGCATTCGGACCCGTTCGAACACTTGACCGGCCGCGCGTAGCCGTCGGATCTGCGCAAGCCACTCGGTCATGAACTCGGCGTCAAGCCGGCCGTCGCGCCACGCCTGCATCGGCTCGCGCTCGGCCGGGTCCGGGTACGTCCCTTGGCACTCCCACCGCCAGGCGGACCGCTCGAACCCGCGCAGCAGCTCGGCGAAACCCTCGCCGCCGTCGACCCACATCACCGGTCCCGCTCGACGGCCGCGGCGACCGCGCGCAGGTTCTCGGCCGACGCCGGGTCGACCACGAACGCGGGACGATCGGTGTCGGCGAACGCGAGCCGCTGCAACGCCTCGACATCGACGAACGGCAGCAGCTCGGCGGGGATCTCCACCGCGGACTCGTGCGCCGGCAGCCCGTTACCGCGCTCGCGCAGCAGTGCGAGCGCGGCCGGGTCGGTGACCGTCGTTCCCTGCACCACGAGCGTGCCGCGCTCGGTCACGAACACCGTCGGACAACCGCCGGTGTTGCTGCTGGTGCCCACAAACGCCATACCTTGCGACATGTTGTCCTCCTCGTTTCGGCTTGCCCTCATGTTGCCCGCAAGATCCTGCAATCTTGTGCGGCTGAATGGGTGAAACCGCCTCAAAAATGTCGCACTGAGTGACCAAAGTACCGTCCGTTCGCGTGAAGTCCTAGCAACATTGCGCAATATTGTTGTTTTGCTCGCCAACGGCGTCGACAGTTGACCTATGACCGCAGTACGCGGATGGCCGATCGAACACACGCTGACCGCGCTCGACTCGCTCGGGCGCCCCGTCCCTGTGTCGACCGGCGTCACGGCCAACTACAACGGGCGCCCGGTCGCCGTCTTCGCCGTAGGAACCGGCGAGGCGTGCGACGCGTGCGGCCTGACGCCGCCGTCGGTCGAGCTCACCTCCGGTCTGCTCGACCGGCTCTGGCGTGCCATGCACACCGCCATTGCCGCGTCCTGGCAGGTAAGACGCGAACACCCTGGGGACAACCGATGACCGAAGTACGCATGTCCGGCGCCCCCGCGCTGGAAACCCCGCCGGAACTCCTCGAACGCTTGCGACGTGATCGTGCCGACGATCAGCCGGCCGATGTCGAAGCACCCGAACCGCGGCGGGGTGACTCATGAGCGGGCTGGTGTACGTCGACCTCGACGCCGTGCGATTGGTTGTCGACGGCGTAGCGCACCGGCTGCGGCTCGCGCGCATGCCGCTCAACGGCGAACGGCTGGTGACGTTGTGCCGGGTCGAAGCGCTGGCGGCATTCGGCTGGGAACCGGTGAACGTCGTCCCGGCGACCTGCGGCGTGTGCGCGGAGCTGCACGCGAGCCACCGCACTGCTGAATCTGCACGGCTACGCGCGTGCGCCGAGCGGGTTGCCGAGCCGACCGGCTACCCGGCACCGGCCGGGCTCACCCACGTACCCGACCAACCCAGCCGCGGGCTGCGGCGACCTCCGCAACGAAGGGAACTCACGTCATGATCAACGCAGCGATCGGGACCGCGGAGCCCTACCACGTCGGCAGTGTTGACGAACTCGCGCAGAAACTTGCGGTCGGCCTGTGGATCGTCCTCCCGCACCAAGCGCTCGGCGGCTATTACGACCTGCATAGCTACCTCGGCGCCGTGCATGACGAGTGCACACGGCTCGGCATCGTCGAGCGAACGATTCCGATTCCCCGCAAGGACATGACGGTGATCGTCAACGAAGACAAGCTACCGACGTTCGAGCAGATCACCGACTCAGTCCGACACCTCGATCGCATCCGTTGGCTGGGCCAGAAGCTGCGCCCCGAGCTGCCGGCGCGGGTGGCTCGGGGCGAGTAGCCGCCGGTCGACACGTCGGGTTCCCCCGCGCCTGGCGTGTCGACCGGTTCCCAGCAGAACAACGCCTCGCGCTCGTCGGGCGCGGGGCGGTTCGACGTGCCCAAATACCGAACCAAGGGACGGACGATGCCGACACCGCGCAATCCCGCAGGGCCAGGACCGACGCGACCAGGACCGGGCAAGGACAGGCCCAGCTCGCCAACGCGCGATAACCCCGGTCCGCAACCCCGGCCGGTCCAGCCGCCGAACCCGAGGCGATAGGAGAAATCCATGCCCAAGCGGCCAAGCCCACGACGACGTCGCGACCCGCGGAGCTGCCTCACCGGCGGGCAGGAAGGGAACGTAGCCTTTGCCGAGGCGGCAAGCTTCCCCCCGCGACAGCCGACCGGCCCGACCCGACCGGGCGGCAGCTACCGGTCGGCCCTGTTCCGGTGGCCGCCAGGACCGCCCGCGCCGGATGACGCGAGCTAGGATCAGGTCATGCGGTCGACCCGAGAAGTGCGCAGGCTGGCGGCGGTGCTCCTCGCAGGGGATGCCGACTCCCGTTTCTACGGCGAGGATCTACGCGAAGCAGCGCACATGCACAGCAACCGGCTCTATCCGTTGCTAACGCTGTGGCTCGAACGCGGCTGGGTCACTGACGGATGGGATGGGCCATCCCTCGACGGCTCGAAGCGCTACTACGTGTTGACCGACGTTGGCCGGCGCGAACTCGATAAGCCGTAAGCGTCCCGGGCCTTGGGCGCGGCAAAGCCCCACCTCTCGCACGACGCGGAGGTGGGGCTTTCCGCTACCTGCCGCTGCCGACCGCCGGCCGGCCGGCAGGCGGCTCCTCCAGGCTCGTCACCACCGGCGTTCCGTCCGTGCTGGTGCCGTAGCTCGGCGTCTGCGCCGAGCCGAGCAGCAGCCGGGTGGCCCATGCTGGCAGCTTCGCCTCGACGGCCCGCAGCAGGGCGTACACGCCGGCGAAGACGAGCGGCACGAGCACCGTCCGCCCGAGCCCGTCGAGCGCGTCGGTGACGCCGGCGGGCAGGCCGAGGCTGACCAGATAGGCGATCAGCGACGACCACAGGCCGGGCACGACAGTGCGCAGCCAGGAGACCAGACGGTCCCCGATCGGCTTGGTGTCCATTGTGGATCTTTTCCCTTCCGGTCAGAAACAGTCGACAACGAAATCGTCTTCGGGCTTCGCCGAGTACAGGACGTCCGCCCACAGCGCGCCGGGGAGTGGGAACCGGCGGTGTCCCTTGCACCGCGGGTCGTAGCCCGGGGTCTGGGCCGGGTCGTGTCCGACGCCGGTGTTGTCCTGGCCCCACGCGTAGATCGGCGCAACCCACAGGGGGCGCGGGGTCTTGTCGGTCATCTTCGGCCGAACGACGATCGCGGCCTGATCGGTGCCGGACAGGTTGACCCGGACGACGTTCTGCTTGTCGTTGGGCGGCCGGACGGTGACGCGTTCGAGCATTTCCACCTCACTGGTCAGGGCGAAGGAACTTCCTGCGCCGCTTGTCTGGCCGAGCAGCGCGGCCAGTTGGTTTCGCGTGCCGCGGTACGCCGAGGCGTCGAGGGGCGCATACCCGGCGATCCGGGCAGACGATGTGAACTGCAACAGGCCGACATTCCGTCCGCCGTAGCCGTTCCAGAAGTGCGCGGGTACGTCGGCCCACTCAGCGGCGAGCGTGCCCACGACGTTGTCGGGGTACCGGCTCGACCACAGGTCCGGCCAGCCGTCGAGCTGCGGTGAACGCCAGACGTCGCGCCAGTACCACAGCGGGACGTAGCCGAGCGGGACGCGCCAGCCCTCGGCACGGATGGCGTTCAGCACGTTCGTGGCGTGCTGCAAGGTGGGTTTCGAGCCGTCCGATGCGGTCTCGACGTCGGGGATGATGGGCACGTCCTTGGGCACGGTGGCGCGCATGAGTGCGACGTGCTGCCCGGGCGTGGCGTTCGCGCGGATGAACCAGTAAGCGCCGACCAGCTGCCCGGCGTTGCGCGCCTCGGCGAGGTTCGACGCGAAATGTGGGTCGACCATCGACCCGCCTTCGCCGGCCTTCATGAGGCACGCTTCGCACCCGTCGCGACGCGTCTGCGCGAGGTCGAGGGACAGGGGTTGGTGGTGGGACACGTCGATGACGAACGTGACGGGGTCGGCCATGATCAGTCTCCGGTCGGGGTCGGTTCGAGGAACAGCGGGGGCGGGTCGTCGATCTCGCCGCCGAGCGACCGCAAGGTGTCGACCACCTGCCGGTCCCAACGGACGTGAGCGGTGATCCGCTGCTCTTGTGCGGCTTGTGCGCGCCAGATCCGACGCGTCTCGGCTTGCAGCTCGGCGACCTGGTCGGCCAGCTCGGCGGACGTCGCGGTGGTGGCGTTCAGCAGGGCGGCTGTGCCGTCGACCTTGAGTTTGCGTGCCTCAGGGCGCGCCTTCACGGCCAGGACCACGGCGGTGATCAGGCTTCCGAACGCGACCACGAGCCCGCCGACGACGGCCCACGCGTTCACTGGCCGGCCGCCTTCCTGGCCGTCCGCAGCGCGCGGCCGATTTGCCACGTGCGCCAGGCCGAGGCGCCGGCGAGCGCGAGCAGCAGCAGGCCGAATGCGAGCGCGCGGCGCCCGGTGTTGCCGAAGGCCCACACCGAATAGCAGCCGCACACGCCGAACAGAGCGACGAGCCCCGCTCGTTCAGTGAGCACGCCGAGCGCGGTGTGCGCACGGCCGATTCCGAAGAGGACAGTCCCGCACGCGGCGAGCGCGGCTCCGAAGAACACACGCCCCCACGGTCCGGGGAACTCGCGGATCGTAGTCGTGGCGACCGCGTCGAACGCGACGAGCCCGACCGCACAGTAGAGCCCGAACGCGGAGGTCAGCAGCACCTCGAACGGCGACCGCTGCGCCGGGCCAATCACGTCGTCCCCTCCGCAGGGATGACGAACTGGGCCGCGAGGTCCGCGGCGGAGATCAGCCAGACGCTGAGCCCGCCGCCTTCCACCATTCCGTCGCCGACCTCGGCGACAATGCCCGGTCCGTACACGAGCTTATTGCCGTCCGCCACTTCGGCGTTGGGCCAACGCTCTTGCCACTCGTCGAGGTTTTCGCCGCTCCATTCGAGGAAACGCGGCTTCGGGGTTACGTCAATCCACGGCATTGCTCGCTCCTCACGCGACTTTCCACACGATGAACTCGGCCGGCTTGAAGGTGGACGGGTTGAGCGCGAACGCCGCCCCGTTGTTGTAGATCCAGGCACACAGCTGCGTACCGGCCGCGAACCACCGGGTCACGCTGGCGAAGCTGTCGGTCTGGCCGTTCGAGAACAGCGGTGACGCCAGCCATGGTGTGCCGGCGGACGGCGCGGCGATGCCATGAATTCCCACACCGAAGTTGTTGCCGGACGCGAACGCGGTGGATGCCGAGGCATAGCAGTGATACCGCCCACTCACCGGAATGGTGACGGTGTTGTTTCCGGACCAACCGGTGCCGCCGGCCGCGGGTTGCGTCACCGAACCAAACGTCAACTTGTTGGCGCCATTCGACGCGGGAATGTTCTGAACCGCGTTCGCCCGCACCTCGATCCCGTACGCGGCAGCCACGGCGTCATCGAGCGCGCCCACGGTCGCCTCGGCACCTAGCAGCGCATCACGGATGTGCAGATTGGTCGCCGGCGGATCGAAGCTCTCCGGGTAGGCCCAGCCGTAGCGGGGAGTGTTGCCCATGACTGGGCTCCTTTCCTCTGTGTCAGAACGGGATTACGGTTATGTTCCGGTCATAGAACGTGGCGCCAGGATTCGCCGACAGCGCGGCATACTTCATCGTGAACGTGTTGAAACCGGGGACCAGCCCACGGGCGGCGGTCAGCAGTGTGGTGCGTGAACCGCCCAGGTAGAACCCGACCGGCACCGTCTGTGTCGCATACCAGTTCTCACCGCCCACGTAGAAGTCCGAGCTTGGCGAAATAGCAGATGCGCCGGAGACAGCGAAAGACGCGTTCCCGCCAATCCATTGCTGCGTAGCGGTTTGCGCGTTCGCCAGACTGCTGATCGTCGCCGACACTGTCACCAAGCACCGGGCAGACGAACCGATGTACACCGTGACCGCGGGGCCGACGGTTGCAAGATCCGTGTAGGACGTGCTCGCGGTGGACTGCGCCGCGGCCACCAGCGCGGACGCAATCTGATTGGCTGCGCCGGCACCCGGTGCGGCAACCTTGCCGAGGATGTACCACTGACTCATCCGCTTCTCGACCATCACCGCGTCACCTGGCTGGTACGTCACACCAATGCCGGACTGAAGAACCCGCATGTTCGAGATAGGAGCGCCGTTCACCAGCACCGCATTGAGCCCACTCGATTCATCCCACGAGATCACTTCGCCCTGGTAGTGGTTGAGGTCGGCGCCGCCGGTCGGCTTCGCGTTCGCGTCGGCCAGCAGCCGCGCGAGCTGGAACGGGTCGGTCATGCCCCGGCCCTTCTCGTCAGGTACTGCTTGCGGGTGTCGATGCCCATCGAGTCCTTCGGCGCCAACCCATAATTGATCTTGTCGATGATGTGCACTTCGGAGTTGCCCGGGTAGGACACCGTGATGACGTCCCAACCCTCCAACGCGGGGTTCGGCACAGTGCCGAGGCTGACGCCGTAGGGCAGACCGGTTACCTTCGCGAGCTTCGCCACAGCGGCGGCGCGGCACTGCTCGGCGGTGTACATGAACGCTGACGCGTACACCGTTGGTACGACACCGAAATTGCCGCCGATGTAAGTCGGCGACGCGGGGTCCTCGTCGGACACGATGGCCTGCACGGGCGCAAGTTCGCCGGCCGGTTCGCCGCGGGCGATCACCACGTTGTAGACGCCGTCACGGGAAATGGAGCGCTTCATCTCGACGAGCACGCCCTGCGTGCCGGAGTTGATCTCCCAGACCGGGGCCGTCTTTGTGAGGTCCGGGACCGACTTCACTTGATAGCGGCCGGCGTAGTCGAAGTAGCCATACTTTCCATACGCCGCGAGCAAATCCTGCACGAACGCGAGTCGGTCATCGTCCAATACGTGGTCGGTTCCCAACGGGGTTGCGTAGGCGGCGAAGTCGTAGACGGTGACCAGGCCGGGCACGGCCTGGCCCACGACGTAGTCGATGACCGCTCCGACCGAGGCTGCGCCCGAGAACTGCACCGGCGTGGTCGGCCGGGCGTCTCGGATCATGGCTGTGCGGTCGGACGCGGTGATGCGGATGGCGCCGTCGGGGACCCGCAGCTGTTCGATCCGGTCGATACGGAAGTAGCCGAGTCCGACCAGTTCCTGAGTGCCGATGCCGTACTCAACACCGCGCTCGACGTAAATCTCTTGTCCGTACGGCGTGCCCCGATCGAACGGGTTGGACGGCCACGGGTACACCGTCGACAGATCCAAAGTGGATTGGACATCGGCGGTCATGTCGGTGGTGACGTCGCCCGCCAGCACCGGCAGCCGGCCGCCGAGGTCGACACCGGGAATCGGCAGCCCGACGGGGGACGTGCCGGTCTGGCCGGGCGCGACCAGCGTGCATCGCGACGCCATCGTGTGCGACCCCCGCAGAGCCGACAGGAACGAGCCGGTAACGGGCCTCACGGCACGATCACCACCGCGGTGGACACCTTGTCCACCAGCGCCGAGTAAGAGGCGTTAGCGGCGACCTGGTCGGCAATCGTGGCGTACGTGGCGAGCACGTCGGCATAGGTGAACGTGTCGCTGTACACCGTGGATGCGGGCGCGGCGACCTCGGTCAGCGGCAGGTCGAAGTACCGGCGCGTCGAGCGAACCGAGTACCGCGGTCGTGAGCGGGTGCTGTTGCCGATCGAGGCGTACATGGTCGGCACCGCGCTGCGCAGCGTCGGCGCCTGGACGAACACGGTGTGCCCGGTGCTCAACGCGTTGTCGAAGTCGTCAGCCGCGTCGTATCCGAGGGTCGAGACCTGCAACGTCAGCCGCCGAGAACCGCGGACGTCGTCGATTGCGATGGGCATCGTGCGGCCCACGACATCGACGATCTCGGAGCGTGACGGCCTCTCGATCTCGGACACGTCGGTGACGGTGACGCGGCGGTTCAGTGACGGCCGGCGGACGTTCTTGATCCACACGGAATCGAGAACCGGGGTGATCGTCGAAGTTTCGACGCCCACGTTGGCGCGGCGAGTCATGCGCAGCAGGCGCGCCTTGGACGCGGCGGAGCTGCCGCCCGACCACGCCATCGTGCCGGCGACGACGGTCCGGATGTTCACCGTGGCATCGGTACGCCAAGACAGGTTCGTCTCGACGTTGGCGCCGGCGGTGTTGCTGCTGCCCACCTGGTCGCCGAACAGGCTTGGCGGGGCGGCGCCGGTCGCCGCCGACCCCTTCCATGCGTGCATCACCCACGCGACGCCGTCCTGCGCCAGCGCGCCGCCCGGGTACGCGACGTTCTGCGCTGCGGCGTTGACGAGCAGCTGCACGTGTACCGGGGCGTCTGCGTTCGTCCACGCCCGGATGTAGGCCGAGCAGCTGTCACCCGTTGTGCCGCCGCTGAACGCCACGGACGGCGCAGTGACGCCGGCGGCCATGGTCCGGTAGAACACCGCCATGTTCGTGGCGCCGGAAAGCACGCGCGTCCACCCGCTCGGCGTCGTGATCGTGGCGGCGTTGTTGAAGTGCGAGACGAACAGCAGCAGCATGGCACCATTCGGTGCGCCGGCGGGCAGCGGCGGGTTCAACGTCGAGTTGTTGCCGGTGGCGACGCCGCCAGCCCCGGCCGGCTGCACGGCGGCCGAGTCGATGGCGGTCACGCGGTAGGTGTTCGCGGCGCCGGCGATGAACTCGTAGTCGTCGACCTTGCCCGCGCCGCCACTCAGTCCGACCTTGTCGCCGCCGCGCACGGTGGTCCAAGTGATCCCGTCTGTGGAGCGCTGGACCACGGCGTAGTCGGCGTCCGCGGTTAGCCCGGTGAAGCTGATCCGCACGCGCGACAGGTCGGACAGGTAGGTGGTGGTCGTGGTCATCGCATGCCCCCGGTACCGGCGCCGGCGGCGCGCGCAGTGGCGCGGCCGGACTCGTCGATCTCGACCTGAATCCGCTCACTCATGCCCTTACCGAGATCCACCGTCAGTTCAATGACCTGCGGCGTGGACGTGCCGGCGGCGCTCGCGCGCGCAGCGGACGCGCCGGCCGCGGCGGCGGTCGACGCGGCCGAGGGCACCGGCGCTAGGAGATCCGAAGGCACCTCGGCGGCAACACGACCGGTCAGCGCGCGCATGGCGGCGACCGCGTTTCCGGTCCGCGCCAACACGCCCTCGCCGAACTGCTCGGCGATGGACATCCCGGAGTACAGCACCCATCCGCGACCCGAAAACGGTCCGTATTTGGCGGGGCTAAAGGGAAAGAGTCCGCGTAGTCGACCGAGCAGGTTGCCCACCTTGGAGAACACACCACCGAAAGCGGCGTCGATCCCGCGGCCCAGTCCGACGATGATTGCTTTGCCGGACTCGAACAGCAGCGATCCGGCGTTCGCCATCGCTTCCGGGATGCGTCGCACCATCCCGCGCAGGATGTCGAGCACGCCGAACGATCCGCGATTGGCGCCGTCGGGCATCCCCATGATCGCGCTGCCGAATTGGTTCGAGGCGCTGGCGCCGCCCATCCCAGCGATGCCGACCGCCTGCCCCATGCCGGTCGACAGCGCGCCACCGATGCCGGACATCGACGACGTCGTGTCGCCCTGCATCCCCATCAGCGCGCTACCGAAGTCGGTGCGCATCGCGCCTGCCTTGGTGGCGACGCCTTCGCCCATGCCGGACATCGCGGACAGCGCGTCGCCGGCCATCCCGGCCCAGTTGGTTTGCGTGATGGTGCGCATGGTGTCGGTCGTCTGCTGCATCCCGGCAGCCATGGTCTTTCCGGCGCCGACGACGTCGCCCATCATCAGTTGCGCGAGCGCGGTCAGCAGCGTTACGGCGGCGATCAAGGGGATGTTCAGCAGCATGACCACCGGCGCGAGCATGATCAGAACTGCGGCGAACGGGGCGAGCGCGCGAACCAGTATCGGGATGATTGGGGCGAGTCCGCGCACCAGCTGCTCGACGACCGGGGACAGCGCGCGCACCACCGGTTCGAGGATGTGGCCCAAGTCCTCGAAAGCGGGGCCGAGGCTGTCGGCCAGGATATCCGCGACGGTGCCGAGCAGCGTTCCCAGCGGCTCGATCAGCGGGCCGACCGCGCGTAGCGCCGGCTGTAGCACGCGGGACAGCGCATCGCCCACTTTGGACAGAACCTCGCCCAAGGTGCGGAACGTTTCCTGCCCCTGGGGGGATTCCACGAAGTCTTTCACGGCCTTGATAGCCGGTGACAACACGGGGGCGACGCCGGCGCCACCTTCACGCAATGCGCCGAACACCGACTTGGCAATGTCCCAGACATCGCCGAGTACGTCGCCGAGGTCGCGCAGGGTGTCGAGCCCCGTCTGCATCCAATCCCACAGCCGGCCGGAGTCTTTGAGTCCGCGGATCCAGTCGGCGAACCGCTGCGCGACGTCGCCGGCGCCTTCGGTCAGGTCGGTGAGCATCGCCGAGCCGACGGACGCGATGTCGAGGAACGCCTGAATGACCGGCGCCGCGGCCTTGCCGATGTTGCGGATGATGTCCGCGCCGTTGTCGAGAATCGCGTTGAGACTGTTCAGGTTCGAGCGCTCGCGCGCCATCGCGGTGATGCGCGTGATGGTCGACGAGATCGCCGCGGCGACGTTCTGGAAATGGCTAGTCGTTCGGGGTAGCAACGCATTCACATCGCGTACCGCAGGTGCGAGCGCTGAGCGGAACGTGCTCGACACCTTCTCTTTCAGACGGTCAAGTGTGCTTTCGCTGCCCTCAAAGGCTTTCTTAACTCCATCGGCGCCCAGCTTCCACGTGATCATCCCGGCCGCACCCACGGCGATGGCACCCGGAATCAGCCCCAGTGCGCCGGACGCGGCGCCGGCCCACCCCACGATGCTGGTCAGGGTCCCGATCACGCTGTTGAGCCCGCCGAGCTGCAACGCCTTGCCGGCGAAACCTGCGGCCAGGCCGCGCGCGACGGACAGGAACTTGGTGCGCAGCTTTTCGAGCTTGCTACTGCGGCGGTCCATCTCCGATTCGAACGCGCGCAGCGCCTTGTCGCGCTCGGACTGCTCGGCGCGCGAGATGCGTTCCAGCTCGGCGCGCGCCTTCTCGGCGGCCTTCACTCGCTCGCGCTCGGCGCGCTCGAACTCCTGTTGCTTCGCGCGGGTGCGGCGGACGTCCTCGGCGTACGCGGCCTCTTCAAGCTTCCCCTGCCGGATCAGCTCGGCCTCGTGCGCCTTCGCCCGCCGTTCCTCTTCGGCGTAAGCCGCGGCCTCGGCACGAGCGCGTGCCTCGGCGTCGCGCTCGGCCTGCTTCTCGCGGCGCGCTGCCTCTGCGTAGGCCATCGCCTCGGCGCGGTCGACTTCCTTGATATCGCGTTCGGCTTTCCGCGCCGCGGCGTCGAGCCCCCGGGCGGTGCCGTCGAGCTTGATTCGGATAGTGCGCTCGGTGTCGCTCATGAGGCGTCCACCGCAGCGAAGTCGCGCACGATCGCGTCCGCCATCCGTTCCCACGCCGCGGCGATGTCGGGCGCGTTGCGCTCGACGACCGGGAAGAACGTGTAGGCGTCGCTGCCCTGGTGTGGCCGGTACTGACGGCCGACTGACGTTCCGTACCGCGGGGAGGCGTACCACCCCGAACGGCGCGTCATGCCGAACACAGCGCCGAACAGCACGCCCCATGCCGGCGCACGGCGGCTGCCTACCCGCGTGGTGCCGCCAGCCTGCACCGCAGGAATCCGATCCCGCACCGCCTTGACGGTCGGCGCGAGCAACGGCCCTTGCGCGCCGCCGGCGACGCGGAAGTCATCGGCGGCGCGCAGGGCGAGCGTGTCGGCGAGCCGCAGCGACGCGTCGCGCAGCTCGTCGCTTGCTTCCTTGGGCAGCAAGGAGAAGGCACGCAGCACCTCGCGGGCGCCGTCAATGTGCATGCGGACGGTGAGTGTGCGCCGAACGGGCATGGCCGTGCCTCCTCCCGGGTACCGGAATGGGCCGGCTACGTCAGCCGGACCACTGGATCGGGCCTCCGGCCCCGGGCGTGTCGGTAGAGCCGGACACGGCGGCGTGCTGCTCCCTAAGCAGCTGAGTCGCTGTTGCGATCGTGCGCGGGTCCGCGGCTTCCCAGTACTCGACAGGGATGTGCGAGGACAGCGCGAGGTCGATCAGCTTGCGGTTCAGCGACCCCTCTGGGAAGGGTCGTCGTAGCCGTCCTCCACCTCGAAGTCGAGCGTGTAGGACGCCTCGAACTCCTCGGGGTCGCCGCTGAACTTCTTCAACCGCTTGCACGCGATGTACGCGACCTTGTACAGGTCTTCCATCGCGAGGTGTTCGAGCAGCCGTTTGAGGCTCGCGCCCTTGTTCCGCTTCTCCCACTGGAGAACGTCCCGGCTGTCGGCCTTGACGTCGAACGGCTCGCCGTCTTCCGGGGTGATGGTGAAGATGAACACGCGGGTGTGCCTCGACTTTCTACTGTGGATGAATAGCGGGGATGACTAGGCGATCTTGACCACGGCGCGGGTCACGGACGCAACTGCGCTGTAGTCGACGAGCCCCTTGCCGACGTTCGCGTCACCGATCGGCTGCCTGTAGTGGTTCGAGGTGAGCGGAATCAGCTTCGGCGTGGTACCGACGGGGACGGTGACGACGCGGTCGGCCACCGTCAGGTCGCCGTCGACCGCGTCGGGGGTCTGGATCGTGACGGTGATGGGCGCGGCCGATCCGTTGATCACGGAAAGGAACACCCCGCGGCCGACCTCGACCGCGTCACCGTCGACCGTCGGACCGGTGTGATTGGCCACGAGCCCGGCGAGCGGCACCGGCTGCGTTGCGGGGGTGAGACGTGCAGCCATGGGTCAGCCGATCCTCTCGTAATCGAGCCCGTCGCCGAGGGTGCCGAGAATCGACAGCTTGATTTCGGACATCTCTGTCTTGCGTGCTTCGTCGCCGGCCGGCGGCGCCTTGAGTAGCACGCGACCGGTCCAGCGCACGTGTTCGCCGGCGATCTCGGGGTGGTGGTCCAACTGGAAATCGGCCTCGATGTTGTTGTTGGACCACAGGTAGTCGTCGAGCCCACCGGCGCGCCAGTCGCTGACCCACTTCAGTTCCAGCGTCGGTTCGCCGTCGGTCTCCTCGACGAACGAGTTGTTTTCCGAGGTGGTGCCGTAGGTGTAGACCCGGTCCCCGTCCTTTTCGCCCGGGTCGACGTTCCAGCTTGTGAGCTGGGTCTGAAATTCGGTGCCACCGATGGTGAACACGATCTGCTTAAGGCGCCGCTGATGCACGGTCATGACAGGCTCATTTCTACGGTGAACGAGTAGGCGGGAAGGTCCGACTTCCCGGATGTGTAGATGGTCGGGTCGGCCGCACCCACGGTTGTGTCCGAAATGGACTCCAACGCCGCGGCGACGGGCTCGACGAATTCCCAGAGCTTTGCCTGCGCCTGCTCGTCGAACGGCACGACCAGGAACACGGGAAACTCGGCGGTCGTCGCCGTGCCCGGGTCGTAGGTCTCGAACTTGATCCGGGGCATACCGACAACGACGCCGGCGCGGTCGACTGTGGCGCCGAGCTTGTAGAACCGCAGCCCAGAAACAGCTCTCAGCGTCTCGGTGAGCCGGGCGGCGGCGTCCGCGGTGCTGCTCATCCGAGCACCCACTTTGCGTGCCGCCCGATGCCCAACAGCCGTTCGATGTCCGGATCGAACGCCGGCACGCGGCCGGCGCCCAGCTCGGCCATCATCACCATGCCGTCCGGCGAGCGGCGACGGGTGTAGAGCCGAGCGGCGAGCATCAGGCTGCCAAGCACGAGATCGGCGGACGGCGCCGGCAAGGTGGACGCCGGGTCGGCGGTGTAGTTGAACCGGGGCCGCACACGCTCGACGAACTCAACGACCGCGTCGAGTCGGCGCGTTAAGGCGGCATCGTCGGTCGTGTCCTCGGCCGCGATGTCCTTGTCGTCCTTGAGCTCGGCGAGCGTGGGCGGCCATGCCATCGGCTACGCCTCCCCGTCGGTGGCGTCGTCAGCCGTCAGCGTGGCCTCAGCGATCCAGCCCTGATCGGTGAGCACGTGACCACCGGCCCGGATCGGCTCGTCGGCGGACGGCAGCAGGCGGTAGCGAGTGACGGTTCCGACCGGCGCGGGCCCCGCCGTCGCCGCGGGCGCCTCGGCCGGCTGGTCGGCGTCGACCGCGGGCTGCTCGGCGTCGTCGGCGTCCGATACTCGAGAACTTTCTTCCGGCTCGGCGGCCGGGTCGGCGTCGGCAGCCGCGGCGAAGTTCACCGTCTCGGGCTGGTGCTCCGGCCCGCCCGCGGCCTCGGCCGCCTCGACCCGCGCGCGGATCTCGTCTCGGGTGCCCGAGCTGTCGACGCCGTACGCCTTGGCGTAGGCGACCCACTCGGGTTTGCTGCCCGAGCTGGCCGGGCGCTCCGGCAGGGTGGTCTCGTCGGCCATAGGTCACGCACCGACCGTGTGGCGGACGGCCGCGATGCCGACCGGGCGCAGCACCCGGGTGGCGAAGTAGCCGAATAGCGCGAGGTCGATGTTGGCCGGCCCGTTGCGCTCCTCGTAACGGAAGGTCAGCAGGCCGGACTCCCACGCCCACGCGTCGTACTCGTTGACCATGAGCGCGTCCGCGTCGCCGGCGGCGTTGCCGCCCATCGACCACGCGGGCTGGAACGTGAGCCCGTCGACCTCCCACGACTGCGTCGAGGCGTTGCCGGTGCCAACGGTGTTGACCGGGTTGCCCGAGGGAAGCAGCGGCCGGCCGTCGCTGTCGACGGCGGTGGCGAACGCCGAGGTACCTTCCTGGGAGAGGTAGCCGCGGGTCGGCGCGGCGAAGCGCCGGAACGGGTAGAGCGCTTCCGCGAGCCGGACGCCGGCGATCAGTTCCTTGCCGCCGTAGGTGGCGGCAGCGGCCGAGCCGCCGGCGCTGGTGCTGACCTGGGCGCCGGACGGGACGAACCCGTTGGTGATCGTGCCGCCCTGGCCGTTCGCGCCGTTCAGCTCGGCGTACACCATCGCCTCGGTCTGCTGCGAGTACGACTCGCCCATCGCCTGCATGGCGATCGCGTCGATGGCGGGGTTCGAGCTGTCGACGATCTCGCGGGTGAGGGTGAAACCACCGCTGATTGCCTTGGGCGTCACGGTGACCGTCGCCAGCGTCAGCGTGCCCGGGGTCGGGTTGGTGCCCTCGGTGTGCTGGCTGGACATGCCCGAGGCGCTGGCGAACGACGGGATGGTGAACGGCGTCGCGTCCTCCAAGGCACCGTGCGAGATGCCGCCGACCAGCGGCCGGCCCTTCATCAGCTGCGCCACGTACAGGTCCGGCCGGTAGCCGGGCGGGACGACGGCCGCGGCGTTGGTGGTGTTGGCCGCGAACATCGCGTTGGCCACCTGGTGGGCGATGTCCTTGGTCTGCGCCTCGAACCGCAGCAGCCGCTCGCGCGCGTCGCTGTCGAAGTTGCGGTGCGCGTTCCACGAGTCCTTCACCAGGGACGGGCCGGTGCCGTTCATGCTGTACACCGGCGCCTCGCGGGTGACCACGGCGCGGCCGGCCGGCACCACCTGGCGCTCGTGCTGCTGCTGGAACGGCAGCCGGGCGAACGCCTCGGCTACGGCGGTGGCCATCGCCTCGGACATGCCGGCGGTCAGCTGGGCCACGTGCGCTTCGGTGAGGGTGGCCGCCGCCTGCACCTGCTCGGCGGTGGGCGGGGTAGAGGCCGGACCGGCGGCCGGGACAGCCGGGGCGGCGGTGGGAGCGGCAGGCTGCTGCTCGGGGGCCGGTGCGGTCATGGCGGGGTTCTCCTTCGTCGTCGGGGCCGGTGCCCCGGGTGAGGTCTGAGAGGCGGTCACGGCGGTGACGCGCGCGGAATCGAACGCGGGCATGGCGGTAATCGAGACCTCGCGCAAGGTGGCGCGGGTGACCAGGCGGACGGACTCGTCGGCGGGGTCGGGCTGCCACGCGTCATCGATGCCGTCGAAGAACACGCCGATGGACAGCCCGTCGAGCACGCCGTCTTCGGCGAGCGACAGCACTTCGTCGCCGGCGGCGCCGCGGGCGACCTTGAGCGTTGCGACCAGCCCGGCGGCGGTGACTTCCAACTTGATCGCGACGCCGACGGCCTGCGAATAGTCGTGGTCTCGGAACATCTTGACGCGCGAGACGTCCGACCAGATCAGCGATCCGGGCTGGAACTTCCAGTACGCCCAGCCAGAACGGGCAACCTGGTTCCAGGGCACGGCCAGGCCGGTGATCGTCCGCTTGGCACTGTCCACCGCGAACTCGGCGGCGGCGACGTCGCCGCCGAACGTGAACGTGGCCAGTTCTTCGGCGGTGGCGTCGAACGT
Source organism: Amycolatopsis solani (assembly GCF_033441515.1). NCBI lineage: Bacteria > Bacillati > Actinomycetota > Actinomycetes > Pseudonocardiales > Pseudonocardiaceae > Amycolatopsis > Amycolatopsis solani. The sequence goes on from NZ_JAWQJT010000001.1 coordinate 1,354,439, forward strand.
GACGGCGGGCGCGATGGCGTTCTGCACGGCGGCGGACTCCTCGGGAGCGGGGGCGGGGGCTGCCGTGGGCGCAGCCGGCTTAGGCGTGGGCTGCGGGGTGGCGTCGGGGATTTGCTCGATCTCTGCGATGCGCTGGTCGTTGTACACACCGACCTCGCGGCCGATCTTGTACGTCTCCATGCGCGTTTTGGTGTCCGAGCGGAGGAAGCCGTTGTAGTCGACCCGGGCCTTGTGGCCGCCGGGGACGACGTCCCGCATGGACAGGCGCGTCTCGATCGCCGAGACGTAGGCGGCAAGGGTGAAGTCGACCAAGTCGAGCCGGCGCTGCTCGGCGTTGGCGTAGGTTCGCGAGGTGGTCGAGACACCGAGGTCTTCCGGGTCGATGCCGGCGTGCCGAGCGATTTCCAGCACCGCGTAGTCGCGCGCGCTGGACAGTTGCAGCTTTTCCGGGTCCCACTGGAGAACTTCCGGCTTGAGCGCGGCGCCGACGTAGCCCCAGCTGCGTTCCGAGCGGGACGCTTCCCACGTGTCGAGCAGCGGCTGAATCTCGTCTGGGTCCTGGTCGGCGAACCCGTCGGCCGGGGTGAAGAACCCGAGCGGCAGCGGGTCTTTCGTGTACTGATCCGCGCGCTGGTCGAGCGCGATAGCCATCCGGATGGCGCGGGCGGCCGAGGTCAGCAGCGCCTCGTTTGGCGAATCGATGCGGATCAGCTGGGAGTCCGGCACGATCTCTTCGGCGATGCCCTGCGGCCGGCCGTTCTCGTTTACGTAGACCTTGGCGTCGGTCTGCACGAGCACGGACCGCGGTTCGAGCCGGCGGACCTTTGTCGGGAAGCCGTGCCAGCCGAATTCTGTGACGCGCCACCATGAACGGCCCTCAAACAGCATGTCCTCGACCGTGCGCGTGATGGTCACCGACCGGGCGATATCGATTTCCGGCTGCTCGAACAGCTCCGACTCGACGACGCGGCGGCCGGGGTCCAGCATGCGGATCGGGAGAGTGCCGAGGGTGCCGCAGATCAGGTCACGTGCGCGCTTGACGGCGCCGACGCTCAGAGCCTCGGCGCGGCCGACGCGCGGGGGGAGCGGGCCGGTAGTCGAGCCGCCTCGGCGGATCTCCTCGGGCGCGTTCAGCTCGAACACCACATTGGACAGGTCGACCCGGGGCGGTCGCGGGCGTGCAGCGGTCGGCGCGTCGCGCCAGCCCCCGCCGAACACCGTCTTGATCCAGCCCACACGCAGAGGCTATGTGGAAATAATCCCGTCAATCGGTAGGGGAACCGCAAGATTTCCCGTCATGACGGATCTCCTGCTCGTCGACCCCGCAAAATCACCGCTTTCTGGGGTGGTGGCGGCAGAGTCCGGGCCAAGTGGACGGCGCCGGCGGCGGCGTAGGCGGCATCGCAGTGGCCGGCGCCCTTGCGGGTGAACCGCCAGGCGTCGCCCTGCATAAGCTTCTCGGCGCCGAGCACGTGCGCGTCCAACAGCGGGTCGCCGGAGTGGGCAATCTGTGCGGTACGGATGTGCTCCGCGAGCCCCATGCACACCGCGGTCGTCTCGCGGGTGATCTGCTCGACCGTCACGCCTGGCGGCGGCCACGCCGCACGGCCAGGACGCTTGCGGTCGGCCAAGTCGGCGGCCACCGCGGCGGCTGGCCCGTTGGGAAACCACCCGATCTTCTGCGGCTTGATCCGGCGGACGATGCCCGGCAGCGCCTCGCGCATGGCCTGCGTGCAGCCTGCCCCCTCCCACGCCTCGACGACCTCGACGCGCACGCGGTTGTCCGGGAGCATGGCCGCAGCCACGAGCGACGCGTGCAGCCCGTCAATCGAGACGTCGAGGCACAGCGCCACCCGCGCGCGAACGTCGGCCAGGTCGCCAGGCTCAAGACACCCGTCGGGCGCCTCGGCGGCCCACTTCCCGCCGTCCACCGCGCTGTCGATGATCTTCACGCGAATGCACATGTTCTCGGTCAGAAAGCCGGCGAGCTTGTCGCCGCCCTTCTCGACCGCGACCCGCGCGTCGCCGATCAGCGCGTCCGGGTCGATCCGCCGGCCGAGGTTCGGGTTTGCCTGCGCGAGCGCGTTCAGGTCGAGTGGCGACGAGCCTTCCGGCGCGCTCCACTCGAAGATGCCCAACCGCGGGTCACCCTCGCCGGACTCAATGAACTTGATCGCCGCATCGCGGGTGTCGTTGAGCACCACCGACCGGTCCGACCCGGCGTTGGACATCGCCCAGATCTGGGCGTCCCACACGGCGTTCGTCGCCGGCACGGCTGCGTCCCACGCGCTGTAGTCGTGGTGCTGGCGCAGCTCGTCGAGCACCAGGCGGTCAATCGTGAGCGACCGGCCGCCTTCCTCGTTCGACGCGGCGATCTTGTAGCGGCTGCCCTCGTCAAGAACCTGTTCGATCGCGTCGGCCCGCCACAGCACTTGCTCGCCGTTGGCCTTCCGAATGCCGCCCTTGGCCGGCACCTCGGCGTCCAGCTCCTCGACCTGGCGCGCGAGCCGGCACGCCTTGCGCCACGACTCGGCGGCGTAGTCGAGCTTCGTCGAGGTCCCGAGCACCATGGGCACGCGGTCGACGAACAGCCAGAACAGCGTCAGGACCACGACAACTTCGGTTTTGCCATTCTGGCGCGACACCAGCACGAGCACCTTTCGGAACCGCGGCCGGCCGTCCGGCAGCAGCTCGCCGGCGTGGATCGCGAGCCATTCCTGCCACGGGTCGAGCGGGTGGCCGAGCGGGTCTCGGGCGAACTCGCACACGTCGAACCCGTAGGACGTCTCAGGCGTCAGCTCGCGCAGCGGCGGAGTCCAGATCCGCGGTTCGATCGAACCGAGAATGCTAGCCCCGTTTCCGCTGCTCGCGTCGCTTTCGAAGCTCATCAAGGGCTGACTTTTTGGCAGCGTCATCCGCCGGCACCCCCTTTGCGAGTGCCTTGCGCGCCGCCGGCGTCGCGCCGAGGCTTTCGAGCACGGCCAGCAGCCGCCCGGCCAGCTCGGCGATCGTCCGCCCGCTCGACTCCTCGTCGATCGCCTCGCCGAGCCGCTGCGCGAGCGCGACCGCGCCGGCGTCCTCGGGCGAGGTCTCCAACACCCCGACCGCGGCTCGCACAGCCTTGGCCATGGTCGTCGGAACGCCCGTCGAGGGGCGCTCGGCGGTCATCGCGGGTCCCAGAAAAACGCGGGGAGAGAGACGTTGACAGGGACGTGGATCAACGGCCCGGTGTGGGTGGGGAAAAACCGCAGGTCAGGGCATGTGTCCACTGTGATCGGTCGTTTCCGCAGGTCAGCGGCATGATCGGCACGTTTCGTGGTGGGCGACGGCGTCACCATTCGGTCCTCGGCCTCGGCCTCGGGTCTACTGCTCGCGCTACCCGCAGCTGTGCCCCTGCCCGTCGGTTGCACGCCCGGTGCTCGGGCCCCTGGTACTCGCGCTTGTCCGTGCCGTCCCGGTGGCCGAGGTCCCACGGATCGCCGGACAGGATCAGCCGGCCGCACCGGGCGCATGCGACGTGGCCCTTGGCTACCTCGGGCGCTAGGGCCTCGCGTAGCCGCTGGTGCTGGGCGCCGTAGCCCTTGCGGGTCGTGTCCCCCGCCCGCTGGTGATCGGCCATGCGTCGGATTCTAACTGTCTAACCAGGTTAGACGGTTAGGCGACAAGGTTCGGTGCCTTCGTGACGCCCGCGTCTGGGTGCCCCGATTGGCCGCACCTGACCCTGTCGCGTTGTTACCATGGGCGACAGAGGTGGCCCAACCGATTGAGGTACCTCACCTTTTCGTGGCCGATTACCCGCGACGATGGTCGCGATGTGGTCAAGAACCGTGTGCGTATGCAGTGCATCGCGGCTGCGGCACGATAGTGTGCCTTCATCCGCTTCGGAAGACACACCACGTAATGAATGGATCACTAAGCGTGCGCACTCAAGTTGGCTGTCGGAGTTGTTTTGCCTGGTCGGGGCCGGATAGTCAACTCTGCGACACCTTCGAAGCGTGCCCCGGGCGGCTCTGTCAGTTTAATTGAAAGGAGTAATGCCAAAATATCGGGAAGCCTCAAATGGACAGCTATTTATGAGCATAAAGAAGCGCCCACCAGCTGCAACTGATGGGCGCGTGGAACGACCCGATGGGATAGGCGAATATCCAAATGAGCAGTTCCGTTAAGCATGGTAGCAGTGATCGGCGCGGTGAACCCGGTCCGGACTACAAGCTAAGCCACTGGTCAGAGGCCATCCGGCACGTTGTGGCCGCCACGTCCGCGTCTGTTGTGCAACGCGGCCGTGACGCGATTGAAAGGAAGTCGACCCCTAACGACCACATCAGCGCTGTGCACAACTTGTTCGCTGACCAGGCCGCGGCCGATCGCCTGCACAAGTTGGTTCGGCTGATCCTCTGGAGCCTTCTTGCGATGCTCCTGGTGCTCGCGGTCGTGGCGATTGTGCGCCCAGAGGTGTTTGTGCCGCTGTTCTCCTGACCGGAGGTAGTGGACGCGGGTCGGTGCTACGGGGCCGTACCCGACCCGCGTCGCCGCCGAACGATGCTCGATCGGCGGCGTCCATCAGGGGCGCCATTCCTCGCGGTAGTCCGGGTGGTCGGCCTCAGCCACGGCGAACCGCTTGATCACGGTGCGCATGACCTTGCACACCATCTCGCGCGCGGGACTGTCGGGCTCGGCGCAGTGGCGCGCGTAGTCGTCGAGCACGGCGCGCTTGGCGGCGAGGTCGGCGAGGAACCGCTGACTCGGCCGGTCGGTCGATGCTGCCGCGTCGTCGAGCCGCGCCCAGTAGAACGCGATGAGCGGGTCGAGCTTTGGGCCGGCGGCCGGGTGGCCGTCGTCGTCGTAGTAGGTGACGGTGCGCGTCACCTCGTACTCGTCGGCCACCAGAACACCGCCTCTCGTCCGGGGTCATCACATCATCGCTCACGGGCCGGGCTCATGCTGACAACCCGCTGCACCTCACGGCTGGTCGTGGTCGCCGGCGGCCGGCTCGTCGTCGATTGGGTCGCACGCCTGCTCGATGATCCCGTGGTAGACCACGCTCCGGTGGCCGTCGACCTCGACGACGTAGAACCGGTCATCGACCACGCCGGCCGTGCGGGCGACGTCGGGGTGGTGGTGCCAATCCGCGGCGATCGTCCACACCGTGCCGGTCTCGCGGTAGCGCAGCCGCTGACCGACCGGGTACCGCGGTTGCTCGTCGTCACCCACCGGCTACCTCGGTCCAGTCCTCGACGACGATCACGCGCCGGCGGTACGCCTTCCCGTCGACCCAGGCGTGCTCGGCCGTCAGCTCGCCGGGCGGCGTCCAGCCGGCTTTCAGCAGCGCGGCCACCATGCGGTCCGCATCACCGCGCAGTCCGGGCGGGGGCGCGCCGATGTACGACGTGAGCATCGCCCGGTGGGCCAGCTCGACGGCCTCGGCGCGCTCGCGCTCGTATTGGCCGATGCGGGGGTCATCGGTCACGGTCGCCACTCCTCGCGGTAGTTCGCGTGTCCTGCGTACTCCAAGCCGAGCAGGCGCACCACGTCACGGTATGCCTCGTTGTAGCCGTCGCCGCCATCGGCGAAAGTCACCAGGTCGAGGATTCGGCGTACGGCCGCGATGCGCCGCAGGGTCTTCGCCGGGTCCTGGCGCGCAACGTGCACGACGTCGTCGGCCGGGCGGTCCGGGTTACCCGGACATGCCGAGTTTTCGACGACCAGGCGTCCACCGACGCTGCCCCGCTGCTCGACGTAGGCGCCGCTGAACGGCCCCCAATCGCCGGACACCCACGGCCCCGGGGTTGCCGCCTCGGCGGCACGCCGGTCAGAGTCGAGGCGCTTGCGCAGGAACAGCACCAGCGCCTCGATCACCTCGGCCTCGGCCTCGGCCTCGATGTCGCCGAGCGGCAGCGGCTCGACGCTCACCGGGGCCGGGCTCCCCGGGGGCGACCACGTCGCCGGCACCCGCAGCGACGGGTAGCCGCGGCCACGCTGGCGGGTCACCGGCGCACCCACGGGTCCGAGACGGTGCCGGCCGCCCGGAAGGCGCTGGTCAGGTCGGCGCGCTGCTGCGGGCTCAGCGGCGGCGCCGGCGGCGCGGTGATCTCGGCGACCGCGGCCCGGTACCCACGCAGCCGCTCGACGTCCGCGGCGCGCCAGCCCTGGCGCTCGGCGACCTCACGCAGTGCCGCGTCGCCGCCGCACAGCTCGTCGTGCTCGTGCCGCTGCTCGCACGCCCAGCCGACCAGCACGCCGTAGCACCAGGCGTCGACCGCGCCGACCGAAAAATCTCGAGAATCGCCGATTAGTGCATGAGCCGCGCTCGCGAGCGCGTCGGCCAACAGCTCGACCGGCACGCCGCCCAGCTCGTGCCGTGCGAAGTCGTACGGCAGCACGTCGGGCCAGACCGCCGGCCGCAGCCAGCCGGCGCGCACCCAGCGGGCGACGACGAGCAGCGGCAGCAGCAGCGGCAGCAGCGCGAGCGCGCCGGCGGTCACGGCGTCACCTCGCGGGCCGGCCGCGCCGAGACGGTGGTGCCTTCCCAGACGAGCACCGTTTGGTGCTTTGGGAACGCGACCGAGGCGGCGTCCGCGATGTGGCGGTAGTCGTCGGGTGCCAGCTTGGCGGGCACGGTGATGACTACGACGTCGTCGGGGTCGAGGTGCAGCCGGTCGGCCTGCGGCATCAGGTTGGCGGTCGCGCGCGCGGTCACGAGCAACTCGGCGTCCGGGCCGGTCGTCGCGGTCACGAGCGTGGGCGTGCACGGCGACAGCTCGCGCAGCGCCGCCAGCAGCGGGCCGGCCGCGGTGTCGAAGTCGACGCCCTCGGGCAGTGCGTACTCGACCAGCACGGCGTAGGTGGTGGTGCTCATCGGCTCACGGCCAAGGCGATGGTGGTCACGATCGTCAGCAGCATGATGGCGGCGTTCCCTCGGCGGGTGATGTCGGCGCTGGCGCGGGCGAAGGTCAGCCCGACGATGCCGAGCACGGCGGTGGCGAAGACGAGCAAGATCAGTAGTCCAGCGGTCACGGTGTTCGGTCTCCTGTTGTGGGTGCGACTGATCGCCGGCCGCTGGCGGCGCGTTGGTGGCGTCGCCAGCGACCGGGTGTTGCTACCTGGCGGGTGCTGGCGACATCGCCGGCTGCCCGGCGCGTTCCTGGCGCAGCTTTTCCAGGGCCTGGCGCACCTCGTGCTCGCTCACGTCGAGCTGGCGCGCGAGGATGCCGCGGCCGGGCGGGCGCAAGCCGGCCGCCTCGGCGCGCTCGACGATGCGGGCGACCTCGTCGAGCAGGTTTCTGCTGGTCACCTGGTCTTCGCCAGGTGTCGCGCCGGGTTCTGGCGCGGGTTCCGCCGGGATCTGGTGAGCAGGCGTCGGGTCCTGGTGCGCGTGCTCCGGCTCCTGGTTCTGCTGCTCTGGCTCCTGGCGCTCGGACGTCGGCTCGACGACCGCGGTGGGCGCGGTGCGCACCAGCAGTGCGCCGAGGTGCACGAGCGCCGCGAGGAATGCGGGCGGGACGGCCGCGACGAGCGACGCGAGCCACCAGGAACCGGCGGCGCCGCCACCGGTCAACCCGTGGTAGGTGGCGTTCGCCAGCACGCTGGTGGCGATCGCCACCAGCGCCAGGCCGCGGGCGTAGTTCGTCGTCTCTCGCGGTGCGCCCTGCCCGAGCCACACCAGCGTGCTGGCGACGATCGCAACATCGATGGCAACGGGCAGCAGCGCCGAGGCGTCGACCGCCCACGGCAGCAGGGGCAAATTGACGGTGGTGTAGCCGACCAGCTGTGCCAAGCCAGCCAGCCCGGCGTAGCTGATCACCATCGACGATGCCGCCGAGATCACGATGCACAGCCACGCGGCCACGCGGAACGCAATTTCGCCGGGGCTGCTGTAGTCGTCCACGGATGTGCTCCTGTCTTGGGTGGGTGGTCAGGCGAAGTGCTCCCCGCTCGGGCGTGAGCCGGCGGCGCCTACGCGCAGCGGGGGCGGACGATCAGCGGTTGACGGTGATGCCGTGCTCGGCGGCCAGAGCGACGCCGGCGTCGGTGAAGTCCACCCACGCGTCGCCTTCCCACCGGAACGTCGTGATCAGCCCAGCCTTTTTGAGCTGCGTCAGGTTGCCGCGGCCTTCCTTGCCGATCTCGACGTTCCCGCCGACCATCGGCGTGCCCGACCAGTTGCCCGCGTCCCGGGCGAACGCGAGGAACAGCCGCAACGACGTGTCGGTGATCTCGGTTCGCGCCTTGGCGGTGCGGCGTTCTTGCTCGGCGCGCAGAGCATCCAGGCCGCGGGCGGTGGCGTCGCTCAGCGCCTTGTAGTCGTCGCTGTCAAGGATCTTGATCGACGCGGCCAACTGGGCGTCCGTCATGCCGCGGGCGACGTTGTCGAGCAACGCGCGTTGGTGGAGCTCGCCGACGATCGCCTGCTGCGTCTGGTGAGCGGTGGCGATCGTCTCGGCGCGGTTCATACCCGCGTAGGTCAGCGTGACCGCCGGCTCAGCGTCAGCGCCGGCGAACCGAAAGACGTTGGTCAAGTCGGTGGTGGTCATCCGCGCGAGACGTTCCGCCGGGTACAGGTTCTTGCCGGCGACGGTTTCGTGCTGCTCGATCATTCGGTTTGCCTCCTCGACTGGGTGGGATCTCACCCTAACATGGGTGGGGTCCCACCCGTCAACGACGTGTTTTAGGTGAGGTCTCACCCGTGTTAACCTCTGGCCTATGGCGAACCAACGCGACGCCGACAAGTTCCCCGGCCGGGTGTGGGCACCGCGCGGCTTGTGGCTCCAAGCCGGCGGAGTCGCCACCGCGCAGGGGACCGACCGAACGGCCGAGATCATCAAGTTTCTGCGCTGGTACGTCGGGGAGGATGGCGCCGAGCCGCCGACGCGTCCGGAACCCGGCGCGCCACCAAGTAGCTCTTGAGCGTCGGCCGCGGGTGATCCTCGCGGTATAGCGCCATTTCCGCTTCGTAACCGCCGGTCGCCTGCTCGGCCCGCTCGTCCCACAGCCGGACGGCCTCCCGGTATGAGCGCACGACGTCAGCGTGCTCGACGCTGCACGGGTGGGCCCGGCACGGCGAGCGGTCCGCAGCAAGGGCCGTCATCGGTCTGCCTCGCCGCGGCGGAGGTACGCCCGCCCCTCGGCGGTCTCCTGGCCGTAGTGCCAGTGGTCCGGCTCGGCCGGGCACACGAACGCGGACATGCCGGCAGCGTCGGGGTGGGCGACGCGCGCGGCGTGCCGCGCGGCCTTCCGGTTGTGGTAGGCGCGCAGCCCCGAGGCGTGGCACACCCACCACTGGGCGCGGGTCGACTCGTGCCGCTGCGGCTTGCCCTTCCGCCGGGGCGTCGGGCGTCGGCGACTCGTCATCGGCCGGCCGCCTTCCCCGCGAGCGCGCCCGCAATCAGACTGCGGCTGTCGACAACCGCCTTTACCCGGCGGTCCCACTCGGCTTCTGCGGGCCTCGTCGGAGTCAGGTACAGATTCACCGGGCCTCCCGGTCAAGTCGTTGAATGGCGCGGGACTTGGCGGCCCGCTCGCGGGCGACGAGCCGGGCCCGCTGCAACGCGGCGTACGCGCGCACCAGCGCGCTCACGGGGTCAGCCACGGTCGGCCGCCGAGGCGCGCCGAGCGGGCAGCAGGCGAAGTTCCATGACGCCGTCGTCGCCGGCCACGCAGCCGAGCTGACCGTGCGTCCATTGCTCGGCCGGCCCGCCGTACGGGCGCCAGACCGCCGACCACGAGCGCGGATCACGCAGCCGTTCGGCCTCGGCTTGCGCGTCCTCGGCAGCGCGCTCGGCGACGCGCACGGCCTGGCGGGCGTCGTCGAGCTGGGCGGTGAGCCTGGCGCGCTCGGCCCGCAGCCGGCCGATCTCGGCGAACACCGCGGGGTCGGCGAGCAGACCGGCGTCCGCGACGACGGACTGACGACGGCGGTAGAGCGCGCGCACAGGCTCGGCGAGGTCGGCCCACGGGACGCCGTCCGTCGAGCTGTCGCAGAACACCTCAGCCGCGCGTTCGATCACCTCGGCGCGCGTCGGCCCCGCCGGGGCGGCCGGCACCTCGGCCAGCTCGCCGATGCGGGCCAGCAGCTCGACCCACGGCAGCGCCGGCGACGGGACGCCGGGCATGAACCACAGCCGGTTCTCGCCGCGGGTCCAGTGGCGCCCGGCCGGGTCGCACACCTCGGCGACGTCTTCGGGCTCGTCGTCGCCGATCTCGAACGTCCGGGGCGCGTCCATCGCGTAGCCAACCGCGGCGAGTGCGGCTCGCACGGCGTGGTCGAGCAGCGTGGTGACGTCGTAGTCGGGGTCTGCGCCGGTCGTCGCCCGGTGGACGCTCGGGAGGTCGGCGACGTCGCCGACCGCGACCCACACGGGGTGCTGGCAGCTGTCGAACGGCTCGGCGGACGGGACGAACCCGCCGCGGCCGGCCACGGTGACGAGCGCCTGCACGTCGGAAGCCAGCAGCCGTACCTCGCCGGGGCCGAGCCCGAGCCCGTGAATGTGGTCCGGGCGCGTCATCCGGTCGTGCTCGGCGAGGTACTGGCGCAGGCGCGCGGTCGCGTCGAGCGGCGTAGTGGTGGTCATCGGGTCAACTCCTCGGGGTTGCGGTGGCGGTGGGGGCGTCGTTGGGCTGGGGTGGGACTCCTGCGTGCAAGTCCGGGAACGGGCGCTGCTCACGCATGTACGGGCTCGGGGAGCGGCCGGTGAGCCTCGGCTGCGGGGGTCCAATGGGGACAGTCAGCAGGGAGGTGGGAGAGCTGAAAGCTACGGAGAGCCCGCCCCCGTCCCGTCCCGGAGACCCCTGCACCTGCGCCGAGGACTCGCCTCGACGCTGGTCGGTGGGCAGGCTGGTGCCGTGCGTCGAGGCGCCTTCGCGCACGTCGGAGTGGTCGGCGGCCGGTGCGACTGCTGCGCCAGCAGTTGCGACCGGACTTGCGCCCGAACCTGCGTCCGGACCTGCAACGGTCGCAGGTGCCGGCGTAGGTAGGTCGAGGAGAATCATGTTGGCCTGGAACGGGGTTCGTCGTCCCTTGCGGCGGTTGCAGCCGCGGCAGGCAACGACCAAGTTGGCCATGCCGCCGGCGATCTCGGGGTCGACGTGGTCGTAGGTCAGGCCGTCGTCGGACACGCGGTCGCTGTGCTTGCACGTCTTGCCGCAGTAGCGGCAGGTGTCGGCGTCGCGCAGCCGGACGGCCGCCTTCAACTTCGGGTCGCGCAGCTCCCGGTCCTTTGCTTTCTTCACGTCGTTCTCGGAGCGTGAGGGGTTGCGGTCGAGGTAGTCGTGAATGACGAACTCGTAATCGGGTTTCCACTCGCGGCCGTCGAGGCACGCGCACTCGGGCGGCTTGCCGTGCTCGTCGAGTTGGTGCAGCAGCGGTTGCCGGCCGAACCGGGCGCGCAGTAGGCGCCGGGTGGTGGCCGCGGTGCCGAACAGCTCGACGATGTCGGCCGTGACGAACCCGTCGCTGCGCTCGCCGGACACCCACGTGAGCAGCTGCATGAAGTGCCCGAGTGCGGCGTTGATCTGGTCTTTCTTGCGGTCGCCGGTCGCGCCGTCGTCGGCCAGGCCGCGGATCTTGACCGACATTTGCAGCCGGTCGTCAAGGCGGGCCCAGGGCATCAGGCACCGCCGATCATGAGCATGGTCATGCGGCGGGCTCGGCTCCCTCGGCCGCGCGGTCGCGCTCGGCGGCGTCGGCGAGGCGGCGCAGCGCGCGCTCGACCGTGCTTAGCGATACGCCCACGGCTGCGGCGATGACGGCCGGCCCGTTGCCGGCGGCGTTCAGCTTGGCGATCTCGGCGTCGCGGCGGGCGACGCGTTCGTGCGAGCGGTCGGGGAGCCCGTAGGCGCCGCGAATCCGGTTGACGGTCCGCCGGCTCAGGCCGAGTTGGCGGGCGATCGCGTTGTCGTGCACGCCCTTGCCGGCCAGGTCGATGATCGCCTGATCGTGCTTGCCCATCTTCGCCGGCGCGTGCGGCGTGTTGGGGTCGGCGGCGCGGTGGCGGGCGGGGTCGTAGTCGGGGTGCAGCCCGATGGTGCCGCCGAGGTCGTCGCACCATCCGGGGACGCGTGGCTGCGCCATGGCGGCGAGGTGCACGGCGGCGGCCAGCAGCCGGGTGGGGCTCGTCTCGGCCCAGCGGTTCAGCCGGCCCCAGATCTGGTTCACGTCGTAGTGGCGGATGTCCCGCGCCAGCTGGGCGGCGTCGGCGTCGGCGCGCTGGGCGCGTTGCGGCGCGTTCCCGGTGAGCTTGGGAACGTGCTTGAGGTCGCGGTTCTTCTCGGTGTGAAAGTCCACGGGTGGTCACCTCCAAAGGGGGCAGGCAGAGCACCGGCCCGGCGCGGATCGGGACCGCGCCGGGCCGGAGTGCGGGCGGTTAGGGCTGGGTGTCGCCGGGCGCGGGACGGCCGCCGTAGAACAGCGACGGGAACGGGGCGCGTACGTGGCGGCGCGTCCAGGCGTCGCGCACCTTGCCGAGGGTGTCGGTGTCGGCGTCGCGCTCGTCGCCGTCGTCGTCGGTGACGTCGAAGTGCCGCAGCCCCGTCGGGTCGTCAGCGACGTGCTCGACGAACACGCCGTGCTCGGCGAGCGCTACGCCGGCCGCGGCGACCGCTGCCGGGTCGGCGGAAATCACGATGCGGACGGTCATGCGGACTTTCCTTCCAGCGCAAGGGCGAACCGCTCGATACGGTCCAGCTCGACGCGGCCGAGCAGCTTGCCGTCGACCAGCAGCCGCCGGTCAAGCTCGACCAGCACGGACACGCGCGGGCCGGCGTCGACAACGCCGGTGGCTTCAAGCTGCCCCGGTTGGCCGATGGTTCGGCGGGCGTTGACCTTGGCGTCGCCGAGGGTGCGCACCCACTCGTGGAACAGCGGGACGTCGCCGTGCGGCAGCGTGAGCGTCAGCCCCATGCCCGAGCACGACAGTGCGGCAAACCGCTGATCGGCGATGTGGTGTGTGGTGGCGTGCTTGATCAGCTCGCGCACGACGGTGAGGTTGCTCAACGTCCGGCCTCCCCGGCGTCGGCGACCAGCGCCGGCGTTCCGGCGGCGACCGCGTCGATGACGTCGGCGTGCTGCGGGAGGCGTCGGCGGATCTCGGCGACGACCCCGCGCAGCCGCTGCGTCTCCTGCTCGGCGCGCTGTAGCTCGGACTGCGCGGCGCCGACCTGTTGACGGATGTCCGCGCCTTCGGCGATTTCCCTGTCGTGTATGAACATCAGCACGCGGGTGCGGCGGCGCACCTCGGCATTGCTCAGCAGCCGCGAGCGTCGCCGGCGTCGTCTACCCTCGGGGGCCGGGTCGGTGGTGGTGGTCATGCGGGTGGTTCCTTTCAGGCGCCGGCCAGCTCGCCGAGCTGGTCGCCGCTGCCCTCGCGGCGGAAGTCGCCGCGGTCGTCGAGGTAGATGGGTCCCCACAGCCAGTGCTCGAAAGGCACTTCGGCCGGGTCGTCGTCGCGGTGGACCAGCCAGCCGCGCGCGTAGTACTCGGTGCGCGTGTTCGTCACGCGTCCGTGGCACCCGGTCGTCCCGTCGCCGCACAGGTGCACGACGTTCGCCGGGTGCCACTTGCCGCCCTGACCGCGCCCCTTGCGGTGGTGCAGAGACTGGCCGGGCTGCTGCCCGCAGATCTCGCACATGCCGGCCGAACGCTCCGGCACGATCTTGCGGCACAGGGACTCGCTCACGCGCGCTTTTCCACGTGGGCAAGGAATCCGGCGAGCACGGTCAGGTCGGCGGTCGTCCACTCGGCTGTGTCGTTGGCCCAGTTCTCGAACGCGCGCAGGGTGCCGACGTACGTCTTGTAGCGCCGGCGCCCGCGGCGCACGATCTCGGCGCGCAGCTTGTCGGCCTCGTTCGCGTCCTGCTCGGGGGCGGGCTGCACGCCGGCGGCGACCGCGGCCCGGTGCTGTAGGTCGTGCTTCCACAGGTCCAGGGCGATGCCGAAACTTTGCCCGGCGTTGCGCAGCGCGTCGCCGATGCACTCCTTGACCGCGTTGCCACCGCGCGCCCCGGGGGCGTCGCCGTAGCCGGGGTGGGTCTTACCGCCGACGGTAAGCCAGATCCACAGCCCGCGGTTCTCGTCGAACTGCGGTAGTCCGCGCTCGTCGAACGCCATCGGTCGCCAGTTCCACTCGGCGTCCACCTCGTTCAGCCGCTCGCGCACGTAGGCGTGGCCGACGAAGTCGAGGTGGTCGTGCGCCGGGGTCATGATGCGGTCGCACGTCGAGCAGTGCGCCCACGTGCTGTGCTCGGCGCAGCCGCCGACCTCGCACGCCCGACACCAGGTCACCGGCTTCTTGCCGATGATGTCCTTGGGGAACGGGACGGCGAGTGCGTCGAGCACCGCGCGCAGGTTCTGCGTCACTCGGCACCGTCCGCGGCCGGCTGCTCGGCGGTGTCGAACAGGCTGGGCAGCGTCACGACGCCGGTCCGGACCAGCTCGGCGACCGCCTCGGCAGCATCGGGCGCCGGCAGGAACGACACGTGGGGGGACGCTTTCGCGGCCATGACGACGCCGGGCACGTCGACCTCGCCGCCAGGGCCGGACGGCTCGCCGGCGCGGTTCGACGCCTCTAAGATGTCGCGCTTGAGCTTGGCCGACAGGCGATCACGTGGCCTCAGCAAGTGCTTGGCGTGCTGGAACAGCACCGCCTTGACGTCGTCGTCGGCGCCGATGATGTCGGCGTCCATCTCGATCAGGTCGGGGTAATGCTTTCGCGCCCACTCGACCAGTGCCGGTTCGTTGGTGATGGTGGCCGTTTCCGTCGGGTTCGACATCGACGCCGTGCCGAGCCTGGTCCGCGTGCCGGGCAGGTAGACCCTTTTCGTGTCGCCCGGGTCCATCGACTCGCGGGTTTCCGCCTGCACGGTCGCGTAGTAGTCGTCTGCACGGTTGCGCTGGAGCGACGCGGCGGCGAGCCGCAGCCACTGTTCCTTCACTGGGCGTCGCCTGCCTCGATCGTCGCGACGGTCGCGGCGAGGTGATCGGCGAGGATGATCAGGTGATCGTTCTTGGGCAGCTTCTGCCGCAGCTCGGCGCCAAGTTCGTAGGCGTGGCTGGTGTTGATGCTCACGGCCATGCGGAACTTGACGCCGTCGCGCTCGAACTCGGCGGCGACGGTGCCGGCGCCGTCGTACGTCGTCTTGATCCAGCACGGCACGTTGAACGCCGCGGCCCACGCGGCGACGTCGGCGACCGCCTGCCAGGGGCGAACGAAGTTGTTGGGCGTGCTCAGGCTGACGTACTGCGCGTACACGCTGATTCCGCTCAGCTGCGGTAGGCCGTTGCTCTGCTGTTCAAGGATCTTGGCCGCGGCGGTTACGCGGCTGCACAGCTCGCCGGTGGTGGTCATCGACGGATTCCCTTCGGGGCGTTGGGGCGGGGGTGGGGCAGGAAGATGAACCCGGGGCCGGCGCACGCGCAGGCGATCAGGCCGCGGTGAACGGGCCGGGGGATGCCGCATCGGCCGCACGGCAGCTTCACGGGGGGCGGGTTCACCGGGCGTCGTTGCGCCAGGCCGAGGGCATCGGCACGGAGTCGACCTCGCGGCGCCAGCCGAGCAGCGCGGCGTCGAGCGGGTCGGCGCCGGCCACCGCACCCGAGCCGCCCAACGCGGTCAGGTAGGCGTCGGACGCGGCGACCGCGGACAGCTCGGCCTCGAACTCGGCGACCACCTCGGGCGCGAGGCGGGGCGCCTCGACGGCTGCCACGTTCTCGATCCAGCGGGACGCGCCGATGAGCTTGCGAACGATCCCCATCACGCCACCGCCCGCGGGTGCCAGACCTCGACGTGGACGTCTCGGCCGCCGGCCTCGTCCAGCAGCTCGCGCAGCACGGTCGGCGCGCAGTGGCCGCAGGCGTCCGGCACGGACGTGCGGGCGTTGCGCTGGGCGGGGTCGGGGTTGGGGTGGAAGCGCACGAGCGTGCCGTGCCCGACCTCGCGGCAATGCTCGCACTGCTCGCGGTCGAGCCGTACCAGCGCCAGCACCCACGCACCGAGGCGGTAGAGCTCGTCCGCGACGTCCACCGCGGCGTTGCCGATGACGTCGATGCGGGGAAGCGGGACCGTGGCGATGCCGGGGACGATGCGGACGTCGGCGACGGCCCGACGGTGGGCGGCGACCAAGTCGACGGCCCGGACCGAACCGGTGCGGTGCCGGGGCCCGCGTGGGATACCCTGCGTGCTGTTCATAGCGTTGCCCTTCGGGGATAGAGCGGGCCGGTGTTGCGAGCACCGGCCCGCTTTCGCGTTCTCGGAAGAGTGGTGAACCGGCGGCCGGGCGGAGCGGGTCAACGCCCGGCCACCGGTCGGTTCAGGCGACCGCGGCCGACGCGCGGACGGGCGCGAGCACCGGCCGCAGGCGGGCGCGCTGCGCCTCGCTCAGCGGGGGCGCGGCGGCGACGATCCGGGCGATGTACTCGTCGCGGGTCTCGCCGAGCTGCCGGACGCGGCTGGGGCGCAGAGCCGCGGTCGGCTCGACCCGGGGCTGCGCAGGCCGAGCCGGGCCGGGGCGGGTGGTGTCGCGGCGGGCTCGCCGCGGCGGACGGCTACTGCTCACGCGGCAGCCTCGGCGCGCTTCGGGCCGGTGGTCTTCTCGGTTTCCTGCCGGCGAGTGGGGCCGGTCGGCTCGCGCTTCGGCTCGTCCTTCGCCGCGGTCGGCGCGTCGGCCGGCTGCGGACCGCTGGCGACGATCTCGGCGGCAACCGCCGGGTCGTTGACCAGCTCGGCGGCGACGGCGTTGGGGTCTTCGCCGGGCGCGGCGAGCGCGCGGCCAAGTGCGTAAATGCGGGTCAGGTGCATGGGCTGCGGGCGCTGGAGGCGCGTGCAGTTCTGAACCGCCCGGGTCGGGATGCCGGCCTGCTGGGAAAGCGTGACCAGATCCCACCCGCGGGCGGCGGCGCGGTGTCGCACCTTGGGGCCGTTCAGGATGGGCATGCGCAAGATCATGCGGGACCATGCGGGAATGGTCAAGCATTGTCCCGTATTTGACCGCATTACAGGTTCACAACATGCGGGACCATGCGTTACCATGCGCGCATGAGCCAAACGCGAGTGCTATTCAGGGGAGACCACGGGCGGCGCCAGAACCTACGAACGTCGGGCCGACGACTACCGGAATGCGGGACCATGCGGCACAATGCGCGTGTGGCTTCCAAGCGACTACGCACCGCGAACTACGACCAGCGCGCCCGCGCGCGGCTCGGCGATGCCGTCACGAAGGCACGCGAGGCGGGCGGCTGGCAGTACCGCACCGACTTCGTCGAGGCTGCGAAGCAGGCGGGAATCAAGCTGAACGTGCGCAGCATGGAACTGCTCGAAAACGGCGAACCCGGGGTGGGCCAAAGCGTCCTGTTCGGCGTCGCGCGGATACTGCCCAACTGGACCGAAGACACGCCGCGCATCGTTCTCGAAGACGGCCCGATTCCTCCGACGTCCGGTAGCGGCAGCGCGCACCTGGCCGTCGTTCCGGACCCCGAGCCGGAGCCCGGGCCTGACTTGCTCGACGACGTCGAGCGGAAGCTGTGGGCGATCACCGACCTGTCGGAAGACGAGCGATGGTCGTACATCTACCAGCACCGCGCCCGCACGGCTCAGCGCTTCGGCGACTGACCAGCCGGTCAGGATCGTCACTACGGGCGTTCGCGTTACCCCATTTGCGAGAAGTTGCGACATTCGGGTGGAGATCATTCCAAAAACCCGAATTTAGCTCGCACTACGATTAACGCGCAGGCAACGTGCGAGGTGTGGAGATCTTCGTAATCGTCTTGGGGGCAGTGGCGCTTTCCGCACTGGGGTTGTCTGGTTACGCGCTGCATCGTCTCCGGCGCACGCAAAAATGGGTCGCCGCCCACATCCAGGCGCAGGCGATCCTCCGCGACCCGCCGCCGGACGGTGGCGACGGCAAGCGGAGACACCTCCGGATCGTTGCAGTGTTCGCGCCGCTCGCTGCCGCGCTGTCGCTGGTGTTCCGGAAAGCCAGGGAGCACCCCGCAGCGGCTGCCGCTGCCTCGCTCGCCGCTTCTGGTGCCGCAGTCGCCGCAACGGCTGCGCTCGTCGGCGGGCTCGGCGGAGTCGGTGACGGCCCGCCGGGAGCAATGCGCGACCCGGCCCCCGCGCAGACGGCGACCGTGACCAACTCGGCGCCGGCGGCTACCAGCACCGTCGCGCCGAGCAGCGCAAGGGCCGGCGGGTCTGGCAGCGGGTCCACCGCGGCGAGCACACCGCCAGCGCCGACGAGCACCACGGCGACCGCGACGACCGCCACCGTGCCGACGCCGACCGCCTCGACGGCTGTACCCGTGACGAGCCCGTCCACGACTGTCACCACCACAGTGGCCGGGCGGGTCTGTGTCCTCGACGTCGAGCTAACCGACTTGCTACAGCTGTGCCTATAGCCAGTCGATGAGCGTGCGGTCCTCGGGCGCGGCGCGCTTGCCGCGTCCGATCGGAAGCACCCGGATCGTCATCAGCGTGCGGATCACCTCGCGCTGTTGGGCAATGTCGAGCCCCGGCCAGCGACCACGCAGGCCGGGGCCGACGACGGCCCGGAGCACCGCCGGCACCCGGGACTCCTTCGCCTTCCGCTCGGCCTCCTCGATCAGCGGCAGGTAGTGACGTTCCATCCGCGCGAGCCCGCCTGGCGTCAACCGCTCGTCCTCGGGCACGGTCGGCTCGGCCTGCTGGTAGTACCCCTCCAAGGCGGCGCGCAGCCGCTGCGCTTCCAGCTCATGTTTTGCCGCCTCGTCGGCGTCGTCTTTCGTCGCCAGCAGTTCCGCGAAGTCGTCGCGGCCGGCGCGGGCGAAAACGACGTCGCAGACGAACGGCTCGATCTCCGATTGCCGCACCCCAACGCAGCGTTTCTTGCACGCGTAGTAGTTGTGACCGTGGGCTGGCAGCACTCGCAGCACGGCCTCGCAGCGATCGCAAACCATCAGCCCGGACAGGAGATGCTTCACCGCCCCGTCGCGCTCCTGCGCGCGTCCCTCGGCCTTCAAGACTGCTACGCAGTCGAGGTGTTGCTTCTCCGTGAGGATCGCCGGCCAGACGCCTGGCCCGAACACCTCGCCTTGCAGCACCCGCTTGCCGATGTAGGCCGGGTTAAGGACCGTCTTCCGGATGGTCGTCATCGACCACTTGTCGCGGCCACCTGGTGAGGGGATGCCCCTCTTGTGCAGGTGCTCGATCAGGCTGTTGATCGACTTCTTAGCGGCGATCCAGTCGGCAATCTCCCGCACGGCGGCGGCCTTTTCCTCAACGATGACCTGTTCGACGAAATCCTTGGTGGTCTGGTCGTAGATCCGCGCATACCCGTACAAGACCGGGCCGTATGGGCGGCCGGTCTCGGCGTGCCCCCGCACGTCTCGCCTGATCCGCAGCGACGTCTCTTCGCTGTCGTAGACAGCCTTCACGCCGTCGTCGGCAAGCGTCTTCCAGTGACGCGGCTTGGACAGGTCATAGGTCTGTTCGTGGCTGGTGATGTGGATCAGCACGCCGAGATCGCGGCACCGTTCGAGCAACAGCGCCCACGTGGAAAGCACCCGACTGGCGCGGGCCGGCTCCCACAGCACGAGCACGTGCACCTTGCCCGAGGGCAGCACCTCATCGGCCAGCTTCACCCACTCGGGCCGCTTCTTCTTCGCGAACCGCGACGCGGACATGTCAGGGTCGGCGAAGCTGCCACCGTCGATCCAACCGTTCTCGACGGTGACAGCCAGCCCCTCGGAATTCTGTTCGGCGACCGAGCGCGACAGCTTGCGCTTGTCGTCCGAAACTCGGTTGTAGCGGACCGCTACCAGGCCAGACGCCCCAGATGCCATGCCGCCAGCCTAACAGGGTCTTACGAAATAGATCAGCAGCCCTGCTCGTCCCTACCCCCAGCGCGCACTACGACGCAGCGTCAGTCGCCGAGGTTCCGCTCCGCGTAGATCTTCATCGCGTCCCGGACGAACTCCGCCGTCGCGCCTTCCAGCCCGTACCGCGGGTCGTCGACGTACAGCTGCCCCAAGCCCGCGAAGTACCCCGCGGACACCGACGAAACCGCCGGCCGCAGCCACGCGTGCAACCGCCGCGTGATCGCCTGGACGTCGTCGGCGTCCGGGCTCAGCCCGGCTTCCCGGGCCGCGCCGAACGCGGTCGAGATGTCCAGTTGCTCCTGCTGGTGGGCCTGCTTCTCCGCCGTGGACAACGAACTCCACCACTGGTCACCCCGCCGGTACGCGTCGGCGCCCCAGCGTTCGGTGACCTCCTTCTCGTACTTCGTGTGGTCGAAGCCGTCGAAGACTTCCTCCGCCATCAGTCGTTCACCTCCTTTCAGTTTCCGGAGCGTCGTGCGGACCGACTCGATCTGCCTGCCGATCCGCCACCGCTCCTGTTCGAGCAGCTCCAGGTGCGTCTCGAGCGCGCTCGCGCTGTCACGCTGCCCGTCGAGCACCTCGGCGATCGCCGGCAGCCCGAGTCCGAGCTCGCGCAGCAACAGGATCCGCTGCAGCCGGACGAGCGCCTGCTCGTCGTAGTAGCGGTAGCCGTTGCCGCCGATCCGGCTGGGCTCGAGCAGGCCGACCGCGCCGTAGTGACGCAGCGTCCGGCTCGTGGTCCCCGCCGAGCGGGCGATGTCCTGGATCGACCACTCCATGACTTCGACGATAGAAGTTGACGCAACGTCAAAGTCAAACCATCGGAGTGTCTAGGCCTATCTAGTATCAAGGCGATACTTCCACAGAAAGCCCGATGAGGATTTGAGCGCGGGCCGAGCGGGCACTCAGGCGGTAAGTTCGACCACCAGCGGCCCGTACGAGGAAGGCTATGACCGTGATACTCCGTCGAGTGGCACGTCCCCTGCTCGCCACGATCTTCGTGACGGGCGGCATCAGCGCGCTGAGGCAGGCCGAGGGCCACGCCAAGGCGGCGGAACCGTTTCTCAACAACGCGTTGGACAAGTTCGGCGACGTCCTGCCGGAACAGGTGCCGCGCGACCCGGTGACGCTCGTCCGGATCGACGCCGCCGTGAAGATCGGCGCCGGCCTCGCGCTCGCGTCCGGGAAGGCGCCGCGGCTCGCCGCCGGCCTGCTGCTGGGCAGCCTGGTCCCCACGACCCTCGCGACGCACAGCTTCTGGGGCATCAAGGACCCGGCCGAGAAGCAGCAGCAGCAGATCCAGTTCTTCAAGAACGCCGGCCTGGCCGGTGGCCTGCTGCTCGCGGTCGCCGACACGCACGGGAAGCCGTCGGCGGCCTGGCGCGCGAAGCACGCCGCGAAGGACGTCAGCGCCACCGCCGGCAAGCTGAGCCGCAAGGCCGAGAAGCGCGCGAACAAGCTCGCGAAGCGGGCCCAGAAGGCGCTCCCCAACTGACACTTTCACGGGGAAAGTGCCGCCCCCGAACTTCCGGGAGCGGCACTTTCCCCGTGAAAGCTACTTCTCCAGGATCGCGGTGACGCCCTGGCCGCCGGCCGCGCAGATCGAGATCAGGCCGCGGCCCGACCCCTTCTCGTGCAGCAGCTTCGCCAGCGTCGCGACGATCCGGCCGCCGGTTGCGGCGAACGGGTGCCCGGCCGCCAGCGACGAGCCGTTGACGTTCAGCTTCGCCCGGTCGATCGCGCCCAGCGGCTCGTCCAGCTCCAGCTTCTCCTTGGCGAACGCCGGGTCCTCCCACGCCTTGAGCGTGGCCAGCACCTGCGACGCGAAAGCCTCGTGGATCTCGTAGAAGTCGAAGTCCTGCAGCGTCAGCCCGGCCTTCGCGAGCATCCGCGGCACGGCGTAGGCGGGCGCCATCAGCAGGCCCTCTTCGCCGTGGACGTAGTCGACGGCCGCGGTCTGCGAGAACGTCAGGTACGCCAGCACCGGCAGCTTGTGCGCCTTCGCCCACTCGTCGGTGGCGAGCAGGACCGTCGACGCGCCGTCGGTCAGCGGCGTCGAGTTGCCCGCCGTCATGGTGCCGTCCGGGCCGCCGAAGGCCGGCTTGAGCTTGGCCAGCTTCTCCGCGGTCGAGTCCGGGCGCAGGTTCTGGTCGCGCGCCAGCTTGAGGAACGGCGTCACGAGGTCGTCGAAGAACCCGCGCTCGTAGGCGGCGGCGAGGTGCTGGTGGCTGGCCGCGGCCAGCTCGTCCTGCGCCTCGCGGGTGATCTCCCAGATCTTCGCGGTCAGGGCCGCGTGCTCGCCCATCGAGAGGCCGGTGCGCGGCTCGGAGTTGCGCGGGATGGCCGGGACGATGTGCCCGGGCCGGATCTTCGCGACGAGCTTCAGGCGGTCGCCGAGCGTCTTCGCGCTGTTGAGCCCGATGAGGATCTGCCGGAGGTCCTCGTTGACGGCCAGCGGCGCGTCGCTCGTGGTGTCGACGCCGCCCGCGATGGCCGAGTCGATCTGGCCCAGCGCGATCTTGTTGGCGACGTTGATGATCGCCTGCAGACCGGTGCCGCACGCCATCTGGACGTCGGCGGCGGGGGTCGCGGGCGAGAGTTTGCTGCCGAGCACGCTCTCGCGGGCCAGGTTGAAGTCCTTCGAGTGCTTGAGCACGGCGCCGGCCGCGACCTCGCCGATCACCTCGCCCTGCAGCGAGAAGCGGCTGACCAGGCCGTCGATGGCGGCGGTGAGCATGTCCTGGTTCGACGCCTTCGCGTACGGGCCGTTCGACCTCGCGAAGGGGATCCGGTTGCCCCCGATGATGGCGACCTTGCGCACGGCAGGCGCCTGCTTTGGTTGCTTCGGCTTCGGCGGCATGACTTCACCTCTCTGGTCGTGTCCCTCACACTGTAACCTACTAGCGAGTAGGTTAGACTGCGACGTGACGCAGACTGCACGGGAGGCAACCGATGGCTGACAGGTACCAGCAGTTCACGAAAACCCCGGTGGGGAAGTTCGTGGTGCCGAAGCTCGGCCTGCCCAACCCCGCCGCGCTGCGCCGGTACAAGCCCGGGCAACCCGCACTCGAGGGTCCCGCACTTCTCGGTGCCGCGCCCGGTGGACGGCTCGAGAAGACCCTGCGCGACCAGCTCGCCGACGCGGGCATCGAGGTCGTCACGTCCGCGGCCGACCGGCACGCGGCCCTCGTCTTCGACGCCACCGGCATCACCGAGCCCGCTCGCCTGCGCGAGGTCTACGACTTCTTCCACCCGGTGATCCGCAGCGTCGGGCCGTCCGGCCGCGTCGTCGTCCTGGGCACGCC
Source organism: Amycolatopsis solani (assembly GCF_033441515.1). Lineage (NCBI taxonomy): Bacteria > Bacillati > Actinomycetota > Actinomycetes > Pseudonocardiales > Pseudonocardiaceae > Amycolatopsis > Amycolatopsis solani. The sequence goes on from NZ_JAWQJT010000001.1 coordinate 1,377,584, forward strand.
GCCGGAGCAGGTCGAAGGCCGCGAGCGGATCGCCCAGCGCGCGCTCGAGGGCTTCGTGCGCTCGGTCGGCAAGGAGCTGAAGCGCGGCGCGACCGCCCAGCTCGTGTACGTCGCCGAAGGCGCTGAAGAGGTCACGGAGTCGACCCTGCGCTTCCTGCTCTCCGCGAAGTCCGCGTTCGTCGACGCGCAGGTCATCCGGATCGGCGCCGAGGGCAAGACGGCGGTCGCCCCCGCGAACTGGGAAAAGCCCCTCGACGGCAAGGTCGCGCTGGTCACCGGCGCATCCCGCGGCATCGGCACGGCGATCGCCGAGGTGCTGGCCCGCGACGGCGCGCACGTCGTCGCGCTCGACATCCCCGCCCAGGGCGGCGACCTGTCCAAGGTGGCGAACAAGGTCGGCGGGTCGGCGCTGCAGCTCGACATCACGTCGCCGAGCGCGCCCGCGAAGCTCGCGGAGTACTTGAAGGAGCGCCACGGCGGCGTCGACATCGTCGTGCACAACGCGGGCATCACGCGCGACAAGACGCTCGGCAACATGAGCGAGAGCGCGTGGGACTCGGTGATCGCGGTGAACCTGGCCTCGCAGCTCGCGGTGAACGACAAGCTGCTCGCGGACAAGGTGCTGAACGAAAACGGCCGCATCGTCGGCGTCTCGTCGATCGCGGGCATCGCCGGCAACGTCGGCCAGACGAACTACGCGACGTCGAAGGCCGGCGTGATCGGCATGGTGAACGTCGGCGCCCCGCAGCTCGCGGAGTACGGCGGCACGATCAACGCCGTCGCGCCCGGCTTCATCGAGACCAAGATGACGGCCGCCGTGCCGCTGTTCATCCGCGAGGCCGGCCGCCGGCTGTCCAGCCTCGGCCAGGGCGGCCTGCCGGTCGACGTCGCCGAGACGATCGCCTGGTACGCGAACCCGGCGTCGGCCGCGGTGAACGGCAACGTGGTCCGCGTCTGCGGCCAGGCGCTGCTGGGGGCCTGACGTGGTGATCCGCGAACTCGACAGCACCCCGAGCCTGGCGACCCTGTACCCGAAGGCGCTCCTCGGCTTTCGCAAAACGGGCTCGGCGCTGCCGGACACCGAGCTGGTCCGCACGGGCGTCGTCGTCGACCCGGCGCACCTCGCCGCGTACAACACGGTCTGCGGCTTCCGGCTGAGCGACGAGCTGCCGGCGACGTACCCGCACTTGCTGGCGTTCCCGCTGCAGATGGCGCTGATGACCGAGCCGGGGTTCCCGTTCCCGCTGCTCGGCATGGTGCACGTGGCGAACCGGATCACGCAGCACCGCGCGTTGCGGCTGAGTGAGCCGGTAACGATCCGGGTGCGCGCGGAGAACCTGCGCGACCACGAGAAGGGCCGTCAGTTCGACGTCGTCAGCGAGGCGTGGTCGGGCGACGACCTGGTGTGGGTCGACGTGAGCACGTACCTGCGTCGCGGGGGTGGCTCTTCGTCGTCGCGCCGGGAGCAGCTCGCCCCGCCGACCCCGGACGCGATCTGGCGGATCCCGGGCGACATCGGCCGCCGCTACGCGGAGGTGTCGGGCGACCGCAACCCGATCCACCTGCACCCGCTGACGGCCAAGCTGTTCGGCTTCCCGAAGGCGATCGCCCACGGGATGTGGACGAAGGCCCACGCACTGGCGGCGTTCGAGGGCCGGCTGCCCGCGGCGTTCACGATCGACGTCAAGTTCAAGCAGCCGGTGCTGCTGCCGGCCAAGGCGGGCTTCACGTCGTGGTCCGGTCCGGAGGGGTGGGCGTTCGAGCTGTGGAGCAAGGCGAAGCCGCACCTCGAGGGGACGATCACCTCACTCTGACGGCTTCCAGACCTCGCCCTCGATGAGGTCGTTGAAGCCGAGCCAGACGAGGTTCATCAGCCAGGAAGCCAGCACGCCGTCGGAGATGTCGGGGTGGTCGAGGGCCCAGTCGGCCAGCGATTCGGCCGCCCCGACCAAGGCCGCGGACAGGCCCTCGCCGGAGAACTCGGCCTGTTCGCCGACGCCCTTGCGCGTGCCGGCGGACACGACGAGCGCGGCGACCAGCTGGATCGCGCGCGCCCGCATGTCGGTGATCTCGGCCGCGAAGGCCCCGCCGACGGTCAGCGCCTGGCGGTGCAGGACCGTCCACGACTCGCGGTACTCGGCGACGAAGCGGTAGAAGGACCGCAGGCCGTGCCAGAGCTGCATGTCCGGCGGCAGATCGGGCTGGACGCCGGACTGGATGGCCTCGAGCAGCCGCGTGGCCTCGCGGCGGATGCACGCGCCGAAGAGGTCCTCTTTGGAGCCGAGGTAGGTGTAGATCATCGGCTTCGAGACCCCGGCGACGTCGGAGATCTCGTCCATCGAGGCCGCGTGGTAGCCGTGGCGCGAGAAGACCTGGACGGCCGCGTCCAGGATCTGCCGCTCACGCACCGCACGCGGCAGCCGCCTGGCCCGTTCGGGTGGACGCTGATCATCCTCTGACACGCTCGACCTCCTCGTTGCTGCCCGGAGACGGTACCGGTCGCGGTACCGGGAGGGTGATTTCGGCACGCTTGCCCGCCTACCTACTGGCGGGTAGCCTTACGCTCGGGTAACACGAGAGGGAGTGACCATGGCCGACAACGCCGGGATGACCAGCGCCGATCGCGTCGCGGCCCTCCGCGGGGCGCCGCTGCTCGACGCGCTGGAGCGCCTCGACCCGCTGAGCCCCGAGGCGCACGCCCTCGACGTCAACGCTCTGGCGGATGCCCTGAACCCTCGTGATCTGGGCAAGGACGACTTCCGGCGGTTCCTGAAGGCGCTGCTCGCGCTCGCGTCGCGCGCCCCGGCGTTCGACTTGAGCAAGGTCGAGCCGGCGCGCTTCGCGTCGCTGGTGTCGTCGGCGTCCCGCGCCCAGCTCGAAAGCGTGGTGGCGGAGCGCCCCCTGCGTGAGCGCGTACTGGCGGAGATCTTCGCGCGCATGGGCTCCCACATCAGACCGGAACGAGCCCGCGACCTGCACGCGGTGGTCCACTGGCGCCTCTCGGGAGGCATCGGCGACGGCGGCTACGACCGCTACGAGACGGTGATTTCGCACGGCTCGTGCACGGTCAGCCGCGAGATGAGCTCGTCCCCGCGGGTCACGATCACGATCGCACCCACGGACTTCTTCCGCCTGATCACCCACCAGGCCACCCCGGCGGTGTTGTTCGTCACGGGAAGAATCAAGGTCAAGGGCGACTTGGCCTTCGCGGCGGGACTCATCGGATTTTTCGACCTCCCGCACCCCGTATAGTCCGCACCCGTGCCCCGAAAAGCGAAGTGGCGCCTTTCCCGGCCCCGAGCCATCCGCGGCAGCCACGTGGTGAACGCGTTCGCGGAGAAGCTGGTCCTGGGGAACCTCACGGCTCCGCAGTTCGTCCAGGTGCTGGAAACCCTGCACATGCTGGGCTCCGCGGGAGCGGGGATCGAGCTGAGTTCGTTGTCGACGGACGTCCTGGTCGACGTCGTGCGCCGCGCGTCCCGCGACCAGTTGAAGGCGATCGCGGAGCACCCCGAGTTGCGCCCGGTGTTCTTGGACGAGATATTCCGCCGGATGTCGGAGCACTTCTTGCCGGAGAAGGCCCGCCACGTGGATTTCGTGGTTTCTTGGCGCTTTTCGGAGGGCACCGGCGAGGACGGCTACGACCGCTTCCAGACGGTGATCGAGGACGGCGTGTGCGTTTCTTCGACGGACCTGTCACGCGCCCCGGACACGACGATCACGCTGTCGGTGGACGACTTCATCCGCATGGCAACAGGCAACGCCGCAGTGGCGGCGATGTTCGTGACGGGGAGGGTGAAGGTGAAGGGCGAGTACGCCCCGGCGGTGCGGTTCTCGAGCTACTTCGACATCCCGAAGCCGACGGTGGACTAGTCGGTATCCGCCGCTAGACGTCTTCATATCGGGAATCTGGCGGCGGATACCGGCCCGTGGTTACCTTCCCACTGTGCTTCGCACCTCGTCGAGCAAGTGATCTAACAGCCCTGGCACGGTTCCCCCGCCGAGAACCAGTTGGCGATCGAGGAGACGATTGCCGGTCTCACACGAGGTCTCGCTGACGAGGGTGCAGCCGTGACAGGCGGACAGGTTGAGATGCGACGATCCTTGGTGATCACTCTCGATGCACACTGGATCGTTCGAGCACACGTCTGCGTCTCCCAAGGCGGCGAGCAGCAGTGGGACCAGTTTCTCGGGATGGCCGAGACGTACCAGTCCGCCGAGTGTTCCCTGCGCGTCGCCAGCCGCCGTGTAAATGAAGATACCGGCGGTGCGGTCAGGTCGGTCGGAGTGCGCGTAGATGCGCTCCTGAAGCGACGCCGACGAGTAGCCGCTCGCAAAGGCAAGACGGCGGATGAGCAGATGGGAAATAGTGTGCAAGGCGACAAAGCGTGGCTCGGGAACAGGTAAACGGTGGGCCCACGGGGTGGAATTTCTGCTTTTGAGCAGGATCTCGGCTCGCTTGCGAACTTCAGGAGTTTCCTCCCATGCGGAGATCTCAGCCTCATCGAATCGAAGGAAAATCCCCTCGCCGAACAATTCGATGGCGGGGTAAATTGGCTTTCGTTTGCTGTCGAGACCGAGATCGACCATGACATATTCTGCATCGGCGTTGTGTCGTTGAAACCTGCGAAGTGCCCGAACCTCGCGAACTCGGCGGACTTGCCCTACGCCTACCAATCTACTCGTCAGTGTCGATGGCCATGTAGCCTCAGTTGGAATGGAGAATCCGTCGACTACAAAGTTGCCATTGCTGTGGTCTCGACCACCGTCGAGCTTATTGACAAAAGCTGACCATTCGCCATCTTTGAGATCGAGAAGCGGGGTTTCTTCGGTGTCTTCGGCACCGGACGCAAGGGCAAGAACGTCTGCTGCCGTCGTCCCGAGTTCATCCGCGATCCAGCCGGCCACCATCTCAGCTTGTGGGCCGCCATTGTCGGTGACCACTTTCTCGAAGTAAACATGACTGCGGACCTTGTCCGCTATCTCGGCCGAATGTGAGATCTCTTCAGGAATATCGAGTGCAGACAGGCGATCGGCGATGTAGTTTCCGGTTGCGCCTCGTTGGACAGCATTGAGGCGGTGTTCGCAAATCATCCCGCTCTTCGGTTCCTGCCAAGGCTGAATGCCGTCACATCGGATCCCATCGCGATGAAGCGAATCAGTACTGGTGAGTTCGGAAAGCGGGCGAGACCGCTTGCATCCTGTGCAGTGAACACTGAGCGAAGCAAGCCCCTCGCCGCGTCGAGAAGAGCGGACGAACCGTAGTTCCTTGTAGGCGCGACAGAAGCGCACCGCGTCGGTGATGTCCGCACCGTTTCCGCGGTGGGCCCACTTGAACCATGGTATGTCTTGGATATGGCTACCTTTTTCGCAAGTCGCGACATATCGCATCGGTACCAGTCCTCCGCCGCACTCGCATCTATTGATCCATCGACCCTTGTGCTTTCCGGTAATCTGGGAAAGCTGCGTGCATCGTTCGCAGAAGCGCCAGGCGGGAAAGCGCCAGTAAAGCAAATGGGCGGTTTCCTTGGCGGCCCGGCCTGCATGTGCAGGAGCTTGTCGAAGGATGCCAGGACCCAGCCTTGCGAGAAGGCGATCACAACTGATTTCAGGTGCATATTTTCGATCCCACCACGAGGTGTCCGCAGCTATCAGGGATTCGCCCAGAATGTCAACAATGGCACCCACTCCAAAAGGGGTTACTGTCTCGGAAAGTCGCAGGTCATGCACGATTCTTTCCACCGATGCCTCCTTCCAGTGGCTCGCGGACGTGAACAGCGACGTTCGGTTCGACGGACCTCATGGAATCGGCGACGAGCCATCCCTCGCCACTCTGGCCGAAACGCTTGAGTAATGCGTCGTTGTCGCTCTGTCGACGGTCGTAAACCAGTGCGGATCCGGCATTGCGAGCGAGCCTCGCGCGACGATCCCAGTTGCGTAGCAACGACCAAACCTCGTCCTCGGTTTCCTCGGATTCGATATTGTCGGAGCGGCTGACCAAATCCGAGAAACGTGCCACGAGTTTCTCAACTGCTTTCGACATGTGCTCGTTTTCGAGATCGAGACGTGAGGCGAAGTCGTTCGCGGCAAGGACAGGCAACGAGTGCCGCAGTAACGCTACGAGCGCCCCGCCCAATGAACGGTTGCGTGACGACAACGACCACGGTGTCACGCTCGTCGGTTCGACGTTGCGGTAGAGAGCTTCGTGATACGAACGGAAACTCTCGAAATGTGAACGATCACGCGCTCGATTCGACCTGAACAGCGTGGTCACGATCCCGTTGTTCAGGCCGCGCCCGACCCTGCTCGTCGCTTGGATGTATTCGGCGGTCGTCTTGGGTTGACCCACCATCAGCATCAGGGCGAGACGGGGTATGTCGATTCCGACTGACAACATGTTCGAGGAGAGCACCACATCGATGGCATCCGACGATTCATCGATGCTTCGACTCAGTTCGCGAAGGTCGTTGGGCAGTTCGTCCGGTCCGCGGCGGCTGGTGAGCTCCAGGACGTGTTCAGCCGTGACCTGCCGGAGAGGTAGGCCCAGTCTCTCCGATCGTGGTTCGAGTCGACCGTTGACGTCATCGATCACCAAAGTTCCGGTGCGGCCGAGCTCGCGGAGGCTGTTGTGGTACATCACCAGCGTCCAATACGAGTCTCGCGACGTGTCCGACCCTGAGCTCCCGGCCAGCACTTCCGGTACTTCGAGTAGGGGAGCCGTGGCAGCGATGACTGCTGACACCTGAGAGACCGACTGTGGCATCAGGCCGACGTAGAGGCGACCTTCGCCGCTCTCCACCGGACGGGAGAAGAAGGTCTGATCGCCGTCGAGTCCGGCTGGCGGGTATAACGCGACAGACCTGCCGTACAAGCCTCGGACCTGTTCGTCCGAGGCACGGATCGTGGCTGTCGAGGCAACGATCTTGGGGATCGCTCCGTTGTGACTCAGGAGTAGTTGGATGACTGCGTCGAACACGGCGACTGTCGTACCGAGTGGGCCGGACAAGAGATGCAGCTCGTCTTGTATGAGCAGTGACGGCTGGCGGAACGGTGTACCGAGGCCGAGCAGCTTGCCCGCTTCGGGCAGGAACTGCAGGCGGGCGAACTTGTCGACTGTCGCAAGGAGGATCGTCGGCGGCTCGTCGTAAAGGATGTCGTCGATCACGGAGACCGGCAGCTCATCATGGAATTCGCAGGCCGTCCGGGTGCAGTGGATGACCACGTCGCGACCCACCTCGCGGAACCCGTAACGGCTCCAGTCCTCGTGTCTCATATCCGGCAGGAGCGCAGCACCACACCACGGACAGCTCTCGATCTGGAACTGGTTCGCTTCTTGGGGGCGGGCGGCCTTACGCAGGCGATCGAGACCTGCCTTTGCCTCTTGGCGTGATCGAGGCGTGACCTCGTTCCCCACCCACAGGCCGATGGAGAACGGCGCCATTCGCTCAGCTCGCGCGTCCTCGTTGCGAAGCAGGGTCATCGCGCAAATGAGCGAGGCGGCTCGCTGGAATTGCTGTGAGGTCAGCAGCCGGAGTGTGTACCGCGTGATCACGGCGGTTCCTCCGCCAGCGGTGCCGTGAACTATGCGTCGGTGGAAGATCTCCACGGCGGCCAGACCCAGGTAAGCTTCGGTCTTGCCGCCACCGGTCGGAAACCAGACCAGGTCGACCAGTTCTCGATCATCGTGTGCCCCGTCGATCGTCGATGCCAAGGCGACCAGTAGGAAGCCGAGTTGGAACGGACGCCAGCGCGGCTCTTCGACGAGGGATGGCTCCGTACCATTTTTGATCGCGGTTTGGCGAATTTGGAGTCGCATCGCAGTCATGCCGAGGGCAAACGCGGTTCTCAGCGACCCTCGTTCTGGCTCGCGCAAGAGGTCAACGCCGGCTCGCATACGGCCCAGAGCGGAGCGCGCCCGATCGGTGATGGCTTGCGCGACCGGTGTGTCGGCTCCGAAGCTGTCGACACGGCCGCTCTGTTCGGAGACCCAATGGGAATAGGCATCGACGAACGCATCGAGGGTCGATATCACGCGTTCTGTGTCTGTGTCGATCCGCGACAGGTTGTGGAGCAGAAGTGCTCGGGCCTCGACGGAGTCGGAGTCGAGGCCCGTCGTTTCGACGGCAGGCACTACAAAGGCGGGCACCGGATCGAGGAAGACGCGTGTACAGACGCCGTCGATGAGGTTCCAGTCCGCCGCCGTGCCGTGGCCGACCGCGTAGATCGTTTTGCTTCGGTAACGGAGCCGCAGCTCAGCGGCTTCGGGGTCGGAGTCGAACGCATTGGACCTGTCGTACTCTAGAAACCGACCGTCGAGCGCTGGGGTCACGCTGAGAGCTACTTGGAAGAGTGTTCGATCGATGTCGCTTCGGTCGTCGCCAGTCGACTTGGCGGACACACGCGCGTGCACGGTCACGAGGTGGGCGTCCCCGTAGGCCCGCCAGCGCGATCCGATCTCGATCGGCACTTCGCCTGCAGTGAGCACGTGTGGCGGACGGCCTCGCGTGAGTTCGAGACCCTCGAACCGGAACGGAGAACGCTGCCATCGTGGCGGCCCATCGTCCTTGATCGACTGGTAGGTACCCCCGGAGAAGTCGCACGAGACGCTCGGCCGATCGGTGACGAAGGAGATCGCGACCGAAGAGGGACGCCAGTCTTCGGCGATCGGGACGCTCGCGCCGGCCTCCTCGATCTCACCCGTGAGCACCTCCGCTTCGATGTGCTCGCTTTCCTCGGAGGATTCCGGCGGGGGCTCAGACATCGCGGGGAACAGCATGCCGACGGCATATTGGCGGTCAGGCAGGTTGAGGAGGGTCTCCGTGTCACCGCCATCGGGACCCACGTAAGCCATCCGAAGGTGGTGTAGCGCTACTTTCTGTGGGTGAGTGAGCGTCAATTCTTCTCCAACTGTCGTCGAACCAGTTGTTGGATTCGTCGCTTTTCCTTGGGGGAGAGCACGATATCCAGGGAGACTCGTGCACGAGTGGTGGCGACATAGAAGGCGGCGATGCCGGCTTCATCGAAGGTCTCGGGGAGTTCACAGACGATCACGTGCTCTGCTTCCAAACCCTTGGCATACCTCGGGCTCGTTATGGTAATACCACGTTTCGACTTCTCTGGTGGAACATTCGTTGCGGCGCGAATAATCCAAATGTGTTCGGTTTTTACGCCGTCAGCGACCAGTTCCTCCGCGATGGATTCGGCCTCGATAAATGTGGACTCGGCGGCGGTCGTGGTCCAGCGAACGTTTTCACCATTGACGATTCCTGGATCTCCTAAGTCTGCTCCGAGATATTCCTGGACTGTGTGAACGATTGCTCGAGTGTTGCGAACATTGAGACTCAGGTCGACCGAAGAGGCCTCTGTGGTGACGAGTTGCAAGACGTCCTGGTCGAAGTGTCCGTCGACGTGTGCTTGATTATTATGGTCGAGAAACATTCGCCAATTTCCGGCACTCCTTCCGTTGGTGATCGCACCGTCTATCCGATCCATTCCTTCTGCCGTCATCAGATCTTGTGCCTCGTCGACGAATACAACGTCGTACGTTTTGGCGGAATCAAGTCGGTCGAATGAGAGTAGGTCGATGGCGCGATCAACCACGTGTGGTTCGAAGAACTCCCTCAGGGCAGGCGAACGGAACGTGATAAGAACGGACCGTCCTTGGTCGGCTTCTTGCTTTGCCGCCTCTACGAGTACCAAGGATTTTCCCGTGCCTGCCCCGCCGGATACCAGTACTCGGGGATTTCGTGCCAGTGATGCAAGAAACCTGGCCTGGTCGGCTGTGGCACGGTTCTGTTCCTCGATCACCGCACCCCGTAGCGCATCGATAACCGGCATGCGGGCGAAGTGTCCGAACAGACGTGTCCGCAGTTCATCGATCCTTGCACGTTTTCGCCCTGCAGGAGGTTCCTGCGCGTTCGCTGCGACGGTGTCGAGCGCCCGTGTCAGCTCCGCAATGCTCATATCAGTCCGCGCCAGCCAGTGAGTCGGATGCCATTCGACCGAGTGTGGCGGGGTATCGATGTCCGGCGTCACCACAATGGCCTCTTGTGCGAACCAGCCGACCCCTTCTTTTCGAAGGATGTTGCGCAATGCGTACATTGCCGATTGTGCCTGTTCCATTGGTGACGTGGCAAGCTTGTGCCAGTCGCCTCGCCTGTCGATGCTGTACCAAACGCCGTCGTGTTTCTTGATGCCGCCGCCTTTGGCTTCGACGACGATCAAGACTTTTTTCCATAATATGAGGAAGTCCGCTTCGGCTTGATGCTTGTATGCATGTGACCGAAGTTTTACCGAATGAAAAGCTACGGCGTCGACGTCACCTTCGACATCTCGTAGCAGACGTGCGATTCTGCGTTCCGCGTCACTGGTCGCGGTCTCTTCTATGTCAGCCAGGGTCGGTACAAGAATCATGCGCGCTGCTCCTGCCAAAGGTCTTCGTACTCGCGGTACCCGAGCCACTCATTGAAGGCCCCGAAGTTGTCCGCCATATCCACGATCAGGCACTCTTCCTTCCCGCCGTTTCTGGGGCCACGGAGACCGCGACCGGCCATTTGGATGTAGGCGTTCGGGCTGAAGGTGGGGCGAGCGATGTACAGAGCACGGACACCGGGGGCGTCGAAACCCTGTGCCAGTAGATCGCAGTTTGCGAGTACGCGGATCTCATTTCGCTTGAACCGCTCGATGCTGTCGCGACGTTCCTGCCTTCCGGTCTGGCCGCTGACCGCTGCCGCTTCGACATCGCGATACCGCAGCGTTGCGGCGAGCACCTGAGCTGACAGGACGTTCGGTGTGAACACCAGCACTGGCCAGCTGTTGTCCAGGCCCATGATGTGGTCGACGAGGATTGACATGCGGGCCTGGTCTGCGCCGACGCGATCCATCACCCGTGCGGGAACTCGGCGCTGCTGTTCGGCTTCGGCCTTCTCGTCCGGATCGAGGGTGACTTCGATGCCCGGGAGCACTTCGTGTTGTACCTTTGCCAGCACTCCGAGCTCGGCGAGCGGACGGTAGGCGTCGAGGGTGTCGAAGACGTCCAGCTTTCGATTGCCGAACCGGCTGGCGAGCGCGGCTGTTGCTGATGCCGACGTGCCCTTGAATGGGGTTGCGGTCAACCCGACGAGAGGTCGCTCCCAGCCGCGGCCTGCGACCCCCAACCAGTTCAAGATCCGCGTGTACCGCTCGGAACCACCGGCGCGGTGTCCTTCGTCGACGATCACTGCTGTCGAACTGGCCAGCCAGCTGTACTCGGGGTTCTCGAGGAGGGTGTCGAGCTTGGCGTCGGTTGCGACGACAACGGAGAAATCCGTGTCCGGCTCGTGGACGATGTTGTTCTCCCACAAGCGGCCGATCGTCAGGGAGCGCTCGTCGCCGAGGCCACGCCAAACAGTGCTCCAGGTTTGCACGGCCTGCTCGCAGAGTTCCTGAGACTGGGCAATCCACAGGACGGGCCCCCGAAGGTTCCCGTCGATGAAGAGTCGGAGCACGGTCTCGGCCGCAACTCGTGTCTTGCCTGCGCCAGTCGGCAACTCCACCATCGCCTTGAGGTGACGCCCGTTTGCCTCGCGGAGAGTGAGCACGTCCCTGAGCTGCCGGCTGATCTTCTGCTGGAACGAGTGAAGTGGATTGAGTTTCACAGCCCCAGGAATGACGAACTCGTCTTCCTGGTGTTGAGTGCGCCGCCCGGCGTATTCGCTGCCGAACCCCATCTTTCTCAGCCACGAGATGGTCGCCGCACCACCTGCCCACGTTGTCGGTACATCGACGAAACCGTCGTTCCGGAAGTGGTCTGCAAGCTGTTTGATCGAGTCGGATCCGTATACCTTGAGGACAAGGTCGGCGACCGACGTGGAGGCATTGACCAGGCCTTGTGCCTCGAGGGCTCGCCAAAGGCCTTTCGGCAACGCGTCGCGTAGATCATCGGGACCGAAGTAGACGTCGAGTCGCTCGGCGTCGGTGGGGGCACGCTTGGCTTCTTGGCGAAGTGCCTGTAGCCGCTGATCGAGGCCGGCCTTGAGTACGCCCTCGAGTTCAGCGTTGGTGAGTCCCAGGGAGAAGGCTTCGTTCACGACACCGAGGAGGCGGCGCTCGTCCGTGTCGCTGCGTACCACCAGACTCAGCCCGTCGAGATGCCATTCGAGCGTTTGGTCTTCGACGCCGTCTTCGGTGCTCACCCGCTTGACCACGCGGAGTGCCCTCGCAACCGTCGCGGTCGTCAGTGTGTCTCCGACGGGAGTGCTTCGGAGTCCGCTGAAGATGTCGACGATACGCTCGCTCTCCTGTCGCCCTTCGATCTCCATGGAGAACGCGAAGCTGTCCTCGAACCGGCGGCAGCCCACCAAGGTCTCGAGTTCGGCGACCTGGTCGTCGGTCACCCGAAGGTACGGGCGCTGACGTGACGAGAGGAACTCCTCTTCCTCGTCCGTGGTAGCGAGATAGACCGAGTCCGGAGGTCGGGCCTCGATCGCTCGACCCACCTTCGCGGGAACTGTGGCGGGGCGGCCGTCGGCGTGGGCGATACGGCAGGCCGCGGTGATGAACTCGACAAGCACGGAGTTGTCGAGGGCAGAGGGGAAGAGCTTGGCCGAAAGCGCCTCGCGGAGTACGGAGGCCGGCACAGCGTCCAATTCGTCCGGAAGGCTTAGGGCCTCAGCGACCTGGCCGGGCCCTCGGAACAACGGCAGAAGGTTCTTGTACTTGAGCATCGACGGAGCGACGATCTCGCCAGGCGGGCGGTAGCCTCGATCGGATTCCAGCAGTCCGGCACGGTCCACTGCCCAACGAACGGGTGACTGCACGCTGTAGGACGTTCCGGTGTCCAAGTCTTCGCACGTCCACTCCGAGTCGCCGGTTCGAAGCAAGCCAGCGGTCCAGTTCGCGCGTAGTCGCTCGCTTGCTTCGGCGTCCCGAAGGAGGAACAGCATCGAGAATGGACCGGGACCCTTGCCCGGGTAGAGGTCCACATGTTCGATTCCGCGTTCTCCCGGGCCCCGTCGGGAGTCGAGGGTAGCCAGAACCCATTCGCGATACTGCGCGAGAAGGGGTTCGTCCTCCGCTGAATAACTGCCGACAGGGCTGTGCACCACGCCGATCCGGTGCGCCACCTCAGGCATGCATCGTCGGCGGTCCAGCATCTTGGCCGCGAGGTGGTCACCTAGCGGCTCGGCGAGGTCGAAGACTTGCGTAGGCCATGCCCACCCACCGTCTTGTGTCGGCACCTTGACCGTGGAATTGTGGTCAGTCAGTGCTTTCACTGCCACGTGCACGGAGACTCCGAGGACTGCTTCCCAGATCTTCTCCAGTTGATCATCATTCGGTGCTGGCGAAAGCTTCGCGAGTCTGGCGTTGAGGATCGCTAGTGGGTCCAAGTCGCGGAAGCCGAACTCCCGTAAAATTTTATCGACGTTCGGCTGCGCAAGAAAATCGGGCTCGACGAAAATTGCATGCTCGATCTCGACGTCATCTTCCTGATTCAGAAAGATGATCTTCCTGTCGTGAAGGGATCGCATTCCGTCAGTCGTCGGAATGACTTTGGCTTGAAGAATGTCAGGAAGGTTGCGATGAGTCTGGATAAACTTCAGTGCGTCTGCGGAGGACGGGGAATGGTTTCCTTCGGACCACTCCCTGATCCAGGAGAGAAGCCCGCGTTTGGGAACGGATTCCAGGGCGCGCTTGCCATCTCGATCATTGTCGAGAAGATCTTTGGATGCCGTGGCTGCGAATAGTTGACGAAGGCGGGTTATTCGCTGCTGAGATGTGTAGCAGCGCCAGTGTGGAGCATCGTTTCCGGTGTTCGGGGAAGTGCTCCAGATGCGGTGGTCGCCAGAATCGACATTCTGGATCATGAAGTCCAGTGGGCGTAGTTCCGTGGCGCGCGTCAGTGTGCCTTTCGCGTCGGGCACCAGGTCGAAATTCGTCGATATCCGGGGCACATGTGCACAGAGCAACTCGTCGCCGAAGGATAGGGGTTCTCTTCCTCGTGCGGGCATGTAGTCGAGGTGTGCTGCTGGATCGTCGCTGGTGCTAACCTTTGGCAACAAGCGTACGAAAATCTCGGAGAGACTCTTGAGTATCTCGCGGTTGTAGTCGTTTTTGAGTAGTGTGGTCCGATCGTCGTTCACGCTCCAGGGAGCGTTGAACAATGCCGATGCCGAGGTCTGGTCCTGCAGGGGAAAGTACGACCAGAACTGCCCGATTTTCTGCTTTGCCTGGCGTTTCGGAACCGCGACGGTGATCTTGACCTCGTTGCGCGAGACGGCTTCGCCGACCTGTCGTCGCGCCTCGGTCGACGGAGCGTGCATCCGATTGCTGACGAGCCATTCGTCGCCGCTGCCGTCGGGACGCTCGATCTTGAGTGTCCCATCGCCGAAATCGCGAGATACGTGGGTCGTCTCGAACCGGTCGTTGCCGAGCACCCTGAGTCTGATTTCACGGACGTCGCCGACGAACAGCAGGAACTCTGAGGGGAACTGAATGATCTCACTGCGGAGCCGCGCGATGCCCATCGCGCGGGGGAGCTTGACGATGGTGGTCGCCCACTCTGCCAGTTCGGCGAGGATGGGATCCTCGTCAAAGGCGGTCATGGCGTCGATGACTGTTGCGGTGCGTAGTATCGGAAGACGCTTCGCAGTTGGCTTGATTTGATCTATGGCAGCGCGTGCGATGGGTGAGTTGAACTCGAACGAGACTGACCGGCTGAAAACTTGGGGGGCAGCTGAAACTGCTAGCACGGATTTGAAGCCAAGTCCGAAGCGTCCGATCTCGTCGCCGCGTTTGTCGCTCAGATGCGCGTGCATGATCGTCGTGAGGCCGGTCCGCGAGAACGGGCGCCCGGTATTGGCACAGTAGAGCGTTTGGCTCTCGGTGTCGAGCACGATTTCGACTCGGCCCACGCTGTTCTGTTCGTGCTCGGTGCCGGACATGGCGTCGGCGCCGTTCTGAACAAGTTCGAGCAGTGTTCGATTCGAATACCCGCCGACGCGGATCGATTCCTCGTGGTTGGCGTGCTCTGAGATGAGGTGCTGGTTCGTCTTGTAAACGGCGACTGCGACGTCGAATTGGTCCTCGACGTCTCGAACCAAGCGGTCGTCCGGAGTCCAGGACGGCAGGTTCATCACCACTGGCACCTGCTCCCGTGGCTCGACCACATGTCTCGGATGCAGCTCGAGATTGCCAGATTCATCCGGTCCTGCGGTGGCGGCGCCTCGTCCAACTGCAGGCAGGCGCTCGCTCGTCGGAGGCATGCTTCGGAGCCTGCTTCTCCGACTCTCTTCCGATCTTGCAACACAACTCCATGGTCGACATTCGTGCGAGTACGCGGGGTGTTCTTCTCTATCATGTGAAACGCGTGCTGTGTGTGATTCTTGACGAAATGGGCTGATGGAGTGAACATTCGTCGCGACAGGTCGCCCGGAGTCGTCGGGAAGGAGGAAGGTCTCTGTGAGGTACCGCATGAGAGCAGAGTGACGGTGTTCCTCTGTTCCAGCGCTACCGACAGTCAGCTGCCATCTCGGTCGACGTTGCCCGGCCCCGCTCTCCTTCATCTGTGGTACGACGTGCTCGATGCACTTCGTGATCAAACACGTCGTCGAAGTGGCGGGCTTTGTTACTCGCGTGGTCACGAACATGTCACGCCTGAGAAAACAGCAGGTAGAGCCCCTGGTCGGCGTGTCGACTTCGGCAGGAGGCAGTTCCGCCGAGTGTGCCTTATACACTCCTGTCCCATGACCGACGGACAGCCGCTCTCCCCTCTGCCTGGGCAGGTCGAGATGGTGGACCTCTTCGCCGGTCCGGGTGGACTCGACGTCGCCGCCCACTGGCTTGGTGTGTCCGTCGCCGGGATCGAATGGGATGAAGACGCATGCCGTACCCGCATGAATGCCGGTCTGCAGACGAAACATGGTGACGTCCGCTTTTCCAAGCCTGCCGACTACCCCGAGGCTCGCATCCTGAGCGGAGGCCCGCCGTGTCAGACATTCACGGTCGCGGGACATGGCGCAGGCAGGCGAGCCTTGGACAAGGTGCTCTCGTTCGTCGATGTCATCGCTCCCGGTGATGAGGTCGGTGAAGGCGAGCAAAAGCCTGGCAGCCCGGAGATCGTCGAGGAACTGGCGCTACTCGATGACGAGCGCACTGGTTTGGTCCTGGAGCCTCTGCGATGGGCTGTCGATGCCGGCGTTCCGTACGACGCGATCGTCTTGGAGCAGGTTCCCGCTGTACTGCCGGTATGGGAGGCGTTTGCGGTAGCACTCGAGAAGCGCGGTTACAGTGTCGACTGTGGAATCCTCCACACCGAGGAATTCGGTGTTCCGCAGACGCGGCGTCGGGCTATTCTGATCGCCCGACGCAGTGGTGAGGCGAACCTTCCGAAACCCACTCATCGGCGGTATTACAAGGGCAAAGCACGCGAAGAAGGCGATCCCGACCTGCTGCCGTGGAAGACGATGGGGGAAGCGCTCGGCTTGTCAGACCGGTTCACCGTGGTGTCCAACTACGGCACCGGTGGCGATCCGAAGGCGCGTGGAGAGCGGCTCTCGACACAGCCCGCGTTCACGGTCACCGGCAAGGTTTCGCGCAACCGCCTGGTCGGGCGGCCCAAGGGGATGCCCGATCGCTTCACCGACTACGAGGCGGGCAAGTTGCAGACCTTCCCGCCCGACTACCCCTGGTCAGGGCGGGGCATTGCCCAGCAGATCGGGAATGCGATCCCGCCGAGGTTGGCTGCCCACGTTCTCGCTGCGGCTTTGGGCAAGGAGCTCGACGTTGTTGCTCTGGACAAGTGCGTCGAGCAACGCTGGAAGGACACCCGCAACGGGGTCGATGGACTGTTGAAGGATGCAGCCAAGAGCTGAACTTCACCGGCGTTCGCGAACCGCCTTGATGACTCGCGCTGCGGCGACGTCCACGGTTTCGTGCTCCCAGATGCGAACGGCCAGCCAGCCGGCCTCGTGAAGCCGCGTGTCAGTATCGACATCCCGTCTGCGGTTGGTTTCGATCTTGTCTCGCCAGAACTCGGCGTTGTTCTTGGGCCAAGTCGCGTGCTCGGGGCAGCCATGCCAGAAGCAGCCGTCCACGAAGACTGCGACGCGGGCCGGGCCGAACACCAGGTCAGCCTCGCGTCGTACGCCTCTGACCGGTCTGCGGTGTACCCGGTAGCGAAAGCCTGCTCGGTGCAGAGACCTGCGCAACGCCATCTCGATCCCGGTATCCCGGGACTTCTGCTTGCTCATTCGGATGCGCACCGCGGATGTGGTCTTCAGAGGCTCCACCCGCACATTGTGGCAAGGCCGCCGGTTCTCGGCGAACCCGCGGCGAACGGGTGAATCAACCGTCGATGATTCGGCCTTCGATCAGCGGGTGGTCGTCGCGCTCGTGAGGCTCGTTCACCACCTCACTGTCCACCACCATCACCGGCCCCCGCCGCTGGTTGGCGAACCGCACCGCGCGCTTCTCCATCCGCTTCAACCACAGCCGCCGAGCCACTGCCCGCGAAGGCGGCAGGATCAACAGCAGCCCCAGCACATCGCTCACGAACCCAGGCACCAGGATCAGGATCCCACCGAGACCGACCAGCATCCCGTCGGTCAGTTCCTTCTCCGAAGGACGCCCCGCACGGGCCGACTCCACGAACGCCCGCATCGCCTTGCCGCCCTCGCGGCGGGCCAGCCAGGAGCCCAGGAACGCGCCACCGAGCAGCAGGCCGAGTGTGCCGAGGATGCCGACGGCCGAGCCCACCGCCCAGATCGCGGCGATCTCGGCGATGACGTAGAGCAAGAACGCGACAGCCATACCGGGACAACGAACGACCTGTCCGATTTGCTCCCGCGGCCGAAACTCACCGGCTAGGGTCACACCTCGTGCCCGACTGGTTCCGCTGGCTCCTCATCGCGCTCGCGGTGCTCGCCGGCGTGGCATTGGCCGCACGCAAACGACTGAAACTTCCCGCAATCCCCCAGGTGAGAGCCGGTATCGCCGCCTCCGTGCTCGTCTGGCTGGCGATCGCCGTCGTCGTCGCGGGGGTGGCTGGGGGTGGGCTGCTCTGGTTCCTCGGCTGGCCGCGGCTGCCCACCACCTCGGCTTTCGACGTCACCCAGTTGCTCGACTTGCTGAAGATCGCCCTGTCCGTGGTCGCCGGGCTGGGTGGGGTGGTGCTGCTCGCCGTCAACTACCGGAAGCAGCGGGTCACCGAGAACGAGCACGCGCTCGCCGTCGAGAAGGCCGAACGCGAGACCGTCCAAGGGTTCAACGAACGCCTCGGCGCCGCCGCCGAGCAGCTCGCCCACGAGAGTCCCGCCGTCCGGTTGACCGGTGTGTACGCCCTCGCCGGGCTCGCCGACGACTGGGAGGACAAGCGCCAGGTCTGCGTCGACGTCCTCTGCGGTTACCTGCGGCTGCAGCCCGAAACCATGACGCCCGGCGAGTCCGTGGTGCGCGAAGCGATCCTCCGGATGTTCCGCGACCGGCTGACCGGCTACGGGTGGTGGCCGCAGCGGGTCGACTTCGACTTCACCGAGGTCGTGTTCGAGAACGCCGACTTCTCCGGGCTCCGGTTCCCCGGGCGGCTGATCCTCGATCGGGCGGAGTTCACCGGCGAGCTGACCTCGTTCGACCGCGCGCGCTTCAGCCGCGGCCTCAGTTGCCACGGCACCCGCTTCGCCGCCGAGCGCACGACCTTCGGCAGTGTGACCTTCGACGGCCGCAGCGAGTTCGTCGGCGCCGAGTTCGCCGGACGGGAGCTCAGCTGGGCTGGCGCGACCGTCCGCGGGGGTGCGACCGCCTTCTACCGGTGCCGGGTCGCCTGCGAACGCCTCGACTTCACCCGGCTGAGCATCGAAGCCGGCGAAGTGCGCTTCGAGCAACTCGAACTGTCCGGCGTCGACGTGGACTTCGAGAACCTCGACGCCGGCTGGCTCGACTCCGAAGGAGGCTTCCCGCGGCTGGTCTTCGAAGACGTGCGGTTCGCCCGCGGCCGCCTGCGACTGGAGCTCTGGAGCGACCGCGAGCGGATGATCTGGCTCCGGGACTGCGTCCTCGACGCCGTGGCCGTCGAACTCCGCGCGCCCGACGACGCGAAACCCTGGCTGAACCTGCGCGACGTCGAACTCCGCGGGGGCACCGAAATCCCCGCGGAGTTCGTCCGCTCTAGCTCGGCACCTCGTCCAAATACGCTCGCGCCTGGAGCGTGAACAGCTCCGAGTACCCGGCCTTCGCCGCCATCAGCTCCTCGTGCGTCCCGTACTCCGCCACCTTTCCCCGGTCCAGCAACAGGATTCGCTCCGCCTGCCGGACCGTCGAGAACCGGTGTGAGATGTACAGCGTCGTCCGTCCCTCCGACAGCTGACGCAGCCGGGCGAACAGGTCGTGCTCGGCCTGCGCGTCCAACGCCGACGTCGGCTCGTCCAGGATCAGCAGCGGCGCCTCCCGCTGGAACGCCCGCGCCAGCGCGATCTTCTGCCACTCGCCACCCGACAAGCTGACGCCCTGGTCGAACCAGCGCCCCAGCGGGCTGTCGTAGCCCGACGGCAGGCGCTCGATGCGTTCGTCCGCGCCGGCTCGGCGGGCCGAATCCTCGATGTGCGGGCGGTCCTCCAGCCTCGAAAGGTCGCCCAAGCCGATGTTCTCCGCCGCGGTTCCCTGGTACGTCACGTAGTCCTGGAACATCGCGCTGATCCGCTTCCGCAGCTCGACCGGGTCGTATTCGCGGATGTCGACGCCGTCGAGGCGGATAACCCCGCCAGTCGGGTCGTACAACCGGCACAGCAGCTTGAACAGCGTCGACTTGCCCGCGCCGTTGCGGCCGACCACCGCCACCGTCTCGCCGGGGCGGATTTCGAAGCTGACGTCCTCCAGCGCCGGTTCCTCGGCGCCCGGGTAGGCGAACGTCACCGAATCGAACTCGATGTGACCGTCCACAACGGACGGAAACGCGCGCGGTGCGGGAGGCGCCGTGATCTCCGGTTCCGTGTCCAGGAACCGGTACAGCGTGTCCAGGTAGAGGTTGTTCTCGTACATCCCCGAAAACGCCGTGAACAGCCCGGACACCGACGCCTGCACGGACGTCGCCGCCGCCGTGTACAGCGCGAGGTCGCCCAGCGTCAGGCGCCCGCCGACCGCCTCCAGCGCGATGTACAGCGCGATCGCCGAGCCCGCGAACGTGCTCAGCAGGCCCCAGGACGTCGAGCTGATGTTGCGGTTGATCGTCAGCTTCCGCTGCCGCTCGTACGACACGAGGCCGAGCCGGCGGAAGCGGTCGACGAAGTACGGGCCGAGGCCGAACAGCTTCGTTTCCTTGGCGTAGGTGTCCGTCGTGACCAGCGAAGACAGGTAGTCCATCCGCCGTTTGATCGGCGACATCAGGAACGTCAGCCAGAACGCGCGCGAGCCGTACTTCGACTGCGAGATGAACGCCGGGATCGGCGCCAGCAACGCGACCAGTGCCAGCAGCGGGCTGATCGAAACGAGCAGCGCGACCATGCTGCCGAACGTGATCAGCGTCCGGACCAGGCCCAGCGCGGAGTTCATCATCGACAGCGGACGCGTCGGGGCTTCCTGCGCCGCCTGGCGCAGCATGTCGTAGGACGTCGAACCCTCGAAGTACGCCAGGTGCAGCTCGCTCGCGTGCGCCATCACGCGGTGGCGGATGGTCAGCGTCATGCGTTCCTGCAGCAGGGCCTGCGCGATCGACGTCAGCGCGCTGCTGAGCGCCGTCCCGGCGAGCACGGCGAACTGGAACAGCGCCACGTTGACGATGTCGCCGGTGGTGCCCTTGCCCTGGATCGCCGCGACGACGGAGTCCAGCAGCAGCTTCGCGACGTACGCGGTCACCGTCGGCAGGAGGCCCGACAGCAGCGTGATCAGCGCCAGCACGATCGTCAGGGGCGGGCTCGCCTGCCACGTCAGCTTCGCGACCTTCGGCAGGCCGCGGACCGTGCCCGCCACGGACGTCTTCGCGCGCTTCAGCCGCGAGCGCCAGTCCTTCGGCTGGTCGTCCGGTTTCGGTTCCGGGATCTCGACCGGGCCGGTGAGCCCGCTCTCCGGCACGGTCGTCGCGTGCCGGCGACGGCCCCGGCGGGCCATCATGAACTCCATCCCGCCCCCACCGCCCGGGATCACTTGGCCTCCACGGCGCCGTGCAGGAAGACGTCGACCACCTGGCGCGTGGTGGGGACGTCGTCGATCGGCGCCATCCGGCGGCCGCCGAAGAGGAGGGTCAGGAACAACGCGGCGAGCTGCTCGGGGGTCAGCCGCAGCCGGTCCTTTTCGGGTTCGAACAGTTCGGTGATCGCGCCGCGCATGGCGGTCATCGACTCGCTGCGGCCGCCCTTCATCGTGCGGTTCTTCAGGCGCTGCTCGGGGTCGCGCTGCTTGTGCCTGCCGGACGCGTGCAGGGCGCCCATCAGTGCGCCCATCCGCTCGAAGTGGGCGCCGAGCGCTTCGGCGGCTTCGACGAGCCGGTCCGCCAGGGGCTGCTCGATGGGGATTTCGGCGATCGCGTCGAGGACGTGGTCGGGGCGCAGCACCTCGGCGGTGCAGGCGTCGAACAGCTCGTCCTTGTCCTTGAACGCGCGGAAGATGGTGCCCTCGCCGATGCCGGCGGCGCGGGCGATCTGGCTGGTCGTGACCGCCGTGCCGTGCTCCATGAGGAGCGGCAGCACCGCGTGCACGATCATGGCGCGCCGGTCTTCGGCGCTCATGCTCGGCGCTCTGCGCCGGGTCTCGGGTGCTGGTGTCATGCCACCAGTGTGCGGAGTGAGTGCTCACTCCGTCAAATGAGTAAAAGTGAGGGCCGCCCGAAGACGGCCCTCACCTGCGGAAACTCAGTAAGTCATCGCCATCGCCGGGTCGGCCAGGAGAGCGCCGACGTCGGCCAGGAACTCCGAACCCTGCTGGCCGTCGACCACGCGGTGGTCGAAGCTCAGCGACAGCTGGAGCACCTTGCGGACCTTGATCTCGCCGTCCACCACCCACGGCTGGTCCTTGATCGCGCCGAGGCACAGGATCGCGGACTCGCCCGGGTTGATGATCGGCGTGCCGGTGTCGACGCCGAACACGCCCACGTTGGTGATCGTGATCGTGCCGTTCGCCATGTCCGCCGGCGACGTCTTGCCCTCGCGGGCGACCTCGGTCAACGTCGTGAGCGCCTGAGCCAGCTCCTTGAGCGACAGCGAGTCGGCGTCGCGGACCTTCGGCACGATCAGGCCGCGCGGCGTGGCGGCCGCGATGCCGAGGTGCACGTAGTCCTTGTAGACGATCTCCTGCGCCGCCTCGTCCCAGACCGCGTTGATGTCCGGCGTGCGCTTCGCCGCCAGGCACACGGCCTTCGCGGCGAACGTCAGCGGCGTGACCTTGACCCCGGAGAACTCCCGCGACTTCTTCAGCTTTTCGCGGAACTCCATCATCGGTGTGACGTCGATGGTCAGGAACTCCGTGACGTGTGGAGCGGTGTACGCGCTCTGCACCATCGCCGCCGCGGTGGCCTTGCGGACGCCCTTGATCGGCACGCGCCGCTCGCGGGAACCGCTGGCCACGACGGACTCGACCACCGGGGTGCCGTTGGCGGCGCGCTCGACGTCGTCACGGGTGATGACGCCGCCGTCCGCGCTGCCGGTCAGCGCGTGCAGGTCGACGCCGAGGTCCTTCGCCAGCTTCCGCACCGGCGGCTTCGCCAGCGGGACGTAGCCGCCGCGCGGAGCAACCGGGGCCGCGGGAGCGGGCGCGGGCGGAGCGACCACGACGGCGGCCGCGGGAGCCGCACCCTTACGGGCCCGCCGCTGCGTGACCACGGCCTTGGAGCCGTAGCCGACCAGCGGCTTCATCTCCTCTTCCTCGACGGGAGCGGGAGCGGCGGCAGGAGCGGGAGTCGCCGCGGCCCCACCGGGGTCGACGTCGATGGTGAGGATCGGCGTGCCGACCTCCACCGTCTGGCCCGGCTCCACGTGCAGCTCCGTGACCACGCCGGCCCACGGGATCGGCAGCTCGACGGCGGCCTTCGCGGTCTCGATCTCGACCACGATCTGGTTGACCGTCACCGTGTCGCCCGGCTTCACGTGCCAGTTCAGGATGTCGGCTTCGGTCAGCCCCTCGGCGGTGTCGGCCAGGGGGAACTCTTTGTACGTCGGCATTGCGCGGAATCCCCCTTACCAGCTGAGCGAGCGGTCGACGGCGTGCAGCACCCGGTCCAGGTCGGGGAGGTAGTGCTCCTCGAGCTTGGCCGGCGGGTACGGCGTGTCGAACCCGGTCACCCGGAGGACGGGCGCTTCCAGCGAGTAGAAGCACTCCTGCTGGACGCGCGCGGCGATCTCCGACGTCAGCGACGACTCGGACGGCGCCTCCGACAGCGCGATCAGCCGTCCGGTCTTGCGCACCGACTCGAACACCGGGCCGAGGTCCAGCGGCGAGAGCGTGCGCAGGTCGATGACCTCGAGCGAGTGGCCTTCGTCCTCGGCCGCGGCGGCCGCGTCGAGGGCGACCTTCACCGAAGGGCCGTACGCGACGACCGTCACGGTCGTGCCCTCGCGCACCACCTGCGAGGAGAACGCCGGGACCGGCGTGCCCGAGGTGTCGATCTCGGCGCGCAGCGCACCCGAGTGGTAGAGCCGCTTGGGCTCGAAGAACAGGATCGGGTCGTCCGACTTGATCGCTTCCTGGATGCCCCAGTAGGCGTCCACGGCGTTCGAAATGGACACGACCTTGAGCCCCGGGATGTGCGCGAACAGCGACTCCGGCGACTCCGAGTGGTGCTCGACCGCGCCGATCCCGCCGCCGAAGGGCACCCGGATCACGACGGGCATCTTGATCTTGCCCTGCGTGCGGTAGTGCAGCTTCGCCAGCTGCGACGAGATCTGGTCGAAGCCCGGGAAGATGAAGCCCTCGAACTGGATCTCGCAGACCGGCCGGAAGCCGCGCACGGCCAGGCCGACCGCGGTGCCGATGATGCCGGACTCCGCGAGCGGCGTGTCCAGCACGCGCTGCTCGCCGAAGTCCTTCTGCAGACCGTCGGTGATCCGGAAGACGCCGCCGAGCTTGCCGACGTCCTCGCCCATGATCAGGACCTTGGGGTCTTCTTCCATCGCGCGGCGCAGGCCGAGGTTGAGCGCCTTGCCGATGGTGAGTTTCTGGAGGTCGGTCATCAGTGCTCACCCGCCGAGGCGAAACCGTCGAGGTAGGACAGGAACTCTTCGCGCTGCGAGTCCAGCACCGGGTTGCCCTCGGCGTAGACGTTGCTGAAGATCCGGTCCGGCGGCGGCTCCGGCATGTTGAACGTGTAGTCGCGCAGGTCGGCCGCGAACGCGTCGGCCTCGGCTTGGACGTCGTCGAAGAACGCCTGGTCGGCGCCGCCACCGCGGGCGAGGAACGCCCGGACGCGCTCGATCGGGTCCTTCAGCTTCCACTCCTCCAGCTCGTCGGAGAGCCGGTAGCGGGTGGGGTCGTCGGTCGTCGTGTGCGCGTCCATGCGGTAGGTGAACGCCTCGATCAGCACCGGGCCGTTGCCGTGGCGGCACTCGTCCAGCGCCCAGCGGGACACCGCGAGGCAGGCCAGGACGTCGTTGCCGTCGACGCGGATGCCGGGGAAGCCGTAGCCGCGGGCGCGCTGGTACAGCGGCAGGCGCGACTGGCGCTCGGTCGGCTCGGAGATCGCCCACTGGTTGTTCTGGCAGAAGAACACCAGCGGCGCGTCGTAGACCGCGGCCCAGACGAACCCTTCGTGGACGTCGCCCTGCGAGGTCGCGCCGTCACCGAAGTAGCAGATCGTGGCTTCGCCGTCGTCGTCGCCGACCTTGCCCTCGAACTTCTGGCCCATCGCGTAGCCGGCGGCGTTGAGCACCTGGTTGCCGATCACGATGGTGTACGGGTGGAAGCCGTGGCGCTGGTAGTCCCAGCCGCTGTGGTCGGTGCACCGGAAGATGCCGAGCAGGTCCTTCATGTCGACCCCGCGCGCGAACGCGACGCCGTGCTCGCGGTAGCTGGGGAAGGCCATGTCGTTCGCCCGCAGGGCGCGGCCGGAGCCGATCTGCGCGGCTTCCTGACCGAGCAGCGGGACCCAGATGCCGAGCTGGCCCTGGCGCTGCATGGCGTTGGCCTCGCGGTCGGCCCGCCGCACCAGCACCATGTCGCGGTACAGGCCGCGCAGGGCTTCGGCGTCGATGTCGTCGACGTACTTGTCGAACTGGGGCGAGGGCACCCGTTCGCCTTCGGGGGTGAGCAGCTGAGTCAGCTCAGCGCCACCTTCGCTGGTCGCTCGCAACCCGGCGATCACCTGCTCCGGTGACGGCTGGGCCGCTACGGCGGCGGGCCCGTCCCCGGGTTCCGGGTGCGTCCACTGTTCGGACGGCATGCGCAGTACTCCTCGTGTCGGTGCCTCTGGCGGCCGCTTGTGGCGACCACAGCGACTGCACCGGCGGGGACCAGCGCATCGGGTCCGAAGCGCTCGGTCGCCGTCGGCGTTGACGGTTCACGCGGACATCCTGGCACGATGGTCCGCCCTTTGGTGAGTCGCGGATACTTATTTGTTGCTGAGAAACAGGCGCTGAACTGGGCAAACGTTAGGAAGCCCGAGCATCGGACCTGCGAGAGTCGGGCGTCGGTCCGCGCGCTCACCAGGGTCGTGAGTGTTCAGTCGGGTTAGAACCCGACTTGCCACTCACGAGCCGGGGCGACGTTGTGATGTGCCGCACGCTGAGACTCCCGTGGCACGATGGCGGCGTGGAGCAGAAATCCGTTCGTGAATCCGTTGTCACCGCTTGGACCGACGAGGTCATCCCCAGTCTGTCCGGGCTCGTGGCGATCCCCGCGCTGTCGCCGGCCTTTGACGCCGAGTGGGCGAAAAGCGGCCACCTCGCCGCCGCCGTCGAGCACGTCCGCGCCTGGATCGCCGCGCGTGACCTGCCCGGCGCCACCCTCGAGGTCGTACAGCTCGAAGACCGCACGCCCCTGCTGCTCGTCGACGTCCCGGCGACCCCGGGCGCGGCGGACAAGGGCACCGTCCTGATGTACGGCCACCTCGACAAGCAGCCCCCGGTCGGTGGCTGGTCCGAGGGCCTCGGCCCGTGGACCCCGGTGATCCGCGACGGCCGGCTGTACGGCCGCGGGTCCGTCGACGACGGCTACTCCGGCTACGCGGCGACGACGGCGCTCGAAGCCGTGCACGCGGCCGGCGGCGAGCACGCGCGCACCGTCGTGCTGCTGGAGACCGGCGAGGAGTCCGGCAGCCCCGACCTGCCCGCCTACGTCGAGCACCTGGCCGACAAGATCGGCGAGGTCTCGCTGGTCGTCTGCCTGGACGCCGGCGGCAGCGACTACGAGCGGTTGTGGCTGGTCACGAGCCTGCGCGGGATGCTGCACCTCGACGTCAACGTGCAGCTGCTGGCTTCGGCGCAGCACTCCGGCGTCGCTTCCGGCGTCGTCGCCAGCTCGTTCCGGGTGCTGCGGCGCCTCATCGAGCGGCTCGAGGACAGCGAGACCGGCGAGCTGCTGCTCGACGAGCTCAAGGTCGACGTCCCGGCCGACCGGCTGGCCGAGCTCGAAGCCGTGTCGAAGGACTTCCCCGAGGCGCTGGCGAAGGCGTTCCCGCTGGTCGAAGGCGGGCGCGTGATCACGGAAGACGCGCTGGAGCTGATGCTCAACAACGCGTGGCGTCCGACGCTGTCGGTGATCGGCGCCGACGGCTTCCCGAAGCCCGCCGACGCGGGCAACGTCCTGCGCGAGAGCACCACGCTCACCCTGAGCTTCCGGCTGCCGCCGACGGCCGACGCCGAGAAGGCGCTCGAAGCCGTGAAGAAGGCCCTGACCACCGACGTTCCGTACGGCGCGAAGGTGTCCTTCGGCGACAACCCGCAGGCCGAGGACGGCTGGAACGCGCCGACCGAGGCGCCCTGGCTGACGGCGGCGCTGCGCACGGTCAGCGACGACGTCTTCGGGCAGCCGCACCGCGCGACCGGCATGGGCGGGTCGATCCCGTTCATGGGCCTGCTCTCGCGGAAGTACCCGGAAGCGCAGTTCCTGGTCACCGGCGCGTGCGGGTCGGACTCGAACATCCACGTGCCGGACGAGTGGCTGCACCTGGACTACGCGCAGCAGGTCACCGAGGCCGTCGCGCACATCCTGGACGCGCACGCCCGCGGCTAGCGGCAGGCCTCGAGGAACGCCGACGCCGCCGCGTCGAGGTACGCCGGGAAGTCGTCGGCGCCGGCGGCGTCGATCCAGCGGTCGAACGCGTCGCCGAGGATGATCGCCGCCGCCTGAGCTGCCGGTTTCGCCAGCTCGGGCGGCGTTCCGCGGCGTTCCAGCGCGTCCCGGATCGCCGCCGTGATCGCCGCGCCCTTGCTCCGCTCGCGTTCGCGGAGTTCGGCGCTCGACGCGATCACGGCCCGGCGCTCCGGTGACGGGTCGACGAGCCGCGTGACCTGCGTGCCGACGTCGGCGAGCGCCGCGAGAGCCGTGCGCAGCGGCGTCCCGGCGTCTTCGGCGGCCAGGACGGCTTCGGCGACCGCCGGCGGTAGCTGCTCCGCGCCGGCGAAGAGGACTTCGCGCTTGTCGGCGAAGTAGCGGAAGTACGAGCGGCGGGTGATCCCGGCGCGCTCGGCGATCTGCGTCACGGTCACGGCGTCGTACCCGTGCTCGGCGTACAGCTCCAGCGCGGCTTTCCGCAGCCGGTCCGCGGTCCCGGGATCCCATCTGGCCACGGGCGCAGTCTAACTGGCGATGTCTCACTGTGTCGTCACGTGCTAGCCTCAGTGATGACACACTGAGACATCACTGGAGGACGTCATGGAGATCTGGGTGCTCGGAGCCACGGGCCGGACGGGCCGCGGAATCACCGCCGAGCTGGTGGCGCGGGGGCTATCGGTCGTCCTGGTCGGCCGCAACCGCGAACAGCTGGCGTCGACCGGCGCGAAGTACGTCGTCGCCGACGGCGTCGAAGCCATCGCGACCGAGATCCGGCGGCAGCGCCCGGCGGTCGTCGTCAACACGATCGGCGAGTACGCCGCCACGGCCGCGACTCTCGCGCGGGCCTGCCTGCCCGGCGGGCACTACATCGACCTGGCCGCGGACCTCGTCTCGGTGCGGCGGCTCCTCGACCTGCACGAAGAGGCGCTCGCCGGCGGCAGCACGTTCGTGACCGGCGCCGGCTTCGGCGTCCTGGCCACGGAAGCCGTCGTCGCGAAGCTGTGCGAAGGGCGGGACACGCCGAGCCGCGTGCAGGTCGACGCGCTGGCCTCCGTGGCGTCCGAGGGCGGGACCGTCGGGATCGCACTGGCCGCCAGCATCGTCGACGGCCTGACCGCGGTCTCGGCCAGAGGCGCGAACCCGCGCACCCTCGTCCTGCCCGACGGCGAGTCGGTGACCGTGGCGAGCATCCCCTCCGGTGAGCTGCTCGCCGCCCAGCGCGCGAGCGGCGCACCGGACGTCACGGTCTTCTCCGGCCTCGCCCCGACCGCCCCGGCGGTCCGGACCCTGCTCCCGCTCCTCGCGCGGCTGGTGTCCATCCCGGCCGTACGCCGCTTCGCCGTCCGCCGGCTCGCCGCGGTCCGCACGAAGCCGGCGCCCCGCCCGCGCCCGCACACGTGGGGCCACGCGGTCGTGACCTGGCCGGACGGCACAACGCGCGAAGGCTGGCTCCGCGCCGACGAGGCCATGGACTTCACCACGGCGGTGGTGGCCGAGGTCGCGTCCCGCCTGTCCCGCGGCGAGGGCAAACCGGGCGCGCACACCCCGGCGTCGGCACTGGGCGCGGAGGTGGCGGAGGCGGCTGGCGGGACCTTCTTGCTCTAGGCCAGCCGCGTCAGGTGGACCGAGACGTCCAAAGTGGACTGCCCGCCCCCGGTGAAGATGCCCTTCAACGGCGCCACATCCGCATAGTCCCGGCCCATCGCCACCCACACGTGGCGCGGGCCGACCGGGATGGCGTTCGTCGGGTCGTACGCCCACCAGCCGCCGGTCCAGACGTCGACCCAGGCGTGCGATTCGCCTTCCACCACCTCGCCGAGCTTCGCGTCCGGTTTCGTGTGCAGGTAGCCCGACACGTAGCGGGCCGGGATGCCGATCGCCCGCAGCATCACCAGCGTCACGTGGGCGAAGTCCTGGCAGACGCCTTCGCGTGCCTGCCACGCGTCGGTCGCCGTCGAGTGGACGCCGGTCGTGCCCGGTTGGTACTTGAGCTGCTTGTTCACCCACTCGCACACCGCCAGCACCGCGTCGGCCGGGTCCAAGCCCGTCCGCAGCGAGCGGGCCTCGCGGGCCAGGGAGACGTCGCGCGGGGTGTAGTCGGTCGGGGTCAGGTACTCGGTGCGGTGGTCGACGACCGTCTCGGAACGCAGGTCCCGCCACGACGCCGTGCGGATCGGCTCGGCCTCGTCCGCCGTCTCGACCACCGACGTCGCCAGCACCGTGAACTCCGTGTGCGGCGCGTGCAGGTCGAACGACGTCACGACCGTGCCCCAGTAGTCCGTGTACCGGTACGCGCGCGTCGCCGGCGTCGTCTCGATGCGCGTCGCGACCGTCGTCTGGCGGCGGTCCGACCGCGGGGTCAGCCGGGCTTCGTTGTACGACTGCGTTGCCGGGGTCGCGTACCGGTAGCCGGTCCGGTGCGCCACGCGCAGCTGCCACGTCACAGCGAAACCTCCGCACCGCTCCACGCCACCCACGGCGACGTGCTGAAGTACTGCAACGACACCGCTTCGCCGATCTCCTTGATCGTCGTCTGCAACGAGCCGAGCCGCCGCGGCAGGTCGGTCAGCAGGTCCGACGGGCGGAGGAACTCCAGCTCACTCCGCGCTCGGCCGAGCTGGCGCAGTGCTTCGGACTTCTCGTTGTTGCGCGCGCCGCCGCCGGGGTCGAGCCGTTGCAGGCACTCCTCCGCCTGGCGCAGCGCGTGGAACACCGAGCGCGGGAACAGCGTGTCGCGCAACAGGAACTGCACGACGCGACCGGCGTCGAGCGCCCCTCGGTACGTCCGCAGGTACGTGTCCTGCGCGCCGGCCGAGCGGAGCACCGTGATCCAGCCGGGCGAAGACGCGCGGTCCGCGACCCGGGACAGCAGCAGCCGCACGACCATGTCGGCGCGTTCGATCGAGCGGCCGAGCACCATGAACAGCCAGCCGTCGTCGCGCGACATCGTCGAGTCGGCGAGGCCGGCGAACATCGCCGCGCGCTCCTCCACGAACGACAGGAACGCGTGCGGCCCGGCGCGACGCGCGTAGCGCTGCCGGTCGGGGACCGCGTTCCAGGTCGCGTTCAGGCATTCCCACAGCTCGGTCGAGACGACTTCGCGTGCGCCGCGGGTGTTCTCCCGCGCCGAGTTGATCGAGCCGACGATCGACGCCGGGTTGTCCTTCGCGTACGCCACCAGCTCGGTCAGCTTCCAGACGTCGAGGGCCTCCCCGTCCGGGGTGTCGATGCCCAGCACGGCCAGCAGCTGGCGGCTCGCGTGGTCCGGGTCGACGGTCGCGTCCTCCAGCAGCTGGTGGACCGAGACGTTGAGGATGCGGGAGGTGTCGTCGGCGCGTTCGACGTACCGGCCGATCCAGTACAGCGACTCCGCGTTGCGGGCCAGCATCGGAACCTCCCTAGCTCTGCTGTTGTTGCTGCTGTTGCTGGGACGAGGTCAGTTCGGGCCCCTGCTCGGCGACCAATCCGTCCACAGTGGACATCGCGCCGAGCGCGGGCTGCTCCAGCTCCCGCTCGGCCGTCGACGCGCGGGACGCCAGCACCCAGGTGTCCTTCGAGCCACCGCCCTGTGAGGAGTTGACGACCAGGCTGCCTTCCGGCAGCGCCACCCGCGTCAGCCCGCCGGGCAGCACGAAGATGTCCTTGCCGTCGTTGACCGCGAACGGCCGCAGGTCGACGTGCCGCGGCGCGAGCCGGTCGTCCACCTTGGCCGGCACGGTCGAGAGCTGGACCACCGGCTGTGCGATCCAGCCGCGCCGGTTCGCGCGCACCTTCCGCCGCAACGTCGCCAGCTCCGCCGCGGTCGCGTCCGGCCCGAACACGATCCCGTAGCCGCCGGAACCCTCGACCGGCTTGATCACCAGCTCGTCGAGGTGCGCCATGACGTGGTCGAACTCGTCCGGCAGCCAGCACCGGAAGGTGTCCACATTGGGTAGCAGCGGCTTCTCGTTCAGGTAGTACTTCACCATCTCCGGCACGTAGGTGTAGACGAGCTTGTCGTCGCCGACACCGTTGCCGATGGCGTTGGCGACCACGACGTTGCCCGCGCGCGCCGCGTTCTGGATCCCCGCGACGCCGAGCACGGAGTCCGGCCGGTAGTGCACCGGGTCGAGGAACTCGTCGTCGATCCGCCGGTAGACGACGTCGACCTGGCGCTCGCCCTCGGTGGTCCGCAGGTAGACGACGTTGTCACGGCAGAACATGTCCCGGCCTTCGACCAGCTCGACGCCCATCAGCCGGGCCAGCAGCGAGTGCTCGAAGTACGCCGAGTTGTGCACGCCGGGCGTGAGCACGACGACCATCGGGTCGGCCACGTTCGCCGCGGCCGCCGCGCGCAGCGCCCGCAGCAGGTGGGACGCGTAGTCGCCGACCGGGCGCACCCGGTGCTGGGCGAACAGGTCCGGGAAGACCCGGGCCATCGTGCGCCGGTTCTCCATCACGTACGACACCCCGGACGGGTTGCGGAGGTTGTCCTCCAGCACCCGGAACGTGCCCTCTTCGTCGCGCACCAGGTCCACGCCGGACACGTGGATGCGCACGCCGTTCGGCGGGGTGA
Source organism: Amycolatopsis solani (assembly GCF_033441515.1). NCBI lineage: Bacteria > Bacillati > Actinomycetota > Actinomycetes > Pseudonocardiales > Pseudonocardiaceae > Amycolatopsis > Amycolatopsis solani. Next base: position 1,409,304 of record NZ_JAWQJT010000001.1, read on the forward strand.
TGCCGAACGCCTCCCGGTGGAAGTGCTCGCACGACGTGATCAGCCGCCGCGGCAGGACGCCGTCGCGCAGGATCTGCCGGTCGCCGTAGACGTCGGCGAGGAACGCCTCGAGCGCGCGGACGCGCTGGGCCACGCCGCGCTCGAGCTTCGTCCACTCGGCGGCCTGGATCACCCGCGGCACCAGGTCCAGCGGGAACGGCCGCTCCTGCCCGGACAGCGAGAAGGTGATGCCCTGGTCGACCATCGCCCGGTCCAGCGCCTGCGACCGCGACTGGAGGTCGTGCGCGTCGAGCGCCGCGATCGACTCGTACAGCGCGCGGTACGGACCGCGGACCGTGCCGTCGCCCGAGAACATCTCGTCGTAGGCGCCCGCGTGCGGCCGATCCGGGGAAAGGTAGCCCTCGAACCGGTCACCGGGCCGGGTGATCCGGCTGGCCGCCGCCTTCCTCGCGCGTCGACCGGACGGGGGCAGCCGCGGCGGGGTGGCGTTCATGAACGACATCCTGACGCACGTGCCCCTTCGTGCGCGACACTCCCGGCGTGGTGGGTGCGCGGCGAAACGTCGCTGTAACTCGACAGTGCTGTGCTTTGGTATGGATGAGTGGCAATATGCGTGCTCTCACGAACTGAGAACTACGAGGAGTGACGACGTGGCCCGAGGAACCCAGCTGAAGGCGATCGCCCTGCTGCCGGCGTTCGCCCTGGTCGGCTTGACCGTGGCGTGCGGTGCGGGCGGGAGCGGAGCCGGTGACGTCGGCACGAGCAGCTCCGCCGCCGCGCCCGGCACCGGATCGGGTGACGTGGGCACGGTCGCCAAGGACGACGCGCTCGCCGCCTTGGTCCCCGCCGATGTCAAGTCCGACGGCAAGATCCTGGTCGGGCAGGACCAGAGCTACCCGCCGAACGAATTCCAGGACAACGGCAAGGCAGCCGGCTTCGACGTCGACCTCGGCACCGCCATCGGGCAGGTGCTCGGCGTGCAGATGGAGTTCCAGAACGCTTCGTTCGACGGCATCATCCCCGGCATCGGCTCCAAGAAGTACGAGCTGGCCATGTCGTCGTTCAGCATCACGAGCGAGCGCCTGCAGACGGTCGACATGATCTCGTACTACAAGGCGGGCACGTCGCTGGCCGTGCTGAAGGGCAACCCCGACGGCCTGAAGGCCGACGACCTCTGCGGCAAGAAGGTCGCCGTGCAGAAGGGCACCACGCAGGTCGAAGACCTCGACAAGAAGAACGCCGCCTGCACCGGCGCCGGCAAGCCGGCCATCGAGATCACGCAGCTGCAGGCCCAGACGGACGTCAACCTGGCCCTCACCGCCAAGCGCGTGCAGGCGGAGCTGGCCGACTCCCCGGTCATCGACTACGCGGTCAAGCAGACCAACGGCGCGCTCGAGGTCGTCGGCGAGCCCTACGACACCGCCCCCTACGGCGTCGTGCTCCCCAAGAACAGCGGTGACTACGGCAAGGCCGTCCAGGGCGCGATCCAGAAGCTGATCGACAGCGGCGCGTACAAGAAGATCCTCGACAAGTGGGGCCTGTCCTCGGCCGGTGCGGTCACCAAGTCGGAGCTCAACCCGGCCAGCTGAGTTAGGACGTAGTTCGCGTGTCCAGTTCTTCCGAGGCGCCTCCGAGCGAGGCGCCTGCCGAAGCCGAGCCCATCAAGGCCGTCCCGGTGCGCCACTACGGGCGCTGGGTGGCCGGGGTGATCATCGTCTTCCTGGCGTTCATCGTGGTCCGCAGCGTGATCACGAACGACGCGCTGCAGTGGCCGGTCGTCGGGGACTACCTCTTCGACGACCGGATCCTGCGCGGCCTGCAGAACACGCTGATCCTGACGGTGATCTCGATGCTGATCGGGATCGTCGGCGGGATCCTGCTGGCCGTCATGCGCCTGTCCCCCAACCCGCTGACCTCGGGTGCGGCGTCGATCTACATCTGGCTGTTCCGGGGCACGCCGCTGATCACGCAGCTGATCATCTGGAACTTCCTCGGTCTCGCCTACTCCCGGATCGGCCTGGGCATCCCGTTCGGGCCGACCTTCGTCAGCTGGGACACCAACCTGCTGATCACGCAGTTCACGGCGTCGCTGCTCGGCCTCGGCCTCAACGAAGCCGCGTACATGGCGGAGATCGTGCGCGGTGGCATCCAGTCGGTCGACTCCGGCCAGCTGGAGGCGGCGAGCGCGCTCGGCATGAACCGCACCAAGACCCTGCGGCGGATCATCCTGCCGCAGGCGATGCGGGTGATCATCCCGCCGACCGGCAACGAGACGATCTCGATGCTCAAGACGACGTCGCTGGTCGTGGCGATCGGGTACTTCGAGCTGATGGTCGCGGCGCAGACCATCTACTCGCAGAACCTGAAGACGGTGCCGCTGCTCATCGTGGCCGCGCTCTGGTACCTGTTCATGACTTCGGTGCTGACGCTGGTCCAGATGCAGATCGAGAAGCGGTTCTCGCGCGGTACCTCGCGGGGCGTGGTCCAGCGGGCCGGCTGGCGATCGAGGATCTTCAGCCGGGGTGGAGGGAACGTCACATGACCCCCGTGGTGTCCGCGCAGCGGATCTGCAAGAGCTTCGGCAGCGTCGACGTCCTCAAGGGCATCGACCTCGAAGTGCACGAACGCGAGGTGCTCTGCCTGATCGGGCCGTCCGGCTCGGGCAAGTCGACGCTCCTGCGTTGCATCAACCACCTCGAGAAGATCGACGCCGGCCGGCTGTACGTCGACGGCGTGCTGGTCGGCTACAAGCAGCGCGGTGACAAGCTGCACGAGCTGCGCGAGAAAGAGGTCGCGCACCAGCGCAAGGACATCGGCATGGTGTTCCAGCGCTTCAACCTCTTCCCGCACATGACGGCGCTCGAGAACGTCATGGAGGCGCCGATCCAGGTGCGTCGCGAGCCGAAGGCCCAGGTGCGCCAGCGCGCGCTCGAGCTGCTCGACCGCGTCGGCCTCGGCGACAAGGCGAAGAACTACCCGTCGCAGCTGTCCGGTGGGCAGCAGCAGCGCGTCGCGATCGCGCGGGCGCTGGCGATGCAGCCGAAGCTGATGCTGTTCGACGAACCGACGTCCGCGCTGGACCCGGAGCTCGTCGGCGACGTCCTGGGCGTGATGAAGCAGCTCGCCAAGGACGGCATGACCATGGTCGTCGTCACGCACGAGATGCAGTTCGCGCGCGAGGTGGCGGACAAGGTGCTGTTCATGGACGGCGGCGTCGTCGTCGAAGAGGGTCCGCCCGACCAGGTCATCGGCAGCCCGCGCGAGGAGCGGACCAAGTCGTTCCTGGCGCGGGTGCTTAACCCGAACGCCTGAGGCGCCCGGCTGGGGCGGCCGGTTCCTGCCGACCGCCCCACCGGCGCGTTTTCGTCCATTACCCTCGGGGAGTACGACTTCTGGGGGAGGACGATTGCCGGGATTCCGACGCGGCGCTCCTCGGGAACCGAACGGGGAGGTGGGCCCGGCCGTGACGACCGAAAGCGTGCTGCCGCCGCTCGACCCCTTCGCCGGGATCCCCGACAAGCGCTACGAGGTCAAGGCCGCCGAACTGCTGAAACCCGGCAACGCCGGGCTGATGCGCTGGCGGCGTCAGGCCACCAACGCCCCGATCGTGTACGTCGAAGACGCCTACATCACCGGCACGCTCGACCTGCGGGCCGCGGACCTCAAGTACCTGTTCCGGTTCGAGCGCTGCCGGTTCGAAAACCCGCCGGACGTGCGCGAGGCGAACCTGCTCGGGCTCGTGTTCCGGAAGTGCTGGCTGCCCGGGCTCAAGGCCCGCAACATGCGCAGCCGCAACGACGTCCGGCTGATCCGCTGCGTCGTGCAGGTCGACGGCGCCGACCGCGAGATCGAAGAGACCACAGTCCAGCGCGGCGACGACCGCGAACGCGGCATGCCGAACGCCGCGGTCAACCTCACCGACGCGGTGATCGAGGGGTCGATGGTGCTCACCCGCACCGTCATCTCGCACCCGCACGGCAAGGCGATCCAGGCCGACCGGCTGGTGCTGACCGGCGCGCTGCTGGCCTACCGGATGGTCGCGAACGGCGAAGTCCGGCTCCCCGGTGTGCGGACCGGCGGTAACGTCAACTTCTCCGGCGCCACGCTGAACAACCCGGACGGCTTCGCGCTCAACGGCAACGGCCTGCACATCGGCGGGAGCCTGCTGTGCGAGGTCGACAACTACGGGCCCGCCAGCCAGCGGAAGCGGTTCTCCGCCACCGGCATCATGTACCTGCCGAGCGCCACCGTCGCCAGCGACATCGTGTTGCGCGAGGCGAAGCTGACGGTGTCGCAGCACGGCCCGATCGCGGTCGACGCGTGGAAGTCCAACGACCCGTACCTGGACCCGCGCCCGGCGCTGGTCTTCGACCGGATGCGCGTGGACGGGAACGTCGAGCTCTCGGACGGCCTGCACGCGCTGGGCACGCTGCGCATGGTCAACGCCCGCATCGGCGGCTCGCTGCGGCTGGCCGGCGCTGAGGTGCGGGTCGAGCGCGGCAAGTCGCAGCCGTACTACGACCGCGCGTTGCACCTCGACGGCACCGAGATCGGCGGTGACATCGAGGCGACGAGCCTGCGCGTGCCCGCCGGGCAGCTGCGGCTGGCCGACGTCACGATCGGCGGCAACTTCCTGGCGTGGAACTCGATGTTCCGTCACCCGGGCCGGGACGTGTTTTCGGCGCGCCGCTCGAAGATCGCGGGCAACTTCCAGCTGACCGACGCCGCGATCCAGGGCACGCTGCGGCTGCAGGGCGTCGAGGTCGGCGGGTCGATCAACTTGGCGGGCACCCAGCTCACCGACCCCGGCATGCGCGCGACCAGCAGTTTTTCGCTCGACGTCCGCACCGGCCGGATCGGCCGCGACCTGACGCTGCGGGACAACAACGGCCGCCCGTTCGCGGCCGCGGGCGGCGTCAACCTCGACGGCGCGCAGGTCGCCCGGCGGGTGGACCTGCGGGGGTCGGAGCTGGGGTCGCTGCCGCCGTTCGCGGTGGCGCTCGACGCGGGCGACGTCGCGGCGGACGAGTTCATCTTCACGCCGAACCGCGAACCGCAGGGCCGGATCGTGCTGCGCCGCGCGCACTGCGGAACGCTGAGCGACAACGAGGAGTTCTGGGCGGCGACCGCGGGCATCGAGCTGGAGGACTTCCGCTACGACGCGCTGAAGGACGGCATCCCGCTCGACGACGACAAGGCCCTCGACCACCGCATCGAGCTCCTGCGCAAGGCGATGCGCGGCTACCGGCCCGGCCCGTACGACCAGCTGGCGCACATGCTCCGCGCGGCGGGCAACGAAGAGCACGCCTCGACGGTGGCCCTGCGCAAGCAGCAGTTCCGCTACGAGGCACTGGCCCGTGGCTTCAAGTTCTTCGGCCCGGGCGTCCGGCTGTGGAGCTGGCTGCAGCGTTCGATGGTCGGCTACGGCTACCGCCCGGTCCGCGCGCTCGGCTGGCTGCTGATGCTGCTGGTGCTCGGCAGCCTGTGGTTCGGCTTGGGAACGGACGACTGCGTGAACTGGCCGGCGACCGACCAGGCCCACCAGATCATCGCGAACGGGCGCCGCTGCGTGGTGAACCAGCAGGACACGGGGCTGCAGTGGAACCCGGTGATCTACACGGCGGACCTGTTGGTGCCGATCGTGGACTTCGGCAACAAGAGCCGCTGGTACATGCACGGAACGGACAACTGGGTGGCCGCGGGCTTCACGGCATCGGGCTGGATCCTGGCCACCACGGTGGCGGCGGGCGTGAGCCGCATGCTGCGGCGCGACAACTGAGGGAATCTGACATACCCTCGGTATGTCCCTCAGTGTGGAGGTCCCCTTGAACGCACCCGACGCCACCGGCCGGATCGAGATCGGCGCAGCGCCCGAAACCGTGTACGCCCTGGTCAGTGACCCCGGGAAGCTGGCAGGCGTCGCCGAGGAGTACGCCGGGCACCGGTGGGTCGGTGGCTCCTCCGGGCCCGCCGTCGGCGCGAAGTTCCGCGGGCGCAACCGGCGGGGTTTCCGGCGCTGGAGCACGTTGTCGACCATCACCGACGCCGAACCCGGGCGGCGGTTCGGGTTCGAGGTGACCTCGGTCGCCGGGTTGCCCGTCGCGCGGTGGCAGTACGACTTCGAAACCACGGAGGACGGCTGCGTCGTCGTCGAAAGCATGTGGGAGCGGCGGCCGGCGTGGTTCAAGGTGCCGACGTCGACCGTCACCGGGGTGTGGAACCGGGGTGAGGCCAACGCGGCCAACATCGCCGCCACCCTGGCGCGGCTGAAGCGGGCCGTCGAAGCTAGTCGATGAAGCGGGACCAGAACGGGATGTAGCGGGGGCCGTCCGGGGGTGCCGTGCTGATGCCGCCGGTCGCGAACTCGCGGTGCAGGTAATCCCGCAGGTCGCTGCCGTAGACGATGATGTCCGTCTGGTACACCGACAGCACCGGGTAACCGACCGTGCCGGCCAGGCCGGGCAGGTAGCGGTGCCCGCACACCGGCACCAGCTGCGGCACGTCGGCCAGGCGCTGCCGGGCCTCGCGGACGGCGTCCTCCGGGCCGACCGGGCGGGTGCCCCACTCGGGGAGCCAGAAGCCGTTGTGCTCGACGTCGTACAGCACGCCGTCGACCGGCCATGCCAAACGTTTGCGCAGCTGCTCGGGGTTGCCGCAGCGCCAGTCGGGCCAGCGGTCGCCGATGGGCACGCCGGCGGACAGGAACGTGCGGTGGTCCGCGGCGAAGCGGAAGCCGAACCGGCGCTCGACGTCGTCGAGTTCGGCTTCGCTCAGCCCCGGGCGCACCGGTTCCCGGAGGTTCTCCTGCAGGTGCCGTGCCTCCTCGGGGGTGAGGGCGCCGGCCGGCTGGACGGGGGTCATGGGCCGAGCCTAAGCGGCGGCTCACCGGCACGCGCGTCCTTTTTCGACCACCCACAAGGGGTGAGTTTGTTCTCTCATCGGCCGGACTGCGGAACACAGCGTGAGCGCGTGTAGTTCACTCTTGCCGTGACTTCCCCACGACCGCAGAGCCGCGTGCGTGCCCCCGAGCTGCGCGGCGACGTCTGGCTGAACACCGGCGGCCGCGCGCTGACCCTCGCCGAGCTGCGCGGGCGCATCGTGCTGCTGGACTTCTGGACCAGCGGCTGCATCAACTGCCTCCACGTGCTCGACGAGCTGCGGCCGCTCGAGGCCGAGTTCGCGGACGTGCTGGTCACGATCGGCGTCCACTCGCCGAAGTTCCTGCACGAGGGCGAGCGCGCGTCGATCGAAGCCGCGGTCCGGCGCTACGACGTGCACCACCCCGTGGTCAACGACCCCAAAATGGAACTGTGGTCGCAGTACGCGGTCCGCGCGTGGCCGACGCTCGCGGTCGTCGACCCCGAGGGCTACGTCGTGCACGTCGCCGCGGGCGAAGGGCACGAAGAGGCGCTTCGCCGCGTGATCGCCGACCTCGTGACGAAGCACGAAGCCAAGGGGATGCTGCGCCGCGGCGGCAGCCCGTACGTCCCGGTGGAAGAGCAGGTCAGCGAGCTGCGGTTCCCGAGCAAGGCCGTCGCCACCGCCGAGGGGCGCGTCCTCGTCGCGGACACCGGGCACCACGCGATCGTCGAGTTCGCCTCGGACGGCGAGACCGTCATCCGCCGCTTCGGCAGCGGAGCCCGCGGCGGCCAGGACGGCCCGTTCGACGTCGCGACCTTCGCCGAGCCCTCGGGCATCGCGCTCCTGCCGTACGACATCGCCGAGCGGGTCGGCTACCACGCCGTCGTCGCCGACACCGCCGGCCACCGGCTGCGCGGCCTCGACCTCATCACCGGCGAGGTGTCGACGGTCGCCGGCACCGGCGCCCAGTGGCGCACCGGGCCCGACTCGGGCAAGGGCACCGAGGTCGACCTGACGAGTCCCTGGGACGTCGCCTGGTGGGGGCCGGCGGGCGGGGTCGTCGTCGCGATGGCGGGCAACCACACGCTGAGCGTGTTCGACCCGGTGTCGGGCACGATCCGCCGCTTCGCCGGAACGACCGTCGAAGGCCTTCGAGACGGCGACGTCGCCGAAGCGTTCTTCGCGCAGACGTCCGGCCTGGCCGTGGAGGGCGACAAGCTGTGGCTCGTCGACGCGGAGACGTCGGCGCTGCGCTGGATCGAGCCCGACGGCGAATCCTTCACCGTCCACACCGCGATCGGCATCGACCTCTTTTCCTTCGGTCACACCGACGGCCCGGCCGACCAGGCGCTGCTGCAGCACCCGCTGGGCCTCGCCGTGCTGGCCGGCGACAAGATCGCGATCGCCGACACCTACAACGGCGCGGTCCGCTGCTTCGACGTCTTCACCCGCGAGGTGACGACGATCGCGACCGGCCTCGCCGAGCCTCAGGGGCTGCTGTCGCACGAGGGCGAGCTGCTGGTCGTCGAGTCCGCGGGCCACCGCGTCGGCCCGCTGCCCGCGAGCGCGCCGAAGGTCGTCACCGGCGACGCGCACGCCGTGCGCCGCCCGCCGACGGTGCTCGCCCCGGGCGAGATCGACTTTTCGGTGGTGTTCACCGCGCCGCCCGGCGAGAAGCTGGACGACCGCTTCGGCCCGTCGACGCGCCTGGAGATCAGCGCGTCCCCACCCGAGCTGCTGGCCGACGGCGTCGGCACCGGCACCGACCTGACCCGCAAGATCCGGCTGGCCGACGGCGTCACCGAGGGCGTGCTGCAGGTCGTGGCCCAGGCCGCGAGCTGCGACGACGGCGGCGAGCACCCGGCGTGCCGGATCACGCGGCAGGACTGGGGCGTCCCGATCCGGCTCGAGAAGGGCGGAGCGCAGGAACTCAGCCTGGTCATGGCCGGTGCCCCGCGGACCGACGGGTAACATGCAGGCCGTGTCTGACGGGGCGAAACTCGAGATCCAGATGCTGCACGACCGCGTCCTGGTGCGCCTGTCCCCGGAGGAAGGCGAGCGCCGCAGCAGCGGCGGCATCGTGATCCCCGCCACCGCGCAGGTCGCCCGCCGGCTCGCCTGGGGTGATGTACTGGGCGTGGGCAACAGCGTGCGGAACGTCAAGACCGGCGACCGCGTGCTCTTCAACCCGGAGGACCAGCTCGAGGTCGAAATCCAGGGCGAAGGGCACCTGGTGATGCGCGAACGCGACATCCACGCGGTGGCGACGGAGCGAACCGAGCACGGCACGGGGCTCTACCTGTAGGGGAGTCGGGTCCCGCGGAGGGCGAGGGCGTGGCAGACGAAGAGGTGACCGAGCGCGCGGCGGCGGAGACAGCGGCGGACGAGCCGGCGCCGATCGAGCCCGTCGTCGCACCCGAGGCCGCCGCCACCGACTTCTTCGCCGATGACCTCCTCGGCGAACTGCTCGAGACCCCCGCCCTCGCACCCCCGCCGGAAACCCCCGCGCGGAAGCTCCGCAAGGGGCTCGCGCGCACCATGATGGCCATCGGGCTCGCGCTCGGGCTGTTCGTCATCCTCTACGCGATCGACCTGCTCGTCAGCGCCGGGGACGTTCCGCGCGGGGTGACCGTCGCCGGGATCGACGTCGGGGGGCTGAGCCACGCCGAGGCCGAAGCCAAGCTGCGCCAGGAACTCGAGCCGCGGCTGATCCGGCCCGTCGTCGTGCACGGGGGTGACGTTCAAGCCGAACTCGTGCCGTCGCGGTCGGGGCTGGGGCTCGACTGGCCGAACACCCTCGGGCTCGCCGGGCACCAGCCGCTCAGTCCGATCACGCGGATCATGTCCTTCTTCACCAGCCGCGAGGTCGGGGTCGCCACGCGCACCGACGAACGGCAGATCACCGACGCCGTCCGGCAGCTCGCCCAGGGCAAGCTCGACCACCCGGCCACTGAAGGGGCGGTCGGGTTCCTGCCGATCGCCGGCAGCGACGGCGGCGTCACCCCGTACCCCGTCCTGCCGCGGCAGGGGCAGCAGCTGCTCGACCTGCCCGGCGCCGTGCACACCGTCACCGAGCACTGGCTCGACCCCGGCGGGGTCCGGCTGGCCATGGCGATCACGCCGGTCAAGGCGACCGCGGCCGGGGTGCAGGCGGCCTACCGGCAGATCGTCGTGCCCGCCGTCGCGAAACCCGTGGTCGTGCACGGGCAGGGCAAGGACGTGCCGCTCAAGCCCGACGCCATCGCCGCGTCGTTCCAGTTCGCCGCGGTCGAGGGCGGGGCCGTCGAGGTGCGCATCGACCAGGGCAAGCTGCAGGGCGCGCTCAAGGACCCGCTCACGAGCACCGAGACGGACGGCAAGGACGCGCAGATCGTCTTCACCGGCGACCGGCCGGCCGTCGAGCCCTCCGAGGACGCCCGGAAGATCAACTGGGAGAAGACCTTCCTGCCGCTCATCGACGTGCTCAAGAAGACCGACGGCCGGGACCTCCCCGTCGTCTACAGCGCGTCGAAACCCGGCGTGACCACCGAGGCCGCCAGCGCGCTCGGCATCACCGAGGTCATCGGCGAGTTCACCACCGGTGGCCTCGCCGGGCCGGCCGCGACCAACAACCGGACGCTCGCCGACCGCGTTTCCGGCACCATCGTCAAGCCCGGCGAGACTTTCAGCCTCGGCGGCCGGTCCGGCCCGCGCACCGCGGACAACGGCTACGTGCCCGCGCCGGTCGGCGAGGACGGCACCGGCGCCACCGTCGTCGGGGGTGGTGTCTCGCAGCTGGCGTCCACTTTGTACAACGCGGGCTACCTCGCCGGCCTGACCGACGGCGGTCACCTCGAGCACGACCAGTACCTCGACCGCTACCCCGCCGGCCGCGACGCCAAGGCCGTCAACGCCGACGGCAGCGCCGTCGAGCTCAAGCTGACCAACGACGCGACCACCGGCATCGCCGTCCAGGCCGTCGTTTCCGGCGACTCGGTGACCGTCCGGATCTGGGGCACCCGGCACTACCGCGTCGAGGGCCAGACCGGCGCGCAAACCCCGGGTGCTCCCCCTCCGGTGCAGTTCGGGGGCACCGAGCCGTGCGTCCCGTCGATCGGTTCACCCGGCTTCAGCGTCACCGACACCCGCGTGCTCTACGACGTCGCGAGCGGCGCCGAAGTCCGCCGGACGTCGCACACGGCGACCTACGGACCGCGCCCGACCGTGCTCTGTTGAGTTGTCAGCGAAGGACCATGCACCCCGCCTCCTCGAAGTCGCGCAGCCAGGACGGCTCCCGGAAGTGCTTGTTCCACCGCAGATCCAGCTTGTCCAATTTGGACAGATCAGCGAGCGACGACGGCAGCGTAACCAGCGCGTTCTCCCGCAGGTCGAGCTGACGCAGCTCACTCAACGCACCGATCGACGACGGCAGCGAAGTCAACCGGTTGCCCCGCAAGTGCAACTCCCGCAACGCCCCGAGCGCGCCGATCGACTCCGGCAACGCGGTCAGCTCGTTGCGGTAGAGCCGGAGTTCGCGCAGGGACGCGAACCCCGAGAGATCGGCGGGCAGCGACGTGAGCCGGTTGTCCGTGCAGCCCAGGTAGCGCAACCGGGCCAACCGGCACCACGCCGACGGGAACTCAGCCAGCCGGTTGTCGCTGACGTACAGGTACTCGGTCAGCCCCGCCAGCTCGCCCAGCTCCGCCGGCAAGGCGTCGAACCGGTTGTGCGCCAGGTCGAGCGTGTGCACCGACTTCAGCGCCGAGATCCCCGGTGGCAGCGTGGAAATCCGGTTCGCCGCGAGGTTGAGCACCTCGAGCCCGGTCTGCGACCAGAGCGACGCGGGCACCTCCGAAAGCGCGTTCTTGTACAGGTCGAGCCGGGTCAGCCCGGGTGGCAGCGGAGGCACCGACGTCAGCCCCCGGTCGCTCAGGTCGAGGGCCGTCACGACGACCGCCGGGTCGAGGGCAGCCGCGCCCACGTCGCCGCGTCGTCCGGGGTGGACACCTGGATCCGCAGCCCCGGCGCTTCCGACACCGCCAGCTCGGTCAGCCGCAAGGTCATCAGCCCGGCCCGCGGGTGGTCCATCCGCCGCAGCCTCGCCCGCGGTTCGGCCACCTCGTGCCGCGCCCACAGCTCGACGAACTCCGGGCTCAGCGCCGAGAGCCGACGGATGTCCTCCTCCCAGCTCGGGTCGCCGATGTGCCTGCCGTAGTCCGCCCGCATCCGCGCGACCATGTGCGGCACCTCCTCGTCGTAGTTCAGCAGGAACGCCCGTGCGTTCGGCTCGGTCACGCAGCACCAGAGCAGGTTCTTGTGCAGGCACGGCATGCTGTGCCACTCCCAGAACAGCTCCTCCTGCGCCGCGTTCGACGCCAGCACGTCGAACCGGCCGTTGACGACCGTGGCGGGCAGCGGGTCCAGCGCGCGCAGCACCTCGCCCACCGCCGACGGCACCACTTCGGCCGGCGACGGCAGCCGCGACGGCGTCAGCTCCGCGAGCCGGTACAGGTGCTCCCGCTCGGGGTGGTCCATCCGCAGCGTGCGCGCCACCGCGTCGAGCACCTGCGAGCTCGCGTTGATCGGCCGCCCCTGTTCGAGCCACGTGTACCAGGTGACGCCGACGCCGGCGAGCAGCGCCACCTCCTCGCGGCGCAGCCCGCTGAGCCGTCGGCGCGGGCCGGGCGCGAGCCCGACTTCCGCCGGGCCGATCCGCGCCCGGCACGCCTTGAGGAACTGGCCGAGTTCCTCCCGGCGGTTCGCGTGGACCTGCGTCTGGGTCATACCGACATCGTGCCGGAGGGGTACGACAGTTTTAGTTGAAGCAGGTACTCACAGCACCAGCACCACCAGGCTCTCTCCCCGCGCAGCTCGCGAGAAGCAGGCTCAGCGGCATGACTCTGACGACCCCCGCCCCGGCCACGGACCGGGAAGCCCGGGACCGGCGACCGTGGTTCATGCTGGCCGTCCTGCTCCTCGGCCAGTTCATGGCGCTGCTCGACGTCACCGTCGTAAACGTCGCCATGACCGACATCCGCACCGACCTGCACGCCTCGGGCGCCGCGCTGCAGCTCGTCGTGTCCGGCTACACCGTGGGCTACGCGATGCTGCTGATCACCGGCGCCCGGCTCGGCGAGCTGTACGGACGCCGCAGGCTCTTCGTCATCGGCACCATCGCCTTCACGATCTGCTCCGCCCTCTGCGGCCTGGCACCCGGCGAAACGGTCCTCATCGTCGCGCGGATCGCCCAGGGCGCCGGAGCCGCGCTGATGATGCCGCAGGTCGTCAGCCTCATCCAGACGCGGTTCACCGGCGCCGCGCGCGCCAAGGCGCTCAGCGCGTACACCGCGGTCCTCTCGGTCGCCTTCGTGGCCGGCCAGGTGCTCGGCGGGGTGCTCGTCGGTGCGGACCTCTTCGGTGCGGGCTGGCGGCCGGTCTTCCTGGTGAACGTGCCGATCGGCCTGCTCGTGGCCGTGCTCGCCGGCAAAGTGGTACCCGGCGGCGGCGCGAAGGCGGGCCGTCGCCTCGACCTCGCCGGGCTCGCGATCGCCGCGCCGGCGGTGGTGCTCGTGGTGCTGCCGCTGGTGCTCGGCCACGAAACCGGCTGGCCGGCCTGGACGTACGGCTCGATCGCCGCGGGCCTGTTGCTGGCCGTGCTGTTCGTGGTCGTGGAACGCCGCGTGCGCGACCCCCTCGTCGACCTGACCGTGCTCAAGATCCGGGGCGTCGCGCCGGGTCTGGTCACGCTGGCGGCGGGCGTCGCCTCCTACGGCGGGTTCCTCTTCTGCGTGGCGCTGCACCTGCAGTCGGGCCTCGGCAAGACGGCGATGGCCGCCGGCCTGGCGATGGCACCCGGCGGCGTCGTCTTCGGCCTGTGCGGGTTCTTCTGGAACCGGTTGCCCCAGCGGGTGCACGTCTGGCTGACCCCGGCCGGCTACGTGGGATCCGCGGTCGCCTACGTGCTGCTCGGGCTGGGCCGCGACGGCGGCACGCTGTTCTTCGCGGCGCTGCTGCTCTTCGGCCTGTCGATGGGGCCCGCGTTCGGATCGCTGATGGTGAACGCGCTGACGCACGTCCCGCTCGAGCGCGCGGCCGACGTCAGCGGTCTGCTGACCACCACGCTGCAGCTGGGTCAGGTCGTCGGCGTGGCCACGTTCGGCAGCCTGTTCCTGACGCTCGCCGTGACGTCGTCCGCGACCGCGCTCACCACGGCGATGGCCTGCGCCGCCGCGTTGCTGCTCGCCGGCGCAGGCTTGGCCGTCGTCAGGCGCTAGTGCGGCTGCCGCCCTTGACCTTCGCGTAGATCGCCGAGGCCGCGATGACGCCGACGACGGCCGCGACGATCTGGAAGATGTGCCGGATCCAGTCGATGCCGGACGTGTCCTTGACGCCGAACACCCCGGCCAGCCAGTTGCCGACGAACGCGGCCACGATGCCGACGACGATGGTCAGCCAGATCGGGATCTTCTGGTCGCCCGGCGCGAACAGCCGCCCGAGCACGCCAAGGACCAGACCCACGATGATCGTCGAGATGATGCCCCAAAGTCCGCCGAGCACAGCTGCCTCCTCGGATAGCGCGATGAGCGCCACGGTGGCACCGATCCGGGCGCGTCGCCCGCGATGACCCCCGATGGAGTGAGGACGAAAAAAAGACCCGGCCCGGTCCGCCCCCGACAGCGGACCGGACCGAGCCGGGTCTTCCGAGTAGCGGCTACCTGGTTACGCCTCGGCGTCCGTACGCGCCGGCGGCGATGCTCACGCCGATGGCGGCGAGCACGACCTGGGTGAGGATCTCCAGCCAGTCGATGCCGTCCGTGTCGGCGTACCCGAGGCCGCGCGCGATCGCCGTGCCGATGAAGGCGGCGACGATACCGATCACGATGGTCAGCCAGATCGGGATGCTCTGCTTGCCGGGTGCGACCAGCCGGCCCAGAACGCCGATGATCAGCCCGACGATGATGGCGCTGACGATGCCGGCGACAGTCATCACTTTCTCCTCTCAAGGATCCGCGGACCCGGCCACTCGGGTCCGTCGGACTCGGTGAGCGGAGTGCCCGCCCCACCCGGGCCTGAAACGCGAAAAGGGCCCTCCCCACTCGGGGAGAGCCCTATTCGTGACCTATCAGAAGGCGGCTTCGTCGAGCTCCATCAGCGCGTTGTCGGCGGCCTCCACGATGGCGCGGCGGGCGGTCAGCTCCGGCAGCACCTGCTTCGCGAAGAACGACGCCACGGCGATCTTGCCCTCGTAGAACGCGACGTCCTTGGCGGCCGCGCCCGCGTCGAGCTTGCCGATGGCGACCTCGGCGTGCTTGAGCAGCTGCCAGCCGATGAGCAGGTCGCCGACCGACATCAGCAGGCGGACCGTGTGCTGGCCGACCTTGTTGATGTTCTGCGGGTCCTCCTGCGACGCGGTCAGGTAGCCGATCAGCGAGCCGAGCATGCCCTGCGTGTCTTCGAGGGCCTGCTTGAGCAGCCCGCGCTCGTTCTTGAGCCGGCCGTTGCCCGCCTCGGACTCGATGAACTTCGTGATCTCGCCGGCGACGAAGGCGAGCGACTGGCCCTTGTCTCGGACGATCTTCCGGAAGAAGAAGTCCAGCGACTGGATCGCCGTGGTGCCCTCGTAGAGCGAGTCGATCTTGGCGTCGCGGATGTACTGCTCGATCGGGTAGTCCTGCAGGAAGCCGGACCCGCCCAGGGTCTGCAGCGACTGCACGAGCTGCTCGGTGGCGCGCTCGGAGCCGACGCCCTTGACGATCGGCAGCAGCAGGTCGTTGACGCCGTGGGCGATCTTCTGGTCACCCTCGCCGGTCCACAGCTGGTCCTGGAACGACGCCGTGTACAGGTACACCGCGCGCAGGCCCTCGGCGTACGCCTTCTGCAGCATCAGCGAGCGGCGGACGTCCGGGTGGTGCGTGATGGTGACGCGCGGGGCGGCCTTGTTCAGCATGTTCGGCAGGTCGGCGCCCTGGACGCGCTCCTTGGCGTACTCGAGCGCGTTGAGGTAACCGGTCGACAGCGTCGCGATGGCCTTCGTGCCGACCATCATCCGGGCGTACTCGATGACCTGGAACATCTGCGCGATGCCGTCGTGCACCTCGCCGAGCAGCCAGCCCTTGGCCGGGGTGCCGTGCTGGCCGAAGGTCAGCTCGCACGTCGTGGAGGCCTTGATGCCCATCTTGTGCTCGACGTTGGTGACGTAGGCGCCGTTGCGCTCGCCCAGCTCGCCGGTCTTGGTGTCGAAGTGGAACTTCGGCACGAGGAACAGCGACAGGCCCTTGGTGCCCGGCTTGGTCTCGATGCCGGGACCCTCGGGGCGCGCCAGCACGAGGTGCATGATGTTTTCGCTCATGTCGTGCTCGGCCGAGGTGATGAACCGCTTCACGCCGTCGATGTGCCAGGAGCCGTCCTCCTGCTGCACGGCCTTGGTGCGGCCCGCGCCGACGTCGGAGCCGGCGTCCGGCTCGGTCAGCACCATCGTCGCGCCCCAGGCGCGGTCGATCATCAGCTGCGCCCAGTGCTTCTGCTCTTCGGTGCCGTTCTTGTCGACGATCATCGCGAAGTTCGGGCCCGCCATGTACATGAACAGCGGGGCGTTCGCGCCGAGGATGAGCTCGGAGGCGGCCCACTGCACGGTCGGGGGCAGGCCGAAGCCGCCGAGGTCGTTGGTGAGGCCGAGGCGCCACCACTCGCCCTCGATGAGCTGCTGGTAGCTCTTCTTGAACGACTCCGGGATCTTCACGCTGAACGTCTTCGGGTCGTACACCGGCGGGTTGCGGTCCGCGTCGGCGAACGACTCGGCGAGCGGGCCGGTGGCGAGCTTGTTCAGCTCGGACAGCACACCGCGCGCGGTCTCTTCGTCGGACTCGGCGAGCACGCCCTTGCCAAGGCGCTCCTGCACGCCGAGTACCTCGAAGAGGTTGAACTCCAGGTCTCGGACGTTGCTCTTGTAGTGGCCCATGTCGTCACTCCAATGTGTTCGGCTCCCCGGCCGGGCACATACTCGCCTTACTCGCCGGTAACTTCAGGATATTACCTGCGGGTAACTGGAGCAAGCAGATCCGCACCACCGAGTACCGGAATTCCCCACAAAAGTGGCGTTGTGCCTGGGGAACGGCCTCAGCGGTGCCCCGGGATCGCCGTTGTGTCGGCCGTCACCGGCACGTGGCCGTCCTCGGTGCGGGCGATCAGGATCCCGCCGCGGAAGGCGATGGTCACCGCGTGTGTCCGGTCCCGCGCGGACAGCTTGCGCAGGATGCTCTTCACGTGCGTCCGGACCGTCTCCACGGAGAGGAACAGCAGCTTCGCGATCGCCGAGTTCTCGAGACCTTCGGCGACGAGCTGGAGCACCTGGTATTCGCGCCTGGACAGCGGCATCCCGCCGCGGCCGGCGGGTGGGCTGTCGTGGGCGAGGTCGCCCTTGGGCACGGTCGACCGCTTCGGCCGGGCGGTCAGCGCGGCCAGTGCCGGGTCGATGTACCGGCGCTCGGTGTGAGCGCGCCGGATCGCTTCGGCGAGCCGTCGTGAATCGATCGACCGCGGCACGATCGCGTGCGCCCCGGCGGCGATCGCGGCCGCCAGGTACTGCTGGGTGCGATTCGCGTCACGGATGAGCGTGACGAGGATCAGCGCCGGGTCGCCGGTGTTGAGCAGCTTGGTCAGGTGGCAGTTCGGGTCGAGCGCCGAATCGAGCACGACGACGTCCGGCTTGACCTGCTCGCACAGCTGCAGCGCGGCGTGGTGGCTGGCCGCCTGCCCGGCCCAGTGCAGCCCCTGGCTGCGGTGGACGAGCGCGGCGAGACCGTCCCGGTAGATCGGGACGGGATCGACGACCGCCACGCCGAGACTGCGCCCGCCGGGTCCGATCGGCCCCGTGGGCCTGCGGGTGGGCTCGATGCCGTGCATCGTGGGCCTCCGTCTCCTGCGCCGTCGCTCCTGGGACGCCGAACCTCCGGCACCATCCGATCCCCCCTGCCGGGACCGGCCAAAAGTGACTCCTCCTGCTTGGTACGAGTCGCGATTGCGCAGCTCATGACGCCGAATCCCCCTCATGGCCCAACCGCCCGGTCACAGCAAACTCTCGGTAGAAAACGGTGCGAACGAGGTCGTGCGGCGGGGGCTGGAAGGACCTGATGGGGGTGTCGTTGCTACTGAGGGTGGCCCGCAGGTCGTTCAACGATTTCGACGATCGCGGGATGCGGCCCGCAGCCGTCCGAACTCCTCGCCGAGCCCGGCCGGCGTCCAGTGCGCGTTGAGCCCACTCGGGTTGGGCAGCACCCACACGTGGGTGTCGCCGATCGGCGCCTCCTGGGGGCCCACGCCCGCCTTCGGGAAGCCGAACGCGGTCCGGTACGCCGTGATCCCGACGACGGCGAGCCAGGCCGGCCGGTACTCGAGCACCTTCGCGACGAGGATCTTGCCGCCTTCGCGCAGATCGTCAGCGGTGAGCTCGTCGGCACGGGCGGTCGTCCTCGCGACGACGTTGGTGATGCCGAGGCCGAGGTCGAGCAGCCGCTCCTGCTCCTCGGGCCGGTACCGGCGCGGGGTGAACCCGCCGGCGTGGAGGGCGGGCCAGAAGCGGTTGCCCGGGCGGGCGAAGTGCTGCTTGAGCACGCCGGAGTAGAGGCCGGGGTTGATGCCGCAGAAGAGGACGTCCAGGTCCGGGGCGATGACGTCCGGGATGGTCGTGCCGTGCGCCGCGGCGAGCTGGTCCTTGGTGGGTCGGGTGCTCACTTCTCCAGTTTCCGCGGGCACCGGGGGTAGCGGATCACGCACTGACCTGCGTACCCTGTGTGATCTCCCGCACAGCGTCGTACCGAGGAGGATTTCGTGCAGCTTCCGCTCATCCTCGGGCTCGTCGCGCTCGTGCTGGCCGTCGCGGCGCTCGTCGTCGTCCTCGAGGACCGGCGGGCCGCCAAGCGCGCGGCGCTGCAGCGGAAAGCCCGGTTAGCGCGCCTGGGCGAGGTGGACCCGCTCGCGCCGGGCCGGCTGCACGCCGACCGGTGAACGCTTGCCGCGCAGCAGCGTGAGCAGGAGTGCCCCGAAGACCCAGCCGACGCCGGCGCCGAACGCGTTGTTCATGAGGTCGTCGACGTCGAAGATGCGGTAGACGTGCGGCGCGGTGCCGAAGTTCGCCGTGAGCTGCGTGATCTCGATGAGCAGTGACGCGGCGAAGCCGATCAGCGTCGTGCCGACCAGGCCGCGGCGCCACAGGATCCGGGCGAACACCCCCAGCGGGACGAACAGCAGGACGTTGAGGCACGCCTGCTGGAACGTCTGCGTCGCGAACCACTGCGAAAATGGCTCCCCGTGCTTGATCAGCTCAGTGTGGATGTCGGTGATCCACTGGAACGGGTGCAGCTGCACCGTCTGCGTGAGCCGCCGGGTGCCGGGACCGGGCAGCGGGAGGAAGACGACCGCCAGCGTCATGCACGCGTAGAACAGCACCGCCGCCGTGGTGGCGATGCCGCGCGGGCGCAGGCCGCCGTGCCGGGCGAGCTGGGTGAGCAGCTGCGGCACGAGCACCACGGTCCACAGCGCGAGGAAGCCGATGAAGCCGTACTGCAGGGCCGTGACCTGTGCGTTCGTCATGGCACCGACGTTATGGATCTTGACCCGGGTGCCGCTTCGGTCGATGAGCCGGACGGTCCGGCCGCCCATTGGCCACTTGGCCGACCCCCTCGCGGGCCGATCGGTCGGTGACCGGGACGTGGCCGAAGTCATTCAGGCATAACCGGATGCGTCTTGCGCGGACCGGGGAATGCCTACGACGCTTCGCACGTCGGAGTGTTGTGCGGGCAACGAAAGGAACGCTCATGGCACCGGTCCGGGTCGGCATCGTCGGGCTCAGCGCGAACGGCGGCTGGGCCGCGACCGCGCACGTGCCCGCGCTGGCCGCGGTGGAGGGCTACGAGCTCCGCGCGCTGAGCGGGAGCAGCGCGGAGTCGGCGCGGGTGGCCGGGGAGAAGTACGGCGTGCCGCTGACTTTCGCCGACGCCGGTGAGCTGGCCCGGCACCCGGAAGTCGACCTGGTCGTCGTCGCGGTCAGGGTGTCCGAGCACCGGACGCTCATCGAGCCGGCGCTGGCCGCGGGCAAGCAGGTGCTGAGCGAGTGGCCGCTGGGCGTCAGCCTGGCCGAAACGCGGGCGCTGGCCGAGGCCGCGAAGACCGGGCAGACCGCGGTCGGCCTGCAAGGACGGTCCGCGCCGGCGTTGCGCTACCTGCGTGACCTCATCAAGGACGGCTACGTCGGGCGCGTGCTGTCGACGTCGCTGATCGGCTCGGGCGGCAACTGGGGGCCGAGCGTGCGCGCCGGGCGGAGCTACCAGCTGCACCCCGAGGGCGGCGCCACGATGCTGACCATCCCGTTCGCGCACACCGTCGACGCCGTCGACATGGTGCTCGGCGGGTTCACCGAGCTGTCGGCGACGATGGCGACCGTCCGGCCGCGGGTGCGCGACGAGGTCTCCGGCGACTCGGTCGCGATGACCGTGCCGGACCAGATCGCCGTCACCGGGGTGCTGGCCGGCGGCGCGGTCGCGTCGGTGCACCTGCGCGGCGGGACGTCGCCCGCGACGGACTTCCACTGGGAGGTCAACGGCACCGAGGGCACGCTGGTCGTCGAGGCCGCCGACCCGCTGTTCTGGATCGCGAAGCTGACGCTGCGGGGCAGCCGGACCGGTTCGCTGGAGAAGCTGACCGTGCCCGCGCGCTACGAGCTCCCGCAGCTGGCCGGGCGCAGCGCCGAGCCGTCGTACAACGTCGCGCACGCCTACGCGCGGCACCTGAAGGGCGACCTGCCGGACTTCTCGCACGCCGTGCGCGTGCACCGGGTGCTCGACGCCGTCCAGCGGTCGGCCGACACCGGGACGCGGATTCACCCGGACGCAGAGTAACTGTTACCGGCGGTTGTAGCTTTTCCGCGAACCCCGCCTTACTCTCGGGTAATGGACGACGTCGTCTACGACCGCTCGGGTACCGGCGAGCCGCTGGTGCTGATCCACGGCATCGGCCACCGCCGCCAGGCCTGGGCGCCGGTCGTTCCGCTGCTCACGCCGCATCGCGAGGTCATCGCCGTGGACCTGCCGGGCTTCGGCGAGTCGCCCGAGCCGTCCGGCGGCTACGGCGTCGAACCCGCGCTGGTCATGTTCAAGGAGCTCTTCACCGAGCTGGGCCTCGACCGGCCGCACGTCGCAGGCAACTCGCTCGGCGGGCTGCTGTCGCTGGCGCTCGGCCAGGCCGGGCTCGTCCGCAGCGTCACGGCGTTGTCGCCGGCCGGGCTGTGGAACCGGCGGCAGAAGATGTACGCGATCGCCACGCTCAAAGCGCACCGCGGGCTCGCCCAGCGCACCCCGCCGCACGTCGTGCGCCGCATCGCCGCGACGGCGGCCGGCCGCAAGGCGCTGGTCGGGATGATCGTCGGTAAGCCGGGCCTGCTGACCCCGGACGCCGTCGTCGAGGACGCGCACGCGCTCGCCACCGCGCCCGGCTTCGAGCCGACCGCCGCGCAGTCCCGTGGGGACTTCCGCTTCACCGGCCCGGTCACCGGCGTCCCGGTGACGATCGCGTGGGCCGCGCAGGACCGGATCCTCGCCCGGCCACGCGTCGCCGACCTGCGGAAGGTCGCTCCCGATGGGACGTTCCGGCTGCTGCCCGGCTGCGGGCACGTGCCGATGAACGACGACCCGGCGCTCGTCGCGCGCGTGCTGCTCGATGGAAGCCGTTAGGTGACATTCGCTTTACGTCCGTCTTTTGACCCTGGTAGCTGACTCGTTCGCGAGGCAGAATCCTCCGCCGTGCGCCCGTTGGGGACCTAGGGCGCGAATCGGAGGAAACAACGCATGAGGCTTTCAACCCGGCTCGCGGTGTTCGCCGCGGCCGCGCTGGCGACGACGGCGGTGACCACCGCACCCGCGTCCGCGGGCCAGCGCCCGGACCCCACCACCGACGTCCGGATCATCGGGTTCAACGACCTGCACGGCAACCTCGAGCCGCCGACCGGCTCCAGCGGCCGGGTCGTCCAGTCGGACGGGACCACAGTGGACGCCGGCGGCGCGGCTTACCTGGCCACGCACGTGAAGCAGCTCCGCGCGCAGGTGCGCAACTCGTTCGTCGTGTCCGCCGGGGACAACATCGGCGCGTCGCCGGTGGTCTCGGCGCTGTTCCACGACGAGCCGACCGTCGACTTCCTGAACATGCTGGGCGTCGACGCGTCCGTCGTCGGGAACCACGAGTTCGACGAAGGTTTCAAGGAACTGCAGCGCATGCAGTTCGGCGGCTGCCACCCGACCGACGGGTGCCAGTTCGAGAAGACCTTCAAGGGCGCGAAGTTCCCCTTCATCGGGTCCAATGTGTACTTCACCAACGGCCTGCCCGCGCTGTTGCCGTTCACCGTCAAGTTCGAGGGCGGCGTGCCGGTCGGCGTCATCGGCGCCACGCTGGAGGACCTGCCGTCCGTCGTCACGCCGGAGGCCATCAAGGGCCTGAAGTTCGGCGACGAGGTCGAGGCGATCAACCGCACGGCGAACCTGCTCGACTTCTTCGGCGTCAAGGCCCAGGTCGTGCTGCTGCACCAGGGTGACGGCACCGAGGTCGAGGGCCCGAACGACTGCAAGCTGCGTCCCGGGCCGGCCGCCGCGATCGCGGCCGCGGTGACGCCGAAGGTCGACGCCTTCTTCACCGGGCACAGCCACCAGCAGTACAACTGCTCGATCAACGACCCGGCCGGCCAGCCGCGTCCGGTCATCCAGGGCTCGTCGTTCGGCCGCCTGCTGTCCGTGGTGGACCTGAAGATCAACCTCAAGACGCGGGACGTCGTCCGGTCGCAGACCAAGGCGTTCAACGAGATCGTCACCCGCACGGTGACCCCGGACCCGGCCGTCGCGGCGCTGGTCGCCGACGCCAAGGCGAAGTCCGGCCCGATCGCGAACAAGCAGGTCGGCACCATCACCGCGGACCTGCCGGCGGCGGGCAACGCGGCCGGTGAGTCGCCGCTCGGCGACGTCATCGCCGACGCGCAGCTCGCGGGCACGCAGTCGAACAACGCGGTCATCGCGATCACCAACCCGGGCGGCATCCGCGCCGACCTGACCTACAAGTCGTCCGCGAACAACGAGGGCGACGGCGTGGTGACCTACGGCGAGGCGTTCACCGTGCAGCCGTTCGCGAACATCATGCAGACGATCACGCTGACCGGCGCGAACCTGAAGAACGTGCTGGAACAGCAGTGGCAGGGCACGACCACGCGCATCCTGCAGATCTCGAGCTCGCTGCACTACAGCTACTCGGCGTCCGCGCCGCAGGGCTCGCGGATCTCGGACCTCACGGTGAACGGCACACCGGTCGACCCGGCGGCGACGTTCCGCGTGTCGGTGAACAACTTCCTCGCCGCCGGCGGGGACGGGTTCGCCGAGTTCACCAAGGGCACGAACCTGGCCGGCGGACCGGTGGACCTGGACGCGCTGATCGCGTACCTGGGCGCCCACCCGAACCTGGCCCCGCCCGCGGCGGACCGGATCACGCGGCTGCCGTAGTTCCGTATTTTCCAAGACGCCGGGTCGACAATGGACCCATGACGACCTGGGAAGACGTCGTACGCCTGGCCTCGGGGCTACCCGAGGTCGAGGCGTCGACCTGGTACCGCACGCCCGCGCTGAAGGTGGCGGGCAAGGGGTTCGCGCGGCTGCGCACCGAGGCCGAGGGCGGCCTGGTCGTGCTGTGCGGACTCGACGAGAAGGCCGCGTTGCTGGATTCCGGCGACGCGGCCTTCTTCACGACCCCGCACTACGACGGGCACGGGATGATCATCGTCGACCTCGAGCGGGTCGACGTCGATCAGCTGCGTGAGCTGCTCGAAGAGGCGTGGCGGTTGCGGGCGCCCCAGCGGCTGCTCACTTGAGCTCGCCGCGCAGCATGCTCATCAGGATCATGTCGTGGCGCTTGCCGTCGCCCGCTACGAACGCTTCGCGGTGGCGGCCGTCCTCGGAGAAGCCGACCTTGCGGTAGACGTGCCGCGCGCGTTCGTTTTCGGCGACCACCCAGAGCGTGATCATGTGCAACCGCATGGAGTTGAAGCCGTAGCGGCACATCAGGCGCAGTGCCTCGGTGCCGTAGCCGCCGCCGTTGCGGTACTCGGCGTCGCCGATGTAGATGTCCAGCTCGGCGTTGCCGATCTCGGGCTGGGCGTCGCGGAGGTCGACGATGCCGATCAGCTTGCCGTCGGCCTCGATGCCGAGCACGACGAGCTCGTAGCTGTTGACCGGGCGTTCTTCGGCGTGCTTGCGGATCTGCGCGAGCGACCGCGGGTAGCCGCGGTGCATCCACCGGCCCACTTCCGGGTCCTGCACCCACGCGTGGATCTTCTCGGCGTCTTCGGGTTCGAGTGCGCGCAGCCGGACCAGGTCACCTTCGAGCATGACCCCATCGTGCCGGACCCCGGATCGGCGCGCCGGGTACCCCGATGGTGGGATATGGCGCATGTCGACCGCATGGCCGCTGCGCCAGGACCCGGAAGCGCCGGTGATCATCGCACTGGCTCTGGTCAACGACCCGGACGCGCTGGGTTTCGTCGTACTGGACGACGAGGACGACTTCTTCATCAGCAACGGCACCGAGCTGTCCGATGACGTGGTGGTCAACCGCGAAAGCTTCGGGAAGCTGTCGCTGCGCGAAGCCGTCGAGCTGCTGCCGCAGCTGGCCGCGCTCGCCGACGTGCCGACCGGCATGGCCGCCGACTGGGACCCCGAGCGCCGCACGTGGCTGCTGTCGTCGGTGACCGGTTCCGACGACGAGGACGAGGACATCCGGCTGCTGGCCCAGCGCCGCGCGGCCTGGAAGTTCGAAGGCTCGCCGGACGACGAGGCCCAGATCAGCAGCGGCCTGACCGAGATCCCGACCGGGCCGCAGCAGCCGTTGCGCTCGGTCCGCCAGGTCGTCCGGGAGCAGGACGGCACGTGGCTGTTCGTCGGGTTCGAGGTCCCGGAAGCGGAGGACTTCGAGGTCGAGGGCCTGGAGCTGGAGCACGTCGCGAACCTGTACCCGGACGTCCGCACGGTGCTGAAGGCCGCGCCCGGCCAGGTCTACGACCGCGCCACCCCGGGCGGCGACTGGGAACTCGTCGAGGGCTGAGTGTCCAGGGGACGGCCACGCCGTTCGTCCTTACAGTGAGAGCCGGCGATCGGCGCCGGTCAGGATCCTGTGAGGAGCAGTCATGCCCCAGTACGCCGCGATCATCTACGCCTCCGACGTCGACCCGACCCGGCCCGAGGCCGCGGACATGATGAAGGACTACAACGAGTTCCACGACGGTGCCCAGGCCGTCATCCGCGGCGGCGCGGCGCTGTACCCGACGGCCACCGCGACGACGGTCCGCGTCACCGGCGGCAAGGGCGGCGACATCGTCACGAGCGACGGCCCGTACGCGGAGACGAAGGAAGCCCTGACCGGCTTCTACCTGCTCGAATGCGCCGACCTCGACGAAGCCGTGAAGCGCGCGGCGCAGATCCCGGGCGCCTGGGACGGCGCGATCGAAGTCCGGCCGGTCGTCGACTTCGGCAAGTGACCAGCGCCGGGGACGCGGTCGCGCGGCTGGTCCGGGACGAGGGCACCCGGGTACTGGCCACGCTGGTCCGCGTCACCGGCAGCGTCGACCTGGCCGAAGACGCGGTGCAGGACGCCGTCGTGCGCGCCCTCGAGACGTGGCCGCGCGACGGCGTCCCGGCCAACCCCCGCGGCTGGCTCCTGGTGGCCGCCCGCCGCCGCGCGGTCGACGTCGTCCGCCGCGAAGCGAAGCGCCTCGGGAAGGAGGCCGACGCGATGCCGGCCATCGACCCGCACCCGGACCCGGTCTCGGTCCGCGACGACCTCCTGCGGCTGGTGTTCACGTGCTGCCACCCGGCGCTGTCGCTGGACGCCCAGGTGGCGCTGGCCCTGCGCACCCTCGGCGGGCTGTCGACCGCGGAGGTGGCCCGCGGGCTGCTGGTCCCCGAGGCGACGATGGCGAAGCGGCTGACGCGCGCGAAGCAGAAGATCGCTCAGGCACGGATCCCGTACCGGGTGCCGTCTTCGTCGGAGTTGCCTTCGCGGTTGTCCGGCGTGGCGGCGACGGTGTACTTGATCTTCAACGAGGGCTACACGGGCCGCGAGTCCCTGCAGGCGGAGGCGATCCGGCTGGCGCGCCTGCTGGCGTCGCTGATGCCGGACGAGCCGACGGCGCTGGGTCTGCTGGCCCTGGTGTTGTTGCAGGACGCCCGCCGCCCGGCCAGGTTCGTCGCGGGCGCCCCGGTCCTCCTGGCCGACCAGGACCGCTCGGCGTGGGACTTCGAGCTGATCAAGGAGGGCGTCGAGCTGGTGGGCGCCGGCCTGCGCCGAACCCCGACGACCCCGAACCCGTACGTGGTCCAAGCCGCGATCGCGGCCTGCCACGACCTGTCCCCGTCGTACGCGGACACGAACTGGAACGCGGTGATTTCCTGGTACGACGTGCTGTTGTCGATCCAGGACACAGCCGTGGTCCGCCTCAACCGCGCGGCAGCGGTGGCAGAACGGGATGGGCCGTCGGCGGCTTTGGCTTTGGTTGATGGGTTGCCGGATTTGGCGGATTACCCGTGGTGGCACGCGTCGCGGGCGGAGTTGTTGCACCGCTTGGGTTCGGGGGCCGCTTTCGAGGCGTTGGAGCGGGCGGTGGAAACGGGATTGCCGGACGCGCACGCGGCTCAATTGCGGGCGCGGATGGAAAGCGAAAACCCCGAGCGGAATGCCCGGGGTTTCGGTGAGAGCGGATGACGGGAATCGAACCCGCGTATTCAGCTTGGGAAGCTGATGTTCTACCATTGAACTACATCCGCAGTGCGTCGCCAGCATACACGGCGGCGTGATCCCCTTGTCCAGACCCCTCCCTCCTTGACGTCGGCGCGTCAAGTGACAACACTTGTTGTCGACTTCGGAGGTGTGCGGTCATGGAGGATCCCGAGCTGTTCCGCCAGGGTGGGTTCCGGCTCGCGGCGCGGCTGTTCGTGCGTGGTGACATCCGGGGTGACGAGCGGCAGGTGGCGCGGCTGCGGGAGTTCGCGCAGGTGCAGGACCGGCTCGCGGACGACGTCGTCGCCTGGATGGCGCGGTTGCCGAAGGGGCAGGGGCGGCGGCTGTTCGAAGACTCGCTCACCGACGGCGTCGAGGCGCCCGGGCCGCTCAAGGAGTTCTTCGGGCAGGTGAACGCCAAGCCCTACTGGGTCGACGACGAGCGGCTCGAACGCGGGGCGCGCGCCATCACTCGGGCCGGGTTGCTGGGGCTCTTCCCGCTCGGGGACATGTCGCTGATGGGCGGCTACCTCGCGTCCCGCGCGACGAAAGCGCTGGTCGGGACCGGGGAGATCGAGTACCAGGCCACGCGGCGGCTCGTCGAGACCGCCACCTGGTGGATCGACGTCACCACGCCCGGCTCGCTCAAGCACGGGGAGAAGGGGTACGCCTCCGCGCTGCGGATCCGGCTCGTGCACGCCCACGTCCGCGCCGCCATGAACGGGCGGGACGACTGGGACTACGACGCCTGGGATCGGCCCGTCAACCAGGTGCAGACCGCCGGGACGTTGCTGCTCTTCTCGCTCGTCTACGTCTTCGGTACTCAGCTGCTCGGGCTCCGGTACTCCGCGCGCGAACGCGGCGACATCCTGCACCTCTGGCGGTACATCGGGTGGCTCATGGGCGTCGACGACGAACTGCTGCCCACCTCCGAGGAAGACGCCTGGCGGCTGTTGTGGCTGCTGGCCGCCACCGAGTTCATCCCGGACGACGACTCCAAGCGGCTCGCCAAGGCGCTCGTCGAGGCCAACGCCGCTGTCGGGGAGGGGCGCGGGGCCGTCGGCAAGATTCTGTCGCACGTCTCCGTCGCCGTGCACTCCTCGATCAGCAGGCTCGTGCTCGGGAAGACCAACGCCGACTTCCTCGGGCTGCCCGACGATCCCGTGGCGCAGGCCGCGATCGTCGCGGTGGCCGGGGTCAACTTCGCCGCCGAGACCGTGCGGCGGTTCGTGCCCGGGGCCACCGCCCTGCAGGAACGGCTCGGGCGCGCCGGGCGCCGCGGGTACGTGAAGCGGCTCGAGAAGATCTTCGCGCCCGATACCTCCTACGCGCAGCACATGCGGGTCGCCTGACCAGTCTTTGGGGGGACCGGGTGGCGAAGCCCCCGGCTCGGGGCGGAGCCCCGGATGTCACTGTCCACCGGATAGGCTGCCGGGCGTGCTGCTCAGTGACCGTGACCTCCGCAAAGAGCTCGACGCCGGCCGGCTCGGCATCGACCCCTTCGATGCCGGCATGGTCCAGCCGTCCAGCATCGACGTCCGGCTGGACCGGTTCTTCCGCGTCTTCGACAACAGCAAGTACACCCACATCGACCCGCAGCTGCAGCAGGACGAGCTGACCTCGCTGGTCGAGAAGGAGGGCGACGAGCCTTTCGTGCTGCACCCGGGCGAGTTCGTCCTCGGGTCGACCTACGAGCTCGTCACGCTGGCCGACGACCTGGCCGGCCGCCTCGAGGGCAAGTCCTCGCTCGGGCGACTCGGGCTGCTCACGCACTCGACCGCCGGGTTCATCGACCCCGGCTTCTCCGGGCACATCACGCTCGAGCTGTCCAACGTCGCGAACCTGCCGATCACGCTCTGGCCGGGCATGAAGATCGGCCAGCTCTGCATCTTCCGCCTGTCGAGCGCGGCCGAGCACCCGTACGGCTCCAGTGAAGCCGGGTCCCGCTACCAGGGGCAGCGCGGCC
Organism: Amycolatopsis solani; assembly: GCF_033441515.1. NCBI lineage: Bacteria > Bacillati > Actinomycetota > Actinomycetes > Pseudonocardiales > Pseudonocardiaceae > Amycolatopsis > Amycolatopsis solani. The sequence goes on from NZ_JAWQJT010000001.1 coordinate 1,437,904, forward strand.
CGACCCCGAGCCGGGCGTACAAGAACTTCCACCGCGTCGACACCTGGCGCTAGGCCTCGATCTTCTCGTTCCAGTCGATGCGGTGGTCCCACATGAAGGCGTTCGGGTCCTCGTCGAACGGCTTCGAGAACGCGCGCTTGATGAAGAAGTCGCGGACGACGCGCCCGACCGGGCCGATCACCTTGTCGTCGCCGTTGCGCTTGCCGGCCGCGACGACCGCTTCGACGCGCTCGCGCCGCAGACCCTCGTAAGTGGCGAGGGCCCGCGAAACGTCCGGCACGTCCCGGAGGCACTTGCCCAGCGTGACGGCGTCTTCGATGGCCATCGACGCGCCCTGGCCCGCCGCCGGTGACGTCGCGTGCGCCGCGTCGCCGATGATCACCATGCGGCCGCGGTGCCAGACCGGGACCGACGGGAAGTCGTACGTCGGCCACGCCGGGTAGACCTCGCGGGTGGCGCTGATGATTTCGGTGGCCGGCGTCCGGTCGCGGGACACGAGGTCCAGCAGTTCCTTCCGCAGCTTCTCGCCGGCGAGTGTGGCCAGTTCGGACGCGGTCGGCTCGGTCTTGCGGGCCGGGTTCGCGAACCACCAGACGCGGCCGTCCGGGCTGACGACGTGGCAGAAGAACACCCGCTTGCCGAACACCATGTTCAGCACCCCGGGCTCGTCCGGCAGCGCCAGGCCTTCGGCGAACCCGCCGGTGTTGAGCAGCGGGACGTACCGCGGCGACGGCGCGTCCGGGTCGATGATCGTGCGCACCCGCGAGCGGAGGCCGTCGGCGCCGATCAGGAGGTCGCCTTCCGCGTGCGAGCCGTCGGAGAAGTCGGCTCTGACCCGCGTGCCCGTCTCGCTCGCGCCGATCAGCCGCTTGCCGTACTCGGCGTGGATGCCGCGCCGCGCGGCTTCGTCGCGCAGGGCGACGTAGAGCTCGGAGCGCAGCACGGTCTGGCTCACGGTGCCGTCCGGGAGCGCGCCGCCCAGCGGGAATTCGGCGAGGCGGGTGCCGTCGCCGAGCCCGATCGACATTCGCGGCGAGTCGAAGCCGGTACGCCGGACGACGTCCTTCAGGCCGAGCGGGAGCAGCGCGTCCAGGCCGTTCACCGCCAGGGTCAGGAACGCGCCGACGCCCTCCGCGCCCCGGTCGTACGCCTCGAACAACACCGGCTCGTGCCCGGCTTCGTGCAGGGCGATGGCCGTGATCGTGCCCGCGATGCCGCCCCCGATGATCAGTGCCCGTGTCATCTCGTTCGTCCCCTCGAATCTCTTAGAAACTAATTCGTTCTGTCGAACTAAAGAGTGCGCTAGGCTGAGGGCCGTGTCAAGCGAGCGTGCGCAACTGGTCGAGGAAGTCCTGCTCAGGTCCCGGGAGCTGTCGACCGAGACGGTCATGTTCCACACGGCGATCTCCGAGACGCGCGGCCTGTCGGCGGTGCAGAGCAAGGTCCTCGACTACCTCGCGCGCTTCGGGCCGCAGACGCCGAAGGAGCTCGCGCGGCTGTCCGGGCTCGCGCCCGCGTCCGTGACGGCGATGATCGACCGCCTGGAGCGCAAGGGCATCGTCGACCGCCGCCCGCACCCCGACGACCGCCGCCGGGTGCTGATCGCGCTGGACGAGCAGGCCATCGCGAGCGGCGTGCACCTGTGGGACCACCTGGTCAAGGGCATGTACGAGCTCTGCGACCGCTACACCGACGACGAACTCCGGACCGTCATCGGCTTCGTCGAGGCGGCGACCGCACTCACCCACGAGTCGACGGTGAAGCTGACCGCGTCCACGGACGGGTGAGAACCGGCGCGTAAACCCCTCGTTCGTGCCAGGCTCCCAAGGTCGTCTCGACCCCGGAGGTGGCGAGGAGTGCCGTTGCCCGAACGACCGCTTCGCCTGGTTGTGGTGCTGGCACTGGTCTTCCTGGCCTCGGCCGTCGTGCCGTCGGCGAGCGCGACCGCGGCCCCGCCGTTCTCCGTGGGCTACGACGCCGTCGTCTACGGCGACTTCCTGTACGCGGGCAACGGCGTCCTGCGCTGCCCGGTCGCCGCCGACCACGCGCCGACGTCCGGCCCGGTCGCCACCCCCGCGGCCTGCGCGAACACCGCGGACCGCAAGGACACCCTGGCCAACGACGACTTCTTCCTGCCGTGGGCCGACGTCGACGCCGACCCGGGCACCTTCGACTCGGCCGGCGCGTCGGTGAGCATCCCGCCGGGTGCGAAGATCGCCTTCGCCCGCCTCAACTGGGCGGGCAGCACGACGTGCCAGGGCGCTGTTCCCCCGCCGGGTACGCCCGCGAAGCAGAACGTCCGGCTTTCCGTCGGCAGCGCGAAGTCCGCCGACGTCGCACCCTCGGGCTACGCCGAAGACGCGGGCCACTACTCGGCCCACGCCGACGTGACCGACCGGTTCGCCACCGCGCCGACCGGGACCGCGCTCGACGTGACGGTCGGGAACGTCTGGGCCGCCCAGGGTTTCGACTGCGTCGGCGGCTGGTCGGTCGCCCTCGTCTACGCCTACCCCGAGCGCAACGCGGACTACGCGCCGAACAAGCGCAAGGTCGTCGTGTACGACGGGCACGTCGACCAGACCGCCGGCGCCCCGGCCACGGAGACGACGATCACCGGCTTCCGCGCGGCGGCCGCCGACGCCCACCTCGGCGTCACCGCGTACGACGGCGACTGGGGTGCTTCCGGCGACCAGTTCCTGGTCGACGGCACCCCGGCCGCCGAGCCCGCGACCGGCGGGACGTCCAACTTCTTCGTCTCGAACGCCGACAACGCCGCCGCCCCGGCCGTGAAGAACAACTTCAGCGTCGACGCGAAGGCGTTCAACGTCGACCGCGTCCCCGCCGGCGCGACCAGCACGAAGCTCGGCTTCGTCACCAGCGGCGACGCCTACTTAGCGCAGAACCTCGCGTTCTCGGTGCCGGTGCCCGAACTCCAGGTCGCCCTGCGCGCGACGCAGCCCAAGGCGCACGTCGGCGAGCCGGTGACGTTCGCCGTCGCCGTGACCAACCCGGGCGGGGTCCCGGCGACCGGCGTGCAGGTGACGGCCGACGCCGTCCCGGCCTGCGCGAAGCCGATCGGCACGCTCGCCCCGGGCCAGACGGTCAGCTACACCTGCACCGGACCCGCCCCGGCCGACGACTTCACGGCCTCGGCGAAGGCGACCGGCACGAGCGCGCTCGGCGACGCCGTGGAAGGCGTCGCCGCCGCCCACGTCGACGTCCTGCACCCGGCGCTCGGCCTCACGAAGACGCCCGACCGGCCCGCCTACCGCGCCGGCGACACCGCGACGTTCACGATCAAGGCCGTGAACACCGGCGACACCGGACTGAGCGGCCTCCAGGTCACCGACCCGAAGACGCCTTCGTGCGCGCAGTCCCCGCCCGGCACGCTCGCGCCCGGCGAGAGCCGCACGTGGGAGTGCACGGCGAAGGCCCCGATCGCCGACGGCGTCGCCACCGCGACCGCCACGGCCACCGACGAGCTCGGCAAGCAGGTCACGGCCGCCGCCGACGCACCCGCGCCGACGATCGCGCCCGCCGTCGAGCTCACCAAGACCGCGAACCCGCCGGTGATCCACGCCGGTGACGCCGTCACCTGGACGGTCACCGTGCACAACACCGGCGACAGCCCGCTGGCCCCGGTCACCGTCACCGACGACACGACGACGTCGTGCTCGCGCACCTTCGCCGGCCTGGCCGCGGGCGCGACGCAGACGTACTCGTGCACGGCGAACCCGTCCCGCACGACGACGTCCCACGCGACCGCCACCGGCACCGACCTGAGCGGCCGCCCGGTGACCGCCACCGCGTCGGCCACCGTCACGGTGATCACCCCGGCGCTGACGCTCACGAAGGACGCCGCCCCCGCCGTCGCCCGCCCCGGCGACCCGGTGACGTTCACGATCACCGTGGCCAACGCCGGCGACTCGCCGCTGACCGAAGCCGCCGTCACCGACGACCGCACCCCGGCCTGCGCCAAGGCGCTCGGCGCGCTGCCGCCGCGGGGCACGCAGACGTACTCGTGCACCGCGCCCGCCCCGGCCGACGACTTCACCAACACGGCCACCGCGACCGCCAAGGACCAGCTCGGCGGCACGGTGAAGGTCACCGACGACGCCGTCGTCGACGTGATCCACCCCGCCGTCTCGCTCGCCGCGAAGGCCGCACCCGCGCAGGTCCGCGAAGGCGACACCGTGACCTGGACGATCACCGCCACCAACACCGGCGACGTGCCGCTCACCGGCGTCGCGGTCGCCGACGACCAGCTCGCCGCGTGCGCGAAGCCGCTCGGCACGCTCCAGCCGCAGGCGACGCGGACGTACTCGTGCACGACCGTCGCGGGCGCCACCGGCTTCACGACCAAGCCGGTGGTGACCGGCACCGATCCGACCGCCCGGCCGGTCACGGCCACCGCCGAAGCGGCGTTCACCGTGCAGCACCCCGCCGTCGCGGTCACCGCGGCCGTCACGGGTGGCCCGTTCCGCGAGGGCGACACCGTGCCGTTCCGGATCACCGTGCGCAACACCGGCGACGTGCCGCTGACCGGCCTCCACGTCACGGACGCGCAGGCCGCGCGGACCACCGGCTGCACCCAGGTGATCGACGGCGCCCTCGAGCCCGGCGGCACCCGCGAGTTCGGCTGCACCGCCACCGCTCCGGCCGACGACGTCACCCGCACCGTGCGGGTCGACGCGACCCCACCGGTAGGCCCGGACGTCACCGCCTCCGCCGTCGCCGCCGTCGACGTCATCCACCCGGCCATCGCGATCACGAGATCCGCCGACCCGAAGGTGGTCCGCCCGGGCGACACCGTGACGTCGACGATCACCGTGACGAACACCGGCGACAGCTTGCTGCGGGAAGTTTCGGTGGCCGACCAGCGGGCCCCGGACTGCACCAAGTCCTGGGGAGCGCTCGAGCCACAAGCGAAGCAGACTTACAGCTGCACCGAGATCGCCGGGGACGCCGACTACGCCGCCACCGCGAAAGTGACCGGTACCGACGCCACGAACCGTCCGGTGACCGACACCGCCGAGGTCCCGGTCAAGGTCATCCACCCCGCGGTCACGATCACGAACGACGCGGCGCCCGCGCAGGTCAGGCAAGGCGACACCGTGACGTTCACCCTCGTCGTCGCGAACACCGGTGACGTGCCACTGACCGACGTGTCCGTTGTGGACAGTCGCACTCCGGCGTGCGCTCAGCCCATCGGCACCCTCCTCCCCGGCGCCACCCAGCGCCACTCCTGCAAGGTAGACGCCGGCACCGACAATTTCGTGAGCTCCGCCACCGCGACCGGCACCGATCCGACGAACCGCCAGGTCAGCGCCACCGACGACGCGGGCTACACCGTGCTGCACCCCGGGCTCGCGATCACCCAGGACGTCCACGGCGGCCCCTTCCGCGCGGGCGACACCGTGACCTCGACGATCACCGTCACCAACACCGGCGACGGACCGCTGACCGCGATCCAGGTCGACGCCGCCTGCGCGAAGACGTTCGACAAACTGGAAGCGGGCGCCACGCAGAAGTTCGACTGCACCACGACCGCCCCGGCCGACGACGTCGTCGCCACCGCGAAGGCCACGGCGAACGCCCCCGTCGGCCCTCCGCTCACGGCCGCGGACACCGACGAGATCGACGTCATCCACCCGGCTCTGAAGCTGACGAAGGACGCGAAGCCCGAGAAGGTGCGCGCCGGGGACGAGGTCACGTTCACCGTCGTCGTGCGCAACACCGGCGACGTCGCGCTGACCGGGGTGTCCGTTGTGGACGATCCGGCGTGCGCGAAGGAGTTCGACACCCTGCCGGCCGGTGCGACGCAGACTTACACCTGCGTTCGAAAAGCGTCGGAGGACGATTTCACCGCCCCCGCGGAAGTGACGGGAACGGATCCGACCGGTCGCGCCGCGCAATCGTCGGCGGAACCGAAAGTCGACGTCGTCCACCCCGAAATCGCGGTGATGAAGGACGCGACGCCGTACGAAGTCCGGGAAGGCGACACCGTCACCTTTTCCGTCTTGGTCAAGAACACCGGTGACGTGCCGCTGACCACCCTGTCCGTCGTCGACGACCACACTCCGTCGTGTGCGCACTCCGCAGCGGAACTGGCCGTGGACGCCGAAATCACCTACACGTGCCAGGCTGTCGCGGGGAAACAGGGCTTCACGGGCAAGGCGACCGCGACCGGCCAGGACCCGACCGGACGACCGGTGTCGGCGTCCGGTGACGCCGCGTTCATCGTGCGCAGCGGCTGAACGGAGTAACGCGGGAGCGTCCGATTGCCGCGGAATTCCTACCCGTCGGCGACGAGTACGACCGAACAAATGTGACCAGTGCGTTCGGAGGGTTCTCGCCGTAATCGTCCCGTGATACGTTCCTGCGCCGTGTCCCCCCTTGGTGAACGTGCTCGCGTGGTGATGGTGTCACTCAGTGTGCTGCTCGGCGTTTTTTCCGCCGCGACCGGTACCTGGATGGCCTCCGCGGAAGGAAACACCGCCGAGCTCGGCGCCGCGGCCCTGGTGCTCCCCAACGCGCCCGCGGGCTCCGGTGGCGGCAGCGGCACCGACCTCGCGGGCGGCCAGGCGCAACCGTCGAAGCCGGTCGCGCCCGCGTCCGCCGGCCCGGCCCCGACGACGTCCAGCGCGGCACCCACGCCGACCGAGACGTCCGCGCCCCCGCAGCCGACGACGTCGGAAGCGCCGCCGCCGACCACCAAGGCCGCGGCCCGGGTCGCGTCGACGGCCACCGGGCAGGTCCTCTCGCTGGTCAACGACGAGCGCGCGAAGGCCGGCTGCGACCCGCTGACCGAGGAGTCGCACCTGACCAAGGCCGCGCAGGACTACAGCGACCAGATGTCGGCCGGCGACTTCTTCTCGCACACCAGCCCCGACGGCACGACGTTCGACCAGCGCATCAAGATCGCCGGCTACTCGAAGCCGGGCGCGGAGAACATCGCGAAGGGCCAGACGTCCGCGGAGCAGGTCATGGACGCCTGGATGAACTCCGAGGGCCACCGCGCGAACATCCTGAACTGCACCCTGAAGAAGCTCGGCGTCGGGTTCACGAAGGCGGGCAACTACTGGGTCCAGGACTTCGGGTACTGAGCTACGGGTTGTTCCACCGCTCCGCGATGTCGCCGTAGCGCGCCAGCACCGTCGCGCGCAGTTCGGGATCCGTCCGCGGCACCGGCTCGATGAACACCTCGGTGACGTCGTTGAACGACTGGGTCAGCTCGCCCGCGAGCCGGACGCAGGCGCGTTCGAGGTCGCCGGCGCTCAGCGAGTCGTCGAAGTCGACGCGGGTGCAGACCAGGACCTGGTCGGTGCCCATCAGCATGGTCTGCAGGTCCACGACCGCCTCGATCTCCGGCGCGGCCGAGAGGTGGTCGCGGACGCCGCGGACGATCTCCGGGTTGGCCTGGCGGCCGATGAGCAGGCCGCGGTTCGTCCGCCCGAGCAGGTAGGCGACGAAGGCGAGCAGCACGCCGATGACGATCGACGCGACGCCGTCCCAGACCTCCGAGCCGGTGATCTGGTGCAGGCCGATGCCGGCGAACGCGACCAGCAGGCCGATCAACGCGGCGGAGTCCTCGAACAGGACGGTCTTCGGCGTCGGGTCGTCGATCAGGCGGAGGTACGCCCAGAGCGACCGGTTTTCGGCCCTGGACTCCCGGACGGTCTGGCGCACCGCTTGCACCCACGACGTGCCCTCGAGCAGGAACGCCACGGCCAGCACGATGTAGCTGAGGATCGACGTGCTCTGCGCCTCGCCGTGCCCGAACAGCGTCGACACGCCTTCGTAGAGCGCGAACATCGAGCCGGACGCGAAGATCGACACCGCCGCGAGCAGCGACCAGAAGTACCGCTCCTTGCCGTAGCCGAAGGGGTGCACGCGGTCGGCCGGGCGGTCGGAACGTTTCAACGCGGTCAGCAGCAGGACCTCGGTGAACGTGTCGGCCACCGAGTGGGCCGCTTCGGACAGCATCGCGCCGGAGCCGGTGATGACGCCCGCGATCAGCTTCATGACCGCGATCGCCAGGTTGACCCCACCGGCGAGCAGGACGGTCAGCGTGCTTTCGCCACCGGAGTTCTCGGAATCCTCACTCACCCGGTGAGCGTAATGCTCAGAGGCGGCGCAGGCCGTGCAGAACGCGCTCCATCAACGCCGTCGCCGGGCGGCCCTCGGGGGTGACCCGGCTGTCGTGGATGGTGACCAGTCCCTGCTCGGCCATGTCGTCCAGCAGCACGCGGACGACGCCGAGCGGCACGCTCAGCCTGGCCGCGACCTCGGCGACCGAGCGCGGGCGGGAGCAGAGCGAGCGGACCGAGCGGAACTCGCCGGTCAGCCGGGCGCCGTTCCAGTGGGCGCCGGCGCGCGTCGAGACGAGCGCTTCGATCGCGAGGTGGCGGCGCGACTGCGTCCGGCCGCGGGTCAGGACGTACGGGCGCACGAGCGTCCGCTGGGCGGGCACCGGGTCCTGGGCGCCGGCACCGGGGTACCGGACGTCCATGTCGTCGATGTAGGTGCGGAGAGCGTGTCGCCCGGTCGTGGTGCTCCGGTCCTCGCTCATACCTGGCCGCCCCCTGGTTCCGTGATCGTCGAATGGGCCTTCGCTGGCAACGGCGGCGGCGAAGGAAACGTCAGGATACGCCCGATGTCCAGGGTTCAGGTCTTCGTTTGTCCTCCACTCGATGGGCCATTTCGGTGAATATCATGAACGTTTTTGCAAGAAAACGATTACCTCGACAAAATCCCAGCTAGTGGACGTGTGACAACGCGTAGCGCAATGGCTACTTCATTGCGAATATCGCCAAGGAAAAGGCCCCGGCCAGGAAGTTCCTGACCGGGGCCGTGAAAAAATCATTGTCACTCTTCTGCGAGCGAAGGCGCTCCGGTCGGCACTGCCTTCGGCGCCGGCTTGCGCTTGACCGACTCGAGGAGCATCTGCGCGACGTCGACGATCTCGACCTTCTCGCTCGCGCTGCCGTCGCTCTGGCGGGCGGTCAGGCCGTCGTTCAGCATCACCTTGCAGAACGGGCAGCCGGTGGCGATCTTCGACGGCGCGGTCCCGAGCGCCTCGTCGACGCGCTCGACGTTGATCCGCTTGCCGATCTTCTCTTCCATCCACATCCGCGCGCCGCCCGCGCCGCAGCACATCGACTTGTCGCCGTGCCGCGGCATCTCGCGCAGCCGCGCGCCGGTCGCGCCGACGAGCTCGCGGGGCGCCTCGTACACCTTGTTGTGGCGGCCGAGGTAGCACGGGTCGTGGTAGGTGACGTCCTCGGCGACCGGCGCCACCGGCACCAGCTGCTTCTCGCGCACCAGGCGGTTCAGCAGCTGCGTGTGGTGCACGACGTCGAACTGGCCGCCCAGCTCCGGGTACTCGTTGGCGAGGGTGTTGAAGCAGTGCGCGCAGGTCACGACGACCTTGCGCGCCTTCCGCTCACGTCCCTCGAACACCGAGTTCAGGACCTCGACGTTCTGCTGCGCGAGCATCTGGAACAGGAACTCGTTGCCCGCGCGGCGGGCCGGGTCGCCGGTGCAGGACTCCTCCGAGCCGAGCACCTTGTACTTCACGTCGGCCATGTGCAGCAGCTCGGCGACCGCGCGCGTCGTCTTCTTCGCGCGGTCCTCGAACGCGCCGGCGCAGCCGACCCAGAACAGGTACTCGGCGTCTTCCATGTCACCGTCGAACACCGGGACCTCGAAGTCCAGGTCCTCGGTCCAGGCCAGCCGGTCCTTGGCGTTCTGGCCCCACGGATTGCCCTTGTTCTCCAGGTTCTTGAACATGCCGTTCAGCTCGCTGGGGAACGACGACTCGATCATCACCTGGTAGCGGCGCATGTCGACGATGTGGTCGACGTGCTCGATGTCGACCGGGCACTGCTCGACGCAGGCACCGCAGCTGGTGCAGGACCACAGGACGTCGGGGTCGATGACGCCGCCGTCGTCGCCGATGAGGGCCTTCTGGGACTCGGCGATGGCCAGGACGTCGATCCCGGCGTACATGTTGTCGCCGGACAAACCGACCTCGTCGCCCGCCATGTCGCGCTTGCCGCCGGCCATCAGGTACGGCGCCTTCGCGTAGGCGTGGTCACGCAGCTGCGTGATGAGCAGCTTCGGCGAGAGCGGCTTGCCCGTGTTCCACGCGGGGCACTGCTCCTGGCAGCGGCCGCACTCGGTGCACGTCGAGAAGTCCAGCCAGCCCTTCCAGCTGAAGTCCTCGATCTTGCCGACGCCGAAGGTGTCCTCGTCCGGGTCGGCTTCCTCGAGGTCGAGGACCTTGCCGCCGCTCATCATCGGCTTGAGCGCGCCCAGTGCGACGCCGCCGTCGGCCTCGCGCTTGAAGTAGATGTTGAAGAACGCGCTGAACCGGTGCCAGGCGATGCCCATGGTCATCGTGCGGGCGACCACGATCAGCCAGACCGTGGCGCTCATCAGCTTGACGAACGCGAAGACCGTGACCAGGTTCGGGCTGGCCGGCAGCAGCTGGCCGATCGGGTTCGAGACGAAGGACGCCCACAGCGGCCCTTCGTGGGTGTTCAGCGCGGACTTCGCGGCGCGGACGCCGATGATGCCGATGCCCTCGATCAGGACGACGGCCTCGATGAAGTACGCCCACTTGAAGTTGGAGCCGGCGAAGCGCGACTGGCGGTCGGCGCGGCGGGGGTGGTTGCGCTGGCGGATCGCCATCAGCACCAGGATGCCGACGATCGTGCCGAGCCCGAGCAGCTCCATGAGCAGCTGGAACGGCGGGAAGTCGTCGAGGATCGGCCAGCCCCAGGTCGGGACGAAGACCTCGCCGTACGCCTCGAACAGGGCCAGCGAGCCCAGCAGGAAGCCCCACATGACGAGCCAGTGCGCCGGCCCGACGCTGCGCTTGCGGTTCATCCGCGTGTGCGCGGCGAACTCCTTGACCAGGGTCTTCATGCGGGGCATGAAGGGGCCGTTGCGCGTCGAGTCGGGCTGCCCGAGACGGATGACGCGCACGAAACGCGCGATCGTCGCGGCGAACATTCCCCAGGCGACGACGCCGAGCAGGACCGAGATCCCGCCGAGCGTCAGTTGCAGAGCGCCCATCGTTCGGGTGCCTTTCGTCCGGATCAAAAACTGTGGTGGTGCCGGGAGACTAACCTTCCTTACTGATGAGTAACCCGTTGAGTGGGCCTAAGTCCCACCGATGTGGTGTACGTCGCTCTTTGTTTTGGGACGATCGTTCAGGTAGTTTTCACCCTATGGGTGCGTACCTTCTGCTCGCGCTGGCGATCGCCGCCGAGGTCTCCGCGACGGTCTCGCTGAAGCTCTCCGAGGGCTTCTCGAAGCTCGGCCCGTCGGTCGTCGTGGTGCTCGGGTACGCCGTCGCGTTCGTCGCCCTGTCGTACGTGCTCAAGATGGGGCTGCCGATCGGCGTGGCCTACGCGATCTGGGCCGCGGCCGGCGTCGCGCTGGTCGCGATCGTCGGCGTCGTGTTCCTCAAGGAGCCGGTCAACGCGGCCATGATCGCCGGTCTGGCGCTGGTCATCGGCGGTGTGGTGCTGATCGAAATCGGGAGTGCTTCGACGTGAAACTGCAGGTCGACGGCCGCAAGGTGCGGGGTGAGAAGCGGCGCGCGGAGATCATCGCGGCCACCTTGCGGATCATCGAGCGCGACGGCGTCGCGGGCGTGACCCACCGGACGGTCGCGGCCGAGGCCGGCGTGCCGACGACGTCCACGACCTACCACTTCTCGTCGCTCGACGATCTGCTGATCGCCACGCTCATCTCGTGCGCCCGGGACATGGCGACCGAGGTCTACTGGATGATCGACCGGGCCCGGTCACGCGGTTCGCGTGGCGCCGAGGAGGTCGCGGGCCTGCTCGCCGAGGCGCTGGGCCCGCGGCGCGGGCGCACGATGGCCGAGTACGAGCTGTACCTGCTGGCCGCGCGGAAGCCGGAGCTGCGCCCGGCCGCGCGGCGCTGGCTCGACGTGCTGACGTCGATGGTCCGCCACGACGACGAGGTGGCGTTCCGGGTGTTCCTCGCGGGCATCGACGGGCTGCTGATCCAGGGCCTCATCGACGACGAGCCGCCGTCCGCGGACGAGCTGCGTCCCGTCGTGGACTACCTGCTGAAACCGCGTTGACTAGCTAGTTAACTTCGGATCATGCGGACCTTCGGCGAATACGAGCTGGACGACGACCGGACACGGCTGGACCTCGACGTGGTGTGGAAGTTCCTCTCCACCGAGGCCTACTGGGGCCGCTGGCGTACCCGTTCGCAGGTCGAGGCCGCCATCACGGGTTCGTGGCGGATCGTCGCCGCCTACCGCGGTGAAGAGCAGGTCGGCTTCGCGCGGGCCTTCTCCGACGGCGTCGGCTCGGCCTACCTGGCCGACGTCTTCGTCGTCGACTCCGCCCGCGGCACCGGGCTCGGCAAGGAGCTCGTCCGGGAGATGATCGACAACGGGCCCGGCGCCGGCTTCCGCTGGATGCTGCACACCGCCGACGCGCACGGGCTGTACCGGCAGTTCGGGTTCGGCGAGCACACCAAGGGCCGCTACCTGGAGCGCGAAGGCGTCAACCAGGAAGCCCTGCGCTGACCCGGCGCCGTCGCGACGGCGCCGGGTCCGGCCGGCTCAGCCCTTGTTCTCGTACACCGCCGTGAGCACCGCGCGGGCCAGGGTGTGCCCGAACATGTTGAAGCCCAGGAACGCCGGGGTCGCGTCCTCCGGCACGTCGAGCTTGTCGACGTCCAGTGCGTGCACGGCGAAGTAGTACCGGTGCGGGCCGTGCCCGGGCGGCGGCGCCGCGCCGAGGAACTGCTTGACCCCGCCGTCGCCCTTCAGCGTCACCGCGCCTTCGGGGAGGTTCGAGCCGTCGCCCGCGCCGGAGGCCAGCTCGGTCACCGACGCCGGGACGTTGAACACGGCCCAGTGCCAGAAGCCGCTGCCGGTCGGGGCGTCCGGGTCGTAGCAGGTGACCGCGAAGCTCTTCGTCTCCGCCGGGAAGCCCTCCCACGCCAGGTGCGGCGAACGGTCCTCGCCGCCGGCACCGAAGATGCCGGACAAGTGGGGCGTGGCCAGGGTTTCGCCGTCGGCGACGTCGGTGCTGCGCAGGGTGAACGACGGCACGTCGGGCAGGGATTCGTACGGACCGGGTGCTTGCGGCATGGATCCTCCTGATCACGGAACTGGAGTCTTGCGCCAGGTTAGGCCCCCGGCAGCGCCCCCGCGTGTCAGGGACGGATCTCAGGGTCTTTCGGGGGGATACCCCCATGTACTCGGCCCCGCACCGGCCATAACGTTTCTTCACGCAGAGGAAACAACACTGAGGGGACCACGACCATGGCGCGCCCGCTATTGGCTCTGGGTGGCATCGTCCTGATCGGCGTGGGGCTGGCGACCGCGTTCGGCTGGGGCTGGGGATCGGATTTCGAGAACAGCAAGACCCTGTCCGAGACGATTCGCAGCGTGAAGCTCGAAGGCGACTCGGGATCGGTGAAGATCCGCACCGGTTCGGGGCCCTCGACCGTCCACCAGGCGGTGAACTACCACTGGCGGAGCAAGCCGGGCGACACGTTCTACCGCGTCGACGGCGACCAGCTCGTGCTCACCGACTGCGGGGACAACTGCTCGGTCGACTTCGAGGTCGTCGTACCGGAAGGCGTGCCGGTCAGCGGCAAGCTGGACTCCGGCGGGCTGGACGTCCGCGGGGTGGCCAGTGTGGACGTTCAGGCCGACTCCGGGCACGCGAAGGTCGAAGACGTACCCGGCCTGGTGAAGCTGCGGCTGGAGAGCGGCGGGATCGACCTGGAGAACGTCGGCGAGGTCCAGGTGCACGCCAGTTCCGGCAGCATCGAGGGCAAGGGCGTACGCGGTCCGGTCGACGTGACGTCGAGCAGCGGCAGCGTCGAATTCACGTTGGAGCAGGCGAACAACGTGAAGGTGAAGGCCGACAGCGGGAGCGTCGACGTCACCGTGCCGGGCGGGCCGTACCGCGTCGTCGGGGGCAGCGACAGCGGGCACCGCGACATCGACGTGCCGACCGACGGATCCGCGCCGCACACGCTCGACCTCACGACCGACAGCGGCAGCGTCACGGTCCGCGCGGCCTGACTTTTCCTTACTACGGGGGCATTTTCCGATGGGCAAGATCGAACGGCGCGTGCTGGCGGCCGCGCTGCTGGGCGCGATGGCGATGTTCGGGGTCGTCGGCTTCGCGCGTGGTGAATCCGCGGCGACTCCGGCGCAGGGGGTGCCGGTCGCCGCGGATTCCCACTATCGAGTGACTTCCTGGGTGGGTACGCCCGCGGAAGTCGTTGTGCGGCAAGGAAACCCCGATTTCTTCTTCTCCTCCTGGACCGGCCGACGCTCCTGATCCTGTCGGTGGTCGCTGTTAGGAATGGGGTACGCCGAAGGACGGCGTGCAGGGGGAGGAGACGCACCATGGACGTACGCCGGATCTTGGTGGCTGTCGCGGTGGTCGTGGTCTCGGCGGCGGTGCCGGCCGTCGCCGAAGCTTCGGGCTTGTCGTGGCGGCCTTGTGCCACGCGGCAGGAACCGACGGCGGAGTGCGCGGCGGTCGACGTACCGATCGACCGCGCGAGACCGGAGCTGGGGTCGGCGCGGCTCGCGCTGACCCGGTTGCCCGCGCGGGATCCGGCCCACCGGATCGGCTCGTTGCTGGTGAACCCGGGCGGGCCTGGTGGATCGGGTGTGGGGTTCGTGCAGTTCGGCGGGCTGGCGTCGCCGGACCTCGCCCGGCTGCGGCAGCGGTTCGACGTCGTGGGCTTCGACCCGCGTGGGGACTGGTTCAGCACCCCGCGCGTCACCTGCGATCCCGGAACGTTGTTCGACCCGGCGCTGGACCGGTTCCCGGCGTCGAGGCCGTCGTTCGACGCGTTGGTGGCGCACAACCGCAAGGCGGCCGAGGACTGCCTGGCCCGCACCGGGCCGCTGCTGGCGAACGTGGACACGCAAAGCGCGGCCGAGGACATCGAAACGATCCGGGCCGCGCTGGGCGAGTCGAAGATCTCGTGGCTGGGCCTGTCGTACGGCACGGAACTGGGCGCGGTCTACGCGTCGAAGCACCCCGGCCGGGTGCGCACGATGGTGCTGGACGGCGCCGTCGACCACGCCCGGCCACTGCGGCAGGCGATCCTCGAGGAGGCCGCGGCGACCGAGGACGCACTGGTCCGGTTCGCGGACTGGTGCCGCGACGCGACCGGCTGCGCTCTGCGTGGCCAGGACGTCCTCCGGGTCTACGACGACGTCGTGGCCCGGGCGGCGCGAGGCGCGATCTGGTCCAGTGATCTGGGGCGGAAAGCGACCGCCGACGAGATCTCGGCGGGCGTCTACAACCACCTCTACCTCCGGGACGAGTGGCCCGCGCTGGGCACGGCGCTGGCCGCGGCCGGTGGCGAGTTCCCGGACGCCCGCGCGCTGACCGAGCGGAACCAGTTCCTCTCCCCGATCTACGGCGCGTACCGAGCGATCGGCTGCCACGACTTCCCGTCGCCGTTCACCGGGCCGTCGGACATGGGTGCGCTGGCCGGGCTGGTCCGCGCGGTGGCTCCGCACAGCTGGCGGTACTCCGAGTACTGGGACTTCACGAGCGGCTGCACCGGCTGGCCGATCCCGCCGAAGAACCCGCCGCACCCGCACCCGGTCCACGGTGCCGCGCCGATCCTGGTCGTCGGCGGCGCCCACGACCCGGCGACCCCGCTGTCCTGGGCGCGCGGCCTGGCGGCGAGCATCGACGGCTCGGCCCTGCTCACCCGCGCCGACGACGGCCACACGGGCCTGTTCAACTCGGCCTGCGCCCGCGCGGCCGAGGTGAACTACCTGGTGAGCGGTGTCACACCCGGTCACGGGCACATCTGCCGCTGAACCCGGGAACAAGAACCCGGACCGGCTCGTTGGGCTGGGTACAGAGGTTGAGCGCAGTCGACTCAAGTCCGGCTTGACGAGGCACGCGGAGACCAGACTAAAGTTGCCAGGGACCCGCTCAAGGCGGGGACGAACGTGCAGGTCACATACATAGCAGACTTACTCAGGAGGAAAGCACCATGGCGCGAGCGGTCGGCATCGACCTCGGCACGACCAACTCGGTCGTCGCCGTCCTTGAGGGCGGCGAGCCGACGGTCATCGCCAACTCTGAAGGTTCCCGGACCACCCCCTCGATCGTCGCCTTCGCCAAGAACGGCGAAGTGCTGACCGGTCAGCCGGCGAAGAACCAGGCCGTGACGAACGTCGACCGGACGATCCGGTCCGTGAAGCGGCACATCGGCACCGACTGGAAGACCGAGATCGACGGCAAGAACTACACGTCGCAGGAGATCAGCGCCCGCGTGCTGATGAAGCTCAAGCGCGACGCCGAGGCGTACCTGGGCGAGACCATCACCGACGCGGTGATCACCGTCCCGGCGTACTTCGAGGACGCGCAGCGGCAGGCCACCAAGGAGGCCGGGCAGATCGCCGGCCTGAACGTGCTCCGCATCGTCAACGAGCCGACCGCCGCCGCGCTGGCGTACGGCCTGGACAAGGGCGAGAAGGAACAGACCATCCTGGTCTTCGACCTCGGTGGCGGCACGTTCGACGTCTCGCTGCTGGAGATCGGCGAGGGCGTCGTCGAGGTCCGCGCGACCTCCGGTGACAACCACCTCGGTGGTGACGACTGGGACGAGCGCATCGTCAAGTGGCTGGTCGACAAGTTCAAGGCCACGAACGGCATCGACCTGACCAAGGACAAGATGGCGCTGCAGCGCATCCGCGAGGCGTCGGAGAAGGCGAAGATCGAGCTGTCCAGCTCGAACTCGGCCAGCATCAACCTGCCGTACATCACGGTGGACTCGGACAAGAACCCGCTGTTCCTCGACGAGACGCTGTCGCGCGCCGAGTTCCAGAAGATCACCTCGGACCTGCTCGAGCGCACCCGCAACCCGTTCAACAACGTGATCCGGGACGCGGGCATCGCCGTCGGCGACATCGACCACGTCGTGCTCGTCGGTGGTTCCACCCGCATGCCGGCCGTGTCCGAACTGGTCAAGGAGCTGACCGGCGGCCGCGAGCCGAACAAGGGCGTGAACCCGGACGAGGTCGTCGCGGTCGGCGCGGCGCTGCAGGCCGGTGTCCTGAAGGGCGAGGTCAAGGACGTCCTGCTGCTGGACGTGACCCCGCTGTCGCTGGGCATCGAGACCAAGGGTGGCGTGTTCACCAAGCTCATCGAGCGCAACACCACGATCCCGACCAAGCGCTCGGAGATCTTCTCCACCGCGGATGACAACCAGCCGTCGGTGCAGATCCAGGTGTTCCAGGGTGAGCGCGAGATCGCGGCGCACAACAAGAAGCTCGGCATGTTCGAGCTGACCGGTCTCCCGCCGGCCCCGCGCGGCGTGCCGCAGATCGAGGTCACCTTCGACATCGACGCGAACGGCATCGTGCACGTCCTGGCCAAGGACCTCGGCACGAACAAGGAGCAGTCGATGACGATCACCGGTGGCTCCGCGCTGCCGAAGGACGACATCGAGCGGATGGTCAAGGACGCCGAGGCGCACGCCGAGGAAGACAAGACCCGTCGCGAAGAGGCCGAGACCCGCAACCAGGCCGAGACGCTGGTCTACCAGACCGAGAAGTTCCTCAAGGACAACGACGACAAGCTGCCCGACGACCTCAAGGGCAAGGTCAAGTCCGCGATCGACGAGGCCAACGAAGCCCTGAAGGGCACGGACTCGACGAAGATCCGCGAGGCGATCGAGAAGCTGAACACCGCTTCGCAGGAGCTGGGCACGGCCCTGTACGCCAACGCGAACGCCGACGCGGCGGCCGGTGCGGCCGGCGCTTCGGGTGCGGCCGGCGACGCCGGTGCGGCCGGTGGCCAGGCCAAGGCCGATGACGTGGTGGACGCCGAGATCGTCGAAGAGGACGAGAAGAAGTGACCCATAGCTACGACGAATCCGAGAACCAGGGCCGAGGCCCCGAGGAGCCGGTGGTCGTGCGGGATCGGCGTCGGGTGGACCCCCAGACCGGGCAGGTCCGCCCGCCCGGTCCGGCTCACGCCGCGCCGGAGCCGGACGAGGCGCCCGTGGAACACGCGGGCCCCTCGCTTGGCGAGTCCATTGTGGACGACTCGGTGTCGGTGGTCTCCGACGTGGAGAAGGAGCTGGCCGAGCGCACCGCCGATCTCCAGCGCCTGCAGGCGGAGTACGCCAACTACCGCAAGCGGGTCGAGCGGGATCGGGAGGCGGTCGTCCTCGGCGCGAAGGCGACCGTGGTGAACGACCTGCTGCCGCTGCTCGACGACCTCGAGCGGGCCGAGCAGCACGGCGACCTCACCGGCGCGTTCAAGTCGGTCGGCGACAAGCTGATCAGCGGACTGCAGCGCGCGGGCCTGGAGTCGTTCGGTTCCGAGGGCGAGCCCTTCGACCCGAGCGTGCACGAGGCCGTGCAGCACAACACCTCGCCGGACGTGGCGGGCCCGACGGTCACCGTGGTCATGCGCCGCGGTTACCGCTTCGGGGACCGCGTACTGCGGGCGGCGCTGGTCGGCGTGACCGACCACGAGCCCGGCGCGGCCCCGGTGGACCCGCCCGTCGGTGGCGAGCTGCCACTCGACGGCGGAGTCGATGAACACCAGCAGTAAGCCGTATCCGGGTCAAGTGAGAGGAGGAGACGCCCGATGAGCGCACGGGAATGGATCGGTAAGGACTTCTACCGTGAGTTGGGCGTCTCTTCCGACGCCACCTCGGACGAGATCAAGAAGGCCTACCGGAAGCTGGCCAAGGAGAACCACCCGGACGCGAACGCCGGCAACGCCGAGGCGGAGCAGAAGTTCAAGGCGGTCTCCGAGGCGTACGGCGTGCTCTCCGACGCGAGCAAGCGCAAGGAGTACGACGAAGCGCGGCGGCTGTTCGGCGGCGGGGGCGGGTTCAACTTCCCCGGTGGCGGCGGCACCGGCAGCTTCGACGTCGGCGACATCTTCGGCCAGGCCGGCGCCAACCAGCAGGGTGGTTTCGGCGGGCTCGGCGACATCCTCGGCGGGCTGTTCGGCCGTGGGCGCGCTTCGGCGGGTGCGACGGCGAACCGGCCGCAGCGCGGTGCCGACGTCGAGACGGACGTCCGGATCGACTTCACCGAGGCGGTCAAGGGCGCGACCCTGCCGCTGCGGCTGTCGAGCCCGGCGACCTGTTCGACGTGCGGCGGCAACGGCGCGAAGCCGGGCACGTCGCCGCGGACCTGCCCGACCTGTTCCGGGTCGGGGCTGGTCAGTCGCAGCCAGGGTGCCTTCGCGTTCTCGGAGCCGTGCCGCGACTGCCGCGGCCGCGGGACGATCATCGACGACCCGTGCCCCGAGTGCGGCGGCGAAGGCGTCAGCACGCGGACCCGCACGCTGACCGTCCGGATCCCGCCGGGCGTCGACGACGACCAGCGGATCAGGCTGGCCGGTCAGGGCGAGCCGGGCCGGGGCGGCGCGCAGGCGGGCGACCTGTACGTCCGGGTGCACGTGGCTCCGCACGCGCTGTTCGGGCGCAAGGGGCTGGACCTGACGATCACCGTGCCGGTGGACTTCACCGAGTTGGCCCTCGGCACCACGATCACGGTGCCGACGCTCGAGGGCAAGGTCTCGCTCAAGGTGCCGCCGGGCACGGCGAGCGGACGGGTGCTGCGCGTGCGCGGCAAGGGCATCGCCAAGCGAGACGGTTCGCAAGGTGATCTGCTCGTCACCCTCCAAGCGGCGATTCCCGCCAAACTGGACGACAAGGCGCGCGAAGCACTGCAGGCGTACGCCGAGTCGATGGCCGGGCACGACCCCCGGCCCGAGATCACTGAGCTGCTCGAAGGCAGGTGAGTGGGATGTTCGGCGGGATCCCCCAGGAAGGCGACGAAGAGACCCCGGTGTTCGTCATCTCGGTGGCGGCCCAGCTCGCCGGGATGCACGCGCAGACGTTGCGCACCTACGACCGGCAGGGCCTGGTGTCGCCGGGCCGCACCTCCGGTGGCGGGCGGC
The DNA here is from genome assembly GCF_033441515.1 of Amycolatopsis solani. Classification (NCBI taxonomy): domain Bacteria; kingdom Bacillati; phylum Actinomycetota; class Actinomycetes; order Pseudonocardiales; family Pseudonocardiaceae; genus Amycolatopsis; species Amycolatopsis solani. The sequence goes on from NZ_JAWQJT010000001.1 coordinate 1,457,889, forward strand.
GCTACTCGATGCGGGACATCGCGCTGCTGCGCGAGGTCCAGCGCCTGTCGCAGGAGGACGGCGTCAACCTGGCCGGCATCAAGCGCATCATCGAGCTGGAGAACCAGGTCGACGCGCTGCGGGCCCGGATCACCGAGCTGACCGAAGAACTGGCCGCGGCGTACGTCGCGGGCGAACAGGCCGCGGCGGCGGCGCACGCGTCGTACCGCCGGGACCTCGTGCCGCTCAACCAGCAGACGGCGATGGTCGTCTGGCGGCCCAAGCGCCGCTGAACACGTGAACCGAGAAGGCCTCCCCGGGGTGACCGGGGAGGCCTTCTCGCGTCAGAGCTCCAGCCGTGGCCAGGCCGCGAGGTCGGCCAGCAGCCGGCGGTCGTGCGTCGCGACGACCACCGCGGCCGGGGTGCCCAGCAAGGCCTCGGTCAGCTCCTCGACGAGCACCGCCGACAGGTGGTTGGTCGGCTCGTCGAAGACGAGCACGTCCGGCCGTCCGGCCAGCCGCAACGCGAGGTCCAGCCGGCGTTGCTGTCCCTGGGACATCCGCCCGACCGGGGTGCGCAGCGCTTCGGCGTCCAGCAGACCCATCGCCGAAAACGGGACGCCGGCCCGTTCGTAGAGCCGTCGGGCGGTGAGATCTTCCGGCCAGGCCGGGACTTCCTGGCCGATCAACGCCACGCGCGCGCCGGGCAGGTGCCGCACCGAGCCGCGGGTCGGCGTCAGCTCACCGGCGATGGCCGACAGCAGTGTCGACTTGCCGGCGCCGTTCCCGCCGGTGACGAGCAGCCGGTCGCCGTGGTCGAGCGTCAGCGCGACCGGGCCGTCGAGGCGGCCGTCGACGGCGACGTCTTCCACCCGGACCAGGGCCTCGCGGGTGGTGCCGCCGAGATCCGGCCACCGCAACGACAACGGCGGTTCGGGCACGGTGACGCGGTGGGCTTCCAGCGCGGCCCGGTCCCGGTTGAGCGCCTGGACGACGCCGGGCGCGCGGGTCTGCCGCTGGTGCCGTCCGGTGCCCTTGTCCGGGCGCCAGCCGGTGCTGAGCCGGTCGCGGGCCTGCGCGACCGCGGCGGTGAGCTGCCGGTGGGTGTCCTGTTGTTCCTCGTGGTCCCGCACCCACCGCTCACGATCGCGGCGGCGCCCGTCCTGCCAGGCGTCGTAGCCACCGGCGTACCGGCGCGGGCGGCCGTCCTGGCTGGGGTCGAGGTCGAGGAACTCGGTCGCGACGTCGGCCAGCAGTGCCCGGTCGTGGCTGACGAGCGCGACCCCGCCGTCGTGCGCGCGCAGGCGCGCGGTGAGGAACGCCAGCCCGGCGGCGTCGAGGTGGTTGCCGGGCTCGTCGAGCAGCAAGAAGTCGTACCGCGCGCCGAGCAGGCAGGCGAGCCGGACGCGGTAGCGCTGCCCCACCGAGAGCGTGCTGAGCTCACGGCCGCGGTCGGCACAGGCGCCGAGAGCTTCGAGCGCGACGTCGACGCGGCGCTCGGCGTCCCACGCGTCGAGGCGCGTGGCCGCGTCCAGCGCGACGGCGTAGCGATCTTCAGCGCCTTCGGCCGACCGCACGAGGTCTTCGGTCGCCGTGTCGAGGGCGCGCAGGGCGGTGTGGACGTCCCGCAACGCCTCGGTGGTCAGCGTGCCGACGGTTTCACCGGACCGGAACGGCAGCGCCTGCCGGGCGACACCGACGGTGCCGCTCCGGTGGACGACACCATGATCGGGCGTGCGAAGACTGGCGAGGACGTGCAGCAGCGTGGTCTTGCCACGCCCGTTTTCGCCGACGATCGCCAGCCGCGACCGGGCGGAAACGGTGACGCTCACGTCGTGCAGAACCCGGCGTGAACCCAGGGTGACGCCGGCGCTTTCCGCGCGCAGGTGGGCAGGCGAAGGAAAAAGAGGGGAAGACAAAGGGGGCTCCGCGGCTCTGGAGGGAGCCGGGCAGCACGGAAGCGGCCGCCCGGCAAGGACCGGAACGGCGGGCAGAAAGGGGGGTGCACCGCCGTCAGCGGCGGATCCGCAACCTCATGAAGACGGGACAGGAATGCATGATCGCGAGGCTAACCGGCGACGGCGGGGGTGGCCAAGCGATTAACGCGCGGGCGCGGGGTGGTGACGGCCGGGGCTGCGGCGGCCCCACGCGCGCGCGCCGGCGGGCGGCGGCCTTTACTTGAGCACGGGGCGGGGTTGCGGTGGCGGCCGGCCCCTCGCTTGCGAGCGCGGGCTGGCTGCGGCGGTGGCCCCACGCTCGTGAGCGCGGGCGGGCGGCGCGCTTTGCGTGCGCGCGGGGCGGGCTGCGGTAGCGGCCGGCCCCACGCTTCCGAGCGCGGGCGGGCTGCTGCTGCGGCGGGCCGGGCAACCGCGGGCAGCCCCTCCCGGCTGCCCGCGGTTCCGCGCCGCGGGTCAGGTTTTGAAGTTCAGCAGTTGCTTCACCTCGGCCGTCCGCGACTCGATCACGCGGCGGGCGAGGTCGCGGGCCTCGGGGTTCACCCCGCCGCTGGGTCCGTTCTCCGTCTGGGCGAGCTCGACCGCGCCTTGCTGCTGGCCCGTCAGCACGTCCAGGAACTTGCGGGTGAACTCCGGGTCCGGGGCCGACTTCAGCGCGCCCACCAGGTCCGGGGCCGTCATCTTCATGCCGCCGTGGCCGGCGTGGGCGTGCGGGTCACCGGCCATCGTCTCGGGCTCGTTCCAGGCGCGGAGCCAGCCCTTCATCTGGTCGACCTCGGTCCGCTGCGTCACCTCGATCGCCGCCGCGAGTTCCTTCAGGGACGCCGGTACCGCGCGGTTCGCGGCCAGGCGGACGATCTCGATCCCCTGCTCGTTCTGGGGGATCAGCATCTGCAGGAACATCACGTCGGCCGCGTTGTGGGACGGGGCGGCCGGCGTCGCGCTGGTGCCGCATCCGGTCAGCAGCAGCGCGACGACGGCCAGGACCAGTCTCACTGGCGCTGCCAGAGGGCCGGGGTGTTCGGCGGCTCCCAGCCCGCGATCGCCGTGTGCGGCTGGAGGCAGCGGTAGCTCGCGCCGTTGTACGTCACGACGTCACCCGCCTTGTACGCCGTGCCCGCCGACCACGTGCCGGTCGACGGCGGGGTCGTCGTCGGGGGCGGGGTCGTGGTGGGCGGCGGGGTCGTGGTCGGGGGCGGGGTCGTGGTGGGCGGCGGGGTGGTGCCACCGCCGCCGACCTGCAGGTCGACGCAGCTGTAGAACGCGTTGGACGTGTCCGCGATGTTCCAGATCGCCAGCACCTTGATCCGGCCCGAATACCCGGCCAGGTTCACCGTGTGCGACAGCGTCGACGGCGGCTGCTGGTTGTTGCCGTTGAAGACCGCGACCCGCGTGTTGCCGACGTAGTACTCGTAGTTCGTCGTCGAGTGGCGGGCGGTGAACACCCAGTTGAACGTCACCGTGCTGCCGACGGACTTCGCGGGCCACGCCTTCGACTCGTCGTTCAGCTGGGCGAACTGGGGCAGCCCGCCGTTGCAGCTGCGCAGCCCCTTCGGGCCTTCGACGCTCTGGGGTTCGTAGACGATGTTGCCGCAGTTCGAGACCTTCCCCGCCGCGCAGTTGGCCTGGCGGCTGGGTGGGTCGGACACGTAACCGTGCGCGCTCGCGGTGGCGGCGGGGAGGACCACGACCAGCACCGGTGCGAGCAGAGCACCGGCGGCGGCCGCGAAGAGCTTGCGTTTCCAGGTCATTTTCGGCTCCTCGAGGGGGAACAGCTCTGTTCCGGAGGGAGGGCGAACGAGCACATCCGGGGAAGATGTGGTCTAGACCATAAGTCGATTCGGGCACAACGGTCAACGAACTACCGCCGATCGACGACTTCGCTGCTCCGGTCGGCTCAGTGCGAAGGTCGGGCCGATTGCTGCAGGTGTTCGCCGAAGAAAGACGTCACCCGGCGCCACGCGTCTTCCGACGCTTCGTGGTGGTAGGTGAACCCGACGACCTTGAGCAGCAGGTTCAGCGGCGCGGCGACGTCGACCTGGTTGGCGAACCCGTGGCTCGCGCCCGGGTACTCCTTGACGTCGTGGGGGATCTCGCGCTCGGTCAGCGCCGTCTCGAGCTTCGCCGCCGCGCCCCGCAGGCCGAAGTCCTTCTTGCCGAAGCTGGCGACGATCGGGCAGGCGTCGTCGAGCACCGACAGGTTCTTCGGGAGCTGTCCGTAGTACGGCGCCGACGCCTCGAACCCGCGGGCCGCCGCGACGAGGGCGAAGCCGCCGCCCATGCAGAAGCCGGCGATGCCGATCCGGCCCGTGCAGTCCGGGCGGGCGGCGAGGAGTGCGCGGGACGCCTCGATGTCGTCGAAGCTGCGTCCCTGGGTGGCGAACATGTCCGAAAACACCCGGCGCACGCAGCGGCGCATGCCCCCGCGGGCGTACATGTCCGGGCTGAGCGCCAGGAATCCCTCGGCGGCGAAGCGGTCGGTGATGTTCTTCGTGTCCTGGCTCAGCCCGAAAGCGTCGTGGATGAGCACCACGCCGGGGTGTGGTCCCGCGCCGGCGGGTTCCGCCAGGTAGCCGCCGATGGTGCCGTCCGAAACCGGAATCTTCGTCTCCATATCGGCGACGATAGCGCGCTCAATCCAAGGTGAACGGGTCGTACGATATTCGCTCCAGGTCGATCCCCTTCGCGAGCAGCTTCGCGATGGTGGATTGGATCATCGACGGCGAACCGGACACGAGGACGTCGTGGTTCTTCCACGAGCCCCGCTGGGTCACGGCGTGCGCGAGCGTGCCGCGGTCGCCGCCCGCGACCGCGCCTTCTTCGGTGACCGGGGTGACCGTCAGCCACTTGGACGTCGCCGCCGTCCGGCGCAGGTCGTCCAGTGCGTACAGGTCCTCCGGTCTTCGGCCGCCGAAGAACAGGTGCACCGGCGGGTTCCGCTTCCAGTGCGAGAGGTCGTCGAGGATCGCCATCAGCGGCGTGATCCCGGTGCCGCCGCCGATCAGCAGCAGCCGCCGCTTGGTCGTGGTCGGCCGCACGTTGAGCGCGCCCATCGACGGCCCGAGGCGCCAGACGTCGCCCGGCCGCGTGTGGTTGACGATGCTGCCGCTGACCCAGCCGCCGGGCACCGCGCGCACGTGGAACGTGAGCTGGCCGTCGCCGCGGGGCGCGTTCGACGGCGACAGGTACCGCCAGAACCGGGGCCGCTGCGGCACTTCCACGCTGACGTACCCGCCGGCGCGGTACGGCAGGAGCCCTTCGGTGCGCACCTTGACCAGCGCGACGTCGCGGGCGAGCTTCCGGTGTTCCAGCACGGTCGCCGACCACGCCGCCGGTCCGGTTTCCGCCTGCGCCGCCTCGCGCATGGTCTTGGCGATGAGCCCGTACGCCGAGGTCCACGCCGACTCGACCTCGTGCGTCCACTTGTCCTTGAGGAACCGCTTGAGCGCCGAGATCAGCGCGAGCCCGACGGCGTCGTAGTGGCGGGAGACGACGGCGAACTTGCGGTGGTCGCGGCCCAGCTGGCCGAGGAAGGTGACCAGCTCGTCGGGCCGGTCGACCATCTGCACGACGTACACGAGCGCGCGCAGCAGCCTGCTCCGCTGGGTCGTCATGGTCACCGGGAACAGATCGCGGCAATCGGGGGCGATCACGAACAACGCGCCGTAGAAGTACTGCGCCAGTTCGTCGGCCTTCGGCTCGACGGCGGCAAAACTTTCACGAATCAATCGAGCGAGTTCGCGACCTTCCACGGCCGAAACGGGAACTGTCTCGGGCAGCGTGGAGATCTTCACGGATTCAGCATTCATCGGGAACGGTAATCTCCACTCGTGCACAGGTAAAAGCGCCGTCCATGCGGCGTCGCTGTCGCGGTGCCGCCCCCGAGGGTTCCCGACTCTAGGCGCATTCCCGTGCAGATGCGCGTGATTCCGTGCGGTCCCGCTCGAACGGACCAATTTGGCCACACCGGGTCAACCCGATCTGGCGGTAAGTAAAAATGATCAGCTCAAAGTAAAATGTTCACCGGACAGGAGTATTGCCTTTCCGGTGTTACGGGAATCAGTCGATCGTGAAGGGATCGTATTGGATCTGGTCCAGCGCGCTGCCCGCCACGAGCATGCGTGACACCGTCGCGCGGATCATCGCCGGCGAGCCGGACACGAGGATGTCGTAGCCGGGCCAGGCGCCGTAGCGCGTGACGGCCTCGGCCAGCGTGCCCTGCTCGTACCCGGGGACGTCGCCGCCGCGCTCCACCACCGGCGAGATGGTCAGCCACGGGTTCGTGGCCGCGAGCGCGCGCAGTTCCTCGAGGTCGTAGAGGTCCTCGCGGGACGGCCCCCCGTAGAAGAGGTGCGTCTTCGGGTTCTCGCCCCACATCGCGAGGTGGTCGAGGATCGCGCGCAGCGGCGCGATGCCCGTCCCGCCGGCGATCATCAGCACGCCCCGTGACGCTTCGCGGTCGACCGTCAGCCGGCCGAGCGGCGGGCCGAGCCGCCAGACGTCGCCGGGCTGGGTGTGGCTGACGATGGCGCGGGAGACCCAGCCGCCGTCGACCGCGCGGACGTGGAACTCGATGCCGCCGTCCTCGCGCGGCGCGTTCGCCGGCGAGAGGTAGCGCCACAGCCGTGGCCGCTGCGGCACTTCGACGCTCATGTACTGGCCGGGGTGGTAGGGCACCTGCTGGTCGGGCAGCAGCCGGACGAGCGCGAGGTCCCAGGTCAGCCGCCGGTGCTCGACCACGGTGGCCTGCCACGACGGCGGGTTCTGGTCGGCCGCGGCGGCGTCCTGCATGGCCCGCGCGGCGATGGTGAAGGCCTCGGCCCACGCCCGTTCCACCTCGGGCGTCCACTCCCGGCCGAGGTGGTTCTTGAGCGACGCCAGCAGCGCCGTCCCGACCGCTTCGTAGTGCCGCGGCACCACGCCGAACTTGCGGTGGTCGCGGCCCAGCTGGCGCAGGAACGGCGCCAGGTCGTCGGGCCGGTCCACCATCTGCACGATGTGCACCAGCGCGCGCACCAGCCTGCCGCGCTGGATCTCCATGTTGATCGGGAAGAAGTCGCGCGTGGTCGGGGCGAGGGTGAACAGCATCCCGTAGAAGAACTGCGAGATGTCCGCGATGTACGGCTCGGACTTGGCCCAGCTGTCCCGGATGAGCTTGACCATCGCGGCGACGGCCGCGGGAGCTTCGCGCGGGGCCGAGGACCGCGGGAGCGGGCTGACGGAGTCGGCGGTCATGCGGGGGTGTTCACGGGTCGGGGACCGCCTCCTGGGTCCATCGCCACTGCTGTCACCTCGTCACTCAACGTCACCCGAACGCGCCGCGCGCGCGGCCCGTCCGCAGGGTATCCGCCAGGCGGCCTTTTGCCCGCATTGTTGCTCCGACCGGGTGTAATTCGCCCGGCTCCGGCGTGGGCGACCTCACCGGCCGGATGGTTGCCCAGAGCAAGCGTCCGGCAATAAACTTGTATTGCACAACTAAGGGAGGTTCCGATGGGCTCCGACGACACCGACGACGACGTCCGGGTCGAGCTCATGCGTGAGCTGAAGACCGCTTCCCAGCTCCAGCACGCCTGGATCATGCAAGCTTGGCAGAGCGAACCGGGGCTGCACCCGGCGGCCGCGATGCTGCTCTCGGACCTGTCCAAGAACGGCGAGGCCCGGCCGTCCGAGCTGGCGAAACGCCGGTTCGTCGACCTGTCCGTGGTGAGCAGGCAGATCGCCCAGCTCTCCGCCGCCGGGCTGATCGACCGCCGCCCCGCCCCCGAAGACGGCCGGGCGTCGCTGGTGAGCGTGTCGGAAAAGGGCCGGGCCGAGCTCGCCCGCTGGCGTACCAACTACCTCGAATTCATGGAGAAGGCGCTCGGCGGCTGGGACGACGAGCGCGTCACCGACCTCACCGAGCGGCTCGCGGGGATGAACGAAGACCTCCGCCGGGCCCTCGGCAGCGCCGCCTGCGCGGCCGACCCGACCAAGTGACGCGGTGCCGCCGAGGAGCCACCCGCAGTGGGCTTCCGCCCGCCGTACTTTGTCCGTTCGGGCCTGACTTCCCGGTGCTCAGCAGGGTTTACTTCGGTAGGTGAGGCATAGCCGGGTCGCACTGCTGTGCGCGCTGGGGATCGACAACTTCGGCTCGGGTCTGTTCCTCCCGTTGGCGCTGGTGTACGTAACCCAGGTGATCGGCGTACCGCTCGCCGTGGCGGGCACGGCCGTCACCCTCGGCACCGTCGGCGGCCTCGTCGTGCCGCCGCTCGCCGGCCGGCTCGTCGACCGCGTCGGGCCACGCACGGTGGTGATCGGGGCCCAGTTGCTGCAGGCGGCCGGCGCGGGCGCGTACCTCGTCGCCGACGGCCCGGGTCCGGTGGTGTTCGCGGCGGTGCTGCTCGCGACCGGGCAGCAGTTGTTCTACAGCTCCCTGTTCGCCCTCATCGCCGACGTCGCGGGCGACGTCCCGAAGGATCGGCCGTTCGCCGAGGTGGGGATGGTGCGGGCCGGCTGCTTCGGCCTGGGCGCGCTCACGGCGGGCGCGCTGCTGACGTGGGTCGGCACGTCCGGGTACCGCGTCGCGCTCGTCTTCGACGTCGTCACGTTCCTCGCGGCCGCGGTGATCCTCGCCTTCTTCCTCCGGCTCGTGCGCCCGGCGAGCGGGCACGCCGAGCGGCCGGTCCGGGTGCTCCGGAACCGGCCGTACCTCGCGTTGATCCTCTTCAGCGGGCTCTTCGGGCTCTCGCTCGACTTCTTCCTGATCGGCCTGCCGGTCTTCGTGCTCGACCGGCTGCACCTCCCGGCGTGGCTGCCCGGCGCGATCCTCGCCCTGCTGACCGTGCTGACCAGCGTCGGCGGCACGGTCGCGCTGCGCCTCACCGCGCGGCTGACGCGGATCGCCGCGATGCGGGCGGGGTCGGCGTTGTTCGCCGCGTGGTGCCTGGTCAGCCTCGGCGTGCTGCTGGTGCCCGCCCGCTGGCAGGTGGCCTACCTGCTGGCGTCGACGCTGGTGTTCGCGGCCGGTGACCTGGTCTTCGGGCCGAGGTCGGGCGCGCTGGCCGAGGCCGCGGCACCTCCGCTCGCCCGTGGACGTTATCTCGCTGCGTACCAGTACGCGTTCACCGTGGCGCAGGTGATCACGCCGGCCGTGGTCGCGTTGTTTTCGGTCGCCGACTGGTTACCCTGGGTGGTGGTCGGGACGTGTGCCGGGCTCGCCGTGGCCGGGCTCGGGACGTTGGGCTCGCGGCTGCCGGCCAGCGCTGTCGCACCCGGTCAGAGTTGAGCGGAACAGACTCAAGTTTTCGTGCGTTAAGGATGGTGACGGGTCATGGTCAGGCCGGTCACCTGGACTTTTGAGTTATCGAGCATGAGGTGAGGGATGGACGCTTTCAACCCGACCACGAAGACCCAGCAGGCGATCTCGTCGGCGGCGCAGGCGGCCACGATGGCGGGCAACCCGCACGTGTCGGCGCCGCACCTGCTGGGCGCCCTGCTGGCGCAGGGTGAGGGGCTCACCGCGCCGCTGCTGACCGCGGTCGGGGCCGACCCGGAGGTGGTGCACAAGGAGCTGGAGCCGCTGATCGCGGCGCTGCCGTCGGCGACCGGCGCGACCGTGTCGAGCCCGCAGTTCGACACCAACGCCGTCAAGTCGCTGACGCGCGCCCAGAAGCTCGCCACCGAGCTGGGCGACGAGTACGTCTCGACCGAGCACCTGCTCGTCGGGCTCGCGACCGAGGGCGGCCAGGTGGCCGACCTGCTCAAGCGCCACGGCGCGACGCCGGACGCGCTGCGCGAGGCGTTCGTCAAGGTCCGCGGCTCCGCCCGGATCACCAGCGAGGACCCGGAGAGCACGTTCAAGGCCCTCGAGAAGTACGGCGTCGACCTGACCGCGCGGGCCCGCAACGGCGAGCTCGACCCGGTCATCGGGCGCGACACCGAGATCCGCCGCGTCGTGCAGGTGCTGTCGCGGCGCACGAAGAACAACCCGGTCCTGATCGGCGAGCCGGGCGTCGGCAAGACGGCCATCGTCGAAGGGCTGGCCCAGCGCATCGTCGCCGGGGACGTGCCGGAGTCGCTGCGCGGCAAGCGCGTCGTCGCACTCGACCTCGGGTCGATGGTGGCCGGCGCGAAGTTCCGCGGCGAGTTCGAGGAGCGGCTGAAGGCCGTGCTCAAGGAGATCACCGACTCCGCGGGCGAGGTCGTCACGTTCATCGACGAGCTGCACACGATCGTCGGCGCCGGCGCGACCGGCGAGGGCGCGATGGACGCGGGCAACATGATCAAGCCGATGCTCGCCCGCGGCGAGCTGCGGATGGTCGGCGCGACCACCCTCGACGAGTACCGCCAGCACATCGAGAAGGACGCCGCCCTGGAGCGGCGCTTCCAACAGGTGCTCGTCGGCGAGCCGTCGCCGGAGGACACCATCGCGATCCTGCGCGGGCTCAAGGAGCGCTACGAGGTGCACCACGGTGTCCGGATCACGGACGCCGCGCTGGTCGCCGCGTCGACGTTGTCCGACCGCTACATCACCGCGCGCTTCCTGCCGGACAAGGCCATCGACCTGGTCGACGAGGCCGCGTCCAAGCTGCGCATGGAGATCGACTCGCGGCCGGTGGAGATCGACGAGGTCGAGCGGGCGGTGCGGCGCCTGGAGATCGAGGAGATGGCGCTCGCCAAGGAGAGCGACGCCGCTTCTCGCGACCGGCTGGCCGCGTTGCGTGCCGAACTGGCCGAGAAGCGTGAGGCGCTGACCGCGTTGACCGCGCGCTGGCAGAACGAGAAGGGCTCCATCGAGAAGGTGCGCGAGCTCAAGGAGCAGCTCGAGCAGCTGCGCGGCGAGTCCGAGCGCGCCGAGCGCGACGGTGATCTGGGCAAGGCCGCCGAGCTGCGCTACGGCCGGATCCCGGCGCTGGAGAAGGAGTTCGAAGCGGCCACCGCGGCGAACGAGGCCAGCAAGCAGAACGTCATGCTGAAGGAAGAGGTCGGCGCGGACGACGTCGCGGACGTGGTCAGCGCGTGGACCGGCATCCCGGCGGGACGGCTGCTGGAGGGCGAGACCGGCAAGCTCCTCCGGATGGAGGACGAGCTGGGCCGGCGTGTCATCGGGCAGAAGGAAGCGGTGCAGGTCGTCTCGGACGCGGTGCGCCGCAGCCGGGCCGGCGTCGCCGACCCCGACCGCCCGACCGGTTCGTTCCTGTTCCTCGGCCCGACCGGCGTCGGCAAGACCGAGCTGGCCAAGGCGCTGGCGGAGTTCCTGTTCGACGACGAGCGCGCGATGCAGCGCATCGACATGAGCGAGTACGCCGAGAAGCACTCGGTGGCGCGCCTGGTCGGTGCCCCGCCGGGCTACGTCGGGTACGACCAGGGCGGGCAGCTGACCGAGGCCGTGCGGCGCCGGCCGTACTCGGTGGTGCTGCTCGACGAGGTCGAGAAGGCCCACCCGGACGTCTTCGACGTGCTGCTGCAGGTCCTCGACGACGGGCGGCTGACCGACGGGCAGGGCCGGACGGTGGACTTCCGGAACACCATCCTGATCCTGACGTCGAACCTCGGCTCGCAGGCGATCGCCGACCCGTCGCTCGACGAGCGGCAGCGGCGTGACGCGGTGCTTTCGGTGGTGCAGCGGCAGTTCAAGCCGGAGTTCCTCAACCGGCTCGACGACATCGTCGTGTTCCACTCACTCGGCACCGAGCAGCTGACGTCCATTGTGGACATCCAGATCGCACGACTGGCCACGCGGCTGGCGCAGCGCCGGCTGAACCTGGACGTCACCGACGGCGCCCGCGAGTGGCTCGCCCTCAACGGCTTCGACCCGATCTACGGCGCCCGCCCCCTGCGGCGGCTGGTCCAGTCGGCGATCGGCGACAAGCTGGCGAAGGCGCTCCTGTCGGGCGAGGTCCGCGACGGCGACACGGTCCGGGTCGACATCCCGGAGCTGGAAGCCGGTGACTCGCTGACCGTCACCCGGGTGTGAGTTTCACCAGGCCAACCGGCGCTCGTCTTCGTAGACGGCGCCGGTTGGCCCGTTTTCGTCCACAGTGGCCAGCCGGATGGCCACTTCGGCGCCCTCTTCCGGGGTGCGCGTGCCGCGGAAGCCGTTGAAGTCCGTGGCGACGTGGCCGGGTGCCGCGCCGTTGACCTTGATGGCCGTGCCCGTGAGTTCGCGTGCGTAGTGGACGGTGATCGCGTTGAGCGCGGTTTTCGAAGACGAGTAGGGCATGGACGGCTGCCCCACCCACGCGCCCGCTTCGCCGATCGAGCCGCGCTTGCTGGTCACGTTCACGATCCGGCCCGCGGGAGAGCGCCGCAGCAGCGGCAGGAACGCGTTGGTCACCCGGACCACGGCGAACACGTTGGTCTCGTAGACCTCTCGCAGGGCGGCCGCCGGTTCTTCGGACGGCTTCCCGTACCCGCCGGTGTTGATCCCGGCGTTGTTCACGAGCACGTCCAGCTCCCCGATCTCCGCCACCGCGGCGGCGACGTCCTCGTCCGACCGGACGTCGAGGCGCACGAACCGCGCGCCGATCTCCGCGGCGGCGGCTCGGCCGGCCGCTTCGTCGCGGGCTCCCACGTAGACGGTCATTCCCCGGCCGGCCAGCCCGGCCGCGATCGCTTTGCCGATGCCCTTGTTCGCGCCGGTCACCAATGCTGTTGTCATGACAACACCGTACGCGCCGGTTGTTGTCATGACAACACCCACGTAAGGTGGCGCGGTGGACCGGCTCAGCAAGGACGAGATGGCGTTGTGGCACGCGTGGAAGCGGGCCGCCGAAACGGTGCGAGCCCGGGTGGCCGAGGACATCGCCGCCGAGACCGGACTGTCCGATCCGGACTTCGGTGTGCTCACCCGCGTCACCGAGGACGGGCGCGGACGGCTGCGGCAGAACCAGCTCGCGGACTCCATGGGCTGGCACCGCAGCCGGTTGTCGCACCACCTGACCCGCATGGAGCAGCGCGGGCTCGTCACGCGGCGGCCGGTCGACGGCGGGGTCGAAGTCGTCGTCACCGACGCCGGCCGGGCGGAAGCCGCCCGGGCGCGGCCGGTGCACGCCCGGGCCGTGCGCGCGCACCTGGTCGAACCGCTCGGGAAAGCCGACCGCGCCACTTTCTTCGCGTGCCTCGAGGCTCTGACCGAATCCCGCGATTAGCCGATTTGTCGACCTGGGAGCAGGGAAATGATCCGAACGGGCCCGGCGACACGGGTACCGGCCATCAGCTCTTCGGCCTAGCAGGCGATACCCTGGCCGTCGTGGGTATTCCGGCGTGGATCTGGTTCGTCATCGCGGCCGTCGCCCTGGTGGCCGGCCTCGGGCTGCTCGCGGCCGACCGGGCGAAGGAGGGCTCGCGCAACCGCGAGCGCATGCGCTGGGCGCAGTTGCGCGGCTGGCAGTTCGTCGAGGAGGACGAACGGCTGCCGCAGCAGTGGTCGAACGGCGCCATCGGCTACTTCGGCGCGGACGCCGCCGTCAACGTCGTCGCGGGGTCGACCTTCACCTCCGACGGCCGCCGCCCGGTGTTCATCTTCGACATCGAGTCCGAGGGGCAGATCCCCGCGGTCGTCGTCGCCGTGCGCTGCAACAAGAAGCACCGGATCCCGATCGAGATGTGGCTGTCCAGCGTGCCGTTCCAGCGCGCCGACATGCCGGAGATGCTCGGCCCGATCGGCTCGCGCTACGCCTTCGCGGACGACGCCGACGGCGCCCGTGCGGTGATCACCCAGGAGCTCGTCGACGCCGCGGACCAGCTCGGTGGCGACGTCGGCGTGGCCTGGCTCGAGGCCGAGTGGGTGCTCGCCAGCGTCGTCCCGACCGCCGGGCCCTCGCGGCTCGAGCGGCTGCTGAGGGATCTGGGCGAGATCGCGGACATCGTCGACCCGTTCGACGAGGACTACGACGCGGGACGCCACCAGGCGAGCGCGCCGATCCCGACCCCGGGTTCGACCCCGCCCGCCACGCCGGCCGCGGGGACGCCGGTCCCGCCGCCGCCCGCGGACCCGGCGCAGGACTAGGGGTTCAACGGGCGGTCGAGCAGGCTGCCCGAAAACGACGGCTCGAGCGTGCCGTGCACCGTGGCCGCCCCGCCCTGGACGTGGACCACGTGGTCGACGCCGAGGTCGCCGCTGATCGAGCCGGACGACAGGTCGTGGGACGCCTTCATTAGACCCGCGGCCGGGCCGAGCTGACCGCCCAGCTCGTGCTTCTGGCCGAGGTCGAGGTCGCCGGCGAACTGCCCGCTCGCGTGCTGCTCCGACGACGTGCCGACCGCGCCGAGCCGCCCGAGGTCGACGGCCTGCCCGGACGAGCGGCGCACGGCGAGCCCGCCGGTGAGGTCGCCGGCGAACCGCCCCGTGGGGCTCAGCCCGCTGTCCACCCGCTCCGCGTGTTCGCTCAGCACGTCGACGCCGTGGCCCAGCCAGACGCCGTGGTGCGCGCTGTCGCTCGTGCCGAGCCGGGTGGGCTCGGTCGAGCCGGCCAGGCGCTGCTCGTCGCCGGTCGCCACGGTCACCTGGCCCACCCGGACGTCCTGGCGGCCGGTCCGGGACGCGAAGGCCCCGGACGAACCGGCGCCCGCGGCCTCCCCGAGGTCGGTGAGGAACTGGGCTTCGCCGACCCGTTTGGCGAAGACGTCGCGGCGGGCCGCGGTGAGGCCGTCGCCGTCGAGCTGGCCGGCGTGCTGGTGGTCGACGGGCAGCGAGATGCCGTTCAGCGGCAGGGTGATGTCGGTGGGGCTGGCGAGCGCGGCGGCGGGGGCCGCGAAGAGCAGCGCGACGGGCGCCGCGCCCGCCGCGACCTTGGGCAGATAGCCGCTTTTGCGCTTGCTGTGCTTACCCATGCGCCGGACCATACTTCCCCGGCGGCTCGAACGCATGTCTGCCCGTGACCTGCGGGTATGTTCACCCACATGACCACCACCGCTCTCATAACCGGTGCCACGGCGGGCATCGGCGCGCAGTTCGCGCGCACGCTCGCCGCCGAGAAGTACGACCTGGTGCTCGTCGCCCGCGACGCCGCGCGACTGGAGGCGTACGCCGCTGAGCTGCGTGAAAAGCACGGTGTCGCCGTCGAAGTGCTCCCCGCCGATCTGTCCGAAGTAGACGGACGGGCCGCGGTCGAGGAGCGGCTCGCCGCCGGGCCGGTCGACCTGCTGGTGAACAACGCCGGGTTCGGGCTGAGCGGCGACTTCTGGACCATCCCGCCCGACGCGCTGCAGCGCCAGCTCGACGTCAACGTCACCGCCGTGCTGCGGCTGACGCGGGCGGTGCTGCCCGGCATGATCGACCGCGGTCACGGCGAGATCATCCAGGTCAGCAGCGTGGCCGGGTTCTTCAGCGGCCGCGGTTCGACGTACACGGCCAGCAAGAACTGGGTCACGTCGTTCACCGAAGGCATCGCCGCGTCGCTGCCGAAGGGCGTCCGGATGATGGCGCTCTGCCCCGGTTTCACGGCGACCGAGTTCCACGAGCGGGCCGGCATCGGCAAACCCGGGCCGAAAATCGCCTGGCTGGGTGTCGAACAGGTGGTCGGCGAAGCACTCGCGGACCTGCGCCGCGGCAAGGTGATCTCGGTGCCGAGCCTGCAGTACAAGGCCGTCGTCGCGATCGGTGGCCTGCTGCCGCGCGCGGTGCTGCGCCGGATCAGCGGCGGCCGCGGGCGCACCTGAGCCGTCACTTTCCCTATGAAAGCTCCGCGGAGCTTTCATAGGGAAAGTGACGCAGTAGGGCTGTCCCCACCCTGAAGAGGAGCGCGCGCACCAGGGTGGTTCGGGGGTTGCCTCAATAGCGTTTTCCCCATGACGACTGAGGCGGTTCGGCTCGAGGCCGTGCGCAAGGAGTACGGCGGTGTGGTCGCGCTGGACGGGGTCTCGATCTCCTTCCCGCGCGGCGGTTTCACGGCGGTGATGGGCCCGTCCGGTTCGGGCAAGAGCACGTTCCTGCACTGCGCGGCGGGCCTCGACCGGCCGACGTCGGGCCGGGTCGTGCTCGACGGCCAGGACCTCGACGGCAAGAGCGAGACCTACCTGACGAAGCTGCGGCGCGACCGCGTCGGGTTCGTCTTCCAGGCGTTCAACCTGCTGCCGGCGCTGACGGTCGAGCAGAACGTCGTGCTGCCGCTGCAGCTGGCCGGGAAGCGCCCGGACAAGCGGCTCGTGGCGCGGATCCTCGCGCACGTCGGGCTCGACGGGCGCCGCAAGCACCTGCCCGGGCAGCTCTCCGGCGGGCAGGCCCAGCGCGTCGCGATCGCGCGGGCGCTGGTCACCGACCCCGCGGTGCTCTTCGCCGACGAGCCGACCGGCGCGCTCGACACCCGCACCGCCGCCGACGTGCTCGGCCTGCTGCGCGACTCCGTCCGGACGTCCGGCCAGACGGTGATCATGGTGACGCACGACCCGGTCGCCGCGTCCTACGCCGACGAGGTCGTCTTCCTGGCCGACGGCCGGATCGCCGGGCGGCTGGCCCGGCCGACCGCGGAAGCCGTCGCCGAGCGGATGACCCACCTCGGCGCGTGGGGCCGGGTGGCGGCGTGATGTTCTCGCTCGCGATGCGGACGCTGCGCCTGCGCAAGGGCGGCTTCCTGGCGACGTTCGTCGCCGTGTTCTTCGGCGCGCTGATCGTCTCTGCGTGCGGTGGCCTGATGGAGTCGGGCATCCGGTCCGAGACGCCCGTGCAGCGGCTGGCCGCGGCGCCGATCGTCGTCGGCGGGCAGCAGACGCTCCGGCTGCCCAAGGACGACCCGGCGACCCTCGACCCGGACGACAAGCACAAGTTCGAGAACGCGACCCTGCCCGAGCGCGTCCGGCTCGACGCGGCGCTGGCCGGCCGCCTGCGCGCGGTCCCCGGCGTCACGGACGTCGTCGGCGAGGTCAGCTTCCCGGCTCAGGTCGGCAGCGCGAGCGCGTTCGGCCACGCCTGGAACTCCGCCGTGCTGACGCCGTACGCGCTGACCGGACAGGCACCGCAGCCCGGCGAAGTCGTCGTCGATGCCGCACTGGGGGTCGGCATCGGGGAGACGCTGCCGATCGCCGCGCACGGCGGCATCGCCCAGTACCGCGTCTCCGGCGTCGCCCAGGCACCGCAGGCCATGCGCGACTCCGCGGTGTTCTTCGCGCCTTCGGACGCGGAACGGCTCTCGGGACACCCCGGGACCTTCGACACCATCGGAGTCTTCGGCGGTGACGTCGGCGCGGTGACGGCGGCCGTCGGGGACGCCGGGGTCGTGACGACCGGTGCCGGCCGCGGCGCGCTGGAGTTCCCCGAGGTGAACAAGAGCGGCGAGGACCTGATCGTGCTGGCCGCCGTGTCGGGCGGGCTGTCGGCGATGGTCATGGTGTTCGTCGTCGCCGGCACGCTCACGCTGTCGACCCAGCAGCGCCAGCGCGAACTCGCGTTGCTGCGCGCGATCGGCACGACCCCGCGCCAGCTGCGGCGGATGGTGCTCGGCGAGGCCCTCGTCGTCGGCCTGCTCGCGGTCGCCACCGCGGTCGTGCTCGGCCCGGTGCTCGGGCAGTGGCTGTTCGACCGGCTCGCGGAGAACCACGTCGTTCCCGACGTGCTGCGGTTCGAGCAGGGCTGGATCCCGGCGATCGTCGCGGCGGGCGCGTCGCTGCTCGCCGTCGTGGCCGCGTCCTTCGTGGCCGGCCGCCGCGCGTCGAAGGTCCGCCCGACCGAGGCGCTCGCCGAAGCCGCCGTCGAGCGGCGCTGGCTGACGCCGATCCGGCTGATCACCGCGCTCCTCTGCTTCGCCGGCGGGACGGCGCTGGCCATCGTGACGGTCGCCGTGATGACCGGCCCCGTCGCGGCCAGCACGGCGGGTCCGGCGGTGATGCTCTGGGCGTTCGGCCTGGCGGCGATCAGCCCGGGCGTGACGAAGCTGATGGCGTCGCTGCTGCGCTGGCCGGTGCAGGCGATCACCGGCGTCAACGGCCGGGTCGCGCTGCTCAACACCCGCGTCGGCGCGGTGCGCACGGCGGGCGCGGTCACCCCGATCATGCTCGCGGTCGGCATCGCGACCGCCAACATCTACCTGCAGACCACCCAGGAAGCCGTCTCGAACCAGGCCTACACCGAGGACCTGCGCGCGGACGCGGTCGTCGGCGCGCCGAGCGGGCTGGACCCGTCGGTGCTGGGGCGGGTGCGGTCGACGCCGGGCGTCGCGGGAGCGTCCGAGTACGTCACCAGCACGGTGTTCGTCGAGAAGCCGTTCGACTCCGGCCAGAACGACGACGGCTGGCCCGCGCTCGGCGTCAGCGAGCTGTCCGGGAACGCCGTCGAGGTGCCCACGACGCTCGGCCGCCGGGTCGGCGACACGCTGTCGCTGCGGCTCGGCGACGGCACGCCGGTGGACGTGCGGGTCTCCGCCGTCGTGAGCCAGCGGGCCGGGTTCGAGAAGCTCGTGCTGCCCGCCGGGCTGCTGGCGCCGCACACGACGCTCGGGCTCGCGCCCCAGCTGCTGGTCCGCGCCGACGGCGGCGTCGACTCCGCGACGCTGACCGCCCGCCTTCGCGAGGCGACCGCCGGGTCGCCGGTGTTCGTCGGCGACCGGGACACGCTGATCGCGGCGCACGCGAAGGGCAACGAGATCGGCGCGTGGGTCAACTACCTGCTCGTCGGGATGATCATCGCGTACACGGTGATTTCGGTGGTGAACACGCTGGTGATGGCCACCGCCAAGCGGCGCCGCGAGTTCGGCCTGCAGCGGCTGAGCGGGTTCACCCGCGGCCAGGTGCTGCGCATGGCCGGCGTCGAAGGCGGGCTGATCGCCACCATCGCCGTGCTGCTCGGCACGGCCACCGCGGCGGGCGCGATCGTGCCCTTCTGCCTGGTGGTCAGCGGTTCGGTGCTGCCGACCGGCCCGCTCGCGATCTACCTGGTGGTGCTCGCGCTCGCCGTGGTGCTCGCGCTCGTCGCGATCCTCGTCCCGGCCTGGGCGGCGACGCGCGGGCGTGCGGTCGACGCCACATCCATCGGTGAGTGAGAACGGCCGTGTGTAAGACTCTCGGCCGTGGCGAACCCCGGGTTGGATCAAGCGGCGAAACTCGAACTGGCCAGGCTGGTCACCGATCTTTCCGTGGTGCACGGAAAAGTGACACTGGCGTCCGGCAAGGAAGCCGACTACTACATCGACCTCCGGCGGGCGACGCTGCACCACGCGGCCGCGCCGCTGATCGGCAAGCTGCTGCGCCAGCTGACGGCGGACTGGGACTACGTGGCGGCCGGCGGCCTGACCCTCGGCGCCGACCCGGTCGCGCTGGCGATGCTGCACTCGGCGGCCACCGACGGCGTCGTGCTGGACGCGTTCGTCGTCCGGAAGTCCGTCAAGGAACACGGCATGCAGCGCCGCATCGAGGGCATGGAGGTCCGCGGCCAGCGCGTGCTGGCCGTCGAGGACACCTCCACGACCGGCGGCAGCGTGCTCGAAGCCGTCGCGGCCCTGCGTGAGGCGGGCGCGACCGTGATCGGCGTGGTGACGGTGGTCGACCGCGACACCGGCGCGCGCGAGGCCATCGAGAAGGAAGGCCTCGAGTACCGGTACATCCTCGGGCTGGACGACCTCGGCCTGAACTGACGCCCGCGTCGTGAGTGTTTAGTCGGGTTAGAACCCGACTGAACACTCACGACCGGCGGGACCACCGCGACGCGTGATCGTCACGGACTCGCCCCGGTGACGACCGTCACCCACAATCAGTGCGTGACGATTTCCGGGTACCGGTGTCCTTCCGTAGAGGAGGTGCCGTGACGACGACCAGCGCGGAGCCCGGTACACCGCTCGACGACGCGACCCTCGTCGGTCGCGCGCGGGACGGTGACGTCCGGGCGTACGAGCAGCTCGTGCTGCGCTACCAGGGCCCGATGTTCCGGCTCGCCGTCAAGATGCTCGCCCACCGCGGCGACGCCGAAGACGTCGTGCAGGAGGTGTTCCTCAACGCCTGGCGCAAGCTCGACCAGCTCGGCGAGGACGCCGCGTTCGTCGGCTGGCTCTACCGGGCCACCACGAACCGCTGCCTCAACGCGATCCGCGCGCGCCGGCCCCAGGCCGACGTCGACCTGGACGCCGCCGAGTCGCCGCGGACCGACCTGCAGCCGGAGCGGGCCGCCCAGGTGAGCGGCCAGCTCGCGGCGTTGAACGAAGCGCTGGCGCAGCTGACGCCCGAACAGAGAGCGTGCTGGCTGTTGCGCGAGGTGCACGGCCGGTCCTACGAAGAGATCGGCGAAGTCGTCGGCGCGAACGCGACCGCGGTCCGCGGCCGGATCGCGCGGGCCAGAGCTCAGCTGGCGGAGGTGATGAAGCCATGGCGATGACGGACTACGAGCTGCCCTGCGAACGGGACGTGGAGCAGGTGTGGGACCGGCTCGACGCGGTCGGCGCCGGGCTGGCCGACGAACACGAACTGACCTGCCCGCACTGCCGGGCCGCGCGCGAAAGCCTGCTGGCGCTGCGCGAGGCCACCGCGGAGCTGGTGGCCGAGGACGACGTGCCGTCGCCGGACCTGTTCGGCCGGATCATGTCGGCCGTGCGGGCCGAGGTGCGGCGTGACCGGATGGTGCGGCTGCCGAGCCCGGAACCCGGGTTCGTCGAGATCAGCGAACAGGCGGTGGCGGCGGTGCTGCGGTACGCGGCCGACACCGTCGACGGCGTCCGGGCACGCCGCTGCCGTGTCCGCACCGGCGCCGGCGGGGTGGTCGAAGTCGACCTCACCCTCGCGGTGAGTCTGCGGAACGCTACGGGCGGTGAAGCGTTGGCGAAGGTGCGGGAACGGGTGACCGCGGCGGCCGCGGCCCGGGTGGGCCTGACGCTGGCGAAGCTCGACCTGCTCGTGGACGACATCTTTGAAGAAGACACCGTTTCGGAAGACGTGGTCGGGGAGTCAGGGGAATGAGCGTTGACTACGTGGTCGCCGACCCGGTGATCGCCAGCGTGGCGGCACGGGCCGCGATCGCCACACCGGGTGTGGTGCGCCTCGAACCGGGCCTGCGCGGCCTCGTGACGGCGTGGACGCGCGCGGCCCGCCAGCGGTGGAAGGGCCTCGACCCGGCGCCCGCGGACGGCGTCCGGGTCCGCACCACGGACGGGCGCGTGACGGTCCACGTCGACCTGGTCACGGCGGCGGCCGACCAGGCGGCGGCGGTCGGCCGGGCCGTCCAGCGCGCGGTGACCCGGTTCGTCACCGAGCAGACCGGCCTGGTCGTCGACGAGGTGTCGGTGTCCATCATGGACATCGAGCCGGCGGCCCGGTGACCGCGGACGAAGCCGTCGAGAAGATCGTCGGCGCCCTGAAGGAGATCGACGGCCTCCGCCCGGCGACGCCGGTTTCCCCAGAGACGACGTGGTTGCCGGTCGACTGGGAAGGCATGGCCGTCGACCTTTCGGCGGAGGTCGTGCAGATCCGCCTGATCGCGACGCGGTTGCCGATCCCGCCGCTGCTGGATCGGGCGGCGGAGCTCGTGCGCCCGCTGCTGTCGGGGACGGAATGGGAAAAAGCGCGCCTGCGGCTGGTGGTCACCGACCTCGACGGCGCCGCGTTCGCCGGAGATCCACGTCACACGAAAGAGTAAGTGACGTTCTCCCCTCCGCTGGGTCCTTACCTACGAACCAGGCGAAAAGCCTTGAGGCAACGGACATCCAGGGAGGACCCCATGACCGCGACGGCCGAGAAGAACACCGTGGCCCCCGCCACCGAGAGCGCCCTCGTCACCAAGCAGGGCACCACCACCATCGCCGACACCGTGGTGCAGAAGATCGCCGGGCTCGCCGCCCGCGAGGTCACCGGCGTGTACGACCTCGGCGGCGGCGCGGCCCGCGCGCTGAGCGCCATCCGCGACCGCATCCCGGGTGCGTCCGCCAGCGTCGGCCAGGGCGTCACGGTCGAGGTCGGCGAGAAGCAGGCCGCGGTCGACCTGCAGATCCTGGTCGAGTACGGCGTCGCCATCGCGGACCTCGCGCGGGCGGTGCGCCGCAACGTGATCACCGCGATCGAGCAGATGACCGGGCTGGAGGTCGTCGAGGTGAACATCAACGTCAACGACGTCCACCTCCCCGGTGACGACGACGAGACCGCCACTTCGGACCGGGTGCGGTGACGGTGAACGCGACGATGCTCGGCCTGCTGTACGGACTGGCACTGGGTTTCGCCGCCGCGTTCGGCGGGTTCGGCGCGTTCGTGGCGGTGTTCGTGCTGGGCGGGCTCGGCCTGCTGGCCGGGCGCTGGCTCGACGGCAAGCTCGACCTGTCCGACCTCGTGGGCGCCGCGCGCGATCGGAGGTAGCCGTGGAACGCGGAGTGACCACCGTGGCCCCGCGGGCGGTGCGGCGCATCGCCGCGCACGCCGCCCGCGAGGTCGACGGCGTCGGCGGTGACGTCACCGCCGAGGCCACTGTGGACGGAGAAACGACCACTTTGGACGTCCGGCTGCCGCTGGCGTACCCGGCCCCGATCGCTTCGACGGTCGAGCGGGTCCGGGCGCACCTGCTCGGCCGGACGGCCGAACTGACCGGGCTCGGCACGAGGCGCGTGGACATCACGGTCGCGCTGGCCCGGCCCGAACAGCCGAAGCGGCGAGTCCGGTGAGGCGCCCCCGGCGGAGCGTGCCGGCGGTGCTGACGGCGCTGGTCGTGCTCGCGGCGTGCGCGCTGGTCGTGACGGCACTGGTGCAGCGCCTGCTCGGCGAGCGGCCCCTGCTGTCGTTCGAAGCGGTCGCCGCCCGGGTGCACGAGACGACGTGGAACGAACTGCCCGTGCTCGTCGGGGGCGGGGCAGCGGTTCTGGTGGGTCTCGTGCTCCTGGCGGCGGCTCTGCTGAGGGGGCGCCCGGTGGTGCTGGCGCTCGCGCCGGCCGAGGGCCTCGAGGCGGGCACGACCCGCACCGGCCTGCGGACGTCGGTGCGCTCGACGGCGTCCGGCGTCGACGGGGTGGCGACGGCCGCGGTGAAGCTGCGGCGGCGGAAGGTGAGGGTGAAGGTGCGGACGAACCGGACGAACACGGACGGCCTGGCGGACGCGGTGGAGACGGCGGTCTCGCAGCGGTTGGCGCAGGTGGGACTGGCAGAGCCGCCGCGGGTGCGGGTCCGGGTGCGGGGAGGTGCGCGGTGAACCGCCCCGCGGCGCTCAACCGCACCCTCCTCGCCCTGATCGGGCTCCTGCTCCTCGCCGCCGGTGGGTTCGCCGTCGCCACGCACTTCGGGCGGCTGCACCTCCTGGACCCGGGCGCGCCGCTCGTGCCGGGGGCCGCGCCGCCGCCCACCTGGGTGTTCTGGGTCGCGATCGCCGTGGCCGTCGTGCTCGGGCTGCTGTGCCTCCGCTGGCTGGCCGCGCAGGCGTTCCGGCGGCCGAAGTCCGTCGCCTGGCGGCACGAGCGGGAGACCGGTGCCACCGTCCTCGGCTCGAGCACCGCCGCCGCTCCCGTGGCGGCCGACGTCGAGGACTACGACGGCGTGCGGGCCGCTTCGGCCTGGCTGTCCGGGGCGCGGGAGGCGCCGGAGCTCTTCCTGCTCGTCACCACCGACCGCGACGCCGACGCCACCGCGATCCGGCAGCACATCACCGAGCACGCCGTGCCGCGGCTGAAGCAGGCCCTCGAAGTCGAGGAGCTGCCCGTGCGGCTGGAGATTCGGCTGACGGCGAAATCCGGGGCTCGGGCGCGCTGACCCCGGCGTACCGTCGGAAACCATGGAGGAGGAGCCGCCGGAACCGCAGCCGGACTGGACCAAGCCCGACCGCGAGAAGCCGAACCAGTACCCGCGAGAGGAACCGACGCGGTACCCCGCGAAGCGTCCGCCGGAATTTCCACCGGGCGTAACGCCTCCGTCACCGCCCAGGTGAACGGGTTGCTCCGGTGGGTTAAACATCACACGGTGGGGCACTCTTCAGGGCGGCCGGACTCGATCAGCGGAGTAAAGTCGCTGGTAGGGGGTTCGGGGAAGGGGGCGGGTGATGGCGAAGTTCCTGGCCGACGTGACCGTCGCGGTGCACCTGCTGGCCTTGGTGCTCATCGGCTTCGGCGGTTTCGTCGCGTGGCGCTGGCCGAAGCTCATCTTCGTCCACCTGCTCGGCGTGGCCTGGGGCGTCCTGGTCAACGTCGCGCCGGTGCCCTGCCCGTTCACCGCGCTCGAGAACTACTTCCGCCACCAGCAGGGCCTCGGTGACCTGCCCGGCGGCTTCAACGCGTACTACCTGTACGACACCGTCTTCCCGCGGTCCTGGCTCCCGGCGATCGGCATCGTCGCGGTCGTCGTGGTGGGATACTCCTACGTCGGCGTCTACCACCGCTGGCGCCACCGCGACCACGCCGCGGAAACCCACGCGCGCCCGGTCCGGCTGGGCTGAGCGACAATCGGGGGGTGAGCACCTCCCCCGACGCCGGACCCACCGAGTGGGTCAGCCGCGAAGAGGTCGGCGTCGGCCCGTGGCCCGGCGACTGGCCCACCGACGAGCGCTACGACCCGGAACTGCTGCGCGAAGGCGACCGCCGCAACGTCGTCGACGCCTACCGGTACTGGCGCCGCGAAGCCATCGTGTCCGATGTGGACCGCCGGCGGCACCCCTTCCACGTCGCCATCGAGAACTTCCAGCACGACCACAACATCGGCACCGTGGTGCGCACGGCCAACGCGTTCGCCGCGGCCGAGGTGCACGTCGTCGGCCGGCGCCGCTGGAACCGGCGCGGCGCGATGGTGACCGACCGCTACCAGCACCTCCGCCACCACGACGACGTCTCCGGGCTGGTGACGTACGCCGCCGAGCGCGGGCTCGCCGTCGTCGCGGTCGACAACACGCCGGGATCGCAACCGGTCGAGACGGCCGACATCCCGCGCGACTGCGTGCTCCTCTTCGGGCAGGAGGGCCCCGGGCTGTCCGAGCCGGCGCAGGACGCCGCGGCACTGGTCGTGTCGATCGCCCAGTTCGGCACCACCCGCTCGATCAACGCGGGCGTCGCGGCCGGGATCGTCATGCACGCCTGGATCCGGCAGCACGCCGACCTGACCACGGCCTGGTAGCTACGCCGGCGCGACCTCCACCGGGATGCCGTTCAGCACCGACGTCCCCGACGGCACGTCGAGCAGCGTTTCGTCGGCGACCAGGTTGGAGTTGACGCCGGGGTTCGCGCGGGCCACGCGGGTCCGCGCGCCGTCGACGTCGTGGCCCCAGCCGTGCGGGATGCTGATCACGCCCGGGCGGACCTCGTCCGTGACCTCCACCGGTACCTCGAGCTTGCCCGCGCGGGACGTCACGGAAGCGAGGCCGCCGTCGGTGAGGCCCAGGCGCGCCGCGTCGGCGGGGTGGACCTGCACCGTGCAGCGGTTGCCGCCGCGGACCAGCGGGGCCAGGTTGTGCATCCAGGAGTTGTTCGAGCTCAGGTGCCGCCGCCCGATCAGCACGAGGCCGTCGTCCACCGGCTTCGCCAGCTCGTCACGCAGTCGCGGGACGTCCTTGACGACCGGTTCCGGCGCCAATTCGATCCGGCCGGACGCCGTGCACAGCACCTCCGGGATCCGCGGCTTCAGCGGCCCGAAGTCCATGCCGTGCGGCGCCGCTTCGAGGTCGGCCAGCGTGACGTCGTACGGCCCCGCGCGCAGCATCAGGTCGACCAGCCGGGCGGGCCCGGTGCGGTCGTGGGTGACGTCGAGCTTGGCGCGGCGGGCGACGTCGGCGGCGACGAAGTCGTCGAGCGCGGCGACGTCCGCCTCGGGGCCCTGACCGGTGACGATGCCGGTGAGCCGCAGCATCGTCTCCCACTCCTGGGGCAGCGCCGACGGCAGCGTCGCCGGAGTCCAGTTGGCGATGTTTCGCACCGACAGCTGGTAGAAGGCCAGGTCGAAGTGCGGGCGTTCGAGCGGCGACGGGCCGGGCAGCACGACGTCGGCCTGGCGCGAGGTCTCGTTGAGGTAGACGTCGACGGAGATCATGAAGTCGAGGCTCTCGAGCGCGCTCGCGAGCCGGCCGGCGTTCGGCGTGCTCAGGCACGGGTTGCCGCTGACCGTGATCAGCGCGCGGACCTGGCCCTCGCCCGGCGTTTCGATCTCGTCGGCGAGCGTCGCGACCGGCAGTTCGCCGACGACCTCGGGGTACCCGCGCACGCGGCTGCGCCAGCGCCCGACCGCGAACGGCCGCCGGTTCCCGGTCGGCTGGCAGGCGGCCAGCGGGAACATCGCGCCGCCCGGCTCGTCGAGGTTGCCGGTGAGCACGTTGAGGACGTCGACCAGCCAGCTCGCGATGGTGCCGAACGTCTGCGTCGTGGTCCCGATCCGGCCGTAGACCACGGCGTTTTCGGCGTCGGCCAGCTCGAGCGCCATGCGGCGGATCTCGGCGGCGTCGATCCCGGTGCGCGGCGCGACGGCTTCGGGGGTGAACGGCCGGGCCAGCTCGCGGACGTCGTCGAGGCCGTTGAGGTGGTCGTTCAGGCGTCCCGGTTCGACGCGGTTCTCCGCGAACAGGACGTTGACCAGCGCGAACAGCAGCAGCGCGTCGGCGCCGGGCCGGATGGCGTGGTGCTCGTCGGCGAACTTCGCGGTGCGCGTGAGCCGCGGGTCGACGACGACGATCTTGCCGCCGCGCGCCCGGATCCCGCGCAGCCGCCCGCGGATGTCCGGCGCGGTCATCAGGCTGCCGTTCGAGACGAGCGGGTTGGCGCCGAGGACGAGCAGGTGCTTCGTCCGGTCGAGATCGGGCACCGGGATGGCGAGCGGGTCGCCGAACATCGTGCCGGACGAGTAGTGCTTCGGCAGCTGGTCGACGGAGGTCGCGCTGTAGAAGTTCTTCGTGCCCAACGCTTTGTAGAGCACGCGGCCGTAGAGCGTCAGCGCGACGTTGTGCACGCCGGGGTTGCCCGCGTACACCGCGACGGCGTCCCGGCCGTGCTCCTCGATGATCGGCGGGAGCCGCCGGGCGATCTCGTCGTAGGCCTCCTGCCAGCTGACCTCGACGAACTCGCCGTCGCGCTTGAGCAGCGGCGCGGTCAGCCGGTCGGGGTCGTGGTGCAGCGCGCCGAGCGACGCGCCCTTGGGGCAGAGGTAGCCCTTCGAGAAGACGTCCAGGTCATCGCCCTGCACGCGCGTGACCTGGCGGTTCTCGTCGAGCGTGACGTCGAGGCCGCAGGTGGCCTCGCACAGGGGGCAGGTGACGTGAGCGGTCGTCATGGCCACTCAACATACCGAGCGGTATGTCGATGGGCAAGGCACGATTGCGACATGGACGTTTCGGCCGCCGAGCACGCGGTGACCTCTCGCCACCTGCGGCGCGTCTGGGCCCTGCCCGGCACGGTCCTCGGCCGCAGCGGCTGGCCCCCTTCGGCCGGGCAGCGGCTGCACTGGCACTGGAACTACTGGTGGCAGGCGCACCTGCTGGACACGCTGGTCGACGCCCAGCTACGCGCGCCGACGCCGGCGCGGTTGTCGTCGATCCGCGCGTTCGTGCGGTCGGTGCGGCTGCGCAACTTCGGCCGCTGGACGAATGACTACTACGACGACATCGCGTGGCTCGGCCTTGCGTTGCAACGGGTTTCGACCCTCGGTATCGACGTCGGCCCGGCGCTGGCGGCGATCGACACGCAACTGTTGTCGGGCTGGACGTCCGCGGCGGGCGGCGGAATCTGGTGGCGCCGCGGCGACGACTTCAAGAACGCGCCGGCCAACGGTCCAGCGGCGATTTTCCACGCGCGGTCAGGGAACCGCGCCCGCGCACAGGCGATGCTCGACTGGCTTTCGTCCACTTTGGTCGATCCGGCGACCGGCTTGGTGTGGGACGGGATCCGGGCGGACACGGGTGAGCTGGTGAAGCACATCTTCACGTACTGCCAAGGGGTCTACCTGGGTGCGTGCCTGGAGTTGTCCTCAATGGACAATGCGGCGCGGACGGTGCGCGCGGTGGCCGAGCATTGCGCGCCCGGCGGCGTGATCCGCGGCCAGGGCGGCGGCGACGGCGGGTTGTTCGCGGCGATCCTGGCGCGCTACTTGGCGTTGGCGGCCCGCTCGTTGCCAGGCCCGGAGGCCGCGGTGGCGCGGTCGTTGGTGCTGACTTCGGCGGAGGCCTGCTGGTCAGGTGCGGCACCCGGCCCGGTGTTCAGCGCGTACTGGGACCGTCCGGCGCCTTGGCCGTTGCCCGCGGACGCTCCGGAGCGTGACATGTCGGTCCAGGTGGGCGGCTGGATGCTCCTGGAGGCCGCGGCAACGCTCGTGAGTGAAAAGTAGGGTTCTAACCCGACTTGCCACTCACGACCTCAGCAGCCGCAGGAAGCGCCGTGCAGGAACTTCGGGGTCAGCCAGACCGACTCCGGGGGGCGGTCCGGGTCCGCCATCCTCGACATCAGCAGCTGCACCGCGCGCCGGCCCATGTCGGGCACCGGCTGGGCCAGCGTGGTCATCGCCGGGCTCACGCGGCGGGCCCAGTCCATGTCGCCGTAGCCCACGACCGCCAGCTCCGAGCCGATGTGGATGCCGCGGCGGTGGGCCTCGTACTGGACGCCCACCAGCATCGACTCGTCCGCCACCACCAGTGCCGTCGGGGAGGGCCAGCCGTCCAGGAGCTTCGCGGTCGCGCGGGCCGCGCCGCCGGAGGTCGACAAACCGCTTTCGACCAGCTCGCGGTTGAAGCGCAGGCCCGACTGCTCCAGGCCCAGGCGGTAGCCGCGGACGCGCTCGCGGCTGACCTCTTGGCCGTCGTCGCCCGAGATCAGCCCGATCTTGCGGTGCCGTCCCGACGTCAGGTGGCGGACCAGCGACGCCACCGCGTGCACGTTCTCCGTGCCCACCTGGTCGACGTCGTTGCGCGCGGCCACCCGGTCGACGAGCACCGTCGGCACGCCCATCCGGACCAGCCCGTTGACCACCGCTTCGTCGCCCGCCGACGGGACCAGCAGCACGCCGTCCACCAGGTCGGCCCGCAGGGCGCGGACCAGCGAGGCTTCTTCGCCGACCGTGTCGTCGGTGTCCGCCAGCACGACGTCGCACCCCGCGTGTGCCGCGGCCGCCCTGATGGAGTGCAGCAGCTCACCCGAGTAGGGGTTCGCGTGCACACCCATCGCTACGCCGATCCGGTAGGTGACCGGGGGGTCCCACAACCGGAGCTCTGGCGAAAGTGCCGTCATAAGCCCTCGCAGACGCTCAGCCGAAAGGTATCCGGTGACGGCCCGCAAGATGACGTCAAAACTCCAGAATCACTGATGTGAGTGAATCGGCGGGCAACCGCACGACTCACGGTGACGCAGAGTGGGCGCCAGCCGGACCGTCTCGGCCTTGCGCGCCGGGTCGTTGATGCGGGCCAGCAGGAGCCGCACCGCCTGGCGGCCGATCTCCTCGATCGGCTGCGCCATCGTGGTCAGCGGCGGGTCGACCAGGTCCGCCCACTCGACGTCGTCGTACACCACGACCGGCAGGTCGCGCCCGATCCGCAGCCCGCGCTGCCGCGCCTCGTGCAGCACCCCGACCATCATGCTGTCGTTCCCGACGACCAGCGCGGTCGGCGGCTCGGGCAGCGCCAGCAGCGTGCTCAACGCCAGCGCGCCGCCTTCGCGCGACGAGTTCCCGCAGGCCACGAGGTCGGACGACCACGTCAGCCCGGACCGGCCGAGCCCCAGCCGGTAGCCCAGTACCCGCTCTTCGCTGGTCGACAGCCCGGGCGCGCCGCTGATCATCCCGATCCGCCGGTGCCCCAGCGTCGCCAGGTGCGCGGTCAGCGCCGACGTCGCCTGGATGTTCTCCGAACCCACCTGGTCGACGTCGGTGCGGGTGGCCAGCCGGTCGATGAGCACCGTCGGCACGTCCAGCGACACGAGCTCGCCGATCACCGGCCCGTCGCCGGGCGCCGGGGTGATGAGCAGGCCGTCGACCCGGCGGGAGCGCAGGGCTCTCACGGTGTCACGCTCCGTGCCCGCCGTGTCGTGCGTGTCGGCCAGCAGGACGGTGTACCCGTGCGTCGACGCCTCCCGCTCGATCGCCTGCATCAGCGTCGCGAAGTACGGGTTGGCGACCAGCGAGATCGCCATCCCGATCGACCGCGTACCGCCGGTGACCAGCGAACGCGCGATCGCGTCACCGGTGTAGCCGGTCGTCTCGATCGCCCGCAGCACGGCCGCCTTGGTGTCCTCGGCGACCGCCCGCGTCCCGTTCACCACGTGGGAGACCGTGGTGATCGAAACGCCGGCGAGCTCGGCGATGTCGCGCTGGGTCGGCCGCGACGACCTCGGCTGGGGCATGCCAATCCTTTCCGGCAAGCGTTTGCGCAAACGCTTGCGTGCACGCAGCAGTCTGTCTACCTTCCCGTCCATCGGCAAGCTTCGACACGAACAAAGGGTGGGAACCCATGAGACAGCGAAGTCTCACCGCCGTCGTGCTGGCCGCCGTCCTCGCCGCGTCGACCGGGTGCACGGTCGAACGCCACTGGGGCGGCAACACCAACACCGGCGGGAGTGGCAAAGCCAAGGTCGGCCTGGTCACCAAGACCGACACCAACCCCTACTTCGTCGAACTGCGCAACGCCGCGAGAGCGGCCGCGCAGGCCAACGGCGCGGACTTCAGCGCGCTCGCCGGCCAGTTCGACGGTGACAACGACGGCCAGGTCCGCGCCATCGAGAACCTCCGGCAGCAGGGCGCGAACACCATTCTCATCACGCCCAGCTCGTCCACCGGCGTGCTCAAGGCGATCAAGGACGCGCGCGACGCCGGCGTCCTGGTGATCGCCCTCGACACCGCCACCGAACCGGCCGACGCCGTCGACGCCACCTTCGCCACGGACAACTTCGCCGCGGGCGAGGGGCAGGGCGCCTACGTCAAGGCCGCGCTCAAGGGTGTCCCGCCGAAGCTCCTGATGGTCGACGGGAC